>OZ242267.1:0-1968149 GCA_965207335.1 Gammaproteobacteria bacterium
AGGTTAAACGGAGATTTAACGATTTAATAGAAGCAGCATTAGGATACAATTTTAGTGGTTATAGTAGTGATTTAGCAGACTTAGACTATAATGTTAAAGGCTGGTATATAAGAGTAACAGGAGTGTTATAATTAGAGAATTATATTACATAGTACAAATAATCAAAGACTTACTGTGTTAAGCAACTATTTTAATGGCTAGATAGAATAAAATCTGAGTTAATGATAAAATTAATCCTAAGTAAAAGCTTACATATAATCTATGTATAAAAAAACTTATCAAATCACTGCATAAAAGCTGTTTTTATTTTTATGCTGTGTTATACAAATATATTTTAAAGGAATAATATGCTACACCATAAACAAGAAATAATAGCAAAAATAAACGATGATATTTTTTCATCAATAGATACTAACACTAAATTAGCTAAATACACTATACCAGAGCATGAACACAATCCACATGCTATTTATCAACTAATTGCTGATGAACTACTTCTAGATGGTAATTCTCGTCAAAACCTTGCTACTTTTTGTCAAACTTGGTTAGAGCCTGAAATTCAAGAGTTAATGAAACTTAGTATTGACAAAAATATAGTTGATAAAGACGAATATCCACAAACAGCAGAAATAGAAAGTCGCTGTGTGCATATTTTGGGTGATTTATGGGGTGCTGATGAGAATATGATAGGCACATCTACCACAGGCTCAAGTGAAGCTGCTATGCTTGGTGGTCTTGCTATGCTTTGGAATTGGAGAGATAAACAAAAAACTCTTAATAAACCCATAGACAAGCCTAATTTAATTACAGGACCTGTGCAAGTGTGTTGGCATAAATTTGCTCGATATTGGGATGTTGAATTACGCGAGATACCAATGGAGGATGGGCGTTATATTATGAATTCTGAACAAGTAATTAAAAGGTGCGATGAAAATACCATTGGTGTCGTGCCTACTTTGGGTGTTACTTTTACAGGACAATACGAACCAGTATTAGAAGTTAGTGAGGCTTTGGACAAATTGCAACAAAAGACAAACTTAAATATTCCTATTCATGTTGATGCCGCAAGCGGTGGTTTTCTAGCACCATTTATACAAAAAGAATTAAAATGGGATTTTCGCATACAAAGAGTAAAGTCAATCAATGCCTCGGGACATAAATTCGGCTTATCACCGCTTGGAGTTGGCTGGATTATTTGGCAAAATAAAGAAGATTTACCAGAAAAACTTATATTTAATGTTAATTATTTAGGCGGTAATATGCCAGATTTTGCCCTTAATTTCTCAAGACCGGGCGGACAAGTTGTATCCCAGTATTATAATTTTTTGCGTTTAGGTAAAGAAGGTTATACTAAGGTGCATTCTACTTGTCGTAGTATAGCAATGCATATTGCTAGCAAAATTGAAAAAATGGGACATTTTGATATTATTTACGATGGCTCTGATGGTATTCCAGCCATTAGTTGGAAGTTAAAAAATAATAACTATAATTTTACTTTATTTGATTTAGAAGAGCGTTTGCGTATTCGTGGTTGGCAAGTAGCAGCTTATACACTACCTGCAAATTTGGAAGATTTAGTAATTCAACGCATATTAATTCGTCATGGTTTTAGTTACGATATGGCAGATTTACTATTAAAAGATTTTCAACAAGCAGTAAAATTTTTACTATCTCATTCTAATCCATCTTATAGTAGTGATAATATTGGTGGATTTAGTCATTTATAAGCTAATTTTAGTAACATAATACCAATATATAAGGACCATTCTGTACTTATATAGCAGTCTAAAATATTAATAAATTAAGATATAAGTAGTATTTTTTATTAGAAGTGTCACTATTTATAATATATAAAGAGTTAGTAAAAAGTATTAGGGTTTATATAATCTTAAATGTATAATCAACGATGTAGTATATTTTTTTAATTAATTTTAAGGATAATAAAAATGAGTAAAATAAAAAACAATAAAATATTTGATAAAGAATTTCGTAAAAATATAACCTCTAATCCTAGCTTATATGCTCGTGAATTAGATAGCAGTATATCTACAGATGTTGTTGTCAAGAAAAATACCAGAGATATTATTTATGTCGTAATACCTAATGAAAATTTATTATTAGATGAGCTTAAAGATTTATCAGCAGCAGGCAAATTTGGGCTTTCTAGTTTTAGCACATTGTGTACAACAATGAGTACAGTAAGCTCAGTTGAAACATAAAAAACTACTGCATAAGCATTTATATGCATAGTATAGCTTTTTAATTGTGTTTTTACAATATGCATATATTTTTTTAATGTAACAATGTTATTTATATATATTTTTAACTTATAATGTAGAGTATAAAGTTTTATGTTAATAATTATATGTTGTACTCGTTAAATACTATGGCTGTCTTTTTTGTTTATACCTAATGATAGAACTAGAAAAAGAGTTCCTAAAATTTCAACTGAATTAAGAATACAGCAAATTTGGGAAAGTGTAGGTAATGATTTAAGAAAGTCAATGAGTGTGATTGATGCAGAGTTAAAGAATGTCAAAGACTAAAAAATTAGTCAAAAACACACAACAAAATTCTAGTAAGGGGTTAATTACACATCAACAACATTATAGAGGACCTATACCCCAGCCATCAGATTTACAACAATACGAAAATATAAAAATTGGTTTTGCTGAAAGAATTGTAAAAATGGCTGAACAAGAGGCAACTCATAGGCAAAAAATAGACAATAAAATTATTAACTCTGAAAGGTTTTTCAATGTTTTTGGACAGTTGACAGCAGTTTGTATGGGTTTTTCAGTGATTGCTTTGTATGGTATGCATTTAAAAGGATATGCAGAACAAGTAAAATGGATAGGTCTTGGTATTGCTTCTGTTATTGGACTATTTATTTTTAGACGCAAATAAAATAATCTTGTTTTATTGTTATACTACTTCATAAAGACAAAAAAGTATATATAACATGCTATAGTTTATATATTGTAATACAAAATTATTTTTATAAAAAATAACCACACTATAATACAGTTATATACATGGAGATAATTATGATAGATTTTAATAAATTATATACCGATAAGAGTATGCGTAAAAAGTTGCTTGAGAATCCTAGTGAAGTATTAAAAAAAGCTAATGTTGAAACTATGGAAGGTATTGAGTTTAAAGTAGTTATTAATACTAAAGATACTGTATATTTTGTTGTTCTTGCTAACGACTATTTAAGTTCTGATCTTAATAAGTTACAAGCTGGTGTTAAAGTATCTACTGCAGGTACTGTAGGTAGTGCTGGCACAGCTAGTACTGCTAGTAGTCTTGGTACTCTTAGTACTGGTGGTAGTTGCCTTGGCACTGAAGGTAGTATTGGAAGTATTGGTAGTTTAGGTACTAGTAGTACTATTGGTACTGTTAAAGGATAAAAAATGAAAAATAATAGTAATATATTATTTGATAAATCATTTAGAAGTGAATTATTGAATAATCCAAAAAAAGCTATAAACGAACTAAACAATCAATATAATGATATAGAATATAAGGTTGTAGTTAATACTAAAGATACCGTGTATTTTGTAATTACAGACATAGCAATTGACATGAGTGATATTCAAGCAGGAGTAAAAGTATCAACTGTTGGTAGTGTTGGCAGTTTTGGTTCAGGTGGCACTATTAGTAGTTTTGGTACTACTGGTGGTACCTTAGGCACTGTTGGCTCTCTTAGTACTGTTGGCTCTGCTGGTAGTTTAGGTAGTGTACAGCTTGATTAGCTAAGCAGATAAAGACATATAAAATACAATATATTTACTCAAACTCCATTTGTTTAAACAATCGAGAGACATTTTGTAAATGTAGTTCTTGATAAGTATCCCAAGTTTTGAATTGTCTTTGATCTATTTGATAAGCATCAGGGAGATCACCACCATCATCTAATATTACGGTAATTTTATTGCGAATGTAGTTAAGGTAGTCTTTGGTAAAATAAGTTACTGTTTTTATATCAGTAGGAGCACCGTGTCCGGGTATTATAATATCTGCTTTTAAGGCTACAAGTTTATCCCAAGTTTTTAGCCACTCTGCGGTATTAGTATGTTCAAAAATAGGCAACATTCTGGTATTAAATGCCGTATCACCACTTATTAGTAATTTTTTATCTTCAAGCCATAATTGAATATCATCGATACTATGTGAATTGCCTAAATACAATATATCTACTTTACGATTGCCTAAGTCAAGGCTATATTTATCAGTAAAAGTTTTATCAGGCAATACTACTTTAGTATATACTGATTTATCTTTTAGCCTTGTTTTTGCACTATTTAAAATCTTTTCGCCGTACTCTTTTATTTTATCGTGTGCATATTTATGTGCTATTATTGTAGCACCTTGTTCTTTCCAATAATTACTACCAAGCATAGCATGACCTTGTGCATTTTCAAGTGCTACAAATTTAACTGGTTTATTTGTTATTTTTTTAATCTCATTATGTAAGGCTTGTGCTAGTAAATAGCTACCACCAGCATTAAAAACTAGCACACTATCATCGCCAATAATAAAAGACAGGTTATTATTATGACCAGAATTTTCATAACTAGACGGCCTAGTTGCACCAATAGCAGAAAATACACCATCTGCTACTTTAATAGGTAAACTATATAATATTGAGTTTTTTGCTTTATCGGCTAGTCTAATAGGGAGTTCTGCTTTTTGCCAATTAAAATAACCATCTTTATAATTAGCTACATTGCTATAACCCATATCAATTAGTGTTTTAGCAGCAAGAGGGCTACGCAAATTTTGTCCACAATAAACTACAATAGGAGTGTTTTTGTCAGCATAATTATCTATTCTAAATTCAAGCCAGCCTCTTGGAATAACAACATTTTGTCCACCTAGACCAATAGTTCCTACATTGTTTACTTCTTCTTGTGTTCTAACATCAACAAGCAATAAGTCGTCCTCATTAGCAAGGCGTTTTATTAAAGTATTAGTATCAATATTAGTAATTATTGTTTCTTTTGCACTTATAGCGTGTATAAGTAAAAATAATGCAATAAAACAAGATATTTTTTTCATAATTTAGCATAAAAATTAACTATATATAATATATTTTAATTGAAAAAAATATTTTACAACATATATATTATTCATACAAAATAAATTATATGCAAATAGATAAATTAACCAATCAATTACAAGAATCCTTAGCAGAAGCTCAATCAGTAGCAATAGCTATGAATCATAGTGTAATAGAGCCATCGCACTTATTAAAAGCACTACTTGACAATGACAATAATATATCAAGCTATGCTATTAAACAAGCAAATGGCAATATATCCGCCATAAAATCTGATATTGATAAATTATTAGCCAAAACTGCTGTTATTAATAACCCTAATGGCGATATTAATATTGCCGTGCCATTAATAAAATTATTTAACTTATGCGAAAAGTTAGCAAAAGACAATAATGATAGTTTTATTGCTACTGAAACTTTTTTAATAGTCTTAATTTCTACCAATGATAAATATGCTAAATTACTTACTAAAAATGGTGTTAATAAACAACAATTAATTATTGCTATTGATAAAATTAGAGCAGGTGATAATATTCAAAATGCTAGTGATGAGGGCAATAGAGGTGCATTAGATAAATATACTCAAGATTTAAGTGCAATGGCAAAACAAGGTAAATTAGACCCGGTAATAGGTAGAGACAATGAAATTAGACGAGTAATGCAAATATTACAAAGAAGAACCAAAAATAACCCAGTATTAATAGGCGAGCCAGGAGTTGGTAAAACTGCAATTGCCGAAGGTTTAGCTATTAGAATTATCAATGGCGAAATACCACTTAGTTTAAAAAATAAAAAGGTGTTATCACTAGATATGGCATCATTGATAGCAGGTGCTAAATATCGCGGAGAATTTGAAGAAAGATTAAAATCATTACTTAAAGAATTAGAAAAACAACAGGGACAAGTAATTTTGTTTATTGATGAAATTCATACTATTATTGGAGCTGGAAAAACAGAAGGCTCTATGGATGCTGGTAATATGTTAAAACCAGCACTAGCAAGAGGTGATTTGCATTGTATGGGAGCTACAACACTTAATGAATATCGCGAAAATATTGAAAAAGACTCAGCCTTAGAAAGAAGATTTCAAAAAGTAATGGTTAATGAACCTAGTGTTGAAGATACCATAGCAATTTTAAGAGGATTAAAAGATAGATACGAAGTTCATCATGGCGTTACTATAACAGATTCTGCTATTATTGCCGCTGCCTCTTTGTCTAACCGTTATATTACTGATAGACAACTACCAGATAAAGCCATTGATTTAGTTGATGAGGCAGCAGCGCAAATTAGAATAGAGATAGATTCCAAGCCCGAGGCTATGGATATTTTACATCACAAGTTAATTCAACTAAAAATAGAACAAGTAGCACTAAACAAAGAGAGTGATAAATTATCCAAAGAAAGATTAAAAAAACTCAATAATAATATCAATGAATTAGAACAAGAATATGCTAATTTGGAGTCTATATGGATGCTAGAAAAAGCACAATTACAAAATGCCCAACAATTAAAAGAACAACTTGAAAACAGCAAAAATGATTTTGAAATAGCAAAAAGACAAAACAATCTTAGCAAAATGTCAGAAATACAATACGGCATAATTCCAGAAATAGAGAAAAAAATATCTTTAGCAGAACAAAAAGAATCTCAACAGAACAATATTACAACACTATTAAGAAACAGTGTAAATGATACTGATATTAGTAAAGTTGTAGCCAGAGCAACAGGTATTCCTATTGATAAATTACTAACAGGAGATAAAGAAAAATTAATAAATATGGAAGCTATTATTCATAAAGATTTAATAGGACAAGACGAAGCTGTTACAACTATTGCTAATGCTATTAGAAGAAGTAGAGCAGGTTTGTCTGCTATTAACCGTCCTGATGGCTCATTTTTATTTTTAGGACCAACTGGTGTTGGTAAAACTGAGCTTAGCAAAATTTTAGCAAAATTTTTATTTAATAGCAAAGATGCAATAGTTAGAATTGATATGAGTGAGTTTATGGAAAGGCATTCAGTGGCAAAATTAATTGGTGCACCTCCAGGTTATGTAGGATATGAGCAAGGGGGACTGTTAACTGAAACTATAAGGCGTAAACCATATGCTATAATTCTACTAGATGAGATTGAAAAAGCCCATAGTGATGTATTTAATATCCTATTACAAGTTTTAGATGATGGCAGGCTAACAGATAGCAA
Source organism: Gammaproteobacteria bacterium (assembly GCA_965207335.1). Taxonomy (GTDB): domain Bacteria; phylum Pseudomonadota; class Gammaproteobacteria; order PS1; family Pseudothioglobaceae. The sequence goes on from OZ242267.1 coordinate 7,274, forward strand.
AGGCAGACTTGTTGATTTTAGTAATACTATTATTATTATGACTTCTAATATTGGCTCACAGTTAATACAAGAAAATCCAAATAAAGATATTCAAGAGCAATTAATGCCAATTTTAGGGCAGTATTTTCGTCCAGAATTTATCAATCGTATTGATGATATTATTGTATTTGATTCTTTATCCAGAGAGCAAATTGCAAAAATTGCAAAATTACAAATAGTTAAATTAAATATTAGACTTGCACAAATAGGCTTAAAATTAGAATTAGACAATAAGTCACTAGATTATATAACAAAAATTGGCTATAATGCTATATACGGTGCTAGATTGCTACAAAGAACCATACAAAAAGAATTAGAAAATCCACTATCTAATGCCATACTAGCAGGTAAATTTAAAGAAAATAGTACTATTTATGCTAGTTTAGTAAACAATAATATTACTTTTAATTGCTAGTATTTAATTTTATATTTATAAACAAGGTTAAATTACAAAGCATGTGTAAACAACAATACTATATATACAATTATTAATTTTTAATAGCCTAATTGAAATTATTATATTAAAATAGATTTTAATATGCTTAATAAAAAGGATTAATATTATGATTGATGTAACAAATAAAAAAGATCGTAGCGAATTTCGTAAAAACCCACATACTTTTTTAAATTATCTTAGCAAGGATATTGATATAGTAGTTAAAACTAATACCAAAAGCACAGTATACTTAGTATTGCAAAATACAATAGATAATCAACTAGTAAATATTCAAGTAGCAGGTGATACAGCAGGTACTGTTGGCACCGTAGGTAGTTTAAGTACTTTTGGCTGTGCTAGTACTAGTGGCGGCACTGTTGGATGTCTTAGTACTGCAGGTAGTGCAGGTAGTCTTGGTAGTGTAGGTAGTAAAGGCTGTGATTAATATATAGGATAATTAAATATGAAAAATATAAATAAATTATTGCTTGATAAAGAATTCCGCAAACAATTAAGAGAAGATAAATCTGCCATTAGCACTTTATATCAATATAATAAAGAAGATGTTGAGTATAAAGTAGTTACTAATAGCAAAGATAAAATATATGTTGTAATTCCTAATGAAGATTTGTATCTAAATCTAGAAAATATAAATGCTGCCGCTACCCATACTGTAGGAAGTGGAGGTAGTGTTAGTACAGTAGGAACATTAAGCACCGCTGGTTCCTACTGTACTTGTGCTAGCTCTCTTGGCTCTGCGGCTTCAGCAGGCTCAATATCTACTGCTGGTACAATAAATGTAAATTAATACTATTTAATTAGATAAAAGAGTTTATTGTAATAACTAGCTTAAAACTATAAAAAAACTTATCTAAGTAGTAAAAATTGCTTAAACAATACTATTTTTAAATATAAAAAGCAAGCAATATCACACATAATTCCAAATTTTCAAGCTTATAATAGTGGGGCAATTACCAAACTCACTATAGCCATTACATTTATTAAAATATTCATAGATGGTCCAGAGGTATCTTTAAATGGGTCTCCTACTGTATCACCTACTACTGTTGCGGTATGAGTATCAGAGCCCTTACCACCAAAATTACCTTTTTCAACAAATTTTTTGGCATTATCCCAAGCACCACCAGCATTTGCCATCATAAGTGCCATTAAAACACAAGCAAGTAAAGCACCTGCTAGCATTCCACCTAGTGATTCAGGTCCTAAAATAAAACCAACTAAAATTGGAGTAAAAACAGCAATAATACCAGGCAGTATCATTTTTTTAAGTGCTGCTGTTGTGGCAATATCCACACATTTTGCGGTATCTGGTTCAGCATTACCCTCCAATAAGCCATCAATTTCCTTAAATTGTCGTCTAATTTCTTTAATCATTGCAAAAGCACTATCACCAACAGCAGTCATAGTAATAGCTGAAATTAAAAAAGGAATAGTACCACCAATAAACAGTCCAATAAGCACCCAAGAATTACTTAGATTAAGAATAAAATCACTATTATAGGAGCTAACTGTTTCAACATAAGCAGTAATGATAGCTAGTGCCGCTAATGCAGCAGCACCGATAGCAAAGCCTTTTCCTATTGCGGCTGTAGTATTGCCTAATTCATCCAGAGAATCGGTAATTTTACGAGTTTTTTCACCTAAGCCAGCCATTTCCGCAATACCACCTGCATTATCAGCAACAGGTCCATAGGCATCAATCGCCATAGTAATACCTACTGTTGCTAGCATACTAACAGCAGCAATACCAACACCATAAAGTCCAGAAAAATAGTCGGCAATAAATATAATAACACAAATAGTTAACACTGGAATAACAACAGACTGCATACCAATTGCCAGGCCTTTAATCATAACAGTAGCAGCACCAGTTTCTCCTGCTTTGGCAATATCTCTAATAGGTTTAGCAGAAGTATAATATTCAGTAACCAAGCCAATAATAATACCACCAACACTACCCATTAACACCGCAAACCAAATAGCATTATTAATTGCCATATTACTAATTAAAATATATGCACTAGCAATAAAAAATACAGCAGCAACAATAGTGCCTATTCTTAGTGCTATTTCTGGTGATTTAGCAGAATAAAATTTGACTAACATAATACCTATAATTGAGCAAATAAGTCCAATAGAAGCTAAAGCCAAAGGTAAAAACATTAGTACTTCTTTAGCACCTAATCTTTCTAAACCTAATAATCCCATAGTTGAAGCAATAGCAATAGTTGCTATCATAGCCCCGCAATAAGACTCAAATATATCCGAGCCCATACCAGCAATATCACCAACATTATCACCAACATTATCAGCAATTACCCCAGGGTTTCTAGGATCATCCTCTGGAATTCCAACCTCAATTTTACCCACTAAATCTGCACCAATATCAGCACTCTTAGTATAAATACCACCGCCAACACGAGAAAAAAGCGCCACCACAGATGCCCCCATACCAAAGCCGTGTAGGGCATTTGCAGTATCTGGGTCTGTACCAAAAAATAAATATAGTAATCCCAAGCCAAGTATTCCTAATGAGGCAACTGTTAGCCCCATAACAGAGCCACTAAAAAATGCTATTTCCAAGGCAGGGCTAATACCTAAGGTATGAGCAGCTTTTGTGGTTCGTACATTTGCCTTAGTAGCAGTATTCATACCAATATAGCCTGCTGTTGCAGAAGATAATGCCCCTACTACAAAACTAAATGCACTTTGCCAACCAAGAAAAATAAGCAGTAACACAGATAAAGCAAATGCAAAAATAGCAAGCATTTTGTACTCTCTTTTCATAAAAACAATAGCACCTAAGTGTATTTGCTCACTTATTTTTACCATTAAGCCTTCACCAGTAGGTTGTTTTTTAATCCAAAGATAAATGAAAAAAACCACTATCAAACCAAGCACACCCAAAGCAGGAGGTATTATATGTATGTCCATAAAGTTACAGATTGTAAGAATTTTTACTATTATAACCAATAAAATATAAAAATAGTTTAAATATTTTATTAGTAAATAAGTTTATTATATTAGGCAAAGATATTTATCTAAATACTGGCAACACCAATTATTTTAAAATAAAAATAAGGTTACTTAATGTAGTAGTCTGTGTTTTGATATAAATTGTATGCTTATGGCAAACCAAAAACTCAAGTCAAGCATAGAGTGGTTTTAAATTTTTACTGTACTTGCTGTACCAACAGTAGCACCTGTACTAACACTACTAAGAGTTGCGGGGCAAGTAAGAGTACCAACTGTGCTAGTAGTTCCTATAGATCCTGCTGTGCTAGTAGATGCTGCTGCTTGTAGATGCTCTAATTCTTGTGTTTCTAATGTATTTAATACAGGCAACACCACATATATAGTAGTTTTAGTATTAGTTTTAACAACTACATTAATATTTTTATCAATATAATGAAGCACAGAATGTGGGTTATTGCGCAACTTATCGCGATACTTTTTATTTGTCATATCATACATTATATACTCCTATATTTTATACTATTCTATTGAGCTAGCTGAACCTACAGTACCAACCGAACTAAGAGAGCCTATAGTGCTAGGACAACTCAAACTACCAGCAGTAGCAACACTACCTAATGTTGCTGCTGAGCTAGTAGTTCCTGCTGCTTGTAGTTGCTCTAATTCTTGTGTTTCTAATGTATTTAATACAGGCAACACCATATATATAGTCGTTTTAGTATTAGTTTTAACAACTATATCTAAATCTTTATCAATATAATGAAACACAGAATGTGGATTATTACGCAATTTATTACGATATTCTTTATTCATAATTCTTTTCCTTTATTGTATATTGTAACAGTCTTTTTAGTATAAGCATATCTATGTAACTTTTTATTTCACTTCAGTCGTGCCGACTGAACCAACAGTACTAGCTGAACCAACAGTACTAGCTGTACCCAGAATTGTACCAGCAGAACTAGCACATCCTACTGTACCTATTGTACTTGCAGTGGCAGCTGCTTGTATTTTTGTTAATTCTGTTAATTCTAATTTACTCAAATTAGGTAATATCATATATGTAGTAGTTTTAGTATTATTTTTAACAATTATATCTACATCTTTATCAATATAATGAAACACGGAATGTGGATTATTACGCAATTTATTACGATATTTCTTATCCATTATTTTATCTATCATATTTCTTGTCCTTTCTAATCTCAATTTTATTATCAATAACAGTATTATAATCATAAAAAATGATAATATATATTATTTTAATTATAAAATATAAAGTTTACATAGTGACACAAGTAAAAATTATTAGCTAAGATATATAGCAGTACTTAATAATGTAAAATTATGTTTTTATTTAAATAATATATTTTTATTATTAATATTTAATAATGGTTAATTATACAACAAAGCAAATATATGCTTTTGAGGCTGTTATCCGTCTTAAAAGCTTCACTAAGGCAAGTAAAGAGTTAAATTTAACTCAACCTGCTATTTATATGCAGGTTCAACATTTGCAAGAAAATGTTGGTAAGATGCTATTTAATATCAAAGGCAAACTTGTACAACCAACATTTATGGGCGGTAGATTATATGATAATTTTGTTAAAGTAATATCACAACTAGAATATACAAAATCAGATATTAAGCAAATTACCCATCCTAATACTGGACACCTAACAATATTAGTAGCTACTACTACACATTTATTTATTAGTAAAACACTATCTAGTTTTAAAAAAAAATACCCAAGTATAAGTTTTCATTTAGAGGTAACAAATAGGCAAGAATTATTAAATAAACTAACTAATAACGATATTGATTTAGTAGCAATGGGTGAACCACCAAAAAATATACCGCTAATTACTAAAAGGTTTATGGATAATCCAATAATAGTAATAGCACATCCAGAGCATCTCCTATCAGCAAATAAAAATATTGCCATTAATGACTTAAAAAAAGAAGTTTTAATTACCAGAGAAGTAGGTTCAGGAACAAGATATACAGTAGAAAAAGTTACTGGATTAAATTTTAATACTGATATTCAAATAAATTCTAATGAGGCTATAATAGGTGCCGTCAAGGCTGGACTTGGCATTGGTTTTGTATCTAAGCATACCGTAACATTAGAGCTAGAAAATAAAATTATTAAGCAACTTAATGTAGAAAAATTTCCAATTATTCGTCACTGGCATATAGTGCATAATAAAAATAGGCAATTATCACCTATAGCTAAGCAGTTTAAAGAGTTTTTAATATTAAAGGCATATAATGAAATTAACTTATAGAAAAGATTACACGGTATCAAATTACTTAATTAAAACCACAGACTTAGTATTTAAGTTATTTGAGGATAAAACCATAGTTACCAATACTATGTATTTTTATAAAAACCCAAAAAGCACAGATAATAGTAATAAATTATTCTTAAACGGCAAGAATTTAAAATTAATTAACCTTAAAAAAAACAATATAAAAATATCTTGTAAAACTACAGATAGGGGTATTTTTATTAGTGATTTAGATGATGAGTTTAGTCTAGAAGTAATAACAGAAATTTACCCTAGCAAAAATACTAGTTTAAAGGGTTTGTACAAATCATCTGGTAATTTTTGTACTCAATGTGAGGCACAAGGATTTAGAAATATTAGTTATTATTTAGATAGACCAGATGTATTAAGTATTTGGAGTGTTGTAATAATAGCTGATAAAAGCAAATACCCAATGTTATTATCAAATGGTAATTTAATTTTAGAAGACAAAAATAGTGTTAAATGGCATGACCCACACCCTAAACCTTGCTATTTATTTGCCTTAGTTGCTGGTGATTTTGCTGTTTTAACAGATGTATTTATTACTAAATCTAATAAAAAAGTACAATTAAAAATATTTACCCAAAAACACAACTTTCATAAAACAAACTTCGCAATGCTAGCACTAAAAAAAGCTTTCTTATGGGATGAAACTCGTTTTAATTTAGAATATGATTTAGATATTTATATGATAGTAGCGGTGGATGATTTTAATATGGGTGCTATGGAAAACAAGGGGTTAAATATTTTTAATTCTATTTATGTACTAGCTGATACTAGGACTGCAACAGATAAAGATTTTATAAACATAGAGGCAGTAATAGGGCATGAGTATTTTCATAATTGGACTGGTAATCGCGTAACTTGTAGGGATTGGTTTCAACTAAGTTTAAAAGAGGGTTTAACGGTATTTAGAGAGCAAGAATTTACCAGTGATGAGCATTCCAGAGCACTAAAAAGAATAGATGATGCACAATTTTTAAGAAGCCTTCAATTTGCAGAAGATAGTGGTGCTATGGCACATCCTGTCCGTCCTGATTCTTATTTAGAAGTAGATAATTTTTATACTTTAACGGTATATGAAAAAGGTGCTGAGATTGTAAGAATGCTTCATACTTTATTAGGCGAGAAGTTGTTTCAAAAGGCAATTAATTTATACCTAACAAAACATAATGCTACAGCGGCTACTGTTGATGATTTTATTATGGCAATGGAAAGTGTGTCTGCTATTAATTTAGCACAATTTAAGTTATGGTATAGCCAAATTGGCACACCTGTTATAGATATAACTACTGATTATGATAGCAAAAATAAAACCTTTATTATTAATATTAAGCAAAAATTAACTAATAATAATAGTAGTTTTTATATACCATTTAATTATGCCTTATTTAACAATGATGGCAAGAAAATAACCACAGATACAGTAATAATTGACACTAAAACTAAGCAATTAAAATTTAATGATATATCATCTAAGCCTGTATGTTCTTATTTACGAGGATTTTCTGCCCCAATTATTGTAAATACTAATTTATCTTATCAGGAAAGAATTAAATTATTATCTTATGAAGATGATGCATTTAGTAAGTTTAATAATGCCCAAATTTTATGGGGTAAACTACTATTAAACAAATTAGGTGCTAAGGCTAAGAAGGAAATTTTTAATTGTTTTTTTGATATTTTAGCAACAAGTAAAGATAATGGCTTAACAGCTAGATTAATAAGTATGCCAGATGAAAAATACATACAGCAACAAAAAAAAATAATTACCGTAGCCAAAACCCATAATGATTTATTAAACTTAGCATTAGAATTTGCAAATTTTAGCAAAGATTTATTACTAAGTACATACAATAAATTAAATAATAACAACAATGAATTTAATGAAACACAAATAGCAAATAGAGCATTAAAAAATACTTGTTTATGGTATTTAAGTCTGTTGAAAAATTATGATTTATGCTATAAACAATATCAAAGTGCTACCTGTATGAGTGATAAATTTTCTGCATTTATAGTTTTAACTAGGCGTGATAATCATTATAGGAATAAAGTGTTAAGTGATTTTTATAATACCTATAAAGACGATACTCAGGTTATTGATAAATGGTTTAGCACTCAAGCATTAGCAGAAGATGCTGATATAAAAGTTATTAAACGATTAATGAAACATGAGCAATTTGTGTTTCTTAATCCTAATAAATTACGAGCTGTAATTGGCTCTTGGTGTAGTAATTATATGCAATTTCATAGCAAAGATGGTTATGAGCTATTAAGTGACATTATTATTAAATTAAATACTGTTAATTCCCAAGTAGGCGCTAGATTTGTAGCAATATTTAGTCATTATCGTAGATACCAAAAACCACAATCAAACCTACAAAAACAAGCCTTAGAGAAGATTTTAGCAGTACATAAATTAAGCCCAGATATTCAAGAAGTAGTAACAAAGACCTTAAATAATAAATAAAGACTTGTACTATTATGATATTAAATTTTAGACAAAATAATACTGCCATTAGTACCACCAAAACCAAAAGAGTTTGACATTACACAATTAATATTCATATCTCTGGCAGTATTTGCTACATAATCTAAATCACATTCTGGGTCTTGATTAAAAATATTAATAGTAGGCGGGGCTATTTGATGTTTAATAGCCAATACACTAAATATAGTCTCAATACCACCAGCTGCACCTAACAAGTGTCCAGTCATAGATTTGGTAGAGCTCATAGCAAGTTTATAAGCATGCTTGCCAAAAACAGTTTTAATAGCTTGTGTTTCTGCCAAGTCTCCTGTTGGTGTTGAAGTGCCGTGAGCATTGATATAATCAATTTCTTCTACATTCAACTTGCCATCTTTTAAGGCATTCTTAACACATATACTAGCACCACTGCCATTTTCTGATGGCTTAGTCATATGATAAGCATCACCACTCATACCATAGCCACTAATCTGTGCATAAATATCAGCACCTCTGGATTTTGCATGCTCATATTCTTCTAATACTACAACACCAGCACCATTTGCTAAGACAAATCCATCTCTATCTTTATCCCAAGGCCTTGATGCAGTAGTAGGGTCATCATTACGAGTAGATAAGGCCCTAGCCGATGCAAAACCTCCTAAACTACAATGCGATATTGCCATTTCCGCACCACCTGCTATCATAACATCGGCATCACCGTATTCAATAATTCTACTAGCACTGCCAATATTATGAGTACCTGTAGTACAGGCTGTACTAATTGCAAAATTAGGACCTTTTAAGCCGTATTTAATAGATAAATTACCAGAAATCATATTGATAATACTAGCAGGGATAAAAAAAGGTGATATTCTTCTAACACTCCTATCTTTTATCATAAAAGCAGTATTTTCTATGGTGCTTATACCTCCTATACCAGCACCTATAGCAACACCTATTCGCTCGCAATTTTCCTCTGTTATTACAAGTCCTGAAGATTCTATTGCCTGTATTCCAGCTGCCATACCATAGTGGATAAAAATATCCATTTTTTTAGCGTCTTTTTTAGATATGTATTGCTCAATATCAAAGTCTTTGATAGAGCCACCAAAGGTAGTAGAATGTTCTGTGGTGTCAATATTTGTGATACTTGCTATGCCTGATTTGCCAGCTATTATATTATTCCATGCACTTGTTATACTATTGCCAACAGGTGAGATAATACCAAGACCAGTAATAACAACTCTTTTTTTCATATAAAAATGACTAAGTTAGTCTTAGATGTTGTTGTAAAGTGTTTTTAAATTATATTAGGTATTAGCCTTAACATAATTAATTGCCTCTTGAATAGTAGTTATTTTTTCAGCTTGATTATCTGGTATTTCACAGTTAAATTCTTCTTCTAATGACATGACTAATTCTACAGTATCCAGAGAATCAGCACCTAAGTCATCGATAAACGATGCATTATTGTCAACCTCGCCTTTTAAGTCTAATTGCTCAATTATTACATTTTTAACTCTTTCTTCAATGCTCATATAATTTTCCTTATAAATAAAATATTTTACAATAGAGTATATTTTATAGTTAAAAAACTCTTTACAACAATAAAATCAAAAAATAATTATTAGTTATTATTTTTACTATTATCGCTATTTATAGTATTAGATAATGAGTTTTTAATTTTGTTAATAACTCCAGTTGTTTTTAAATAATCAAAAGATATATTGTATGCCTTTATAGCTCCGTCTTGTATGCCATATAACACTTGTTTTTTATTGATAATAATACCAAAATTACCATCAGAGTCAGAAAACCTAATAGCATCGCCCATTATTGCAAATACTATGCAAATAATTATAAAAAATTTAATCATATTTATACTTAAAATTTAATCAAAAACTAAAACCGGCATAACAATATTTATACAAAGGTCTTTTTATACATTATACCAAAATATAAAAAATATTATAAGTTATATGGCTCCTCGACCTGGGCTCGAACCAGGGACAAACGGATTAACAGTCCGTCGCTCTACCAACTGAGCTATCGAGGAATAGTAAAAAGCATTAACACTAATATAATTTTTTTAAAGTCTTATCATAATATTAGTATTTATATACACTCTTTAAGATTGCTAAATTATACTCATATCAATTAACTAGTCAAGATTAATTCTGCATAATTATTAACATTAGTCAAATAATTAATACCAAAGATATTTAAATGATTAAGATAATGATACAACATATATAAAGTCTTTCTTAACTCAAAACCTTGTTGTTTTGGATGAATGTTATGGTATGCTTTATAAAATTCATTGTTAAAACCACCAAACATATAAGTAAGTGCTAAATCAGCCTCACTATGTCCATAATAACAAGCACTATCAATAAAACATGGCTCATTATTAACATTTAGAACATTTCCAGACCATAAATCACCGTGTAATAGTGTTGGAGTAATATTATTAGGTATTAAAATAGGCAATTTATTTTTTATAGTTAATAATTTTTGATAATTATTATTAGTAATGAGATTTTTCTTATATGCAAGTTGTATTTGATATAAAAGCCTGTATTGCCAATAAAAATCAAGCCAATTAATAGATTTTTTATCAACTGCATTGTATTGTGGAGTAATGCCAATTTTATTATCAAATTTAAAGCCAAAATACGGGGTAATTTGTTTATGCAATTTAGCTAAAGATTGCCCTAATTTAGTTTGATTAATAGTAGTATTGCTAATTTTAAGCCAAGATAAAATTAAAATATTATTATCAGCAAATAAAACATTAGGTGTAGCAATAAACTTTCTTAATAGTTGTAGCTCTATACCTTCTTTAACAAAAAAGTCATTTGCCTTAGATTGATACTTAACAAATACTTCGCTTTTATCTAATAATACCACCTTAAAAGACTGATTAACTCCTGTGCTAATTGAGTTCATGCTAGTAACAGGTTTATTAAGGCTTTTTTCTATATGATTTTTGATAGTTTGCATAGTAAATTTGCATAGTAAAACTACCATTAGTAATTTTATTCGCTGGCTTAATAAGGCACTCTACTATAAGGTATATATGTTGGAATAAAAATAGGCACATAATGTATTTGGGGTTTTATTTGCTTAAATAATAATAAAGCCATGATAGAGTTTATTTCTTGGCTATTATTAAAATTGTTAAAACTATTTAGTTTATTTAGTAATTTTAGTTTATAAAGATTTTGTCTTTGGTAATTATTAATATTATTTATGTAGTTATTGTTTGAATAATTTGGCTTACGGTAGTTATTATGATAATAATATTTATTAGTTTGTTGTTTCTTAGGTAGTTTTTTTGCTAGTAACTTAGTTGTAGTTTTATTATCTGGTTTGCTGTCTTTATTTACACTTAGTTTTTTTAAAGATAAAAATTGCGTATTATTAGTATTTATTTTTTCAAACTCTAAAGAAGCAAAGGCAATATTATGAATGATAAATATTACTATAAAAATTACTTTTCTGAGACCTTTGCATAAATAGGGATGATTAGCAGAGCTCTGATTTTTGCTTAATTGATGATATTCTATCAAGTTTGTCCTAGTTGTTCTAAGGCTGGTTTGATAAAAATTATCAAGTGAGTGGAAAGCGGGGTTCTGATGATTATTCATGTTTATGCAAAGGTCTCTTTCTAATGTTTGTTTTCATCTTGAGGTTTTTCTATAAACTTTTCAATCCATTCTTTGGTTTCTTTTGGAGTTTTTGATGGTTTTATAGGTTTACTCATATTATAAGAATCATCAATATCTTCCTCGTCTTTTATTAATCCTAAATAAATAGCTACTTTACGGCAATTATCTTCTCCTGCACTTAGTGTTCCTAGTGGGATTACTAATAATGTTAATATTGTTGATATAAAAACTCCTGCTAATAAAGATATAGCCATTCCTTGAAATATAGGGTCAAATAAAATAACCGATGAGCCGCCTATTAATGCAAATACAGTTATTAATATTGGTCTTGTTCTTACACTGCAAGAATTTATTATTGCATCAAAAAATGGCACTCCTCTGGCATACTCTTGTACTGTAAAATCCATTAATAAAATAGAATTACGCACAATAATACCAGCTAATGCAATCCAGCCTATCATAGAGGTTGCAGTAAATTCTGCATCTAAAAGCCAATGAGCAGGTATTATGCCTAATAAAGTAAGAGGTATAGGTACCATAATAATAGCTGGGGTTAAAAAATTACCAAACTGCCATACCACCAACATATAAATTACTACTAAGGCAATACCAAATGCTATACCCATATCTCTAAATGTTTCATAAGTAACAGTCCATTCTCCTGCCCAATCAAAACTTATTAATTTATTAGAGCCTCCTTTTGCTAAATAGTTTCCTTGAATAATATCACCATTTTTCATTTGATAATTACTTAGTAATTTATCAACATCTCCCATAGCATAAATAGGTGCTGACAATCTACCAACTGGCTCTCCAACTACATATTCCACAGCAGATAAATCTTTATGAAAAATTAAATCATCTTGTTCTTTCAAAACAAACTCGCCTAAATCAACTATAGGTATTAATTGTTTATTCTTAGACTCAACTGGTAATTGTTTTAAATAACTAAGTTGTGACCGTTTATATAGTGGCACTTGCATTCTTACATTTGTGGGCTCTAGGGCATTTTTTAAGCGAACAGTAGTAATATTAAAACTACTCATTGCCATATCTAATGTTTCTTTAATAGTTTGTACACTAACACCAAAACGAATGGCTTTTTCTGTATCTACTTCAAAATGCCATACTGGATATTTATCGCGCATATAATTATCGACATCTGCCATAGAATTACTGTTTTTAAACAATTGCGTTAAGTCGTTGGCAAATTTTTTGCGTATATCATCGTTTCTACCATAAACCTCAGCAACTACTGGTCTTAATACTGGTGGTCCTGGTGGCATTTCTACAATAGCAATATTGGCATTATTATCGCTAGCTATATTTTTAATTAACTCTCTTGCGGCTATGGCTATTTCATGGCTGGTTCTATCCCTTTCACTTTTATCTAATAATTGTACTGATATTTCGCCATTAGCAGATTCTTTGCGTAAATAATAATGTCTAATTAATCCATTAAAATTAAATGGTTGTGAAGTTCCTGCATAGGTTTGCATACTGGTAATTTCAGGAATATCTTTTAATGTTTCTGCTATTTTATTTGCTACACTAGCAGTATTTACCAGTGATGTACCATCGGGCATGTCTAAGATGATAGAAAATAGATTTTTGTTATCAAGAGGTAGCATTTTTACCACAACGGAGGTATTATAAAACATATATATTGCAACAAAAAAAGCTAGTACTAAGGATGCTAAAAATATCATTCCAAACCTAGTATTATTAAATAATTTGCCAACAGCAAATTGATAAAATGTATGGAGATATTTATTTATTTTGGTTTCAGCATTCTCCATTTTTTTTAATGTTTCTATAGGTGGTGCTAACTTCATTACAAAATAAGGTGTAAAGGCAAATGCCGCAAACAAAGAAAACAACATTGCAATCGATCCCAGAATTGGAATAGGCTCCATATAAGGACCCATCATACCGCGAACAGCAGCCATAGGCATAAGTGCGGCAATAACAGTAAAGGTGGCTAATATAGTAGGATTACCCACCTCTCGCACTGCATCTATTGCTGTTTTTATGCTAATTTTATTTTCAATCATCCACCTACGATAAATATTTTCAACTACTACAATAGCATCATCTACTAAAATACCAATAGAAAATATTAAAGCAAATAAACTAACTCTATCAATAGTAAAACCCATTAGCCAAGCACTAAATATTGTCATTAACAATACCACAGGTATAACCAAAGTTACCACAATAGCTGGACGCCAGCCTAGTGTTAGCCATATTAGTAATGCTACTGCAGTTGTTGCTATAAATAGTTTAAAGATTAATTCATCTACTTTATTTTTTGCTGATTCACCATAGTTTCTAATAATATCAATATTAACATCACTGGGTATTAAAAAGGTTTTTAACTGTGCTATTTTTTCTACAATATCATTTGCTACTTTAATGCCATTTGAACCGTATTTTTTAGCTACTGCTACAACAACAGCTGGTGCTCCTCCTGATATAACTTTACTATCTTCTTTATAAGCATTTCCTGTATAAAAATTCACCATTTGCTCCACTTCCTCAGGTGCATAATACACATTAGCAATATCACGAATATATATACTTCTGTTACCTACTACTTTTACTATTAGGTTTTCAATATCTGATGATTTTTTAAAAAAATCCCCTGAGTAAATCTCCATTTTATAGTCATCAATATCAATAAACCCCGTTTGTGATTTAACATTAGATGAGCGAATTGTATCAGCAACTTCTTGTAGTGAAACATTGTAACTAAACAACTTAGAAGGATTAATATCAATGTGAAAAATCTCTTTACGCCCACCAACTACAAAACCATTATTAGTATTTTTTACATGTTCTAATTGCTGCAATACTTCTAAACCTAAAGAACGCAATTGTCCATCATCAACGGTATTTGACCATAAGGCTATATTAACTATAGGAACATCATCTATTTCTTTTGGCTTTATTATTGGTTGTTTAATACCAGGGGGTATATGGTCTAAATTAGATAAAATTTTATCTCTAACTCTAATGATGGCATCGCTCATTTTCTCGCCAACATTAAATTCAACAGTAATAATAGCCTTGCCTTTATCACTAACAGAATAAACATGTTTTACCCCTAGCAAATTAGACATTCTTCTTTCTAGTGGTCTTACTACAATATCAGATACTTCCTTAGAACTAGCACCAGGATATTTAACAAAAATATCTATAAGAGGCACGGATATTTGCGGGTCTTCTTGTCTAGGGGTGGATACTAAACCTAGTATTCCAGCGGCAAGCATAAAAATAAACAACATTGATGATAACGGGGATACTATAAAACTTTTTGTTAAGTTTCCAGCTAATCCTAGTTTTTTGTTAATGTGATTATTTTCTTGTGACATTTTAATTAGTTTTTAAAAATACCTTAAAATTATAATTGTTGAATGATTAAAAAAATGATACCTTTGCATAAATAGGGGTGATTAACAGAATTCTGATTTTTGCTTAATGTAAGTGAGTGGAAAGAGGGGTTCTGATGATTATTCATATTTATGCAAAGGTCTCAATATATAAAAACTATTAAAAATTAGCCTAAATTGACATACCAGAAACCATTAATGCCCCAGGATTAGCTATTACTTTATCGTGTTGTTTTAATCCAGATAGAATACTAATCTTATCATTAGCAACTTTATCGCCAATACGAACAAACCTAAGCTCTGTTTTATTTTCTCTATTGATAATAAAAACACTAGGAATGCTACTACGCCAAACCAAAGCTGCCTCGGGTATTAATACAGTTTTTCTAGTGTCAAATATGTCAAATAATTCTATTTCTGCATAAGAACCTGATATTACTGGAATATTGTTAGGCAATGAAAACTTAACCTTAATAGTATGTGTTTTGTTATCAGCCACAGGATATATTTGTTTTAAAGTAGAATGCACTATGTAATTAGAAACATCAATTTTAATACGGTATTTAGAGCCTTTTTTTATACTATAAAGCATCCTTGAAGGAACAAAAGTTTCTACTTCTAAATCTTTTATATTTGAGAATAATAATAAAACCTGTCCTTGCTGAACAACATCACCCTCATTAACTAATTTTTTTACGACTACACCATCAAATGGAGCAATAATCAAGGTGTCTTTTAATTTTTCATTTATTTCTTTTAATTTATAATTAGCTTGTTTAAGTTTGCTATTTGCTTGTATGAATTGAGCATATGAATTTCTTCTAATGGCATATTTTTCAAAGTCAGGGTTGCCAGACCCAAACGCTGAACGCATAGGGTCGGTAAACATTCCAAACATACCAGGCATGCCACCTAATAGATTATTGCCCTCAGACCTTGGTGCTATTATAGACTTTGAGTATTGCACATTAGCATTTCTTAACACTTCTTGGGCGGATGCTATTTGTGCTTGGGCAGAGTTTTTTTGTGCAGTTATTGATTCTCTTTCTAGTGTTGCTATTTGTGTGCCTTTTTTAAAAAAATCTCCTGACTTAGCTGTGATTTGTATAACATCTCCTGATGATTGTGCCCTAAGTTTAACTTCCACAGATGGTACAACAAAACCTCCTAACAACATTCTTTTATTGATAGTTATATATTCTACCTCAACTATATTAAAGTTATTGTTGTTAGCACTGTATGCACTAACAAAGGCAAATATAAATATAAAAAAGTTTATTTTTAATAATATTTTTTTCATGTATTTAATTAATTATCAATCAAAATTTACTACAACATCTTCAAAATTTACCACAACATCTTATTGCATATAGGCATTTATATACATAGCCTTGCTTTTTAGCCATGTTTTTTTGCTTTTTTTACACTTTTTTGCATAAATAAATAATCCTTATGCACAGTTATGTTTTATATTAAAGAGTATGTTTAGCCATTATTTTAAGTATATTATACATAAGTTTAGCGTAAAATAATAGCAATGAAAATAGCATTTACTCCAGGAGAACCATCTGGAATTGGGTTAGACTTAGCAATTATTAACTCCCAAAAACCCATAAAACATTCTCAAACACAATTAATAACAATTACTGACCCTGATTTATTATTATCACGGGCAAAACTACTAAATTTAAAAATAAATATTAAAGAAAATACTAATTGCAAAAATATAGGTGATATATTAGTTTATCCAATTAAAGCAAAAAATAAAGTACAAGCAGGAGTTTTAAATGTTAAAAATGCTAATTTTGTTCTAAAAACACTAGATATAGCAGTGGAATTTTGTAAGCAAGGTGTATGTAAAGTTATGCTAACAGGACCAATTCACAAGGGCATTATTAACGAGGCAGGAATAAAATTTAGCGGTCATACCGAATACTTAGCAAAAAAAACTAATAGCAAAACTACTATGATGCTAGCTAATGATAAGTTAAAAGTAGCATTAGTAACAACTCATATTCCATTAAAAGAGGTAGTAAATAATATAACAAAGGATAACTTAAGAACCACTATTAATAATGTTTATAATAGCTTAATAACGCAATTTGCAATACCTAATCCAAAAATAATAGTTTGTGGACTAAACCCTCATGCTGGCGAGAATGGTTATTTAGGTAATGAAGAAATTAATATAATTAATCCTGTTATTTTAGAGATGCAAAAATTAGGCATTAATATAACAGGTGCAATTCCAGCAGATAGTGCATTTATAAAAGATAAACTACAAAAAAATGATGCTATTATTACTATGTATCACGACCAAGGGTTACCTGTACTAAAAGCCTTAGGATTTCAAAAGTCAGTAAATATTACCTTAGGACTACCTTTTGTTAGAACCTCAGTAGATCATGGCAGTGCATTAAATTTAGCAGGAACTGGTAAAATTAGCCTAGGAAGTTTTAATACTGCACTTGATTATAGCAATAATATTATTAATAATATGAGACCTTTGCACAAACATGAATAATCATCAGAACCCCGCTTTTTACTCACTTGATAATTTTTATCAAACCAGCCTTAGAACAACTAGGGCAGACTTAATAGAATATCATCAATTAAGTAAAAATCAGAGCTCTGCTAATCATCCCTATTTATGCAAAGGTCTCAATATACAAAATGCTTAATGAAAATATAGCAAAACAACATGATATTGTAAAAAAACATGATATTATAAAAAAACATGATATTATAAAAAAACATAGAGCAAAAAAGAGGTTTGGGCAAAATTTTTTAATAGATAAAAATATTATTGCCAAAATTATCAATCATATCAGCCCTCAAAAAGATGATAACATGTTAGAAATAGGTGCTGGATTTGGAGCTATTACCATGCCATTGCTTGATAAATTAAATAAACTCCACATTATTGAAATAGATAGAGATATTATTAGTTATTGGCAACAACAAGAAATAAATAAGTTAATTATTCACCAAGGTGACATTTTGCAATTTAATTTTAATAATTTAGCTACTGATTTGCGTATAGTTGGTAATTTACCCTATAATATATCATCGCCTATTTTATTAAAAATGATAACTTGTCATAGTTTAATAAAAGACATGTATTTTATGCTTCAAAAAGAGGTAATTAATAGGATTGTTGCGAATTGTGGTAATAAAATTTACGGTAGATTATCGGTAATATTGCAGTATTATTTTAATATTGAATATTTATTTAGTGTACCAAATACTGCTTTCTCACCCAAGCCTAAAATAACATCAGCAATAATAAAACTAAGTCCAAAAACTCAAAACAAGACTGTTGATAATAATATTTTTCACAATATTGTTCGTATTAGTTTTGCAATGCGTAGAAAAACTCTCAAAAATTGTTTAAAATCACATTTAAGTCAAAATGAAACAAGTATTAATTTAAGCCAAAGGGCAGAAATGTTAAGCGTTGATGATTTTATTAACTTAACCAAAGATTATATCAAAACAAAAAATGAAAAATAATATTCAAGTAGATGTTAAAGTCAAATATTTAGCCAAAGAGTCAAATACTAAAATGCAGTATTTTGTATTTTCTTATACTATAACCATAACCAATAAAGGCGAAGTAAGTGCTAGATTACTTGATAGACATTGGGTTATAACCGATGATACTAATAAAGTAGAGGAAGTTATGGGCGAGGGTGTAGTAGGCGAACAGCCTTATTTAGAATCAAACAATAGTTATACTTATACTTCTGGAGTTGTGCTTGGTACTCCAACAGGAACAATGAAAGGCACTTACGGAATGTTGTCAGATGATGGCGATACTTTTTTGGCTATAATTCCAGAATTTGCTTTAATTGGTCCTGTTACCATACACTAGTAATAACAGCTAAAATAAATGAATTATGCAATTGGTGATGTGCAAGGCAATTTAGATGCTTTATTATTATTATTAAAAAAAATACAATTTAAGCAAGATAGAGATAAATTATTTTTTCTAGGTGATGTAGTAAATCGTGGTAAGCAGTCATTAGCTAGCTTAAATTTTTTATATAGTATAAAAGATAATATCAAAATAACTCTAGGCAACCATGATTTACAATTATTAGTTTGTGCTTATAATGATAAAAAACTCCACATAAAAGATACTATAACGGATATTTTAAATAGTAATGAAAAAAATAAATTGGTTAATTTTTTAATAAAGCAGGCAATTATTATCCAGCAAGATAATAATATTTTAGTCCATGCTGGTATTGCCCCTCAATGGCATATAAAAGAGGCTTTATGTTATGCAAAAGAAATAGCAGTGCAATTACAAGGCGATAATATAGCTGATTTTTTAAGCAATATTTATGGCAATAAACCAGATTATTGGAGCGATAAATTAACAGGTTATAGTAGATGGCGTTATATTGTAAATAGTACTATGCGCATGCGATTTTGTAATGCAAATGGGGTATTAGAATTTTTACATAAAGGCGACCAAAAAACTCAACCAAAAGATTATAAAGCTTGGTTTTTACACAAAAATAATTACCAAAATTATAATATAATATTCGGACATTGGTCTAGTCTTAACAATAAGCATTATAAACCAAATAATATTTACCCACTTGATACAGGGTGTATTTGGGGTGGTAGATTAAGTGCAATTAATTTAGCAAGCAAAGAGATATTTAGTATTAGTTGTTAATTTAAATTTTTATAAAAATGAATAAAAAAAATATTAAACCAGCAGTCAACAAAGATTCTTATCAAAATATGTTGGCAAAAATACAATCATTCCATAATAAACACGATTTTAAAAATAATGGTGGTGAGGATTTACATTATCGTATTGCATTAATGGCAGAAGAATTAGGTGAAATATCAGCTTGCGTGACTAAGGGTAAATCTCTTAATGATTTAGCAGAAGAGGCAGCTGATTTATTGATTTTATTAATGGGTACAGCAATTAGTGCTGATTTTGATTTGAATCAAGCTTTTTGGCAAAAAATGGATAAATTAATGCAAAGAAAATCTAAAATTATTAATGGCAAAATTAGAGTATCTGAGTTTAAAAACACTTAGATATATTTGTTATTAAATTATTAATGGCAAAATCAACACTTTGCTTTATTATCATTTTTCTATTGCCATAAAATAACTTTTTTATAGCATATTTTTTTTTTGCAGTTAAAAATGCTAAATAAACTGTGCCAACTGGCTTATTTAGACTACCACCTGTTGGACCTGCTATGCCACTTATTGCTACTGCTAGTTGCGTTCTTGAATTATTAACTATCCCATTCAACATTTCTAAAACTACCTGCTTACTTACAGCGCCATACTTATCTAAGGTATTTGAGCTAACACCTAGTACTTCTCGTTTGGCTTTATTACTATAAGTTATATAGCCTCTATCAAAGTATTTAGAGCTACCAGATATAGATGTTAATTTAGCAGATAAAGCACCTGCTGTACAAGATTCTGCAACACTTATTGTGAGTTTATTTATAAGTAATAATTCTGCTAATTTATCAATATCACTCATATAATTAAGGTTAATGCTAAAAGTATTATTTTACTAAAAAATACTGTGTTAGAATAATTTAAATATAATTAGACACTGTACTTTTATACCACCGTCATTGCTAGCCTTAATAAAGGCGTGGCAATCTCGTGCTACAAAAGCGGTGTAATTTAAAAAAAGTACCCATAATAGTAAGCAAAGCTTACTTTGGGGAGTATCCCCAAACCCCTAACAACAATTGTTTTTTTATTAGAGATCTTTGCATAAATAGAGATGATTAGCAGAGCTCTGATTTTTGCTTAATGTAAGTGAGTGAAAAGCGGGGTTTTGATGATTATTCATGTTTGTGCAAAGGTCTCCATTAGGGGCAGAACGAGTTTGTACACTATAACCATTGTACAACAGCCCCTCAAACTCCCCATATAGATATTGTGCTTGTAAGGTATATTTTTGTCGTGAGATATTCGCGGTGTGATTTTAAAGAAGCACTAAGAATTGAGAATTGGAATTATACCAAATGTCGATTAAAAAAAGTACCCATAATAGTAAGCAAAGCTTACTTTGGGGAGTATCCCCAAACCCCTAACAGCAATTGTTTTTTTAATTGAGGGGCAGAACTAATTCCTTCATTACAACCATTGTACAACAGCCCCTCAAACTCCCCATATAGATATTGTGCTTGTAAGGTATATTTTTGTCGTGAGATATTTGTGGTGTGATTTAAAAAAAGCACTAAGAATTGAGAATTGGAATTATACCTACCGTCATTGCGAGACTTTGTAAAAAGGCGTAGCAATCTCATCTTAATGCAAATCATAACAGGCAAGGCTTGTTATAACAGTGTTCGCAATGACGACATAATTGCCTGAGATTGCCACACACTAAAAAACAGTGTTCGCAATGACGAGCTACAAACACACCCACCGTCATTGCGAATAAATAAAGAGAATACTACCCTTTTTTAATAGTGAGCAAAGCTTACTTTGGGGAATATCCCCAAACCCCTAACAGCAATTGTTTTTTTAATTGAGGGGCAGAACTAATTCCTTCATTACAACTATTGTACAACAGCCCCTCAAACTCCCCATATATACATTGTGCTTGTAAGGTATATTTTTGTTGTGAGACATTCGCGGTGTAATTTTAAAAAAGCACTAACAATAACGAATTGGAATTATGCCAAATGTCGATTAAAAAAAGTACCCATAATAGTAAGCAAAGCTCACTTTGGGGAGTATCCCCAAACCCCTAACAGCAATTACAGGGTGTTTAGTTTGTGTTAAGTTGTTTTACTTGTTTTTTTATTAGAGATCTTTGCATAAATAGAGATGATTAGCAGAGCTCTGATTTTTGCTTAATTGATGATATTCTATCAAGCCTGTCCTAGTTGTTCTAAGGCTGGTTTGATAAAAATTATCAAGTGAGTGAAAAGCGGGGTTTTGATGATTATTCATGTTTGTGCAAAGGTCTCCATTAGGGGCAGAACTAATTCCTTCATTACAACTATTGTACAACAGCCCCTCAAACTCCCCATATATACATTGTGCTTGTAAGGTATATTTTTGTTGTGAGATATTTGTGGTGTGATTTTAAAAAAGCACTAAGAATTGAGAATTGGAATTATACCTACCGTCATTGCGAGACTTGATAAAGGCGTGGCAATCTCATCCTACAAATGCGGTGTAATTTAATAATAGCAAAAATAGATATTAAAAAATGTTATAATTTAAGTAATGATTTTTTAATTACCTTGCAACTGTAAGCAATAATAAATGAGGTTAATGTGGGTTTAATCAATGCAAAAATAGAGCTCTCAAATCCAAAAAGTAGTAATATTCAATCCATAAAAGTTAATTCATTAGTGGATACTGGTTCTTTACATCTGTGCATACCAGAACATATTGCTATACAGTTAGAACTTGAAGAATTATATAAACGAGAAGTAACAACTGCTGATGGTAGCAAGCATTTAGTGCCATATATGGGACCTATAGTTATTAAATTTTTAAATAGAGGTTGTTTTACTGGAGCTTTAGTATTAGGTAATGAAGTACTTTTAGGTGCTGTACCTATAGAAGATATGGATGTATTAATATCACCTGCTAAGCAAACACTAATTGTAAACCCAGAAAATCCAAATATTGCCTCATCAATAGTTAAAAGGTACTATCGTCATTGCGAGCCTTGATAAAGGCGTAGCAATCTCATCTTAAAAACGCGATGTAATTAGCGGCAGTGCAAATCATAACAGGCAAGGCTTGTTATAACAGTGTTCGCAATGACAACATAATTGCCTGAGATTGCCACACACTAAAAAACAGTATTCGCAATGACAAGCTACAAACACACACTGTCATTGCGAATAAATAAAGAGAATACTACCCTTTTTTAATAGTAAGCAAAGCTTACTTTGGGGAATATCCCCAAACCCCTAACAGCAATTGTTTTTTTAATTGAGGGGCAGAACTAATTCCTTCATCACAACCATTGTACAACAGCCCCTCAAACTCCCCATATATACATTGTGCTTGTAAGGTATATTTTTGTTGTGAGACATTCGCGGTGTAATTTTAAAAAAGCACTAACAATAACGAATTGGAATTATACCAAATGTCGATTAAAAAAAGTACCCATAATAGTAAGCAAAGCTTACTTTGGGGAGTATCCCCAAACCCCTAACAGCAATTACAGGGTGTTTAGTTTGTGTTAAGTTGTTTTACTTGTTTTTTTATTAGAGATCTTTGCATAAATAGAGATGATTAGCAGAGCTCTGATTTTTACTTAATTGATGATATTCTATCAAGCCTGTCCTAGTTGTTCTAAGGCTGGTTTGATAAAAATTATCAAGTGAGTGAAAAGCGGGGTTTTGATGATTATTCATGTTTGTGCAAAGGTCTCCATTAGGGGCAGAACCAATTCCTTAATTACAACTATTGTACAACTGCCCCTCAAACTCCCCATATAGATATTGTGCTTGTAAGGTATATTTTTGTCGTGAGATATTTGTGGTGTGATTTAAAAAAAGCACTAACAATAACGAATTGGAATTATGCCCATCGTCATTGCGAGCCTTGATAAAGGCGTGGCAATCTCATCTTAATGCAAATCATAACAGGCAAGGCTTGTTATAACAGTGTTCGCAATGACGACATAATTGCCTGAGAGTTTTTTAGTTAAATAATTAAATATTTGACATTATTCTTATACTATATAATACTGGAGACCTTTGCATAAATAGGGGTGATTAGCAAAAATTCAATTTTTGCCGAATTAGTGATTTTATTAAACTTTGTCCTAGCAGGGCTAAGGTTGGGTTTAAAAAATTGCTAAGTTGGTGAAAAGCGGGTTTTTGATGATTATTCATATTTGTGCAAAGGTCTCTACTAATATCATATTTTTTAATTACTAATGATTAGAGATAATATATTAAGTTTGCTGATTTGGCTACCTATTATTGCAGGCATTACTACCTTAATTATAGGTAATAATCGCCCATTATTAGCAAAATGTTTTGCATTTATTATTGTTCTTATTGTATTTATTTTAAGTTTAGTTTTATATACTAACTTTGATACTACTACCCACATAATGCAGTTTACTGAACATTATAGTTGGATAAGTAGTTTAAATATAAATTACTCTTTAGGAATTGATGGCATATCATTACCTTTAATTATTTTAACTACATTTAGTGGACTAATAGTTTTGCTTGCTATTTGGCATTTAGATAATAAAATCGCTGATTATATATCAGCTTTTTTATTAATGGAAGGACTTATTATTGGGGTATTTTCTGCACTTGATGCTATGTTGTTTTATGTATTTTGGGAGGCATCTCTGGTACCTATGTTATTAATTATTGGTATTTGGGGCGGTGATAGAAGAATTTATGCCACTATTAAATTTTTCTTATATACATTTTTTGGCTCGGTGTTTATGCTGATTGCATTTATTTATATGTATCATAGTGGCAACTCATTTGATATTTTATTTTTACATGATTTAAACCTAACTTTACTCGAACAACAACTCATATTTTGGGCATTTTTTATAGCATTTGCGGTAAAAGTTCCAATGTTTCCTGTTCACACTTGGCTACCAGATGCTCATGTTGAAGCACCTACTGCTGGTTCTGTTATTTTAGCTGCTATTATGTTAAAAATGGGTGGTTATGGCTTTTTTCGTTTTAGTTTACCAATAACCCCAGATGCTGCTTTTGATTTTGCAGATATTGTTATTTTTATATCACTTATAGCCATTGCTTATATCGGCTTTGTTGCCTTAGTGCAAAAAGATATGAAAAAACTAATAGCCTACTCATCTGTGTCACACATGGGCTTTGTTACCTTAGGTATTTTTGCAGTACTTTTAATAGCAGATAAAAATATTACAAGTGGTGCTTTATTAGGTTTAAGTGGTGCTATGGTGCAAATGGTATCGCACGGATTTATATCAGCGGCTATGTTTTTGATAATTGGAGTTTTGTATGAAAGAATGCATTCAAGACAAATAGCCGATTACGGTGGTGTTGCTAATCGTATGCCAATATTTATTGCATTTGTTGTGCTTTTTGCTATGGCTAATGCTGGATTGCCGGGTACATCTGGTTTTGTTGGCGAATTTATGGTTATTTTATCAGTTATGCAAATTAGTTTTTGGTATGCGTTAGTAGCATCTTTGACTTTAATTATTGGTGCTGCTTATACCTTGTGGATGGTTAAACGAGTATTTTTTGGCAAGATAGCAAACGAAAATGTCGCTAAATTACAAGATATAAATGCCAGAGAATTTGTTATTTTTGCTATACTGGCAATAGTGGTTTTGGCATTTGGTATTTATCCACAAATGCTAATAGAAGTAATGGATACATCATTAGAACATTTGATACAGCAAGCATTAAACAGTAAATTATAAAATTATGAGTTCAGAAATATTAAAAATTCTATCATTTAATACTAAGGATTTTATTTACATATTTCCAGAAATATTTTTATTATTAAGCATTATAGTTATTTTATTAATTAATTTATTTTTAATTGGTAAATTTAAACAAATAACTTACTATTTAACCCAACTTAGTTTACTTATTACTTTGATTTTATCTTGGAATTTACTAGATTATGAAAAAGTAGTAATTTTTAGCAATTCTTTTGTGCTTGATTATTTTTCTGGAGTATTAAAAATATTTATTTATGTATTTAGTATGGTTGCTCTTGTTTATTCTAGGCATTATATGACCGTGCATAAAATCTTAAAAGGCGAGTACTTTGTGCTATTTTTATTTGCCGTATTTGGAATGATGGTACTAGCATCTGGATATAGTTTATTAACCATATATATAGGCTTAGAAATATTAACTATATCGTTTTACACATTAATAGCATTTACAATAAATAGAATGCCAAGCATTGAAGCTGCAATTAAATATTTTGTTTTAGCAGCAATAGCCTCTGGTATTTTATTATATGGAATGTCAATGATTTATGGTGTTACTGCAAGTATAAATATCTCTGAAATTGCTGACTTTACCAGTAATATTGGTATTCTTAGTAATGGAGAATTATTAGCACTTAATTTTGGCTTAGTGTTTATTGTAATAGGTTTGGCATTCAAGTTTGGTGCTGTACCTTTTCATATGTGGGTACCTGATGTTTATCACGGTGCTCCAACTGCTGTTACTATGTTTTTATCCACTGCGCCTAAAATAGCTATATTGGTTATGTTAGTTAGGTTATTAGTAGAGGCTTTGGGAGGGCTTGTATCTTATTGGCAAGATATTTTAATGTTTATGGCAGTAGCATCAATAATATTAGGTTCATTAGTAGCATTAGTGCAAAAGAATATTAAAAGATTATTGGCTTATTCCACTATATCGCATATTGGTTTTATACTACTTGGTTTTGCAACAGGGCAGGAATTAGGTTATTCAGCATCAGTTTTTTATCTTATAGCCTATATACTAATGAGTTTAGTAGCTTTTGGGATAATTATTGCTTTTAATAATAAAGGTTTTGAAGCAGATAATATCACTGATTATAAAGGATTAGCTAAAACTAATCCTTGGTTTGCATTATTGATGCTTATTACCATGTTGTCTATGGCTGGAATACCACCGTTTATTGGTTTTTATGCTAAATTTGTAATTTTATCACAAATAATAGCTTTAAATTATATTTGGATTGCAGTTATTGTTGTGGTGTTTGCGGTTATTAGCTCGTATTATTACTTAGTGGTTTGTAAAAATATTTATTTTGACACCTCAGACCATAATACTAACATGCAATTAACTGCCCCCATAGATGTTAAACTAGTGTTATCAATTAATGCCTTATTAATATTTTTTATTGGTATATTTCCAAATTATTTTATTGACTTGGCTAAGTCAATTTTTTAACTATTTATAAGCTATCAAGACGATTGAGTTTGTTACTCACATTAGTGCATTATATTATTATTCTTGCAGAACTCTTAGTGTAACACAGTAACTTTATATTTAGTAATGCAAAATATATGGAATAATTACTAAAAAATAATTATAATGACATATGTAATTAAATTAAGAAATAAAAAAAATGAAAGAGCCAATAAATAATAAATTATTTGATAAAGCATTTAGAAATGAACTTCGTAATAACACAAAAGATGCTATATCAAAATTGCAGGATAAAAGCAATAAAGATATAAAATTTAATGTTGTTACTAATACCAAAGATACTACGCATATAGTTTTCCCTAATCAAGAATCAATGATGATTAGTTTAAGTAAATTATATGCAGGCGAAGATACTTTTACTATTGGTACTGTTGGCTCTGCTGGTTCAGTTAGTACTGCATCCTCTTTTGGATGTACTTTCGGCACAGCTGGTTCAGTTGGCACAATTGGCTCAGCGGGCACTGTAAAACCATTTTAACACACACAAATAAGGAAAAAAATGAAAACACAAAATACAAATAATATATGGTTTGATAAAAAATTTAGAGAGCAACTTCGCAGTAACCCACAACAACTAGCAAACAATATTTATAATGAAAGCCTTGATAATGTTGAGTATAAAGTATTTACTAACAGCAAAGATACTATGTATGTAGTTTTTCCTAATAAAGAATTAATGCTTAATTTAGATAATATAAATGTTGCTGTCAATACCTCAACTATTGGCTCAGCAGGTTCATCAACCACAGTAGGTACATTAGGTTCAGTAGGTACAACTCTTAGCTCAGCTTCTACTGCTAGTACTGCTGGCTCAGTAGGTAGTGTAAAGGTATAAGTTAGCAAAAAATAAATTGCTGATTTTTCAAATATTTAATATTTAATAAAAAAAGAACTAAAAAATGAAAACACAAAACACAAATAATATGTTGTTTGATAAAGAATTTAGAAAACAACTTCGTAGTGACCCACAAAAAATGGCAAAAAATATTTATAATGAAAATCTTGATAATGTTGAGTACAAAGTATTTACTAACAGCAAAGATACTACATACTTAGTTTTCCACGACCAAACATTAATTAATAATTTAAATAAAGTAAATGCTGCTGCTACTGCTGGCACAGGAGGTTCAATTGGTACAGTTGCCACAGCTGGCACAATAGACTCAATCAGCACTACATTATCTTCAATAGGTACAGTAAGTAGTGCAGGCAGTGGTGGTTCAATAGGAAGTGCAGATATTGGCTCTGGAGCAGTAGCTGGACTGGTTAACAAAGGTAAATAGTTTTGTTATATATTGAAACTTAGAAAACAACTTCTTAATAACCAACAATAACTAACAAGACAGTTGAATTATATAAATTATTAGCTAGCACATATAGCAATAATCAAAATTTAATAATCTTTAAACAAAGACATCAGTGTAGATTAAATATATTTTTAGTACAAGATTAAGCCTTTATGCTAATATACAATTACCTATACCCATAGATATTAAATTAGTGTTATCAATTAATGCCTTATTAATATTTTTTATTGGTATATTTCCAAATTATTTTATTGACTTGGCTAAGTCAATTTTTTAATTATTTATAAGCTATCAAGGAGATTGAGTTTGTTACTCACATTAGTATATTATATTATTATAATTATTTTTAAAAACTCTTAGTGTAACAAAGTAACTTTATATTTAGTAACGCAAAATATATGGAATAATTACTAAAAAATATTTATAATGACATATGTAATTAAATTAAGGAATAAAAAAAATGAAAGAGCCAATAAATAATAAGATATTTGATAAAGCATTTAGAAATGAACTTCGTAATAACACAAAAGATGCTATGTCAAAATTGCAGGATGAAAGCAATAAAGATATAAAATTTAATGTTGTTACTAATACTAAAGATACTATATATGTAGTTTTTCCTAATCAAGCATCAATTATTAACTTAGATAAATTACATGCAGGTATTGCAGATATTGCAGGTATAGATCCTGTAAAGTCTGGTAGTATTAGCTCAGTTGGTAGTGCTGGTACAATTGCTTGTTTCGGTACTTTAGGTGGTACTCTATCCACAGCAGGTTCTATAGGTTCTGTAGGTACAGCAGGTTCTGTAAAACCAAATTAATATATAAAAAATACACAAAAAAAATAAAAAAATGAAAACACAAAATGCAAATAATATGTTGTTTGATAAAAAACTTAGAAAACAACTTCGTAATAATCCACAACAAGTAGCACAAAATATTTACAACCAAGATCTTGATAATGTTGAGTATAAGGTACTTACTAACAGCAAAGATACTATGTATGTAGTTTTTCCTAGTAAAAAATTAATGCTTGATTTAGGTGATGTAAATGCTGCTGGTAATAGCTCAACTATTAGTTCAGCAGGATCAGCAAGTACAGTAGGTACATTAAGTTCAATAGGTGCAACTCTTGGCTCATCTTCTACTGCTGGTACTATTAGTTCAGCAGGTAGTATAAAGACATAGATTAGTAAGAATAAATTGCTGATTTTACAAATATTGAATGTTGAATAAAAAAAGAAATAAAAAAAATGAAAGAGCCAATAAATAATAAATTATTTGATAAAGCATTTAGAAATGAACTTCGTAATAACACAAAAGATGCTATATCAAAATTGCAGGATAAAAGCAATAAAGATATAAAATTTAATGTTGTTACTAATACCAAAGATACTACGCATATAGTTTTCCCTAATCAAGAATCAATGATGATTAGTTTAAGTAAATTATATGCAGGCGAAGATACTTTTACTATTGGTACTGTTGGCTCTGCTGGTTCAGTTAGTACTGCATCCTCTTTTGGATGTACTTTCGGCACAGCTGGTTCAGTTGGCACAATTGGCTCAGCGGGCACTGTAAAACCATTTTAACACACACAAATAAGGAAAAAAATGAAAACACAAAATACAAATAATATATGGTTTGATAAAAAATTTAGAGAGCAACTTCGCAGTAACCCACAACAACTAGCAAACAATATTTATAATGAAAGCCTTGATAATGTTGAGTATAAAGTATTTACTAACAGCAAAGATACTATGTATGTAGTTTTTCCTAATAAAGAATTAATGCTTAATTTAGATAATATAAATGTTGCTGTCAATACCTCAACTATTGGCTCAGCAGGTTCATCAACCACAGTAGGTACATTAGGTTCAGTAGGTACAACTCTTAGCTCAGCTTCTACTGCTAGTACTGCTGGCTCAGTAGGTAGTGTAAAGGTATAAGTTAGCAAAAAATAAATTGCTGATTTTTCAAATATTTAATATTTAATAAAAAAAGAACTAAAAAATGAAAACACAAAACACAAATAATATGTTGTTTGATAAAGAATTTAGAAAACAACTTCGTAGTGACCCACAAAAAATGGCAAAAAATATTTATAATGAAAATCTTGATAATGTTGAGTACAAAGTATTTACTAACAGCAAAGATACTACATACTTAGTTTTCCACGACCAAACATTAATTAATAATTTAAATAAAGTAAATGCTGCTGCTACTGCTGGCACAGGAGGTTCAATTGGTACAGTTGCCACAGCTGGCACAATAGACTCAATCAGCACTACATTATCTTCAATAGGTACAGTAAGTAGTGCAGGCAGTGGTGGTTCAATAGGAAGTGCAGATATTGGCTCTGGAGCAGTAGCTGGACTGGTTAACAAAGGTAAATAGTTTTGTTATATATTGAAACTTAGAAAACAACTTCTTAATAACCAACAATAACTAACAAGACAGTTGAATTATATAAATTATTAGCTAGCACATATAGCAATAATCAAAATTTAATAATCTTTAAACAAAGACATCAGTGTAGATTAAATATATTTTTAGTACAAGATTAAGCCTTTATGCTAATATACAATTACCTATACCCATAGATATTAAATTAGTGTTATCAATTAATGCCTTATTAATATTTTTTATTGGTATATTTCCAAATTATTTTATTGACTTGGCTAAGTCAATTTTTTAATTATTTATAAGCTATCAAGGAGATTGAGTTTGTTACTCACATTAGTATATTATATTATTATAATTATTTTTAAAAACTCTTAGTGTAACAAAGTAACTTTATATTTAGTAACGCAAAATATATGGAATAATTACTAAAAAATATTTATAATGACATATGTAATTAAATTAAGGAATAAAAAAAATGAAAGAGCCAATAAATAATAAGATATTTGATAAAGCATTTAGAAATGAACTTCGTAATAACACAAAAGATGCTATGTCAAAATTGCAGGATGAAAGCAATAAAGATATAAAATTTAATGTTGTTACTAATACTAAAGATACTATATATGTAGTTTTTCCTAATCAAGCATCAATTATTAACTTAGATAAATTACATGCAGGTATTGCAGATATTGCAGGTATAGATCCTGTAAAGTCTGGTAGTATTAGCTCAGTTGGTAGTGCTGGTACAATTGCTTGTTTCGGTACTTTAGGTGGTACTCTATCCACAGCAGGTTCTATAGGTTCTGTAGGTACAGCAGGTTCTGTAAAACCAAATTAATATATAAAAAATACACAAAAAAAATAAAAAAATGAAAACACAAAATGCAAATAATATGTTGTTTGATAAAAAACTTAGAAAACAACTTCGTAATAATCCACAACAAGTAGCACAAAATATTTACAACCAAGATCTTGATAATGTTGAGTATAAGGTACTTACTAACAGCAAAGATACTATGTATGTAGTTTTTCCTAGTAAAAAATTAATGCTTGATTTAGGTGATGTAAATGCTGCTGGTAATAGCTCAACTATTAGTTCAGCAGGATCAGCAAGTACAGTAGGTACATTAAGTTCAATAGGTGCAACTCTTGGCTCATCTTCTACTGCTGGTACTATTAGTTCAGCAGGTAGTATAAAGACATAGATTAGTAAGAATAAATTGCTGATTTTACAAATATTGAATGTTGAATAAAAAAAGAAATAAAAAAAATGAAAGAGCCAATAAATAATAAGATATTTGATAAAGCATTTAGAAATGAACTTCGTAATAACACAAAAGATGCTATGTCAAAATTGCAGGGTGAAAGCAATAAAGATGCAAAATTTAATGTTGTTACTAATACCAAAAATACTATATATGTAGTTTTCCTGATAAAGCATCAATGATGACTGATTTAAGTGAATTACATGCAGGCGCTACTACTATTAGTACTGATATGAATATATTCCATTACAGCGTCCGCAGTTGGTTCAATAGGAAGTGTAGATATGGCTCTGGAGCAATAACGGGTCTAATTAACAAAGGTAAATAATTTTACTATATGTTGAAACTTAGAAAACAACTTCTTAATAACCAAACTCTTAGTGTAACAAATTAACTTTATATTTAGTAACGCAAAATATATGGAATAATTACTAAAAAATAATTATAATGACATATGTAATTAAATTAAGGAATAAAAAAAATGAAAGAGCCAATAAATAATAAGATATTTGATAAAGCATTTAGAAATGAACTTCGTAATAACACAAAAGATGCTATATCAAAATTGCAGGATAAAAGCAATAAAGATATAAAATTTAATGTTGTTACTAATACCAAAGATACTACGCATATAGTTTTTCCTAATCAAGCATCAATGATGACTGATTTAAGTGAATTACATGCAGGTGTAGAGATTTTTTGTGTTGGTACTGTTGGTTCAGCTGGCACAGCTGGTACTCTATCCACTGTTTTAGGTTCGTACGGTTCAATAAGTTCAGTAAGTTCAGTAGGCACAGCAGGCAGTTCAAAACCATTTTGATATATAAAAATATAAAAAAAAAGGAGTAAAAAAATGAAAACACAAAATATAAATAATATGTTGTTTGATAAAGAATTTAGAGAGCAACTTCGCAGTAATCCACAAAAAACGGCAAAAAATATTTACAACCAAGACCTTGATAATGTTGAGTACAAAGTACTTACTAACACTAAAAATACTACATATGTAGTTTTACCTAGTAAAGAATTAATGCTTGATTTAGGTGATATAAATGCTGCTGGTGGATGTGTTAGCTCAGCAGGTTCAGTAAGTTCATTCGGTACAATAGGTACAGTAGGTGGATCTCTTAGCACAGTTTTTAGTGCTGGTACTGTTGGCTCAGCAGGTAGTATAAAGGTAAGTCAGCAAAAATAAATTGCTGATTCTTCAAATATTGTAACACTTAATAAAAAAGGAGTAAAAAAAATGAAAACACAAAATATAAATAATATGTTGTTTGATAAAGAATTTAGAGAGCAACTTCGCAGTGACCCACAACAAATAGCAAAAAAGATTTATAATGAAAGCTCTGATAATGTTGAGTATAAAGTATTTACTAACAGCAAAGATACTACATATTTAGTTTTCCACGACCAAACATTAATTAATGGTTTAAATAAAGTAAATGCTGCTGCTACTGCTGGCACAGGAGGTTCAATTGGTACAGTTGCCACAGCTGGCACAATAGACTCAATTACCTCTTCAATCTCTACAGCTAGTTCAGTAAGTTGTGCAAGCACAGGTGGTTCAATAGGAAGTGTAGATATTGGCTCTGGAGCAATAACGGGTCTAATTAACAAAGGTAAATAATTTTACTATATGTTGAAACTTAGAAAACAACTTCTTAATAACCAACAATAACCAACAATAGCTAACAAAACGGTTGAATTATATAAATTATTAGCTAGTACATATAGCAATAATCAAAATTTAATAATCTTTAAACAAAGCCATAGGTGTAGATTAAATATATGTTTAGTGCAATATTAAGCCTTTATGCTAAAATTAGCGAGTTAAGTAGCTTATATATCAAAAATAATAAATAGCAATAAGGAATTAAAAATGGCAAATGAAGGCTATCACGAACCAATAAACGAGCTTACAAGTCAAACAAAAGATATGCATAGAGCAATCACATCATTAATGGAGGAACTTGAAGCAATAGATTGGTATAACCAAAGAGTTGATGCCTGTCAAAATAAAGAATTAAAAGCAATATTAGCTCATAATAGAGACGAGGAAAAAGAACATGCCGCAATGGTTCTTGAATGGATTCGTAGGCAGGATTCGTCCTTTGATAAAGAGTTAAAAGATTATTTGTTTAGCGACAAAGAAATTGCCCACACATAAAATAAATGTATTAATTAGTAATACATTATTACATTATAAAAACACTACTAGTTAGCACTTAATAAAGTAATAAAAAGGCCAGTGTGAATTAAATACTACACCACTTTTTATCTTAAAATATACTTATTTTTAATCATTTAGTCACACTAACAACAACATAATTTGCTAGAATCATCCCTATGGATAAAATACTAAAATTTTCAGATAATGATATTATTAAATCAGGGTATAGAATCTATAATGGCGATTGTATTGATATATTAAAAAAACTACCAGAAAAATCAGCGAAACTTATTTTTGCCGACCCACCATATAATTTACAACTCAAGCAAGACTTATATCGTCCAAATCAAACCAAAGTAGATGGAGTAAATGACAACTGGGATAAGTTCTTATCAAATACTGATTATGATAAATTTACTTATAATTGGCTAAGTGGTTGTCGCCATGTTATGTCTGATGATGCTACTATCTGGGTTATTGGCTCATATCATAATATTTTTAGAGTTGGCAAAATTATGATGGATTTAGGATTTTGGATTTTAAATGATGTGCAATGGTATAAAACCAACCCTATGCCTAATTTTAGGGGTGTTCGTTTTACCAATGCTACTGAAACACTTATTTGGGCTAAAAAATCAGAAAATCAGAAAAAATATACTTTTAATCATCAAGTAATGAAACAATTAAATGGGGGCAAACAAATGACTTCTGTCTGGCAAATACCCCTTTGTACAGGCAATGAAAGAATTAAAAACTCTCAGGGTAAAAAGGCACACTCAACTCAAAAACCCGAAGAATTACTAAAAAGAGTTATTTTATCAAGTAGCAGTGAGGGTGATTTAGTATTAGACCCATTTTCTGGTACTGGCACAACTTGTGCTGTTGCAAAAAAACTTAATCGTAAAAGTATTGGTATAGAAAAAGAGACGGCATATATAGAAATTAGTAAAGAACGCTTAGAAAAAATCAATAAAAATAACTTTAAACATTTAAGAATTATAGAACCAGAAAAAAAATTTACTGCCAGAGTTAGTATGGAGCAATTAGTAAAATCTAACTACATACAAGAGTTCCAAACTATCTATACAAGTAATAAAAAACATTCTGCTACTATATTAGCTGATGGTAGTATTAAAAACGGTGTTGGTACTGGTTCAATACACAAAATAGGGGCAATACTAAAAGGTACTGAAAGCTGTAATGGTTGGATGTTTTGGTATTATGAAAATCAAGGAAAATTAATCTTAATTGACGAATATCGTAATCAATATAGGAGAAAATAATCATGAATAACAATATTAAAGAGTTTGTGAAGTCAGCTATTTCAGACTTAATAATAAATACCAGTAGTGACCAAAAAGTAGAAGAATTAGTAAAAAAA
The DNA here is from genome assembly GCA_965207335.1 of Gammaproteobacteria bacterium. GTDB lineage: Bacteria > Pseudomonadota > Gammaproteobacteria > PS1 > Pseudothioglobaceae. Next base: position 43,070 of record OZ242267.1, read on the forward strand.
CATAGAGTTAAAATTCATTTTATGCCTATAAAATATAGAGTGTTTAACGGATTATTACAATCTATGAATATACAATTTGGTAATTTTATTGAAAGATTATTACATAAGATTGTTGAAGGTGAAATGCTTTTAAATGTAGAAAATATTTCTGGCAATAAAATACCATTACCTTTTACCAAAAAGAGCAATGCTTTAATTGATAAGTACATAATAAATTGCCAAAACAATAATTTCAACGAAAAAAAATTGTTGGATAATTTCAATATATTAATTGATTCCTGCCTAAATATTGAAGCCTCTAATGATAGAAAAGACATATTGATAAAGCAAGATATAGATGTTTTATTTTCAAATCAAAATAATAAAATATTTTACTTAGAAGTTAAATATGACGACAACCATGACACAGGAAAATTTGCAAATATTAATAAAAAATTTCTTACATCGTATATAGGTATTAGCAATATTTTAAAAATTTATGACAGGGATAAATTTAAACCTATTCTTTATTATTTAACTCCAAAAAAATTAAAAGGCAATATCTATTTACCAGAAGTAGAAAATATTTATAGAGGCGAAAAATTATTTAAAGAATTCTTTACCATAAACTATCAAGACTTAGATAACTTAATGAAAAATATTGGAAATGATAGTGATATAGTAAACTTATTTGATAATTTATATAAGGAAATTAGATATAACTTGCATCTATAAAACCTAAATAAATAATTCCAGAAGTTAGGACTACCACTAAATTTTAGTTAATGGCATAATAATAGCTTAATCCTTCTCTTTATATAAGGAAGTAAAATACACCAACAAATTCTTAAAAAAGCAAAGCATTTAATTAAGTAATGCTTTTATTAATTAGAATTTAATTTATTAAAGATTAAAAACTAAATCAGCAAAAATATTTTTTTATGCAACATAATAATACAAATGAATATATTGAGTCTTTAAAAAACTCTTATCCCGTAGTTGCTGGATATTTTACAGTTTCCTTTGTATTTGGAATTAGTTGTGCAAATCTAGGATTGCCAATATGGTTTGTAGTATTAATGTCTTTATTTGTTTATGCTGGTGCAGCACAATTTTCATTTCTAATTTTATTTCCAACTGGTGCATCAATTATAACTATTGTAATTATAACATTTTTAATTAATTTACGACACATGCTAATGTCAATTTATATGGCTAATATATTTGATAAGTTAGGAATAAAAAGCAAATTTAGGTGGTTATATGGATATGGTTTAACAGATGAATCCTTTGCATTTCATAGTGTTTTAGGCAACAAAAATTTAAGCCATAGATATTTTTTGTCGTTTAACTTTTTTTGCCATTTTTCATGGGTGTTAGGGTCATTTTTTGGAGCATTGCTAATAACAGAAACCAAAGTTATTGAACTTTCTAATCTGCAATATGCCTTAACAGCAATGTTAGTATATGTTTTAGTTGTATTATCAAATAGTAGAATAAAAACAATTGTAGCACTAACAGCTATTATCTCTATGGTAGCATTAACCTTGATTTATGAATCCCATTTTAATATATTTATAGCAACCTTTATTGGTGCTGGAGTTGGTGCATGGCTGAAGAAACAAGATTAATAATTATTATACTATTAATGACAATTGTAACCTATATTCCTAGAGTGTTACCCTTGCAAATAAATAATAAATATTACCCAAAATGGATAAAAGCCAATTTAGAGTTTTTACCAGTAGCAATAGTGGCGTCAATTACAATTCCAAATGTATTAATTAATGGCTATGAATCACAATTTCTTACCCCAGAATTTATTACAACCATATTTGCAGTAATTGTTGCGTATTACAGTAAGAATTTAATTATTACAATTTTATCATCGTTACTGTTTTTTTTCGTTGTTAAAAATTATTTACTTGTTGGTTAAACTTAGTGTAAAAAATACCTAATAAAGTGCTATAAAAGACGGCTAAGTTGTAAACCTAAGTATTAATAGTCAAAGAAAACATACATCTAAAAAACAGTGTTTCATACATAACCAAAGTTCAGTCTAATTGCTTAATGTGGTAATCTTAAACAATCTAAGAGCCAAAAATACCTACTCTTTGTTATAAAACTAGTGCTAAGAATTATGTTTGTAACATAAATTTTTTATTTAGTTTAATTTTTTATTATTTTGTTGTTATAATAAAATAACAGGTTTTAAAATATAAATAATTGCCAGTAATAGGCAGACAACACTCTTAATCACTTATTCTGCGTTGTTTTGGTTATTCAGTTACATATTTTTATTTAATAAAAGGATGTGCTTTATGAAAAAATTATTATTTTTAATAACAGCTATTACTTTTAGTGGTTTGAGTTTAGCGGCTGGATTTGATGAAACTATTAATGAAATAACTGCACCTATAGCTCATGTTATAGGTCAGATTGTATTTTTTAAAATTCCAGTATTTGGTGCTAATTTGCCAGTTGTAGTGTTATGGCTAGTTTGTGGTGCGGTATTTTTTACCTTTCGTATGGGCTTTATTAATTTAAAAGGCTTTAAACATGCTATTGATTTGGCATTAGGTAAATATGAAAACCCACGCGATAAAGGAGAAGTAACCCATTTCCAAGCACTAGCAACAGCAGTATCAGGTACTGTTGGAATTGGTAATATTGGTGGTGTTGCAATTGCTGTTACAGTTGGCGGTGCTGGTGCTACCTTTTGGATTATAGTTGCGGGCTTTTTAGGTATGTCAACAAAATTTGTTGAGTGTACTTTGGGAGTTAAATACCGTAAGTATAACGAGGATGGCTCGGTATCTGGCGGTCCTATGTATTACTTAAAAAATGGTTTAAAAGATATTGGTTGGCCAAACTTAGGTAAATATATGGGTATGTTTTTTGCACTAGGTATTTTATTAGGAGCACTAGGCATAGGTAATATGTTTCAGTCAAATCAAGCCTATGTGCAACTTAATGTTATAGCTAACGGCGGTCTTGATGGGTATGGCTGGTTGATTGGACTTATTCTTGCTCTGGTAGTATTTTCAGTTATTATTGGAGGCATTAAGTCCATTGCTAAGGTTACCTCTAAATTAGTACCATTTATGGCTATTTTTTATTGTTTTTTCGCTATTATAGTTATTATTTTAGAAATAGAACATGTTCCACAAGCAATTATTAATATATTCCACGGTGCCTTTACTGGTGAGGGTGTAGCAGGTGGTGCGCTTGGTGCACTTATTATCGGTTTTCAACGAGCAGTATTTTCTAACGAAGCTGGAATTGGTTCAGCGGCTATTGCCCACTCGGCAGTAAAAACTGATGAACCTATTACTGAGGGTACAGTATCATTGCTAGAACCGTTTATTGATACTATTGTAATTTGTACTATTACTGCTCTGGTTATAGGTACAAGTATGGTAGCAAACCCTGGCTTTGCTGGTGATAATACTGGTATTGCCATGACATCTGCTGCTTTCGCCTTGCAGTTTTCATGGTTTCCTTATCCACTAGCTATAGCTGGATTATTATTTGCTTTTTCAACTATGATTTCTTGGTCTTATTATGGTTTAAAAGGCTGGACTTATTTATTTGGTGAAAGTAATCAAAATATATATAAGGTAATATTTTGTGTATTTGTTATGTTGGGTTGTATGGTACAACTAGGTCCAATCCTTGATATATCTGACGCACTGGTATTCCTAATCTGTGTTCCTAATATTTTGGGATTATACATGCTTTCTCCAATAGTAAAACGCGATATGGATAGTTACTTTAGTCGTTTGGCTGAGGGTAAGATTTTTAAAAAAGAACAACATATGAAATCTTCTGACAAATAATAGATAATAGCACTGCAATAATACAAAATAAAAGTAGATAGTGTTGTTGTATTACTTGATAGTTTGTTATTTTATGATATAACTAACAGTGCTAGTACTTAAGCATATTAACTATAAATCACAACAATATGGTATTTATTATGAGAACTAATATGATAGTGGTAAAGTAGGCATATTTGACAACACTATATATTTGATTAAAACTGGAGGTTTGCATCTATTTATGTGGGTGATAATAGACCTTATCCACCACAAGAAATTATGGATAAAGTTGGCAACATTGATGTTGTTGTTCTCCCTAATTGATAGCTAGGCTCATATCCTTGATTATAAGCAAGTAGATTCTGTTGCTAAAATTACCGTTCCTCATCATTATTTAGTGCCAGCAACTACTTTTTATACTTCTGTGCTATAAAAAGCAACAGAGTGGGTAAAAACACATAGAAATACTATGTTAAATACTCCATCAATAGAAATATTTACTACTGACTTAAGAGGTAAAAGAGGGCATGCGTATTGCTTTGGCTCAAACAATATAGTTAAAAACTAAATATAGTTTTTTGCAAAGTCTAGTAATTAAAGATTTGAGTTTATTGTATTTATGATTTATATTCTCTTAGTAGTTCAACAATTTGTACTTTATAAGATTTGTACCATTTTTTAATGCCAATATCTTGTGCTATTTTATGCTTAGGGTCTTTTTTCCAAGCTGTAATCTGTTCTAAAGAATCCCAGTATGAAATTGCAATTTCTTCCTTGTCTTTTGTATAAGAAATAAAATCTTTACATCCATATTTAGAAAAAGCTAAGCTTTGTAATTTTTCTGCTGTAGAAAAATATTCTTCATCAAGTTCATTTATTGTTGCTTTAAATATTACTGCATACATTTTTATCAGATTGCATAATTATTGTGATTTAGTTTTTGTTTTATGATTAAAGTATTGAGCAAATTTAACACTCAATTACATTAATTGCCAATCCTCCTTTAGAGGTTTCTTTGTATTTATTTTGCATATCTTCCCCTGTGGCTTTCATAGTTTTAATTACCTTATCTAAGGATACAATACCTATATTTTGTTGATTTAAGGCAAGTAAAGATGCATTGATAGCCTCAATAGAGCCCATAGTATTTCTTTCAATACACGGGATTTGCACCAAACCCATAATGGGGTCACAAGTTAAACCTAAATTATGTTCCATACCAATTTCTGCCGCATTTTCTATTTGTTTTGCTGTGCCTTCAAGAAGTGCTGTTAGACCTCCAGCCGCCATAGAGCAAGCAACGCCTATTTCTCCCTGACAACCCATTTCTGCACCAGAAATAGAAGCATTATTTTTGTAAAGACTTCCTATAGCGGCACAGGTTAAAAAGTATTTTTTAAGATCTTCTTCTGTTGGATTACGATAAAATTTTTTGAAGTAGTGTAACACAGCTGGTACAATGCCTGCAGCCCCGTTAGTAGGAGCTGTGACTACATTACAACCTGCAGCATTTTCTTCATTTACTGCCAGAGCATAGAGGCTAGCCCATTGCATTCCTGAGCTATGGTTGATAGGAGCAGTAGAGAGTTTTTTGTAAAGGTTGGCTGCTCTTCTTTGTACTTTTAATCCTCCAGGTAAAAATCCTTCTTTAATGCATCCTGCTTGCACACATTTTTGCATGGCATGCCAAATTTTTTTTAAACCTAAAATAATCTCTTTTTCACAACGGTGGGCTTTTTCATTTTCAAAAACTATGTCCGCAATAGAGCAGTTTTTTTCTTTGGTGTAAGAAATCAACTTATCTGCACTTAAAAATGGGTATGGTAATGGTGTTGATGTTTTGGTTTTTTTAATCTCGCCTTTTTCGTTGAGCTCAGAATCTTGCACTACAAATCCACCCCCTATAGAATAATAGGTTTTTTCTATTAATGTTTGTGATTTATTATTATATGCCTTAAAAACAACAGCATTAGGGTGGAAAGGCTTTTGTTCTGATTTATAAATTAAGTTCCTCCCTTCTTGTAAGGGTACTGATTTTTCGCCTAGTAAAGCTAAAGCCTCATTTTCATAAATTTGTTGTACCCTAGACTCTATTTTAGAGGCGTCAATAGTTTCTGGGTGTTCTCCCTCCAAGCCTAGTAGAATTGCTTTATCAGTACCATGTCCTTTGCCTGTATCGGCTAGAGAGCCGTAAAGTTCTATACTTATAGTTGAAATAGAGTGCCAAAAATTCTTTTTTAAAATTTCTACAAATAGTTTAGCAGCCTTCATAGGTCCTACCGTGTGGGAGCTAGATGGCCCTATGCCTATGGAAAAAAGATCAAAAGTGCTAACAAACATATTTTTAAATTTGAGATTTATCTTTAAAAATACATTATACTACTTTAAAAAAAAATAACTAAATTATAATACTTGATGTGTTTTTTAAAAATAAAACTAGCAAGTAAAAAAGCATTAAACAAAGAATAACACTACTGCAATGTGATTGAGTTGGACTTAGGGATTATGTGTAAAATACTGCTTATATATAAGATTTTTAGGGATACATAAAGACTACTGCATTAATTGATTAAGAGGTTTGGGGAGTAGATAAAGTCTTAGTCAATAAAACACTAACTAATCCTCCCCCATATAAAAACATATTACGATTTAGCAATAATAGTCTAAATGTTAATACTAACCTCACCTTTAGTACTTAGAGTGCCAAGACTACCTACTGAACCAGCAGAACTAGCTGATGATACAGTAGTTAATACTGAGCCAGCAGTACCAACAGTACCAAGAGTACCAACAGTAGCTACAGTGCCAAGTAACTTAGTTTTTGCTGCTTGAATACCATCTAACATTATATCGCTATCAACATTATTATTAAGAATAATATATATAGTATTTTTGCTATTGGTTTTAACAATAATATCAATATTATCGTCTATATCATATTTTAACTCTTGTAAGCATAATTTTGGGTGTTTTCTTAATTTTTTGCGAAAATCCTTATCATTAAATAAAGCTATTTCTTTTTCAAAATCCATAGTAATTCTCCTTAATAGAATATTTTATTCAATTAGCAGTGCCAGCACAGCCAATAGTACCAGCTGTCCCAGCTGTCCCAGCACAGCCACCAATCGTGCTAACGGTAAAAATACTTCCAAATGTACCAATACTACCTAGGGTACTAACAGCAGCATTTATATTTTGTAAATCTAATTTGCCATCTTTATCTAGGGATAAATTTGGTATAACTACATAAGTAATACTCTTATCATTAGTGTGTACCTTTACCTCAATATCATCTGCTAGTTTGGCATTAAAATTATTTAATGTTTGTCTTGAGTTTTTTCTAATAGCATTTCTAAATTCATTATCAAAATATAATTTAGTTAAATCTTTATTATTATCCATTATATTCTCCTATTAAATTATGTGTCAACACTACTAGCAGTACCTAGTGTGCCAGCACTTGATAGAGAACTAATAGTGGCAGTCTGACTAGATATAGTTGCTATACTACCTAGTGAGCCAACTGTGCCTGTACCAATGCCTAACTCGCTTGCTGCTTGTATTTCGCTTACATCAATATTATCCATATTATTAACACTTAAATAAAATATATTCTTGCTAGACTTAACAACTTTTACTTTGACACCAGAGTGCAGTTTATAGCCTAATTCTGTTAAGTGTTTTTCTGGATTTGCAATTAATTTTTTTCTAAAATCTTTGTCGTAGAATTTTTTTTGCAATTCATTATTAGTTATCATTTTTTAGCTCCTTTATTTGTTATTAAAAATATTAATAACTACCATAATAAAGTATTACATACATTAAAAATATAATATAATATTTTTACAAAATAATTTATATACTTTGTATGTTACACTTTATAAACAATTAAAAAACAAAGTATCAGTGTTTTATAATGCCTATACACCAATACTACCAAGACTACCAAGACTACCAAGACTACCTATTGTACCAAGACTACCACCAGCACTAGATATAGTTGCTAGGCTACCTATTGTGGCAACTGAACTTATAGCAATATCTAACTTACTGATTGCTGCTTGTATTTTGCTTATATCAATATCATCTCTACTATCAACGCTTAAATAAAATACATTCTTGCTAGACTTAACAACTTTTACCTTGACACCAGAATACAGTTCATAGCCTAACTCTGTTAGGTGTTTTTCTGGATTTGCAATTAATTTTTTTCTAAAATCTTTGTCGTAGAATTTTTTTTGCAATTCATTATTAGTTATCATTTTTTAGCTCCTTATTATTAGAAACTACCATAATAAAGTATTATATACATTAAAAATATAATATAATATTTTTACAAAATAATTTATATACTTTGCATGTTACACTTTATAAACAATTAAAAAACAAAGTATTAGTGTTTTATAATACTTATACAACAATACTATCAATACTGCCTATTGTACCAAGTAGCTTAGTTTTTGCTACTTGAATACCATCTAACATTATATCGCTATCAATATTATCATTAAGAATAATATATATAGTATTTTTGCTATTGGTTTTAACAATAACATCAATATTATCGTCTATATCATATTTTAACTCTTGTAAGCATAATTTTGGGTGTTTTCTTAATTTTTTGCGAAAATCCTTATCATTAAATAAAGCTATTTCTTTTTCAAAATCCATAGTAATATCCTTTATTTAACCAGCAGAACCAATAGTGCCAAATGTCCCAGCAGTACCACTAATCGTGCCAAGGCACAAAATACTTACAGCAGAACCCAGAGAGTCCCTAGGGCAGCAGCATTTACATTTTGTAAATCTAATTTACCATCTTTATCTAGAGATAAATTTGGTATAACTATATAAGTAATACTCTTATCATTAGTGTGTACCTTTATCTCAATATCATATGCTAGCTCGGCACTAAAATTATTTAATACTTTTCTTGGGTTTTCTCTAATAGAATTTCTGTATTTTTTATCATTCTATTATATTATTATATAAAATTTTTACATCATTTTACATCAATAGTACTAGCACTACCTACACTACCTACAGTTCCCATAGTGGATTCACAGGAACATAGACTAGATACACTTCCTACAGTACCTATTGTGCCAACCGTGCTAGAACCAATTGCTGCTTGTATTTCACTTATATCAATATCATCCCTACTATCAACACTTAAATAAAATATATCTTTGCTAGACTTAACAACTTTTACCTTGGCACCAGAGCGCAGTTTATAACCTAATTCTGTTAGGTGTTTTTCTGGATTTACAATTAACTTTTTCCTAAAATCTTTATTGTATAATTTTTTTTGCAATTCATTATTATCTATCATTTTTTAACTCCTTTATTTATTATTAATATACATCAACACTACTAGAACTACCTAATGTGCCCATAGTACCAAGACTGCTAGTACAGCCAGTGAGACTAGATACACTTCCTAAAGTACCTATCGTTCCAAGCGTACTTACATTCTTATCAAGAAGTTTTCTAGTACCAGCTATCACTTCTTGTATTTCATTTATATCAATATCACTCTTATTATTAACACTTAAATAAAATATATCTTTGCTAGACTTAACAACTTTTACTTTGACATCAGATTGCAATTTATAGCCCAACTCTAACATATATTTTTCTGGGTTTACAATTAACTTTTTCCTAAAATCTTTATTGTATAATTTTTTTTGCAATTCATTATTATCTATCATTTTTTAACTCCTTTATTTATTATTAAAAAATCATTAACAACTACCATATAGAATTATTATATACATTAAAAATATAATATAATATTTTTACAAAATACTTTATACATTTTATATGTTTACAACTAATACTTAGAAAATCAAAGACATAACTTGGTTTATAAATAATTATTTATAATCATTAAAATCATCCAATAAAACACTACAGCTAAATACTAACGCGTAAGCTGTATTTTAGCATTATACAAATAGGCAATAATATATTTAGTGCTACTGCATTAATTGATAAGATTAGGCTTTGGATATTTTAAATATCTAAGTCATAGCACCTTGTGATGCAGTGCTAGTTAGTTTTGCATATTTTGCTAGTACACCCTTAGTATAATTAGGTTTTGGTGCTTTCCAATTGGCCTTACGCTTTGCTATTTCTTGTGTTTCAAGTAATAGGTTTATGGTGTGGTTTTTGGCATCAATGCGTATTTTATCGCCATCTTGTACTAATGCTAATAAGCCACCGTCAAAAGCCTCAGGTGTGATATGTCCAACAACAAAACCATGTGTACCACCTGAAAAACGCCCATCGGTAATAAGAGCTACTTTATCGCCTAAACCCTTGCCCATAACAGCTGATGTTGGTGCTAGCATTTCTCGCATACCCGGACCTCCTCTTGGTCCTTCATAGCAAATACATAAAACATCACCTGCTACGATTTTATCTTTTAAAATTGCTTGTAATGCATCTTCTTCACGGTTAAAAACCTTTGCACTACCCTCAAATATTAAACCCTCTTTGCCAGTTATTTTAGCAACTGCACCTTGTGTTGCTAAATTACCGTATAAAATTACCAAATGTGAGTCTTTTTTAATTGGATTATCTAGCGGGCGGATAATATCTTGGTTAGTAGGATAAGGTTTAATGTTTGCTAGGTTCTCTGCTAATGTTTTACCAGTCACAGTAATACAATCACCGTGTAAAAGCTTAGCATCTAATAATATTTTCATAAGTGGCAGCGTTCCACCTATTGCTACTAACTCGCTCATCATATATTTACCGCTGGGTTTAAGGTCTGCTAATACTGGAGTTTTTTTACCTATATTAGTCCAATCATCAATTGATAGTTCAACACCAATAGTTTTTGCCATTGCAGTTAAATGAAGCACAGCATTAGTTGAACCACCTAAGGCAATAATAACTGTAATTGCATTTTCAAAAGCCTTTTTTGTCATAATATCGCTAGGCTTTATATTTTTTGCCAATAAATTCATTACCGCCTTACCTGCTAGCTCACAATCTAATAATTTATCATTTGATATAGCATTTTGTGCTGAGCTATTAGGCAAACTCATACCTAAGGCTTCAATAGCACTAGCCATAGTATTAGCGGTGTACATTCCACCACACGAGCCAGCACCTGGAATAGCATTTTGTTCTATTTGCTCAAGCTCAATAGCACTTATTTGTTGATTAGCATATTTACCAACAGCTTCAAATACAGACACAATATCAGTGTGATTTTTACCAGGAAGAATAGTCCCGCCGTAAACAAATACACTAGGACGGTTAAGTCTTGCTATGCCAATAATACAGCCGGGCATATTTTTATCACAGCCACCTATTGCTACTACACCGTCAAATCCTTGACAAGCTACCACTGTTTCAATAGAATCGGCAATTACCTCTCTGGATACTAAGGAATATTTCATACCCTCACTACCCATAGATATGCCATCAGATATAGTAATTGTATTAAAAATTATTGCCTTGCCTTTATTGTTATTAACCCCTTGTTCTGATTGTTTAGCTAGCTCGTTAATATGCATATTACAAGGGGTGACCATAGACCAAGTTGAGGCAATTCCAATTTGAGGTTTAGAAAAATCTTGTTTTTTAAAGCCAGTTGGGTAAAGCATAGCACGAGAAGGTGCCCTTTCATAGCCGTCAATAATTTGCTTAGAAAATTTACGAGTATCATCCATATTGATTTATTGCTAAAAAACTATTAATTTTAGTCTAAAATTGATAGTTTTTTGAGACCTTTGCATAAATAGGGCTGATTAGTAAAATGATAGATTTTGCCGAATTGGTGAAAGGCGGGTTTTTGATGATTATTCATATTTATGCAAAGGTCTCTTTTTTTAGCAAATAATGCAAATATCAAAACGATTTAGGGGTTTTTTACCAGTTGTTGTTGATGTAGAAACATCAGGGTTTAATTGCCAGAATAATGCTTTATTAGAATTAGCGGCTATAATTATAGCTATGGATAATAATGCTAAAATTTATCCAAAACAGACCTTGCATTTTCATATAAAACCCTTTAAAAATGCTGAAATATCAAAATCTGCTATGGAATTTAATAATATTATTATCGGGCATCCTTTTCGTTATGAAGTATCAGAAAAAATAGCACTTAATGAGTTGTATAGTACTATAAACCAAGAATTAAAACAAGCCAATTGCACTAAGGCAATTTTAGTAGGACATAATGCCAATTTTGACTTAGGATTTATCAAAAAAGCTAGTAAAAGATGCAGTTTACAATCAGAATTTCATCAATTTAGCACTTTAGATACCGTGTCATTATCAGCACTTGCTTATGGTGAAACTGTACTAGCAAAAGCAATTAAAAAGGCTGATATAAGTTGGAATAATAATGATGCTCATTCTGCACTTTATGATGCTGAAAAAACAGCAGAATTATTTTGTAAAATTATCAATGACTATAAGTTACATTGAAAATTAGATTTGTAATTATTCTTTGAAGCCTTTGCATAAATAAGGATGATTATTCATGTTTATGCAAAGGTCTCTTTAAACTCTCTTTCTTTCTCTTTTGCCCAATTCTCAACCTCTTTGGTTAATTCCTTAGCATTTTTATCATAAGTAGCAATAGGTTTACCAATAACTAAATTAATTGTGCCTTTTTTTTTGATAAATTGTCCTTTTCGCCAAAAATTTCCAGAATTATGATATGCTGGCAAAATCATTGCATTAGCAGACTTAGCAATCATAGCCCCGCCATTTTGATAGTTGCCAATACTAGTTTTTCTAGTACCTTCTGGAAAGATAATTACCCATATACCTTTACTAAGTCTATCCTTCCCTTGTTTAATAACTTTTTTTATTGCACTTAATTTATCACTTCTATCAATAATAATGGGTTTAATAAGTGCTATTCCCCAACCAAAAAAAGGAATGTATAATAGTTGTTTTTTTAATACCCAAGTTTGTTGTCCAAGTATTAGTTGAAAGATAAAAGTCTCCCAAGTAGATTGATGATTAGATAAAATAACACAGGGTTGTTTAGGGATATTTTCTAAGCCAATAATTTTATAATCTAAGCCAACTATTACTTTTAATAGCCAAATATTAATAATTGCCCAGCGAGATGCTACCATATAACGAACTTTAACAGGCATAAAAAATACCATTAACTCTAAAAAGGCAATGACTATAAGTACCAAACTAGATATGATAAAGAACAGTAAAGAGAGAGAAAAAGCCATAGGTTTTTATGAGAGTATGTTAGATTTTGATATTTTACAATATCTTATACACCCCTATGCTATACTTTTTGATTATAAGAGACCTTTGTACAAACATGAATAATCATCAAAACCCTACTTTTCACTCACTGACATTAAGAAAAAATCAGAGCTCTGCTAATCATCCCTATTTATACAAAGGCCTCTATGAGTATTGATACAGTATTTTTTGACTTAGACGGCACTTTAATTGATACAGCACAGGATATACACTATGCTATTAATAAAGTTTTAATAAATAACAATCATAGCAAACAAAGTTTGAATAAAATTAAGCCTTACATAGCAGGTGGTGTTAAGGGCATATTGATTAATTTATTGCCTAAAATTGATGATAAAACTTTAAATAACTATCAAGAGCAAATATTAGCAGTATATGCTGCTAATATTAACAAGTATAGTAAATATTTTGCCAATACTGAACTTGTTATAAAGACCATTAAAAATAACAACATGAAATGGGGTATTATTACCAATAAAAGCGAGAAATTTACTAATTTGTTAATAAATGCTTTAAATATTAAAGCAGACATTGTAGTATGTGGCGATACTTTAGCTAATAATAAACCCCATCCAGAGCAATTATTTTATGCTATGAAAGCCCTTAATACCACAGCTAGCAAATGTTTATTTATAGGTGATGATTATAATGATATGCTTGCTGCTAAAAATGCCAATATTAAGTCAGTAGCTATAAGTTATGGTTATAATATGCCTAAGGCAAATTGGCAGGCAAACCATATAATACATAACCCAAAACAAATATTAGAGGTAATAAATGCTTATTTATAGTTTTCTTGTTTTAATTATTATATTAGTTTTTGTTATAGGATATTTATGGTATAAAAACAACATAAAAGATAATAAAATAAATAAACTTAGCACAGAAAATGCCACTATATCAGTAAAATTATCGGAGCGAGAAAATCACTATCAACAGCAAATTGATTTTATCAAAGCTACCAAAGAGCAAATAAGCAAAGATTTTAAAAATATAGCAACAGATATTATTGATAAGGATATTATTAAACTAAGTGCTAAAAATAAAGACACACTACTGCCATTACAAAATCAAATAAAGGATTTTAAAGATAGAATAGAGGCTATAACTACCTCACAAACTAAAACCAGTAGTTCATTATTAACAGAGATTAAAAACCTGCAACAAGCCAGTGAAAACACTAAAAAAAGTGCTGATAGTCTAGCAGAGGCACTAACTTATAACACTAAAAAACAAGGCAATTGGGGCGAGATGGTGCTTGATTCTATTTTGTATAACTCTGGGCTAAGAGAGGGAATTGAATACGAAAAGCAAAAAACCTATAAAAATGAAATTGGAGAAAATTTACAACCAGATATAGTAGTGCATTTGCCTGATAATAAAGACATAGTTATTGATGCCAAAGTATCATTAACAGCTTATGAAAATTATATTAACGATAATAGCCAAAATAGTAATTATTTATCCCAGCACATAAAATCTATTGAAAATCATATTAACAATATTAGCCTTAAAAATTATGAAAAATTGTTAGGCATAAATTCACTAGATTTTATTTTAGTATTTATGCCAATTGAGCCAGCACTATATTTGGCATTACAGGAAAAAGATAATTTGTTTGATTATGCCCTAAGAAAAGGTGTTGTTTTGGCATCGCCATCTACTTTAACACTAAGTTTAAAAGTTATATACCATATTTGGAAAACTGAGCAACAAAATAAAAATGCCGAAGAAATAGCCAGACAAGCTGGTAATATGTATGATAAATTTAGTTTATTTGTAGCTAATATGTTGGATATAGAAAAACATCTAAGCAAGGCACAAGAAAGCCAGCAAAAAGCATATAAAGACTTAAAAGATGGTAGAGGAAATTTACTATCTAGAGCAGAAAAACTAAAAGAATTGGGTGTACAAAGTAAAAAACAACTACCGCTATGATAATCCCAAAAGATTATAAGGCAAAGCCTAACTCATTAATAGATAAGTTGGTTTTAATAACAGGTTCAGCACAAGGTTTAGGAAAAGCTAGTGCATTAAAATTAGCAAGTTTAGGTGCAACTATTATTTTATTAGATAAAGACTTAGCAAAATTAGAGGGCGTTTATGATGAGATTATAGCAAGTAATTACCCAGAGCCAATTTTATATCCACTAGATTTATTAGGTGCTACTACCAGTCATTACCAAGATATGCAAGATGCACTACTTAAATTTAATAAATTAGATGGTTTAGTACATAATGCTGCAATAATTGGCACTATGATGCCAATAGAGCAATACGATATTAAAATATGGTATAAAGTTATGCAAATTAATGTCAATGCACCGTTTATATTAACCCAATATTGCTTGCCCTTATTATTAAAATCAAAAGACGCAAGAATTGTGTTTATATCAGATAAATTGGCTAAGAAACCAAAAGCATATTGGGGTGCTTATGGGGTATCAAAATCTGCATTACAAGCTATGGCTATGATAATAGCAGACGAGTTAGAAAAAACTAATATTAAAACTAATACCCTAGATACAGGTGCTATGAAAACTAAACTTCGCTCTATGTCTCATCCTGGGGAAAACTTAGATTTACTCAATACCCCAGAGCAAATAAGTCCTGCTATTGCTTATCTGTTTAGTGATGAGGCTAAAAAACTAAATGCTAAACAACTAAGAGTATGTTTTCAGTAGGAGTTTAGCAGTTTTTTAGCACCCATAGCAATTAGCTCATTTGCAAGTTTTATGCCTAATTCTTCGGGTTTATCGGTGTTAGATATTAGGGTTTTTTTAATAATTTTATTAGTTTTTATATCTCCTACTAAGCCGCTTAAATGTAATAAATTATCTTTAATATAGCCATAAGATGCAATAGGTGAAGTGCAACTACCACCTAAGGTTTTATTGAAAGCTCTTTCTGCTACAACAGCAATACTAGTATTTTTGTCAATTAGAGGTTTGATTAGGTCTTTTATTTTAGGGTTGTTTGTTTTAATCTCTATCCCAATAGCACCTTGACCTACAGCGGGCAGACTTTGTTCTTTGGGAATAACTTGCTTAATCCTAGCACTAAGTTTTAATCTAATAAGTCCAGCACAGGCCAAAATAATAGCATCATAATTGCCACTGTCTAATTTTTGCAATCTAGTATTAACATTACCTCGTAAATCAATAATATTTAAATCAGGTCTAAGTGCTAATAATTGCACTTTTCGTCTTAGGCTACAAGTGCCAACCTTAGCGGCATTTGGTAGCTCGTCAATAGTATTATAATTATTAGATACAAAAGCATCAAAAGGATTTTCTCTTAATAAAATAGCCCCAATAGTAAAACCATCTGGCAAATTATAAGGCATATCTTTGATAGAATGAGCCGCCATATCTGCTAAACCTTGTTGCATACCTATCTCTAATTCTTTGATAAACAAGCCCTTACCACCAATTTCTGCCAGAGCACCATCTAAGAGAATATCGCCCTTAGTTGTCATAGTTAGTAATTTAATTGCTAGGTTTTTATTACTTTTTATTAATTGCTTTTTAACATAATTAGCCTGATATAGTGCTAATGGACTTTTTCTTGTTGCTATTGTTAAGTTTTGCATATATTGTTAATAATTAAGTTTAAAATGTATTTAACAAATTATATAATAGTATTTATATTTTAGTTATTACATAAGTAATGAAAAATTTTATCTTAGCAATAGGTTTGTTTAGTATTTTATCAGTAAGAGCAGATAATTTACCTCAAGTTGATAATTTATTACTTGATGCTCAAATAATACGCACAAAATTAATACCAATGTTGATTTTATTTTCTGAAGAAAATTGCCCATATTGTGAAATGGCTAAGAATGAGGTTTTAATACCCATAAGCAAGTTACAACAATACAAAAATAAAGTAATAATAAGAGAAGTGGTTGCTGATAGTTATAATAATTTTTATGACTTTTATAATAATAAAACAAATGCTAATGATTTTAGGTTTAAGTATGTAATAAATTTTTATCCTACGGTAATATTTTTAGATGATTATGGTAATAAACTAAGTAGTGATGTTATTGGTATTATTAATCCCGAGTTTTATTGGCAAAAAATAGACAAAAAAATAATAGAGGGCAACTTTAAGCTATATAGAAAGAGACTTTTGCATAAAATATGAATAATCATCAAAAACCCACTTTTCACCAACTTAGCAATTTTTTTAAACCCAGCCTTAGCCCTGCTAGGACAAAGTTTAATAAAATCACTAATTCGGCAAAAATTGAATTTTTGCTAATCACTCTTATTTATGCAAAGGCCTCAAAAAATTCAAATCAAATATATGACAAATAACACAAGTAAAGTTTGGGGTGCTCGTTTTAAAAAAGCCAACACTAAATTAGTAAGTGAGTTTAGTGCTTCAATTAAGTTTGATTATATTCTAGCACCTTATGATATACAAGTATCAATAGCTCATGCTAGTATGTTAAATTCAGTAGCGATAATAACAAATATTGAAAAGGATGCCATAATATCTGGCTTAAAACAAATATTATTTGAAATAGAAAATAATAATTTTGAATTTTCTATTGAATTAGAAGATATTCATATGAATATTGAAAACAGACTAATTGAAATTTGTGGAGATACTGGCAAAAAACTCCATACAGCAAGGTCAAGAAACGATCAAGTAGCAACCGATATTAGATTATATCTAAGGGATAATATTGACAATATATTATTATTAATAAATAAATTAAACGATGTTTTGCTTGACTTAGCAGAACAGCATACCAGTACTATTATGCCTGGTTTTACCCATCTACAAACAGCACAACCTATTAATTTTGCTCATCATTTATTGGCTTATGTAGCAATGTTTGAACGCGATAAAGACAGATTAGTAGAAAACAGAGTTAGGGTAAATAGTTTGCCATTAGGTAGTGCCGCCCTAGCTGGTACTAGTTTTCCTATAAATCGCAAATTAGTCGCAGAATTACTTGATTTTGAACTAATATGTAGTAATTCTATTGATGCTGTTAGCGATAGAGATTTTGCCATTGAGTTTACCTCAAATATTAGTATTTTAATGATGCACTTATCTAGGTTTTGTGAGGAGATTATTTTATGGTCGTCTGCACAATTTAATTTTATTGAATTATCAGATAGTTTTTGTACTGGTTCATCTATTATGCCCCAGAAAAAAAACCCAGATATAGCAGAGTTAATAAGGGGTAAAAGTGCTAGAGTTTTTGGTAATTTGAATACTTTATTAGTATTAATGAAAGCCCAGCCACTAGCATACAACAAAGATAATCAAGAAGACAAAGAGCCATTATTTGATACGGTAAATACTGTCTCAAATTCAGTGTTAGTATTTACAGGTATGTTAAAAGAAATAACAGTTAATGTAGGTAATATGCAAAAAAGTGCCGAGTTAGGCTTTATAACAGCTACTGATTTAGCTGATTATTTAGTCAAAAAAGGCTTAGCATTTAGAGATGCCCATCATATAGTAGGTAGTGTAGTTGCTTATTGCATAGAAAATAAGCAGAATCTTACAGATTTATCACTTGAGACACTGCAAAAATTTAGTCCAGTAATTACAAAAAGCGTATTTAAAATATTAACCTTAGAAGGCTCAATGAGCTCTAGAAATCATATAGGTGGCACAGCTAGTAAACAGGTTTTATCTGCTATAAAAAAATATAAAAAATAATGCGTATTATTTTTGCTGGAACGCCAATATTTGCTAAGGAAATATTAGCAGAGATTCATAAACAACACGAGATTTTAATAGTATATTGTCAAAGTGATAAACCGCAAGGTAGGGGTATGAAATTATCAAAACCTGCTAGCAAAGAATATGCTATAAAACACAATTTAAAGGTAGCACAACCTGATAAATTTACCAAAGAAGAGATAGTAAAATTACAACAATTACAAGCAGATATTATGGTAGTTGTTGCTTATGGCAAAATATTACCTAAAAATATCTTAACAATACCTAAATACGGTTGTTTAAATATTCATACTTCTTTACTACCAAGATGGCGGGGCAGTGCACCAATACAAAGGGCAATCTTAGCAGGTGATAAGCAAACAGGGGTTTGTATTATGCAAATGGATGAGGGCTTAGATACTGGCGATATTGTTGATTGTAAAGTTTGTAATATAAATGCTGATGATAATGCTAGTATGCTACATGATAAACTAATAATTATAGCCAAAGAATTAATTATTAATACCTTAAATAATATTACTAACATACAACCTAAGAGACAAAATACAGAGGGTATTTGTTATGCAAATAAACTCATAAAAAATGAGGCTTGGATAAACTGGCAACAAAGTGCAATTAAAATACATAATCAAATAAGGGCATTTAACCCGTATCCTATAGCTCAAACTTATGCAGATGGTAATAAATTTAATAAAACTATTATTAAAATTATAAAAGCAGAGGTTATTATTGCTAAAAATAGCAATAAATTAATATCTGAAGTAATAGCACAATCAAAATTAGGTATTGATGTGCAAACTAAAGACGGAATTTTAAGAATTACAAAGTTGCAATTATCTGGTAAAAAAATAACCGATGCTACAAGTTTTATTAATTCTTATACAATATCTAAGTTTTATTAACGAGACCTTTGCATAATATGAATAATCATCAAAAACCCACTTTTCACCAACTTAGCTATTTTCTTAAAACCAGCTTTAGCCCTGCTAGGGCAGGCTTTAAGAAAATAACTAATTCGGCAAAAATTGAATTTTTGCTAATCAACCCTATTTATGCAAAGGCCTCTAATTTATAAAAAACCCTAACTTTTATTTATGCAGCAACCTTTAAATATTGTTTTATATGAGCCAGAAATCCCGCCAAATACTGGTAATATTATGCGTTTATGTGCCAACATAGGAGCAAAACTACACTTGATTAAGCCTTATGGTTTTGATTTAGATGCAAAAAGTCTAAGGCGTGCTGGACTTGATTATTACGATTTAACTAATGTCATTGAATATGATGATTTTGCCCATTTTTTAACAAGTAATAACATATCATCTAATAGACTTTTTTGTGCAAGTACTAAAACAAATAATCGTTATAATGAGCAAATTTATGAAGCTGGAGATTATTTACTTTTTGGCCCTGAAACTCGTGGTTTACCCTTAGATATTAGAGAAAAATATACTTGTATTGCCTTGCCTATGGTTAAAAACTCACGCAGTTTAAACCTCTCAAATGCAGTTGCGATTATTGCCTATGAGGCTTGGAGGCAGTTGGGGTTTTTGTAGTGGTGGTTAAAATACTTTATAAGCAAAACATAAAAGAGTTAGAATTACACCTATCGTCATTGCGAGCTTTTGTAAAAAGGCGTGAGATTGCCACACACTAAAAAGTAGTGTTCGCAATGACAGTGGGAGTAATTGAGTGCCAGTGTGTTGGTTGTAATGTGATTTAAAAAAGCACCCAGAATAATGAATTGGAATTACACCCACCGTCATTGCGAGCCTTGTAAAAGGCGTGGCAATCTCATCCTACAAAAGCGGTGTAAGTTAATAATACTATTTTTTTAATAGTAAGCAAAGCTCACTTTGGGGAATATCCCCAAACCCCTAACAGCAATTACAGGTTGTTTAGTTTGTGTGAAGTTGTACTGCTTATTTTTTAATTGAGGGGCAGAACTAGTTTTCGTATTACAGTTACCGTACAACTGCCCCTCAAACTCCCCATATAGAAATTGTGCCTGTAAGTTACATTTTTGTTGTGAGATATTCGCGGTGTGATTTTAAAAAAGCATTAAGAATTGAGAATTGGAATTATACCCACCGTCATTGCGAGACTTGATAAAAGGCGTGGCAATCTCATCCTACAAATTAAACCTGCTTTAGTTTATCAACGCTTTTGCTTAAATAATATGGCTATTACTATAAAGCCTATGGCAGTGATAATAGGTGGGATTATACTATTAACTATGCCTAAATATAGCATGACTCCACTTATTAATATTAGTATAAAAATTAATATATTTTTCATTGTATTATCCTTTATGGGAATTATATACTTAATCTGCAAAAATATCAAAAAACCTTATAAAACCCTTGACAAAATAAATAGATTATCTTATAGGCCTTTAACTAAAATATACAACATAGCCAGAAAGTTTTAGGGACGCAATACTTAATTATTAAATTACACCGTGTTTGTAGGATGATATTGCCACGCCTTTATCAAGGCTCGCAATGACGGTGGGTATAATTCTAATTCTTCATTGTTGGTACTTTTTTTAATCGACATTTAGCATAATTCCAATTCGTTATTGTTAGTGCTTTTTTTAAATCACATCGCGAATATCTCACAACAAAAATATAAATTACAAGCAAAATGTCTATATGGGGAGTTTGAGGGGCTGTTGTACAATGGTTATAGTGTACAAACTAGTTCTGCCCCTAATGGAGACCTTTGCACAAACATGAATAATCATCAGAACCCCGCTTTCCACTCACTTACATTAAGCAAAAATCAGAGCTCTGCTAATCATCTCTATTTATGCAAAGATCTCTAATAAAAAAACAAGTAAAACAACTTAACACAAACTAAACAACCTGTAATTGTTGTTAGAGGTTTGGGGGTATTTCCCAAAGTAAGCTTTGCTTACTATTTGCATGGGTTTTTGATTTTTAGTGGTAAAAAAATACCGTCAAAAGTCCAGTGGACTTTTGACAATGTTTTGACTTAACTCTTTAACAATATGGGTGTAAATCATAGTTGTTTGTAAGTTTTTATGTCCTAAAAGTTCAGAAATTGTACGGATGTCAATTCCATTTTGTAATAAATGTGTTGCATAAGAATGACGAAAAGTATGGGCAGAAATTTTTTTATCAATATAAGATAAACGAGCAGCATTTTTGATGTTCCTACCAAAAGTTGTTGGCAGTATATGGTAGCGAATTTGTTTCTTGCCTCTTGGGTCTTTTGAAATTGAACTCATAGGAAATAAATATTGCCACTTAAATTCTGTATTAGCATTTGGATATTTTTTATCTAGTGCAAATGGCAAATTAACATAACCAAAGCCATTAATAATATCTTTTTTATGAGTTTTTCTCACATTTTCAATATGAATTTTCAAATCTTCTTTTACTTTTAGTGGCAGAGGTAAAATCCTATCTTTTTGGCTTTTTCCATCCCAAATATAAACTTTATTAAAGCCAAAATCAACATCTTTAATACGCAATCGTAATAATTCATTCATACGCAGACCGCAACCGTATAAAAGCTTTAGCATGAACTGGTAAATCCCCTTGCTGTTAAAAATAACATTTTTAACTTCGTCAATGGTTAAAACGGCAGGAATATGGATTTTTACCTTAGCTCTAAATGCAGATATGTTTTCATTTTTAATTGAAATTCCTAAAACTTTTTCGTATAAAAATAACAAAGCATTAAAAGCCTGATTTTGAGTACTAGGAGAAACATTGCGATTAACTGCTAAATCGGTTAAAAATTCTTCAATTTCAATTTTTCCCATTTGTTTAGGGTGTTTTTTATTGTGAAATAAAATATAGCGTTTTATCCAACTAAGATAGGTTTTTTCAGTTTGATAACTATAGTGTTTAAGGCGAATTTTATCACGAACAATTTCTAATAATTTTTTTGTCATTTATGTATATTTAAATAAATATACTCATTATTATATACATAATAAATAAATTATTATGGTTATTTAATGTTAAAAATATTATTTTTTTAAAGTATTTAATAAAATTAAAAATAGTTAGTGTATAATTATGTATTTAATAAATAGTTAGATTTGAAAAACCAAACAAGATGAATTACGTAATATCCAAGGAAGAGTATTAAATATGAAAATTGATGTACACGTACACACAAAAAAAACAAAGTCTGGTGATGCAGCCACAAGGGAAGTAGACCCAAAGAGATTTGCTGAAATCGTTACGTCAACTGACGTTAAAATTATTGCAATCACAAATCACAATATTTTTGATATTGGACAATATAATGAAATACGTAACGAAATAAATGAGGCCGTTCAAATTTGGCCGGGCATTGAATTGGATGTCGTTGAAAATGATAGAAGGGGTCATTTGATAGTTATTGTATCCCCCAGTGATGCTGTAACTTTTTCTAAAACAATAGATAGTCTAACTAAAGATACAACGCCAGATGATTTCACAATATCTATTGATGAAGTACTTAATAGATTTGATACATTGGAACCTGTGTATATAGCCCATTACAATCAAAAGAAACCAAATATTACAGACGATGACATTAATAAAATTATAGAAAGAACAAAACATAAAAATAGGGTCATAAAGGAAGTTACAAATTCTATTTCTGCTGGCATATACATCAGTCATGGTTACCCATCAATATATGGGTCTGATTTACAAGACTGGGATAAATACCAATCATTATCAAATGAACTGCCTGAGCTGAGATTACCCGTCGAAAGTTTTGAGCAATTTTGTTTGCTTTTAGATAAGGATCAAAAAACAATAGAAACTGTGCTAGATAGAAAAACAGCTGAAATAATCACCATTCAACCTTTTGAAGATAGTACAACTTTGAATCTAAAGATTTACAATGATATTAATGTTTTCTTTGGTTCAAAAGGAACAGGAAAATCTAAAATATTAGAAGCAATTGGTAGGCACTATAGCGAAAAAGGTATTGCTGCAAATGTATTTGAGTCAGGAGTATCTACACTTGCAGAAAAATATGGTTTAAATTCTAAATCTTTGCCCGTCAATTTAGAAGATTACAGTATAAATTATTGCACAAGCGAAATAGAGTTTATAAAGAAATCTAAAGAAGAAAATATAACTAATATTTCCAATTACCAACAATACTTTTCAAACATAACACAAAATAAAAACGCAAAAAAGATATCTATCAAAGACTTCTCAAAAGAGGATATTGATAAGTACAAACGAGAACAAAAATCCGTTGATGATGTCTTTGATGTCGTCGAAGAATTTAAGGAATATTCGGATAAGGATATTGCCTTTAAGAAAATTATTGGAAAAGATTTAACACTAGAATTAAACGATTTGATTCAAAAAGTAAGCAAGAAAGTAAAATCAACGCAAGAAAGCGTATTTATAGAATTAAGCAAAAACTCACTGTTTAATGGATTAGTGGACTGCGTAATTTCAGAGCTATCAAGAAAGATTGGGGCGCCATCAAAGCCAAGTGCAACAGGATTCCAAAAATACGCAAGCAATAGAATAAAAATCGAATTGAAGGTTAATGAGATAATTAAGAACTTACAAATAACAATACCCGAACAATCTGACTACGTTGGTAACTTAGGAGACAAGGGAGATCTTAAGTTCAATACGATTATAATATTTCAAGATAAGGGTACAGCTAATGCAGCATATAAACCCTTATCAACCGTTAAAAAAACATCTCAAAAGAATTTTTCTAAATCTATCTATAAAATTTCTAATAATATTTACACAAACAGTCTTTTTGAGGAGATATCAAAAATGAACGAAATAGAAGATATTGATTCTATTAAAACAGTGTATGAATTAGGCCTTTTTAATTTATCATTTACTTTAAATAAAGAGAAATATGAGCCTTCAACAGGTGAATCTTCAATGCTGCTACTGCATAAGGAATTACAGGAAGAAAAAGATATATATTTACTAGACGAGCCAGAAAAAAGCCTTGGTAATGATTACATAAGCGATGTAATCGTGCCTTTAATTAAAGAAAAGGCCAGCTTAGGAAAAAAAGTTTTTATTTGTACTCATGACGCTAATATCGCAGTAAGAACCTTACCTTATAACTCAGTATATAGGGAGCATACAGTTAGTGGGCATGAGACCTATGTAGGCAATCCTTTTTCTAATGATTTAGTTAATGTAAATGATGCATCAATCAAACAGAATTGGAAAACTATCAGTATGAGGACGCTTGAAGGTGGCGAAGAAGCGTTTGGAGAGAGAGGGAAAATTTATGGAAACGTATAACGCTTCGGTTATCAATAAAGATGATAACTGGTTTTTAGTATTGTCAATTAGTGGCGGTGATTTAAGTATTCCACTAACTCAAGACGAACCGTTGGCTATTAAATCTGTATTTAACCAATTAATTCTGAAATTAAAAGAAAAGGAGTTTAAATTTAATTTCCAGGACACTGGAAATGATTTATTTACTCAAATAGCAAAAGAGTATATTAAACAATTAAATACAGAGCTAAGCAGTGTGCATAAAGAACTATCCGATTATGATCTTACGCGGTGAAAAATCTAACAAATTGCTCCAGCGGACAGTTTAAAGTGTCACTTGTTTTGCATTCGCAAAAACGTGCCACTTTAAACCGCCGCTGATGCTGGGCATTATACACAGAGAGTTTTATAGACACAATACTTAATTACACCATATTTGTAAGATGAGATTGCCACGCCTTTTTACAAAGTCTCGCAATGACGATGGGTGTAATTCTAATTCTTCATTCTTGGTACTTTTTTTTATATTTTGGCAACATACTGGTACTAATTATTCCCACCGTCATTGCGAACACTGTTTTTTAGTGTGTGGCAATCTCAGGCAAAAAAATCAAATACTGACCCCTTTGATTTCCGAACATTTTGATTTCTTTTTTTCATAGTGTTTTTATTTATTTTATTTAATAAACTTAGCTATATTATTTGCACTTTGTTTGACAAAATTAATGTCCCTACCTTCTACCATTACCCTAATTAAGTTTTCCGTACCTGAACGGCGAATTAGTATTTTGCCATTACCTGCTAACTTGTTATTAATATTAGTTATTTCTTGTTGTAATTTTGGGTTATTTTTTATATCATCCATAGTACTATTAGAGACAATGTTTAATAGGCATTGCTGATATTTTGGTATATTAGCAACTAATTTATCTAAACTTGTATTGTTAGCTACTATTGCTGATAAAACTTGCAGTGCTGCAATAATACCATCACCTGATGTTGTATGTTGAAAACAAATTATATGTCCTGAGCCTTCTCCACCTAATATTAATTTGTGTTTTTGCATCTCTTTTATGACAAATCTATCGCCAATATCAGACTCATAAAAATCAATACCCTCATTATTTAGGGCTTTTATAACCCCCATATTAGTCATTTTTGTACCAACAACAGCGTTATTTTTTAGTTTGCCTTGCCCGTGTAAATATTTAGCAATAATAAATAGTATTAAATCCCCATCAACTATATTAGAATTACTGTCTGTCATAATAAGTCTATCGCCATCACCATCTAAGGCTATGCCTAAATTGGCATTTTCTTTTTTGACAATATCTTGTAAGTGCTTAGTATCAGTAGCACCGCAATCTTTATTAATGTTTAAACCATCAGGATTATCGTTAATACTTATTACCTTAGCACCTAATTCTTTAAAAACAAAAGGGGCAATATGATAAGTAGCACCATTAGCACAATCAATCACTATTGTTAAATTTTTTAGGTGTAATGATTTATCAAAAGTACCTTTACAAAATTCAATATAACGCCCAACAGCTTGGTCGGCACGCCTTGCTTTGCCTATTTTTGTAGCCATGCTTATATTATTGGCATTAAGTTTTTTTATTATTTTATTTTGATAATCATCGCTTAGCTTAAAACCATTATTACAAAAAAACTTAATACCATTATCAACATAACTATTATGAGAAGCACTGATTACTGCACCTACTGTGGCAGAATATGCCTTAGTCAAATAAGCAATAGCAGGAGTTGGCATAGGGCCTACTAAAATAACATTAGCACCAGATGCTAAAATACCAGCTTCTAATGCCGATTCAAGCATATAGCCAGATATACGGGTATCCTTGCCAATAATTACTGTGGCACTGCCTTTTTCTTTCATTAACACCGAGCCTAATGCTTGTCCTAGTTTTAAGAAAAAACTGGGGGTAATAGGATAAATTCCTACCTTATTGCGAATACCGTCTGTGCCAAAATACTGATTATCCATAATAAAATATTTTACCCTTTAATTTTGTGAGATATTTGCATAAATAGGGGTGATTAGCAGAATTCTGATTTTTGCTTAATTAAGTGAGTGGAAACAGAGTTCTGATGATTATTCATGCTTATGCAAAGGTCTTAATTTAGATTTTGTAATGCCAGAAAGGCATCTTTGGTTTGTTTTACATCGTGAACTCTGACAATATTAGCCCCATTTATAACCGCAATAAATGCATATACCACACTGGCTATAATTCTATCGTCTATCTTAGTATTACCACCTAAGGCAGTATCTAACATAGATTTTCTAGATATGCCTACTAATATTGGCAGTCCTAGAGGTTTAAAACTAGCTAGATTTTTTAATAAAGTTATATTGTGTTTATATGTTTTACCAAAACCAAAACCTGGGTCAATAATAATTTTCTCTTTCTTAATACCTGCACTTAGGCATTTTGTTATTCTATCTTGCAAAAAATCATACACTTCTGGTACTACATTTTCATAACTAGGGTTATTTTGCATAGTTTTTGCTGTGCCTTTTTTATGCATTAAGCAAACGCTAACACCTGATTTTGCTACAATTGATATAGTATTGTCTTCTTGTAAGGCATTAACATCATTAACTAAGCTAGCACCAGCTGAAATAGCTTCACGCATGACAGATGCCTTGCTGGTGTCTATTGATATTTTTACATTTAGTCTTTGTGATAAAACATTGATTATTGGAATAACTCTGGATAATTCTTCGTCTAATGACACTAAGTCCGCATTTGGTCTAGTTGATTCGCCACCTATATCAATAATATCAGCACCATCTGCTAACATTTGCTCTGCTTTTATTGTTGCTTTATCAATATTATTATACAAAGCACCATCGGCAAAAGAGTCTGGGGTCATATTCAAAATCCCCATAATAGTTGGCGTATTATTTAGAGACCACATTTGATAATTACAAAATTAGTAAACTTTTAAGCAAATTTACCTTTTCTAGTATTTGGATTAAATTTACCTTTTTGTTTGTCATCATCTTTTTCTTCAACAGAAGATTTTCCTAACTCTTTAGAATATTCATCAGAATCAACAATAGTAGTAGAATCACGCATTGGTTGTCTGTCCATTAAGTCGTCTATTTGCTTTTTATCTATGGTTTCATACTCAATCAAAGCATCTTTCATAGCGTGTAAAATATCAATATTTTTATTAAGTATTTTGTAGGCTGAATTGTAGTTAGCATCAATAATTTTACGAACTTCAACATCTATTTCTTTAAATGTTTCCTCAGATATGTGCTTGTGTTTAGTAACTTGTCGTCCTAAAAATATCTCACTTTCTTCTTCACCATAGGCTATAGGCCCCATCTTATCTGACAAACCCCATAACTTTACCATTTTATGGGCTAATTCTGTTGCCCTTTTAATATCATTACTAGCACCTGTTGTGATTTTATCATCCCCATAAATAATTTTTTCAGCAATACGACCACCAAAAAGACTTGCTATTTGGCTGTTAAGTTTTAGTTTTGACACACTATAATTATCCTTAGTAGGTAAAAACATAGTAACTCCAAGTGCCATACCTCTTGGAATAATGCTTACTTTATATACTGGGTCGTGTTCTGGGACTAATCTACCCACAATAGCATGTCCTGATTCGTGATATGCGGTAAGAGTTTTTTCGCTCTCATCCATAATCATAGTTTTGCGTTCAGAACCCATCATAATTTTATCTTTTGCGGATTCAAGGTCAAACATACCAACAATTTTTTTATTTAATTTAGCGGCTATTAGTGCTGCTTCATTAACAAGATTTGCCAAGTCAGCCCCAGAAAAACCAGGAGTACCTCTGGCAATGTCTATAGATTTCACATTTTTTGCTATTGGTAATGGACGCATATGTACTTTTAGTATTTCATCCCTACCTTTAATATCTGGCAAACCTACCATTACTTGCCTATCAAATCTACCCGGTCTTAGTAGTGCTGGGTCTAAGACATCAGGGCGATTAGTTGCTGCTACAACAATAACACCATCATTATGGGTAAAGCCGTCCATTTCTACTAATAATTGGTTTAGTGTTTGCTCTCTTTCATCGTTACCACCACCCATACCAGCACCTCTTTGGCGTCCTACTGCATCAATTTCATCAATAAATATTATACAAGGTGATTGTTTTTTTGCTTGTTCAAACATATCACGAACTCTAGATGCACCAACACCAACAAACATTTCTACAAAATCAGAGCCAGATATAAAGAAAAATGGCACTTTAGCCTCACCAGCTATAGCTTTAGCAAGTAGAGTTTTACCAGTACCAGGAGGTCCTGCCATTAATACTCCCCTAGGTATTCTACCGCCTATTGCTTCGAATTTTTTAGGATTTTTTAAAAACTCAACTATCTCAGATACTTCTTCTTTTGCCTCATCAATACCAGCTACACTGTCAAAACTAATATCACTATCGCCAACATTAATAAGTTTAGCCTTAGACCTGCCCATACTAAGAGGGTTTTTTCCTCCCATAGCACCACCTGAACCTTTAAGGCTATATAATAAAATGCCAAGTATTAATAAAATTGGTGCAAGAGATATAAATAATTGCTTTAAAAAACCATCTTTTTCAGGAGGTAATGCTTCAACATCAACTCTATTATCTATTAAATCACCCATAAGCCCTAAATCACCTGGGCTATAAGTAACAAAGTCGTTACCACTATCATCAACGCCCTTAATTTGACTGCCTTGAATGCTTACTTTAACAACACTACCATTTTTAACATTACTAATAAACTCAGAGTAGTGAATACGGTTGTTTTGCTCTTTACTTTCAAAATGATTGAATAAAGATGTTAGTGCGATTCCAATTAACAACCAAAATAATAAATTTTTAAACATGTTTTTAAGTTTATAAAAGTAAGTAAATATACTATATAAGAGTAATATAGTCAATAAAGGCATAGATTTTATCATAGTATATAAGTATAATAATTATTTTTATTTTGATGCCTTAATAATGACTAATGAATTTTTAGTTAGACATATTGGATTATCTACAGCTAATATACAAGAAATGCTATTTACAATTAAGGCAAAATCCTTAGATGATATGGTAAAAAAAATTCTGCCAGAAGATATTTTAATGAGTAATGACTTAAAATTAGAATGCGGAGAAAGTGAGGCAGTAGTTAGTAATAAAAGTATTAAGTTAAGCAATAAAAATAAATTATTAACTAGTTTTATAGGACAGGGTTATTATAATACACTAACCCCTAGTGTAATTAAAAAAAGCATCTTAGAAAATTCTACTTGGTATAGTGCATATACTCCATATCAAGCAGAAATATCTCAGGGTAGATTAGAAATGTTGCTTAATTTCCAACAAATGATTATTGATTTAACTGGTATGGATATTAGTAATGCTTCTTTACTAGATGAGGCAACATCGGTAGCAGAAGCAACTACTTTATGTAAAAGAGTAAATAACAGCAATAAATCTAATAAGTTATTTGTTGATAAAAACACCCATCCTCAAACAATAAGTGTGCTAAATACTAGAACTAAGCCTGTTGGTATAGAATTAATAATAGGCGATATGGTAAATTACGATTTTAACGATTGTTTTGCTATTGTGCTATCTTATCCTAATACTTTGGGGCAAATATTTGACTTAACAGATATTATAAATAAAGCCAAAACTGCTAATGTTATGAGTATTGTTAGTGTTGATTTGATGGCATTAACACTATTAAAAACTCCAGCAGAAATGGGTGCTGATGTGGTAGTAGGTAGTAGTCAAAGATTTGGCGTACCACTTGGTTTTGGTGGTCCACATGCAGGGTTTTTAGCAACTAAACATGAATATAAAAGAGCTATCCCGGGCAGGATTATTGGGGTATCAAAAGATATATCGGGTAATAAAGCTCTAAGAATGGCACTACAAACCAGAGAGCAACACATAAGACGCGATAAGGCAACTAGTAATATTTGTACTGCACAAGTTTTATTAGCAGTAATGGCCGCATCCTATGCTATTTATCATGGTAGAGATGGGCTAAAAAATATTGCTAATCGCATCCATAAATTAGCATCTAGGCTAAAAAATAGTTTGCTTACAAATGATATTATGGTTTTAGCGGGTAATTTTTTTGATACCATTACTATAACCAATATAAATGCAGAAGATATTTTAGCAAAAGCTGTTGCTAATAATATGAATTTACGCAAGATATCAAACAATAGTGTAGCAATAGCCATTGATGAAACTACTAAGGACGAGGATATAAATAAGCTACTGGCTTTATTTGATGTTACTGATACAAAAAATGATACTAGCAATATCAGTGTAAACTTATTACGAGATGATAATTTTTTAAGTCATCAAGTATTTAATGACTATCATTCTGAGACAGAAATGATGCGTTATTTACACAGGCTAGCCACGAAAGATATAGCACTTAATCAATCAATGATTGCACTTGGTTCTTGTACTATGAAACTTAATTCTGCTACACAAATGGCAACTATAAGTTTATCAGGATTTGCAAATTTACATCCTTTTGTACCAAAAAATCAAACCTTGGGCTATCAGCAGTTATTTAATGAGTTAGAAAACTCTCTTAAAGAAATTACAGGCTATGATGCAATATCCTTACAGCCTAATGCAGGCTCTCAGGGAGAATTTGCAGGACTTTTGGCTATCCAAAAATATCATAACTCTAAGGGCGATAATAATAGAAATATTTGCTTAATACCAACATCAGCACACGGGACCAACCCTGCTAGTGCAGTAATGGCAGGTATGGTAGTTAAGACTATTAAATGTGATATAAATGGCAATGTAGATTTAATAGATTTAGAGGACAAATTAATCAAAAATAGTGCCAATATATCAGCAGTTATGATAACTTATCCATCTACTCACGGAATTTTTGAAAAACATATTCGTAAAATATGCGATTTAGTTCATAGCCATAAAGGGCAAGTTTATTTAGATGGTGCTAATCTTAATGCTATGATTGGTTTAACACAAGTTGGTAAATTTGGTGCTGATGTATCACATATTAATTTACACAAAACTTTTGCTATTCCTCATGGTGGTGGTGGACCTGGTATGGGACCTATTGGCGTTAAAAAACACTTAGTAGAATTTTTGCCTGGTGATCCACTAATAAAAGATAGTGGTGCTGTTAGTGCCTCGCAATACGGTAGTGCTAGTATTTTACCAATATCTTGGGCTTATACAAAATTACTAGGTAGAGATGGAATGACACAATCTAGCAAAATAGCAATATTAAATGCTAATTATATAGCCACAAAACTAGTTAAACACTATCCAATACTTTACTCAGATGATAATGGCTTTGTAGCCCATGAGTGTATTTTAGATTTAAGGCCTATAAAAAATATTAGTGGCATCACCGAAGAAGATATAGCAAAACGCTTGATAGATTATAATTTTCATGCACCTACTATGTCATTTCCTGTTGCTGGAACTTTAATGATTGAGCCAACAGAAAGTGAGTCTAAAACCGAAATAGATAGATTTATAAATGCCATGATAAGTATTAAAACCGAAATAAATAAAGTAATCAATAATACTTGGGATAAAAACAACAATCCACTAAAAAATGCCCCTCATACTATAAATGAAATGGTGCTTAACTGGGATTATCCATATAGTAAAGAAGAGGCGGTTTATCCGCTGAAATCCTTGCAACAAAAAAGCTATTTTTCACCCGTTAAACGCATTGATAATGTTTATGGTGAGAGAAATTTATTTTGTTCTTGTCCTAGTGTGTAACAAAATTGTTAGGCAAAAATTTGTTGTATTATGTGCTGTTTAAAAATGCTAAAATGAATAAATTTAAAATATGACTAAACACTTGTATATTATCATCTTTATTTGTATAAACTTTATAGTTAATACAGTACATGCTGATAACAATCAAAACATTGCTAAAATATTAACAACTAAAATTTACAATGACGCTAGTGAGCAATTTGTATTAGCTGAAATTTATTTTGATGATAGTAAATACAATAAGGCAATAGAATTATTAAAAAAATCAGCACAACAAAACTATCTTCCAGCACAAATAAAACTAGCATCTTGGTATTATTTTGGTTATGGCAGTGCAAAAATTAATTACAAAAAAGCTAGATTTTGGTATGAAAAGGCGGCTAATATTGGCGATGATAATGCCCAGTTAATCTTAGCTAATATGTACAGAGACGGAGAGGGCGGTAGTATTGATAATAACAAAGCTTTTAACTGGTATCTAAAATCAGAAAAACAAGGCAATATTGAGGCTACATACTATCTTGGTTTTATGTATTTAAACGGCAAAGGGGTTGTAAAAAATGATAGAAAGGCATTTTTATTAGTACAAAAATCAGCATTAGATAGCTATCCTTATGCACAATACACCTTAGCACAAATGTATAAACAAGGTTTGACAGTTATGCAAAATACTAGCAAATATCTAGCTTATTTAATAAAATCTGCTAAAAATAACTTCGCCAAAGCACAATACGAGTTAGCGAATCATTATTATTTTGCTGATAATAAACAGCAAGCAGCATATTGGATGGAAAAAGCATATCAGCAAAATTATCCTAATGCACGAAATTTATGGCATAAATTAAATTTAGAAACCTCAAGTAATTAAATTTAACAGTACTATGTGTGAAATACTGCTTTTTATGTTGGGTATTTTTTGCCTAAGATAAAATTAATAAAACTTGTTACACCACTGCATAATGCAGTGATTTTATTTACAGTATAAAATTGTAGAATGGCAAAAGAAATAGATATTAATATTGCAGATTTTAGTGAAAAATCATACTTAGATTATTCTATGTATGTAATTTTAGATAGGGCATTACCATTTATAGGCGATGGTTTAAAACCTGTGCAAAGGCGTATTATTTATGCTATGAGTGAGCTAGGATTAATACATAGTGCCAAATACAAAAAATCCGCTCGTACAGTAGGTGATGTATTAGGTAAATTCCATCCTCACGGCGATAGTGCTTGTTATGAGGCTATGGTACTTATGGCACAGCCATTTTCATATCGCTATCCATTTATTGATGGACAAGGTAACTGGGGTGCTGAGGATGACCCTAAATCTTTTGCTGCTATGCGTTATACTGAATCTAAATTATCTGCTTATGCAAATTTATTATTACAAGAAATAACTCAAGGCACGGTTGATTGGGCACCTAATTTTGATGCTAGTTTAGAGGAGCCAAAATACCTACCATCACAAGTACCAAACATACTATTAAATGGTGTTAGCGGGATAGCTGTTGGTATGTCCACAGATATACCGCCACATAATTTAACAGAAGTTTTAAATGCCTGTATTTATTTATTAGATAATCCTAAGGCAAGCATAGAAAACATTATGCAATTTATCCAAGCTCCAGACTATCCAACAGATGCCCAAATAATAACTAGTAACAAAGATTTACAAGAAATGTATGCAACAGGAAATGGCTCTATTAAAATGCGGGCAGAACACAGTATAGAGAATGGTAATATTGTAATTAATGCCTTGCCGTATCAAGCATCAGGGGCTAAGATAATTATGCAAATTGCTAATCAAATGCGTCTAAAAAAACTACCTTTAATAGAAGATATTAGAGACGAATCAGACCACAAAAACAGTACTAGAATAGTCATAGTTCCTAAGTCAAACAGAGTTGACCTTAATAATTTAATACTACATTTATATGCTAGTTGTGATTTAGAAAAAAGCTATCGCGTTAATATGAATGTAATAGGGCTAAATGGTAAACCACAGGTTAAAAATCTGCCAAGCATATTATTAGAGTGGCTGGATTATCGTCTGCAAATAGTTATTAGAAGATTAGAAACTCGTTTTGAAAAGATTTTAGCTAGATTAAATATTTTAGAGGGATTATTAATAGCGTTTTTAAATATTGATGAGATAATTCGTATTATTCGTTATGAATATAAGCCTAAAGATGTTTTGATGGCTAGGTTTAAGCTAAATGATAAACAAACAGAGGCAATATTAGAATTAAAATTGCGTAATTTAGCTAAATTAGAGGAAATAAAAATTCAAAATGAGCAAAATGAATTAACAAAGGAAAAAAACAATATAGAAAATATCTTAAATTCAAAAACAAAACTTAAAAATTTATTAAAAAAAGAATTACAGAATATAATTAAAAAATTTGGTGATAATAGAAGATGTAAAATAAATACTAATGCTCCGCAAGCAAAATTA
Organism: Gammaproteobacteria bacterium; assembly: GCA_965207335.1. Lineage (GTDB taxonomy): Bacteria > Pseudomonadota > Gammaproteobacteria > PS1 > Pseudothioglobaceae. The sequence continues at coordinate 78,343 of OZ242267.1, forward strand.
TTATCAGAAGGGCAAATATCTCCAGTTGAAAACATTACCATAGTACTATCTAAAATGGGGTGGGTTCGTAGTGCTAAGGGACATGATATTGACCCTGTTGGTCTTAATTATAAGTCTGGAGATGGCTATTTAACCAGTATCAAAGCTCTTAGCAATCAAATGGTAGTTTTTTTAGATACCACAGGACGGACATATTCTTTAGCACCCCATACACTACCTAGTGCTAGGGGACAAGGAGAGCCATTAACTGGTAAATTATCACCGCCTAGCGGTGCAGATTTTATTTCAATAATTACTGGTAAAGATGATGATAAAGTGTTATTAGCATCAAATATGGGCTATGGTTTTATTGCTAATATAGGCGATTTAATATCAACTAGACAAAATGGCAAAAATGTTTTAACTATGCCTGATAATAGTAAAGCCATAGCACTAAGAAAAATAACTAATATAGCAACTCAATATATAGCTATAGTTAGTAATTTAGGCAGATTATTAGTATTTAAAGTAGCAGAATTACCACAATTATCCAAGGGTAAAGGCAATAAATTAATTGATATAAAAAAAATAGATTTTAATGATAAAAAAGAATTTGTTAAAGATATAGCATTATTTTCAGATAATCAAAAATTAAAATTTTATTCTGGTAAACGCCATTTAACTATTAAGTTTGCTGATTTAGTTAATTATATATATAGCAGGGCAAAACGAGGCAATATGCTACCTAAGGGCTATCAAAGAGTTATTAAAATTGAGATAATAGATTAATTTTACCCTCAAATCTTGTAACATAATATTGATTATTACAAAAAATAAACCATTTAGTATTAGTTTTTTTGATTGTTGTATAGAAGTTTTTAATTGCTAAAAAACTCACAAATTACTTATAAAAAGGGTTATAATTTTGATATTTATTAGACTATCTTAAATATACAAAAAATACCCCATTGAATTATAAGGTTAATTATAAAACATTGAGGGACTATTTGTTTATACAAAAAACAGCTATGATTAGAAAACAGCACCATACACATAAATTGTTCTTATGCAATGGTATTTAATTGTAATAAAATAATATGAATTACAAAATATTAAGTTTTAAGTTATTACATAAAAAAATATTATTGCTTGTTTGTCTTAGTTTTATGTTATGTAACACTAGTAGTTATGCCACTGAGTTTGAATTATTTCAAGTAATAACACCAACTATTAATACATCTGCAACAATACAAAGTAAAACATCAAACACAAATGAATTAGGAACACCTATTAATACTTCATCACAGTTAAAGCAAGCTGTTGTTGGTGATGTGCTAACCTTTTATGCATCTAATACCCAGTATAGTATAACCATAAATAGACGAAAACAACACGATAATGGCGATGTTAGTTTAATTGGTAGTATTAATAACAACCATGATGTTATTATTACCAGAGGTGAAAATGGCAGTTTTGCTATTATTTATACAGATGATGGCATATATAAAATTCAACAAAATGCTTTTGGTGAAAGGTTAATAACCCCAGACGATATTTCTAAAACTATCATTAAAAACATTGATGAAGGTGGTATTGTACCAAAAAAGTTGACCAGTAAAAGTAAGGCTAAGACAGTAGCAAGCATTAGTACTACGGCAAGCACTAACCTTAATACTACAGATGCTACGGCAATAATTAATATTATGGTATTTTGGGGACCAGAACTTGAAGTTGATTTAGGTGCAAATGGTGTACAGACACAATTAAATTATTTTATTACATATACTAATCAAGCTTTTATAAGCAGTAAAATTAAAATAGAACTTAATCTTGTTTATAGCAAAAAACTTAATCATGCAAATAATATCAGTAACTCTGATACGCTAGCTGCTATGCGAGCTAATGATGGTGTATTTGATGTAGCAACATTACGAGATACATATAATGCAGACTTAGTAGGTTTTATTAGAGATTATGAAACAGAGCATGGTAGCTGTGGTATTGCTTATTTGTTAGGTAGCAATGGGATTATGTCTAATGGTAATAAAAATAACGCTTATTTTGTCGCTAGTGTTGGTAGAGGTGGTTTTTTGAATTTAGTCAGTTGCCCAGACTTAACTTTTGCACACGAAGTAGGACATAACTTAGGTAGTGCACATGATCATAGTAATTCCTCTGGTGTAACCCCTATTTTTAACTATTCATTCGGTCATGATAGTTCAAACTTTGCTACTATAATGAGTTATGACAGTAATCATGTGCAAAGGTTTTCTAACCCAAATATTAATTGTTTTGCAAGCCAGCCTTGTGGTGTAGATGGTGGTACATTTGCTGCTGATAATGCTAGAGGGTTTAATAATATTCGTTTTGATACTAGTAGTTTTTATATAGAGTCACCCTCTATAGGTCTTACTGTTGAAAACTTGGGTGAAATTATTGTAGATTGGAATAATTTATTAAATATATCTTACTATCAATTATATCGTTCAATGTCATTGAATGATGGCTATAATTTAATTTACAGTGGTGAGAATACAACTTACACAGACACAAGTGTAAGACCTAATACAATTTATTACTATAGAATAGAAAGTTGTGTTACCTCTAATAGTAATATATGTTCTGATTTTCCAACAACTGCTAGTGCAACTTCACTAAATGACACATACAAGCTTAGCCTAATAGTTAAAAATGGCACAGTAACATACAATTCAACAGATATTGATGATTGTGGGGCTAACTGTTTACAATCTTATGCAAAAAGTAGCGTCACCATAACTGCTGTTGCAGATAATAACTATACTTTTTATAATTGGTCTGGTAATTGTGAGGGCAATAGTAATCCACTAACTGTAACCTTTGATACAAATAAAACCTGTCAAGCTAATTTTGTTAGTCCGATATTAGTAGATTATCTAAACAACCAGTCAATAGACAAACAATTGGTATTCAATAATAATCTTTATAATTTTTATGGTGTTAGAGATGTTAAAATCATAGGTGATAATGCTTATCTAGCAAGTCTTAATAGTAACCTACGAATTATTGACATTACTACTCCAACTATGATAAGTACAATTAGTAATTATATCAATGGCAGCTTTGGGTCTTATGCTGTTGAGGTGCAAAATAATATTGCATATATGGCAGATGTTGCATTAAGATTTAATTTAATTAATGTTACCACTCCAACTACACCTATTGTAGAAAGCAGTATTGGCTATAATACTATACGAAATATTGAGATTATAGGCAATACTGCCTTTTTATCACATAATTCCAATGGTTTGTCAATTATAGATGTTTACGATGCACAAAACCCATTTTTTCTTAGTAAATATAATGTATTTAGCTATGCTGCTAATGCTTATGATACTGCTGTTGTTGGTAATATTGCTTATATGGCCTATGGTGTTAATGGTTTGGTAATTATTGATGTTAGTAATTTAAATGTCCCAACTTTTATTAGTAGATATGACACTAGTGATGCAAGAGGTATTAAGGTCGTTGGTAATATTGCCTATCTAGCAGATGGTGATGGTGGTTTGAAAATTATTGATATAACAACACCTAGCTCTCCAAGTTTACTAGCTACTTATGATACTTCTAATTTTGCCCATGATGTTGAGGTCGTTGGTAATATTGTCTATTTAGCAGATGGCGGTGGCGGTTTAAAAATTATTAATGTAAGTAGCCCAAGTACCCCAAGTTTTATTGGCAGTAGATCTTATGGCAATGCTTTGGATGTTGAAGTTGTTGGCAATACTGTTTTTTTAGCAGATTATAATAATGGTTTACAAATTGTTAATTTACAAATTATTGATAGGTATCAGCTTAGTGTTAATGCTGTAATAAACTTAGGTAATATAATAGCTAACGGTATTGATTGTGGCACAGATTGTGATGAATATTACGACAATAATGCCGTAATTACCCTAACTGCTAATGCTAATAACGGTTTTGTATTTAACAGTTGGTCAGGTGATTGTCAAGGTACAAGTAATCCATTGAGCTTACTTATGAACTCTAATAAGTTTTGCTCTGCTAATTTTGCCCTTGATGCTAACAACGATAATATAGCTGATACTATCAATACTAGTGCAGATACTAGTGTTAGCTTTGTAGTCAACTTAGATGAGGGATTATTTGGCAGTAACATTACTCCATTGGCTAGTAGTTTTACTTTATCTGGTATTACAAACGGAGGTACATTTACAGTAACTGCTATTGGCAGTAACAATAATCTAGCAACCCTAACATTTACCCCGCAATTTACTGGTACTGACAACCTAACTATTGTTTATGACGGTATAATGCTTGCCAGTAGAATAGTTATAACCTCTAGTGGTATGGTAAGTCAAGCTACATCAAGTGTATTGCCTAGCAATATTGTTAATACTAATGTAGAAAGCATAGTTAGTTTTTTGGTTGTTTTAAAAGATAGTTTTGGCAATAATATCACTGCAATAGCCAGTAGTTTTACTTTATCTGGTATTACAAACGGTGGTACTATTACGACTGCAAGCACCAATAATAATATAGCAACTCTAACTTTTACTCCGCAATCTGCTGGCGCTGACACCCTAACTATTACCTATGGTGGTGTGCTACTTGCAACTAGGACGGTTATTACTCATAGTATTCAAGCTGATATAAATAATTCAACTATAACAGGTGATGCTACTACTAATATTAATGCAGATGTTTCAATTACCTTTATTGCTATTTTAAAAGATAGTTTTAGCAATAATATTACTGCAATAGCTAGTAGTTTTACCTTAGTAGGCATTACAAACGGTGGCACTTTTGTAGTTACAGGTGTAAATAGTAATACAGCAACTCTAACCTTTACCCCGCAATCTATCGGCACTGACACCCTAACTATTGCTTATGGTGGTGTGCTACTTGCAACTAGGACGGTTATTACAAATAGCACTCAAGCTGATATAAATAACTCAACTGTATTAGGAAGTGCTACTACCATTATTACTAATACCACTACTCCTGTTAGTTTTTTGGTTAGTTTAAAAGATAGTTTTGGTAATAATGTTAATGCAATAGTTAGCAGTTTTACCTTAGCAGGCATTACAAACGGTGGCACTGTTACAGTTATAGATACTAATAATAATCTAGCAACTCTAACTTTTACCCCGCAATCTGTCGGCACTGACACCTTAACTATTACCTATGGTGGTGTACTACTTGCAACTATAACGATTATTACAAATAGCATTCAAGCTGATGCAAATAACTCAAGTGTATCAGGAGGTGCCACTACCATTATTACTAATACCACTACTCCTGTTAGTTTTTTGGTTAGTTTATATGATGTAAATAATATTAGTATTACTGCAATAGCTGGTAGTTTTACCTTAGCAGGTGTTACAAGTGGCGGTACATTTACAGTAACTGCTATTGGCAGTAACAATAATCTAGCAACCTTAACATTTATCCCGCAATTTGCTGGCACTGATACCTTGACTATTGCCTATGGCGGTGTGCTACTTGCAACCAGAACAGTGGTCACTTATGCTAGACCAAGTTTTTCCTTAGCAACTAATACTATTAGTTTAAATAAAAATGCCTCTAATACTATCTATTATAAATTAGCTATTAGCAATATTACAGGTGCAGATAATATTACTGGTTCATTTAGTGTATCAACAACAGGCAATACTATATTTACTACAAATCCAGCCCCTGTTGTATCATTTTCAAATACTGCTATTTATACTAATAAAGTATTAAGCAGCACCCCAGCTAATGCTAATCTTTACTTTACTATAATCCCAGATGCCACAGGCATAGGGGTTATTAATATTAGTTTACAAGATGCATTTAATATTACAACAACAAAATCAGTAACAGTTACGCTAACAGATGCCATTGATAGTCCACCTATTATCTCACAAGATATTAGCACTTTTGTTAATAATACTATTATCAATACTAATGGTGTTACCAATAGTTATATTTATGCTAATGACATAGCAGTGTTTGGCGGTAGTTTATATTTTAGTATTACTGCATCTCCTACTAATGCAGGGGCTAATTTCTCAGATTTTATAACCTTACAACCTGCATTTAGTAATACAGGACAAATAGTCAATAATCGTTTAGGTGCCCATCTAGCAATTATTGATAGTCAAGAAGAACGCAATTTACTTGCAACACTATCAGATGGTACTTTTGATTCCTTCTTAGGAATGGCAGCGGCTGATATTACAGGTTTTGGTGTATCAGGTGAGAATGCGACTTGGACTACTGTACTAGGTGATTTTATTGCCTTTGACCCTGCACCTAATAGTGCTAATAATGAGATAATTGCCCCAGGTAGATATGATTTTATCGGTGCAGGTAGTTTTGCCGATGGTCCTGCTGGTACTTGTTTTCGCTATAGTATTGGTGTAGGTGTATCAGTATTTAATGATAGACCTTGCAACGATAGAGGTAGTAATGGAGTTGATGACGGATTTTTTGAATTACCATCGGGTTTACCAGCACTTTATATAGCAAATAGCATGGCAACACTAACACAAGGTAGTGGTCAAGTAGGTAAAATAGCAACCCTATCTGGCTTTGATTTAGATGGCGATAATATTGTATGGTCTGGTACTAGTACTAGTGGTGGCACTATAACATTTAGTGTAACTAATACCTTAGCATCTACTAGCACTGTTAGTGTTTTTTATCAAGTAAGTTCTAGTTTTGCTGGTACTAATACTAGTGTTATTGTTAGTCTAATAGCTAATAATAAAACAACTAATGCTACTATAAATATAAATGTAGTTCCAGGTGCAAGTGCTAATGATTCTAGTTTTACGCTATCAAGTAATAGCACTACTGTTGGCAATAATATTAATGCTACTATTACTATATTAGATTTTAGCAATAATCCAATCGCTGGTAATGTGACTTTTACTATAAGCAATAATGGTACTGCCTCACTTAGTACAACAAGTCAAACAGGCGTTTATTTATTAAGTGTATCAAATACTATATCAGGTACTACAACTATAACTATTGCAGTTGATGGCGTAACTATTGGCACTCAAAATATAAACTTTAACCCAGATACTGCACTAGCATCAACTTCTATTATATCAGGCAATGTTACTAATATCCTAATAGCAGGCTTGTCTATATCATTTGATGTACAATTAAGAGATAGATTTGCTAACAATACTTCTGGTAGTAATATTACCACAGTATTTAGTAATGGTAAAACTAGTTATGGTAGTTTTACCATTACTAATGTTAATATTAATACTGGCTCTGCAAGTATTACCTATAATGCTAGTAAAGCAGGTACAGATACTATGGTTATATCTGTAAATGGCACTGTAATTGCATCAAGAACAATTACTACCTTTGCTGGTAAAGTTGATAAAGGTAATTCAACTATAACAGGTAATGCTACCACTAATATTATTGCAGACAACTCAATTACCTTTACTGCTATTTTAAAGGATAGTTTTGCTAATAATATTACCGCAATAGCTAGCAGTTTTACCTTAGCAGGTGTTACTAACAGTGGCACTTTTACAGTTACAGATACTAATAATAATCTAGCAACTCTAACCTTTACTCCACAATTATCTGGTACTGACAACCTAACTATTGTTTATGACGGTATAATGCTTGCCAGTAGAATAGTTATTACCTCTAGTGGTATGGTAAGTCAAGCTATGTCAAGTGTATTACCTAGCAATATTGTTAATACTAATGTAGAAAGTATAGTTAGTTTTTTGGTTGTTTTAAAAGATAGTTTTGGCAATAATATCACTGCAATAGCCAGTAGTTTTACCTTATCTGGTATTACAAACGGTGGTACTATTACGACTGCAAACACTAATAACAATACAGCAACTCTAACTTTTACTCCGCAATCTGTCGGCATTGACACCCTAACTATTATCTATGGTGGTGTACTGCTTGCAACTAGGACAGTTATTACAAATAGCATTCAAGCTGATGCAAATAACTCAAGTGTATTAGGAAGTGCTACTACCATTATTACTAATACCACTACTCCTGTTAGTTTTTTGGTTAGTTTAAAAGATAGTTTTGGTAATAATGTTAATGCAATAGCTAGCAGTTTTACCTTATCTGGTATTACAAACGGTGGTACTATTACAGTTACAGAGACTAATAATAATCTAGCAACTATAACTTTTACTCCGCAATCTGTCGGTACTGACACCTTAACTATTACCTATGGTGGTGTGCTACTTGCAACTATAACGATTATTACAAATAACATTCAAACTGATGCAAATAACTCAAGTGTATCAGGTAATGCTATAATTAATACTGATACAACTACGCCTGTTAGTTTTTTGGTTAGTTTATACGATGTAAATAATGTTGGTATTTCTGCAATAGCTGGTAGTTTTACCTTAGCAGGTGTTACAAGTGGCGGTACATTTACAGTAACTGCTATTGGCAGTAACAATAATCTAGCAACCTTAACATTTACCCCGCAACTTGTTGGTACTGATACCTTGACTATTGCCTATGGCGGCGTGCTACTTGCAACTAGAACAGTGGTCACTTATGCTAGACCAAGTTTTACCTTAGCAACTAATACTATTAGTTTAAATAAAAATGCCTCTAATACTATCTATTATAAATTAGCTATTAGCAATATTACAGGTGCAGATAATATTACTGGTTCATTTAGTGTATCAACAACAGGCAATACTATATTTACTACAAATCCAGCCCCTGTTGTATCATTTTCAAATACTGCTATTTACACTAATAAAGTATTAAGCAGCACTGCAACTACTGCTAATCTTTACTTTACTATAATCCCAGATGCCACAGGCACAGGGGTTATTAATATTAGTTTACAATATACATTTAGTAATGCTATAACAAAATCAATAACAGTTACACTAACAGATACTATTGATAGTCCACCTATTATCTCACAAGATATTACTACTTTTGTTAATGATGCTATTGCTAATACTGTTGGTAATAGGTATGCTTATGCTAATGATGTGGTGGTATTTGCTGGTAGTTTATATTTTAGTATTACTGCATCGCCTACTAATGCAGGGGCTTATTTCTCAGACTTTAGAGCTTTACAATCTGAATTTAGTAATGTTAATCAAACAGTTAATAATCGTTTAGGTGCCCATCTAGCAATTATTGATAGCCAAGAAGAACGCAATTTACTTGCAACACTATCAGGCGGTGTTTTTGATGCATACTTAGGGATGGCAGCGGCTCATCAATCAGGCTTTGGTAGTATATATAATAATAGATATTGGACTACTGTATTAGGTGATTTTATTGCCTTTGACCCTCGACCTACTAGTGCTAATAATGAGATAATTGCCCCAGGTAGATATAATTTTATCGGTGAAGGTCATTTTGCTGATGGACCTTATAGAGGTTGTTTTCGTTATAGTATTGGTTTAGGTATATCAGTATTTAATGACAGAGCTTGTAATGACAGAGGTGGTGCTGTTGATGATGGATTTTTTGAATTGCCATCTGGTTTACCAGCACTTTATATAGCAAATAGCATGGCAACACTAACACAAGGTAGTGGTCAAGTAGGTAAAATAGCAACCCTATCAGGTTTTGACTTAGATGGCGATAATATTGTATGGTCTGGTACTAGTACTAATGGTGGCACTATAACATTTAGTGTAACTAATACCTTAGCATCTACTAGCACTGTTAGTGTTTTTTACCAAGCAAGTTCTAGTTTTGCTGGCACTACTACTGTTATTATTAGTCTAATAGCTAATAATAAAACAACTAATGCCACTATAAATATAAATGTAGCTCCAAGTGCAAGTGCCAACGATTCTAGTTTTACGCTATCAAGTAATAATGTTAGTGTTGGCAATAATGTTAATGCTACTATTACTATATTGGGTTTAATTGCTAATAATACTGCTACTACTCTAACTATTGGTAATGTGACTTTTACTATAACTAATAATGGTACTGCCTCACTTAGTACAACAAGTCAAACAGGTATATACTTACTGAATGTCTCAAATAATGTATCAGGTACTACAACTATAACTATTGCAGTTGATGGCGCGACTATTGGCACTCAAAATATAAACTTTAACTCAGGTACTGCACTAGCATCAACTTCTATTATATCAGGCAATGTTACTAATACCCTAATAGCAGGCTTGTCTATATCATTTGATGTACAATTAAGAGATAGATTTGCTAACAATACCTCTGGTAGTAGTATTACCGCAGTATTTAGTAATATCCCTAGTTATGGTAGTTTTACCATTACTAATGTTAATATTAATACTGGCTCTGCAAGTATTACTTATAATGCTAGCAAAGCAGGTATAGATACTATGGTTATATCTGTAAATGGCACTGTAATTGCATCAAGAACAATTACTACCTTTGCTAGTAAAGTTGATAAAGGTAATTCAACTATAACAGGTAATGCTACTACTAATATTAGTGCAGACAACTCAATTACCTTTACTGCTATTTTAAAGGATAGTTTTGGTAACAATGTTACTGCAATAGCTAGCAGTTTTACCTTTACAGGTGTTACTAACAGTGGCACTATTACAGTTACAAACACAAACACCAATAGCAATATAGCAACTCTAACCTTTACTCAACAATTAGCTGGCACTGATACCCTAACTATTGCCTATGATGATGTAGTGCTTGCAACTAGGACTATTATTACAAATAGTGGTAGGGTTAATAAAGATAACTCAACTATAACAGGTAATGCTACCACTAATATTAGTGCAGATGTTTCAATTACCTTTACTGTTATTTTAAAAGATAGTTTTGGCAATAACATTACCGTAATAGCTAGTAGTTTTACTTTATCTGGTATTACCAACAGTGGCACTATTACGACTGCAAACACTAATAACAATATAGCAACCCTAACCTTTACTCCGCAATTAGTTGGCACTGATACCTTGACTATTACCTATGATGGTGTGCTACTTGCAACTAGGACGGTTATTACCTCTTTTGGTAGGACTAATAAAGATAATTCAACTATAACAGACAACGCTAGTACTAATATTAATACAAGTAACTCAATTATCTTTACTGTTATTTTAAAAGACAGATTTGGCAATAATATTCCTGCAATAGCTAGCAGTTTTACTTTATCTGGTATTACAAGCGGTGGCACTATTACGACTGCAAACACTAATAACAATATAGCAACTCTAACCTTTACCCCACAATTAGTTGGCACTGACACCTTGACTATTACCTATGATGGTGTACTACTTGCAACTAGAATGATTATTACAAATAACATTCAATTTGATGCAAATAACTCAAGTGTATCAGGTAACACTACTACTAATATTAGTGCAGATGTTTCAATTACCTTTACTGTTATTTTAAAAGACAGATTTGGCAATAATATTCCTGTAATAGCTAGTAGTTTTACCTTTACAGGTGTTACAAGCGGTGGCACTATTACGACTGCAAACACTAATAACAATATAGCAACTCTAACTTTTACTCCGCAATTAGTTGGCACTGACACCCTAACTATTGCCTATGATAATATAGGACTTGCAACTAGAGTTATTATTATAAATAGTGGTAGGGTTAATAAAGATAACTCAACTATAACAGGTAATGCTACCACTAATATTAGTGCAGATGTTTCAATTACCTTTACTGTTATTTTAAAAGATAGTTTTGGCAATAATATTCTTGCAATAGCTAGTAGTTTTACCTTTACAGGCATTACCAACAATGGCACTATTACGGCTACAAACACTAATAATATAGCAACTCTAACCTTTACTCCACAGTTAGTTGGCACTGATACCTTAATTATTGCCTATGATAATGTAGTGCTTGCAACTAGGACTATTATTACAAGTAATGGCATAGTTAATAAAGATAACTCAACTATAACAGGTAATGCTAGTACTAATATTATTGCAGGCAATTCAATTACCTTTACCGCTACTTTAAAAGATAGTTTTGGCAATAATATCACTGCAATAGCTAGTAGTTTTACTTTATCTGGTATTACAAACGGTGGCACTTTTACAGTTACAAGTGTAAATAGCAATATAGCAACTCTAACTTTTACCCCACAATCTGTCGGTACTGACACCTTAACTATTACCTATGATGATGTAGTGCTTGCAACTAGAACAGTGGTCACTTATGCTAGACCAAGTTTTACCTTAGCAACTAATACTATTAGTTTACATAAAAATGCCTCTAATACTATTCGTTACCAATTAGCAATTACTGATATTACAGACCTAGATAATGTTAATAATACATTTGGTATATCAACAACAGGCAATACTATATTTACCACAAACCCTGCACCTGTTGTATCATTTGCAACTAATGCTATTGTTACGACAATGATATTAAGTAGCACCCCAACTACTGCTAATCTTTACTTTACCATAATCCCAGATACCATAGGCACAGGGGTTATTAATATTAGTTTACAAGACATATTCGGCAATACTACAACAAAACTAGTAATAGTTACGGTCAGCGAATTTGATAGTGAGCCTGTAATTACTAATGCCTTTGATAGTCGTCTCTTAAATGTCAGAGCATTTGGTGGTAGCATTTATGCAAATTCTGCTGTTGGTGGCAATGTATCACCTCCTCATACTGCAGGAGATAATGCCAGTCATGTTGCTGATTTTATAGATGTGCTTTCTATTGCGTCAAATACTCATTTTGCTATTGCTAATAGCACAGAAGAGAATACTAATATTAACACAGGTCTTACCACGAATAACTGGCAAGGCTTAGTCTCTGACAAAGTATTTACTGGAAGTAATAGTAACGCTGATTATCCATTTAATTTACTAATAGAAAATGGCTTTGGCTCACAAACCTATGCCCAAGTTACAGCTGACGGTGTTTATGCAATATATCCTGGATTCTATGATCTCCCTACTTGGATACAAGCAGGTGGTGGTGAAGACCAGCCTGGTAATCGTTTTTCAGGGAATGGCAGAAAATTAAGATTATTAGGCCAATTTTTATTTGATGAAGAGGGTTTTGGTAATAGACAAGCCTCTTATGAATTCCCTAATGGGTTTACTCCAACAACTACTATAACAGCCAACACTATAATACAAGGTAGTAGTCAAGCAGGCAAAATAGCAACCCTATCAGGCTTTGATTTAGATGGCGATAATATTGTATGGTCTGGTACTAGTACTAGTGGTGGCACTATAACATTTAGTGTAACTAATACCTTAGCATCTACTAGCACTGTTAGTGTTTTTTATCAAGCAAGTTCTAGTTTTGCTGGCACTACTACTGTTATTGTTAGTCTAACAGCTAATAATAAAACAACTAATGCTACTATTAACATAACTATAATACCAGTGGCAAGTGCTAATGATTCTAGTTTTACGCTATCAAGTAATAGCACTACTGTTGGCAATAATATTAATGCTACTATTACTATATTAGATTTTAGCAATAATCCAATCGCTGGTAATGTGACTTTTACTATAAGCAATAATGGTACTGCCTCACTTAGTACAACAAGTCAAACAGGCGTTTATTTATTAAGTGTATCAAATACTATATCAGGCACTACAACTATAACTATTGCAGTTGATGGCGTAACTATTGGTACTCAAAATATAAACTTTAACCCAGGTACTGCACTAGCATCAACTTCTATTATATCAGGCAATGTTACTAATACTCTAATAGCAGGCTTGTCTATATCATTTGATGTACAATTAAGAGATACATTTGATAATAACACTTCTGGTAGTATCGTAGTAGATTTTAATAACACTCCTAGCAATATTATTTATGGAAGTTTTACCATTACTAATGTTAATATTAATACTGGCTCTGCAAGTATTACCTATAATGCTAGTAAAGCAGGTACAGATACTATGGTTATATCTGTAAATGGCACTGTAATTGCATCAAGAACAATTACTACCTTTGCTGGTAAAGTTGATAAAGGTAATTCAACTATAACAGGTAATGCTACCACTAATATTATTGCAGACAACTCAATTACCTTTACTGCTATTTTAAAGGATAGTTTTGCTAATAATATTACCGCAATAGCTAGCAGTTTTACCTTAGCAGGTGTTACTAACAGTGGCACTTTTACAGTTACAGATACTAATAATAATCTAGCAACTCTAACCTTTACTCCACAATTATCTGGTACTGACAACCTAACTATTGTTTATGACGGTATAATGCTTGCCAGTAGAATAGTTATTACCTCTAGTGGTATGGTAAGTCAAGCTATGTCAAGTGTATTACCTAGCAATATTGTTAATACTAATGTAGAAAGTATAGTTAGTTTTTTGGTTGTTTTAAAAGATAGTTTTGGCAATAATATCACTGCAATAGCCAGTAGTTTTACCTTATCTGGTATTACAAACGGTGGTACTATTACGACTGCAAACACTAATAACAATACAGCAACTCTAACTTTTACTCCGCAATCTGTCGGCATTGACACCCTAACTATTATCTATGGTGGTGTACTGCTTGCAACTAGGACAGTTATTACAAATAGCATTCAAGCTGATGCAAATAACTCAAGTGTATTAGGAAGTGCTACTACCATTATTACTAATACCACTACTCCTGTTAGTTTTTTGGTTAGTTTAAAAGATAGTTTTGGTAATAATGTTAATGCAATAGCTAGCAGTTTTACCTTAGCAGGCGTTACAAACGGTGGTACTATTACAGTTACAGAGACTAATAATAATCTAGCAACTATAACTTTTACTCCGCAATCTGTCGGTACTGACACCTTAACTATTACCTATGGTGGTGTGCTACTTGCAACTATAACGATTATTACAAATAACATTCAAACTGATGCAAATAACTCAAGTGTATCAGGTAATGCTATAATTAATACTGATACAACTACGCCTGTTAGTTTTTTGGTTAGTTTATACGATGTAAATAATGTTGGTATTTCTGCAATAGCTGGTAGTTTTACCTTAGCAGGTGTTACAAGTGGCGGTACATTTACAGTAACTGCTATTGGCAGTAACAATAATCTAGCAACCTTAACATTTACCCCGCAACTTGTTGGTACTGATACCTTGACTATTGCCTATGGCGGCGTGCTACTTGCAACTAGAACAGTGGTCACTTATGCTAGACCAAGTTTTACCTTAGCAACTAATACTATTAGTTTAAATAAAAATGCCTCTAATACTATCTATTATAAATTAGCTATTAGCAATATTACAGGTGCAGATAATATTACTGGTTCATTTAGTGTATCAACAACAGGCAATACTATATTTACTACAAATCCAGCCCCTGTTGTATCATTTTCAAATACTGCTATTTACACTAATAAAGTATTAAGCAGCACTGCAACTACTGCTAATCTTTACTTTACTATAATCCCAGATGCCACAGGCACAGGGGTTATTAATATTAGTTTACAATATACATTTAATACTACTACAACAAAATCAGTAACAGTAACAGTAATTGAAACAAATAGTGGCCCTGTAATTACTAATGCCTTTGATAATCGTCTTTTTAATGTATCTGTTTTTGGTGGTAGTATTTATGCAGATTCTGCATTAGGCACTAATAACAATGGTAGTGCTGCTAGCACATTTCAAGGTGTTATTAATGATTTAGGTGGTCATTTTCTAATATTAAATAGTTCTCAGGAAAGGACATTTATTGATGGTAGTATTGGGTTTATTAATAGTTGGTATGGCATCGTTACTGATAAAGCTATTAGTTCAAATGATAGTACTGCTTATCCCTTTAATTTATTACAAGTAACAGACTCAGCAACACAAATTTATGCCCAAGTAACAGCCGATACAGTTTATAGCCTTTATCCAGGATTTTATGACAGAGAGTGGAGCAGTACTCAACCATCCAACCAGTTTGCAAATGGCACTATTGCTCGACTAATGTCACAATTTGTTCTAAGACAAAATAATTCTGACTTTGGTGGCAGAAAAGCAAATTATGAATTCCCTAATGGGTTTACTCCAACAACTACTATAACAGCCAACACTATAATACAAGGTAGTAGTCAAGCAGGCAAAATAGCAACCCTATCTGGTTTTGATTTAGATGGTGATAATGTTAGTTGGTCTGGTACTAGTGCTAATGGTGGCACTGTAACATTTTCTCAAGCAAGTCCTAACTCTGCTACAAGCACAACCGATGTCATGTTCCAACCATCAAATGACTTTGCTGGTGATACTAGTGTTGTTGTTAGTTTAACAGCAGGTACTGAAATAACTAGTGCTACTATTAACATAACTATAATACCAGTTGCAAGTGCTAGTGATTCTAGTTTTACATTGTCAAGCAATACTGCTACTGTTGGCAATAATATTGCTGTTACTATTACTATAATGGGTAGAAATAATGACAATAGTCTTACCTCAGCTGCTGGTAATGTGACTTTTACTATAAACAATAATGGTACTGGCTCACTTACAACAACAAGTCAAACAGGTACATACTTATTAAGTGTCTCAAATAATACTACAGGTGTTGCAAACTTAGATATTGCAGTTGATGGTGCATTTATTGGCACTCAAAATATAACATTTAACCCAGACACTGTACTTGCATCAACTTCTATTATATCAGGCAATGTTACTAATACCCTAATAGCAGGCTTGTCTATATCATTTGATGTACAATTAAGAGATAGATTTGCTAACAATACCTCTGGTAGTAGTATTACCGCAGTATTTAGTAATATCCCTAGTTATGGTAGTTTTACCATTACTAATGTTAATATTAATACTGGCTCTGCAAGTATTACTTATAATGCTAGCAAAGCAGGTATAGATACTATGGTTATATCTGTAAATGGCACTGTAATTGCATCAAGAACAATTACTACCTTTGCTAGTAAAGTTGATAAAGGTAATTCAACTATAACAGGTAATGCTACTACTAATATTAATACAAGTAACTCAATTACCTTTACTGCTATTTTAAAAGACAGATTTGGCAATAATATCACTGCAATAGCTAGTAGTTTTACCTTTACAGGTATTACAAGCGGTGGCACTTTTACAGTTACAGATATAAATAGCAATATAGCAACTCTAACCTTTACTCAACAATTAGCTGGCACTGATACCCTAACTATTGCCTATGATGATGTAGTGCTTGCAACTAGAACAGTTATTGCTAGTAGTGTTCAAGCTGATAAAGACAACTCAAGTGTATCTGGAAGTACTGCTACTATTAATATTAATACAAGTAACTTAATTACCTTTACTGTTATTTTAAAAGATAGTCTTGGTAATAATATTACTGCAATAGCTAGTAGTTTTACCTTTACAGGTATTACAACCAATGGTACTATTACAGTTACAGATGTAAATAGCAATATAGCAATTCTAACCTTTACTCCGCAGTTAGTTGGAACTGATACCTTAATTATTATCTATGGCGGTGTGCTACTTGCAACTAGGACTATTATTACTCATAGTATTCAAGTTGATATAAATAACTCAACTATAACAGGTAATGCTACTACTAATATCAGTGCAGATGTTTCAATTACATTTACTGCTATTTTAAAGGATAGTTTTGGTAACAATGTTACTGCAATAGCTAGCAGTTTTACCTTTACAGGTGTTACTAACAGTGGCACTATTACAGTTACAAACACAAACACCAATAGCAATATAGCAACTCTAACCTTTACTCAACAATTAGCTGGCACTGATACCCTAACTATTGCCTATGATGATGTAGTGCTTGCAACTAGGACTATTATTACAAATAGTGGTAGGGTTAATAAAGATAACTCAACTATAACAGGTAATGCTACCACTAATATTAGTGCAGATGTTTCAATTACCTTTACTGTTATTTTAAAAGATAGTTTTGGCAATAACATTACCGTAATAGCTAGTAGTTTTACTTTATCTGGTATTACCAACAGTGGCACTATTACGACTGCAAACACTAATAACAATATAGCAACCCTAACCTTTACTCCGCAATTAGTTGGCACTGATACCTTGACTATTACCTATGATGGTGTGCTACTTGCAACTAGGACGGTTATTACCTCTTTTGGTAGGACTAATAAAGATAATTCAACTATAACAGACAACGCTAGTACTAATATTAATACAAGTAACTCAATTATCTTTACTGTTATTTTAAAAGACAGATTTGGCAATAATATTCCTGCAATAGCTAGCAGTTTTACTTTATCTGGTATTACAAGCGGTGGCACTATTACGACTGCAAACACTAATAACAATATAGCAACTCTAACCTTTACCCCACAATTAGTTGGCACTGACACCTTGACTATTACCTATGATGGTGTACTACTTGCAACTAGAATGATTATTACAAATAACATTCAATTTGATGCAAATAACTCAAGTGTATCAGGTAACACTACTACTAATATTAGTGCAGATGTTTCAATTACCTTTACTGTTATTTTAAAAGACAGATTTGGCAATAATATTCCTGCAATAGCTAGTAGTTTTACCTTTACAGGTGTTACAAGCGGTGGCACTATTACGACTGCAAACACTAATAACAATATAGCAACTCTAACTTTTACTCCGCAATTAGTTGGCACTGACACCCTAACTATTGCCTATGATAATATAGGACTTGCAACTAGAGTTATTATTATAAATAGTGGTAGGGTTAATAAAGATAACTCAACTATAACAGGTAATGCTACCACTAATATTAGTGCAGATGTTTCAATTACCTTTACTGTTATTTTAAAAGATAGTTTTGGCAATAATATTCTTGCAATAGCTAGTAGTTTTACCTTTACAGGCATTACCAACAATGGCACTATTACGGCTACAAACACTAATAATATAGCAACTCTAACCTTTACTCCACAGTTAGTTGGCACTGATACCTTAATTATTGCCTATGATAATGTAGTGCTTGCAACTAGGACTATTATTACAAGTAATGGCATAGTTAATAAAGATAACTCAACTATAACAGGTAATGCTAGTACTAATATTATTGCAGGCAATTCAATTACCTTTACCGCTACTTTAAAAGATAGTTTTGGCAATAATATCACTGCAATAGCTAGTAGTTTTACTTTATCTGGTATTACCAACAATGGCACTTTTACGGTTACAAATACTAATAACAATATAGCAACCCTAACTTTTACTCCGCAATCTACTGGTACTGACACTCTAACTATTACTTACGGTGATATAGTGCTTGCAACTAGAGCAGTAGTTACTAGTGTTAAACCAAGTTTTACCTTAGCCACTAATATTATTAGTTTACATAAAAATGCCTCTAATACTATTCGTTACCAATTAGCAATTACTGATATTACAGACCTAGATAATGTTAATAATACATTTGGTATATCAACAACAGGCAATACTATATTTACCACAAACCCTGCACCTGTTGTATCATTTGCAACTAATGCTATTGTTACGACAATGATATTAAGTAGCACCCCAACTACTGCTAATCTTTACTTTACCATAATCCCAGATACCATAGGCACAGGGTTTATTAATATTAGTTTACAAGACATATTCGGCAATACTACAACAAAACTAGTAATAGTTACGGTCAGCGAATTTGATAGTGAGCCTGTAATTACTAATGCCTTTGATAGTCGTTTACAAAGTGTTGCTATTTATGGTGGTCATTTATATGCCCATTCTAATATTGCTGGTAATGGGGATAGTAATGCTGTTTATAAACAAATTAATACAGAGTTAAACGGCTATTTTGCTAATATTAATAGTATTGAAGAAGAAAATGTACTTAACAGCCTGATGGGTAGTGGTTGGGAAGGCTTAGTCTCTGATGCTAATGTCAATAATGGAGCATACCCCATTAATTTAGTATTACAAGACAATATAGGCGACACTCCCCATTCTGTTGTTGCCTCAGCGGGTAATTATACTATTTATCCTGGATTTTATGATTTTCAAAATTGGAGTACTGGATCACCAAATACTAACCATCCTGCCTCTGAATATGCTAATGGCTTTTTGCTTCGTAAAATTCAAAGATTTTTATTTAGTGAAGATGTTACTTTTCAAGAGAGAGACTCGCGTCATGAATTCCCTAATGGGTTTGCTCCAACAACTACTATAACAGCCAACCTAACACAAGGTAATAGTCAAGCAAGTAAAATAGCAACCCTATCAGGCTTTGACTTAGATGGTGATAATTTAATTTGGTCAGCTATAGATATAAGTGGTAATAGCACTATTACTTTTAGCACAACCAATATTTTAACACCTACTAGTACTGTTAGTGTTTTTCATCAAGTAAGTCCTAGTTTTGCTGGTACTACTACTGTTATTGTTAGTCTAACAGCTAATAATAAAACAACTAATGCTACTATTAACATAACTATAATACCAGTGGCAAGTGCTAATGATTCTAGTTTTACGCTATCAAGTAATAGCACTACTGTTAGTAACAGTGTTGGTGCTACTATTACTATATTAGATTTTAGCAATAATCCAATCGCTGGTAATGTGACTTTTACTATAAGCAATAATGGTACTGCCTCACTTAGTACAACAAGTCAAACAGGCGTTTATTTATTAAGTGTATCAAATACTATATCAGGCACTACAACTATAACTATTGCAGTTGATGGCGCTACTATTGGTACTCAAAATATAAACTTTAACCCAGGTACTGCACTAGCATCAACTTCTATTATATCAGGCAATGTTACTAATACTCTAATAGCAGGCTTGTCTATATCATTTGATGTACAATTAAGAGATACATTTGATAATAACACTTCTGGTAGTATCGTAGTAGATTTTAATAACACTCCTAGCAATATTATTTATGGAAGTTTTACCATTACTAATGTTAATATTAATACTGGCTCTGCAAGTATTACCTATAATGCTAGTAAAGCAGGTACAGATACTATGGTTATATCTGTAAATGGTACTATAATTGCATCAAGAACAATTACTACCTTTGCTGGTAAAGTTGATAAAGATAATTCAACTATAACAGGTAATGCTACCACTAATATTAGTGCAGACAACTCAATTACCTTTACTGTTATTTTAAAAGACAGATTTGGCAATAATATTACTGCAATAGCTAGTAGTTTTACCTTTACAGGTGTTACTAACAATGGTACTTTTACGGTTACAAACACTAATAATAATATAGCAACTCTAACCTTTACTCCGCAATTAGTTGGTACTGACAACCTAACTATTGCCTATGATGGTGTACTACTTGCAACTAGGACTATTATTACAAGTAATGGCAGGGTCAATAAAGATAATTCAACTATAACAGGTAATGCTACTACTAATATTATTGCAGACAACTCAATTATCTTTACTGCTACTTTAAAGGATAGTTTTGGTAATAATATTACTGCAATAGCTAGTAGTTTTACCTTTACAGGTATTACAAACGGTGGTACTATTACAGTTACAGATACTAATAACAATATAGCAACTCTAACTTTTACTCCGCAATCTACTGGCACTGACACCCTAACTATTACCTATGATGATGTACTACTTGCAACTAGGACGGTTATTACTCATAGTATTCAAGCTGATATAAATAATTCAACTATAACAGGTAATGCTATTACTAATATTAATACAAGTAACTCAATTACCTTTACTGCTATTTTAAAAGATAGTTTTGGCAATAATATTACTGCAATAGCTAGTAGTTTTACCTTTACAGGTATTACAAGCGGCGGCACTATTACAGTTACAGATACTAATAATAATCTAGCAACTCTAACTTTTACTCCGCAATCTGCTGGCACTGATACCCTAACTATTGCCTATGGTGGTATAGAACTTGCAACTAGGACTATTATTACTCATAGTATTCAAGTTGATATAAATAACTCAACTATAACAGACAACGCTAGTACTAATATTAATACAAGTAACTCAATTACATTTACTGCTATTTTAAAAGATAGTTTTGACAATAATATTACTGCAATAGCTAGTAGTTTTACCTTTACAGGTATTACAAGCGGCGGCACTATTACAGTTACAGATGTAAATAGCAATATAGCAATTCTAACCTTTACTCCGCAATTAGTTGGTACTGATACCCTAATTATTGCCTATGGTGGTATAGAACTTGCAACTAGGACTATTATTACTCATAGTATTCAAGCTGATATAAATAACTCAACTATAACAGGCAATGCTAGTACTAATATTAGTGCAGATGTTTCAATTACCTTTACTGTTATTTTAAAAGATAGTTTTGGCAATAACATTACCGTAATAGCTAGTAGTTTTACTTTATCTGGTATTACCAACAGTGGCACTATTACGACTGCAAACACTAATAATAATATAGCAACTCTAACCTTTACTCCGCAATTAGTTGGCACTGATACTCTAACTATTGCCTATGATGGTGTACTACTTGCAACTAGAGTTATTATTACAAATAGTGGTAGGGTCAATAAAGATAACTCAACTATAACAGGTAATGCTAGTACTAATATTAATACAAGTAACTCAATTATCTTTACTGCTATTTTAAAAGATAGGTTTGGCAATAATATTCCTGCAATAGCTAGCAGTTTTACTTTATCTGGTATTACAAGCGGTGGCACTATTACGACTGCAAACACTAATAACAATATAGCAACTCTAACCTTTACCCCACAATTAGTTGGCACTGACACCTTGACTATTACCTATGATGGTGTGTTACTTGCAACTAGGACTATTATTATTCATAGTGTTAAAGCTGATATAAATAACTCAAGTGTATCAGGTAACACTACTACTAATATTAGTGCAGATGTTTCAATTACCTTTACTGTTATTTTAAAAGATAGGTTTGGCAATAATATTACTGCAATAGCTAGTAGTTTTACCTTTACAGGTATTATAAACGGTGGCACTATTACGACTGCAAACACTAATAACAATATAGCAACTCTAACCTTTACCCCGCAATTAATTGGCACTGATACCTTGACTATTACCTATAATAATGTAGTGCTTGCAACTAGGACGGTTATTACTTCTTTTGGTAGGACTAATAAAGATAATTCAACTATAACAGACAACGCTAGTACTAATATTAATACAAGTAACTCAATTACATTTACTGTTATTTTAAAAGACAGATTTGGCAATAATATTCCTGCAATAGCTAGTAGTTTTACTTTATCTGGTATTACAAATGGTGGTACTATTACAGTTACAGGTGTAAGTAATAATCTAGCAACCCTAACCTTTATTCCGCAGTTAGTTGGCACTGATACTTTAATTATTGCCTATGATGATGTAATGCTTGCAACTAGGACGGTTATTACTCATAGTATTCAAGCTGATATAAATAACTCAACTATAACAGGTAATGCTACTACTAATATTATTGCAGACAACTCAATTATCTTTACTGTTATTTTAAAAGACAGATTTGGCAATAATATCACTGCAATAGCTAGTAGTTTTACTTTTACAGGTATTACAAGAGGAGGCACTATTACAGTTACAGATATAAATAGCAATATAGCAACTCTAACCTTTACTCAACAATTAGCTGGCACTGATACCCTAACTATTGCCTATGATGATGTAGTGCTTGCAACTAGAACAATTATCGTACAAGCATCAGTATTAGATAATATCTTATTAACTGTTATGCCTACAGCCATTATAGAAGCTAGCACAGTAAGTATTACTCTGGTAGCAACTCTAAGAGATAGCTTTAATAATATTAGAATTACTGATACCAGCACTACTACATTTAAAACCTCAAGTGCTACCATACTTGCCTTTAATACTAACGGACTGGCATTTACTACAATAAATGCCATAAATGGTATAGCAACTCTAACCTTTACTGTAAGCAATACTAGTATTGGTGTAGCAACTATTACTGCATATGTTGCTGGAATTGGAGCAACTACTACTATTACTGTTGAGCCTAATTTTAATTTAGACATCGACGAAGATGGTTATTTAACTACAATAGACAGTAAACTAATTTTATTATTTATTACCTCAAAAAATAGCTCTAATACTTTCTTAAATACTAGTGTTAAAATTGGCGGCATAGAAGGATTAAACAATAACAGAATAAATAGTATTTATGAATATTTAGCTAAATTTAGAAATTCTTTAGATATTGATGGTAAAGACAGTTTAACGATAATAGATAGTAATTTAATATTATTATTTATTACCTCAAATAATAATATACAAATATTCTTAAACACAACTCAAGGACTTGGATTATCAGAATCAGAGATAACAGATATTTATAATACTCTTGGTAGTTACAAATAATTTTTTAAAATAATCTTTGCTTGTTTTTTGCTATAATTATTATCTATACCACAAAGACACTATGTAATTCTTATATATTAACAATAAATCAGTCTTACTTATTGTTACATACTATAAACCTTATAAAGTAAAATAACAAGAAATATTTTTATTTTTTGTTTAATATGAAAAAATACATAAAACTATTAATATTAGTTATTACACCATACATAGTTTTTGTTGCAAACATTAATGCAGAAACTCAAACAGGTAGTCCAGAATGGGCACAACAAGCCTACATAAAAGCCAGTAATACAGGCGGTGGCGATAATTTTGGAGAAAGTGTTGCATTAAGTAGTGATGGTAATACCTTGGCAGTAAGTACTATTGCTGAGGATAGTAATGCCACAGGTATTAATGGTAATGAAAGTAATGATGACTCAAGTGCTAGCGGTGCTGTATATGTTTTTACTCGTAGTAGTACTACTAGTGGCATTTGGATACAAGAAGCCTATATAAAAGCCAGTAATACAGGTAATAATGATAGGTTTGGACAAAGTATTGCATTAAGTAGTGACGGTAATACCTTGGCAGTAGGTGCTTATTTTGAGGATAGTAATGCCACAGGTATTAATGGCAATGAAAGTAATGCTAGTGCAACTAATAGTGGTGCTGTATATGTTTTTACCCGTAGTAGTACCACTTGGACGCAAGAAGTCTATATAAAAGCTAGTAATACAGGTAGATTTGATCAGTTTGGATATAGTATTGCATTAAGTAGTGACGGTAATACCTTGGCAGTAGGTGCTAGTGGCGAGGATAGTAATGCCACAGGCACTTATAGTGGTGAAAGTGATAATAGTGCAAGCGATAGCGGTGCTGTGTATGTTTTTACTCGTAGTAGTGGCATTTGGATGCAAGAAGCCTATATAAAAGCCAGTAATACAGGTGGTGGCGATGCTTTTGGGCGAAGTGTTGCATTAAGTAATGACGGTAATACCCTGGCAGTAAGTGCTTATTTTGAGGATAGTAATGCCACAGGTATTAATGGTGATGAAAGTAATGATGACTCAAGCGGTAGTGGTGCTGTATATGTCTTTACTCGTAGTAGTAGTGGCACTTGGATACAAGAAGCCTATATAAAAGCCAGTAATACAGGCAGTGATGATAATTTTGGATTTAGTATTGCATTAAGTAGTGACGGTAATACCTTGGCAGTAGGTGCTAATACTGAGGATAGTAATGCCACAGGTATTAATGGTGAGGATAGTAATAATAGTGCAGGTGCTAGCGGTGCAGTGTATGTTTTTATCCGTAGTGGCACTTGGATGCAACAGGCCTATATAAAAGCCAGTAATACAGGTAGCTTTGATCAGTTTGGATATAGTATTGCATTAAGTAGTGACGGTAATACCTTGGCAGTAGGTGCTAATGGTGAGAGTAGTAATGCCACAGGTATTAATGGCGATGATAGTAATAATAACTTATTCAGTAGTGGTGCAGTGTATGTTTTTACCCGTAGTACCACTTGGATGCAACAGGCCTATATAAAAGCTAGTAATACAGATACCTTTGATGTTTTTGGACAAAGTGTTGCATTAAGTGCTGACAGTAATACCTTGGCAGTAGGTGCTTATTTTGAGGATAGTAATGCTACAGGTATTAATGGCGATGAAAGTAATAGTAGTAGCTCAAGTTCTAGCGGTGCTGTGTATGTTTTTTATTTTTACCCAACATATACTCTAAATATCATAAGAACAAGCAAGGGCAATATTAGCTCAGTAAATATTAATTGCGGTGCTGTAAACACAGATTGCTCACAGAACGATATAAGTTTTAATAGTAGTATTACCCTAACAGCTGTGGCAACTACTAATTATGTTTTTTATAGTTGGGTTGGTGATTGTCAAGGCATAAGTAATCCATTAACTATTATTATAGACAGTAATAAGACTTGCTCTGCTAACTTTGTCCTTGATGCTAATAACGATGATATAGCTGATACTATCAATACTAGTGCAGATACTAGTGTTAGCTTTGTAGTCAGCTTAGACGGTGGATTATTTGCCAGTAACATTACTCCATTGGCTAGTAGTTTTACTTTATCTGGTATTACAAATGGTGGTACTATTACAGTTACAGGTGTAAGTAATAATCTAGCAACCCTAACATTTACCCCGCAACTTGTTGGCACTGATATCTTGATTATTGTTTATGACGAGATAATGCTTGCCAGTAGAATAGTTATAACCTCTATTGGTATGGTAAGTCAAGCTACATCAAGTGTATTACCTAGCAATACTATTAATACTAACGCCAGTGTCACTGTTAGTTTTTTGGTTGTTTTAAAAGATAGTTTTGGCAATAATATTACTGCAATAGCTAGTAGTTTTACTTTATCTGGTATTACAAACGGTGGCACTTTTACAGTTACAAGTGTAAATAGCAATATAGCAACTCTAACTTTTACCCCACAATCTGTCGGTACTGACACCTTAACTATTACCTATGATGATGTAGTGCTTGCAACTAGAGCAGTAGTTACTCGTGTTAAACCAAGTTTTACCTTAGCTACTAATACTATTAGTTTCAATAAAAATGCCTCTAATACTATTTACTATCAATTAGCAATTACTGGTATTACAGACCTAGATAATGTTAATAATACATTTACCATTAATACTAGTGGTAATACTATATTTACCACAAACCCCGCACCTGTTGTATCTTTTGCAACTAATACTATTGCTACTACAATGATATTAAGTAGTACCCCAGCTACTGCTAATCTTTACTTTACTATAATCCCAGATGCCACAGGCACAGGGGTTATTGATATTAGTTTACAAGACACATTTGGTAATACTACAACACAATCAGTAACAGTTACTGTAACAGATGTTGATAAAGCACCTATTATCTCACAAGATATTACTACTTATGTTAATGATGCTATTGCTAATGCTGTTAGTAATGGTTATGTCTATGCTAATGACATAGCAGTGTTTGGCGGTAGTTTATATTTTAGTATTACTGCATCGCCTGCTAATGCAGGGGCTAATTTCTCAGACTTTATAGCCTTACAACCTGCATTTAGTAATACAGGACAAACAGTTAATAACCGCCTTGGTGCCCATCTAGCAATTATTGATAGTCAAGAAGAACGCAATTTACTTGCAACACTATCAGATGGTACTTTTGATTCCTTCTTAGGAATGGCAGCGGCTGATATTACAGGTTTTGGTGTATCAGGTGAGAATGCAACTTGGACTACTGTGCTAGGTGATTTTATTACTTTTGACCCTCTACCTAGTAGTGCTAATAATGAGATAATTGCTCCAGGTAGATATGATTTTATCGGTGCAGGTAGTTTTGCCGATGGTCCTGCTGGTAGTTGTTTTCACTATCAAAATAGTGGAGATTTTAATGATAGACCATGTGGTGACAGAGGCGGTACTGTTGATGACGGTTTTTTTGAATTACCATCGGGTTTACCAGCACTTGATATAGCAAATAGCATGGCAACACTAACACAAGATAGTGACCAAGCAGGTAAAATAGCAACCCTATCTGGCTTTGATTTAGATGGCGATAATATTGTATGGTCTGGTACTAGCACTAGTGGTGGCACTATAACATTTAGTGTAACTAATACCTTAGCATCTACTAGCACTGTTAGTGTTTTTTATCAAGCAAGTTCTAGTTTTGCTGGCACTACTACTGTTATTGTTAGTCTAACAGCTAATAATAAAACAACTAATGCTACTATAAATATAAATGTAGTTCCAGGCGCAAGTGCTAATGATTCTAGTTTTACACTATCAAGTAATAATGCCAGTGTTGGCAGTAGCATTAATACTACTATTACTATATTAGATTTTAGCAATAATCTAATCGCTGGCAATGTAACTTTTACTATAAGCAATAATGGTACTGCCTCACTTAGTACAACAAGCCAAACAGGTGTTTATTTATTAAGCATATCAAATACTATATCAGGTACTACAACTATAACTATTGCAGTTGATGGCGCGACTATTGGCACTCAAAGTGTAACATTTAATTCAGGTATTGCAACTGTAAATTCAAGAGTATCAGGAGTTATCAATACTAATTTAATAGCAAATAATTCCTTTTCATTTAATGTGCAATTAAGAGATACATTTGATAATAACACTTCTGGTAGTATCGTAGTAGATTTTAATAACACTCCTAGCAATATTATTTATGGTAGTTTTACCATTACTAATGTTAATATTAATACTGGCTCTGCAAGTATTACTTATAATGCTAGCAAAGCAGGTACAGATACTATGGTTATATCTGTAAATGGCACTGTAATTGCATCAAGAACAATTACTACCTTTGCTGGTAAAGTTGATAAAGATAATTCAACTATAACAGGTAATGCTACCACTAATATTAGTGCAGACAACTCAATTACCTTTACTGCTATTTTAAAGGATAGTTTTGGTAACAATGTTACTGCAATAGCTAGCAGTTTTACCTTTACAGGTGTTACTAACAGTGGCACTATTACAGTTACAAACACAAACACCAATAGCAATATAGCAACTCTAACCTTTACTCCGCAATTAGTTGGTACTGACAACCTAACTATTGCCTATGATGATGTAGTGCTTGCAACTAGGACTATTATTACAAGTAATGGCAGGGTCAATAAAGATAGTTCAACTATAACAGGTAATATTACTACTAATATTATTGCAGACAACTCAATTATCTTTACCGCTATTTTAAAAGACAGATTTGGCAATAATATTACTGCAATAGCTAGCAGTTTTACCTTTACAGGTGTTACTAACAGTGGCACAGTTACAGTTACAAACACAAACACCAATAGCAATATAGCAACTCTAACCTTTACTCCGCAATTAGTTGGTACTGACAACCTAACTATTGCCTATGATGATGTAGTGCTTGCAACTAGGACTATTATTACAAGTAATGGCAGGGTCAATAAAGATAGTTCAACTATAACAGGCAATACTACTACTAATATTATTGCAGACAACTCAATTATCTTTACCGCTATTTTAAAAGACAGGTTTGGTAATAATGTTAATGTAATAGCTAGCAGTTTTACCTTAGCAGGCGTTACAAACGGTGGTACTATTACAGTTACAGATACTAATAATAATATAGCAACTCTAACCTTTACCCCGCAATTAGTTGGTACTGATACTTTGACTATTACCTATGATGATGTAGTGCTTGCAACTAGGACTATTATTACTCATAGTATTCAAGTTGATATAAATAACTCAACTATAACAGGCAATGCTAGTACTAATATTAATACAAGTAACTCAATTACATTTACTGCTACTTTAAAGGATAGTTTTGGTAATAATATTACTGCAATAGCTAGTAGTTTTACTTTATCTGGTATTACCAACGGCGGCACTTTTACAGTTACAGATGTAAATAGCAATATAGCAATTCTAACCTTTATTCCGCAGTTAGTTGGTACTGATACTCTAATTATTGCCTATGATAATGTACTACTTGCAACTAGGACGGTTATTACTCATAGTATTCAAGCTGATATAAATAACTCAACTATAACAGGCAATGCTACCACTAATATTAATATAAGTAACTCAATTACATTTACTGCTACTTTAAAAGATAGTTTTGGCAATAATATTCCTGCAATAGCTAGCAGTTTTACTTTATCTGGTATTACAAACGGCGGCACTTTTACAGTTACAGATGTAAATGGCAATATAGCAATTCTAACCTTTATTCCGCAGTTAGTTGGTACTGATACTCTAATTATTGCCTATGATGATGTAGTGCTTGCAACTAGAACCATTATTACTTCTTTTGGCAGGACTAGTAAAGATAACTCAACCATAACAGGCAATGCTACCACTAATATTAATATAAGTAACTCAATTACATTTACTGCTACTTTAAAAGATAGTTTTGGCAATAATATTCCTGCAATAGCTAGCAGTTTTACTTTATCTGGTATTACAAACGGCGGCACTTTTACAGTTACAGATGTAAATGGCAATATAGCAATTCTAACCTTTATTCCGCAGTTAGTTGGTACTGATACTCTAATTATTGCCTATGGCGGTATAGGACTTGCAACTAGGACTATTATTACTCATAGCATTCAAGCTGATATAAATAACTCAACTATAACAGGTAATGCTAGTACTAATATTATTGCAGGCAATTCAATTACCTTTACCGCTACTTTAAAAGATAGTTTTGGCAATAATATCACTGCAATAGCTAGTAGTTTTACTTTATCTGGTATTACAAACGGTGGCACTTTTACAGTTACAAGTGTAAATAGCAATATAGCAACTCTAACTTTTACCCCACAATCTGTCGGTACTGACACCTTAACTATTACCTATGATGATGTAGTGCTTGCAACTAGAACAGTGGTCACTTATGCTAGACCAAGTTTTACCTTAGCAACTAATACTATTAGTTTCAATAAAAATGCCTCTAATACTATTTACTATCAATTAGCAATTACTGGTATTACAGACCTAGATAATGTTAATAATACATTTACCATTAATACTAGTGGTAATACTATATTTACCACAAACCCCGCACCTGTTGTATCTTTTGCAACTAATACTATTGCTACTACAATGATATTAAGTAGTACCCCAATTACTGCTAATCTTTACTTTACTATAATCCCAGATACCATAGGCACAGGGGTTATTAATATTAGTTTACAAGATGCATTTAATACTACTACAACAAAATCAGTAACAGTAACAGTAATTGAAACAAATAGTGGCCCTGTAATTACTAATGCCTTTGATAATCGTCTTTTTAATGTATCTGTTTTTGGTGGTAGTATTTATGCAGATTCTGCATTAGGCACTAATAACAATGGTAGTGCTGCTAGCACATTTCAAGGTGTTATTAATGATTTAGGTGGTCATTTTCTAATATTAAATAGTTCTCAGGAAAGGACATTTATTGATGGTAGTATTGGGTTTGTTAATAGTTGGTATGGCATCGTTACTGATAAAGCTATTAGTTCAAATGATAGTACTGCTTATCCCTTTAATTTATTACAAGTAACAGACTCAGCAACACAAATTTATGCCCAAGTAACAGCCGATACAGTTTATAGCCTTTATCCAGGATTTTATGACAGAGAGTGGAGCAGTACTCAACCATCCAACCAGTTTGCAAATGGCACTATTGCTCGACTAATGTCACAATTTGTTCTAAGACAAAATAATTCTGACTTTGGTGGCAGAAAAGCAAATTATGAATTCCCTAATGGGTTTACTCCAACAACTACTATAACAGCCAACACTATAATACAAGGTAGTAGTCAAGCAGGCAAAATAGCAACCCTATCAGGTTTTGATTTAGATGGTGATAATGTTAGTTGGTCTGGTACTAGTGCTAATGGTGGCACTGTAACATTTTCTCAAGCAAGTCCTAACTCTGCTACAAGCACAACCGATGTCATGTTCCAACCATCAAATGACTTTGCTGGTGATACTAGTGTTGTTGTTAGTTTAACAGCAGGTACTGAAATAACTAGTGCTACTATTAACATAACTATAATACCAGTTGCAAGTGCTAGTGATTCTAGTTTTACATTGTCAAGCAATACTGCTACTGTTGGCAATAATATTGCTGTTACTATTACTATAATGGGTAGAAATAATGACAATAGTCTTACCTCAGCTGCTGGTAATGTGACTTTTACTATAAACAATAATGGTACTGGCTCACTTACAACAACAAGTCAAACAGGTACATACTTATTAAGTGTCTCAAATAATACTACAGGTGTTGCAAACTTAGATATTGCAGTTGATGGTGCATTTATTGGCACTCAAAATATAACATTTAACCCAGACACTGTACTTGCATCAACTTCTATTATATCAGGCAATGTTACTAATACCCTAATAGCAGGCTTGTCTATATCATTTGATGTACAATTAAGAGATAGATTTGCTAACAATACCTCTGGTAGTAGTATTACCGCAGTATTTAGTAATATCCCTAGTTATGGTAGTTTTACCATTACTAATATTGATATTAATACTGGCTCTGCAAGTATTACCTATAATGCTACTAAAACAGGAACAGATGCTATAATTATCTCTGTAAATGGTGCTGTAATTACAACTAGAACAATTATCGTACAAGCATCAGTATTAGATAATATCTTATTAACTGTTATGCCTACAGCCATTATAGAAGCTAGCACAGTAAGTATTACTCTGGTAGCAACTCTAAGAGATAGCTTTAATAATATTAGAATTACTGATACCAGCACTACTACATTTAAAACCTCAAGTGCTACCATACTTGCCTTTAATACTAACGGACTGGCATTTACTACAATAAATGCCATAAATGGTATAGCAACTCTAACCTTTACTGTAAGCAATACTAGTATTGGTGTAGCAACTATTACTGCATATGTTGCTGGAATTGGAGCAACTATTACTATTACTGTTGAGCCTAATTTTAATTTAGACATCGACGAGGATGGTTATTTAACTACAATAGACAGTAAACTAATTT
The DNA here is from genome assembly GCA_965207335.1 of Gammaproteobacteria bacterium. Lineage (GTDB taxonomy): Bacteria > Pseudomonadota > Gammaproteobacteria > PS1 > Pseudothioglobaceae. The sequence continues at coordinate 111,153 of OZ242267.1, forward strand.
TATTATTTATTACCTCAAAAAATAGCTCTAATACTTTCTTAAATACTAGTGTTAAAATTGGCGGCATAGAAGGATTAAACAATAACAGAATAAATAGTATTTATGAATATTTAGCTAAATTTAGAAATTCTTTAGATATTGATGGTAATGGTAGTTTAACGATAATAGATAGTAATTTAATATTATTATTTATTACCTCAAATAATAATATACAAATATTCTTAAACACAACTCAAGGACTTGGATTATCAGAATCAGAGATAACAGATATTTATAATACTCTTGGTAGTTATAAGTAATTTTTTAAAATAATCTTTGCTTGTTTTTTGCTATAATTATTATCTATACCACAAAGACACTATGTAATTCTTATATATTAACAATAAATAAGCCTTGCTTATTATTACATACCATAAACCTTATAAAGTAAAATGACAAGAAATATTTTTATTTTTTGTTTAATATGAAAAAATACATAAAACTATTAATATTAGTTATTACACCATACATAGTTTTTGTTGCAAACATTAATGCAGAAACTCAAACAGGTAGTCCAGAATGGGCACAACAAGCCTACATAAAAGCCAGTAATACAGGCGGTGGCGATAATTTTGGAGAAAGTGTTGCATTAAGTAGTGATGGTAATACCTTGGCAGTAAGTACTATTGCTGAGGATAGTAATGCCACAGGTATTAATGGTAATGAAAGTAATGATGACTCAAGTGATAGCGGTGCTGTATATGTTTTTACTCGTAGTAGTACTACTAGTGGCATTTGGATACAAGAAGCCTATATAAAAGCCAGTAATACAGGTAGCTTTGATAGGTTTGGACAAAGTATTGCATTAAGTAATGACGGTAATACCTTGGCAGTTGGTGCTATTGGCGAGGAAAGTAATGCCACAGGTATTAATGGTGATGAAAGTAATGCTAGTGCACTTAATAGTGGTGCTGTGTATGTTTTTACCCGTAGTAGTACCACTTGGACGCAAGAAGTCTATATAAAAGCTAGTAATACAGGTAGCTTTGATCAGTTTGGATATAGTGTTGCATTAAGTAGTGATGGTAGTACCTTGGCAGTAGGTGCTTATTTTGAGGATAGTAATGCCACAGGTATTAATGGCGATGAAAGTAATGATGACTCAAGTGCTAGCGGTGCTGTGTATGTTTTTACTAGTAGTAGTGGCATTTGGACGCAAGAAGCCTACATAAAAGCCAGTAATACAGGTGGTGGTGATAATTTTGGATTTAGTATTGCATTAAGTGCTGACGGTAATACCTTGGCAGTAAGTGCTATTAACGAGAGTAGTAATGCCACAGGTATTAATGGCGATGAAAGTAATGATGGCTCAAGTGCTAGCGGTGCTGTATATGTTTTTACCCGTAGTGGCATTTGGACACAAGAAGCCTACATAAAAGCCAGTAATACAGGCGATAATGATAGGTTTGGACAAAGTATTGCATTAAGTAATGATGGTAGTACCTTGGCAGTAGGTGCTATTAACGAGAGTAGTAATGCCACAGGTATTAATGGCGATGAAAGTAATAATAGTGCAAGCGGTAGTGGTGCTGTATATGTCTTTACTCGTAGTAGTAGTGGCACTTGGATACAAGAAGCCTATATAAAAGCCAGTAATACAGATATCTTTAATCAGTTTGGATATAGTGTTGCATTAAGTAATGATGGTAGTACCTTGGCAGTAGGTGCTATTGGCGAGAGTAGCAATGCCACAGGTATTAATGGCGATGATAGTGATAATAACTTATTCAGTAGTGGTGCAGTGTATGTTTTTACCCGTAGTACCACTTGGATGCAACAGGCCTATATAAAAGCTAGTAATACAGAGTTCTTTGATGTTTTTGGACAAAGTGTTGCATTAAGTGCTGACAGTAATACCTTGGCAGTTGGTGCTATTAACGAGGATAGTAATGCCACAGGTATTAATGGCGATGAAAGTAATAGTAGCTCAAGTGCTAGCGGTGCTGTGTATGTGTTTAATATAGATGTATATAGCCTAAATATCATAAGAACAAGCAAGGGCAATATTAGCTCAGTAAATATTAGTTGCGGTGCTGTAAACACAGATTGCTCACAGAACGATATAAGTTTTAATAGTAGTATTACCCTAACAGCTGTGGCAACTACTAATTATGTTTTTTATAGTTGGGTTGGTGATTGTCAAGGTACAAGTAATCCATTAACTATTATTATAGACAGTAATAAGACTTGCTCTGCTAACTTTGTCCTTGATGCTAATAACGATGATATAGCTGATACTATCAATACTAGTGCAGATACTAGTGTTAGCTTTGTAGTCAGCTTAGACGGTGGATTATTTGCCAGTAACATTACTCCATTGGCTAGTAGTTTTACTTTATCTGGTATTACAAATGGTGGTACTATTACAGTTACAGGTGTAAGTAATAATCTAGCAACCCTAACATTTACCCCGCAACTTGTTGGCACTGATATCTTGACTATTGTTTATGACGAGATAATGCTTGCCAGTAGAATAGTTATAACCTCTAGTGGTATGGTAAGTCAAGCTATGTCAAGTGTATTACCTAGCAATACTATTAATACTAACACCAGCGCCTCTGTTAGTTTTTTGGTTGTTTTAAAAGATAGTTTTGGCAATAATATTACTGCAATAGCTAGTAGTTTTACTTTATCTGGTATTACAAGCGGTGGCACTGTTACAGTTACTGCTTTTAATGGCAATCTAGCAACTCTAACTTTTATTCCGCAACTTGTTGGCACTGACACCATAACTATTACCTATGATGGTGTGCTACTTGCAACTATTACTATTACTGTTGAGCCTAATTTTAATTTAGACATCGACGAGGGTGGTTATTTAACTACAATAGACAGTAAACTAATTTTATTATTTATTACCTCAAAAAATAGCTCTAATACTTTCTTAAATACTAGTGTTAAAATTGGCGGCATAGAAGGATTAAACAATAACAGAATAAATAGTATTTATGAATATTTAGCTAAATTTAGAAATTCTTTAGATATTGACGGTAAAGACAGTTTAACGATAATAGATAGTAATTTAATATTATTATTTATTACCTCAAATAATAATATACAAATATTCTTAAACACAACTCAAGGACTTGGATTATCAGAATCAGAGATAACAGATATTTATAATACTCTTGGTAGTTATAAGTAATTTTTTAAAATAATCTTTGCTTGTTTTTTGCTATAATTATTATCTATACCACAAAGACACTATGTAATTCTTATATATTAACAATAAATAAGCCTTGCTTATTATTACATACCATAAACCTTATAAAGTAAAATGACAAGAAATATTTTTATTTTTTGTTTAATATGAAAAAATACATAAAACTATTAATATTATTTATTACACCATACATAGTTTTTGTTACAAACATTAATGCAGAAACTCAAACAGGTAGTCCAGAATGGGCACAACAAGCCTACATAAAAGCCAGTAATACAGGTAATAATGATAGGTTTGGACAAAGTGTTGCATTAAGTAGTGACGGTAATACCTTGGCAGTAAGTACTATTAACGAGGATAGCAATGCCACAGGTATTAATGGTGATGAAAGTAATGATGACTCAAGTGCTAGCGGTGCTGTATATGTCTTTACTCGTAGTAGTACTACTAGTGGCATTTGGATACAAGAAGCATACATAAAAGCAAGTAATACAGGCGGTGGCGATGCTTTTGGATATAGTGTTGCATTAAGTAATGATGGTAATACCTTGGCAGTAGGTGCTATTTATGAGGATAGCAATGCCGCAGGTATTAATGGTGATGAAAGTAATGCTAGTGCACTTAATAGTGGTGCTGTGTATGTTTTTACTCGTACCACTAGTGGCACTTGGACGCAAGAAGCCTACATAAAAGCCAGTAATACAGATAGTAGCGATATTTTTGGATTTAATATTACATTAAGTAGTGACGGTAATACCTTGGCAGTAAGTGCTATTGACGAGGATAGTAATGCCACAGGTATTAATGGCGATGAAAGTAATGATGACTCAAGTGCTAGCGGTGCTGTGTATGTTTTTACTAGTAGTAGTGGCATTTGGACGCAAGAAGCCTACATAAAAGCCAGTAATACAGGTGGTGGTGATAATTTTGGATTTAGTATTGCATTAAGTGCTGACGGTAATACCTTGGCAGTAAGTGCTATTAACGAGAGTAGTAATGCCACAGGTATTAATGGCGATGAAAGTAATAGTAGTGCAGGTGCTAGCGGTGCAGTATATGTTTTTACCCGTAGTGGCACTTGGACACAAGAAGCCTACATAAAAGCCAGTAATACAGGTAGCTTTGATCAGTTTGGATATAGTGTTGCATTAAGTAGTGACGGTAATACCTTGGCAGTAGGTGCTATTGGCGAGGGTAGCAATGCCACAGGTATTAATGGCGATGATAGTGATAATAACTTATTCAGTAGTGGTGCAGTGTATGTTTTTACCCGTAGTACCACTTGGATACAAGAAGCCTATATAAAAGCCAGTGATATAAATAGTGGTGATTTTTTTGGATATAGTGTTGCATTAAGTAATGACGGTAATACCTTGGCAGTTGGTGCTATTAACGAGGATAGTAATGCCACAGGTATTAATGGCGATGATAGTAATAGTAGTGCAGGTGCTAGCGGTGCAGTGTATGTTTTTACCCGCAGTGGTACTTGGATGCAACAAGCCTACATAAAAGCCAGTAATACAGGCAGTAGTGATGTTTTTGGACAAAGTATTGCATTAAGTGATAATGGTAGTACCTTGGCAATAGGTGCTTATTTTGAGGATAGTAATGCTACAGGTATTAATGGCAATGAAAATAATAACTCAACTAATAGTGGTGCTGTGTATGTTTTTTATTTTTACCCAACATATACTCTAAATATCATAAGAACAAGCAAGGGCAATATTAGCTCAGTAAATATTAGTTGCGGTGCTGTAAACACAGATTGCTCACAGAACGATATAAGTTTAAATAGTAGTATTACCCTAACAGCTGTGGCAACTACTAATTATGTTTTTTATAGTTGGGTTGGTGATTGTCAAGGCATAAGTAATCCATTAACTATTATTATAGACAGTAATAAGACTTGCTCTGCTAATTTTGTCCTTGATGCTAATAACGATGATATAGCTGATACTATCAATACTAGTGCAGATACTAGTGTTAGTTTTGTAGTCAGCTTAGACGGTGGATTATTTGCCAGTAACATTACTCCATTGGCTAGTAGTTTTACTTTATCTGGTATTACAAATGGTGGTACTATTACAGTTACAGGTGTAAGTAATAATCTAGCAACCCTAACATTTACCCCGCAACTTGTTGGCACTGATACCTTGACTATTGTTTATGACGAGATAATGCTTGCCAGTAGAATAGTTATAACCTCTAGTGGTATAGTAAGTCAAGCTATGTCAAGTGTATTACCTAGCAATACTATTAATACTAACGCCAGTGCCTCTGTTAGTTTTTTGGTTGTTTTAAAAGATAGTTTTGGCAATAATATTACTGCAATAGCTAGTAGTTTTACTTTATCTGGTATTACAAATGGTGGTACTATTACAGTTACAGGTGTAAGTAATAATCTAGCAACCCTAACATTTACCCCGCAACTTGTTGGCACTGATATCTTGACTATTGTTTATGACGAGATAATGCTTGCCAGTAGAATAGTTATAACCTCTAGTGGTATGGTAAGTCAAGCTATGTCAAGTGTATTACCTAGCAATACTATTAATATTAATAGTAGTGCCTCTGTTAGTTTTTTGGTTGTTTTAAAAGATAGTTTTGGCAATAATATTACTGCAATAGCTAGTAGTTTTACTTTATCTGGTATTACAAGCGGTGGTACTATTACAGTTACTGCTTTTAATGGCAATCTAGCAACTCTAACTTTTATTCCGCAATCTGTCGGCACTGACACCATAACTATTACCTATGATGGTGTGCTACTTGCAACTATTACTATTACTGTTGAGCCTAATTTTAATTTAGACATCGACGAGGGTGGTTATTTAACTACAATAGACAGTAAACTAATTTTATTATTTATTACCTCAAAAAATAGCTCTAATACTTTCTTAAATACTAGTGTTAAAATTGGCGGCATAGAAGGATTAAACAATAACAGAATAAATAGTATTTATGAATATTTAGCTAAATTTAGAAATTCTTTAGATATTGATGGTAAAGACAGTTTAACGATAATAGATAGTAATTTAATATTATTATTTATTACCTCAAATAATAATATACAAATATTCTTAAACACAACTCAAGGACTTGGATTATCAGAATCAGAGATAACAGATATTTATAATACTCTTGGTAGTTACAAATAATTTTTTAAAATAATCTTTGCTTGTTTTTTGCTATAATTATTATCTATACCACAAAGACACTATGTAATTCTTATATATTAACAATAAATAAGCCTTGCTTATTATTACATACTATAAACCTTATAAAGTAAAATGACAAGAAATATTTTTATTTTTTGTTTAATATGAAAAAATACATAAAACTATTAATATTAGTTATTACACCATATATTGTTTTTGTTACAAACATTAATGCAGAAACTCAAACAGGTAGTCCAGAATGGGCACAACAAGCCTACATAAAAGCCAGTAATACAGGTAATAATGATAGGTTTGGACAAAGTGTTGCATTAAGTAGTGACGGTAATACCTTGGCAGTAAGTACTATTAGCGAGGATAGCAATGCCACAGGTATTAATGGTAATGAAAGTAATGATGGCTCAAGTAATAGCGGTGCAGTGTATGTCTTTACTCGTAGTAGTACTACTAGTGGCATTTGGATACAAGAAGCCTATATAAAAGCCAGTAATACAGGTAATAATGATAGGTTTGGACAAAGTATTGCATTAAGTAGTGACGGCAATACCTTGGCAGTAGGTGCTTATTTTGAGGATAGTAATGCCACAGGTATTAATGGTGATGAAAGTAATGCTAGTGCACTTAATAGTGGTGCTGTGTATGTTTTTACCCGTAGTAGTACCACTTGGACGCAAGAAGTCTATATAAAAGCTAGTAATACAGGTAGATTTGATCAGTTTGGATATAGTGTTGCATTAAGTAGTGACGGTAATACCTTGGCAGTTGGTGCTATTGGCGAGGAAAGTAATGCCACAGGTATTAATGGTGGTGAAAGTGATAATAGTGCAATCGATAGCGGTGCTGTGTATGTTTTTACCCGTAGTGGCACTTGGATGCAACAGGCCTACATAAAAGCCAGTAATACAGGTGGTGGCGATGCTTTTGGAGAAAGTGTTGCATTAAGTAATGATGGTAGTACCTTGGCAGTAAGTGCTTATTTTGAGGATAGTAATGCCACAGGTATTAATGGTGATGAAAGTAATGATGGCTCAAGTGCTAGCGGTGCAGTGTATGTTTTTACCCGTAGTGGCACTTGGACACAACAAGCCTATATAAAAGCTAGTAATACAGATAGTAGCGATCTTTTTGGACTTAATATTACATTAAGTAGTGACGGTAATACCTTGGCAGTAGGTGCTTATTTGGAGGATAGTAATGCCACAGGTATTAATGGCGATGAAAGTAATGATGACTCAAGCGGTAGTGGTGCTGTATATGTCTTTACTCGTAGTAGTAGTGGCATTTGGACGCAAGAAGCCTATATAAAAGCCAGTAATACAGGCAGTGATGATAGGTTTGGACAAAGTATTGCATTAAATAATGACGGTAATATCCTGGTAGTAAGTGCTGGTTTTGAGGGCAGTAATGCTACAGGTATTAATGGTGATGACAGTAATAATAATGCACTTAATAGTGGTGCAGTGTATGTTTTTACCCGTAGTGGCACTTGGACGCAAGAAGCCTATATAAAAGCTAGTAATATAGATACCTTTGATGTTTTTGGACAAAGTATTGCATTAAATAATGACGGTAATACCTTGGCAGTAGGTGCTTATTTTGAGGATAGTAATGCTACAGGTATTAATGGCGATGAAAGTAATGATGGCTCAAGTGCTAGCGGTGCTGTGTATGTTTTTTATTTTTACCCAACATATACTCTAAATATCATAAGAACAAGCAAGGGCAATATTAGCTCAGTAAATATTAATTGCGGTGCTGTAAACACAGATTGCTCACAGAACGATATAAGTTTTAATAGTAGTATTACCCTAACAGCTGTGGCAACTACTAATTATGTTTTTTATAGTTGGGTTGGTGATTGTCAAGGCATAAGTAATCCATTAACTATTATTATAGACAGTAATAAGACTTGCTCTGCTAACTTTGTCCTTGATGCTAATAACGATGATATAGCTGATACTATCAATACTAGTGCAGATACTAGTGTTAGCTTTGTAGTCAGCTTAGACGGTGGATTATTTGCCAGTAACATTACTCCATTGGCTAGTAGTTTTACTTTATCTGGTATTACAAATGGTGGTACTATTACAGTTACAGGTGTAAGTAATAATCTAGCAACCCTAACATTTACCCCGCAACTTGTTGGCACTGATATCTTGACTATTGTTTATGACGAGATAATGCTTGCCAGTAGAATAGTTATAACCTCTATTGGTATGGTAAGTCAAGCTACATCAAGTGTATTACCTAGCAATACTATTAATACTAACACCAGTGCCTCTGTTAGTTTTTTGGTTGTTTTAAAAGATAGTTTTGGCAATAATATTACTGCAATAGCTAGTAGTTTTACTTTATCTGGTATTACAAGCGGTGGCACTGTTACAGTTACTGCTTTTAATGGCAATCTAGCAACTCTAACTTTTATTCCGCAATCTGTCGGCACTGATATCATAACTATAGTCTATGGTGGTGTGCTACTTGCAACTAGGACGGTTATTACAAATAACATTCAAGCTGATGCAAATAACTCAAGTGTATCTGGAAGTACTGCTACTATTAATATTAGTAGTAGTGCCTCTGTTAGTTTTTTGGTTGTTTTAAAAGATAGTTTTGGCAATAATATTACTGCAATAGCTAGTAGTTTTACTTTATCTGGTATTACAAGCGGTGGTACTATTACAGTTACTGCTTTTAATGGCAATCTAGCAACTCTAACTTTTATTCCGCAATCTGTCGGCACTGACACCATAACTATTACCTATGATGGTGTGCTACTTGCAACTATTACTATTACTGTTGAGCCTAATTTTAATTTAGACATCGACGAGGATGGTTATTTAACTACAATAGACAGTAAACTAATTTTATTATTTATTACCTCAAAAAATAGCTCTAATACTTTCTTAAATACTAGTGTTAAAATTGGCGGCATAGAAGGATTAAACAATAACAGAATAAATAGTATTTATGAATATTTAGCTAAATTTAGAAATTCTTTAGATATTGACGGTAAAGACAGTTTAACGATAATAGATAGTAATTTAATATTATTATTTATTACCTCAAATAATAATATACAAATATTCTTAAACACAACTCAAGGACTTGGATTATCAGAATCAGAGATAACAGATATTTATAATACTCTTGGTAGTTACAAATAATTTTTTAAAATAATCTTTGCTTGTTTTTTGCTATAATTATTATCTATACCACAAAGACACTATGTAATTCTTATATATTAACAATAAATCAGTCTTACTTATTGTTACATACTATAAACCTTATAAAGTAAAATAACAAGAAATATTTTTATTTTTTGTTTAATATGAAAAAATACATAAAACTATTAATATTAGTTATTACACCATACATAGTTTTTGTTGCAAACATTAATGCAGAAACTCAAACAGGTAGTCCAGAATGGGCACAACAAGCCTATATAAAGGCAAGTAATACAGGTAACTTGGATCAGTTTGGACAAAGTGTTGCATTAAGTAGTGATGGTAATACCTTGGCAGTAAGTACTATTAACGAGGATAGCAATGCCACAGGTATTAATGGTGATGAAAGTAATGATGGCTCAAGTAATAGCGGTGCAGTGTATGTCTTTACTCGTAGTAGTACTACTAGTGGCATTTGGATACAAGAAGCCTATATAAAAGCCAGTAATACAGGTAATAATGATAGGTTTGGACAAAGTATTGCATTAAGTAGTGACGGCAATACCTTGGCAGTAGGTGCTTATTTTGAGGATAGTAATGCCACAGGTATTAATGGTGATGAAAGTAATGCTAGTGCAACTAATAGTGGTGCTGTATATGTTTTTACCCGTAGTAGTACCACTTGGACGCAAGAAGTCTATATAAAAGCTAGTAATACAGGTAGCTTTGATCAGTTTGGATATAGTGTTGCATTAAGTAGTGACGGTAATACCTTGGCAGTAGGTGCTGTTAGCGAGAGTAGCAATGCCACAGGCACTTATGGTGGTGAAAGTAATGATGACTCAAGTGCTAGCGGTGCTGTGTATGTTTTTACTCGTAGTACCACTTGGATGCAAGAAGCCTACATAAAAGCCAGTAATACAGGTAATAATGATAGGTTTGGACAAAGTGTTGCATTAAGTAGTGACGGTAATACCCTGGCAGTAAGTACTATTAACGAGGATAGCAATGCCACAGGTATTAATGGTGATGAAAGTAATGATGGCTCAAGTAATAGCGGTGCAGTGTATGTCTTTACTCGTAGTAGTACTACTAGTGGCATTTGGATACAAGAAGCCTATATAAAAGCCAGTAATACAGGCAGTGATGATAGGTTTGGACAAAGTATTGCATTAAGTAGTGACGGTAATACCTTGGCAGTAGGTGCTATTGGCGAGGATAGTAATGCCACAGGTATTAATGGCGATGATAGTGATAATAACTTATTCAGTAGTGGTGCAGTGTATGTTTTTACCCGTAGTACCACTTGGATACAAGAAGCCTATATAAAAGCCAGTGATATAAATAGTGGTGATTTTTTTGGATATAGTGTTGCATTAAGTAATGACGGTAATACCTTGGCAGTTGGTGCTTATTTGGAGGATAGCAATGCCACAGGTATTAATGGCGATGATAGTGATAATAGTTCAGGCAGTAGTGGTGCAGTGTATGTTTTTACCCGTAGTGGCACTTGGATGCAAGAGGCCTATATAAAAGCTAGTAATACAGAGTTCTTTGATGTTTTTGGACAAAGTGTTGCATTAAGTGATAATGGTAGTACCTTGGCAGTAGGTGCTTATTTTGAGGATAGTAATGCTACAGGTATTAATGGTGATGAAAGTAATAGTAGCTCAAGTGCTAGCGGTGCTGTGTATGTTTTTTATTTTTACCCAACATATACTCTAAATATCATAAGAACAAGTAAGGGCAATATTAGCTCAGTAAATATTAGTTGCGGTGCTGTAAACACAGATTGCTCACAGAACGATATAAGTTTTAATAGTAGTATTACCCTAACAGCTGTGGCAATTACTAATTATGTTTTTTATAGTTGGGTTGGTGATTGTCAAGGCATAAGTAATCCATTAACTATTATTATAGACAGTAATAAGACTTGCTCTGCTAACTTTGTCCTTGATGCTAATAACGATGATATAGCTGATACTATCAATACTAGTGCAGATACTAGTGTTAGCTTTGTAGTCAGCTTAGACGGTGGATTATTTGCCAGTAACATTACTCCATTGGCTAGTAGTTTTACTTTATCTGGTATTACAAATGGTGGTACTATTACAGTTACAGGTGTAAGTAATAATCTAGCAACCCTAACATTTACCCCGCAACTTGTTGGCACTGATATCTTGACTATTGTTTATGACGAGATAATGCTTGCCAGTAGAATAGTTATAACCTCTATTGGTATGGTAAGTCAAGCTATGTCAAGTGTATTACCTAGCAATACTATTAATACTAACACCAGTGCCTCTGTTAGTTTTTTGGTTGTTTTAAAAGATAGTTTTGGCAATAATATTACTGCAATAGCTAGTAGTTTTACTTTATCTGGTATTACAAGCGGTGGCACTGTTACAGTTACTGCTTTTAATGGCAATCTAGCAACTCTAACTTTTATTCCGCAATCTGTCGGCACTGATATCATAACTATAGTCTATGGTGGTGTGCTACTTGCAACTAGGACGGTTATTACAAATAACATTCAAGCTGATGCAAATAACTCAAGTGTATCTGGAAGTACTGCTACTATTAATATTAGTAGTAGTGCCTCTGTTAGTTTTTTGGTTGTTTTAAAAGATAGTTTTGGCAATAATATTACTGCAATAGCTAGTAGTTTTACTTTATCTGGTATTACAAGCGGTGGTACTATTACAGTTACTGCTTTTAATGGCAATCTAGCAACTCTAACTTTTATTCCGCAATCTGTCGGCACTGACACCATAACTATTACCTATGATGGTGTGCTACTTGCAACTATTACTATTACTGTTGAGCCTAATTTTAATTTAGACATCGACGAGGATGGTTATTTAACTACAATAGACAGTAAACTAATTTTATTATTTATTACCTCAAAAAATAGCTCTAATACTTTCTTAAATACTAGTGTTAAAATTGGCGGCATAGAAGGATTAAACAATAACAGAATAAATAGTATTTATGAATATTTAGCTAAATTTAGAAATTCTTTAGATATTGACGGTAAAGACAGTTTAACGATAATAGATAGTAATTTAATATTATTATTTATTACCTCAAATAATAATATACAAATATTCTTAAACACAACTCAAGGACTTGGATTATCAGAATCAGAGATAACAGATATTTATAATACTCTTGGTAGTTATAAGTAATTTTTTAAAATAATCTTTGCTTGTTTTTTGCTATAATTATTATCTATACCACAAAGACACTATGTAATTCTTATATATTAACAATAAATAAGCCTTGCTTATTATTACATACCATAAACCTTATAAAGTAAAATGACAAGAAATATTTTTATTTTTTGTTTAATATGAAAAAATACATAAAACTATTAATATTAGTTATTACACCATACATAGTTTTTGTTGCAAACATTAATGCAGAAACTCAAACAGGTAGTTCAGAATGGGCACAACAAGCCTACATAAAAGCCAGTAATACAGGCGGTGGCGATAATTTTGGAGAAAGTGTTGCATTAAGTAGTGATGGTAATACCTTGGCAGTAAGTACTATTGGCGAGGATAGCAATGCCACAGGTATTAATGGTAATGAAAGTAATGGTAGTGCAAGCGGTAGTGGTGCTGTATATGTCTTTACTCGTAGTAGTAGTGGCACTTGGATACAAGAAGCCTATATAAAAGCCAGTAATACAGGTAGCTTTGATCAGTTTGGATATAGTGTTGCATTAAGTAGTGACGGTAATACCTTGGCAGTAGGTGCTAATAGTGAGGATAGCAATGCCACAGGTATTAATGGTGATGAAAGTAATGGTAGTGCAAGCAGTAGTGGTGCTGTATATGTCTTTACTCGTAGTAGTAGTGGCACTTGGACGCAAGAAGCCTATATAAAAGCCAGTAATACAGATAGTAGCGATATTTTTGGATTTAATATTACATTAAGTAGTGACGGTAATACCTTGGCAGTAGGTGCTTATTTGGAGGATAGCAATGCCACAGGCACTTAATGGTGGTGAAAGTAATGATGACTCAAGCGATAGCGGTGCTGTGTATGTTTTTACCCGTAGTGGCACTTGGATGCAACAGGCCTATATAAAAGCCAGTAATACAGACAGTGGTGATAATTTTGGATTTAGTGTTGCATTAAGTAATGATGGTAGTACCTTGGCAGTCGGTGCTATTAGCGAGAGTAGCAATGCCAAAGGTATTAATGGTGATGATAGTAATAATAGTTTAGACGATAGCGGTGCTGTGTATGTTTTTACCCGTAGTAGTAGTACTTGGACGCAACAGGCCTATATAAAAGCCAGTAATACAGGCAGTGATGATAATTTTGGATTTAGTATTGCATTAAGTAATGATGGTAGTACCTTGGCAGTCGGTGCTTATTTGGAGGATAGCAATGCCACAGGTATTAATGGCAATGAAAGTAATAATAGTTTTAATTCTAGCGGTGCTGTATATGTTTTTACCAGTAGTAGTAGTACTTGGATACAAGAAGCCTATATAAAAGCCAGTGATATAAATAGTGGTGATTTTTTTGGATTTAGTGTTGCATTAAGTAATGATGGTAGTACCTTGGCAGTCGGTGCTTATTTGGAGGATAGCAATGCCACAGGTATTAATGGCGATGATAGTGATAATAACTTATTCAGTAGTGGTGCAGTGTATGTTTTTACCCGTAGTGGCACTTGGATGCAACAGGCCTACATAAAAGCCAGTAATACAGGTAGTAATGATAATTTTGGGCGAAGTATTGCATTAAGTAATGACGGTAATACCTTGGCAGTAGGTGCTATTGCTGAGGATAGTAATGCCACAGGTATTAATGGCAATGAAAATAATAACTCAACTAATAGCGGTGCTGTGTATGTGTTTAATATAGATGTATATAGCCTAAATATCATAAGAACAAGCAAGGGCAATATTAGCTCAGTAAATATTAGTTGCGGTGCTGTAAACACAGATTGCTCACAGAACGATATAAGTTTTAATAGTAGTATTACCCTAACAGCTGTGGCAACTACTAATTATGTTTTTTATAGTTGGGTTGGTGATTGTCAAGGTACAAGTAATCCATTAACTATTATTATAGACAGTAATAAGACTTGCTCTGCTAACTTTGTCCTTGATGCTAATAACGATGATATAGCTGATACTATCAATACTAGTGCAGATACTAGTGTTAGCTTTGTAGTCAGCTTAGACGGTGGATTATTTGCCAGTAACATTACTCCATTGGCTAGTAGTTTTACTTTATCTGGTATTACAAATGGTGGTACTATTACAGTTACAGGTGTAAGTAATAATCTAGCAACCCTAACATTTACCCCGCAACTTGTTGGCACTGATATCTTGACTATTGTTTATGACGAGATAATGCTTGCCAGTAGAATAGTTATAACCTCTATTGGTATGGTAAGTCAAGCTATGTCAAGTGTATTACCTAGCAATACTATTAATACTAACACCAGTGCCTCTGTTAGTTTTTTGGTTGTTTTAAAAGATAGTTTTGGCAATAATATTACTGCAATAGCTAGTAGTTTTACTTTATCTGGTATTACAAGCGGTGGCACTTTTACAGTTACAAGTGTAAATAGCAATATAGCAACTCTAACTTTTATTCCGCAATCTGTCGGCACTGACACCATAACTATTACCTATGATGGTGTGCTACTTGCAACTATTACTATTGAGCCTAATTTTAATTTAGACATCGACGAAGATGGTTATTTAACTACAATAGACAGTAAACTAATTTTATTATTTATTACCTCAAAAAATAGCTCTAATACTTTCTTAAATACTAGTGTTAAAATTGGCGGCATAGAAGGATTAAACAATAACAGAATAAATAGTATTTATGAATATTTAGCTAAATTTAGAAATTCTTTAGATATTGATGGTAAAGACAGTTTAACGATAATAGATAGTAATTTAATATTATTATTTATTACCTCAAATAATAATATACAAATATTCTTAAACACAACTCAAGGACTTGGATTATCAGAATCAGAGATAACAGATATTTATAATACTCTTGGTAGTTACAAATAATTTTTTAAAATAATCTTTGCTTGTTTTTTGCTATAATTATTATCTATACCACAAAGACACTATGTAATTCTTATATATTAACAATAAATCAGTCTTACTTATTGTTACATACTATAAACCTTATAAAGTAAAATAACAAGAAATATTTTTATTTTTTGTTTAATATGAAAAAATACATAAAACTATTAATATTAGTTATTACACCATACATAGTTTTTGTTGCAAACATTAATGCAGAAACTCAAACAGGTAGTCCAGAATGGGCACAACAAGCCTATATAAAGGCAAGTAATACAGGTAACTTGGATCAGTTTGGATATAGTGTTGCATTAAGTAATGATGGTAATACCTTGGCAGTAAGTACTATTAACGAGGATAGCAATGCCACAGGTATTAATGGTGATGAAAGTAATGATGGCTCAAGTAATAGCGGTGCAGTGTATGTCTTTACTCGTAGTAGTACCACTAGTGGCATTTGGATACAAGAAGCCTATATAAAAGCCAGTAATACAGGTAATAATGATAGGTTTGGACAAAGTATTGCATTAAGTAGTGACGGCAATACCTTGGCAGTAGGTGCTTATTTTGAGGATAGTAATGCCACAGGTATTAATGGTGATGAAAGTAATGCTAGTGCACTTAATAGTGGTGCTGTGTATGTTTTTACCCGTAGTAGTACCACTTGGACGCAAGAAGTCTATATAAAAGCTAGTAATACAGGTAGATTTGATCAGTTTGGATATAGTGTTGCATTAAGTAGTGACGGTAATACCTTGGCAGTTGGTGCTATTGGCGAGGGTAGCAATGCCACAGGTATTAATGGTGGTGAAAGTGATAATAGTGCAATCGATAGCGGTGCTGTGTATGTTTTTACTCGTAGTACCACTTGGATGCAAGAAGCCTACATAAAAGCCAGTAATACAGGCAGTGACGATGCTTTTGGATATAGTGTTGCATTAAGTAATGACGGTAATACCTTGGCAGTAGGTGCTATTGCTGAGGATAGTAATGCCACAGGTATTAATGGTGATGAAAGTAATGATGGCTCAAGTGCTAGCGGTGCAGTGTATGTTTTTACCCGTAGTGGCACTTGGACACAACAAGCCTATATAAAAGCTAGTAATACAGATAGTAGCGATCTTTTTGGACTTAATATTACATTAAGTAGTGACGGTAATACCTTGGCAGTAGGTGCTTATTTGGAGGATAGTAATGCCACAGGTATTAATGGCGATGAAAGTAATGATGACTCAAGCGGTAGTGGTGCTGTATATGTCTTTACTCGTAGTAGTAGTGGCATTTGGACGCAAGAAGCCTATATAAAAGCCAGTAATACAGGCAGTGATGATAGGTTTGGACAAAGTATTGCATTAAATAATGACGGTAATATCCTGGTAGTAAGTGCTGGTTTTGAGGGCAGTAATGCTACAGGTATTAATGGTGATGACAGTAATAATAATGCACTTAATAGTGGTGCAGTGTATGTTTTTACCCGTAGTGGCACTTGGACGCAAGAAGCCTATATAAAAGCTAGTAATATAGATACCTTTGATGTTTTTGGACAAAGTATTGCATTAAATAATGACGGTAATACCTTGGCAGTAGGTGCTTATTTTGAGGATAGTAATGCTACAGGTATTAATGGCGATGAAAGTAATGATGGCTCAAGTGCTAGCGGTGCTGTGTATGTTTTTTATTTTTACCCAACATATACTCTAAATATCATAAGAACAAGCAAGGGCAATATTAGCTCAGTAAATATTAGTTGCGGTGCTGTAAACACAGATTGCTCACAGAACGATATAAGTTTTAATAGTAGTATTACCCTAACAGCTGTGGCAACTACTAATTATGTTTTTTATAGTTGGGTTGGTGATTGTCAAGGCATAAGTAATCCATTAACTATTATTATAGACAGTAATAAGACTTGCTCTGCTAACTTTGTCCTTGATGCTAATAACGATGATATAGCTGATACTATCAATACTAGTGCAGATACTAGTGTTAGCTTTGTAGTCAGCTTAGACGGTGGATTATTTGCCAGTAACATTACTCCATTGGCTAGTAGTTTTACTTTATCTGGTATTACAAATGGTGGTACTATTACAGTTACAGGTGTAAGTAATAATCTAGCAACCCTAACATTTACCCCGCAACTTGTTGGCACTGATACCTTGACTATTGTTTATGACGAGATAATGCTTGCCAGTAGAATAGTTATAACCTCTAGTGGTATGGTAAGTCAAGCTATGTCAAGTGTATTACCTAGCAATACTATTAATACTAACACCAGTGCCTCTGTTAGTTTTTTGGTTGTTTTAAAAGATAGTTTTGGCAATAATATTACTGCAATAGCTAGTAGTTTTACTTTATCTGGTATTACAAGCGGTGGCACTGTTACAGTTACTGCTTTTAATGGCAATCTAGCAACTCTAACTTTTATTCCGCAATCTGTCGGCACTGATATCATAACTATAGTCTATGGTGGTGTGCTACTTGCAACTAGGACGGTTATTACAAATAACATTCAAGCTGATGCAAATAACTCAAGTGTATCTGGAAGTACTGCTACTATTAATATTAATAGTAGTGCCTCTGTTAGTTTTTTAGTTGTTTTAAAAGATAGTTTTGGCAATAATGTTACTGCAATAGCCAGTAATTTTATCTTAGCAGGTATTACAAGCGGTGGCACTTTTACAGTTACAGATATTAGTAGCAATATAGCAACTCTAACTTTTACCCCACAATTAGTTGGCACTGATACCCTAACTATTACCTATGATGGCATATTTCTTGCAACTAGGACTATTATTACAAGTAGTGGCAGGGCCAATAAAGATAACTCAACTATAACAGGTAATGCTACTACTAGTATTATTGCAGACAACTCAATTATCTTTACCGCTATTTTAAAAGACAGGTTTGGTAATAATGTTCCTGCAATAGCTAGTAGTTTTACTTTATCTGGTATTACAAACGGTGGTACTATTACAGTTACAGATACTAATAATAATATAGCAACTCTAACCTTTACCCCGCAATTAGTTGGTACTGATACTTTGACTATTACCTATGATGATGTAGTGCTTGCAACTAGGACTATTATTACAAGTAATGGCAGGGTCAATAAAGATAACTCAACTATAACAGGTAATGCTACTACTAGTATTAGTGCAGATGTTTCAATCACCTTTACTGTTATTTTAAAAGATAGTTTTGACAATAATATTCCTGCAATAGCTAGTAGTTTTACTTTATCTGGTATTACAAACGGTGGCACTTTTACAGTTACAGATACTAATAATAATATAGCAACTCTAACTTTTACCCCACAATCTGTCGGTACTGACACCTTAACTATTACCTATGATGATGTAGTGCTTGCAACTAGAACCATTATTACCTCTTTTGGTAGGACTAATAAAGATAACTCAACCATAACAGGCAATGCTAGTACTAATATTAATACAAGTAACTCAATTACATTTACTGCTACTTTAAAAGATAGTTTTGGTAATAATGTTAATGTAATAGCTAGTAGTTTTACCTTTACAGGTATTACAAGCGGCGGCACTGTTACGACTGCAAACACTAATAACAATATAGCAACTCTAACCTTTACTCCGCAATTAGTTGGTACTGATACCCTAACTATTGCCTATGGTGGTATAGAACTTGCAACTAGGACTATTATTACTCATAGTATTCAAGTTGATATAAATAACTCAACTATAACAGGCAATGCTACTACTAATATTAATACAAGTAACTCAATTACCTTTACTGCTATTTTAAAAGACAGATTTGGCAATAATATTACCGTAATAGCTAGTAGTTTTACCTTTACAGGTATTACAAGCGGTAGCACTATTACAGTTACAAATACCAATAACAATATAGCAACTCTAACCTTTACTCAACAATTAGCTGGCACTAATACTCTAACTATTGCCTATGATGATGTAGTGCTTGCAACTAGAACAGTTATTGCTAGTAGTGTTCAAGCTGATAAAAACAACTCAAGTGTATCTGGAAGTACTGCTACTATTAATATTAATATAAGTAACTCAATTACCTTTACTGCTATTTTAAAAGATAGTTTTGGTAATAATGTTCCTGTAATAGCTAGTAGTTTTACCTTATCTGGTATTACCAACGGCGGCACTTTTACAGTTACAGATGTAAATAGCAATATAGCAATTCTAACCTTTATTCCGCAGTTAGTTGGTACTGATACTCTAATTATTATCTATGGCGGTATAGGACTTGCAACTAGGACTATTATTACTCATAGTATTCAAGCTGATATAAATAACTCAACTATAACAGGCAATGCTACCACTAGTATTATTGCAGACAACTCAATTACATTTACTGCTATTTTAAAAGATAGTTTTGGTAATAATGTTCCTGTAATAGCTAGTAGTTTTACCTTTACAGGTGTTACTAACAATGGCACTATTACGACTACAAACACTAATAATAATATAGCAACTCTAACCTTTACTCCGCAATTAGTTGGCACTGATACTCTAACTATTGCCTATGATGGTGTACTACTTGCAACTAGAGTTATTATTACAAATAGTGGTAGGGTCAATAAAGATAACTCAACTATAACAGGTAATGCTATTACTAATATTATTGCAGATAACTCAATTATATTTACTGCTATTTTAAAAGATAGTTTTGGCAATAATATTACTGCAATAGCTAGTAGTTTTACCTTTACAGGCATTACAAACGGTGGCACTATTACGACTGCAAACACTAATAACAATATAGCAACTCTAACCTTTACCCCGCAATTAATTGGCACTGATACCTTGACTATTACCTATAATAATGTAGTGCTTACAACTAGGACGGTTATTACTTCTTTTGGCAGGACTAATAAAGATAACTCAACCATAACAGGTAATGCTAGTACTAATATTATTGCAGGCAATTCAATTACCTTTACCGCTACTTTAAAAGATAGTTTTGGTAATAACATTACTGCAATAGCTAGTAGTTTTACTTTATCTGGTATTACAAACGGTGGCACTTTTACAGTTACAAGTGTAAATAGCAATATAGCAACTCTAACTTTTACCCCACAATCTGTCGGTACTGACACCTTAACTATTACCTATGATGATGTAGTGCTTGCAACTAGAACAGTGGTCACTTATGCTAGACCAAGTTTTACCTTAGCAACTAATACTATTAGTTTAAATAAAAATGCCTCTAATACTATCTACTATCAATTAGCAATTACTGGTATTACAGACCTAGATAATGTTAATAATACATTTACCATTAATACTAGTGGTAATACTATATTTACTACAAACCCTGCACCTGTTGTATCATTTGCAACTAATGCTATTGTTACGACAATGATATTAAGTAGTACCCCAATTACTGCTAATCTTTACTTTACTATAATCCCAGATACCATAGGCACAGGGGTTATTAATATTAGTTTACAAGATGCATTTAATACTACTACAACAAAATCAGTAACAGTTACGGTCATTGAATTTGATAGTGAGCCTGTGATAACTAATGCCTTTGATAGTCGTATTGAAAATGTATCAGTATTTGGCGGTAAATTATACGCTGATTCTGTGGTTGCTAATACAAATGGTATTAGTCAGTTCTACCCAATCATTAATGATTTAGGTGGACATTTTGCTGTTATTGATAGTATTAATGAACAATCTTTTATGATAAATATACCTCAATATGATCAAGGTTGGTTAGGAATGTATTCTGCTAATGTTTCTACACCATTTAACATAGAATTATTAACTGATACAACAACAGAAACTTGGGCAGAAGTTACTAATCTAAGTAATCAGACTCGCACAGTTTATCCTGGGCGTTTTAATGTCAACTTTATTGGTTCTGACCAAACACGAAGCGATGGTAACTATATGATTTTTAATAATGGTGATTATTATTTAGTTGGCAATAATAATAATAGTGTTACCCGCCCTGCAATATTTGAATTTCCATCGGGTTTACCTGCACTTAATATAGCAAATAGCACAGCAATATTATCACAAGGAGGCACTTTAAAAGTAATAACAACTCTATCAGGTTTTGACTTAGATGGTGATAATGTTAGTTGGTCTGGTACTAGTGCTAATGGTGGCACTGTAACATTTTCTCAAGCAAGTCCTAACTCTGCTACAAGCACAACCGATGTCATGTTCCAACCATCAAATGACTTTGCTGGTGATACTAGTGTTGTTGTTAGTTTAACAGCAGGTACTGAAATAACTAGTGCTACTATTAACATAACTATAATACCAGTTGCAAGTGCTAGTGATTCTAGTTTTACATTGTCAAGCAATACTGCTACTGTTGGCAATAATATTGCTGTTACTATTACTATAATGGGTAGAAATAATGACAATAGTCTTACCTCAGCTGCTGGTAATGTGACTTTTACTATAAACAATAATGGTACTGGCTCACTTACAACAACAAGTCAAACAGGTACATACTTATTAAGTGTCTCAAATAATACTACAGGTGTTGCAAACTTAGATATTGCAGTTGATGGTGCATTTATTGGCACTCAAAATATAACATTTAACCCAGACACTGTACTTGCATCAACTTCTATTATATCAGGCAATGTTACTAATACCCTAATAGCAGGCTTGTCTATATCATTTGATGTACAATTAAGAGATAGATTTGCTAACAATACCTCTGGTAGTAGTATTACCGCAGTATTTAGTAATATCCCTAGTTATGGTAGTTTTACCATTACTAATGTTAATATTAATACTGGCTCTGCAAGTATTACCTATAATGCTACTAAAACAGGAACAGATGCTATAATTATCTCTGTAAATGGTGCTGTAATTACAACTAGAACAATTATCGTACAAGCATCAGTATTAGATAATATCTTATTAACTGTTATGCCTACAGCCATTACAGAAACTAGCATAGTAAGTATTACTCTGGTAGCAACTCTAAGAGATAGCTTTAATAATATTAGAATTACTGATACCAGCACTACTACATTTAAAACCTCAAGTGCTACCATACTTGCCTTTAATACTAACGGACTGGCATTTACTACAATAAATGCCATAAATGGTATAGCAACTCTAACCTTTACTGTAAGCAATACTAGTATTGGTGTAGCAACTATTACTGCATATGTTGCTGGAATTGGAGCAACTATTACTATTACTGTTGAGCCTAATTTTAATTTAGACATCGACGAGGATGGTTATTTAACTACAATAGACAGTAAACTAATTTTATTATTTATTACCTCAAAAAATAGCTCTAATACTTTCTTAAATACTAGTGTTAAAATTGGCGGCATAGAAGGATTAAACAATAACAGAATAAATAGTATTTATGAATATTTAGCTAAATTTAGAAATTCTTTAGATATTGACGGTAAAGACAGTTTAACGATAATAGATAGTAATTTAATATTATTATTTATTACCTCAAATAATAATATACAAATATTCTTAAACACAACTCAAGGACTTGGATTATCAGAATCAGAGATAACAGATATTTATAATACTCTTGGTAGTTACAAATAATTTTTTAAAATAATCTTTGCTTGTTTTTTATATTATGCTTAATAATAAAATCATATTTTTGTTGACATTCTTAATATCTCTGGTATTTAGTTCTTGTTCACTATCTAATAACAATAAAGTTACATATAATCATGATACTATTGTTACTGGACTTAATCACCCTTGGTCTGTTATTTGGTTAGATGATAAGCGATTACTTATTAGTGAGAGAAATGGCGATTTATTGTTAATTAATAATGGTAAAAAAACTATCCTAAAATTGCCAATTTTTGATATTTTTGTATATAATCAAGGAGGCTTATTAGACTTAGCTAAACATCCAGATTATGCTAATAATTCTTGGATTTATCTTAGTTATAGTGGCTATAACGATGATAAAAATGGTGTTAGTACTAAACTAGCAAGATTTAAAATAAATAATAATATTATTAGTGATTGGCAAAACTTATATCAAGCAAAGCCATATATTGGTAGCTCACACCATTTTGGTGGTCGTATTGCATTTGATGATGATAATTATCTTTATTTGAGTGTGGGGGATAGAGGACGACGCCACTTAGCACAAAATACTAGCACTGATATAGGTAAAATTTTACGCCTAAAAGATAATGGTGCAATACCTAAAAATAACCCTTTTAATAATGCTGTATTTTCATATGGTCATCGCAATATACAAGGCTTAATATGGTTTGATAATAATTTAATTGCTAACGAGCATGGTCCACAAGGCGGAGATGAACTCAACTATATTAAACGAGCACAGAATTATGGCTGGCCAATTATAACTTATGGTAAAGAATATGTAACTGGCATAAAAATAGGACAAGGAACACATAAAAAAGGTATAACACAACCAGCACATTATTGGATTCCTTCAATTGCCCCGTCTGGATTAGCAATATATCAGGGTGATAAATTTAAAAAATGGCATAATAACATATTAA
Source organism: Gammaproteobacteria bacterium (assembly GCA_965207335.1). Classification (GTDB taxonomy): domain Bacteria; phylum Pseudomonadota; class Gammaproteobacteria; order PS1; family Pseudothioglobaceae. Next base: position 135,269 of record OZ242267.1, read on the forward strand.
TAGGCTCACTTAAATTTAAGCAATTGGTTAGACTTAAAATAAAAAATAAAAAAGTTATTGATGAAGAGCGTTTATTTGATGATATTTTTGGTCGTATTCGTGATGTAAAGGTTAGAAATGGAGAAGTTTATTTATTAATAGACAGTGCAAACGGCAGTTTAATTAAATTATGAATATTGCTTTGTTTATGTTAGTAGCACTGCTTTTTAGATTTGTAGGATGAGATTGCCGCCTTTTACAAAGGCTAGCAATGACGATGTACATGTTTTAAGATTAGTAATTATTATCACTAATTCAGATTGTATTATCCTAAAATCACAAATACAATAGCCTAAGTAGCACCTTATAAGTTAAGTATTGTTTTAATATATTACTATGTCAGTATCAATTGAACGCCATAAAAACCAAGTAGCAACAGTGCGAAATGGTTGCCATTTTTTAGCTATTTGTATAATTTGTTTATTGCTTAATTTATGGTTTTTTGGTGCATAAATATTATTAATAGCACGCACTAATCCTAAATCTTTTATTGGAAAAATATCAGGCTCTAATAAATAAAATATTGCAAACATTTCAATAGTCCAAGAACCTATACCTTTAATGGTTATTAAATTATTGCTAATGTCTTTATATGAATAGTTTTGCCAATAGCGTTTATTTATATTATTGCTAATAAAATAATTAGCTGTATTATGTATGTATTGTGCTTTTTGCTTTGATAATCCAAATGTTTTTAGTTTATCAATATCATATTTAAGTACAGTTTTTTGGTTAAGAGGCTTAATATTTTGATTAAGTTTTATCCAAACACTATCTGCTGCTTTTACTGATATTTGTTGTCCTATAATTGCACGGATTAAGGTTATAAAAGCATTGTCACGGCCTTCTAACACTAAATTAGGGAATTGCTTAATAATTAATGCTAATTTATCATCTTGGATGCTTAAATATTTAATAGCATCTTGCCAATAACTTGCTTGCATATTTTTTATTATGTACCTGAGGCCTTTGCATAAATCTTTATAATTAAAGTATTTTAATATAATTGCATGGGATAAAAGTGGTAATTATACAGTGGCTTAATGAAGTAGTTTTATTTTAGATATGGTTTGTTAAATATAACAATAATGCTTTTTGTACATGGAGACGGTTTTCTGCCTCTTGAAACACTAAGCTTTGCTTACCGTCTATAACATTATCGCTAACCTCTTTGCCTCTATATGCAGGTAAACAGTGCATAAAAACAGCATCAGGATTTGCTAATGCCATTAGTTTAGTATTCACTTGATAGTTGTGAAAATGTTGTTCTTTTTGTTGTTGGTTTTGTTCTTGTCCCATGCTTGCCCAAACATCTGTTACTACTACATCAGCATTTTTACAAGCATCTTCTGCATTAAGACAAATATTTACATTATTTTTATAAGTTGTAATAATTTTTTTTTGAATTTGGTGGTTTTTTGGTGTAGCAATATTTAGTTGAAAATTACATAATTTTGATGCTTGTATATAAGTTTTACAGACATTATTACCATCACCGACCCAAGCTATAGTTTTGCCTTGAATATCACCTCTATGCTCATAATATGTCATTAAATCAGCTAATAATTGGCACGGATGAGACTCATTTGATAAGGCATTAATAACTGGTTTTTGTGAGTTTTTGGCAAACTTGATAATATCATTATGACTGGATATTCTAAGTATAATCACATCGACCATAGAGCTAATTACCTTAGCACTATCTGCTATGGTTTCATTCCTACCTAAATGGCTATCCCTATTTGCTAAAAATATTGCATTACCTCCTAATTGAGTAATACCAGCTTCAAAAGATACTCTGGTTCTAGTAGATGGCTTATCAAATATCATAAGCAAAGTTTTATTTACCAAAGTTGTATTTATAATGTCAGATTTATATTGTTTTTTTAATTTAATAGCATTATCAATAATTAATTGATAAGTTTTGTAATCAATATCATCTAAGTTTATAAAATGTTTAGTCATATTTATGCAAAGGTCTCATAACAGCCTAATTAGTTTATAAAGTTTAGTTATTAGTAGGTTTATTTCTGATTTATTAATTATAAGAGGAGGTAATAATCTAATATTTTCTTTATTTACACTTATTAAAAATTTTAATTTTAGAGCATTATTTAGTAGTTCTGGATATTCTTTATCTAAACTAATACCAATCATTAAACCTTTGGCTCTAATATTTTTTATAATCTTTAATGGCGCTAATATTTTTTGTGCTTGAGATATAAAATACTTAGACATTTTATTAACATTGGCAATAATATTATCTTGCTCTATAATATTTAATACACTAAGTCCAACAGCACTAGATAGTGGATTTCCAGCAAATGTAGAACCGTGTGAGCCTGGTTTAAATAATTTAGCTACCTTAGCACCGCCAATACAAGCACCAATAGGGATGCCATTGCCTAAGCCTTTAGCTATTGTTAAAATATCAGGTTTTATGTTATTGTATTGGTGGCAAAACATAGCCCCTGTTCTAGCTATTCCAGTTTGTATTTCGTCTAAAATAAACAGCCAATTATTATTTTTGCATATTGCACTGACTTTGTTTAAATAGTTTTCATCAGGGATAATAATGCCTTTTTCTCCCAGTATTGGCTCTAACATAATAGCAACTACATTAGGATTATTTTTATATTTATTAATAGCAGCAATATCATTAAAATTTATATGCTCAAAACCTTCTAATAATGGGTAAAAACCAGATTTTATTTTATTAGTTCCAGTAGCAGATAATGTTGCCATAGTTCTACCGTGAAAGCTATCATTACTAGTTAAAATTATGGGTTTTTTAATGTTGAGTTTTTCTGCGTATAATCTTGTTAGTTTAATAGCACTTTCATTTGCCTCAGCACCAGAATTAGCAAAATAAACCTTTTCTAATGTGCTTAATTCAATTAGTTTTTTGGCAAGCTTTTCTTGATTTTCTATATGGTATAAATTAGAGGTATGAATTAAGGTTTGGCTTTGTTTGCAAATTGTTTCGCTAATTTTTTGATGACAATGCCCTAAACCAACAACACCAATACCTGATATAGCATCTAAATATTGGTTATTATCATTGTCTGTTAAAAAGCAACCCTTACCACTTGCAAAATAAACATCTAAGGGGGCATAATTATTAAATAAATAGGACATAATATTAAAAAACTGATAAATATATTGTTAATTATGCTTTTATGAGACCTTTGAGTCTCTTTATAAGAGTTTTAACCAATTAACTATTATAAGTTAATGCTGGTGACATTTTTTCGTTTATTTTATCAATTTCTCTTTTGTAAGATTCAAAAAAGTGTCCAGCTGGCGGATTTAGCCAATCTTTATAAGAAAATCCATTTTCATCAGTATATTCTTTAAATTGTTTTTGAAGGATAATTTTTTTTGCACTTAATGCATTATTTTCTTTGCTGACAACATCCATATTTTGCTCCTAAATAAAAAAAACTATTAGGGTATATTATATATAAATTATTTTTTTAAAATAGTATTTATTTTTTGTCAATATTAAAGTATGATAAAGTTGTAGGCAGTAATATTTTTTTATAACATTTAAGATGGTTGTGTAGTAATTTAAAATTAGATAGTATAGCTAAGGTAGTTTTTAAATAAATAATATTGAAGAAACTACTTAATAGTTAAAAAGTATTATTATGTACACAAATACCTAGTACAGTTAAAATAATACCTTGTATTACTGATAGTTTTAGAGTGCTATATAATAGTCTATTCTTTGGGAGTAGAATGTATGCGTTTAAATATTTCAGGACATCATGTAGAAATTACTCAATCTTTAAGAGATTATTCAGAAGACAAGTTTAATAAAATTAAATCTAATTTTGATAATATAATTAATATAGATTTGGTATTAGCAGTAGAAAAAAATATTCAAAAAGCAGAAGCAGTATTACATATGAGAGGTACTAATATGTTTGCTAAGGTTCAAAGTGATGACATGTACCATTCTATTTTAGAATTAGTAAAAAAATTAGAATCTCAAATTATTAAATATAAAGAAAAAGTTAACAAATACAGATAAAAAGCATTATAAAACACAAGTGCTAACTTACTAATATAAAGAGACTATAATAAATATTCTTGCATAAGGTATAATTTAGTATGCAAGAAAATTTAGAACAATTATTTGATGAAAATTTAGAAAAGTTAATAGTAATATTACAAAGCGATGAGCCTAATAATAATGCTATTGACAATACTATAAAATTATTCCATCAAAGTGAGTTGGCACTTCTTGTTGAATCTGTACCTCCAAAGTTTAGAACACTATTGTTAAGAAATTTTAGTCCTGAACAAGAATCAAATATAATCAAAGATTTGAATAAAGAAGTGCAAATTGAAATCATCAATGAAATGAGTATTGATGAGTTGGTACGGGCTACCAAAAATCTTGACTTAGATGATATGGCTGATATTATCCCCAATTTACCTAAGTCAGTTTTACATAATTTATTACTAACCTTAGATATTAATCGTAGAGAGCATTTAGCTAGAGTTTTGTCGTATTCTAAAAGTTCAGCAGGCGGGTTAATGAATACTGATATTATTACAGTTCGAATAGGGATTACTGTTTATACTGTTCTGCGATATTTACGCTTGTTAAAAGTAATGCCTAAGGATACTGATAAAATTTTTGTTGTTGATAGTAGTTATAAATTTGTAGGCTCAATTTATGTTGCAGATATTATTACTAAGGACCCAAAATTCAACATAGAGCCATTAATAGAGTATGAAAACACTATTATTGATGCTAATATGAGTGCAACAGAAGTTGCTAATATGTTTGCATCTAGGGATTTAATATCTAGCCCTGTTATTGATAGTGATAAGCAATTAATTGGACGAATTACCATTGATGATGTAGTAGATGTTATTAAATCTCAAGCCGAGCAATCCGTGATGTCTATGGCTGGTTTAGATGAAGAAGATGATTTATTTGCCCCTGTGTTTGAAAGTGCAAATCGCCGTGTTATTTGGTTATTTGTCAATTTAATTACCGCTTTTATTGCCGTGTTTGTCATTGGTTTGTTTGAAGCAACATTACAAGAAAAAATTGCACTAGCAATTTTAATGCCTATTGTTGCAAGTATGGGTGGTATTGCAGGTACACAAACATTGATTTTATTTACCAGAGGTATTGCTACTAATAAAATTAGTCGAGCAAATATGCGTTGGTTATTCAGCAAAGAATTAGGAATTGGGGCTATCAACGGTGTTATTTGGTCATTTTTTATTGGAGTTGCGGTTTATTTATGGTTTGGAGACATTCAATTAAGTTATGTTATCGCTGCCGCAGTAAGCATCAATTTATTTTTTGCGGCCGCTAGTGGTGCGCTTTTACCTTTATTTTTGATAAGATTAAAAATTGACCCAGCTTTAGCAGGGGGTGTCGTACTAACCACAATTACTGATGTTATTGGTTTTACAGCATTTTTAGGTTTAGCCAGTATTTTTATTTAGATTTAGCACCCACCGTCATTGCAAGCCTTGATAAAGGCGTGGCAATCTCATCTTAAAACACACCCACCGTCATTGCGAGCCTTGATAAAGGCGTGGCAATCTCATCTTACAGGTGCGGTGTAATTGAATAATAGTATAATTGCCTGAGATTGCCACACACTAAAAAGCAGTGCTCGCAATGACAAGGACAGATTGCAAATCATAACAGGCAAGGCTTGTTATAACATTTAAAAAACAGTGTTCGCAATGATGGTAGGCATAATTCCAATTCTTTATTCTTAGTACTTTTTTTAAATCACATCGCGAATGTCTCATAACAAAAATATATATTACAAGCACAATGTCTATATGGGGAGTTTGAGGGGCAGTTGTACGGTGAATTGTAATGAAAAAACTAGTTCTGCCCCTCAATTAAAAAACAAGCTAAAAATCAAATGGGCATAACCCCTTTGATTTTATAATACCTGCTTTTATAAGCCAGTTTTTAAATTTATCTTGGATTTTTATTAAGTCTTGTTTATTATTAGCCTCAAATCTAAGTACTAGGCAAGCAGTGGTATTTGACGGACGAACTAAGCCCCAAGAATTATTAGGCAAGTCTATTCTAATACCGTCAATATCGTTAATATATTTTTCTTCAAAGGGAATATTTTTTATTAATTTTTCCATAGCCATAAATTGTTCACCTTGTTTATCAAAATCAATATTTATTTCTGGGGTATTAATAGTATTAGGCAATTCATTAAAAATCTGAGCACAAGTTTTATTACTATTAGATAATATTTCTAATAATCTAGCACCAGTGTATAAAGCATCATCAAAGCCAAACCATCTATCATTAAAAAATATATGCCCTGACATTTCACCTGCTAATTTTGCCTTAGTTTGTTGCATTTTAGCTTTAATGAATGAATGTCCTGTTCTACACATTATTGCATTACCGCCATGTTTTTTAATAATTTCTGGTAATACATTAGAGCATTTAACATCAAAAACTATATTAGCATTATCATTGTGTTTTAATACCTCTTTAGCATATAACATTAACTGCCTATCAGCCCGTATAATATTGCCTTTATTATCAATTAAACCTAATCTATCTCCATCACCGTCAAAAGCTATGCCAAAATCAGCATTATTTAATAATACTGCTTTTTTTAAGTCTGTTAAACTAGCTTCATCACTAGGATTAGGATGATGATTTGGAAAATTACCGTCAATACTACAATACAATTCTAACACTTTAGCACCTAAAGATTTATATAGTTTAGGGGCAATAATACTTGATGCACCATTGCCACAATCAATAACTATCGTAAGTGGTTTTTTTAATTTAATAGTATTATAAATAGCTTGCAAATAATTATCACTAATATCAATTTGGCTACTACTGCCAGAGCCTTGTTGATAGTCATTACTTATAATAGTTTGATATAACTCTTGTATGCCGTCACCTGCTAAAGTGTTTCCTGCTATAACAATTTTAAAACCGTTATATTGTGGTGGATTATGACTACCTGTTATCATTACCCCTGTTGTAGCTGTGGTAGTTTTAGTGGCAAAATATAATACAGGAGTAGGGCATACACCAATATCCATTATATGACAACCGCTTTTTTTTAGTCCAGCTATTAAATAATTCCTTAATTGTGGGCTAGATAATCTACCATCTCTTGCTATTACAATATCTCTTTGTCCTGCTTTAATGGATTTAGTCCCTATTGCCATGCCAATTTGTTCCACAGTTTTTTTATCAAGCTCGGTATTTACTATGCCTCTAATGTCGTATGCTTTAAAAATTGCTTGTTTGTCATTCATATGGCAATATAATGAGTTTTTAGGTGGTTATTTTAGTAGTAACATAAAAATTACTATAATTTTAATGAGATCTTTGCATAAATATAGATGATTAACAGAATTCTGATGATTATTCATGTTTATACAAAGCTCTCTTAATAAAGCAGTATAATAGTTTTTTTATATGGCTATTTTAACATTTTGATAACAGAAAAATTTACTATAACTTTAATAAAAGGTGATTATGCCTATTTAAAAAAAACTGATAACACAGGTTGCGGTAGTTGTGACGCAAATAGTACCTGCGGTGTTGGAATACTAACAAAATATTTTAGCTCTTATAAAATTAGACAACCACTACAAAAAGGACAAAAAATAGGCGATGTAATAACCCTTAAAATATCAGAAAAAGAGCTTTTTTACCGTGCTACTCAATTATATATTTTGCCATTATTAGCCCTATTTTTAGGTGCTATTATTGCTAAGGAAATATTCCCAGCACAAGATATATGGCAAATAGTTTTTGGCTCATTTGGGTTTTGCCTTAGTTTTATTTTATTAAAATTCATAAAAAACTAACAACTTAACCATTTTTACTAGACCTTTACAAACAAAAAACTTATTATCGCCTTTTTGATAACTGGCATAATATATAGCCTGTTTATTTATACAAAAAAACATAGTTAAAAAGTAGTGCTATATACAAAAACTATACCAAGCCTATTTATGTAATTATTACGGTGTAACATAAGTTTATACGGTATTTTTTTATAAAAGATAGTGTTTTTTATTTTGTAACCTAATGTATTAAATAAACTAAAATAACTCTGTATTATTGTTATTTTTAGTAGATAATATAACCTTTTAAGTAAAATTCTTATGCCAAAACAAGACATTGATAAACAAGAAACCAGAGAATGGCTTGATGCTTTTGAATCAGTAGTTAATATAGAAGGTATTGGTCGTGCTAAATATATTTTATCTAAATTACTTGATGCCGCTGATAAAGCAGGCATGGAGCTACCAAGTGGAATTACTACTGCTTATTTGAATAGTATCTCTGTTAAAAATCAAGTTAGTTGTGATATAGATCATAGCTTAGAGAAAAAAATATCAGTAATTATTCGCTGGAATGCTATGGTAATGGTGGTAAAAGCCAATAAAATTAGCTCTGAATTAGGAGGACATATTGCCAGTTTTGCATCTAGTGCAACTTTATACGATGTTGGCTTTAACCATTTTTATATTGGTAATAACTCAGAACAAGGAGGCGATTTAATATTCTTTCAAGGACATGTAGCACCAGGTATTTATGCTAGGGCTTTTCTTGAGGGAAGAATTGATGAAAAATTATTAAATAATTTTCGCCAGGAAGCAAATAAACAAGGTTTATCATCATATCCTCATCCTAAGTTAATGCCTAATTTTTGGCAGTTTCCTACTGTGTCTATGGGGTTGGGATCTATTATGAGCATTTATCAAGCAAGATTTATGAAATACTTGCAAGATAGAGAACTAAAAGATACTGATAAACGAACAGTATGGGTATATTTAGGTGATGGTGAAATGGATGAGCCAGAGTCCTTAGGTGCTATTTCTTTAGCAGGGCGAGAAAAATTAGATAACCTAATTTTTGTAATTAACTGTAATTTACAACGACTAGATGGACCTGTTCGTGGTAATGGCAAAATTATTCAAGAATTAGAGAGTATGTTTCGCGGGGCACAATGGAATGTAATTAAAGTAATATGGAGTAGTGACTGGGATGATTTATTAGCAAAAGACAGTAAAGGCTTGTTAAAAAAACGCATGGAAGATGTAGTAGATGGAGAATATCAGGCATATAAAGCTAAAAATGGTGCTTATGTTCGTAAGCATTTTTTTGGTGATAGCCCTGAATTATTGGCAATGGTAGAGCATTTATCAGATGAGCAAATATATGCCCTAAGACGAGGCGGACATGATCCAATAAAAATTTATAGTGCTTATCATAAAGCCAAAAATCATACTGGGCAACCAACGGTTATTTTAGCAAAAACTGTAAAAGGCTATGGTATGGGAGAAGCAGGAGAAGGGCAAAATACTACTCACTCACAAAAGAAACTTGATAAAAAAGCAATGCGTAAATTTGCAGATAGATTTTCAATCCCTGTTAGTGATAAAGATATAGAAAACCTAAATTTTTATAAACCAAAGTCAGATAGTGCAGAGATAAAATATTTATTATCAAGACGAGAAGCACTAGGAGGATTTTTACCTGAGAGAAAATTTAATGTAGAAAAATTAACAATTCCTAAGTTAGATATTTTATCAAGCTTATTAGTTAGCACAAAAGACAGAGAAATATCTACTACTATGGCATTTGTTAGGATTTTAACATTACTTATTAGAGATAACGAAATAGGTAAGCGCATAGTTCCTATTGTTCCTGATGAGGCTAGAACTTTTGGTATGGAGGGTTTATTTAGACAATTAGGTATTTATTCGTCATCAGGACAGTTATATCAACCAGAAGACTCTGACAAAGTAATGTGGTATAAAGAAGATGTTAAAGGTCAGGTATTACAAGAGGGTATAAATGAAGCAGGAGCATTTTCTGATTGGATAGCAGCGGCAACCTCTTATGCCTCTCATAATTTAACAATGATACCATTTTATATTTACTATTCTATGTTTGGGTTTCAAAGAATAGGTGACCTAGCATGGGCTGCAGGTGACATGCAAGCTAAAGGCTTTTTATTAGGTGGTACAGCAGGTAGGACTACCTTAGCTGGTGAGGGTTTACAGCATCAAGATGGACATTCTCATATAATGGCAAATACTATACCTAATTGTATATCTTATGATCCAACTTATTCCTATGAATTAGCAGTTATTATCCAAGATGGATTAGAACAGATGTACAACCTATGCAAGAATAAGTTTTATTATATTACTATTATGAATGAAGCTTATCCTCATCCTGATATGCCAAAAGGTGTAGAAAGTGGCATTATAAAAGGAGGGTATAAATTAAAAATTGTAGGTAATTCTGATATAGAAGTGCAATTATTTGGTTCAGGCTCTATTTTACGAGAAGTAGAGTTGGCCGCAGAATTATTAAAAAATGATTGGAATATTAAATCTAATATTTGGAGCATCACTAGTTTTAATGAATTAACAAGAGAAGCACAAAGCATAGACAGAGAAAATCGTTTTCTAACAAAAGATAAAATTAAAACCCCGTATATAACTAAAATTCTTGCAAATAGCAAAGGCCCTGTAATAGCCGCTACTGATTATATGTGTGCTTATGCAGAACAACTACGCAAATACATACCTAATAGTTATGAAGTATTAGGTACAGATGGTTTTGGTCGTAGTGATACTAGAGATGAACTAAGGTATTTTTTTGAGATAAATAGCCATTATATAACAATAGCTAGCCTAAGAACATTAGCTAATGACAATATAATTCCTATGGACTTAGTTTTTAAAGCTATAGATAAATATAACATAGACATTAGTAAAATAAATCCAATGCAGTTATAATTTATTATATTTTTTTAAATAAATCTAGTAAAGAATATTACTGTATAAGGCATTAGATTTTAATTTTTGGGTATTATGTGTATTCTCGTTTAGAATAAAATCCAAGTTAATTTTGAAATAATAAACTAAGCATTCTCTTAAACAAAAAAATTTATTAAGCCATTGCATAAATGTCTTATGCAAAAAAAAAAAAACACACACAGTCAAAAGGCAGTGCCACACACATATAGATGTATTTATGTACTGGCTTGTATGTTAAATATGTAGGTTAATTCTTTTATTTAAAGAAATCTATTAAATATCTATTAGGTTTTTCCTTAGCGGGCTCTCTTTTAACCTCAGGTTTTTTATATACTCTAAGCTGAGATTTATCCTTGTTAGGAGTAAGAAAATCTATTAAATATTTATTAGGTTCTTCCTTAGCAGACTCTTTTTTAACCTCAGGTTTTTTATTAAATATCTTTAACAAAATACCTCTTTTAGCTTTAGGATTTTCTTCAACTTCCTTTTTAACCTCAGGTTTTTTATCTACCTCAGGCTTAGATTTATCCTTGCTAGGATTAAGAAAATCTATTAAATATCTATTAGGTTTTTCCTTAGCAGATTCCTTTTTAACCTCAGGTTTTTTATCTACCTCAGGTTTAGATTTATCCTTGCTAGGTGTTTTAAATAAGTCTATTAAATATCTATTAGGTTTTTCCTTAGCAGATTCTTTTTTAACATCAGGTTTTTTATATACCTCAGGCTTATATTTATCCTTGCTAGGTGTTTTAAATAAGTCTAGTAAATCAAACTCTTTTTTAACTGCTTTCTTTTTAACCTCAGGTTTTTTATATACCTCAGGCTTATATTTATCCTTGCTAGGTGTTTTAAATAAGTCTAGTAAATCAAACTCTTTTTTAACTGCTTTCTTTTTAACCTCAGGTTTTTTATATACCTCAGGCTTATATTTATCCTTGCTAGGTGTTTTAAATAAGTCTAGTAAATCAAACTCTTTTTTAACTGCTTTCTTTTTAACCTCAGGTTTAAATAAATCTTTCAAATCTCTTTTTGGTGCTTTTTTAATCTCAGATTTTTTATCTACCTCAGGTTTAGATTTATCCTTAGGATTAAGAAAGTCAATTAAATATCTTTTAGGCTCTTTTTTATCTGTTTCTTTTTTATTTCTAAGAATATTTATTAAATATTTATCTTCTTTGCCTGTTTCTTTTCTAGTATCAGTATCTTTTTTAGATTTTATCAAATTCCATTTATACAATACTCCTCTTTTACTTGCTTTTTTGCTAGGCTTATCAGCAGTTATTTTATCTATGTATTTGTAAACAGCACTATCTTTTAAATTTATGCCCTTAAATTCTTTAACTTTAACAACTTTTCTTGGTCTAATAATAAGTTTTGCTTTTTCGGCTAAATCTCTATTAAATTCTTCAAGATATTTTTTATCACTTAGTTTCTTTTCTTTGGCAGCTATGATTGCTAATTGTTGTGTTAGCCAACTACTTTTACTCCAGCTATCATCGTAGTCTCTAGTATCTTTATCCATCCACTCATATTCATCATAGATCTTATCAGCATTTATTTTAGTTAGTATAATCTTAGCATTTTTATCACCAAGGTCTGATGCTTCTTGTAGTAATTTTTTGGCTTTTTTTATATCTTTTTTTGCACCATAACCAGAATAGTGCATTTTTGCTAATTGTTTTTGTGATTCTGTATTATAGTATTCAGCAGATGATTTAATTAGTTGATACCAGCCTTTATTGGTTAGGTTTGTCTTGTCATTCATCCAAGCAAAAGTTGGCGGTAGTTCACTTATTGCAATTCGTTCTAAGATTTTAGTTGCTTGATTATTACCTATTTTGCTTACTTTGGTAAACCATTTTTTAGCAGAATTAATATTTTTTTTAATTCCATGTCCTGCATAATACATTTTTGCTAGTTGAAACTGAGCATCAGGATTGCCTAATTGTGCTGATTTTTTAATGCGTTTAAATGCCTTATAGTGATCTAATAGCATATTATTACTACCAGTATAGTAACTCATGCCTAGTATATATAAAGCATTACGGTCGTTATTTTCTTTTACTAATCTTTTTAACTCACTGATATCATTGTTAGACAATACTATATTACTAGTATAGGAATTATAAGAGGTAAATATGAGTATTGTTAGTATTAAAAGCTTGATACTTTTCATAATGTATGCAAATAAGTAAAAATTACTAGAATTTTACCTAAAATTATATTGTTTGTGTATATTAATTGCTATATATTATTGTGTATATTAATTTTTTAGTTTTATAATTCAAATTAACTAAAAATTTATTATGTGTATAATGTTATATTTAATTATTTATTGGTATGATTATAAATGGCGCACAAATACTAATCAAAAGTTTGCAGGCAGAGGGAGTAAAGCATATCTTTGGCTATCCGGGTGGGGCCGTTTTGCATATTTATGATGCCTTAAATAAACAAAAAGATATTGAGCATTTTTTAGTCCGTCATGAACAAGGTGCAGTACATGCCGCAGATGGTTATGCAAGAAGTAGTGGTAATGTTGGCGTTGTTTTGGTAACATCAGGACCTGGTTTAACTAATGCAGTTACAGGTATAGCTACGGCTCATATGGATTCAATTCCTTTAATTATTATATCTGGACAAGTAGCAACTACTGTAATAGGCAGTGATGCTTTTCAAGAGGTTGATTCTGTTGGTATAACTAGATCTTGTGTTAAGCATAATTTTTTGATTAAGGATATTAACAAACTAATACCAACTATTAAAAAAGCATTTTACATTGCTAAAACTGGCAGACCAGGACCTGTTGTTATTGATATACCAAAGGATGTAACTATTGCTACCTTAGATGACTTTTGTTATCCAGATGATATTCAAATGCGTTCTTATAAGCCAATAATAGAGCCAAAAGATAAACAAATACAACAAGCAATTAAGTTAATTTTAAAGTCCAAAAAACCAATTATTTACTCAGGTGGTGGTTCAATAATAGGTAATGCTAGCAAGGAATTAATAAAATTTACCAAACTATTAAAATTTCCAATAACTCAAACTCTTATGGGTTTAGGTGCTTACCCTGCAACTGATAAGCAATCTTTAGGTATGCTTGGTATGCATGGTACTTACGAGGCTAATATGGCTATGCATCATTCTGATTGTGTTATTTCTGTTGGTGCTAGGTTTGACGATAGAATAACAGGCAATATAGAAAAGTTTTGTCCTTATGCAAAAATTATTCATATAGATATTGACCCATCATCTATATCAAAAACTATAATGGTTGATGTGGAAATTATTGGCGAATCTGCTATTGTTTTAGAAAAATTAGCAAACAGTTTAGCAGATAAAAATATCCCTGATATTAGCAAATGGTGGGCTGAGATAAATAATTGGCGTAAAATAGACTCACTAGCTTATAAAGATTCTACTAAACTTATTAAGCCACAAACTGTTATTAAAACATTATACAAAATAACAAAAGGTGATGCCATAGTAACATCTGATGTAGGACAACACCAAATGTGGGCAGCACAGTATTATTTATTTGATAAACCTAGAAGATGGATAAACTCTGGTGGTTTAGGTACTATGGGTTTTGGTTTGCCAGCTGCTATGGGTGCTAAAATAGCTAATAGAGATAAAGAAGTTGTTTGCATTACTGGCGATGGTAGTATTCAAATGATGCTGCAAGAATTATCTACTATGTTGCAGTATAATACAAATGTTAAAATTATTAATATCAACAATAAATATTTAGGAATGGTTAGGCAATGGCAAGAATTCTTTTACGAAAAAAGATATAGTATGTCTTATATGGATGCTTTGCCTGATTTTGTCAAACTAGCAGAAGGCTACGGACATATTGGTATTAAAGTTGAAAATCCAAAAGACATAGAACCCTCATTAATAGAGGCTTTTAGTCATAAAAATAGAACGGTTTTTTTAGATTTCATAACAGACCCTACAGAAAATGTTTTCCCTATGATACAAGCTGGTGCAGGACATAATGAGATGTTATTAGCAGGTAAAGATGATATGAAGTCAGTAAACGATGATGGTTTAAATTTATTATGAGACATATTATTTCATTGTTATTAGAAAATGAATCTGGTGCTCTTTCTAGGGTAGTTGGTTTATTTTCTGCCAGAGGATTTAATATAGAATCATTAAATGTAGCACAAACCACAGATGAATCTTTATCAAGACTTACTATGGTAACTTATGGTAATGATAAAGTAGTTGAGCAAATAGTTAAGCAATTAGAGAAATTAATAGATACAGTAAAGGTTATTGATATAACTGGCAAAAAGCACATAGAACGCGAGTTGATGCTAGTAAAAATTGCAATTAATGACACTAATCTTTTAAAAATTAAACAATTAGTTGGTATTTTTGAATGCCAAATAGTTGATGTAACAGACGACACATATATTATTGATATATCTGGCAAATCTAAAAAGATAGATGCTTTTTTATCTGCTATAGAAGATGATAGTATAATGGAAGTATCAAGGACAGGGGCTATGGGTGTTTACAGGGGCAAGGCAGTTTTATAAACTAAAAAAAAATAAAAATGAAAAAATATTATGATATAGATGGTGATTTAAGCATTATTAAAAATAAAAAAGTTGCAATTATTGGCTACGGCTCACAAGGATATGCACATTCTAATAATTTAAGTGATTCTGGTGTTGATGTTGTAGTTGGACTAAGAGAAGGATCTAGTTCTATAGCCAAAGCAAAACAGTCAGGTTTAAAAGTTGCATCCGTAGAAAAAGCTGTTAAAGATTCTAATTTAATAATGGTTTTAGCTCCCGATGAATTTCAAGCACAATTATACAAAGATAGCATAGAGCCTAATTTAGCAAAAGGAACCACACTTGCCTTTGCCCATGGTTTTAATATTCACTTTAAACAAATAATGCCAAGAAGTGATTTAGATGTAATTATGATAGCACCAAAAGCACCAGGGCATACAGTTCGTAGCGAATTTGTAAAAGGTGGTGGTATTCCTGATTTAATAGCTGTACAACAGGATGTATCTGGCAATGCTAGACAAGTCGCTATATCTTATGCTTGTGCTATAGGTGGCGGTAGAACAGGTATTTTAGAAACTTCATTCAAAGATGAAACAGAAACAGATTTATTTGGCGAGCAAACTGTTTTATGCGGTGGTACAACAGCACTTGTTCAAGCAGGATTTGAAACATTAGTGGATGCAGGATACGAACCAGAGATGGCATATTTTGAATGTTTACATGAGTTAAAATTAATTGTTGATTTAATGTATGAGGGCGGTATTGCTAATATGCGTTATTCTATATCTAATACTGCAGAATATGGTGATGTCACCAGAGGACCTAGAATTATTAACGATAATACTAAAAAAGAAATGCGTAAAATTCTTACCGAAATTCAAGATGGTTCTTTTGCAAAAGAATTTGTGGCTAATGTTAGCTCACTGCCAATTAGAAGAGAAAAAACTAGAGAGCAAGAAATAGAAAAAGTAGGCGAGAATTTGCGTTTAATGATGCCGTGGATTACCAAAGTAGTAGACAAAAATAAAAATTAACTACTATGCCAGTAAGTGAACTGCGAAAAAAAGGAATTTATTTATTACCAAATCTATTAACAACACTAGGATTATTAGCAGGGTTTTATGCAATTACGCTAGCCATTAATGCTAATTATAAATATAGTGCTATTGCAATTTTTGTTGCTATGGTGTTTGATAGTTTAGATGGTAGAGTAGCTAGACTTACTAATACTCAAAGTGATTTTGGTGCTCAATATGATTCTATGGCAGATTTGCTTTCTTTTGCTATTGCTCCGGCTATTTTACTTTATTCTTGGATATTAAAAGATTTTAGTAATGGCTGGTTAGTGGCTTTTTTTTATGTAGCATCTGGCTCATTAAGACTGGCTAGGTTTAACACTCAGGTAGGCATTGAAGATAAAAATTATTTTCAAGGACTACCATCTCCTGCATCTGCTGCACTAAATGCTGGATTTGTTTGGTTTGTTATTAGTTTTACAAATAGTATTAACATATCAACAGATATTATGCATATTATTACTTTTGTAGCTATATTCATAATGTTATCATCATCATTACTAATGATTAGTAATATTCGTTATCATAGCTTTAAGTCATTTAACTTAAAGGGCAGGTCATCATTTAAAATCTTGTCAATACTATTGTTGATAATAGTTTTTATATCAATACAGCCGTCTTATATTTTATTCTTTACATTTTTAATTTATGCCATATCAGGCATTGTTTTAACATCAATAGCACTTAGAAAAAAACTATCTCAAAAACATAAAAATATTAATAAAAGTTAATTAAAAGGATTATTTTTACCTTTGTATGGTAGTCTTTAATGGCATTAAATGAATACACTAAAAATTAGCAATGCACCTAATTGGGTATGGATAGTAATATTTGGTATATCAATTATTGCCATGTTTTATCTTGGTTTAAACCCAGAGCATATAACTAAATGGTGGGCATATTTATTGACTTACAATTTAGTAATGATATCTTTTAGTTTTATATTAATTTATATTAATTTAAAAGATATTAAAAATAAAGAAAAATCTGGTGAATTAGGCTCAAAATTAACACTATCTTTTATTAAAATGGTGCCACTTATTGCTATTGCACCTGTATTATCATTTTATATATTCTCATTTAACACCTTACAAAATACTATTTATAGTGTAGAAATTTTTGCAGATGAATTGCAAAAAGAACGCCATGAGAAATTAACAGGATTAAGAAATAATTTAATAAACTTGAAGTTATTGGAATATCACGATACTAGTAAATATTTATTACAATCTATTGTTAATAATAATAGCTATGATATTGACTCAAAAGATTATATAACTACTATGGATGCTATCGTACAATATTTTATTAAATCTACTTCTGCTTGTAAAATTACAATTAGGGATGGTGATAATAAAATACTAGCAGATACTAAAAATAATAGTTTTTGCCAGGACGATATAAAACCAATAGCATTTAATGCTAATATTTATTATTTAAGTGCCAGTCCTAATATTCGCTTATTAAAAGATAATGCTTTGTATGACAGCGATAAGCAAAAAATTAGTTTAAGTGTAATTTATGTAATTGATGCTAGAACTAATAATTTTTTGGATAAATTAGCTAATGCCCAAGATAGTAGGCTTACAATAGAGTTAAATCTATCCGCACTTAGAAGAGCTTTTTTAATTGATATGAGTAGCACTTTTTTATTAGTAGCATTGTGTATGCTATTGATTATTTTTAAGATGATAAACACCCTTATGTCACCACTTAGCAGAATATCACAAGCTACCAAAGAAGTATCGCAGGGTAATTATGATGTATTTATCTCACATACCAGAGATGACGATACTAGAATTTTAGTTGATTTATTTAATCAAATGGCAAAACAAGTAAAAGGCTCACAATATGACTTAGCTACCCAAAAAGTATATTTAGAGACTATTTTAAAATACTCTTATGGTGTTATTGCCTTAGATGAAAATTATAAGATAAAGATTATTAATGATAAAATAGGGAAAATTTTAAAAATAAATAATGTAGCAGATTTTTATCAAAAAGATTATTTAAGTATAGCAAGTAGTCACAAAGAGTTACAAGGCTTAATTAACACTATTGCTAATAAATTTAGTGATAATACTAGCCAATGGAATACTACAATTGAGGCAAAAATAGATAATTCTTTAGTATTGCTATCTATTCAAGGTGCAAGATTAGATAACGATGATAATATTACACTAGGATATGTGATTATTATTGATGATATTACCGAGTTAAGACAAGCACAAAATAGAATTGCTTGGGCGAATGTTGCTATGAAAATGGCACATGAGGTAAAAAACCCTTTAACACCAATATTGTTATCGGCACA
This sequence comes from Gammaproteobacteria bacterium, assembly GCA_965207335.1. GTDB lineage: Bacteria > Pseudomonadota > Gammaproteobacteria > PS1 > Pseudothioglobaceae. The sequence goes on from OZ242267.1 coordinate 154,060, forward strand.
AAGATTAAGAGATAAGATTTTTCCTAAATTAAGCGATGAAGATAGAAAAATAATTGATAAAACTACAACAATTATATTTCAACAAGTAAAATCTATTGATACTATGGTGTCAGCATTTTCGCAATATGCTAAGTCTCCTATTATTGAAAAACATAAGCAATCATTGGCAAAAATCTTAATACAAGTAGTAGAATTATATAAAACACAAAAAAATATCACAATTAATACCAATATAAATGATAATATTCCTGATATTATGTTAGATGCTAATAGTATTCAAAGAGTGTTAATAAATTTACTTAAAAACTCATTTGAGGCAATAAATAATAATAATTTAATCATTAATATAAGTTTAGCTATGAGTGCAAATAATACTATAGACTTGGTAATTGTAGATAATGGACATGGGTTTTCTGGTGCTGTTAAGAATAAAGTTTTTAAACCTTATGTTAGCACTAAGGGTCAGGGCGGTGGGTTTGGTATGGCAATAGTAAAAAATATTCTAACAGAACACGAGGCAGATATTTATGTTGATAATGTCATAGAAAATAATAAAGTTATAGGTGCTATTATAAAAATTAGTTTTAAAATATTATAAAAATATGAAAATAAAAAGTATAGGTAAAATTTTAATTGTTGATGATGAAGAGTTAAATGCTGAGGCTATAAAAGATGTACTAGAAGATGTTCATTACGAGGTAGATTTAGCATTTAATGGTCAGCAAGCACAAGAGAAAATATCTCAGCAAAGTTTTGATTTAATTTTAATGGATGTTTGGATGCCTACTATTGATGGTTTAAGTTTATTAAAAGAATGGTCAGAAAATAATATTACAATTCCTGTGGTTATCATATCAGGACACGGTGATATTAGCACAGCAGTAGAGGCTATGAAATTAGGTGCTGTAGATTATTTATCAAAGCCATTAAATAATTTATTACCAACAATTAGAGGTATATTTTATAAATTACAAAATCATAATAATACTAATAAAATATCTAATAATTTTAATATGCCATTAAAAGAAGCAAGAAATATATTTGAAAGAGATTATTTTATTTATCATTTAAAAGCTAATAATTATAATATATCTAAGGTATCAAATATAGTGCAGTTAGAAAGAACGACTCTTTATAGAAAATTAAAAGATTTAGGGATTGACAAAAAATGAATATCTTAATATTAGGTGCAGGACAGGTAGGCTCTAGTTTAGCAAAAGATTTAATAAGATATAAAGACAATAATATTACAATAATTGACAAAAGTCGTAAGCGATTATCAGAAATTAAAAGAAGCCTAGATGTAAAATTAGTAGAAGGTATAGCATCATATACTACAACTCTAGAAGCAGCAGATATTACCAATATGGATTTAGTAATAGCTGTTACAGAATCTGATGAATGCAATATGATTGCATGTCAAATAGCCCATACACTATATGGGGTCACTAATAAAATATCCAGAATTCGTGCATCTGATTACTTGCATAGAGAAGAATTATTTTCTGACAATGCTATACCCATTAATTTTGTAATTACTCCTGAGAAAATTGTTACTAAATTTATTATGCGTATTATTGAGATACCGGGTGCATATAGAGTATTAGAATTTGAAAATGGTTTGGTTAATTTAGTTAGTACTATGGCTTTTACTGGTACTCCTATTGTTGGCGTTCCTATTAAACATTTACACCAGCATTTGCCTAAAACTCATGTTAGGATTGTGCATATAATTCGTAATGATAATTCTCTTGCTATTAGTGGAGATACGATAGTAGAAGATGGCGATGAGGTTTATTTTCTAGCTGAGAAAAAAAGTATTACTAAAATACTAAGAGAATTTAGAATAAAAGATAAACGCTATAAAAGAATTATGATAGCAGGTGGGGGTATTGTTGGACTAAATTTAGCTCTAGAATTAGAGCATAAATACAATATCCACATTGTAGAATTAAACGAAGAGCGAGTTAAAGAAATAGCTGATAAACTAAACCATGCTACGGTACTACAAGGCAATGCCTCAGATGAAGTTCTACTACTAGAAGAAGGTATTAATAAAACTGACTTATTTATAGCAGTTACTGACTCTGATGAGACAAATGTTCTTGTCTCAATTTTAGCCAAACAACTAGGGGCTTACAAGACTGTAGCATTGGTAAAACGAGATATATATGAGGACCTAGCAAGACAAAGTTCACATATTGATGTAGTTGTGTCTCCAGACCAAGTTACAGTTAGTGAGTTTTTATCTTATATTAAACGCAAAGAGGCAATGATAGTTTATCAATTACAAGGTAATTATGAAGCCATTGAAATGATAGTTAATAGTAATAATAAGATGCTTATAAACAAAACTATTAAAAATATTAAACTACCAGAAAAAACAAAAATAGGTTGTTTGGTAAGAGATAGCAAGGTAATTATGGGTTCTGGTGATGTTGAGGTAAAAGAAAATGATCATGTCATATTAATATCCGATATAAAAAATTCTCATACTATATCTAAATTATTTAATATATAAAATGTTTTTACTTAGTCAAAATTATTGCTTTTATACAAATTGTATTATTAAGACTATTGCAAATTATTTAGACTTAGGATTATGCATAAAACACTTCTTTTTAAATACGTGCTTTTTGCTTAAAAATAAATATGAGTTAATGTTACAACAAGAATTTAATCCTCACACCATATCAAAACTTGTTAAATTTAAAAGTAATAATAAAATACATATAAACAATGAATATTAAAATAGTATTAAAAGTTTTGGGTTTAATATTGATGATGTTTAGCTTGAATTTATTGCCTGTTATCTTGGTTGAGATAATTTATCAAGAAAATCAAGTTATGTATTTATTTAATAGTTTTATTGTAACTTTAGTAGTTGGTTGTATTCTTTGGATAATTTTTCGTATTGCTAATAAAGAATTTAGAATTCGTGAGAGTATTTTATTAGTAGTATTGTGCTGGGTAAGCCTTAGTTTATTCGCTACCCTACCATTTTTATTAAGTCCAGCATTTGATATTTCAATTACGGATGCCTTTTTTGAGTCTATGTCAGCACTTTCTACTACTGGCTCAACGGTTTTGACTAACTTAGACTCTTATCCAAAATCTATTTTATATTATCGTAGTCAATTACAGTGGTTAGGAGGCATGGGGATTATTGTATTTTTTGTATCAATATTTCCACTTTTAGGAATAGGTGGTATGGGCATGTATAATGCAGAATATTCTGGTATCTCAGAGGATAAAATTAAACCAAAAATAGCTCAAACAGCAAGTGTATTATGGCGTATATATATTGTTTTTACTGTATTTTGTGCTGTTGCTTATTACATTGGCGGTATGAGTGCATTTGATGCTATAGCACATAGTTTTAGCACTGTTGCTATTGGTGGATTTTCAACTCATGATGATAGTATAGGGTATTTTAATTCGCCTGCTATTGAAATGATAGCAGTAGTATTTATGATTTTATCTGGTATTAATTTTTCTTTGCATTTTTTTGCATTTAAGAAAAAAAGTTTTGCAGCATATATAAAAAATTCTGAATTAAAAGCATATTTATTATTATTATTATTATTAATTATTATTGTATTTTTAATAATGCTAACCAGAAATTATTTTGATAGTATATGGGATAACATTCGTAGCACTGTATTTCATGTTGTATCTATTGCTACAACAACAGGGTTTATATCCGATAAATTTCATACTTGGCCTATTGGTGTACCAATTATTTTAATTATTACTAGTTTTATTGGTGCTTGTGCTGGTTCTACAGGTGGCGGTATTAAGGTAGTAAGAATTTTATTAATGTTTAAAATAGGGATGAGAGAAATTAGAAAGCTTATTCATCCTAGAGTAAGGATTAATATCAAGTTAAATAATAAAACCTTAGATGATAGTACCTTAACTTCAGTTTGGGGATTTTTTGTTTTATATATAATATCGTTTGTGGTTATTTTTATTTTATTATTAATAACTGGTTTGGACGGTATTACTGCATTTTCTGCAACAACTGCGTCTATTAATAATCTAGGACCAGGATTAGGGGATGTGGCTTTTCATTATCAAGGAATTAATGATACTGCAAAATGGATATTAAGTTTTTCAATGTTATTAGGGCGTTTAGAAATATTAACTTTAATAGCGTTATTGCATAAATCTTTTTGGAAATATTAATATTTATACAAAGGTCTCATTTAAATATTATCTAGCCATTTTGCTATCTCTGCTACTAGTTGTTTGCTAGCTTTACTTTGTCGATAGTAATGTCCAGTATTAGGAATTATTACTTGTTTGTTTTTAGGATTATTTATAATAGCAAATGCCTCTTGTCTAATTTGAAAAAATTTTAACACCCCTAAATAATCATTCTCTGCAACTATATCTAAAATTGGAATGTCAGTATTAAATAAAGTTAATATAATTGGATTAATAACCTGTTGTTTATAATCTATGGCATTCATACCAATACCTACAAATGCTGATATATCTTTAACACCATTATGCTCTATAAAATATCTAGCCATAAAAGCCCCGCAAGCATGGGCTATTATTACTATTTTTTTAACACCTTGTTTTTTTAAAAAATCAATAGCCGCATTAATTCTAGGCATAGCATAAGGAAAAATAGGCACATAATCATAATATTTAGCATTTTTATCTTTTACTGGCATTTGCACAGATAAACTATCCCAGCCTTTTTCTGCTAAGCCAACCCTTATAGGTTTAACAACCAACTCCCAATTAGCATGTAAGCCTCTACTATGTAATATTATTGCCCCACCTTTGCTTTTGTCGCTATCTGACTCGCTATAAATAGAAAATACTTTTTTATCCCCTACTTGAAGCCATTGTACTTCACCTTCTATTACACTATCTGCTATTTGCTCAATAATTCTTTGTTCTCTGGCAAAATCTGGTTGATAGTCATATAGCAAATCTACAAACCCATGATATTTATCCTGATATTGATTAAAACTTATACTAGGAATAGGAAAAAATGCCTTGCTATTTATTGATATTATAATTAATATTAAAAATGCTATTTTTTTCATATTTTTAACTAGAATTTTACAGTATAAAAATACTAAATTATGTTGTACTTGATTAAAGTATTGTATAGATTTTTTGTCCAAGTAATTACTTGTTTATAAAGATATTGCTTTGATAATTTATAAGATAACTAGTAGTATTTTAAAGCAATATAATAATACCTATATACTAATAAAATGCTTAAAAAAAAGGTATTAAAATTTTAATACCTTTTTTTAGTTGTTGTGAGACCTTTACATAAACAGGGATGATTGACAGAATTCTGATTTTTGCTTAATTGATGGTATTCTTGTCAAGCCTGCCCTAGTTGTTCTAAGGCTGGTTTGATAAAGATTATCAAGTGAGTAGAAAGCAGGGTTCTGATGATTATTCATGTTTATGCAAAGGTCTCGTTGTAAATGTTATTTACTAACCGTTGATAAACCTAAGATATGCCAATCTTGCATACCACCACGATAGTATTTTAATTTACTTTCAGGATAGCCTAATTTTAATAATGCTCTTATGCCAGCAGGTGATTGACCACACCACATGCCATTACAAAACATATAAAGTGTTTTAGCATTAGTAAAGTCAAATATACCGTCTTGTTCTCTAACACTAAATTTAGAGGTCAAGATGTCAATAACTGCATCAGGGTCACTAGCAACTGCTTTAGAGTTTATGGTATTAAATGGGATATTAACAGAGCCTTTAATTGTACCACCTTTAGCTTTTGTTGTCCAAACAGGGGTTCTGTTGTCCATTAACAAAATTGTTCTGTCACCATTTGCAGCTCTTCTTGCTGCAGCTATCATTTCTCTTTCACCTATTGTTTCTACTTGTGCTGGTGCAAATGGATTCATTGGTTGTATGCAAAATGGCGGGCAAGGGCGAGAGGTCTTAGAAAACGCTGGATGAATAGTCGCTCTATTGTCTTGATTACGACTAATACCTGCAACACTCATAATACCTCTATCAATACCTACTGGTTTTGCAACAACAACTGTCGTTGATAATAGTGCTGCACCTGCAACACTGGCTAATAAAATTTTAAACTTCATATATTTTCCCCTTTTTTTTAAAAATAGTTTATTGTAAATAAATAAACCGTCTATTACAAAATAAGCCTAATCACAACTAGGCTCTCCCTCATAATTATGTCCTGCGAAATAATCTAATGCACATTGTTCTTTTTGGTCTTCTTCTTTTTCAGAGCACCAATTTTTAGCACCCTCAGTAATAGCTTTTTCTTGTGCTTCTGTTGGGTCTGCATCGTCTTTTAAAATTGGCACACCATCATTATAATTAACAGCAGATATAGCAACAGAGTTAATACCAAGCAGTCCTAATAATATCAATATTAACAAGCCTTTATTCATAAATAATACTTTATTAAAAATAATAATACAGTTGTAATTTTATCTGATGTCAATTTTGATTTTCATTATAACATAATTTTATGATAAATTTTCAAAATTATTCTTTTAGCCTTTTAATTTATCCATAGCTTTATTTGCCAAAGTATCAGCAATATCATTGCCTTTATTACCACTATGACCTTTTACCCAATGCCAATCTATATTATAAATACTATTTAATTCTACTAATTTTTGCCATAAATCCACATTTTTTACTGGCTTTTTATTTGCAGTTTGCCAATTATTTTTCTGCCACTTTGGTAGCCACTCTTTTAATCCTTGAATTATATATTTAGAATCAGTAAATAGTGTTACTGCCATATTTTTATTACTTGGTATTTTTAATTGCTGCAAAGCTTTTATTGTTGCTGTAAGCTCCATACGGTTATTAGTGGTATTTTTTTCGCCACCACTTAATTTTTTTTCATTACCTTTATAATTAAGATACACCCCCCAACCGCCAATACCGGGATTACCACGACAGCCACCATCTGTATAAATAATAATTTTATCCATTGTTTATTAATATATTTTTTTGACTTTGATAGCGAAAATTAAATACTCTATTATTATATTGTGTGGCTCAGGCAAGGTTTGTATTTATTGCATATAAATCAATCATAGTTTTTATGTAAAGATCTCTTTATAAGGATTATGTTCCTTAATAGTCGTAATATAATCTTTAATATAATTATGTTCTTTTGTGCAAAAATTAGCAATAGGTCTTTGTAATGTATTGTCTGATAAATAATGAAACGACCTAGTTTTAATAGGTAAAAATCCTCGTGCAATTTTGTGCTCACCTTGAGCACCAGATTGAAATATAGCAATACTATTATCAATACAGTAGTCGATGCCTTGATAAAGGCAAGTTTCAAAATGTAAATATGGAATATTTTCAGTACAACCCCAATGCCTGCCGTATAGAGTTTTATCATCAACAAACATCAAAGCACCAGCAATACATTTATTGTCTTTATAACTAAGTATTAATAATATTTGTTTAGCCATTGTTTTGGCTATTGTATAAAAAAAATCTAGGCTAAATGTAGCTACACCGCTTTTTTTTAAAAATGTTAATTTATAAAATAAATAAAAATCTTGCCAATCTTTTTTTGTTGCACTATTGCCGTCTAACTTTCTAAATTTTATACCTTCATCAATTATTTTTTGTCTCTCTCTGCGAATATTTTTACGCTTTTTGCTACTTAGTTGTGCTAAAAAATCATCAAAATTTTTATAGCATTTATTATACCAATGGAATTGACAATCATAACGACTATGCCAATATTTACTAGGTAAATAAGTATGATGATTTGTTTTTGGAAATAAAAAGTGTAGTCCACTAAAATTATTAGTTTTACAATACTCTTGTGCTTTTTTTATAAGTAGTGGAAATATTATTTTTTGCTTACCTTTACTAGCAAGTAACCGCCCGCCTGTTACTGGTGTATATGGAATAGCACTAACTAATTTTGGATAATAGTCTAAATTATGTTTTTGATAAGCCATATGCCAAGTGTGGTCAAAGACAAATTCACCATAATTATTGTATTTTTCATACAAAATAATAGCTCCAACTAGTTTTTTATCTTGATAAGCAACAATATGTCTAGGCAACCAACCAAACCTTTCACCAACACAATCACAAGTTTCAAGAGCTGATAAAAACTCATAGCGACAAAATGGATTATTATCAGCAATTAAGGCATTCCAAGCAGTGCCATCAACGGTTTTTAAGCTACTTAGGTATTTTATGGTTGTCATAATTTACTAATATAATTATGTTTTTAAGGCAATTTAATCATTACTGGTTCTGCATAAATATTTCCATCTTGCTAAAGTTATTAATTTAGCCTTTTATATATATTTATTTAATAAGTACTTTTAAATCATCAATAAATTTTTCAAATGGCTTTACTTTGTAACTTTCTTCTATTTTTATTTCACTTAAAACATAACTACCATCTAAATCTATTTCAACAATTGCCCGTCCTTTTTTTATAGGTTTTTTAACAGTTAAAGTTCCATCTTCATCAGGTGTAATAAAATAAACCTTGATGTGTTCGGTAAGTTCTTGAGATGATAATTTAAGCTTCCAATACCCACTTTGTGCTATTCTTTCTCGTAATGTTACTTTACTTGATAAAACAGCAATTACTTTATATGAGTTTGGATTATAAATTATAATATCAACATCTGGCAAATGATAACCAAATTCTCCATAATCTATTAATAAGTTCCTCTTAATACTAGATAATTCCTTTGATAGACTTGCTTCTTTTGTTCTTTCAAGTTTATTTCCATTAATAATTTTTAATCCCAAATCAACTATTTCATTTTCAATAATATAGATAATTAATTTTTCAAGGTTTTTACCTTTAAATGCTCGCCATGATTGTTCGTGATCATTGCCGGTAAAACTTTTCATGTGTAATGGTTTAGCATCTTTTAATACTTGAGAAACATATTTATAAGCATTTATTTTATATTTTTCTTTATATTTGTCATAGATTACATATAGCTCATTAACTGTAAATTTTTTTATCATTTTTTTATCATTATAAGAATATATTCTGTTGGATAAACAAGAGTTTTTTTACTGTTAGTTACTTTGGTAAATTTACCAGTTTTTGCATCTCTTGTTGAAGGTAGCATTTTAGATGGGATTTCTCTATGGATAATTTTATGGAGTTTAAAGCCAATATTTTCAAATTGCTCTTGAAAAACATCAGCATTTAGTATTTCTACACCTTTTAATTTAGTATTTCCAATCACAATAGCTACTTTACCTTTTTTTCTTAGAACTCTTTTCATTTCAATAAAGCTTTCTAACATGTCAGCAAAATAGTTTTCTACTTCTAATGATTTTTTAGTATCGCCTAATTTTGCAATAATATCATCTGCTGTTGTGCTTAGAATATTTATTTTTTTTCTTTTACGAGCAGAGCTACCAATAAACTTTTTTCTAAAATTAGGTAATTCGTATAAATATCCAAACCATAACGAAGATAATTGATGTAAATCAGCATACTCATAAGAGGTAACATATGGAGGACTAGTTACAATTAATGTTGCTTTGTTATCTTCGCAAGGCAAATGTCTTGCATCATTATTTTTTACTATTCTGTAATTTTCAATATTATTTTTTATTTTTTGTTCTAATATATTATCAAAATCTTTAAATTTTTTTATCATTCTTTTTGCCTGCCATTCAAACTTATCAAATGGACTTATTTCTTTTTTATTAAAATCCCTTGTTGGCTTAACACTTTTTTGTAGCCAAATTGAGCAAGATTTTAGTATTTGAGCAAAAGTAATTAGAAAAAAATCCCTTATATCTGCATTATTAATTTTTTTAATTGTGCTTAATATAATTGTTAGATTATCTTTAATGTGTGGCTTAAACCAATAATCAATTCTTTTATGTAATGATAATTCTTGTTTTGCATATTCAAGTTCTTTTATAAAATTACTGTTTAATTTTTGTTTTAAATTAAGTATTAGGTTTGAAAATTCATTTTGTAATAAATCATAATCAATGGGTGTTGATTTTACTTTTGATAATAATACTGCAATTTCGTTAATATCAGTCCCAATACCAATTCTTTTATTTACAATTGCCTCAACTATTGTTGTACCACTACCCATAAAAGGATCAATAACTATATCGTTCTCATTACTATATTCTTTAATAATTCTTGCTGATAATTGCGGGATAAATTTAGCTGGATAAGTGTAGTATCCATGAGTAATATACGATGTGTCTTTTATTGTTTTATCAGAAAATGACCAATCATATTGAATTGGTTTTTTTGATAAAGTTATGCTATTCATATGTTATTTTTTTGGTTTATATAATGCATGTGTAAAAATTAAAACAGCATTTTTATTATACTTAACTTGTTATTAGTTTAGTGTTTTTTATCTATTTATTAATATTTTTTAAGCTATTAAATACAATATAAATGCTATTCCACTTACGCAGGTGCGTAACCAATGTTTTTTGCCCCAATTAAGTAAAAGCTCTTGTATTTCTTGAGATTCTTTGTTATTTTCTGGGTTTAGTAATACATCGTTGATAGGTTTAATCAGTATTAAGGTTATTGGTATTACTAAAATAAGAAATAAACTACCAATAAGCCAAAGCACACTTGAGGTATTAAGGTAGGCAATAATACCGCTAATAGAACCAACAATAGCCAATGTAATTTGTAGTGGTGCTGCTCTTTTATACATAGGTGGGAATAAATTCCTAGCAACAGAAACACCTGCTTGTAATGCAGCTGGGTGTTGAACTAATGAAATATATAATGCCGCACCAAAAAATACTCCACAACAAAATAATGCTAAAATTTGTATCATAATGTTATTTTAAACTAAGTGCTTTACACAAATTAGCACAGATATTTATTATTTACATTTGAGTTGTGCTTTAGTATAAGTTAGGCTTTGTATAAAATAACAAAAATAAATCTTATTGTTATGAGTCTAGCTAACCAACAAAATAAACAGCCAATTATGGACTGATTGTTCCTGCACTTCCAAGCGAGCCAAGAGATGCTAATGTTGATGGACAAGAATAACTTGATATGCTACCTGCACTTCCTAGAGTACTAGAACTACTTATATTTACTAGCTTAGCAGCATTAATTTGTGATAAAAAATTATCAATTTCTTCTTTATTAGGTATAACTAAATAAATTACATCTTTTTTATTGCTAATAACATTATATTCAATATCATTGTCATTGTTAAAATTATATTGTGATAATACTAATTTTGGATTATCTCGCAATTCTTTGCGTTTTTGCTTGCTATTAAATATATCCTCTATATTTTGTGTATCTTGGTCTTGCATAACTTATCTCCTTGTGAATTATATTATTTTTTAATACTATTGAGGGCATCATTAATACCAAGAGAGCCTATATCAATATTAGTACCAGCTGTGCCAACTGAACCAGCTGTTGATAAAGAGCTAACACTAGCACCAGGTACAGTAAGAAATGTTCCTAAAGAACCAGCACTACCAATAGTGCTAGCACTTACTCCTGCTGATATTTTGCCAATATCATCAATATAATTATCTGAAATCACAAAATATATAGTATTTTTAGTATTTTTATCCACTTTAACTTCAATATCATCAGTTAAATTATAGCCAAACTTTTCTGCATATAATTTTGGGTTATTAATAACATCTTTTCTAATTTTTTTATCGTAAATATCAATGTATTTTGTGTTATGTTGCATAATAATCCTCTTTTAGTTTAAATCAGCACTACCTGCTGTGCTAGCTGTACCAATACTACTAGCAGTTCCAAATATAGCAACAACAGAACTAAGTGTTGACACACATCCTATTGTAGCAACAGTTCCTGCACAATCTGATGCTGCTTGTATTCCCTTTAAATCAGATAAAATACTGTATTGTGGCATTGTAAAATAAAAAGTATTTTTATTTTCTCGCTTAACTATGACTTTAACATCATCTGCTAATTTTTGTCCACTAATTTCGTCTAAATAAGTTTTTGGATTAGCCACAATTTCAGCCCTTACTTTCTTATCATATAATTTATTAATATCAAATTTTTTGTATTCCATTATAGTTACTCCTGATTATTTACCAATATGTTTCAGTGTAGATGAGTCTAAGGAACCCGATGGATTTAAGCTAGCTAAAGTTCCTGCACTACCCAAAGAACTTATTGTGCTTACAGTAGTTGTTGCACTAGTTCCTATAGTTCCTGCAGAACCTAAACTTCCAACACTTCCTACAGTCTGAGCTAAACCTTTTCCTGCATTTACAATATTTTTAATACTATCATTTATATTTTCATTGTGTAATACAAAATAAATACATTTTGGAGTATTTATTTTTACTACAATTTCAACATCATCAGGCAAAACATAACTTGATTTTTGTTGAATAAAGGATTTAGGGTTAGCAAGAAACTCTTTTCTTAATTTTTTATCTGTATACTCAGAAAAATAATTTTTATTCATATAAAATCTCCTTAAAGTTGTTAAATAATTGTAAAATAGTTTGTGTGCAATTGCAAATATTATTACATGTTGTAATATAAATTACAAGTGTTACACTTACCTAAAAACATCACAAGTCTGACTTGTGATTATCAAAATTAATATTTTTTAAGCTATTAAATACAATATAAATGCTATTCCACTTACGCAGGTGCGTAACCAATGTTTTTTGCCCCAATTAAGTAAAAGCTCTTGTATTTCTTGAGATTCTTTGTTATTTTCTGGGTTTAGTAATACATCGTTGATAGGTTTAATCAGTATTAAGGTTATTGGTATTACTAAAATAAGAAATAAACTACCAATAAGCCAAAGCACACTTGAGGTATTAAGGTAGGCAATAATACCGCTAATAGAACCAACAATAGCCAATGTAATTTGTAGTGGCGCCGCTCTTTTATACATAGGTGGGAATAAATTCCTAGCAACAGAAACACCTGCTTGTAATGCAGCTGGGTGTTGAACTAATGAAATATATAATGCCGCACCAAAAAATACTCCACAACAAAATAATGCTAAAATTTGTATCATAATGTTATTTTAAACTAAGTGCTATTAACTGTTTTTAGGATATTGGTATTTTATGGTTGTTATTGGTTAATTGTAACAATAAAAGTTTATTTAAGTTAATTTTATGCCAACAGGACTAGCATAAATCTTACCTTCATGCCAAAGCTTTACGGGGTTTATATACTCTTTAATTTTAGGATTTTTTTTACCTGTATTACTTACTAATAAAATTATGTATTTATTTTTTTGAATTTTTGCCCATTCCCATTGAGAATTAGATATATAAAAAGTATAAGGATTTTCATCAGTTTTACTTTTTACTTCATAATAAAATAAATCTTCTCCATTTTCCCGTACCACAAAATCATAACCTTTGTTATTTTTACTATTTTCATTACACCATATTACTTCCTCATTTTTATGTTTTTCTAATAAATGTTTTCTTGCATATTCTTCACCCCACATACCTATATTTATCAAGTCTGTAGAGTTGTATTTATTTAGACTATCATCATTTTTATTTTTGTTATATTGAATTTGAGTATTATTAGATGTTACTTGATTTGTATATGACAAGTCTTCATTAGTTCTAGGATTAATAGGATTATTATCAACATTTACTTTTACATCATTAATCTCAGATTCAGCCCACCATTTTTTTTGATTAGATTGCTTTATTCTTTCTTTTTCTTCTAATTGTTCATAATACAATTTTTTTTCTTTAGTAATAGCATACAAGCCAGTTTCTTCTTCAAATGCTTTAACTTTATCTAGTTTTAACCCTAACGCCTTAATTAGTTTATCAATATTATTATGATTTTTATCATAATCATCGTGTAAATTATTAAGAAGTATATCGCTTAATGGCTTTTCAACTAATTTGCTATCTTTGTTATATAGCCAATAGCAGTTTGGTGCTAATAATAATTTTCCTGCTTTTGATTTTTGTTGTTTTTCTTTTTCATATGATCTATTAAGGTTAGTAGTTTTTTCTAAGCAACCGCTTAATTTATTATAGTTTTTAAGTAAAATTTTCCATAATAACTTAGAGCGTTCAATTGTAATATTTTCTAAAATAAAATTTAATTCGTGTATATTAAATTTTGGATTAAACCCATTTACACTTCTTTTATAATATCCACGATTACTAATATCAACAATATTTTTTTTAAAAACTCCTACATTAGTGTTTACACCCAATTTTTCTAAAAAAGTCACACTATCTTTAATATCAATACTTTTGTCTAAAAAATAAATATTTTCATCAGTGTTATTCTTAAACCACATTTTTGTTATATCATTTTTAAAATAAATATCTACTGGCTTTTGATATGATTTGTATTCTTGTGGATTTTGACAATAGATAAAATAACAATTTTTTAATAAACTAATAATCCCTTCTTTTTTACCATCTGTGTTAGCAGATTGATAAATATCTAATACAATTTTAAAATCCTCTAAATATTTTTTTCTTGTAATATTTGGGTTTTCAGTTTTATACTCTTTTACTATAAATTCTTTAATTTCTGCGATACCATCTGGTTTTATTACGCCTAATTTTTCTAAAAACTCCCTAGATTGTTTATTGTTAGCAAAACATTTTTTTATAGTTTTAAAATTTGTTTTTCTTCCTGTTGGAAAATAAACTTGCTCATAATCATCTGGACAAACTAGCTTATTATTTTTATTCAAACGAATAATAGGCTTTTCTCTTAAAATTCCCTCTTGATTATAAGGTTGTTTTCTATATAATGAAGGGACATTTATAACACTTTTATAAAATTTAGTTAGCCAAATATCTTGTTTTTGTTTAATAAATTTCTCATTAATTTTTCTACAAAAATCATCCATACTAACTTCTTCTATCTCTAATTCTTCTTTTAAATAATCATGTAAATCTCTTGTTTTATTACTTGTTATACTTGTACTTAGCCAATATTTTTTATCAAATAAAGTCAAGCAATCTTTTTGTGTTAGTAAGTCAGTTAGTTTTTTTTCTCGTGCTAATAAAGCTTGATTAGCAGATGTGAAGCCTTTATTATTAGTCGGTAGTAGTGGTTTATTAATTAATGCCTCTTTAACTTTTTCAAACATAGTTTTGTATAACAAATTATCATTTCTATTATCAATTGGCAATATACTTAAAAAATCAACAGTCAATAACCCTTGTTTTTTAATTTTTTCTAAACTACTAGCAACTAATTGAGCTAGTTTTTCACTAATTTGTTTATTTTCTTCATCATCAAAAGGAATTGTTTCTCTACTTAATTCAGTTTTGTAAGGAGCGTGGACTAAAAATTTAAGTCCAGTAGTTTCTTTTTCAACAGGAAAAAATACAAAAAGCTTAGCATTATTAATAGCAATAATTTCTTTATTTTTACCTTGTGAAAAAGCAATAGATATATCTAGTTTTTTACCACTAATTGTAATTGTATTCTCAAATTGTAAGTATTCTTTTTCAACTTGTTGCCTAGTTAATATATTTTTCTTACTTTCATCCTCGTACCAACAAATAATTTTAATATTTTTTAAAAATAACAAGCATTCTTTAGTTATAGATTCTAGCTGTTTTAATATAATTGACTTGTCTTTTTCTAAGTTTTTAAATGGCAAACGAATTAAAGTTTTGTATTTATTTAATTCAACTTTATTATCTAACCAATGTGGCACAATATAATCAGTGATTTTAAAACGATAGCCACCTGAGTAAATTTCTGGGGTATGGGTAATATTAAAAACTGATTTAAAACCAGCACCAAATTTACCAATAGTATTTATATCATCTTTTTTTGTTGATAAGCCAATAGTTGTTATGGATTTAACATCTTTATAATCAAATAATTTTGTACCATTATGTTCTACTTCTAGGCATTTATTACTTAGTCTAAAAATAATTTCTGTTGCTTTAGCATCATCAGTATTTTGCAATAATTCATAAATATAATGCCCAAAATCTGCATACATTTCTACTATCAATTTATGAGAGTTATCATCATTCTCTTTTGAAGATATTAAATGTTTCTCTCTCTTTTTTTCTAACTCATCAATCTCTTGTTTTTTACTCATATTTTCAAACCCAATCAATCAACATTTACCTGCAACCAAAACTCAAGTAGTGCTAAATGCCATAGCCTTGAGCCATTTAATGCAGTCATGTATTAAAAAATATCACGAGTCCGACTCGTGATTATTTAAATTCTGTAAATTTTAATTTGTCAAAATTAATATTTTTTTCATCTGCAAAAAATTGAGATTGATCTTTCATATATTGCTTGTACTTATCTATTCCACCCATTGTTTTAATAATATTTTTTACCTCATTTTTATTGCAAATATACTCATTAATTTCATTTCCTAAAAATTCAAATAGCGAAGTTTTTACAATATTAGTTTTAGGGTCTATTTTATGATATTTATAATTCAAATTAACATAAGTTGTAGCTAATTCTAGTGGATATAATTCATGAAGTAGTGTTGCTTTGAACTTTCCTTGAAATAAAACACCGTTTCTATCATACTTTTTATTAAAATAAAGCGTATAACTTGTACCAAGTTTTTGCATAAATTTTGATATACTGCCTTTAGTTAATTCCTTAACAATTAGATGAAAGTGATTAGGCAAAAAACAGTAGGCAACAATTGATATTAAATTTTCTGCATGAATAGATTTTTTTTTATTTTTATTACGAATATGAGAGTGTCTATTGATAATTATTTGTAACTGATTAGATATAAAAATAGAATCTATAAAATAAGTTAAATCATAATCATTATTGAAAATAATACGCTTATCTGTTCCACGATTAAATATATGATAATATTCACCTACTATAAATTTAGCTCTTTTACTCATAATAAATAATTATATCACGAGTCGGACTCGTGATGTTATTCAAACCCAATCAATCAACATTTACCTGCAACCAAAACTCAAGTAGTGCTAAATGCCATAGCCTTGAGCCATTTAATGCAGTCATGTATTAAAAAATATCACGAGTCCGACTCGTGATTATTTAAATTCTGTAAATTTTAATTTGTCAAAATTAATATTTTTTTCATCTGCAAAAAATTGAGATTGATCTTTCATATATTGCTTGTACTTATCTATTCCACCCATTGTTTTAATAATATTTTTTACCTCATTTTTATTGCAAATATACTCATTAATTTCATTTCCTAAAAATTCAAATAGCGAAGTTTTTACAATATTAGTTTTAGGGTCTATTTTATGATATTTATAATTCAAATTAACATAAGTTGTAGCTAATTCTAGTGGATATAATTCATGAAGTAGTGTTGCTTTGAACTTTCCTTGAAATAAAACACCGTTTCTATCATACTTTTTATTAAAATAAAGCGTATAACTTGTACCAAGTTTTTGCATAAATTTTGATATACTGCCTTTAGTTAATTCCTTAACAATTAGATGAAAGTGATTAGGCAAAAAACAGTAGGCAACAATTGATATTAAATTTTCTGCATGAATAGATTTTTTTTTATTTTTATTACGAATATGAGAGTGTCTATTGATAATTATTTGTAACTGATTAGATATAAAAATAGAATCTATAAAATAAGTTAAATCATAATCATTATTGAAAATAATACGCTTATCTGTTCCACGATTAAATATATGATAATATTCACCTACTATAAATTTAGCTCTTTTACTCATAATAAATAATTATATCACGAGTCGGA
Source organism: Gammaproteobacteria bacterium (assembly GCA_965207335.1). Taxonomy (GTDB): domain Bacteria; phylum Pseudomonadota; class Gammaproteobacteria; order PS1; family Pseudothioglobaceae. The sequence goes on from OZ242267.1 coordinate 171,780, forward strand.
CTCGTGATGTTATTCAAACCCAATCAATCAACATTTACCTGCAACCAAAACTCAAGTAGTGCTAAATGCCATAGCCTTGAGCCATTTAATGCAGTCATGTATTGTTCTGGGGATTGTAATAGTTTGGCTACATAATCTTGTTTAAATATCCCTCTATTTATGCATTTACTAGAAGTTAATATATCATGCATAAAATCTAAAAACTCGCCTCGTACATATTTTAATGCGGGCATAGGAAAATAACCTTTTTTTCTATCAATAACACTATTAGGCAGTAAATTTCTGGCTATTTTTTTTAGTGGATATTTGCCATTTTCTTTTAATTTTAAACTAGGTGGGGTGGCTAACGCCCACTCCACTAATGCAGTATCCATAAACGGTACTCTTGCCTCTAAGCCCCATGCCATAGTCATATTATCAACTCTTTTTACTGGGTCATCAACTACTAGTCTAGTAATATCCATTCTTAACACTTTATCTAAAAATTCATCGCTATTTTTTTTAGATAATTGTTTTTTTAGCCAATTTTTGCTGTGATTATTATCCGTTTGATATGCTTTATTTATAGTTTGGTAATATTCTGCTTCTGGTCTGTCTATGTAGTATTTACTAAATTTTTCTAAATCATTGCCAACATGTTGGTGCATTTTTGGATACCAGAAATATCCAGCAAAAGCCTCATCAGCACCTTGTCCGCTTAGTACTACTTTTACTTTTTTTGCTACTTGCTCGCTTAAAAGATAAAATGCCACAGCATCTTGTGCTACCATAGGTTCTGCCATATTAGCTACTGCATCTGGTAGTTTTTTTAATACTTCGCTGTTTGCGATTTTATATTTATAATGCTCTGTGTTAAATTTATTAACAATAGCATCAGAATAAATAAATTCACTGCCTACTTCTTTGGCTACATCTTCAAAACCAATAGAAAAAGTCTTAATATTATTTTGTTTTAATTCTGATAATATTCCAACCAGTAAGGAAGAGTCTAAACCCCCTGATAATAACACCCCAACACTAACATCTGCTGCTAATACGCGTTTTAATATTGCTTTTTTTAATAAAAAATGTGTATGCTCTATGTATTCATCTTCTGTTATGTTAGCAATTCTTTGTGCCTTAGGATACCAGTATTGTTTTATTTTATGCACGCCTTTTTTATCAACAATCATAGTATGCCCTGGGGTTAATTTATTGATACTAGATATAATAGTATCAGGGGCTGGTACAACTCCATGTAATGATAATTGCGCCTCTAATGCTAGTTTATTAATATTTTTATTTTTAGCATTTATAAGTAAAGCTTGAGTGCTTGAAGCAAAGCTAAAATTAGTATTATCAATACTATAATATAACGGTTTTATACCCATTCTATCACGGGCTAAAAATAGCTCTTCTTTTTGCTTATCATATATGGCAAATGCAAAAGCACCATCTAGTCGTAACACACAGTCATTACCCCATTTATGATATGCCTTAATAATAGTCTCAGTATCAGAATGACTAAAAAATTTATAGCCATAAGTTATTAGCTCTTTGCGTAATTCTTTGTAATTATATATAGTGCCATTAAAAACTATATCAATTTTCAGCTTTTTATCAACCATAGGCTGATTAGCTTTTGCTGATAAGTCAATAATAGCAAGCCTGCTATGTGCTAAAGCGATATTTTTATAGGTAATAATATTGTTATAATCAGGACCACGATTTGCTAATTTTTCTAGCATTTTTGTAAGTAAATTACGGTTTATAGGGTTATTATCAAACTTAAATTGTCCACAAATACCACACATATTAAAGTAAAATTATTAAAAACAAATATTTTAAAAGAATTTTATAAAAAAGATGTACTTTATTATTAATTTTAAAATTTAGTTTTTTATATTTATATAATTATTATACGGTGCTAAAATATTTGTATAAATTTTTTAAAACCATTAGTATGTATGCCATAAAATGATTAGAATATTTACCTACTTACTTATTATTTTAATTATTGGCAATACACAGGCAAAAGAGTTTCAATTATTTACCTTAATTAAGCAAAAAATCCTAACTAATAACCAAACATATACTTTTGGTACACCAATTACTACATTTAAGAAATTAAAAGATAGTGTTACTGTTGGCGATACTATATTAGGTATTGCTGATGCTAAAATTATTGTTAACAAACGCTATATCCATAGTAATGACGATATAACATTAATAGCCAATATTGATAATAATGATAACTATAATGCAGTAATTACTATAAGTAGTAGTGCTATGTTTGCTAAAATTACCACTCAAGATGGTATTTATAATATTAAAACTACTGCCATAGGAGAGATATTATTAACACCTGCTGATAATAGTCTTATTAAACCACTTGTTGTTAATGATAATGATAATATAATTGTAGAGTTATCTGCACAAGATAAGTTTTTATATCCAACATCTACACTAACAGAAACAAATAATATTACCTATACCAATATTGATATTATGGTGTTTTGGGATTTGCCATTTCAAGCTTATAGTGGCAATGCTACTAATGCATTAACTAGACTTAACCAAGTTATAGCCGAGGCTAATACTAATTTTACTAACAGTAAAATTTATATTAATCTAAATCTAGTTTATAGTGGATTAAAAAACTTTCCTCCTGATGTAGCGACTAATGCTACAGTTTTAAGATATTTAAGAGATAATAATAGTAATTATGATTTTGGTGATATAGATGAACTAAAAGCCACACATAAACCTGACTTAGTAGGACTTATAAGACAAGCAACTGAAGCATCTAATGCTGATAATATTTGTGGTATTGCCTATGTTTTAGGCAGTAATGGCATTACAAGTATTGCCAATAGTCAAAATGCTTTTTTTATTGTTAATCGTGGTCAAGCTATTAGTACCTCTTGTTATGACACAACATTTTCCCATGAAATAGGACACAATTTAGGCTCTGTTCATGATCTTGCTAATTCAAGTAATACCCCTTTATTTGATTATTCTTATGCTTATGGTGAGACACAAACAGCAAGTGTTTATGGTACTATTATGTCTTATGCATCTAGTCGATTAAATATATTTTCCAACCCTGATATTAGTTGTGCTACAAGTAATAGTAATGCACCTGATATAGCTTGCGGTGATAATGTTTTTAATAACAATGCTAAAGGTTTTAATGCTATTCGCAATTCTATAGCTAACTTTGATGGTAATACTGCAAATAGTATAGCTAATATTGCTGCTGAAAATACAATAAACAGTGGTGGTGGCTGTAGTATGCTAGTAAATCAATCAGGTAAAATAGACTTAATATTATTACTGTTTATGTTATTATCTGCTACTTATTTAAGAAAAAATTAAACATTATGTATTTAATAAAGTATATCACTGCTATTGGTATTATTAGCCTATTACTTGCTTGTGGTGATAAGGTTGAGCAAACAAGTGTTTTAACACCTATTACTGATGTTGTTACTACTTATATTCCTAATGAAGTTTTCACACGCACTACATCAGGCGGTGATGGTATAGGAGAAATTACTTATACATCAAGTGACACAAGCATTGCTACTGTTAATAATTCAGGTTTAGTAATCGTAAAAGGTGCTGGTATAGTGACTATTACCGCTACTAAACAAGGTGATGAAATTTATGGCTCACAAAGTATAAGTTACAAAGTAACAATAAACAAAGCTAGCCAAACAAGTTTTAATATAGGTAGTGATATTGTTAAAGAAACTTCAGATATTAGTTTTAACCAAATAGCAATAGGTGGCTTAGGAGGAGGTGCTGTTACCTACAGGTCAAGTAATATAAGCGTAGCCAGTGTTAGTAATTTAGGAGTTGTTAGTATTATAGCAGCTGGTACAACTACTATTACAGCTACCAAAGCTGCTGATAGCAACTACCTTAGTACTAGTGATAATTATTTACTTACTGTTGTACAAACAACAACATCTAAAATTACTAATAATTATTTAATCCCAGCTATATTGTTTATTACTTTTAGTAGAGATAAAACTTTTAGTTTTAATTGGAATAATATTACAGGCGTACAATACTATCAAATTTTAGAAAATAGTGATGGTGCTAGTAATTTTATGCAAATAGGTGGTAATTTTATTCAAGGCATAACTAGTTATGATTATATTGTGCCGTTACATAAAAGAATTAATGCTTATTATAAAATTCGTAGCTATTATGCAAACGGTAATTTTATTGATTCTAGTGCTATACATATTAATGACAATCTTAGTACTATTATTGCCAATCCTCAACCAAGCTTGCAAACAGGAGATATGTTTGGTTACTCATTAAGTATTAGTGGTGACGGCAATACTTTAGCAGTAGGTGCTATAAGTAATGATTTTAATGCCATTAATTCTGGTGTAGTTTATATATTTACTCAAAATAACGGTAGTTGGCTACAACAAGGAGTTCGTTTAAAGGTAAATGATAGTAGCGTAAGTAATATTTTTAGTTATGCTCTTAGTTTAAATTATAATGGCAATATTTTAGCTATAGGCTCACCTAATAATAATGATAACACCATTAATAATTCAGGTGCAGTATATATATTTGTTAGAGATAATGATGATATATGGAGCATGGCATCAAAAATTAAGGTCAATAACCCTAGTGCAAATGATAATTTTGGCTCTGCACTTAGTCTTAGTGGCGATAGTACTCTAACATTAGCAGTAGGTTCACCTAATGAAGACAGTAATACTACTGGGATAAATAGTACAGCAAATGAGTTAGCCACTAATTCAGGTGCAGTATATGTATTTACTAGCAATAACTCTAATACTTGGACTCAACAAGCATATATAAAACCAAATAACCCTAGTGCAAATGATAATTTTGGCTCTGCACTTAGTCTTAGTGGCGATAGTACTCTAACATTAGCAGTAGGTTCACCTAATGAAGACAGTAATACTACTGGGATAAATAGTACAGCAAATGAGTTAGCCACTAATTCAGGTGCAGTATATGCACTTAGTCTTAGTGGCGATAGTATTAATACTGGGATAAATAGTACAGCAAATGAGTTAGCCACTAATTCAGGTGCAGTATATGTATTTACTAGCAATAACTCTAATACTTGGACTCAACAAGCATATATAAAACCAAATAACCCTAGTGCAAATGATAATTTTGGCTCTGCACTTAGTCTTAGTGGCGATAGTACTCTAACATTAGCAGTAGGTTCACCTAATGAAGATAGTAATTCTTATGGTATTAATGGCATTGATAATAATAATGCTATCAACTCTGGTGCGTCTTATATATTTGTTAGCAATAATAGTACTGGGCACAAACAGCATATATAAAACCTAGTAATACTGCGTCTGGTGATAATTTTGGTAATTCTATAAGTATTAGTGATGATGGTAATAATTTATCTGTAGGTGCTATCGGTAAAAAAACAAATACGGGGGCTGTGTATTTGTATTAAATACTATTAAAAATCACTATATTAAGTAGTTAGGATAGACTTTTATAAAATAAATAAAGCAATGACTTAACTCTAAGCTAAAAGTACACATCTAAAAAGCAATGCTATGCAATAATCTCTCTATGCAATAATCTATCTATGCAATAATCTATCTATGCAATAATCTCTCTATGCAATAATCTCTCTATGCAATAATCCCTAGGATAAAAACTTATTAAGTGTTGTATAAGGATTGTTTGTTTATACAAAAAACATCATAATTAAAAAGTAGCACTATGTATTAGTCTATAATAATAAAACTGATGAAAACATTATACGATAAACTATGGGATGGGCATATTGTTGCCAATGATAAAGACAATACTTTGCTTTATATTGACAGACATTTAATCCACGAGGTGACCTCACCGCAGGCATTTGAGGGTATGAGACTAGCAAATAGAAAGCCTTGGCGTAAACAATCTAATCTAGCGGTGTCTGACCACAATGTACCAACCACAGATAGAGATAATATTGTTGATAAAATGTCTAAATTACAAATAGATACTCTTGGCGATAATTGTAGTGAATATGATATACAAGAAATTAAAATGGATGATATTCGTCAAGGCATAGTGCATATTATAGGACCAGAGCAAGGACTAACATTACCGGGGACAACTATTGTTTGCGGTGATAGTCATACTTCTACTCATGGAGCATTAGGAGCACTTGCTTTTGGTATTGGTACATCTGAGGTAGAGCATGTGCTAGTTACTCAATGCTTATGGCAGAAAAAATCTAAAAATATGCTAGTTAAGATAAATGGCAAGTTAAACTCGGGTGTTGAATCTAAAGATTTAGCTTTGTATTTAATAGGCAAAATTGGCACAGCAGGAGGCACGGGATATGCTATAGAGTTTGCAGGTAGTACAATTAAAGAGCTTAGTATTGAAGCAAGAATGACTTTATGCAATATGGCGATTGAAGCAGGTGCTAGAGTTGGATTAGTGGCGGTAGATGATAAAACCATAGATTACATAACAGGCAGACCATTTACTCCTAAGGGAAATATGCTAACTAAAGCTATAAGTCATTGGCAACAATTACACACAGATAGCGGTGCGATATTTGATAAAACTATAACTATCAATGCTAATAACATAAAGCCACAGGTAACTTGGGGTACATCACCAGAATTAGTTGTTGATATTGACGGTGAAATTCCTAACCCAGAATTAGAAAAAGACAAGGTAAAATCGCAAAGTATGGATAATGCTTTAAAATATATGGGGCTAAAAGTTGGGCAAAAAATGAGCGACATTAAAATAGATAAGGTATTTATTGGCTCTTGTACCAATGCTCGTATAGAAGATATTAGAAATGCTGCTAAGGTGGTAAAAGGTAAGCACATTGCCAAAAATATCAAGCTAGCAATGGTAGTGTCAGGCTCGGGGCTGGTAAAACAACAAGCAGAAAAAGAAGGCTTGGATAAAATTTTTATTGATGCTGGTTTTGAATGGCGTTTGCCCGGTTGTTCTATGTGTTTGGCAATGAATGCCGATAAATTAGAAAAAGGCGAGAGGTGTGCCTCTACTTCTAATCGTAACTTTGAAGGCAGACAAGGTGCAGGGGGTCGTACTCACTTAGTAAGTCCTACTATTGCAGCAGCGAGTGCTATTGTTGGTAGGTTTTCAATTTAGGAGGAATTTATGGCTATTATGAAACAACCTGTTAATGAAGAATTTAGAAAACTTATGAGTAATGGTATTATTTATAGTGTGCCTAAGTTTCAACGCGATTATTCTTGGGATGATGGACAATGGGAAGATTTATGGGATGATATTGAAAACTTAGCAAGCATTAATGAAGAACATTATATGGGTTATATTGTTTTGCAAGAATATAAAGATAACAAAAAAGCCTTTTATATTATTGATGGACAACAACGATTTGTCACACTGTCAATTATTATTTTAGCCGCTATGACAAAGATTAAACAATTAATTAACCAAGGTATAGAGAAAGAATATAATGAAAAAAATCTTGAATTTTATAGAGAAAGTTTAATTGGTGATTATAATCCTGTATTATCAAGTGTTAGTAATAAAATAATACTTAATAGAAATAATCATCAAAAATTTAATATTTTATGTGAAAGTTTAGAAAAGCTACCAGCAAGAGGATTAACTAAAACTAATAGGTTATTAAACCAGTGTTTTATATTTTTTAGTGAAAAACTTGATGAAAAAAATATTAGCAATACTGGCTCAAAAATAGCAGAATTTATTACAAAAATAACAGATAGTATATTATTTACTAAAATTATTGTTGATAATGAATTACAAGCTTATAAAATATTTGAAACACTTAATGCTAGAGGAGTGCAATTATCAACACCTGATTTATTAAAGAACTTTTTATTCTCTCAAATTGCTAAAAAAAACACAGATGAACAACTAGATGTTATAGATAGGAGGTGGGGGCAAATTATAGATGACTTAGGTAAGGAAAATTTTACTGATTTTGTGCGTTATCATTATCATATTAGCAATACATTGGTTACTAAAAAACAATTATTTAACAAAATTACAGTAGCGATTAAAAATACAGAAGATGCTGTTAGTTATTTAAAATCTTTAAGTGAATATGCACCAATATATGCTGCACTTAATAATGTTGATGATGAGATGTGGAAAGGGAAATACCAAAATATTAAACATTATTTACGAGGGTTAAAATTATTTAATATTAAGCAACCATTTTTATTATTATTAGTAGCTTATCCAAAATTTACTTCTGAAGAATTTATAAAACTAGCTAAGTATATTTATATATTTTCAATTCGTTATAATGTTATTAGTCATTATTCACCAAATAAGCTTGATAAACTTTATAATTCTTTAGCTATAAGAATAAATAATAAAGAATTAAAAAGAGCCAATAATATTAAACAACAACAAGAATTTAAAAAACTATATCCTAGCGATACAGCATTTGAAAATATTTTTAAATATCACACAATGGCTAGTAGGCAAAGTGATAAAAAAATTCGTTTTTTATTGATGGAAATTAATAATTATTTATCTGATTTACCGCAAAGTGATGCAACTTGGACTTTAGAGCATGTACTACCCTTTATCCCTACTGGGGAATGGATAGATTATTATGGCGATAATTATTTACAAGATATTGATAGATTGGGTAATATGGTATTACTTAGTGATACTGATAATAAAGAGTGCCGTAGATTATTATTTAATGATAAAAAACCAATATACCAAGCATCAAATTCTATATTAGCACAAAAAGTAGCTGAATATAATGACTGGAATAGTGAAACTCTTAATAGCCATCAAGAATGGCTAGCAAAAAAAGCAGTGCAAACTTGGAATATAGCTGGAATATAAACTATGATTAAATACCAAGATATAACTTCAATAGCTACTCCATTAGACAGGGTTAATGTTGATACTGATGCTATCATTCCTAAGCAATTTTTAAAATCAATAAAACGCACAGGTTTTGGGGTGAATTTATTTGATGAGTGGCGGTATTTAGATATAGGTGAGATTGGTATGGATAATAGTAAACGACCACTTAATGCTGATTTTGTGCTAAATAACCCTAAGTATAAAAACTCACAAATATTATTAGCTAGAGATAATTTTGGTTGTGGCTCATCAAGAGAGCATGCACCTTGGGCTTTACTTGATTATGGTTTTAGGGTAATTATTGCTTCGTCTTTTGCAGATATTTTTTATAATAATTGTTTTAAAAATGGATTATTGCCTATAATATTAGCTAGTAATATAATTGATAGTTTATTTAATTATGAGTACAAAATAAGTATTAACCTAGCTAGGCAAGTAGTTACAACAGATAATAATAATTATAGTTTTGTCGTTGATAAAGAGCGTAAAAAACGCCTAATTGCTGGCTTAGATGATATAGGGCTAACACTAGAATATAAGCAAAATATCAAAGAATTTGAACATAAGTATTATCAGCAAAATCCTTGGTTATAATAATACAATATGATAGCACAACTAACAGGCAGTATTATTACTGCTAATCCACCTAATATAGTCTTAAATGTCAATAATGTTGGCTATGATATTTTGTGTCCTCTTAATACTTTTTACGAGCTAAATACTAAGCAACATACCCTATATACCCAGCTAATAATTAGAGATGATTCTCATACCTTATATGGTTTTAACACCATAGACGAAAAAACAGTATTTAATACTTTAATAAAAGTAAATGGCGTAGGTCCTAAGGTAGCACTTGCAATTTTATCTACCCTATCAATTAGTGATATTATTGATTGCATAACAAATGATGACACTGCTATATTAGCTAAAACTCCAGGCATAGGGAATAAAACAGCACAAAAAATAATAGTTGAGCTAAAAGATAGGTTGCCAAAACTAAACCTTAACATTAAACAAAAGTTAAGCAATATTAGTCTTGTAAACACCCAAAACAGTAGGCAAGCAGAAACAGCACTTCGCTCTCTAGGGTTTAAAACCAAAGAGGTGCAAAATATGTTAAGCAATATTAATACTACCACACTTAGCGTACGGGAAATTATTAAACTAGCACTTAAAAATAAGTAAAAATAGCGACCTTTGCACAAACATGAATAATCATCAGAACTTAGCTTTTCACTCACTTGATAATTTTTATCAAACCAGCCTTAGAATAACTAGGGCAGTCTTGATAAAAGATCATCAATTAAGCAAAAATCAGAGCCCTGTTAATCATTCCTATTTATGCAAAGGTCTCAACTGCTGTGTTTTTTATTTTTAGAGGCCTAAAAAAGGTTAAAATTAGCAAATGACTAAAATTATCATCTTATTAAGCACTGTGTTTTTATTGGTAAGTAATAGTATATTTGCTCAAGAAACTATAACAAACAATAATACAATCCAACAGCAAATTAATGCTATAGCCACCGAGCAGGCTGTTTTAAATAATAAAATAAATATCAAACTAACAAACCTAGATAAACACTATGATTTATACGACCAAAATATTAAATATAAAAATAATAGTTTAAATAATTGGCTGACTTTTAGTGCAATTGGACTTACTATTATTGTAGTTATTATTGCCTCTTTTGGTATTGCTATACCTCTTCTTGGGCGTGAATACAAAACAAATATTGACAAGCAAGTAGATGATATAAAAATAAGCAGTGAGAAAGAAGTGCAAAAATTAAAAGATAATCTAGCAAAGAAAATTGCAGAAATAGACAATATAAAAACAAATGCTGAACTACAAGTACAAGGAATTGAAGAGCTTAAAAATGAAATAACAAAAAATACCGCATTTACTTACCTAAATAGTGGCAATACTTACTTAAACAACGATCAAATAGATAAGGCTATTGCTGATTATAATAAAGCCATATCATTTAATCCTAAATATGCCAGAGCCTATAATAACCGTGGTGTTGCTTATGCAGAAAATAATCAATTAGACAAAGCTATGCTTGATTATAACCAAGCCATAGAACTTAATCCTCAATATGCAGATGCTTATAATAATCGCGGGCTTGCTTGTTATGAAAATAATCAACTAGATAGTGCTATTGCTAATTATAATCAGGCGATAGATCTTAATCCTCAATTTGCACAGGCTTATAATAACCGTGGTACTACTTATGCCCAAAGTAATAGATTAGATGATGCTATCAAAGACTACAACCAAGCCATAGAAATTAACCCAGAAGATACAGAGGCTTATTATAACCGTGGTAATGTTTATTACAAAAATAATCAATTAGATGAGGCTATTAACGATTACAATCAAGCCATAGAAATTAACCCAGAAGATGCAGAGGCTTATAATAGTCGCGGTATTGCTTACACACTAAATAATAAATTAGATGAGGCTATTAACGATTACAATCAAGCCATAGAGCTTAATCCTCAATTTGCACAGGCTTATTATAATCGTGCTAATGTTTACACACTAAATAAGCAATTAGATGAGGCTATTGTTGATTACAATCAAGCTATAGATATTAATCCTCAATATGCAGAGGTTTATTATAATCTTGGTCTTGCTTATACAGATAATGGACAATTATACAGAGCTACTGCTGATTTTAATAAAGCCATAGCACTTAATAATAAATATGCAGATGCTTATTATGCCCTTGGTGTTGTTTATGAAAAACAAAATAAAAAAGGCTTAGCAGAACAGAATTTTACAAAAGCACAAGAGTTAGGGTTTAAAGCATAAAAACAATTAACAAATGACTAAAATTATTATCTTATTAAGCACTATATTTTTATTAATAAATAATAATATATTTGCCAAAACTATAACAATTAATAGTACAGTCCAACAGCAAATTGATGCTATTACTGTAAAAGAAGGAGTCTTAGATAAAACACCACATAATCAAAAAGACATATTAAATGAAAAACTAACTAATCAAAAAAATATATTAAATGAAAGATTAGCAAGTTTAAATATATACAGTGAAAGTATTGATGATGAAAGTAATTGGTTGGATTTTTGGCTAACTGTTGTTGTAGTTGGACTTATTATTATTGGAATTATCATTGCTGCTTTTGGTATTGCTGTGCCTTATTATGGACTTGATAAAATAGAAAATGTTAATAAAATAGAAAAACAAGTTATAGAGTCAAAAAACAAAACCTTAAATGCTGAGAAATTAGCTAACAAATCAAAAACAGAACAGAAAAAAGAAGTAGAAAAATTACAAAAACAAATAGAAAAGAACCCACAAAGCATTAAAGCAGATAAATTAAAAACACGAACCTATGAATTACAAGCACTAGCCTATAAATTACAAATACAAGGTAAGATACAAGATGCAATTAATAAATGGCTAGAATTAGTATATATTACTACAAAAAATAAGAATTTTTCATTACTAGAAGAAACATATTTTAATTTAGGATATTTATATACTGATAATAAATTAAAAGTCCAATATTACTCAAATACCATAGCACTTAACCCTAAAAATGCACAGGCTTATAATAATCGTGGTACTGCTTATTACAAAAATAATAAATTAGATAAAGCTATTACTGATTTTAATAAAGCCATAGCATTTAATCATCAACATGCACAAGCTTATAATAACCGTGGACTTGCTTATGAAAAACAAAATAAAAAAATCTTAGCAGAAAAGAATTTTGCAAAAGCACAAGAGTTAGGGTTTAAAGCATAAAAACAATTAACAAATGACTAAAATTATTATTTTATTAAGCACTATATTTTTGTTAATAAGTAATAATGTATTTGCTACACAAACTACAACAAATAATAATACAATTCAACAGCAAATTAATGCTATTGCTATAAAGCAGGGGGTTTTAGACAAAGAACTATCTTATCACAAAGATATATTAAATGAAAAATTAACTAATCAAAAAGATATATTAAATGAAAAATTAACTAATCAAAAAGATATATTAAATGAAAAACTAACTAATCAAAAAGATGTATTAGATGAAAAATTAGCAAACTTAAATACATATAATAAAAGTATTGATGATAAAAGTAATAGGCTAGATAATTGGCTAATTGTTGTCGGGCTTTTTCTTACTATTATTGTAATTATCATTGCTGCATTTGGTATTGCTATACCTTATTATGGACTTAAAAAAATAGAAAGTGTTAATAAAAAGGTTGAAGAAGCAGAAAATATAGTTAAAGACCTTAAGCAAATAAAAAAGAATGCCGAAATAATACATGTAAATATCGAGGAATTAGCTAACAAATCAAAAACAGAACAGAAAAAAGAAGTAGAAAAATTACAAAAACAAGTAGATGATAACCCACAAAGCACAGAAGCAGATAAGTTAAAAATAAAAGCCTATAAATTACAAACACAAGGTAAGACACAAGATGCAATTAATAAATGGCTAAAATTAGTAAATATTGCTACAAAAGATAAGAATTTTTCATTACTAGAAGAAACATATTTTAATTTAGGGTATTTATATACTGATAATAAATTACAAGTCCAATATTACTCAAATGCCATAGCAATTAATCCTCAATATGCAGATGCTTATAATAACCGTGGTGTTGCTTATAAAAATAATGAGCAATTAGATGAAGCTATTACTGATTATAACAAAGCCATAGAAATTAATCCTCAATATTCAGATACTTATTATAACCGTGGTAATGTTTATGCAGAAAGTAATAAATTAGATGAGGCTATTGCTGATTATAACAAAGCCATAGAAATTAACCCTAAATATGCAGATGCTTATTATAACCGTGGACTTGCTTATTACGAAAATAAAAATTTAGATAAGGCTATTAATGATTATAACCAAGCCATAGTAATTAATCCTAAATATGCACAGGCTTATAATAACCGTGGAATTGCATATAAAAATAATGATCAATTAGATAAGGCTATTGCTGATTATAACAAAGCCATAGCAATTAACCCTAAATATGTAGATGCTTATTATAACCGTGGTAATGTTTATTACAAAAATAAACAATTAGATGAGGCTATTAATGATTATAACAAAGCCATATCACTTAACAATAAACTTGCACAGGCTTATTATAATTTAGGACTTGCTTATAAAAAACAAGGCGAAAAAGAGTCGGCAGATAAAAATGTAAAAAAAGCAAAAGATAAACAAGATTTAGCAGATAAAAATTTTAAAAAAGCAAAAGAGTTAGAAGAACAGCAATAAACAACCACCAAAACCAAAGCCTTATAATATCGCTTTTGTAGCACGAGATTGCCACGCCTTTTACAAGGATCGCAATGACGGTGGGTATAATTCCAATTCGTTATTGTTAGTGCTTTTTTAAAACCACACCGCGAATGTCTCACGACAAAAATGTAAATTACAAGCAAAATCTCTATATGGGGAGTTTGAGGGGCTGTTGTACAGTGAATTGTAATATGAAAATTGGTTCTGCCCCTAATGGAGACCTTTGCACAAACATGAATAATCATCAGAACCCCGCTTTCCACTCACTTGATAATTTTTATCAAACCAGCTTTAGAACAACTAGGGCAGACTTGATAAAATATCATCAATTAAGCAAAAATCAGAGCTCTGCTAATCATCTCTATTTATGCAAAGATCTCTAATAAAAAAACAATTGCTGTTAGGGGTTTGGGGATACTCCCCAAAGTAAGCTTTGCTTACTATTATGGGTACTTTTTTTAATCGACATTTGGCATAATTCCAATTCGTTATTGTTAGTACTTTTTTAAATCACACCGCTTTTATAGCACGAGATTGCCACGCCTTTATCAAGTCTCGCAATGACGGTTGGTATAATTCCAATCCATTATTCTGGGTGCTTTTTTTCAATAACACCGCGAATGTCTCACGACAAAAATGTAACTTACAGGCACAATGTCTATATGGGGAGTTTGAGGGGCTGTTGTACAATGGTTATAGTGTACAAACTAGTTCTGCCCCTCAATTAAAAAAACAATTGCTGTTAGGGGTTTGGGGATACTCCCCAAAGTAAGCTTTGCTTACTATTATGGGTACTTTTTTTAATCGACATTTGGCATAATTCCAATTCGTTATTGTTAGTACTTTTTTAAATCACACCGCTTTTGTAGCACGAGATTGCCACGCCTTTTACAAGGATCGCAATGACGGTGGGTATAATTCCAATCCATTATTCTGGGTGCTTTTTTAAAACCACACCGCGAATGTCTCACGACAAAAATGTAAATTACAAGCAAAATCTCTATATGGGGAGTTTGAGGGGCTGTTGTACAGTGAATTGTAATATGAAAATTGGTTCTGCCCCTAATGGAGACCTTTGCACAAACATGAATAATCATCAGAACCCCGCTTTCCACTCACTTGATAATTTTTATCAAACCAGCTTTAGAACAACTAGGGCAGACTTGATAAAATATCATCAATTAAGTAAAAATCAGAGCTCTGCTAATCATCTCTATTTATGCAAAGATCTCTAATAAAAAAACAATTGCTGTTAGGGGTTTGGGGATACTCCCCAAAGTAAGCTTTGCTTACTATTATGGGTACTTTTTTTAATCGACATTTGGCATAATTCCAATTCGTTATTGTTAGTACTTTTTTAAATCACACTGCATTTGCAAGACGAGATTGCCACGCCTTTTTACAAGTCTCGCAATGACGATAGGCATAATTCCAATTTATTAACAACTACTTATTTAATTAAGATTTAAGGTGTAACAAAATAATTAGAAAAAGCAGGGATTATTGATACAACTAATAATACTGCCATTGTCCTATTAAAAATTCGGTAGGATTTTGGCTTTTGTATGATTTTTGTTAAGATTATGCCAAAAGTAAGCCAAAAACTAGCACTAAAAATATCAACAAATAAAAAGACCGTAGCTATTACTAGTGTTTGTGAGTATATATTAACACTACTTGTAGTAAATATTGTAATGGCACTTACGGCAATAATCCACGCCTTAGGATTTATCCATTGAAAGAGTACTGCTTGAAAAAAACTAAATGGTTTACTTGTTTCATTGCCTAAGTCTTGTTTTACTGTTGTGGCTATTTTATAGGCAAGAAATAATAAATATCCAAACCCAGCTATTTTTAATACTTGATAAAGTATTGGATATTCATTAAAAATAATGCTACCACCAGAACCAATAAAAATTACTAAAATTGGAAAACCAATACATACCCCAACTAAATGCGGTAGGCTTTTTTTGATGCCAAAATTTAGCCCAGAACTCATTAACATTATGTTATTAGGGCCAGGGGTTATAGTCGTTAGTAGGGCAAATAATATTATATTAGCAATAAGTTCCATATTTATCCTTGGTTATTTTTTATTACTAAAAATTACTAAATATAGCTGGAATTATTGACAAAATTAATAATACTGCCATTGTCCTATTAAAAATTCGGTAGGATTTTGGCTTTTGTATTATTTTTTTTAAAGTTGTGCCAAAAATAAGCCAAGTACCAGAGCCTAAAATATCAGCACATAAAAAGACCGTAGCTATTATTAGTGTTTGTGAGTATATACTAGCACTACTTGTGGTAAATATTGTAATACCACCTACAGCCATAATCCAAGATTTAGGGTTTACCCACTGGAAAAGTGCAGTTTGAAAAAAAGTAAATGGCTTATTTGTTTTATTGCCTAAGTCTTGTTTTACTGTTGTGGCTATTTTATAGGCAAGAAATAACAAATATCCAAACCCAGCTATTTTTAATATTTGATAAAGTATTGGGTATTTATTAAAAATAAAACTACCACCAAAACCAACAAAAATTACT
Organism: Gammaproteobacteria bacterium; assembly: GCA_965207335.1. Lineage (GTDB taxonomy): Bacteria > Pseudomonadota > Gammaproteobacteria > PS1 > Pseudothioglobaceae. The sequence continues at coordinate 188,499 of OZ242267.1, forward strand.
AACATTGTAAACCCAATACATACCCCAGTTAGATTTGGCAGGCTTTTTCTTATGCCAAAATTTAACCCAGAATTCATAAGTATTATATTACTAGGACCAGGGGACATAGTTGTTAGTAGGGCAAATAATATTAAGTTATTAATAAGCTCCATTTTATCCTTTATTATTTTTTTACTATTTTAAGTGATACTATATGTAAAATATTATTTACAGAGTGTTTTTATATTTTATACATTAAAAAGTACAGCACTAAAAAATAATATTTTTTGTACTTTTGTTTATGAGTATTCTTATAAGTAGTACCAAATAGGTTAAAATCTCTATATGTACACGGCTAAAATAATCATCTTATTAAGTGCTATATTTTTTTTAACCCCCAGTATATCTGCTCAAACAACAATGACACTACACCAAGCATACCTTGATAAAGGCACAGACTATAAGCCTAGAACCACACATCTTAATAAAGACGGCTCGCCTAAGTTTATCAATAATTTAATTTTTGAATCATCGCCCTATTTATTACAACACGCTCATAATCCAGTTAATTGGCATAGTTGGGGCGATAAGGCACTTAATAAAGCTAAAAAAGAGAATAAGCTAATTCTACTTTCAATTGGCTATGCTACTTGTCATTGGTGTCATGTAATGGAAGAAGAGAGTTTTGATACTGAGATTGTCGCAAACGAAATAAATAAAAATTTTATTGCTATTAAAGTTGATAGGGAAGTACGCCCTGATATTGATAGTGTTTTTATGGCAGCGGTACAACTTATTAATCGTCAAGGTGGCTGGCCGTTAAATATGTTTCTTACTCCTGATGGCGAGGCTTTTTTTGGTGGTACTTATTTTCCACAACAAAATTTTTTATCAGTATTAGCTCAAGTCAATAACATTTGGCACAAAGAACCACAAACAGTAATAAAACAAGCAACAGAAATAAAACAAATTTTACAACAAGCACAACGACAAACAAAAACTAAGCAAAAACTAGAAATACAAGTATCACAACAAGCTATAACAGGAATTTTAAATAGTTTTGATGATTTACAAGGTGGTTTTGGACAAGCACCAAAATTCCCCCATGAAAGTATGCTGTTATTATTACTACAAGAGCAACAAAGACAGCCCACAAAAGAAGTATTAAATGCTATTGAACTAAGCCTACAAGCTATGGCACAAGGAGGCTTATACGATGTTGTAGCAGGTGGTTTTGCTAGATATTCTACTGATAATGCATGGCTGGTACCACATTTTGAAAAAATGCTTTATAACCAAGCCCAACTAGCACTTATTTATGCTAAGGCCTATCAATTAACTAATAAACCATTGTATAAGAGAATAGCTAGGCAAACCTTAGATTATGTTGTAAGAGAAATGCAGGCAAAAGCAGGGGGTTTTTATTCTGCTACCGATGCAGATAGTGAGGGCGAAGAGGGGACATTTTTTATCTGGGATAATAAAGAATTACAGCAAATACTAAGTGCAGATGAGTTCAAGGTAGCAAGTGAGATATTTGATTTTAGCAATAACACTGTATTTGAAGATAAGCATATTATCCGCTACTTGTCTTTGGATACAAACCCAGAGTTATTTAGCAAAGCCGATGCTATTACTGATAAACTTTATAAGGTTCGTCAAAAGCGAATACCACCGTTATTAGATAATAAAATTTTACTATCTTGGAATGCAATGATGGCTAGTACTTTTATCAAAGCAGGAGTAATTTTAAATGATGATAAATACATTAACACTGCTAGTAAAACTCTTAAATTTTTACAATCATTTAAGCAAAACGGACAATTAAAAAGAGTACTATTAGGCAATCAATACAATACAGATGCCTTGCTTGAGGATTATGGCTATTTGATTAATTTACATTTAGATTTGTATGATTATTCGCTTGATAATAATTACTTAAAACAAGCAAAAGAGTTAATGAATACGGCTATTACAGAATTTTGGGATAAGGAATATTATGGCTTTTTTGATACTAAGGCAAAATATTTATATGTTAAACTAAAAAATGCTGACGATGGAGCAATACCTAGTGCTAATGCGGTAATATTTATAGCATTAACGCGTTTATTATTAAGAGATAATGACAATAATTACCAAGAATACGCTGATAAACTAGTTACTGCTTTTAGTCAAAATATAGCAAGTAATCCGCAGTATTATTCAATTATGATAATAGGCTTAAATAATTTATCACAAAGTGAGTTAGGCATAAGACAATGGCTATATAAAGGCAAAATAAGTGCCAAATTAAGTAAAATTAATAATGTTTATAAGTTAAATATTAATATGGCAGACGGTTATCATATAAATAGCAATAAACCTTTACAAAAAGATTTAATTGCTACTAGTATTGAAAATTTAGATAGCAAAAATTGGCAAATTACAAATATTAGCTATCCAAAAGCAGAATATCAAAAACTTGCATTTAGCAAAGATAAATTAGAAGTTTATACAAAAGATATAGCACTAGAATTAAACTTAGTACAAAAATCAAAAACTTATACTAAACCTAAGCTAAAACTAACACTACAAGCCTGTAATGACACTGTATGTCTAGCGCCTGTTAGTACAGAATTGTAAAATATCAAGTAAATCCTCTGGCTTGAGCTTTAGTAAAAATTACCCTCATCATTGCAAGCCTTTGTAAAAGGCGTGGCAATCTCATCCTACAACACACCCATCGTCATTGCGAGACTTAAAAAAGGCATAACAATCTCATCTTACAAGTACAGTATAATTATTTAAAATTAAGGTTTACATATTACTTTTTAATAGTATTAAATAAAAAATGATAAAAATAGTGCTAAAATTTACCAAATAAATGTACAGTCAAATGGGGGGAACCTTATTATGTCCCTTATTTTTAAATTCGTAGTCAATAATATAGAGTTATGATTATCAATAAATCAAAAATATTGCAGGTATTTTCACAACTAAAAACAGAGCAAACTATTACATCGCTAAGAAATACGGTATTGCATTTAAGACAACAATTAACTAATTCAAAATCAGATAAAACTGGACTTATAAATATTGACTCTAATGGCGATACAATAAAAATTACTCAAAAATATTTGTTTGATGAAATTAAGCAAATCAAAGAAGCTAAAACATTTAGAGAGAGCAAAATATTATATTGAACGGTTTGAAAAAGGTATTACTAAAATTAAAACTAATAAAATTAATGATATTAATTTAAATCGTTGGAAAGAATGCACAGACATTTATACTGATAGTTTATGGATTTGTGATAAAAGAGATAATTCAGGCATTCATACAGCAGGTTATTGGGGTAATTTTATTCCACAAATACCCAATCAAATGATAAAGCGTTACACCAAAAAAGGTGATTATGTTTTAGATACATTTCTTGGTTGCGGAACAACTTTAATTGAAAGTCAAAGATTAGGCAGACATGGAATTGGCATTGAACTTCAAGAGAATGTAGCCCAAAAAGCACGCAATTTTATATCTTTAGAACCAAATAAGCATAAAGTTATCATTGATGTTGTTAATGGCGATAGTGCTACTGTTGATTATAAATTACTTCTTAAAAAACACGGACAAAAATCCGTACAACTTTTAATCATGCACCCGCCTTATTTTGATATTATTAAATTCAGTAATAACCCAAAAGACTTGTCTAATGCTTCTTCGGTAGAAGTATTTTTAAAAATGATGAATAAAGTAGTTGATAATGCCTCATCAGTTTTAGACAAAGGCAGATATTTTGCTTTGGTAATTGGTGATAAGTATCATAAAGGAGAATGGATACCACTAGGTTTTTTAGCCATGAATGAAGTTATGAAAATGGGATATTCTTTAAAAAGCGTAATTGTAAAAAACTTTGAAGAAACAACAGGAAAGCGTAACCAAAAAGAATTATGGCATTATAGGGCTTTAGCTGGTGGATTTTATATCTTTAAACACGAGTATATTTTTCTCTTTAAGAAAAAATAAGGTTTAAATATGATTAAACATCCATTTAATGAAGGAACAAAACTAGCACGAATTTTTACTATTTTATCAGATAGTAAATGGCATTGTGGCAATCTTATCTTACAAATATGGTGTAATTAAGTATTGTGTCCCTAAAACTCTTATGTAAGGTGTTTTATTATAGCATAAGTATATGGTTGTGTTTTAAGTTAATGGCATTAATACTGACCTCATTTATTACCTTTGCAAATAATTTTGAGTTCATAATAACTTATAACGCTTGAATTCAGCGAGCTGCGTAAGCAGTCCGCTGGAAGTGTTTGTTAGGTGCTTTTGTAATCATAAGTTGTTGCTACTAAAAATATTTAAAATAAAAGGGTAGCGTCCCTATTATTTTATTCTCTCTTTGATTCTATGATTCTATTTCCTTTATTTTTTAATCCAAGAGGGTGGTACCCCCATTTTTATCATATCTTCTTCGTTATAGCCAAAGAGGGGACCATCCCCTTGATAATAACCTAAGCGGATTGCCTTTTGGAAATATTCTCTCGCTTTAGAGACATCTTTCTCAACACCATTTCCTACGGCATAGAATAGGGCAACATTATAACAACTTTGTCCATTTCCCAATAAATCACAAAGCTCTTTTTGAACCTTAAATTTTCTAACATCAAGCGAAAACATATCCATAAACATAATTAACTCCGATTAAAATTATCAATAATAAGTTCCTCTATTTCCCTCCCATAAAGAAATAAAATACCAAATGTAAAAGCGATAAAATAAAACAATAACTTGCATTTAATTCATACTTTATTGGCTTAGTTGAGAATAATTTTCACAACCTTTTTGAAAGCCTAACCGACAAGCCTTTTTATAGTATTCTGCTGCCTTATCAATATCTTTTTTGCCGATTGAACCTACCTCGTATATTGTTCCAAGGTTAGAGCAACCATTACCGTTATCTAAATCACAGGCTTTTTGAAAATATTCAACTGCTTTAAAAATATCTTCTTCAACGCCATCACCGTATTTATACATCCATCCAAGATTAGAACATGCACTTCCCGAACCAAATTTACAGGCTTTTTGTAGATATTCTACCGCTTTAGAGTAATCTTGTACGACATCATCGCCTTTATAATGCATAATACCAATATTACGACAAGCATCACCATCCCCTGAATTGCATGATTTTTGCCATCTATCATAGCCACCAAACAATTTCATTATTTGTTGCCACATGCTTCCTCCTAACGCTTGAATTCAGCCGACGCGTAAGCGGTCGGCTGGAATGATTTGTTATATTGATGTATTGCACACTACACCCCCTTCCTTTAATAAGTTTTGGATATATTTCTTATAAGATTTATGGCCATTTAGTTGAATTGTAGCATTTGGATTTTGCTTCTTAAATTCCTTATTGAAAACAATACTCTGCCTAAACTTTTCGCAAGCCTTACCCATTAAATTGGCGGTTCCATAAGTGAACCCCATGTGAAGGTAAACATTTGTTAATTTATCAAGATTGTTACTATCTTTAAAAATCTTTGCCGCCTTTTCAAAATATTCTATAGATTTCACATATCTGTTATCGTATGTGATACTTTTATCTAAGAATCCATATTTTCTATAGCGACTTTCGTGCCGTTCAACAGCATAAGAACGCAAAAATATTCCATATGCAACATACGCCTCTGCTAAACCAAATGCATTATTGTTACTTTGGTAGATTGTAATAGATTCTTTAATAAGCGGTTCTGCTCGTAGAGGTCTTTGTTTTTCATCAAATAACCAGTAAGCATCAGCAATTTTTTGTTTTGGGTTGTTTGTGGACAAAACACCCACTGCCGCACATCCTGTTAAAAAAAATCCAGCAAATAATACAATAACTATTTTTAGGTTATTCATTCTTCACTCCAAATAAATATAACTATTTATTAAACACATAATTAAACACTAACTATTTTTAATTTTATTAAATACTTTAAAAAAATAATATTTTTAACATTAAATAACCATAATTATTTATTTATAATGTATATAATAATGAGTATATTTATTTAAATATACATAAATGACAAAAAAATTATTAGAAATTGTTCGTGATAAAATTCGCCTTAAACACTATAGTTATCAAACTGAAAAAACCTATCTTAGTTGGATAAAACGCTATGCTATATCAGGACCAGTATAACTTAATTTTATGTATATATAGTATTCTTTGTGAATAAAATAGCAATAAATACTATGTTTAATAAAATGTTTTTATACACCCACCGTCATTGCGAGACTTTGTAAAAGTCGTGGCAATCTCGTGCTACAAAAGCAATGTAATTTAAAAAAGCACTAACAATAACGAATTGGAATTATGCCAAATGTTGATTAAAAAAGTACCTAAAATAGTAAGCAAAGCTTACTTTGGGAAATATCCCCAAACCCCTAACAGCAATTACAGGTTGTTTAGTTTGTGTTAAGTTGTTTTACTTGTTTTTTTATTAGAGATCTTTGCATAAATAGAGATGATTAGCAGAGCTCTGATTTTTACTTAATTGATGATATTTTATCAAGTCTGCCCTAGTTGTTCTAAAGCTGGTTTGATAAAAATTATCAAGTGAGTGGAAAGCGGGGTTCTGATGATTATTCATGTTTGTGCAAAGGTCTCCATTAGGAGCAGAACTAATTTTCGTATTATAATTACCGTACAACTGCCCCTCAAACTCCCCATATAGATATTGTACTTGTAAGGTATATTTTTGTTGTGAGATATTTGCGGTGTGATTTAAAAAAGCACTAAGAATTGAGAATTAGAATTATATCCATCGTCATTGCGAGCTTTAATAAAGGTGTGAATATCACACACTAAAAAATAGTGTTAGCAATGATGATATAATTGCAAATCATTAACATGCAAGGCTTGTTGTTACAATACCTGCAATGACGACATATAAAAATAGTATTTTTTTGAAAATAACAGTTAAATAACTTTTATACTGCTATAATGTCTTAATAGTAATACTTTCAAACTTTAAGGTTATGAAAATAACAAATATTCCAGAATCGCAAGTAACAGACGAAAAACATTACTTAAATAGACGCAAATTTATTAAATTTAGTGCTGGATTATCACTAGCACCATACAGTTATTTACTAGCAGAAGGCACTAAGGGTGGGGGACTTAGTGACAAAATTACTAAAACAGATTACGGTAAAAATTTAAAGCCCAATACTTATAAGGAAATTACTAATTATAATAATTTTTATGAATTTGGTTTAAATAAGAAAGATCCAGCAAAATACGCTCATAAATTAAAAACTAAACCTTGGCATATAAAAGTTAGTGGCGAATGTGAAAAACAAGGCAATTTTGACATTGAAGATTTTATTAAACCCCATAAATTAGAAGAAAGAATTTATCGTTTTCGCTGTGTTGAAGCATGGTCTATGGTAATACCTTGGGTTGGAATATCTCTTGCCGATGTGTTAAAAACATTCAAGCCAACATCAAAAGCAAAATATGTTAAATTTAATACGCTTTATAATCCAAAACAAATGCCAGGACAAAAAAGTAGAGTCTTAGAGTGGCCTTATGTAGAAGGACTAACAATAGCTGAGGCTATGAATCCATTATCATTTTTGGTAGTAGGACTGTACGGCAAAGTATTACCTAATCAAAATGGTGCTCCTATTAGACTAATAGTGCCATGGAAATATGGTTTTAAAAGCATTAAGTCAATAGTTAATATTGAATTTGTGGAAAAACAACCCCTAAATTCTTGGCAATTACAAGCATCTAAAGAATACGGTTTTTATGCTAATGTAAACCCTAGTGTTAATCATCCTAGATGGTCGCAAAAACGCGAGAGAATAATAGGGGGTGGCAGTTTTTTCTCACCTAAAAAACGCAAAACTGAAATTTTTAACGGCTATGGCGAGCAAGTTGCACACTTATACTCTGGTTTGGATTTAAAAAGAAACTTCTAGTGTTAAAAATCATTCCCTATTTAAAGATTATTGTCTTTTTTTTATGCTTATTACCTTTTTTATTACTTGTTTATGATATATTAGCTGATAATATAATTGATCCAATTGAAGAAATTACTAATCCAACAGGACAATGGGCATTGCGTTTTTTATTAATTACTTTATCAATAACCCCAATAGTATATTTTAGTAAGCAAAGATATTTAATGAAATTTAGAAGAATGCTGGGACTATTTGTATTTTTTTATATTTGTTTACATTTTAGTATTTATTTAATAGATCAAGAATTTGATATAAAACTAATACTAGAAGATGTTACTGATAGGACTTATATTACTCTTGGATTTACTGCTTTTTTACTGCTAATACCTATGGCATTTACCTCAACTAAGGGTTGGATTAGAAGATTAGGCAGAAAATGGAAAAAAATCCACAATTCAATTTATGTTATAGCTATATTAGCATGCATTCATTTTTATTGGCAATCAAAATCAGATGCTGCATTACAGCCATTTATTTATGCTGGTATCTTGGCTATATTACTAGGATTTCGTTTGTACAAAAAGTATAAATAAGAGACCTTTGTAAAATCATTAATTTTTATATTACAATCATTATATAACTGCCCCAAAAGTAGTAAGCTTCGCTTACTTTTGCTTGTTTTTTAATTGAGGGGCAGAACTAGTTTTTGTATTACAATTCACTTAACAACTGCCCCTCAAACACCCCATATAGACATTGTGCTTGTAATTTATATTTTTGTCGTGAGATAATTAATTAATCACAAGTCGGACTTGTGATATATTGCAAGTCATAACAGGCAAGGCTTGTTATAACAGTGTTCACAGTAACAAGTTAGAATTATACCCATAGTCATTGCGAGCCTTTGTAAAAGGCGTGGCAATCTCACACACAAAAAATAGTGTTCGCAATGACGATATAAAATTATTTCAGACTATCTAATATGTAATTAACAAATTTATAACTATCTTCTGAGCCATAGTCTTTGGATATATTTATTGCTTCGTTGATAATAATTTTACTAGGGGTAACTTGGGATATTTTTAACTCATAAACCCCTAAGTATAAAACTGCTAAATCCACAAGAGGTATATCATCAATATTATGTTTTAATAGTGGTTTTATATACTCTCTTATTTTACCAATATTGCTTATTATATTATTTAAGTTTGTTTGAAAAAAAGTTTTAGCTATTTTGTCTTTTTTGTTTGCTAAAAATTGTTTTTCAATAATAGCAACATCAGTTTTTGTTAATTGCCATTGATATAAGGCCTGTACTATTCTAATTCTAGCTCTTTGTTTTGGAGTTATAAAGCCCACAGTATATTTGTATAATTTATTTAGTTATTTTTTTATTAATTCAATCATTTCAATCACTGCCATAGCTGATTCTACGCCTTTATTACCTTTATTACCACCTGCCCTTGCTAGTGCTTGTGCCATATTATCAGTTGTTAAAATTCCAAATGATACTGGTATATTAGTATCATAAGATACCTTAGCAATGCCTCTTACACACTCCGCTGATATAAAGCTAAAATGCGGTGTTTCACCACGAATTATAGCACCTAAGGTAATAATTCCACTGTATTTTGGTGTTTTAGTTGTGAGTTTTTTTGCAATTAGTGGTACTTCAAAAGCCCCAGGTACATAGTATATAGTAATATCATTATCGTAAACACCATGAGTTTTTAAGGTTTTTACTGCACCTGATAATAGTTTTTGAGCAATATCATTATAAAAATTAGCAACAACAATGGCTATTTTTTCACCTTCAATATCTATATTATTATTGTCTGTATTTTTTGTTACACCAAATATATTAGCCATAATTTATAAAATTAACATTTTAGCAATTATTGTGTAAGCGGTAATCTATTAAATCTTCAATTGTCCCTAGTTTTATATTGTGTTTATTAGAAAATTTAATTAAGTCATCGTATCTAGCCATAGTGCCATCTTCATTTAAAACTTCTACTATTGCTGATGCTGGCTCAAAGCCTGCAAGTCTAGCTAAATCACATCCTGCTTCTGTATGTCCTGCTCTTTTTAAAACACCGCCATTTTTTGCCATAACTGGAAATATATGCCCAGGTTTTACTATGTCTTTGCTAGTGGCATTTTTTGCTGTTGCAACCCTAATAGTCCTAGCTCTATCTTTTGTTGATATACCCGTTGAAACACCATTAGATGCCTCTATTGATAAAGTAAAGTTGGTTTTATATTTAGCCTTATTATTAGGTACCATAAGTGCTAGGTCTAGCTGGTTACATTTGTCATTTGTTAAGGTTAAACAAATTAGCCCCCTAGCAAAAGTTGCCATAAAATTTATATCATCAGCAGTAACAGTTTCTGCTAAGACTAAAATATCGCCTTCATTTTCTCTATTTTCACTATCAAGCAAGATAACCATTTTTCCTTGCTTGTAATCTGTCAAAATATCTACAATACTAGATTTCATTATTTTAGACCTTTGCATAAATAAAGATGATTAACAGAGCTCTGATTTTTGCTTAATGTAAGTGAGTGAAAAGTGGGTTTTTGATGGTTATTCATATTTATGCAAAGGTCTATTTAATTAAATTAACAATGTATCTTGCTAATATATCTATTTCTAAATTAATTTTATCGCCTATTATTAACTTAGATATATTAGTAGTTTTAAGAGTATGAGGTACTATATTTACCATAAAAGTATTATTATTTACATAGTTCAATGTCAAACTAACACCATTTAAACATATAGAGCCTTTAACTACAATGTATTTGGCATATTTTTTAGCAAATTTAATGGTTAATACAGTATGCTCACCAACATCTTTTATAGCACTTAAAATAGCAACATCATCCACATGCCCTGCAACTAAATGCCCATTAAGTGCTTTATTTAGTGTTAATGCTCTCTCTAAATTAACTATATCACCTATATTGCTACTTGCAAAAGTAGTGGTTTTTATAGTTTCATTAGATAAATCAACACTAAATTCGTTATTAGTTAAATTAATTATCGTCAAGCAAACACCATTAACAGCTATGCTATCGCCAATTATAATACCCTTAAAATTTAAGCTTTTACTAATAATAGTTATTTGAGTATTACTTACGGATACTTGTTTGTTTTTAATAGTACCCAGAGCTTCAATAATTCCTGAAAACATAATTATTCATATTTATGCAAAGGTCCCTTATTAAAATAATAAACTAAAGATGCTCCATATAATAACACCATCCAAGCTATGTGAATCCATAAAATTAATAATGGTAATGTTGCAAATGTTCCATACATTATCTCATAAGTGTTGAAGAATTTAATGTAAAGAACGATTAGTAATTTTGATAACTCAAATAGCAATGAAGCGATAATGCCACCCATTAAAGCACTACTAAAACTAATTTTAATAGTAGGCAGTATATAATATATCAATACAAATCCTATGCTTGATAATAAAAATGGTATTAAATAATTTAGTGTTGATTTTAAGCCAAAAATGTCAATAGCCATTATGTATGAACTAATTATTAATGAAGTAATTAAAAAAAATGGTCCTAAAAATAATACTAATATATAAGACAACAAACCTTGTAGCCAATTTCGCCTTATTTTATTTCCCCAAATATGATTAACTTTAGTGTCTATTTCAAACAATAAAAAAACCGCAACTAATAGCAAAAATATAAAACTAGGTGTTGTTAAATTAGCAGTTTGTTTTATAAATTCATTAATATAGTGTTCTACTACTTTATAACTATCTGGTAATAATTGATCAAATAAAAACTCCATTGCAATATCTTTATAGCCATCAAAATAACTAGAAATAGAAAAAACACTCATTGATAAAAATAGAATTGGCACTAAGGATAATATAGTTGCAAATGATAAAATAGTAGCAGAATCAATACAATCTCTTTTTAAAAAATGTTTAAATGCTTTAATAATAATCATTTAAGTAATCCAGTGCTTCTGACAAATATGATATTGCCAATATTTGCATACCTTTTATTATTTTTTTTGGTTTATTGGCCTTAGGAATAATTGCAAATTTAAAGCCATGTTTTTGTGCTTCATATAATCTCTCTAAGCCATTATATACTGGGCGAACTTCGCCAGTTAATCCAACTTCGCCAAAACCAATCCAATCTTTTGGAATAATTTTATCAGTAATACTAGACATTATAGCTAATAATAGCACTAAATCGCTTGCTGTTTCTGTTATTTTAATACCACCAACAATATTAATAAAAACATCTTTATCGTAAGTTTTTACATTGCAGTGTTTTGCTAATATTGCTAATAATAATATTAGGCGATTTTGTTCAACACCAATACAAACTCTATGTGCTTGTTGTTGTGTGTGGCTAACTAATGCTTGTACTTCAATTAATAAACCTCTGGATGCCTCACGAGTTACCATTGTCATAGAACCAGATGCTTGACTATTTTTACTAGATAAAAATATTGCTGATGGATTATCAACTTGCAGTAAACCTTTACTTGTCATAGCAAAAATACTAATTTCATTAACAGCACCAAAACGATTTTTTACCGCTCTAATAACTCTATATTTGCCACCAGCATCGCCCTCAAAATATAGGACACTATCTACCATATGTTCTAAAATTCTAGGTCCTGCTAATATACCACCTTTGGTAACATGTCCTATTATTAATAAAGTAGTATTAGTTTTTTTGGCGTATTGACTTAGTTGCGATGCACAATCTCTAACCTGAGATACCGAGCCAGCAGTAGATGCAATCATAGGGTTTATCATAGCTTGAATTGAATCAATAACTACTAGTTTAGGCTTTATCTTTACTATTATATTAATAATTTTTTCTAAGTTGGTTTCACTGACTAATAACATATTTTCTGTTATTTCAAGGCGTTTTGCTCTGCTACTTATTTGTTCTAGCGATTCTTCACCACTAATATATAGTGTAGTATAATTTTTGTTAATATAGGCTAGGCTTTGTAAAATTAAAGTAGATTTACCAATACCAGGACTACCACCTATTAAAACAACAGATCCTACAACTAAACCTCCGCCTAAGGTATTATCTAACTCTGATAAACCCGTGCTAATTCTAGTGTTATGTTGTGTTGATATTTCTGTTAAAGGTTTTACTTCAACATCTGCAAAGTCTGGTAAAAAACTGCTATTAGTTTTATTTGGCTCAATAGTAATGCCCTCTAAACTATTCCATTCTTTACAATCAATACACTGCCCAGACCATTGTAAATGCACAGCGCCACATTGATTGCATACAAATTGTTTTTTTATTTTTGACATTAATAAGATATAAATATATAATTAGGCAGTATTTTTCTAATATTTTAACCTTATAACAAAAACATTAAGAGGTAGTTATGTATAAAAAACTTGATGCAAAATCATTGGCATTAACAATGGGAATTATATGGGCACTTGCATTATTATTTATTTCTATTGTGTCTTTACTATCTCAAAGTTATCTTCATAATATTACAGAATTTCTAGCAACTATTTATCTTGGTTATACACTTAGCTTTTTTGGCATAATAATTGGCATGATATGGGCGTTTTTTGATGCTGCTATTGGTGGTTTTGTGTTTGCTTGGCTTTATAATAAACTAGCAAAATAATCCCTTAATAAATGTTTTGCTAATAATTCATATTTATGCAAGGTCTCAATACAATATTAAATCTGTAACATGGTCGGGATGACAGGATTTGAACCTGTGACCACTTGACCCCCAGTCAAGTACGCTACCAAACTGCGCTACATCCCGTCTATTTCTTGCTTTTTATTTTTAGTTATTAAATTAGCAAATAGTTTAAAATTTTGTTTGAGTTTTAAGAATTCTTGCCAGTTCATTTTTAAAATTACGGTATCTTCTAAGGCAGTAATACGCATATTATAAGATGTGTAATAATCATCTATTTCATGACCAAAAAAATCTTGTTCTGATAAAGTAAATTTTTCATTTTCTAACTCGCATAAAACTTTACCAGATAAAATAACTGAAAAATCAGTTATTAAGTCATCCATCTCACAAATAATATCATCTTTATAAAAGTTTATTTGAGCTATATTTTGTTTTTTGACTGGTGATATTTGTACTAAGGTTCTTGGAAATATATAATCAAAAAACCAATTCATTAAAACCCTAAGCTGGGTTAGTTTACCAGGTAATTTAGTAATATAAACCCCGCGCCATATAAACCAGGCAATTAAACCAAATATTCTAAATCCTAAAATCTCTACAACTCCTTGATACGAGCCAAGCGATGCCATTTGTCCTAATGGTTTAAAGTAAAAGATTTCTTTGGGTTTTTTAAATAATTCTGCTTTTATGTTTTTTGCTAGGGTTTTTGCTTCTGCTACTGCAAACTGTGCTGTTGGTGGAGCGTATTCAATAATGCCATCTTTGTTGGTTATTTTTACTAATGCTGCATCACCTAATGACCAAATATTATTGCAGTTTTCAACTTGCATGTATTCATTTAAAATAATTTTACCTCGCTCTAAGTTAAAATTATTTTTAACAAATATATTTGGAGCACTACCTATGGTAGTTATTATAGTCCTAGTGTTAATACGCACGCCCATATCTGTTGTTAAATAGCTATCACCAATACTACTAACACCAGTATTAATTCTAATATCTATACCTCTTTTGCTAAGTTTTTTATGGGCGTATAAAGATAATGATTCTGGTAATTGGGTTAGAATTCTACTGTCTTTTTGCAGGAGAATAAATTTAATGTCTTGTTTTTTAATATTAGGATAATATTTAATAGCCCTAATAACCATATCTTGCAGTTCACCTATGGTTTCAACTCCAGAAAATCCACCTCCTGCTACTACAAATGTCAATGAGCTATCTTTTACATCTTGATTATTAGTAACATCGGCTAGCTCTAAGTTTTTTAATACTTGGTTTCTTAATAAAAAAGCATCACTTAAATTTTTCATAGCAAAACTTTCACTAAATCCAGGTAGCGATAAACTGCTAATTTGTCCGCAAGATATTACTAAATGATCGTAGTTTATGTTAAATATCTTTTTATGTTTGCCTTGTAGGATTTGAATAGTTTTATCATCTTTATTGACACTTTTTACTACCGCTAGTCTGTGAGTTATTTTTGGTAATAAAATTCTAAGAGGGCTAACAGCATCGTGAGGATTAATAATGCCAGCACTAACTTCTGGTAATAATGGCTGAAATACGAAATAATTATAGTTATTAATTAGCTCAATATCTATGGTAGCTAGCTCTTTTTTAGAGAATGTTTTTAATAGTCTTTTTGCTAAAAATACCCCAGCAAAACCAGCACCTACTATAATAATTTTGGTTTTTTTACTGTTCATAGCATTGTTTTTTTATTTTTTTTTGTAAACAGGGTGTTTAGCGCAGATATTAATTACTTTTTTCTTAATTATATTTATAACTTTTGTATTATCTAAATCATCACAAATATCACACATCCAATTAGCCAAGTCAGTACATTGTTTTAAACCAAATTTACGCGTAGTAATAGCAGGAGTGCCAATACGAATGCCGCTGGTAATAAAAGGCGAGTGCGGGTCATTAGGAACAGCATTCATATTTACTGTTATATTAGCCATATTTAAGGCACTATCAACTGCCTTACCTGTTAATTTTTGCTTGATAAAACTAACCAAAAATAAATGATTTTCTGTGCCATTTGACACCACATCAAACCCTCTATTTATAAAAACATCTGCCATAACCTTAGCATTTGCCTTTACTTGCTGTTGATAAATTTTATATTCAGGACTCATAGCCTCTTTAAAAGCTACTGCCTTAGCAGCAATTACATGCATTAATGGTCCGCCTTGTATGCCGGGAAATATAGCAGAATTAAGTTTTTTTTCAATTTCGCTATTAGCCTTAGCTAAAATTAAGCCACCTCTTGGACCTCTTAGTGTTTTGTGTGTTGTAGTTGTGCAAACATCAGCGATATTAACAGGAGACGGGTATTCACCTGCTACAATTAAACCTGCAACATGTGCCATGTCAACTAATAAATATGCTCCAACCTTATCAGCAATATCTTTAAATATTTGCCAATCAACAACCTTAGAGTAAGCAGAAAATCCTGCAATAATCATTTTTGGTTTATGTTTATTGGCTAAACTCGCTACTTGCTTATAATCAATTTCTCCTGTTATTGCATTCAAACCATACTGCACTACATTATAGTTTATGCCTGAAAATGACACCTTAGCACCGTGTGTTAAGTGTCCACCATCTGCTAAACTCATACCTAGTACTGTATCACCTATGTTTAATAATGCTTGATAAACAGCTGCATTTGCCTGTGAGCCTGAATGTGGCTGTACATTAACATAATCGGCTTTAAATAAAGTTTTTGCTCTATCAATAGCTATTTGTTCTATAACATCTACATGTTCACAACCACCGTAATAGCGTTTAGTAGGGTAGCCTTCGGCATATTTGTTAGTTAATTGCGAACCTTGTGCTTGCATAACAGCAACAGAGGCATAATTTTCTGATGCTATTAATTCTATGTGTTGCTCTTGTCTTAGTTCTTCTTTAACAATGGCATCAGCAATATTTTTATCTACGGTAGCTAAGCTTATTTCTTGCAACATAATTATTTTTCAATTAATGCTTTTTTAGATAATTTAATGCGCCCTCTGTCAAGACCTATTACCTTAACTTTTATCTTATCATCTTGCTTTAGATAGTCTGATACATTTTTTACTCTCTCATTGGCAATTTCAGATATATGTAATAAGCCATCTTGATTAGGCAAAATAGTAACAAAAGCACCAAATTCAACTATTTTTGATACTACTCCATCGTAAACTTTATTAAGCTCAGCACTAGCAGTAACATCTTTTACCATAGTAACTGCATTTTCAAAACTTTCATCGTTGTTAGCAAAAACATTAACTACACCATTGTCATCAACATCAACACTGGCACCAGTTTTAGCGATAATGCCTTTAATTGTTTCTCCACCTTTGCCTATTAAATCACGGATTTTATCTTTATTTATGATAATAATTTTAGTTTTAGGGGTGTTTTTATTACTGGTATTCGGCTCGCAAATAACTTTATTCATTTCTCCTAAAATATGCATTCTTGCTTCTTTTGCTTGTTTTAGAGCAATGTCCATTATTTCTTTTGTAATACCATTTATTTTAATATCCATTTGCAAAGCATTAATACCATCGCTAGTGCCAGCTACTTTAAAATCCATATCACCTAAGTGGTCTTCATCACCTAAAATATCAGTAAGTACTTTAAAATTACCATTATCATCTTTTATTAAACCCATAGCAATACCTGCTACTGGGGATTTTATTGGTACTCCAGCATCCATTAATGATAAACTAGCCCCACAAACACTTGCCATAGAGCTAGAGCCATTAGATTCTGTTATTTCTGATACTACACGAATAGTATATGGGTAATCTTTAATGCTAGGTAAACAAGCACTAATACCTCTTCTTGCTAGTCGTCCGTGTCCTATTTCTCGTCTTTTAGTTGAACCCATCATACCCGTTTCGCCAACGCAATAAGGTGGAAAGTTATAATGCAATAAAAAATAATCTTCAACTCTTTCTTTGCTAGCTAGAGTTTCAATTAATTGTGCATCTCGTTTAGCACCTAAGGTAGTAACCACTAATGCCTGAGTTTCACCTCTGGTAAACAAAGCTGAGCCATGAGCGTTTTTTAATACTCCTGTCTCTATTGTTAAATTACGCACAGTTTTATTATCTCTACCATCAATTCTAGCCTCACCTTTTAATACTCTGGCACGAACTATAGATTTTTCTAATTTTTTGACTAAGTCAAGGACTGTATCTGCATTTATATTATTTTCATCGTCTATAAAATAATCTTGTGCTTGTTTTTTAACAACAGACATAGAATTATACCTTGCCATTTTTTCTACTATATTATAAGCTTGTTCTATATCAGAGCTAAATTTGTCTTTTATTTTATTGTATAACTCTTCATCAATAGGGGTTGCTTGCCACTCCATGGGTTGTACTTCTACTTCTTTGGCAAATTCCTTTATGGCAGTAATTACGCTTTGGAATTCTTTATGGGCATACATAACAGCATCTAACATAATACTTTCACTAAGTTGGTTAGCCTCAGACTCTACCATCATAACAGCATCTTGTGTACCAGCTACTACCATGTCTAAGTCACATTCAGCTAGCTCTGTAATACTAGGATTAAGAATATATTTTGAGTCTTTATAACCAACACGAGCAGCACCCATAACACTTGTAAATGGTAAACCAGAAATACTAAGTGCAGCCGATGTTGCTGTTAGTGCTAGAATATCAGGGTCGGTATCTTGGTCAGCAGATAGAACTGTAAGAACTATCTGTACATCATTCATAAAACCATTAGCAAATAATGGCCTAATAGGCCTGTCTATTAGTCTTGAGGTTAAAATCTCTTTTTCGCTAGGTCTGCCTTCTCGTTTTAAAAACCCTCCGGGAATTTTACCAACAGAATAAGTTTTTTCTATGTAGTCCACTGATAATGGGAAAAAATCTTTGCCGGGTGTTTGCTCTTTTTTAGCGACAATAGTTGCTAATACTTGAGTATTATCAACAGTTGCTAATACTGATGCTGTTGCTTGTTTTGCTATTCTTCCTGTTTCTAAGGTTACTGTTTTATCTCCAAATTTAAAGCTTTTAGTTTTTATATTCATATTATATTTTTTATTTTATTGATTAGACTATTACACGGTAACAAAAAACTAATGTTAGATGTTATTTAAAAACAATTTTAGTAAGTCAAGTTTATTTTTTAGGTTTTATTAATTTTTTACTCCGTGTAACAGTCAAATATAAAAATTAACTAAATTAACAAAATCTAAACTACGAATATTACTAGTCGAGATTATTTTTTTAAGGTATTTAAAATTATTTGTCATTTGTTACAAAAAATACTTTGCATATGTGATATTAATTCTAGCATTCTAATATCATTTATTCTACACAGTATTTTATTGCCTGACCTTCTTGATTTTAATATATTTTTTGTTCTTAATATGTCCACATGTTGAGAAATATTACTTTGCGATGAGCCAACTAATTCCATAATTTTTAGTATTGGCATCTCTTGGTCTTTAAGACTACACAATATTTTTAGTCTTATTGGGTGCGACATAGCTTTTAGCATATAACTAGCTTGATCTATTTCATTATCATCAATAATTACAGTATTATTTAATTTAATTTCAGACATATATTCATTATTTAATAATTTTGTATTTAAAGGTTGTTAATTATATTGCTTTTACGCAGTTTAATTAATACACTCCTCTTATAATAACTTAATAAACTAGCATTGCTAATTAAAATATCAATAATACTCCAATTATCATCATCATTACGAAGTATTAAATTAATATTAATAGGAAATGGACTGCTTGATGAATTAACCTTAACCTTAACTCTTAGCACATTATATGCTATTGGTAGCACTGAACTTATTCTAAAATTATATAAATTTTTACTTTTTAGTTGGTAAAGCAAAGTATTTGCTAGGTTTTTTGTAACAAATGCTTCAATGTTTTCTCTGGTTTTTTTGTTGATTGGAGTATTTACTGTATTTAATATATGATCAGTCATATAGCCAATATCAAACAATGCCAATAAATTGTTATTTACTATGTATATAGCATCATTAGGGCTGACTTTATTGATAGAGTTTACTTCGTATAGAATATTTCTAAGCAGTGGTATAGGGCTGTTATTAGCACTAACATTAGTTGAAACTATTAATAGTAATAACCAAAAAAATTTTAACTTCATGTGTTTTATGTTTTTAAATATTCATAATTATATAGTAAATTTTAAATAATTGCTTTTAATTTAAAAGAAATTATATACCTAAATCTGCAAAAATATCTAAGTTTTAAAGACGCAATACTTAATTATTAAATTATACCGCGTTTGTAGGATGAGATTGCCACACCTTTTACAAAGTCTCGCAATGACGGTGGATATAATTCCAATTCTCAATTCTTAGTGCTTTTTTAAATCACAGCACGAATTATCTCACGACAAAAATATACCTTACAAGCACAATGTCTATATGTGGTGTTTGAGGGGCTGTTGTACAGTGAGAGACCTTTGCATAAATATGAATAATCATTAAAACGCCTACTTTCACCAACTTGGTTATTTTCTTAAAACCAGCTTTAGCCCTGCTAGGGCAGGCTTTAAGAAAATAACCAATTCGGCAAAATTTGTCATTTTTCTAATCATCCCTATTTATGCAAAGGCCTCATAATAATTGTAATGAAGGAATTAGTTCTGCCCCTCAATTAAAAAACAATAAAAACAACTTCACACAAACTAAACAACCTGTAATTGCTGTTAAGGGTTTGGGGATATTCCCCAAAGTAAGTTTTGCTTACTATTTTAGGTACTGCTTTTTAGTGTGGCAATATCATCTTACAAGCAGTATAATTAGTAAAAAGACTATAAAAAATAGTGCTAAAATCTATCAAAAAGATGTACAGTTAAATGAAGTAGTTGCATTGTGCCCTTATTTATTTTAAAAAAACGATAAAAACTTGAAAAATTTAGAAAGAATCATTTAAAATCGTACCGCCAATTAGTTTTGAAACATAATTTTATAATATACAGCAGATGTTTAGTTTTTTAGAATTTCATCTAAATACATTGAGGGTTTTGTAATATGAAAAAAATATTGTTATTAACTTTATTATTAGCAATGAGCAGTTGTAACAATCAATCATCAGAAGATAGTAATTGCTTACAAACTGGTAACTGCTAAGAAAAAGCAGGGCAGGTAACTAGAAAAATAACTGATAAAATTGATCAACAAGCTGGTAAATTTTGGGATGGATTTAATCAAAAATCTAACCAAGAAAATAAAACGCTCAGCGAGCAAATTACCAATAAGGCTAACCAAGAAGTAGAAAGTTTTTTGATAATGTGCTAGATTATATTAACCCTCAAACTAAGTCTAAAAAAAAGCCGTCTAATAAGCAAAAATCCCCAGCTATTCAAGAAAATAAAAAAGTCTATATTAATAGAGCTAATAAACAAGCCTGTGATGACCCATCTGCTATTTGCACTATGATTAATAATATTCGTCATTGTGCCTTACCTAATCAATCTTATACAAAATGTGGTCAAAAAATCCTTAATCCCAATCAACAAGCAGAAAATGAGTATAATAACTTACAACAAGCATTAGATAAAGCATACAAGATAGAATATAATAAATGTATGGCTGTTGGACAAGGATGGCTTGCTTCAAAAGGTGTGGGTGTCAATGATAAATCTGGTGTTGCTACTATATTGGCATTAACTGCTTATCAAGCTATGACTCTTAATTGCCAAAAATCACCTTATAAGCATAGACAGTCTATGCAAAGAGAATTAGGAATTAATTTAGATTAAAATAGGTGTTCTTATAAAATAAAAAATTATTATGAAAATAAAACTATTACTGCTACTAGGAATACTATTTTTTAGTCAATTATTACTAGCCCAAACACTAGGTACTTTGGTTGTCAAAACTAACCCAGAGGGAGCAAAGTTTACCTAGATGGTAAGTATGTTAGCACAACACCTTATCAAAATTACAGTATTACAGTAGGTACCCATAGTCTAAAACTTATTTTAAATAAAGATTTTCCAGCCGAGGAAAGAGATATTATTATTGATAAAATTGAGCCTAAAATTGTAGAGTTTAATTTCTTCCCAGATGCAAGTAAACTTAATTTTGATGTCAGTACTGATAAAAAATTAGTTGGCTCATACATTGGCAATGCTCAATTATTATCCGAGCCACTTGGGGCAGAAATTATTTTTAACGGCAAAACAGTTGGCGTTACTCCATTACCAGTTAAAGACTCTCCTGTTGGCAATTATAAGGTTGAGTTTGTTTTAGGGGGTAAAAAGGTGAGCGGACATTTTAGTATCATTAAAGATGAAACCGTACGCATTTTAGCAGATTTTAAAAACAATAAAATTATTGATTTAACTAGGTTTAAACAACCACAAAATATCAATAATATTACTGCTCAAGACGATCTATCTGCTATGTTAGCCAAAGCACAAGAAAAAACAAATTTAACCCAAAAAATAGCCGAGCAAAAACAAGCTAAAAAACAAGCTATTATAAATAAAATGCGAAGTCAATTTTTGCAAGTAAAAAACTTTCAAACTAATAATGCTCAAAAAGCACAATTTTGGCTAGCTTATCTAAGTAACAAAGACTATCAAACTATTTGGGAAGATAATGAACAAATAGCCTTACAACAACAAGCCTTATTAACCTTAGCAAATATTGCTCCGCAAAATATGCAACAACAAGAGTTAGTTAAAAAGGCAATACAATTAAAGCCAAAATTAGAACAAGTTAAATTAGAAATACAAGCAGAGTTAGCAAGACAAGCAAAACAAGCTAAAATACCAAAATCTTATCCAAAACCTCAATACACTAATAACAGTAATGGCACAGTAACAGACAAACGCACAAGCTTAATGTGGATGCGTTGTAGTTTAGGACAAATATGGACTGGCAGTACTTGTAGTGGTAGTGCAAAAGGATATGAATGGGATAATGCTAAAAACCTAAGTACTAGTTTTGCCGGATATGATGATTGGCGAACACCTAGCATAGTGGAATTAAACACTTTAGTTTATTGCTCTAATGGTAAACAGCTAAAATACAAAGAACAGGGTTATGATACTATAAAACATGAAGGAAGTATGGCTGTGAAAGTAATACACGAGGCGGTTATCAAAGTCCAACTATTAACCAAACTGCTTTTCCAAACACACCTGCCAGGTCTTTTGGTCGTCATCGCCTGATGCTGACGGTTCATCTTACGCGTGGCGGCTACTTTCGGCAATGGCTACGATTATCGCGACTATCGCAGCTTTCGTGACAGAGTTAGATTAGTGCGTTCTGGAGAGTGATTTTTATTTTTTATTTAAAAAAGTAATAAATAAGTAAAAATAAACATTAATTAATACTGTACTTATTCCAACTTGTTATTGTGGGTACTTTCTTTATATATCGTCATTGTAAGCACTGTTTTTTTATATCGTCATTGTAAGCACTGCTTTTTTATATCGTCATTGTAAGCACTGCTTTTTTAGTGTGTGAGATTGCCACGCCTTTTTACAAAGTCTCGCAATGACGATGAGTATAATTCCAATTTGTTATTCTTGGTATTTTTTTTAATCGACATTTGACATAATTCCAATTCTCAATTCTTAGTACTTTTTTTATATTTTGGTAATCTTAGACAAAAAAATCAAGTGGCTACTAGAAAAAAAGTAAAATTTGCAGATTAAGTATATAATTCCCATATTTAAAAGGTTTTTTATAAAGTATAATTAATTTTTGTTTGAGACCTTTGCATAAATAGGAGTGATTAGCAAAAATTCAATTTTTGCCGAATTAGTGATTTTATTAAACTTTGTCCTAGCAGGGCTAAGGCTGGGTTTAAAAAATTGCTAAGTTGGTGAAAAGTGGGTTTTTGATGATTATTAATATTTATGCAAAAGTCTCTATTCAATAGTTTATAATTTAACACCCTATATAAATAAAAGTGTTAAGTAAAATGTATAGAGACCTTTGCATAAATACGAATAAATACCTTTTAGCAAATTAATATACTTATAGTATTTTTACTTAGGCAATGTACTTTTTAGTTGTAGTAATAAAGTTATTTTTAGTTTTTTAATAAGTAGTTTTACCTAATGTAGTATCCTTAATTTAACAATATTTTTTTAATAATGATGACAATAAAACAAATTTTAATAATACTTATATTACTTATATCTAGTAGTGTAGTAGCTGAAAAAACAAACGAAGCTAAAGATAGTAGGGCAGAATTTTTTCAAGAACTAGAAAATTTTACTCGTATTTTTAATACCATAAAATATAACTATGTTGATGAATTTGATAGTAAAGAGTTATTTAACAAAGCCATAAAAGGCATGGTACTGCAGCTAGACCCACATTCTAGTTATTTAGAACCAAAAGAAAAAGAAGACTTATTAGAAAATAGCTCTGGAAAATTTGGCGGGCTTGGCATAGTTATAACTATGGAGAACGGTTTAGTAAAAATTATATCTCCTATTGATGATACCCCAGCATACAAGGCGGGCTTAAATTCTGGTGATTTAATTATTAAAATTAATGACACCTCAGTTAGAGGCTTAGATTTATCAGATGCAGTAGATATGATGAGAGGTGAGAAGGGGACTACTGTTACTATCACGATATCAAGAAATTCTGTCAAACCATTTAGAGTAAGTATAGTTAGAGATATTATTACCATAACTTCTGTCAAAGGGCATTTAATAGAAAAAGATATTGCTTATATTAGAATATCTAGTTTTCAAGGACCGGGTATAGAATTATTAAAAGATTTATTAAATGACATAATTGCAGAAAATAATGATAAACCAATAAAAGGTTTAATAATAGATGTAAGAAATAATCCTGGTGGTTTATTAAATAGTGCGGTAGATATATCAGATTTATTTTTAAAAAAGAATAAATTAATAGTTTACACTAAAGGTAGAAATGATAATTCTAACATAGAGTATCATTCAACAACTGGTGATATACTAAACGGAGCTCCTATTGTAGTATTAGTAAACCAAGGTTCAGCGTCAGCATCAGAAATATTATCAGGTGCATTGCAAGATAATAAAAGAGCAGTTATTATCGGCAAAAAATCTTTCGGCAAAGGTTCGGTACAAACTGTAATACCATTAAAAAATGGTTATGCCTTAAAGTTCACTACTGCAAGGTATTACACTCCATCTGGAGTATCAATTCAAGCCAAGGGTATTACCCCTGATATTGTGTTAGAAAGATTTGAGTTAAAAAAAGATGAGAATGATAATTTTTTTGAATCTGAAAAAGACTTAAAAGGACATATAAAAGCTACAGGAACAATAGACACTGTTACAGTTAGTAAAACAATAGTAAAAGATGCTAGTATGACTATTTTAGAAAAACAAAATCTACAAAAACAACAACGAAACAAAGAGACTATAACAAGACTTAGAAATGATTATTATGTTAATCAAGCTATAAATGCACTTAAAGTAATGAATATAACTAATAGAGACCTTTGCATAATATGAATAATCATTAAAAGCCCACTTTTCACCAACTTAGCAATTTTTTAAACCCAGACTTAACTTAGCCCTGCTAGGACAAAGTTTAACAAAATCACTAATTCGGCAAAAATTGAATTTTTGCTAATCATCCCTATTTATGCAAAGTTCTCTAATAACTTAAGGTAAAATACTACATTTTTTTATTTTATTATAATGTTTATTATTACCTTAACAGATGGTAAGACAAAAACTTACGATAAGCCAATATCGGTATTAGAAGTTGCATCTGATATTAGCAGTAGTTTGTCAAAGGCTAGTTTAGCTGGTATTGTTGATAATAAACAAGTTGATACCTCATATATAATTGATAAAGATTGTCGATTAGAAATTATTACTAATAAGCATAAAGATTCACTAGAAATTATCAGGCATTCTTGTGCACATTTATTAGCCCAAGCTGTAAAAAGAATTTATCCCAAAGCACAAGTTACCATAGGACCGGTAATTAAAGATGGTTTTTATTATGATTTTTTTTATAAAGATGGTTTTTCAGTAGATGAGTTAGCAAAAATAGAAAAAGAAATGTATAAAATAACCAAACAGGCACTCAAAGTATCAAAACAAGAAATACCAAGAGATGAAGCAGTACAGTTATTTACAAATATGGGTGAGCTTTATAAAGCAGATATAATATCCTCAATCCCAAAAAATGAAACAATAAATTTATACAAACAAGGTGATTTTATTGATCTTTGTCGTGGACCTCATGTTGCTAACACTAATAAACTAAAAGCTTTTAAATTAACCAAAGTAGCAGGTGCTTATTGGCGAGGAGATTCTAATAATGAAATGCTACAAAGAATATACGGTACAGCTTGGCACAATACACAAGATTTAGATGACTATGTAGATAAAATAGCCCAAGCAGAAAAACGCGACCACCGTAAAATTGGCAAAAAACAAGACTTATTCCACACCCAAGAAGACGCACAAGGCATGGTTTTTTGGCATAATAATGGCTGGGTGTTATACCAACAAGTAGAACAATACATGCGTCAAATATTTCAAGATAATGACTATAAAGAAGTTCGTACACCTCAGATTATTGATAAAAGTTTATGGGTAAAATCAGGGCATTGGGATAAGTTTGGCGATAATATGTTTACCACGCAATCTGAAAATAAGGATTACGCTATTAAACCAATGAATTGTCCTGCTCATATTCAAATTTACAACAAAGGTTTAAAAAGCTATAAAGACCTACCTATTAGATTGGCAGAATTTGGTTTATGTCATAGAAATGAGCCCTCAGGAACATTACATGGTTTAATGAGAATGCGTAGTTTTACCCAAGACGATGGACATATTTTTTGCACAGAAGCACAAATTCAAGAAGAAGTTAGTAATTTTATTGATTTAACTTATAAGGTTTATAAGCATTTTGGCTTTGAAAACATAGACATTAAACTATCTACTAGGCCTGAAAAAAGAGTTGGCTCTGATGAGGTTTGGGATAAAGCAGAAGCCGCATTATCAAAAGCATTAAATACTAAAAATATTAAGTGGGAATTACAGCCGGGCGAGGGGGCTTTTTACGGACCTAAAATTGAGTTTATATTAAAAGATTGTTTAGATAGACAGTGGCAATGTGGAACTTTACAGGTAGATTTTTCTATGCCTGATAGATTAGGCGCAAGTTATATTGATAGCAATAACTCTAAACAAACCCCAGTAATGTTGCACAGGGCTATAATTGGCTCAATTGAAAGATTTATTGGAATTTTAATAGAGCATTATGGAGGCGCTTATCCATTTTGGTTATCACCTATTCAAGTAATGATTGTAAATATTTCACAAAAACAAGAGCATTTTGTGCTATATTTAGCTCAAAAGTTAAAAAATAATGCTATTAGAGCAAAATATGACTTGCGAAATGAGAACATAGGATTTAAAATACGCGAACATTCTATGCAACAATATCCGTATATTGTTATAGTAGGTGATAAGGAAGTTACAAGTAAAACAATATCTGTGCGTAAAAGAGGGGGGCAAAATTTAGGTAGTATGAATGTTGATGAATTTATAAAACACACTAAAACTAACTAATCTTTGTATAATATAAAAAACTATTATGAATATAATATAAATTAAAGGAAAAAATTATTAAAAAAATAAAAAAAATTTTAATTAATGAAAGAATTATGGCACCAAAGTTAAGGGTGTTAGATAATAACAAAGAATTAATTGGAATATTAAGCCGTGAGCAAGCACTAACATTAGCAAATGAACAAGAATTAGACTTAGTGGAAGTGTCTCCTAATGCTAAACCTCCTGTTTGCAGAATTATGAATTTTGGTAAATATCAATACCAAATTAAAAAGCAAATTAATGATGCTAAAAAGAAACAAAAGAAAAATCAAGTAAAAATAATAAAGTTAAGACCAGTAACAGGTGAGTCTGATTATCAAGTAAAATATAAAAACTTGACAAAATTTTTAAATAATGGTGATAAAGTAAAAGTGTTAGTATGGTTTCGTGGCAGAGAAGCCACTCACAAAGAATTTGGTATGGACATTTTAAATCGTATTAAAGAAGAAACCAAAGAATTTGCTTTGGTTGAGCAAGAAGCAAAAATAGATGGTCGCCAGCTTGGTATGATGCTAGCACCTATATCAAAAAAGTAATATACTATTAAAGGAGTATAAGTGCCTAAAATAAAAAGTAATAGCGGGGCTAGTAAAAGGTTTAAACGCAGTGCAAATGGCGGTTTTAAATATAAACATTCTCATTTACGCCATATTTTAACCAAAAAAAGCACTTCTAGAAAGCGTTCATTAAGAGCACCTGATAGTATTGAAAAATGCGATGTACCTATGGTTCGTAGAATGCTACCTTACAGTTAAGTAGGAGACCTTTGCATAAACATGAATAATCATCAGAACCCCGCTTTTCACTCACTTGATAATTTTTATCAAACCAACCTTAGAACAACTAGGGCAGGATTGATAGAATATCATCAATTAAGCAAAAATCAGAATTCTGTTAATCATCCCTATTTA
The DNA here is from genome assembly GCA_965207335.1 of Gammaproteobacteria bacterium. Lineage (GTDB taxonomy): Bacteria > Pseudomonadota > Gammaproteobacteria > PS1 > Pseudothioglobaceae. Next base: position 216,656 of record OZ242267.1, read on the forward strand.
TGCAAAGGTCTCAAGTAATTTATAAATTTAGGAGTAACAAATGGCAAGAGTAAGTAAGAGTGTAACAGCACATGCTAGACACAAAAAAATATTAAAACTAGCAAAAGGGTATTATGGTGCTCGTTCTAAAGTATTTAGAGTTGCTAAACAAGCAGTTATTAAAGCAGGGCAATATGCTTATCGTGACCGCCGTCAAAAAAGAAGACAATTTCGCAGACTATGGATTACGCGTATTAATGCACAGGCTAGAAATAACGGTTTAAGTTATAGTAAATTAATAAATGGTTTAAGTCTTGCTAATATAGATGTAGATAGAAAAATATTAGCAGATATAGCGGTGTTTGATAAAGATGGTTTTGCAAAATTAACAGAGCAAGCAAAACAAGCATTATCAACAAAAGATAATGCTTAAATAGTAATTTATACATTATAATTAAGCGGGAATTGTGTTAAAGTTTTTTAGTTTTTAAGGATTAATCTTGATTGATGATATTATTAACAGTGCTAAGTTTGATATAAGTAAAGTTAATGATTTATCTATTTTAGATGATATTCGTGTCAAATATTTAGGCAAAAATAGCGAGTTAAATAAGTTATTAAAGTCATTATCATCATTACCTAAGGATGAAATACCTAAAACAGGCAAGTTGATTAACCAGACAAAAAAACAAATTCAACAAATACTTACTGATAAAAAAACTATATTACAAGACTTAGCACTACAAGATAGAGTGTCTAGTGAAAAAATTGACATTAGCATACCTGCTAGAAATGTTAGTATTGGCAACAAACATCCTATTACTATAATTCTACAAAAAATTCAACAAATATTTGAACATCAAGGTTTTGAAATAGCAACAGGACCTGAAATTGAAGATGATTTTCACAACTTCACAGCATTAAATATCCCTAAGCATCATCCTGCTAGAGCTATGCACGATACTTTTTATTTTCCTGATAATTATGTGTTAAGAACTCACACTTCACCTGTACAAATACGCACTCTATTAAATAATAAACCACCAATTAGAATTATTGCACCCGGTAGAGTTTATCGCTGTGATTCTGATATTACTCATAGTCCTATGTTTCATCAAGTAGAGGGCTTAATTGTTGAAAAAAATTTAAATTTCGCACAATTAAAAGGTTTATTAATAAGTTTTTTAAAGGTATTTTTTGATAAAGATGATTTAAAAGTGCGTTTTCGTCCATCTTATTTTCCATTTACAGAGCCATCTGCCGAGGTCGATATAGGCTGTGTTATTTGTAATAGCAAGGGTTGTAGAGTATGTAAAGGTACTGGCTATTTAGAGGTGTTAGGTTGTGGTGTTGTACACACCAATGTATTTGAACATGTTAATATAGATAATCAAAAATGGCTAGGATTAGCATTTGGCATGGGTATTGAGAGACTAGCAATGCTTAGTTATGGTATTGATGATTTACGCTTATTTTTTGATAATAACTGGCGTTTTTTAAAACAATTTTAATTTAAAGTTATTACACAATGAAAGCAAGTATAAATTGGCTAAAAAAATTTACAAATTTTACTATAAGTAACCAAGAGTTAGCATCTAAGCTAACTATGGCAGGCTTAGAGGTTGATAAACTAAGTCCAGTAGCAAGTAATTTTAACAATGTTGTTGTTGGTAAGGTATTATCTTGCATGCAACATACAAATGCCGACAAACTAAAAGTATGCCAAGTTGATGTTGGCGATGATAAACCTAAGCAGATTATTTGCGGTGCTAATAATGCTAGAGCAGGTATTAAGGTAGCAGTAGCTAAAATAGGTGCAAAACTAAATGATACTAAAATTAAAAAAGCTAAATTAAGAGGAGTGGAATCAAATGGAATGTTATGCTCTGGTGATGAATTAGGGCTTGATGGTTTATTTTCCAACGATGGTATTATTGAGTTATCACAACAGGCAAATATTGGTGATGATATTAAAGATTTTTTACATTTAAATGATACAGTAATTGAACTAGATATTACTCCAAATAGAGGGGATTGTTTTAGTTTATTAGGCATAGCAAGAGAAATATCCTGTTATGAAAACATAAAATTAAACAGCCCTAAATATAAGGTTAATGCCACTATAAAAGACAAGTGCAATATTAACATTCAGGCAAAAAAAGAATGCCCTAGATATTTTTGTAGAATTATTAAAGGAGTAAATAATAAAGCTACCAGCCCATATTGGCTACAAGATTTTTTATTAAAATCTGGACAAAAGACACACTCACCTGTAGTAGATGTTACTAATTTTGTGTTATTTGAATTAGGACAGCCATTGCATAGTTTTAATGCAGAAAAAATAGCAGGAGAAATCAATATAAGATTTGCTAATAATGAAAAAATTACCTTATTAAATGAAAAAGAAGTTAAACTGACAAATGATACTTTGGTAATAGCAGATAATGATAAGGTAGTTGCTATTGCTGGAATTATGGGGGGTTTAAATAGTGCTGTATTTACTGATACTAGCGATATTTTATTAGAAAGTGCATTTTTTAGCCCTGCTGCCATAGCAGGTAAAGCTAGAAAATACGGATTACACACCGAAAGCTCATTAAGATTTGAAAGAGGTGTTGATTTTAATATGCTATCTCAGGCATTAGAAAGAGCTAGCGAATTAATTATCCAAATAGCAGGCGGGCAAGCAGGGGATATTATTGAAAGTACAGTACAAGATTATCTGCCTAAACGCAATGAAATTTGCCTAACTAAAGCTATGTGTAATAGAATAATAGGCTTTGAGTTAGGGCATAATTGGATTAAAAAACAATTACAATTATTATCAATAAAAATAAATAAAATCAGTAATGATAATTTTTATGTAACACCACCTAGTTTTAGATTTGACTTAGAAAATGAACGCGATTTAATTGAAGAGTTGTTAAGATTATACGGTTATGACAAAATACCAAGTATAGATATTAATTTTAGTAGTAAGATTAATAATATCAAAGATACAACAATTAATGACTTAACTAACAAACTAATAGCTAAAGGCTATAGCGAGGTTATAAATTACAGTTTTATTAGTGAGTATTGGCAACAAAGACTATATAAAGACAAACAAATCATAGCGCTGGAAAACCCCATATCTAATGAATTATCAATAATGCGTTATGGCTTATTAGCAGGGCTTATCCAAAATGTTATTAAAAATAAACACTATGGACATAATAATTGTCAATTTTTTGAAACTGGTATGTGCTTTCATAATACATCAGAACAAGGACAAATAAATAAAATAGCTGGCATTATGTCGGGTAATAGATTTAATGTTGCTTGGGATAATGATATTACTGCAGTTGATTTTTATGATATTAAAGCAATAGTAGAATTATTGCTAAATAGCACTGATTATAATTATAAAATACAGACAATAACAGAAACAAATATTACTTTTCACCCACATAAAAGTGCTGAAATTATAGTTAATAATGAAGTTATTGGTTATTTAGGTGCTTTATCACCAAAATTAGAGGCAGAGTTAGAATTAAATAATATTTATATGTTTGAGTTTTTATTAGACAATATTAAACAAAAAATTATACATTATAAGCCATTTTCTGATATGCAAACAGCCAGTAGAGATATATCTATTTTAATTGATGAACAAATAACATTTGCTACAATAACAGACAGTATTTACAATCTAGCACAAAAACAATTATTAAATATAAACCTATTTGATGTTTATACAGGCGATAATATAGCAAATGGTAAAAAAAGTTTATCGCTTACTATTAATTACCAAGATTATAAAAAAACTTTGACTGATGAAGAAATTAATGAGAAAATAACCGCTATATTAGATATGTTATTAAAAAAATATAATGCTATACAAAGGTAGCCATATAAGGACAAGGAGAATATATGCCATTAATAAAACAAGATATTGTTAATAAAATAGTAGATGAAATTGGTTTTAGAAAGAATGAATCATTTAATGTAGTAGATGATTTTTTTAATATAATAAAATCAGAGATAATAAGCAATAAAGATGTTAAATTATCAGGGTTTGGTAATTTTATCCTAATTAGAAAAAGTCCCAGAATGGGCAGAAATCCAAAAACTAAAGAAAGCTTTCCTATATCTGCTAGAACTGTAATTAGTTTTAAACCTGGAGTTAAATTAAAATCTATAGTTCAGCAAACAAGTGTAATAGCAAAATCTTAATTTTTTATGCCAATACAAGAATATAATATTAATAGTATATTGGCTAATTTACCACCTAATAAATTATATTTTTCAATAAAAGAAGTTGAGAAAATATGTGCTGAAAAACAATCTGTTCTTCGCTATTGGGAAAAAGAATTCCCACAGTTAAAACCCAATAAAATTAGAACACAAAGACGATACGAGAAAAAAGATATTAAAATTATCTTGCTTATAAAAAACCTAATTAGAGATGAAAAAATCAAAATTAATGATGCCAGAATTAAACTAAATAACATCAAGCTAAAGCCTGATAAACCAATGGTTAATAATGATAATATACTAATAAATATTAAAAAAGAATTGCATAGGTTGCTTAGGGTTTTGTGAGTAATGCATAGGTTTTATAAATATAGTTCTTTAAAATTTTCGTAACTACCAACTTTAGCGAAATTTATCTCAAATTCTAAATTACTTATTTTGTCAATTCTGACAGAATCAATACCTAGTAATTTTAGTTTATCATAAGTTAAAAGTTCACCTTCTTTTAAATTTAACACATTTCTTAAAATCCATTGCCCTAATTCTTTATTAGAGTAAGACATTAAAGCCTTGTTGTTATCTTGACATACTTTACTTTGCATAATATTGCCATCAGGTAATTTTAATGAGAATGGTTGTTGTCTATTTGGAAAAAAATCAGAAAAATTATCGTGTATTGCCTTAGGTACAGGTATGTAAACTTTGTTTGCATTTCTAGCCTTACCTCTGGCATTTTCATTAAGTTTTTTTATGGTAAACAGTGTTCAAAAATATTACTTATTCCGTCTTCATGTTCGTGCATTACCATTTTATGTTTTGTTAAATCAAGCCATTTTTTAATTTCTTTTTCTGAATTAAATTTATGCAAAAAATTAAAATCACAATTCTCGGAAAACAGCAAAATATCCTCGTTAAAAGTATCCGCATATCCACTATTTTCATCCTCTAATAAGTTAGTTAAAATATTTATTTTATTTTTAAGTATTAGCATATTGCCTCTCTTAAATAATATTCTTTAGTTGTTTTAGGTGTTATAATTCTTTCATCAAAAGTTAGGTTTTTAATTGGATTTTGGATTAAAAGAATTGTTGGCAAGTTTTCTAAATTTAAAATTAAGCTAATAATATAATCATTTTCATATTCTAAGGCTTTGTTGTATTCATTTTCAGTTAATCTAAATTTACCTTTCTTTTTTCTGATGCCTTTTACTTCTGCTAAATATGAATGTTGATTAACATTAACTTGAAAATCATATCCATCTCCATAAAGTCGTGCATCTTTTAAAATTCCATTTTTAAAAATGGTTTCATTGTTGTAGTTATTAATAAAAAATAATTCTGCCTCTAAACCTGTTTCTTGTAATTTTTTAAACCTGCTTTTAATAATTGGTTGTTCTTTATAAGTAATATTTTTTACATAAAGATTATCTTTTAGATACATTTTAACTATATCTGCATATTCATCAACTTCTGCATCGCCAAATAAATTATCAATTAATATTTTTCTATTAATATAAGTATCTCCTTTTTGCCACCAGCCTTTTCTGTTATTATTAGGAAAAAAATGGTCAAATAAATCCATTCTATTTTTAACTGTACCTATGGTATTACAGACTTTATTATCTACACAAAATTGAAAAAAACTATTTTTAGATGAAAATCCAAATTTTTCTATAAATTTATTATCAAATTTTGATAACCCATAACCTATCAAATTTAAAATTTCATAATTTTTGTGCTTATTATCTTTCATTGAGCCATAATGTTTTACAACAAAACCTTTTTATCACAAATCAATGCCTTTTTGGGCTTTTATGTTATTTCTAAACGCATGTTTTATGTCTTTAACTTCGCTAATTGTATCAGCAATATCCATCAAAGCTTTGCTAGCACCTCTACCTGTTAGGATTAAATGTTGATGAGTAGGGCGGTTGTTTATAGTGTTGATAACTGTTTTTTCATCTAAGTACTTGTAGTTTAACATATAGGTAATTTCATCTAGTACCACCATATCAATCTTAGGGTTGTTAAGCATTTTTTCTGCATCTTCCCAAGTTTTAAGAGCTGATTTTTTATCCAACTCATAGTCTTGAGTATCCCAAGTAAAACCAGTTTTCATAGCACTATATGTGATTAGTTTTTGTTGTTTAAAAAACAAACTCTCACCTGTTGTTATAGAGCCTTTAATAAACTGTACAACTCCAATAGACATTTTGTAGCCTAAAGCACGACAAATCATACCAAATGCCGATGATGATTTGCCTTTGCCGTTGCCTGTTAGTAATACTATGAGAGATTTATTTATATTTGCTTCTTTAATACGATTATCTATATGCTGTTTTTTGCGTTGCATACGATTTTTGTAGTTATTAAGCACTTTATAGTTTTTTTATAGCTGTGGTTTTGCAGTTAATTTTTAGATAGAGACCTTTGCATAAATAGTGATGATTAACAGAGCTCTGATTTTTGCTTAATGTAAGTGAGTGGAAAGCGGGGTTCTGATGATTATTCATGTTTATGCAAAGGTCTCAGATAATTAGTTAAGCTAAATATAGTAATTATGGCAACTAAATAATATATGGTATTAGTAATTTCTATTACAAACCATTTACTGATATAGCTATAAAAATTAGCCCATAACATATCAGTAAATACATAGTAACTAATTGTTGCTAATAGCCATTCTATTATAATAATACTAAGTAATATAGCCGATATTTTAAGTAAATTATTTATAGAATTAATAGCTAGACTGGTAATATATTTACTAAAATAATATACTAAAAAATATAATAATGGCAAAATACTATAAGCAGGAGTTATACAATTAGCACTAATGCCTTGATAAAAAATAGCATAGTTATCAACAATAACAGCCAGACTTATTAGGATTATAGGACTTAGATAATGCCTAAAATAAATCCCAGCAATAATAAGACTTACCAAAGTAAAATCAGGAAGATGTAAAGTGCTATAAATGCTATGACTACGAGTAATAACTATCATAATCATTAATACACTAAATACAAATATTGTAGTTAAATTAGTAAGTTTATTGTTCATATAATTAATTTAAAAAATTAAAGTTACTGCATTTTTTTATAAAACACTTAACAAGTTTTACCATAATAAAGTATTAAGTCATTATTTTATAAGTACCAAAAACACATATCTTTTATAAAAAAAGCAGTGTCTCACACATAATAATATCTAACTTTATACTTCTATTGTTATTAAATTTCTTCTCGTATCACATTAAATGATCTGTAGAATCTGTCGACATTTTTAAATGCTTCCATATGTTCTGGACAAACAAAGAATGACTTAGAATGTTCCTTAGTTGGGAACAAGAAAACGATAGTCTCAACACCATCAATCATTTTTATAGTGCGCTTGTATCCAAATCTTTTAGATGCTTTTATTGCTGCTCCGTCAATACGAAGGTACTCAGGATCTTGTGGATCTATTACATCTGCCGTAAACAGTACTCTGTATTTGTAGTTCATAAGTGCTACTGTTGTTTTATTCTAAAGGGAACATTATGTTCCAAATTTAATTATAGTTATTATTAGTATGAAAAAGAGCTTATTTTGTCAATACACATAATAGCATCCATTTCCACTAATGAGTTTTTTGGTAGTTGCTTAACTCCAATTGCAGCCCTTGCTGGATATGGTTTAGTAAAATATGTTGCCATAATTTCATTAACAATAGCAAAATTTGCTATATCAATAAGATAAACATTAAGTTTTACTATATCTGCTAGACTACCGTCTGCTTGTTTACAAACAGCAGCAATATTTTTAAAAACTTGATGAACTTGCTCACTTATATCATCACTAATTAAGTTCATAGTATCAGCTACCAAAGGTATTTGTCCTGATAAATAAACAGTAGTATTAGCATTTGTTACACTAATAGCTTGTGAGTAAGTACCTATGGCTTTTGGTGCATTTTTACTGTTTATAATATTTTTATTAAATGTCATAGTTATTAATTAAATAGGTTTAAATGGTGCCCGAGGCCGGAATCGAACCGGCACGACCGCAAAGCCGCAGGATTTTAAGTCCTGTGTGTCTACCTATTTCACCACCCGGGCAATAAATAGATAAATATTATACTTATATAATATTGTATTGCAATAAGTATAGTGCTTGTAAGTCATAAAAAATACTAAATATATTTAATTATTATTAATACTTTAAGATTACTGCACAAAAATTGCTTGTTTACACAACAATAGCATAGTAAAAAAACAGTGTCTAATACATAAAATGTAGTTATCTTAGTTTAAGAATATTTTTTTAGTATTGTATTGCAATATTTAGAGTTAAAAAAAGCAAGATTATCAAAGATAATCTTGCTTTTAGTTGTAACTTTTTAAAGTGCTTATTATGTTATGATAATAGCACTACTTGCTGTACCCAAAGTACCAGCAGTTGAGGTAAGACAACCAAAAGTAGCAGCAGTACCAACACTTAAAGTGCTACCAGCGGCATCTATACTAGTTAAATCATCTTCAGACACTGTGCTACTTGGTATAACTATATACAAAGTATGCTTAGTATTTTTAACGACTTTAACATTGTATTTTGAGTCTTTAAAATACTTGCCAGAATTATTAATTAGCGTTTTACGAAACTTCTTGTCGTATAGTTTGTTAGAAATTTCTATTTGTTGTTCTTTATTCATTATGTATTCTCCTTAAAATTTAGCATTAGTTAAATCGTACGTTTCACCACCAACATTAGCTACTAAAGCTGAACTTGCTGTTCCTAATGTTGATACACAGGTACAAGCAGTTCCAAGACTACCAGCAGAACCTAGTGTGAAAGCACCAGCTGCAGATACATTAGCTAAACTTTCCATTGTAACTTTAATACTACTAGGGAATGCTATATATGTAATATTTTTAGTATTTTTTACTGCTTTATATTCCACAGGAACTTTACTTTTATAACCTAAATCAGCAGCATATTTATTAGCGTCTCTTATAATATTACTACGAAAACTTTTATCTTCTAGTAATACTTTTACTTCTTGTATATCCATTTTATCTCCTATTTGTTTTAAAAAATATTCCCTATATAAATGGGAATCCGTCTTACTTATGTGGCAATGATACTATATAATTGTTAAAAGTAAACTAATTTTACATTATGCAATATAAAGTATTAGTAGTTACATATTGTTGTTTTGTGTGTTTAACACATGTACTTAAAATTTATTATAAAAAACATAGTTTTTAAATTAACTTAGTTTTTTGGTGTTGTATAATAATATTTAGAGTTAAAAAAAGCAAGATTATCAAAGATAATCTTGCTTTTAGTTGTAACTTTTTAAAGTGCTTATTATGTTATGATAATAGCACTACTTGCTGTACCCAAAGTACCAGCAGTTGAGGTAAGACAACCAAAAGTAGCAGCAGTACCAACACTTAAAGTGCTACCAGCGGCATCTATACTAGTTAAATCATCTTCAGACACTGTGCTACTTGGTATAACTATATACAAAGTATGCTTAGTATTTTTAACGACTTTAACATTGTATTTTGAGTCTTTAAAATACTTGCCAGAATTATTAATTAGCGTTTTACGAAACTTCTTGTCGTATAGTTTGTTAGAAATTTCTATTTGTTGTTCTTTATTCATTATGTATTCTCCTTAAAATTTAGCATTAGTTAAATCGTATGTTTCACCACCAACATTAGCTACTAAAGCTGAACTTGCTGTTCCTAATGTTGATACACAGGTACAAGCAGTTCCAAGACTACCAGCAGAACCTAGTGTGAAAGCACCAGCTGCAGATACATTAGCTAAACTTTCCATTGTAACTTTAATACTACTAGGGAATGCTATATATGTAACATTTTTAGTATTTTTTACTGCTTTATATTCCACAGGAACTTTACTTTTATAACCTAAATCAGCAGCATATTTATTAGCGTCTCTTATAATATTACTACGAAAACTTTTATCTTCTAGTAATACTTTTACTTCTTGTATATCCATTTTATCTCCTATTTGTTTTAAAAAATATTCCCTATATAAATGGGAATCCGTCTTACTTATGTGGCAATGATACTATTATAATTGTTAAAAGTAAACTAATTTTACATTATGCAATATAAAGTATTAGTAGTTACATATTGTTGTTTTGTGTGTTTAACATATATACTTAAAATTTATTATATTATATAAAAAACAGAGTTTTTAAACTAGCTTGATTTTATTAGTGTTGTATCACGATATTTATAGTTAAAAAAAGCAAGATTATCAAAGATAATCTTGCTTTTAGTTGTAACTTTTTAAAGTGCTTATTATGTTATGATAATAGCACTACTTGCTGTACCCAAAGTACCAGCAGTTGAGGTAAGAGTACCAATAGTAGCAGCAGTACCAACACTTAAAGTGATACCAGCGGCATCTATATTAGTTAAATCATCTTCAGACACTGTGCTACTTGGTATAACTATATACAAAGTATGCTTAGTATTTTTAACGACTTTAACATTGTATTTTGAGTCTTTAAAATACTTGCCAGAATTATTAATTAGCGTTTTACGAAACTTCTTGTCGTATAGTTTGTTAGAAATTTCTATTTGTTGTTCTTTATTCATTATGTATTCTCCTTAAAATTTAGCATTAGTTAAATCGTATGTTTCACCACCAACATTAGCTACTAAAGCTGAACTTGCTGTTCCTAATGTTGATACACAGGTACAAGCAGTTCCAAGACTACCAGCAGAACCTAGTGTGAAAGCACCAGCTGCAGATACATTAGCTAAACTTTCCATTGTAACTTTAATACTACTAGGGAATGCTATATATGTAATATTTTTAGTATTTTTTACTGCTTTATATTCCACAGGAACTTTACTTTTATAACCTAAATCAGCAGCATATTTATTAGCGTCTCTTATAATATTACTACGAAAACTTTTATCTTCTAGTAATACTTTTACTTCTTGTATATCCATTTTATCTCCTATTTGTTTTAAAAAATATTCCCTATATAAATGGGAATCCGTCTTACTTATGTGGCAATGATACTATATAATTGTTAAAAGTAAACTAATTTTACATTATGCAATATAAAGTATTAGTAGTTACATATTGTTGTTTTGTGTGTTTAACATATATACTTAAAATTTATTATATTATATAAAAAACAGAGTTTTTAAACTAGCTTGATTTTATTAGTGTTGTATCACGATATTTATAGTTAAAAAAAGCAAGATTATCAAAGATAATCTTGCTTTTAGTTGTAACTTTTTAAAGTGCTTATTATGTTATGATAATAGCACTACTTGCTGTACCCAAAGTACCAGCAGTTGAGGTAAGAGTACCAATAGTAGCAGCAGTACCAACACTTAAAGTGATACCAGCGGCATCTATATTAGTTAAATCATCTTCAGACACTGTGCTACTTGGTATAACTATATACAAAGTATGCTTAGTATTTTTAACGACTTTAACATTGTATTTTGAGTCTTTAAAATACTTGCCAGAATTATTAATTAGCGTTTTACGAAACTTCTTGTCGTATAGTTTGTTAGAAATTTCTATTTGTTGTTCTTTATTCATTATGTATTCTCCTTAAAATTTAGCATTAGTTAAATCGTATGTTTCACCACCAACATTAGCTACTAAAGCTGAACTTGCTGTTCCTAATGTTGATACACAGGTACAAGCAGTTCCAAGACTACCAGCAGAACCTAGTGTGAAAGCACCAGCTGCAGATACATTAGCTAAACTTTCCATTGTAACTTTAATACTACTAGGGAATGCTATATATGTAACATTTTTAGTATTTTTTACTGCTTTATATTCCACAGGAACTTTACTTTTATAACCTAAATCAGCAGCATATTTATTAGCGTCTCTTATAATATTACTACGAAAACTTTTATCTTCTAGTAATACTTTTACTTCTTGTATATCCATTTTATCTCCTATTTGTTTTAAAAAATATTCCCTATATAAATGGGAATCCGTCTTACTTATGTGGCAATGATACTATTATAATTGTTAAAAGTAAACTAATTTTACATTATGCAATATAAAGTATTAGTAGTTACATATTGTTGTTTTGTGTGTTTAACGCATAGTAGTCAATTCTTCAGCACTGCTAGGGTGAATTGCTACTGTATTATCAAATTGTGTTTTAGTAGCACCCATTTTAATAGCAACGGCAAAGCCTTGTAGCATTTCATCTGCACCATGTCCTATTATGTGACAGCCAATTATTAACTCATCTTTGTTTATGCATATTAATTTTATAGCAGTAGTAGTTTTATGCTTAATAATAGCATCAGACATAGGTGTAAAACTTGAAGTATAAACCTTGACATTGCTAAATTTCTTTCTTGCCTGTGCTTCTGTTAGTCCAATAGTGCCAATAGGGGGGTGTGAAAATATTACTGTAGGAATGTTGTTATAATCAAGTTTACTGTTTGTTTTATTATTAAATAATCTATCTGCTAACTTCCTACCTGATGCTATTGCAACTGGTGTTAGTGGTATTCTTCCTGTAACATCACCTAGTGCATAAATATTTTTAATATTAGTTTCTTGATAATCATTAACATTTATAAAACCTTTTTTATCTGTATAAACTCCAGCTTTTGCTAATTTTAAATTTTTAGTTTTTGGTGCTCTACCTACTGCTAAAATTACTTTATCAAAACCATTAAATTTACCTTTATTAGTATTAATAGTTAAGTTTTTACTAATGCTATTTATTGTTATATTAGTGTTAATCTTGATATTATGCTTAGTCATGTTCTTACTAAGTGTGGTTGTTAGTATTTCATCAAAGCCATATAAAATGCTATCTCTTGCTTCAAATAAAGACACTTTACTACCCATAGAATTTAAAACTCCTGCTAATTCAATACCTATATAGCCTGCACCTATTATTGCTGTTTTTTTAGGTAATTCTTTTAATTTAAAAAAACCATTAGAGGTTATACAGTATTCAACACCTTTTATATTGGGTTTTATTGGCTCGCCACCTGGTGATATAACAATAGTATCAGCGCTATAAATATTGTTATTAACAGTAACAGTGTTTTTGTCAATAAAACTGGCAAAACCAGTGATATAATGTATTTTTAAATCTTTTAAATGCCCGTAATACCAAGTATTAATATCTGCTATATAGTTATTTACATTTGTTGTTAATTTATCCCAGTTTAGCCCATTATTACTAGTATCAAATCCAAATCCAGAAGCATTATTAATAGTATTAGCTGTATTAGCTGCAAACCACATTAATTTTTTAGGAACACAACCAACATTAACACAGGTCCCGCCTATTTTTTCAGCTTCAATTATTGCACATTTTTTGCCATATTCTGATGCTCTTTCTACAACGGATAGTCCACCACTACCAGCACCAATAGCTAGGATGTCAAAATGATTATTCATATATTTTTAAGTTAAATATTTTATTGTTTTAAATGTTTACGAATAAATTTAGCTGTTCTAACTATTGCATCTTTAGTTGCTAAATCATCTGCGAAAGTTCTAACATTAAGAGGTCTAAAATCAAAGCCTCTACCTACACCAGGGTAAATAATTAGTTGCGGTTTTTTGCCTTTTTCTTGTAAACTACTAATACCAGACATAATACTTCTAGCCCTTTGATACTGTTCATGCTCGCCAAAAAATACTAATACTGGCACTGTCAAATCATCAACCTCTGGTGCATATTGATAAATTTGCATAGGCTCTGGTTTATTAGGATCTTGCCAATGTGGATAGCTAGATACATAACACGCTACTTTATTTTGTCTTTTATGAGTAGTTAGTGCTTTTAAGGTATAGTAGCCACCTCTGGTATGTGAGACTGTGCAAATTTTGTCGCCAATAATATCATCTCTTGCTAGTAAAGTATCAATAGCTCTTGCAGTATCTAACTCTAAATTATAATCGTGTTTTATAGGTAGGTTTGCAATAAAATGGCTATTGTATAAATCAGGTGCTAACACCACAAACCCTCTGGCAGCTAATCTTTTTGCCATAGGTAAAACTAATTCATCTAAACCTCGTCTGCCATGTTGAAATAATACTGGATAAAATTTACCCTTAGTTTTAGGTCTTAGTACAATAGCGGTAATATCTTCACCATTACTTTTATAAGTTATTGACTTGGTTATTACTTGGTAATTATTAGGAGTAGCTAATATACCGTTTTCTAGCCATTTATAATCAAGCCATAATTTTTCTTTATCTTGCGGGTACTCTGTTGTCACCCATGGCTGATGATATGCAAATATACTATACGAAAAAAATATTAATAATACACATAAAAATTTAGTCATTGTATTAAAAAAAGTAATTAAAAATAATTGCATAAGAATAAAAGTTTTTGTATAAAGACTATGTATTAAATAGATAAGATTTTATAATTATTCAAACCTCTAATCTAATTAATACAACAATCTTGTAATTTTTAAAATTGTAACTAAGAAATTTAATGCAGTAGTTTTAATTAATAATATTTTGCCTAGGTATTTTAGATTATCTTTGTTTGATTTTAATTAATTTTTTATTATATATAAGTAATAATAGACTGTATTTAAAAACTATTTTTAGCCTCTAAGAATAACCCTATTCATTTCTTTGATATTGCTTATAGATATGCTTTTAGGACATACTGCTTCACAGTATCTATGGTTACTACACACTCCAAAACCTTTTGTCATCATAGTATTTAACATGCTTTTAGCTCTTATTTTGCTTTCTACTTTTCCCTGAGGTAGTTTGTGTAAGTGAGTTATTTTTGCTGATACAAATAAAGATGCTGAAGAATTAGGACAAACAGCAACACAAGCACCACAGCCAATACAAGTTGCAGAATTAAAAGCTTCATCGGCATTTTGTTTATTTACTAGTTCGGCATTAGCATCAGGTGCAGAGCCAGTATGTACAGATACAAAGCCACCTGATTGGATAATGCTATCAAACTCGCTTCTATCAACAATTAAGTCTTTTACAATAGGAAATGCTTTGGCACGAAAAGGCTCAATCCATAATTCTTTTTGTCCACTATATTCACGCATATATAATTGGCAGGTTGTAGTTCTTATTTTCTCACCGTGTGGGTAGCCATTTATTACCAAAGAACAAGAACCACAAATACCCTCACGACAGTCATGGTCAAATGCTACGCAATCTTTATTTTCCGCTATTAATTTTTCATTAAGAGCATCAAGCATTTCTAAGAATGAAGTATCTTCACTTATATTTTTTATATCATAAGTTGTAAAGCTACCTTCGCTAGCAGTATTTTTTTGTCGCCAAATATGTAATATAAAGTCCATTATTTATAGTTTCTAATACTAGGTTGAATAAATTCAAAATTTAATAATTCTTTGTGCAGAACACTATCATTATTATCTTGATACTCCCAAGCACCAACAAAAGAGAAGTTTCTATCATCACGATTAGCTTCACCCTCATCGCTTAAATGTTCAACTCTTGCATGACATCCGCAAGATTCTTCACGCATTAAGGCATCTTTACACATTAATTTACCCAATTCTATAAAGTCAGCAACTCTACCTGCTTTTTCTATAGTTTGGTTTAATTTATCACTTGTGCCTGTTACTTTAATTTCATCCCAAAATTGCACTAATAATTCATCAATTTCTGTTATTGCTTTTGTTAAAATTTTACCTTCTCTTGACATTCCACAAGATTCCCAAAGTATTTTGCCTAATTTTTGGTGGAAGTAATCAGGAGAATGTTTTCTATGAGGGGCATTTTGTAATTTATGTAATCTTTCTTTTACTCTGTCAATAGCATCTTTTACTTCTGTGGAATTATCGTCTATATTTTTTAAATTACTTCTGGCTAAATAACTAGCTACGGTTTGTGGTAGGACAAAATAACCATCTGCTAAGCCTTGCATTAAGGCGGAAGCACCTAATCTATTAGCACCGTGGTCAGAAAAATTTACTTCACCACCTGCAAATAAGCCATCAACACTAGTCATTAGGTTATAATCTACCCATAAACCTCCCATAGTGTAATGCACTGCTGGGTATATTTTCATAGGCGTATTGTATGGGTCGTCATTGGTAATTCTTTTATACATTTCAAATAAATTACCGTATTTTTCACTTATTGCACTTTTGCCTAATTTATTAATAACATCTTTAAAGTCTAGATATACTCCTCGTCTTGTGCCATGAATTTCAAATCCTACACCTCTATCTTCATCACAAATATGTTTTACTGCTCTTGAGGCAATATCTCTTGGAACTAAATTAGCAAATGCAGGGTACATTCTTTCTAAAAAGTAATCTCTATCGTCATTAGGAATATCATTAGGATTTTTATCGCAATCAGCGGCATTCTTTGGTGCCCATATTCTTCCATCATTTCTTAGGGATTCGCTCATTAAAGTAAGTTTTGATTGGGACTCGCCACTTTGAGGAATGCAAGTAGGATGAATTTGAATAAAACTAGGATTAGCAAAATATGCTCCGTGTTTATGTACTCGCCATGAAGCAGAAGTATTACATCCCTTAGCATTAGTTGATAAGTAAAAAGCGTTTCCATAACCACCTGTGCATAAAACTACACAATCAGCAATATAAGGGGTAATTTCTCCATTTACTAAGTTACGAACAACAATACCTCTGGCATGACCGTCAACTTTTATTAATTCTAACATCTCAGACCTAGAATAGTGCTTGACATTTCCTGCTGCTATTTGTTGACTCATAGCTTGATAAGCACCTAGTAATAGTTGCTGTCCTGTTTGTCCTCTGGCATAAAATGTGCGTGAAACTTGTGCTCCGCCAAAAGAGCGATTTGATAAATATCCGCTGTATTCTCTGGCAAAAGGCACACCTTGTGCTACTGCTTGGTCAATAATATTAACGCTTAATTCTGCTAGACGATATACATTTGATTCCCTGGCGCGAAAGTCTCCGCCTTTTATAGTGTCATAAAATAACCTCCATATACTATCGCCGTCATTTTGATAATTTTTAGCGGCATTAATACCGCCTTGAGCTGCTATAGAATGGGCTCTTCTGGGGCTGTCTTGAAAACAAAACGATTTAACATTATAACCAGCTTGACCTAGTGTAGCAGATAAAGATGCACCAGCTAAACCTGTACCTACAACTATAACTTTGTAATTATTGCGATTTTGCGGAGCAACTAAACTTAAATCAAATAAATGTTTTTTCCATCTATCTGCTAAATTACCAGTAGGCTCTAAGTTCTTATTGTTTTCAAAAATATTCATATAATAACAGCACCTATAAAAATATAAAATAATTTACCATTAAAAAACATATACATTAATTGGAACGGATAAAAAGCCAATAATTAATATAAAAACTAATACATTACTAATAGCACTATACCATTTTTTTGTACCTAAAGTTTGTCCAAGATTGTTTAAAGAATGTTGCAAGTGTGCACCAAGGGCAATAAAACCTAAAATATAAATAATCACATATAGTGGATTATTAAAAATTTCAGTAACTTCGCTGTATAAATCATTAGAATTTGTAAATTGCATTTGAGTGAAATGAAAAATTATAAAAAACGCCAGCAAAGCGGCACCGCTCCAAGCAATAAATCTAGGTATGCCTTTTGGGTAGGGTTTTTTGTATTTTGTAGTGCGTTTTGAGTTGCTGTCTAATTGTCTTGTAACGGCAATAAAGATATGGAGTAGAAAACTAATAATTAGTAAACTAATGATAAACAATCTTAATAATGTAGCTTCGTTAAACCAAATGTAAAAACTATTAAAACTATCGCTACCTGCAAAAAAATTTAGGTTAAGTAGCATATGTAAAACTAGGTAAATTAACCAAAATGAACCTGCTACTACCATTATTATCTTTTTATTAAAATCACTCATATTAAGATTCAGAACTCCAATGTACATCGTCAGCATCTTGCCTAGGAACTAGTCCATTATGTTTTATACTGCGAATACAACTGTTGTATCTTAGTATAGCGTCATCATTATCATCCGTGCTAATTTCTATGGCTTGTTTATAAAAACCCATTGCTAATTCAAATAAGTTATAAGCAAAAGATGCAGACATGCGTCCTCTCATTAAAGATAGTGCCTTTCTTTCGTGGTATATACCTGTGTAATATTTCTTGTGATACTCTGATTCTAATAATTGTATAGCATCTAAAATTTTGTTGTCATTTTTTTGTTTAGACAAATTATCACTAAGAGCCAATATATAAACAACTATGGTTTCTTGATGGTTTTTATCAATGTTGAAAATATCCAAACAAATGCTAACTGCTAATTCTGGTTCTTGTAATAATCGGTATTGTTTTGCCTTATCTAGTGCAGAGCTAATAGTTTTTTTATTAATTAGAAAATATTCCATGAAAATGTATTTTATAGCATTATTTTTACATAGTTTAATTATTTTTAATTTATTGGAGACCTTTGCATAATATGAATAATCATCAAAAAACCACTTTTCACCAACTTAGCAATTTTTTAAACCCAGCCTTAGCCCTGCTAGGACAAAGTTTAATAAAATCACTAATTCGGCAAAAATTGAATTTTTTGCTAATTACCTCTATTTATGCAAAGGTCTCTATTGATATTTTTAATAAAAAAACATAATGGGTAAAAAATGGATAAAAAGATGATAAAAAGTGCTTTTATTAGTTAAAATTATGTTATTATATTGTATTTAATAAGTACTATAAATTTAAGATTAAACGATAAATAATATTAAAACAATTATTTACATTTATTTTAGAGTTTTTAAATTAATTTAGGATAGTTAATGTTTAGAGGAGTTCATAAATCAACTATTGATGCAAAAGGAAGAATGAAAGTTCCAGTGCGTTTTTGTAGTCAAATAAATACTTTATGTAAAACTCCTACTATGCTAAGTTTACACCCAAACGATAATTGCTTACTACTATGTGAAGAATCTGTCTGGCAATCATTAGTAGATAAAATAGATGGCTTACCATTATTTTATAATAAACATATTAATGATTTTAAAAGGAAAATAGTAGGACATGCCAGTAATTGTGAAATTGATAACAATAAAAGAATTTTAATACCTCAAATTTTAAGAGAAGCAGTTAATTTAAATAAAAAAATTATCTTTATAGGACAATTAAAGTACATAGAAATTTGGTCTGAGGAAATTTGGCAAGAAAATAATAGCGAGCTAAAATCATTTAAGAATGAAGAAAAACCAGAAGCATTAATGAATTTATCAATATGACAAATATAGAATACCACCATAAACCTGTTATGTGTAAGCAAGTTATTAATAGTTTAAATATTACAGAAAACAGTAAAATAGTTGATGCTACTTTTGGTAGGGGTGGACACAGTATTGAAATTTTATGTAAATTGAAAGAGCAGGGCAAAATAATAGCATTTGATAAAGATATTGAGGCAATAAATTATGCTAAAGAAAATTACCACGATACAAGACTACAACTTATCCATAGCTCATTTATAAATATTGATACCGAACTTGATAAGAGACAACTAACTGGTAGTATTGACGGTGTATTAATGGATTTAGGCGTATCATCACCACAATTAGATAATGCTTATCGTGGCTTTAGTTTTCAAAAAGATGGACCATTAGATATGCGTATGGATACAACTAGAAAACAAACAGTAGCATCATATTTAGCAAGTGCCTCTAAAGATGAAATAGCCAATGTTTTATATACTTTTGGAGAAGAGAAAAAAAGTAGAGTAATAGCAAATGCAATTAAAAATGCACAAAAAATACAGCCAATTACTAGAACTACACAATTAGTTGATATTATTACTAGTATTATTTTTACTAAAAAGGGCAAAAAGCATCCTGCTACTAGGTCATTTCAAGCTTTGCGTATTTTTATTAACAACGAATTAGTAGAGTTAGAAATAATTTTAGGCAAACTAATTAAGTGTTTAAAAAAAGGCGGTAGAATTGTAATTATTAGCTTTCATTCTTTAGAGGATAGGATTGTAAAGAGGTTTATAAATAAATATTCTAAGCCATTACAACTACCAAAAAACCTACCGATAATAAATGATAATAGCAATATATTATTAAAATCTATTGGTAGATATTTTCCATCAGAACAGGAAGTTATACATAATATCCGCGCTAGAAGTGCGGTTTTGAGAGTTGCACAAAAATTGTAGTTTTATTTATTTTTTTAATTATTTGGGGATATAATTATGGAATTCATAGAAAAAGACATAGCAAAGGAAGTTGTTATAAAAGTTATTGGTTTAGGTGGTGGAGGTTGTAATGCTGTTAATTATATGGCAAAAAACTATAAATCAAATGTAGAATATATTTGTGCCAATACTGACTTACAAGCCTTAAATGCGCTTGATGTTGATAAAAAAATTATATTAGGACCTAATACAACAAATGGCTTAGGTGCTGGAATGAAAATATCAATAGGCAAAAAAGCAGCACTAGAAAGTGAGGACGAAATAAAAAATGCATTAGTAGGTGCTGATAAATTATTCATATCTGCAACAATGGGTGGAGGTACTGGAACAAGTGCTGCACCTATTGTCGCTAAAATAGCAAAAGAATTAGGTATATTAACAACAGCTATTGTTACTAAACCACTGTCCTTAGAGGGTACAAAAAAAATGCGTATGGCAGAACAAGGAATAGCCGAGTTAAGTAATTATGTTGATTCAATGATAGTAGTGCCAAATGATAAATTAATTGATACATTGCCAGAAGAAGAATTATCAGATATTAATTCTGCATTTAAACATAGTGATGAAATATTAGCAAAATCAGTTAATTCAATAACCGAGCTAATTCTAGGCTATGGTAGATTGAATGTTGATTTTGCAGATATAAAAACTGTAATGTCTATATCAGGTAAAGCAATGATAGGCATAGGTTTTGCAAGTGGAGAAAATAAAGCTATTGCAGCAGTTAAACAAGCATTTAGTAATCCACTAATAGAACAAGTTAATCTATTAAATGCCAAAGGCATATTAATTAACATAGCAGCTAATAAAGTTGGCTTTAATGATATAAATAATATTTTAAGCGAAGTAAATAATTATGCCCATGAAGACGCTTTTATAAAATACGGTATTATAGAAGGTAATATTATGGAAGACGATGAAATGCGAGTTACTATAATTGCAACAGGTTTAGAACAAAATAATGGATTAAAATTAACCTATGGAACTGGAACTGATAATGAAAAATCTTATTCTGATAATAAAGAAATAGAGGAACAAGGTTTAATTGTTGCTAAAAAAAATAAACCTGATAATCATCAAAAGATTGATAAAAAAGATATTCCAGCGTATATAAGGAATAATTTTCCATCGTAGTAATACTAGAGACTTTTGCATAAATATGAATAATCATCAAAAATTGTATTTTTGCTAATCACCCCTATTTATGCAAAGGTCTTACTAAAAATGAAAATAACAAAAATAAATATTGTTTTAATTATAGCTATAGTAATAAGTGCTTTTTTTGTTATTTTATGGCATTATCAGGAAAATATTTATTTTAATACTTTACAAAAATTTAATACCCAGCAAAATCAGTTGCTATCAATAAATAAGTCTTATATAGCTAGTTATGAGGAATATTATAGCTTATTAAAAATAGAGGAATATGCCAAGAAAAATCTAAATATGAAGTTGCCAAAAATAAAGAGAGCACTGTGAGGTTTAATGATAATATAAGAATAAGAAAAAATATTGTTAATGTTATTTTATTGTTAATATTAGCAGTATTATTATACAAAATAATATTTCTACATACACTTAAAGTACATAACGAAAAAACCCTAAGAGAAAAGGGCATTAATCAAAGCACAAAAATTGTTAATTTAAAAAGTTATAGAGGTAATATTTTTGATAGAAATGGTAATGCTATAGCCCTTACTGTGCCAATTAAAGAGATTATTATTGACCCTACTTTATTAGATAAACAATTATATTCTAAGGTAGCTAATTTATTAAATATTTCTAAGCAAGAATTAGTAAATAAAATTAATAATAAAAGCAGTCGTAGATACCTAAAAATTAAAAGTAATTTAGAATTTAATGATCCTATTGTAACTAATTTTCGCAAATTCATTAATACACAACATAGACTTTACAATAGCAAAACTAAAAAATATTATAGCAGGTATATTGGCGGAGCAGTAATCTTAGATACAGGTACTAAACGCTATTATCCACAAACAAATTCTAGTGCAGCACTTATAGGCTTAGTAAATAAAAACAATGTGGGTATAAGTGGTATAGAGCAAGCTTATAATAGTGTTTTATATAGTAAAGATGGTAAAAAACTAATGGCATTTGCAGGCAAAGATGTTTATGCAAATGTAAAAATGTTACAAGAGCAAAAACAAGGTAAAGATATAGTTTTAACAATTAATAATGATATTCAATATTTTGCGTACACAGCAGTCAAAAGTACAGTAGATAAATATAATGCAAATTATGGTAGTGCTATAATTTTAACACCAAGTGGCGAAGTTTTAGCTATGGTTAATTATCCTAGCGATAACCCTAACAATAGAGATAATTACATAGCTAAAAATTATCGTAATAGAGTATTAGCTAATTCTATTGAAGTTGGTTCTACTATGAAGCCTTTTATAGTTTCATTGGCATTAGATAAGCAAAAAATTAATTTAAATGAGTTTATTAATGTATCTAGAGCTATTAGTATTTATAAACCTGATAATAAATATAAAAAACTAACACCTAGGCAAATCATTGAAAAGTCTCATAATTTAGGTATTATTAGCATTGGTGAGTTATTAAGTAAAAAAGATATATGGGGTATGCTAAAAAATTTAGGCTTTGGGAATAATGTTAATATTATTCCAAATATTGAAAATAACGGCATATTAAAACACAGCTCCAAATGGAGTAAATCTGATAAATACACTATAACATTTGGTTATGGTCCAATGAATGCTACTTTAGCACAGTTAGCAAGAGCATATTTAGTTTTTTTAAACGATGGTGCAATAACAGATTTAAAAATTATTAAAGATAATAAAAAAACTAAATTTAAGCAAGTATTTAGTAAAGAATCTATCTTAGAGATGGTAAAAATATTAGATTCTACAGTTAGTGATACAGCATCTGGTTATGCTGCACAAATAAAAGATTATGATATAGCAGGCAAAACTGGAACTACTCAATTATTAAATAAAAATGGCAAAGGTTATGACAAAGATAGACATGGAACATTTTTTGCAGGTTTTGTACCTGCCTATAAGCCAAAATACTTAATGATAGTCAATATAAATAATCCCAAAACTAGAGTAGCAGAAGGGTCTAATATAGCCGCCCCTGTTTTTAAAAATGCTATGGTTAATATTCTAAAACTAGAAACAGTCCATTAAAAATCAATTTGAGGTAAACGCAATGTAATAAAGAATTAGAATTATACCCACCGTCATTGCGAGACTTGTAAAAAGGCGTGGCAATCTCATCTTTAAAAAGCGGTGTAATTTAAAAAAGCACTAACAATAACGAATTGGAATTATGCCAAATGTCGATTAAAAAAAGTACCAAGAATAGTAAGCAAAGCTTACTTTGGGGAATATCCCCAAACCCCTAACAGCAATTGTTTTTTTAATTGAGGGGCAGAACTAATTTTTCATTACAATTCACTGAGACCTTTGCATAAATAGGGATGATTAGAAAAATGACAAATTTTGCCGAATTGGTTATTTTCTTAAAGCCTGCCCTAGCAGGGCTAAAGCTGGTTTTAAGAAAATAACCAAGTTGGTGAAAGTGGGCGTTTTAATGATTATTCATATTTATGCAAAGGTCTCTCACTGTACAACCGCCCCTCAAACTCCCCATATAGACATTGTGCTTGTAAGGTATATTTTTGTCGTGAGACATTTGTGGTGCGATTTTAAAAAAGCACTAACAATAACGAATTGGAATTATGCCAACTGTTTATTAAAAAAAGTACCCAGAATAACAAATTGGAATTATACCCATAGTCATTGCGAGACTTTGTAAAAGGCGTGGCAATCTCACACACTAAAAAAGCAGTGCTTGCAATGACGATATATAAAAAAAGTACCAATAATAGTAAGCAAAGCTTACTTATTTATATTTAATTAGTTTATATTCTTGCTTTAAGATAATAATTATGGGATAATACCGACTTATTTTTTGGAGGGGTTCCCGAGTGGCTAAAGGGAACAGACTGTAAATCTGTCGGCTCTGCCTTCGAAGGTTCGAATCCTTCCCCCTCCACTTAGGATAATGCGGGTGTCGTATATTGGTATTACCTTGGCCTTCCAAGCCAAAGAGGTGGGTTCGATTCCCATCACCCGCTCCAAGGTAAAGGTGAAGTTGATGGTAAATTTGTGCTCACCTAGCTCAGTTGGTAGAGCACTTCCTTGGTAAGGAAGAGGTCGCCGGTTCAAATCCGGTGGTGAGCTTTATTTTTTAATATAGTTAAAAAGGTAAAAAGATGGCAAAAGAAAAATTTAAAAGAAATAAACCCCATATTAATGTTGGCACTATAGGTCATGTTGACCATGGTAAAACAACCCTAACAGCAGCACTCACAAAAGTAATGTCAGAATTAGTAGGCGGTGAGTTTAAAGATTATGCAGATATTGACAATGCCCCTGAGGAAAAAGAGCGAGGTATTACCATATCAACAGCACATGTTGAATACGAATCAGAAGTGCGTCATTATGCCCATGTAGATTGCCCAGGACATGCAGACTATATCAAAAATATGATAACAGGTGCTGCCCAAATGGATGGTGCTATTTTAGTTTGTTCAGCAGCAGATGGTCCTATGCCTCAAACCAGAGAGCATATTCTATTATCAAGACAAGTAGGTGTACCATATATTATTGTGTATATGAATAAAGCCGACCAAGTTGACGACCAAGAATTAGTAGAGTTAGTAGAAATGGAACTTCGTGAATTACTAAACGAATACGAATTCCCAGGCGATGACACTCCAATTATCTATGGTTCAGCACTAAAAGCATTATCAGGCGATGATAGCGATATTGGCGTTCCTTCTATTATAAAATTAGTTGAAGCATTAGATAGTTATATTCCTCAACCAAAAAGAGATACTGAAAAACCATTCTTAATGCCAATTGAAGATGTATTTTCAATATCAGGTCGTGGCACAGTAGTAACAGGGCGTATTGAAAGAGGAATAATCAATGTCAATGATGATATTGAAATAGTTGGTATTAAAGATACTCAAATGACAACTTGCACAGGTGTAGAAATGTTCCGTAAATTACTAGATAGAGGAGAAGCAGGAGATAATGTTGGCGTGCTACTTAGAGGAACAAAACGCGAGGAAGTAGAAAGAGGACAAGTTCTAGCAAAACCAAAAACTATTAAACCTCATACCAAGTTTGAGGCAGAAGTTTATATTTTAAGTAAAGAAGAAGGTGGCAGACATACGCCATTTTTTAGCAACTATCGTCCCCAATTTTATTTTAGAACAACAGATGTAACTGGTGCTTGTGAACTTCCAAAGAATGTAGAAATGGTAATGCCAGGTGATAATATAAAAATGATAGTTGAATTATTAGCACCAATTGCTATGGAAGAAGGTTTAAGATTTGCTATCCGTGAAGGTGGTAAAACGGTTGGTGCTGGGGTTGTTGCTAAGGTTATTGATTAAAATAAATTAGTAATTTAGGCAAGTGGCTCAATTGGTAGAGTGGCGGTCTCCAAAACCGTTGGTTGGGGGTTCGAGTCCCTCCTTGCCTGCCATATTTGTTTTTTATAAACAAAGACCGCTACATTAAATTATAAGGTTGGAGTTTTAAAAAGTAAAATAAATTTTGCCTTGTTTAATGATTAGGTGTAATAAAAGGGTTATGGTTATATTGTGACTGACACAGAAAATAATAGTGGTTTTTGGTTATTGTTAGCAATAGTAATTTTAGTATTAAGTGTTGGTAGTTTTTATTTATTAGAACAAACACTTATTATTAGGGTTATTTTATTGTTAGTAGGAGTTGGCTTATCTGTTTTTACCTTTATGAGGTCGGAACAAGGTAAAAAAGTCCATAGTTTTATAATTGAAACAAAAATAGAACTAAAAAAAGTAATATGGCCATCTCGTATTGAAACTGTAAAAATGACTATTACAATAATAATAGTAGTCATAATAATTAGTATATTTTTATGGATTATAGATAGTCTTTTACTTTGGTCTGTGCAACAAATTATTTAGGAAATATGATGGCAAAAGAGTGGTATATCATTTATGCTCGTAGTGGTTATGAGTTTAAAGTAAAATTAGCTATAGAAGAAAGTATAGAAAGAGATAATTTAGCAGAATACTTTGATGAAATATTAATTCCAACAGAAAGTGTAATAGAATTAAAAAATGGCAAAAAGAAAAATACTGAACGCAAATTTTTCCCAGGCTATATGTTTATAAAAATGGAGTTAACCCAAGAAACTTGGCTGCTTATTAAAAATATTAGCAATGTATCAGGTTTTATAGGTGGTAAAAACTCTGAACCTACGCCTGTTAATAAGCATGAAATGGATAAAATTATAAATAAAATCCAAGAGGGTGTTGATAAGCCTAAGCCTAAAGTATTATACAAACCTGGTGAAGAAGTATTGATTATTGATGGGCCATTTAATGAGTTTAGTGCTACAGTAGAAAGTGCTAATTATGAAAAAAATACTATGCAAGTATCGGTTTTAATATTTGGTAGGATAACTCCTGTTGTTTTGGGGTTTTTTCAAGTTGAAAAGACATAATTTTTTATTAGGATAGTTTTATTTTTGTATAAAATAATTATCCCACAAGGAGTTAAAAATGGCAAAAGAGTTAGAAAAATATATTAAACTACAAGTAAAAGCAGGTGAAGCAAATCCTTCTCCTCCTGTTGGTCCTGCACTTGGTCAGCACGGACTTAACATTATGGACTTTTGTAAACAGTTTAATGCACAAACTCAAAGTTTAGATAAAGGTATGCCTGTTCCTGTTGTTATTAGTGTTTACAATGACCGTAGCTTTACTTTTGTTATTAAAACACCACCAGCTACAGTTTTATTACGCAAACTAGCTAAAATTGCCAAAGGTAGTGGCGTGCCTCACACCGAGAAAGTTGGTAATATCACCAGAGCACAATTAGAAGAAATAGCAAATATTAAAATGCAAGATTTAAATGCTAATGATTTAGATGCAGCAGTTAGTATTATTGCTGGTACTGCTCGTAGTATGGGTCTAGTAGTAAAGGATTAAAAAATGACTAAATTATCTAAAAAACAAAAAATTGCCCATGAAAAAATATCACAAGATACTAAATATAATCTCTCAGATGCAATTGCACTATTAAAAGAGTTTGCCAATGCTAAATTTGTAGAATCAGCAGATATAAGTGTTAATTTAGGGGTTAATATTTCTAAATCTGATGAAGTTGTTCGTGGCTCTGTTGTCTTGCCACATGGTAATGGAAAAACAGTAAAAGTAGCAGTATTTACCCAAGGTGATAATGCCGATAAAGCCTTAGAGGCTGGTGCTGACACCGTAGGTATGGAAGATTTAAGTAAGGCTATGCAAGATGGCGATACTGATTATGATGTTATTATTGCCTCTCCTGATGCTATGGGAGTTGTTGGTAAATTAGGACAATTATTAGGTCCTAAGGGCTTAATGCCAAATCCTAAGGTAGGCACAGTAACAGCAGATGTAGCAACTGCTGTTAAAAATGCTAAATTTGGGCAAGTTAGGTATCGTGCTGATAAAGGAGGTATTGTACATGCAAGTATCGGTAATATATCCTTAGAAGATAATAAATTGATTGATAATATTAATGCCTTATTAGATGCTTTAAAAAAATCTAAACCTGATGTATCAAAAGGTGTTTATTTTAAAAAAATATCCATAGCTAGCACTATGGGTGCTGGTATTAATATTAATATTGCTACAACCAGTGTTGGCTAATGTAAAAGAATTTTTAGGTCGTCTAATAAATGACCTCAAAGACCATAGGCGGGAAACCTTAATATTTGTATGCCTATGTAGAGGGTAATAGATACTAACTATTTACTCTGATAGAGTTAGCAATAACTCTTTTATATGTAAGAAAAAACTTATAGTTTGGTTATATTCTTAAGAACGGAGAAAAAATGGCTCTTAATCGTGAAGCTAAGAAAGCAATTGTTTTAGAGGTCAATGAAGTTGCAAAAAATTCAGTTGCTGTTGGTGTTGCACAGTACAGTGGTTTAAGTGTAGTAAAAATGACAGAATTGCGTAGATTAGCTAATAAAACAGAAGTTTTGCTTAAGGTTGTTAAAAATACACTAGCAAAAAGAGCTTTTAATGATACTGATTGTGCATGCATTGAAGATATACTTTCAGGACATGTATTATTGGCTTTTTCCAAAGAAGATCCAGGAGCAGTTGCAAGAGTATTCTATCAATTTAGCAAAGATAACGATGCTTTAGTTGTTACTGGTTTGGGTGTAATGGGTGAATTTATCCAAGCAAATCAGTTAAAAAGAATTGCTGAACTACCAAATAAAGATCAGGCTATTAGTTTAATAATGGCACTAATGATTGCACCAGTTGAAAAACTAGCAAGAACATTAAATGAAGTTCCTGCTAAGTTAGTTCGCACGCTGGCAGCTATTAGTAATAAAAAACAATAAAATTATTTATATTAACTAAGGAGTAAATATTATGGCTACTAAAGAAGAAATATTAAATTCAATATCAGAAATGTCAGTTATGGATGTTGTTGATTTAGTATCAGCAATGGAAGAAAAATTTGGCGTATCAGCTACAGCTGTTGCAGCAAATACAGCAGTAGCTGCAGATAGTGATGCAGGCAGTAATGTGGAAGAAAAATCAGAATTTGATGTGATTTTAACAAGCTTTGGCGATAAAAAAGTAGGAGTTATTAAAGTTGTTAGAACCATAACAGGTTTAGGACTTAAAGAAGCCAAAGACTTAGTTGAAGGAACACCTTCTACTATAAAAGAATCTCTTTCTAAAGAAGATGCGGAAAATATTAAAAAAGAGTTAGAAGAAATTGGTGCAACTATAGAGCTAAAATAAGTTTTGTTTTAATTTTTATACAAAGATCTCACAAAATATCTACTTGATTTTGTAGAATTAAGTGTTTTTATGGTAGTTTGACTATTATATACAACCTATTACAGAGGAATATATGCCCTATTCATTTACAGAAAAGAAACGCATTAGAAATAATTTTGGAACAAAAAAAGATATTTTAACAGAGCCTGATTTATTAAACACTTTCATTAAATCTTTTGATGAATTTATTCAAAAAGATACTACCAAAGACAAATATTTAAACCGTGGCTTAGAATCAGTATTTCATTCTATTTTTCCTATTACTGCAATTAACAACTATGCTGAGTTAGAATATGTGAGCTATGATATTTTAGAGCCAAAATTTACCGTTGAAGAATGCAAACTAAGAGGTATTACTTACTCTGCATCTTTAAAAGTATTATTAAAATTAGTATTATTTGATAAAAATGGTTCTGCATTAAAGAAAAAAAGAAAAGTAAAGGAAATAAAAGAGCAAAGTGTTTATTTATGTAATTTGCCTATTATGACTTACACTGGAACTTTTGTAATAAATGGTACTGAACGAGTTGTAGTATCACAATTACACCGCTCCCCTGGAGTTATATTTGAGCATGACAAAGGCAAAACTCATTCTTCTGGTAAAGTTTTATTTTCATCAAGAATTATTCCTTATCGTGGCTCTTGGATTGATTTTGAATTTGACCATAACGATAATGTATTTGTTCGTATTGACCGTAGAAGAAAATTACCAATTACCGCATTGTTAAAAGCAATGGATATGAATGATGAACAAATCTTAGGTACATTTTTTAAAATTAATAATATTAAGATTAAATCTAAGAGTTTAGACTTATTTATAGATATTGATAAATTACAAGGTAATATTGCCGAGTTTGACATTAAAGTAGGCAAAAATGTTATTGTAATAAAAGGCCGTAGGATAAATAGTAAACATATTAAATTAATACTAAAGCACAATATTGAAAAATTTAATGTTGGACACTCTTATTTATTAAATAAAGTTATTGCTAATGATATTATTGATAAAAAAACAGGAGAAATTCTATATACTTGTAATACCTCTATTACCCAAGAAATATTAGAAAGTATAATAGCTCAAAAAATTAAAGAGTTAAATACTCTACATATCAATGAATTAGGTGGTAGTAGTTATATATCAAGCACTTTAGCTATTGACGAAATTAAAAGTCCAATAGAAGCAAGAACTCATATTTATCATGTAATGAGACCAGGTGAGCCAGCAACATCAGATGCAGTGGATACATTATTTAATAATTTATTTTTTACTAATGTTCGCTACGATTTATCAAAAGTTGGAAGAATGAAAATTAACAGTCGTCTAGAGGTAGAAGAGGATGAGAATACTAAAGTACTTACCAAAAATGATATTTTATCTACAATTAAAAAATTAATAGATATTAAAAATGGTAATGATAATGTTGATGATGTAGATACTCTGGCAAATAGGCGTATTAGATCTATTGGTGAAATGTTAGAAAATCAATTTAGAATAGGATTAATTCGTGTTGAAAAAGCAGTAAAAGAAAGATTAAACTTAGCAGAAACAGATGAATTAATGCCTCAAGATTTGATTAATTCTAAACCTATATCCTTGTCTATTAAAGAGTTTTTTGGCTCAAGCCAGTTGTCTCAATTTATGGACCAAGTTAATCCTTTATCAGGAGTAACTCATAAACGCCGTATATCAGCATTAGGTCCTGGCGGCTTAACTCGTGATAGAGCTGGTTTTGAGGTTCGTGATGTTCATCCTTCACATTATGGACGCTTGTGTCCTATTGAAACACCAGAGGGGCCAAATATTGGTTTAATAAATACTTTGGCAGTTTATGCAAAAACTAATGAATATGGCTTTTTGGAAACACCTTATATAATAGTAAAAAATGGTGTTGTAACCAGTAAGATTGTATATATATCTGCAATTAATGAATTAAAACATACTATAGCACAAGCAAATGCCAACATTGATAAAAATAATAAATTAACAGATGAATTAATATCGTGCAGAAGAAGTAATGAATTTGTTTTGGTAAATAGCAATGAAGTAACTTTAATGGATGTATCATCAAAGCAAATAGTATCAGTAGCAGCAGCATTAATACCATTTTTAGAACACGACGATGCTAATAGAGCACTTATGGGTTCAAATATGCAACGCCAAGCAGTGCCAGTATTAAAATCAGAAAAACCATTAGTTGGTACAGGTATTGAGAGATTAGTAGCAAGCGATTCTAGAGTTTGTGTTACTGCCAATAATGATGGCATTGTTGAGCAAGTGGATTCTAGTCGTATTGTTATTCGCTCAAGTGATGACAAACAAAGTACTGATAGTCTAGGTGTAGATATTTATAATTTAATTAAATATAGCCGCTCTAATCAAAATACTTGTATTAATCAACAAGCATTGGTATCTTGTGGCGATAAAATAAAAGCAAATGATATTATAGCAGATGGACCTTCTATTGATTTAGGCGAGTTAGCATTAGGGCAAAATATGAGTGTAGCATTTATGCCTTGGAATGGTTATAATTTTGAAGATTCAATTTTAATATCAGAAAATGTTATTAAAGATGATAGATATACTAGCATTCATATTGAAGAATTAACAATATATGCCAGAGATACTAAACTGGGCTCTGAACAAATTACCGTAGATGTTCCAAATGTTAGCGAATCATCTTTGTCTAAATTAGATGAATCAGGTATAGTTTATGTTGGTGCCAGAGTTAAAGGTGGTGATATTTTGGTAGGCAAAGTAACACCAAAAACAGAATCACTATTAAGCCCAGAAGAAAAGTTGTTAAAAGCTATTTTTGGAGAAAAAGCCAGCAATGTAAAAGATACTTCTTTGCGTATGAATGCTAGTAAATCTGGTGTGGTAATTGATGTGCAGGTATTTACCAGAGAAGGTGTAGAAAAAGACGATAGATCTATTGCTATAGATGATGAAAGATTAGCTAAAATTAAGAAAGACTTAAACGACGAATTTAATATTATTTGCGACAGTATTCATAATAGTATTGGTGAGCAATTGAAAGATAATATTGTTAGCAATTCTGTTGATAAAATAGCAAAAAACACTAAATTAACAAAGGCTATTTTAAAGAATATTAGCAGGGATTTATATAATAAAATTAAGGTAAAAGATGCTAATGTTAATAAAAAAATATCAATTATGTTAGCACAAATAAATGCTAAGAAAGAGGAATTAGATAAACTATTTATCAGTGAAAAAGAAAAATTAGCAGAAAGTGCTGATTTATCGCCTGGGGTCATGAAAATGATTAAAGTTTATGTAGCAACTCGTAAATCATTGCAAGTTGGTGATAAAATAGCAGGCAGACATGGAAATAAAGGTGTTATATCACGAATATCTCCAATAGAAGACATGCCTTATTTAGCAGATGGTTCGACAGTTGATGTAGTGTTAAACCCTTTAGGTGTGCCATCAAGAATGAATATAGGACAAGTTTTAGAAACACATCTAGGATATGCTGCTAAAGGCTTAGGAATAAAAATAGCACAAATTTTAGATGCTAAAAGAAAAGAAATGATTATTGAAATCCGTAAGTTTTTAGACAATATATATAATACTTATGGTAAGCATGAAGATATAAAATCTTTAAGCGATGATGAGGTTATAGAGCTTGCTAATAACCTGCGTAATGGTGTTCCTATGGCAACCCCTGTTTTCAATGGTATATCAGAGGATAATATTAAATCATTATTAAAATTAGCAGACCTACCTACAAACGGGCAAGAGACATTGTATGATGGTAGAACTGGTAAGGCATTTGATAGAAAAATAACAGTTGGCTATATGTATATGCTAAAACTTAATCATTTAATAGATGATAAAATGCACGCTAGATCAACAGGTCCATATAGTTTGGTTACTCAACAACCATTAAGTGGTAAAGCCCAATTTGGGGGGCAAAGGTTTGGAGAAATGGAAGTATGGGCATTAGAAGCGTATGGTGCTGCTTATACTTTGAGAGAGATGCTTACTGTGAAATCAGACGATGTAACAGGAAGGGCAAAAACTTATAAAAATATTGTTGATGGTGTAAATATAATTGATACTTTAGTGCCAGAATCTTTTAATGTCTTGATGAAAGAAATCAAAGCATTAGGCATTAATATTGATTTAGAACAATATTAGGTGTATATGTACCCAATAATTAACTAAGATTTAAAAATATAACAGTAAACTTAATTAGGAGATAATACTTTGAAAGATTTATTAAAAATTTATAAACAACAAAATAAATTTCAAGATTTTGACGCTATTAAAGTAGGTCTTGCATCATCTGATGTAATTCGCTCATGGTCTTTTGGTGAGGTTAAAAAATCTGAGACAATAAATTACAGAACTTTTAAACCAGAAAGAGATGGTCTATTTTGTGCTAAGATTTTTGGCCCTATTAAAGATTTTGAGTGCTTATGTGGTAAATATAAAAGGATTAAGCATCGTAATGTTGTTTGTGAAAAGTGCGGTGTAGATGTAACTCATTCTAAGGTTCGTAGAGAAAGAATGGGGCATATTAATCTAGCAGCACCTGTTTCTCATATTTGGTATTTAAAATCTCTGCCATCAAGATTAGGTTTATTGTTGGACATGACCTTAAAAGATATAGAGAAAGTTTTATATTTTGAAGCATTCTTAATAACTGATATAGGTAGCTCTAATTTAGACTATAAAAGCTTATTATTAGAAGATGAATATTTTGATGCTTTAGATGAATATGGTGATGACACTTTTGATGCAAAAATGGGTGCTGAGGCAATAGAAGATATTCTTAAATCTATGAATTTAGAAAAGGAATTAGAAAAATTAAGACTAGAATCACAAACCACTAAATCTGAGACAAAATTAAAGAAAATAAATGCTAGATTAAAATTAATAAATTCACTAATTAAATCAGGTAATAAACCAGAATGGATGATACTTAATGTTTTGCCTATATTACCACCAGACTTAAGACCATTAGTTCCATTAGATGGAGGTCGTTTTGCAACAAGTGACTTGAATGATTTATACAGAAGAGTTATAAATAGAAATAACCGTTTAGCAAGATTATTGGAACTTGGAGCTCCTGACATTATTATTAGAAACGAAAAAAGAATGCTACAAGAATCAGTAGATTCTTTAATTGATAATGGTCGTAGAGGTAGAGCTGTTGTTGGTAATAATCATAGACCATTAAAATCTATATCTGATATGATAAAGGGTAAGCAAGGGCGTTTTCGTCAAAACTTATTAGGTAAGCGAGTTGATTATTCTGGGCGTTCGGTAATTGTTGTTGGACCATATTTAAAATTACATCAATGTGGTTTGCCAAAAAAAATGGCATTAGAGTTATTTAAACCGTTTATATTTAGTAAATTACAAGAGCAAGGTTTGGCATCATCTATTAAAGCTGCCAAAAAACTTGTAGAAGCAGAAGGGTCTGAGGTTTGGGATATACTAGAGAATGTTGTTCACCAACACCCAATATTATTAAATAGAGCTCCAACACTCCATAGACTTGGCGTGCAAGCCTTTGAGCCTATTTTAATAGAAGGTAAGGCAATACAATTACACCCATTGGTTTGTACAGCATTTAATGCTGATTTTGATGGCGACCAAATGGCAGTGCATATACCGTTATCAGAAGAGGCACAGTTAGAGGCTAGAACTTTAATGTTAGCATCTAATAATGTATTATCACTTGCTAGTGGCGACCCTATTATAATTCCATCTCAAGATGTTGTTTTAGGATTATATTATATGACTAGAAATAAATATTTAGCAAAAGGTAATGGCTCAATATTTGCTAATACTAATGAAGTTTATAGTGCATATAATGCTGATGCAGTAGAATTGCATGCTATGATTAAATTACGCATTAATGATTATATTTTAAAAGATGACAAACAATACCATATTGCCAATACTCGTATCGTTGATACCACAGTAGGTAGGGCTATATTTTCTGAAATTTTACCTAAAGGATTATCATACGACTTAGTTAATCAACCATTAACTAAAAAAGCAGTATCACAACTTATATATATCTGTCATCGTAAATTATCACTAAAAGAAACAGTTATTTTTGCAGATAAAATGATGTATATGGGATTTGAATATTCTACTAAATCTGGTATTTCATTTTGTTCTGAGGATATGATTATTCCAGAAGAAAAAGAAAAATTAGTAGAGCAAGCAGAAGCTAATGTTAAAGATGTGCAGCAGCAATTTTTATCTGGTGCAGTTACAGATGGTGAGCGTTATAATAAAGTAATTGATATTTGGTCTAAAACCTCAGAAGAAGTAGCAAAAGCAATGATGGATAAAGTTGGTTTTGAGAAAGTAGAAGTTGAAAAAGGCAAATTTGAGAAAAAACCATCATTTAATTCTATTTATATGATGGCAGATTCTGGTGCTAGAGGTTCAGCAACTCAAATTCGTCAATTAGGTGGCATGCGTGGTTTAATGGCGAAGCCTGATGGTAGTATAATTGAAACACCAATTACTGCTAACTTTCGCGAGGGTTTAAATATTCTGCAATATTTTATTTCTACTCATGGTGCAAGAAAAGGTTTGGCAGATACTGCATTAAAAACAGCAAATTCTGGATACTTGACTCGTAGATTAGTTGATGTAGCACAAGATTTAGTGGTAATTGAAAAAGACTGCAAAACTAATAACGGCTTAACTATGAGAGCAATAATAGAAGGCGGTAATATTATTCAAACATTAAGCAATGGTATTTTAGGCAGGGTTTTATGTGAAGACATTAAAGACATTAAAGATAATGTTATTCTAGAAAGAAACTTATTGATAGACCATAAGCACATTAATATAATTCAAGAACATGGTATAGAATCTATAAAAGTTCGCTCTACTATTACCTGTGAAAGTTATTATGGTGTATGCTCAAATTGTTATGGTAATGATATGGCACACGGCAAGTTAGTATCTAATGGTGAGGCAATAGGAGTTATAGCAGCACAATCTATAGGCGAGCCCGGAACACAGCTTACTATGAGAACATTTCATATAGGAGGAACGGCACAAGCAACCTCTATTGTCAATAGTATTGTAGTAAATACTGATGGTAAGGTTAGTTTTGAAAATATTAAGTATGTTATAAATATTAAAAATAATTTAGTAGTTATTTCTCGCTCAGGTGAATTAGTTATAAAAAATATTAAGGGAGTTGAAAAAGAACGATACAAAGTTCCTTATGGATCTATACTAACTGTAAATGATGGTGATGTTGTGAGTATGCAAAATAAAGTTGCAACTTGGGACCCACATGCACATCCTATAATATCAGACTATTCTGCTAAGGTAGTTTTTGAGAATTTTATTGAAGGTGTTACAGTATTAAAAACAACAGACCCTAATACAGGATTATCGTATTTTGAAGTTATTCCAGAAAGTAAGAAAAATACTACCGACAAAGGCAATAAACCTGTGTTGCAACTAATTGATATAGACAGCAACAAAGAGCTTGCATATAATTATTTGCCAGAAAATGCTAAAATTACTCTAAATGATGGCGATGTAATTCAAGCTGGCGATATTTTAGCTAAAATTCCAAGGGAAAGTTCAAAAAATACTGATATTACAGGAGGTTTGCCAAGAGTAGCAGACTTATTTGAAGCAAGAAAAGCAAAAGATCATGCCATCTTAGTAGAAATTAGCGGTGTTGTTAGTTTTGGCAAAGAAACTAAAGGCAAAAATCGTTTGATTATAACCAATGAAAAATATAGAATTAATACAAATAAAAAAGCAAATCCAGATACCAAAAATGACACAGAAATTTGGAAAATAGTTAAACAAGAATTTAAACATTGCGATATTATGAGTTATGATAAACTTCTAAAAACATGTAAAAGTTATAAGGATAATATTGATGCTAATGCTTTTATAAACAGTTGTTTGAACAATGAATGGTTAATAAAAGAAAGTGAACAAGTAGAAATGATGATTCACAAATGGCGTCAAATAAATGTATTTGAAGGTGAAACTGTTGTCAAGGGTGATATTATTTGCTACGGACCTAGTAATGCTCATGATATATTAAAATTATTAGGCATAGAAAAGCTAGCTCATTATTTGGTTAAAGAAGTACAAGATGTTTATAGGCTACAAGGTGTGAAGATTGACAATAAGCATATTGAAGTAATAATTAAACAAATGCTAAGAAAGGCTGAGGTTGTTAGTCCTAACGATTCAAATTTTGTCAGAGGAGAAATTGTAGAATATACACGCATTTGTATTGAAAATAAAAATTTAATAGCACAAGGCAAACAGGCTATTAGATTTGATAGAAAATTAATGGGCATAACTAAAGCATCATTGTCTACAGAATCGTTTATATCAGCAGCTTCATTTCAAGAAACTACACGAGTATTAACAGAAGCAGCTATTACTGGTAGGAAGGATGACTTATACGGCTTAAAAGAAAATGTAATTGTTGGTAGGCTTATACCAGCAGGAACAGGGTTTTCTGTACATAAAGCACGCAAAAAAAGGCGCTTAGATGAAATTAATAATGCTAATAATAATAACGATACAAAGCACGAACAATTATCAAAAGAGTTAGATAGTATATAAGGAGACCTTTGCATAGATATGAATAATCATCAAAAACCCACTTTTCACCAACTTACTAATTCGGCAAAAATTGAATTTTTGCTCACCCCTATTTATGTAAAGGTCTCATAAGTTATTTTTATTATGTTTAACAATAGCAACAATAATTTTTAGTAGCTAATACTATTGTTAAGTGTAACTAGGAAGTTTTAGTATTATTTGTGAAACACTGCTTTTTGGATGTGTGTCTTTTGTTTAGAGATAAATATGAGTTGATGATAAATAACTTGATTCTTTTTTTAAACAAAAAACTTATTAAGTTATTGTATGAGAATTTGTCGCTTATGCAAAAAATAATATAGTTAAAAAGTAGAGTTATACACATAAATATTTTTATGCAGTTGTTTTTTACTATGCTTTATAATGGATGAATTATTATTACAAGATTTTGTTGCTAAAAAATACAATAACATTCCAGTTTATCGTGAAATAATCACTGATTTAGAAACTCCAGTTAGCATTTATTTAAAACTGGCTAATAATCCTTATAGTTATTTATTTGAATCCTTAGAAGAGGGTGAAAAATGGGGTAGATATTCTATTATTGGATTACAAGCTAACAAAATTATTAAAATAAATAAAAATAATATAAAAGTCTATGCAAACGATAAGTGCATAGAAAATATAGAGGTTGATGACCCATTATTGTGGATAGAAAATTTTAAAAATAACTATAAAACACCAAAAATAAACGATATTCCTAATTTTAATGGTGGTTTAGTTGGTTATTTTGGTTATGAAACAATTCAATATATTGAGCCTAAATTAGCAAATATAAATAAGCAAGACGACTTAAATTTACCAGATATTATATTAATGGTATCAAATGATTTAATAGTTTTGGATAATCTAAAACATGTATCTTTTTTAATAACTCATATAAACCCAAAAACCCAAACCTTAGATGAAGCTAATACTAAATTAGACAACATTTATCAGCAATTACAAAAAACCAAAATAACAGCACATAATAATAAAGTCGAAAACTATGATTTTGTTTCTATGTTTGGACATGACAACTTTTGTGATGCAGTTAATAAAATTAAAGAATATATCATAAAAGGTGATGTAATGCAGGTTGTACCCTCACAAAGATTGGTTAGTAATTTTAAAGCAAGACCAATAGACTTATATCGCTCATTACGCAAATTAAACCCATCTCCTTATATGTATTTTTTAAATATGGATGATTTTCATATAGTAGGTTCATCACCAGAAATACTTATTAAAGTTGAAGATAATACTGCTACAGTAAGGCCATTAGCAGGTACAAGGCCAAGAGGAAAGACAAAAGCACAAGATGAGCAATTAGCCAAAGAATTATTAGCAAATGAAAAAGAGTTAGCAGAACATTTAATGTTAATAGACTTAGGTAGAAATGACTTAGGAAGAGTTGCTAAGCCATCTAGTGTTAAATTAACAGATAAAATGTCAATAGAAAAATACTCGCATGTTATGCACATTGTATCAAATGTTATTTGTGAGTTACAAGATGATATATCGCTACTAGATGTTTTGAAAGCAACATTCCCAGCTGGAACATTAAGCGGTGCACCTAAGGTTAGGGCTATGGAAATTATAGCTGAATTAGAACCAGTAAAAAGAGGGGTTTACTCAGGCGCTATAGGTTATTTATCATGGTCTAATAGTATGGATTTAGCTATTGCTATTAGGACCGCAATAATAAAAAATAAT
The DNA here is from genome assembly GCA_965207335.1 of Gammaproteobacteria bacterium. Taxonomy (GTDB): domain Bacteria; phylum Pseudomonadota; class Gammaproteobacteria; order PS1; family Pseudothioglobaceae. The sequence continues at coordinate 256,329 of OZ242267.1, forward strand.
AAATTATTTATTCAAGTTGGTGCAGGAATTGTGTATGACTCTAATTCAGAATTAGAATGGCAAGAAACTATGCAAAAAGCAATGGCACTCATTAATGCTGCTAAAAATATAACAAATTATAACTAACTAAATATCATTGCATAAATACAAGTAATAATACTTATGGTGGCTTAATAAGCATTTTTATTTTTTGTTGTTATTAATATAATATGCATGAAAAATACTGGTTTTTTGTTTAAGTTTTTTATTAGCATTGACTATGATACATAGGTTAGATACTTGCCATACTGGGATATCACGCATATGATCACCAGCATAATCAAAATTATATTTTCCATATTTTTTAGTTAAAAAATATGCTTTATTTTTACTTGATAAATTATAGTTTTTATCACTACCATAAGCTTTATCAAATAATCCTAAATGCTTAACAACTTCATCAGCATAGTATTGATTAGATGCGGTTGCTAGTATTATTTTATCACCTAGTTGTTTGCGTTTTGTTATGTAATTTATAACTTTTTGATTGTAGTTTAGATTGACTACATTGAATTTAATGTGTTTTAATAATTGTTGTTTTACATTGGCTTTGCCTTTTATAAGCCAAATAGGTATTAGCATAACTGTAAGTGTTTTATGATAAACAAGCCATTTAATAGAATTAATCATCATATCACTATTTATCAAAGTGTTGTCTAAATCTACTACTAAAATATTACAGTTTTTATTCATAAATTATTTAATTTTTATGATACAGCAATATAAAATTGTTGTATTAAGAAATTAAGTTGAGAATTATGCAGAAGATAAAGTATAAATTAAATTTAAAACAATAAGTTAGTCATTACTTATAAATAAAAAATTTGTTAAACTATTGCATAAGTATTATTTTTATTATTATACAGTACTCTTAAAATATAAATAATTGCTATTTTATTGTTTATAATGAATGTTAATAAATTATTATTTATTTTTATAAAATTATGAGATTTTTATTATTAGTACTAGCAATATTTGTTAATAGTATATATGCTACTGATATTATTAAGTTTGACACAAAAGAAAAGCATAATAGATATTATACTTTAGTTAGTGAAATTCGTTGCCCTGTATGTCAAGGACAAAGTATAAGTGATTCAAACGCCTCACTTGCTAAAGATTTACGCCAAGTGGTTGTGAAAATGTTAACAGAAAATAAAAGTGATGCAGAAATTAAAAAATTTATGGTAGATAGATATGGTAATTTTGCTTCATTTACCCCGCCTATTAACAATAGTACTTTGCTATTATGGTTTGCACCATTTACTTTGATAATAATTATTTTATCCAGTGTTATTTATAAAATAAAAACCAGTAAAAAACCAAAGCAAGACATTGATATTAGTAATACTGATAAATATTTATAAATATCTTATGCATCTTTTTATCTAAGTTTAGCAAAGTCTTTAAAACACACTATGGTATTAGCTAATTATTAGGAAATGTATTGTTTTGTATAAGTGCAAATCATAACAGGCAAGGCTTGTTATTACTAAAAAACAGTGTTCGCAATGACGATTTATAAAAAAAGTACCCAGAATAACGAATTGGAATTATGCCAAATATTTATTAAAAAAGTACCAAGAATAGTAAGCAAAGCTTACTTTGGGGAATATCCTCAAACTCCCCATATAGACATTGTACTTGTAAGGTATATTTTTGTCGTGAGATATTTATTTTATGGGTATTGGTTGTAATGCGGTGTAATTAAAAAAAGTACCCACAATAACAAGTTAGAATTACACCCACCGTCATTGCGAGCTTTTGTAAAAAGGCGTGGCAATCTCACACACTAAAAAACAGTGTTCGCAATGATGGTTTATAAAAAAAGTACCCAGAATAACGAATTGGAATTATACCCACCGTCATTGCGAGACTTGTAAAAGTCGTGGCAATCTCATCTTACAAACGCGGTGTAATTTAATAATTAAATATTGTGTCCCTAAAACTTCATTTATGCATGGGTCTTAAACTAAATATTGCTGTATTGATTTAAGGGTAGTTTTTATATTTTGTCGGATCTTTTTGATTAAGTTTAGCAAAGCCTTGCGCTCTAAAAATACAAGCATCACATAAACCACAAGCCCGACCATTTTCATCTGCTTGATAGCAAGAAACGGTTTGGGTATAATCTACTCCTAGTGATAATCCCAACTTTATAATATCAACTTTTTGTAAATTAATTAATGGGGTATGAATAGTAGTTTTGTTGCCTAAAATAGCTTGTTTAGTTGCTAAGTTAGCCATTTTAGTAAAGGCATCAATATATTCAGGACGACAATCTGGATAACCTGAATAATCAATATTATTAACACCAATAAAAATATCTTGACAAGCAATTAATTCTGCAAAAGCTAAGGCTAATGATAAGAAAACAGTATTTCTAGCAGGCACATAAGTAATAGGAATACTATCACTATTTTGATACTTAGGCACAGCAATATTATTATCTGTTAATGCTGAGCCTTGTAGTGTAGGAATATTTATAATCTTATGTTCTATTACCTGATATTGTTTAGCAATTTTTTTGGCGGCATTTAGCTCTGATTTTTGTTTTTGTCCGTAATTAAAACTTATTGCATAACAATTATAATTATGCTTTTTAGCAATAGCTAAAACAGTAGTTGAATCTAGCCCACCTGACAATAAGATAATTGCTTTGTTAATATTTTTATTTGACATCAGCCAAATTACCTTTGTCTTCTAGCCATAATCTTCTATCTGATGCACGCTTTTTAGACAATAACATATCCATAGTGTTTTCAGTTTGCCTAATATTATCTAATGTTAGACACATTAATGTTCTAGAACTAGGCAACATAGTAGTTTCTCTTAATTGTGACGGATTCATCTCTCCTAATCCTTTGAAGCGTTGCACCTGAATTTTAGCATTTGTTTTTTTAGCATTAATATTTGTAATAATTTTTTCTTTTTCTGCATTATCTATGGCGTAGTAAGTTTTATTTATAGCATCAATTCTATACAAGGGAGGCATAGCTACAAAAACACATCTAGCATCAACTAATGCTGGAAAATGACGCACAAATAAGGCACATATTAAGGTTGCAATGTGTAAACCGTCAGAATCTGCATCTGCTAAAATACAAATCTTGCCATAACGAAGCTCTGATAAATCATTATTGTTAGGTTCTAAGCCAATAGCAACACTAATATCGTGAATCTCATTTGATGCTAAAACTTGGTGCGATTCTATTTCCCAAGTATTTAATATTTTACCTCTTAGTGGTAAAATAGCTTGATACTCTTTATCCCTAGCTTGTTTAGCAGAACCTCCTGCTGAGTCTCCTTCTACTAAGAATAATTCTGTTTTTGCTAAATTTGTTGAACTACAATCTGATAGTTTACCGGGTAGGGCGGGACCACTAATTATTCTTTTACGAACTATTCTTTTGTTACTTTGTAATTTTAATTGGGCATTTTGTATTGCTAGTTCTGCAATTTTTTTGCCAATATCAGAGTTTTGATTAAGCCATAAACTAAATGCATCTTTAACCATAGAATTTACAAAATATGCACATTCTTTAGAGGATAATCTTTCTTTTGTTTGTCCTGAAAATTGTGGATTTAGTATTTTAATAGATAAAATATAAGTGATTTGTTGCCAAGTATCCTCAGGGGTTAGCTTAATATTTTTTGGAACTAAGTTTCTAAATTCGCAAAATTCTCTTAATGCCTCTGTTAGTCCAGAACGAAGTCCATTTACATGTGTTCCTCCTAAGGTGGTAGGTATTAAATTAACATAACTTTCAGTTATGGTGCTTTTATCATTAATCACCCAAGTAAGTGCACAGTTTATATGCTCATTATTAGCCTCACTATCAATTACGAATGGCCTAACAGGTAAACACTCTAAGTCGTCAATAGCAATTGCTAAATAATCTTGTAGTCCTTGCTCATAATGCCATTTGTCTTTTGTTTTGTCAATTTCATTATTAAAAATCACCGTTAAACCATTTAATAGCACAGCTTTAGAGCGTAAATTATGTCTTAATGCAGTAATAGAAAATTTATCATTATCAAAGTATTTGCTATTTGGGTAAAATTTAATTTTAGTGCCAGTATTTCTTTTGCCAACTGTGTTAACAACACTAAGTTCTTTGTCTTTAACGCCATTTTTGTATGATGTAAAGTATTCTTTACCATCGCGTTTTATCCATACTTCTAATAAGCTAGACAAAGCATTAACCACCGATACTCCAACTCCGTGTAACCCACCAGAAAATTTATAATGTTTATTAGAAAATTTACCACCAGCATGTAATTTAGTTAAAATAACATCAACCCCAGGAATGCCTTCTTTAGGATGAATATCAACGGGCATGCCTCTGCCGTTATCTTCTATGGTTATACTATTATCTATATGTAAAATAACTTCAATTAAATCAGCATGTCCTGCTACCGCCTCATCAATGCTATTATCAACTACCTCTTGTGCTAGATGATTTGGTCTTTCTGTATCGGTATACATGCCTGGGCGTTTTTGTACAGGCTCTAATCCAGATAATATTTCAATTGATTTAGAATCATAAATATCCATATTTTTAAATATTTTAAGAAATCATAAATTTGCTAATTTTAGCATACTCTTAAAAATAATAATAAAAAGTAGTGCTATGTATATAAGTTTAATTTTTAAATATTAGTTAGTGATTTAAGTATTTGTAGTATAATTATTGTTTAGTTTAATAAGGATTTGCTATGAAAAGTAAAAAAGCATTTGATTTATACGATAAAAAAGTTAGACAAGAACTGCTTTCTGACCCAAAACTATTTGCAAAAGATACAGGCCATACAGTAGAAGATGATGTTGAGGTTAAAGTATGTACTAGCACAAAAGATACTTATTATTTTGCTATAACTTATAACGATATTAGTACTATTAAATTTATAAGTGCAGCTGCTACAGATGGTTGTGATGATGGTTCACCTCCACCAAATGTTAATAAACCCCTCTTTTGTTTTTGCATTTAGTTATTTTTAAATTTTTTTGTATAATAATAAAAACTACTGCTAAGATATTAAGTTGAACTTAGTACAGCATACACCTAAAAAGCAGTGTGCTATGCATAGCACACCTAGTATAAGAAATTTATTAGGTTATACTATATAAGAATAACTTACTTATACAAAAAACAGCATAGTTAAGAGGCAGTAACACACATAAATGTTCTCATACAATGTTCTTATTTTGTGCTGAATAATTTTTAGTTTAATATAAGTTTACAACAATTAAAATACTGTATATTTAGAAAGTTCTTTCGTATGATATGTTATATGCTTTTGAGTCTGCAGCATCGTTATCAATATCCTCGTATTCAACACGAATTTTATCGCTAGTTCCTACCTTGTATTTAAAACCAACACCGTAAGTAAACTCATTATGGTCTCTATCGTCAATTATAGAAGGTGATGTTGATGTTGCATCGTATGTTGTATTATCGTCAATAGCACTATAGCCCATTTTTACAAAACCCTCAAAAGAATCAGAAAATCCTCTTTTAGCAATTAATGAAGTTTGAAATATAGAGTCAATTTCGTAATCAGCTAGTACTCCAGAATATCTTTCTTTTGAGCCACCAAAACTATATTTAACCTCTACATCAAAATTAGGGTGTATTTCTGTGCCAGTGCTAATAAAATAAACATTATTATCAATAGTGGATTGATTAGAGTTAAAATCAATGTTAGCAAAGCCTATATTAAAATAATATTTACTTTCTGCAAAAGATTGTGGCACTAAGACAATCATAGCCACTAAAAACATTGTTGTTATATTACTAATTTTTATTCTAGTCATAATTACCCCTTATTGTTAAAAAATAAAATTAACACTCATATATATACTAAAATGATCTTTCATACGAAACACCATAACCTGTAAATTCAAAATTTGCATCACCACTTGCTGAGCGGAATCCGCTAGATTCACTATGGAAATTATCATATTCAATACGAACAAAACTACCTTCAGCTATATTAATCCTAGCACCAACACCATAGGTAAAATCATTGCGTTCAACGGTATCAACTATCCCATTTGCAACAAGCCTACTAGAGTCTTCTATTGATGCATGACCTAATTTAACAAAGCCTTGAAAATACTCATTCAATGGTTGTTTAATTATTAAAGAAGTTTGGAGTATAGAATTTATTTGTATCTCAAGTAACGGGTTACTAAAAGAATCATAGCCTGAACCCTTGCTGTATTTAAATTCTATATCAAAATTAGGATGTATTTCTTTGCCGATAGTAAAACCATAAACATTATTATCAGCTTCGATTTTGCTAGTTGTTTCTACTGATGCATTAATTGTGTTATAACCTATGCCCCAATAAAAATTATCTAAATAACTTTGTTCTGCAAATAATTGTTGTGTAAATGTATATACCATAAACAAAAATACTATTTTTATATTATTTTTTATTACTTTATTCATAATATCTCCATTATTTATTATTAAAATATAAACTACTAACTGACAGCGATATTATACATAATAATATATTATAAAATATTGATTTTATTAACTCTTTTTATATACTAGAAAAATATAAGGCTTATTACAGTATTTAAGATTATTTGCATAAGTGTTGTTTATTTATTTAAAAAAACATAGTTAAAAAATGGTGTTATGCACATAAATTTACTTGTATAGTAATTTATTAGTTTAATACACTACCTAGGCAATGCTATTGTAAAGAGACCTTTGCATAAACATGAATAATCATCAGAACTCAGCTTTCCACTCACTTACATTAAGCAAAAATAAGAATTCTGTTAATCATCCCTATTTATGCAAAGGCCTCTGTAAAATAACTTAATTTAAGAATTGGTTAAATTTTGTTAAAAAAAATATTATTTACAATTAGTTTAATATTATTAATAATAGCTGTTATTTTTATACTTAGTAGTTATGAAAAAACCCGTATTATTGTTGTTGATAGTTTTTCAAAACCACTAAAAAATAATTACAGTAATAAAGAATATAAACAATATTTAGCACTAAAACTAGTAAATTATCCAGACGAGCTAATTAATATGTTGTTATTAGTGGAGGACCAAGCATTTTTTAATCATAATGGTATTGACATTAAACAAATATACTTTTCTATAAAAAATTATTTATTTAATAATAAAAAATTAAGAGGTGCTAGTACAATTACCCAACAATTAATTAAAAATACCTTATTGACCAGAGAAGTTAGTTTGAAAAGAAAATTAATTGAGATAGTGATGGCATTTATTCTTGAGAATAATTTTTCCAAAGAATATATTTTACTGCGTTACATAAATACTGTAAATTTAGGGCAAAATGGTGCTCATTCTGTTTATGGTTTTGGTATGGCATCATATTTTTATTTTGATAAACACCCTAAATATATGTCCTTAGATGAGATGGCACAATTGGTGTCTATTTTAAAAGGACCATCATACTATAACCCAAAACGCAATAAAGCAAGGCTAGAAAAAAGAAAAAAATTAGTATTAAAAATTTATAATAAATACAGCAAAATATATGGTAAAAATATTAGCAATTGATTCTTGTACTGAAGTATGCTCTGTTAGTGTATTAACAGGTAGTATAGCAGTTAATAAATTTATAAAAGATGAGCAAAAACCATCAAATTTATTATTGCCATTATGCGATAAAGCATTACTAGAAGCCAACATTAAACTAAAAGATATTGATTGTATAGCATACACAAAAGGTCCTGGTGCTTTTACAGGTGTTAGGTTGTGTGTTAGTATAGTACAAGGTTTGGCGATGGCAGATAATATTAAAACCTTAGGGGTATCCACCCTAGAAGTATTAGCATATGGGACCTATTGCAATTATGGATATAGCAATATTATAGTGGCATTAGATGCTAGAATGGATGAGGTGTATTGGTGCGAATATAAAGATAACACTGTAATACAACAGGCATTAAATACTCCAGAAGATATGCCTTTTTTTGGTACAGAATATATTGGTGTTGGCAGTGCATGGGATTGCTATAAAGATAGATTAACAAATAAGACTGGAGTTAGAAAGTTTATAGAAAAATCTTATCCTAGTGCAAAATATCTAGCAAAATTAGTGGCCAATAAATATTTAGCCTATGCTAATAATGAGTTAGCCGTGCCATTATATTTGAGAAATAATATTGCTAAATCTATATAGCACAAATACTTTTAACGGGTAAAATACCTTTATTTTACAATGTTGCATTAAGTTTATGCTTAGTAGTTTATGGGGCTTTATTCAAAGGTTTTCCTCACCTGTTAATTTTTATAATACATCAGCTAAGATAATCCCTTGGGTTGTAATTTTATTTTTAATATCATTGATAGTTGGCTTGTATTGGGGCTTAGTTATTGCACCAGTTGATTACCAACAAGGCGATAGTTATAGAATAATGTTTGTACATGTTCCTAGTGCTTGGATGTCAATGTTTATTTATTTAGTAATGGCAATTAGTGCCATTATTGGTCTAGTGTGGAGAATTAAATTAGCAGATATTATCGCTAAAAGCTCGGCAGTTATTGGTGCTAGTTTTACATTTATTGCCCTTGCTACTGGCTCTATATGGGGTAAACCAATGTGGGGTGCTTGGTGGGTATGGGATGCTAGACTAACATCAGAGTTGATTTTATTATTTTTATATTTAGCTTATATATCTTTAAACAGCTCGTTTAGTAATCCAAAAAGTGGTGCTAAAGCTAGTGCAGTATTGGCAATAGTTGGTATTGTTAATTTGCCTATTATTCATTATTCGGTTAATTGGTGGAGTACTTTGCATCAAGGGGCATCGGTTAGTAAAATAGGCACGCCAGCAATACATATAGAAATGTTAATACCATTGCTTATTATGACTATTGCTTTTAAATTATTGTATATAGCCTTAGTTTTAATTAGAGCTAGAAATGAATTATTATTACGAGAGCAAAATAGTCGTTGGGTGCGTAATATAATATTAAACACAAAGGTCTAACATAATTATGCTAACAGAATTATTATCTTTTATGCCCTATGATAAATATGCTCTTTATGTATTAGCATCGTATAGCATTACAACTATTGTTTTAGGGTATTTATTTATTCATTCGTTATTACGCAAAAAGAAAATAATAAAACAACTACGCAATAAATACAGGAGACAAGATAATGTCTAAGAGACAAAAAAGATTATTATCAGTAATATTTTTACTATTAAGTTCTACCTTAATAGTATTTTTAGGTATTAGAGCATTTAATGAAAATTTACTTTATTTTTACAGCCCTAATGATATTAAACAAAACAAAGCTCCCACAAATAAAAGTTTTAGAATAGGGGGTATGGTGGTTAATGATAGTGTTGTTAGAAATGGACTAACTAGCAAATTTAAAATAACAGATACCCTAGATACTATTTTAGTAACTTATACTGGTATATTGCCTGATTTATTTAGAGAAGGGCAAGGTATTATTGCCACAGGTATTATGAAAAATAATGTATTTGTAGCCCAAGAAGTATTGGCAAAACATGATGAAAATTATATGCCTCCTGAGGTAGCAGATGCTATGAAAAGAGCCAAAGAGCAAAAACTTAAAAGTTATAATAAATGAAAATAAAAAGCTTATTGCCGTTAATTATTTTTATTACACTGGCAGTTTTTTTGTATATTGGGTTAGGTATTAATAACAAAAAACTACCATCACCTTTAATAAATAAGCCATTTCCTAGCCTTCAAGTAGTAGATTTTTATAATAATAGCAAAAATATCTTAGATTATATAAAAGACAAACCAGCACTAATTAATGTTTGGGCTTCTTGGTGTATTGCTTGTAAAGATGAACATGTAGAATTATTAAAAATAGCTAAATATCATAATATTTATATGCTTGGCATTAATTACAAAGATAATTTAGTTGATGCTCAAAACTTTTTAACAAAATTTGGCAATCCATTTAATGATGTTATTTTTGACAAAGAAGGTAAAATGGGCTTAGAATTAGGTGTTTATGCCATACCTGAAACATTCATAGTAGATAGCTCAGGAACTATAGTTTATAAAAAAATTGCTGCTATTACTACTAAAATAGTAAACAATGAGATAAAACCCCTTATAAATAAGTTAAATAATTAGCTAATTTAATAAAATATACAGTATAAAATTACAGTTTCTACATTAAATACCGATTATTTTTCTAATATTTGTTAATTAGATATTGACAATAACTTAATTTAAAGGGATAATTCGGCTATTTAGGAAATTGGCTATTAATTTCTTATATTTTTATGATTTATAACAATAAAGAGGGGAAAATATGAATAAATCTGAATTGGTATCAGCTATCGCAGAAAAATCTGGGTTAACAAAAGTAGATGCAGCTCGTGCTTTAGATGCAACTACATCTACCATAGTAAACACTTTATCGAGCGGTGGTTCTGTTATTATAACTGGCTTTGGTAGTTTTGTGGTTAGAGATCGTGCAGCACGTACAGGAAGAAATCCACAAACTGGTGCTGCTATAAAAATTAGTGCTAGTAAAGTTCCAGCGTTTAAAGCAGGTAAATTACTAAAAGAATCAGTTAATAAGTAATAGTACTTAAAACAAGCACTATTAATATAATTTGCTAAATGGTACTTTTTATTTTATGACTTATTAAATGGGGCAGATACTTGTCTCATTTTTATATAGAAACACACTTAAATGACTTTTATTAGTAAATACTACTGTGTTAAGTTATAAAGTTGGGCTTTGGGGTATTGTGTGTGAAACACTTTTTTATTAAAAAATTTACCTCTAGATGTTGTGTATTATTAGTGCAAAAATAGTACTCTTAAAAGGCAGGACTATGCCCATAAATACCTCAAGTAGATAAATTTTTTCTAACTCGCCTAAGTTCTTTTACAGTCTTAGTGCTGTGCTGTGCACATTGTGAGAATTTGGACAAGTAGTGTTACCTAATACAGTAGTTATTTTTTAATAATTTTGGGTGCTTAGCTCAGTTGGGAGAGCATCGCCCTTACAAGGCGAGGGTCACAGGTTCAAGTCCTGTAGCACCCACCATTGGAGTGGTAGTTCAGCTGGTTAGAATACCTGCCTGTCACGCAGGTGGTCGCGGGTTCGAATCCCGTCCACTCCGCCACTATTTAATTCTTATTATTTTATCAATTTTGGCTTTGGCTATTTTTATTATTGTATAGCAGCCTAAAATAAAATTATTACTTTAAGATTAAATTTAGAATAAGAGGGTAGGGTAGAACCTATGCAAATAGCCTTAAAAATACAAAATAGTATTTTTGCTAGGATTTTAAAAAGGGCGTAGGTTTGATGTTTTATTAATCTTGTATAGCAGTTATACTTGCCATATTTACAATATCTAGTACTGTTGCACCACGAGATAAATCATTCATAGGATAAGCAATGCCTTGTAGAATAGGTCCAATTGCTTTTGCATTCGCTAGTCTTTGTACTAATTTATAGCCAATATTACCTGCATCAAGGTTGGGAAAAATTAATATATTTGCCTCGCCTTTAATTGGGCTATTTTTAGTTTTAACTTTTGCTATTTCAGGACAAATAGCGGCATCTAATTGTAATTCACCATCAATTACTAAGTCAGGGTTTAGTTTTTTTACTAAACTTGTTGCTTCAGCTATTTTAATACTATTTTTATGTTTAGCACTGCCATTAGTTGAAAAACTTAACATAGCAATCTTAGGCTCCATATCAATAAGGGATTTTGCACTTTTTGCACTTGCAATAGCAATATCGGCTAATTGTTCAACACTAGGTTCAATAACTACTGCACAATCAGCAAATATGAGGTGCTTATTATTTTCAAGTATCATAATAAAAGCACCAGAAATGGTGTTAATATTAGGTTTAGTGCCTAGTATAGAAAAAGCAGCTTTTAAAACATCAGCTGTGGTATTAACAGCGCCAGCAACACAACCATCAACCTCATGGCTTCTAACTAGCAAAGTGGCAAAATATAAAGGATTAACAAATAATGATTCTAATAAAGTTTTTGAGTTGTTTTTATTAAGTTTGGTAGATTTTAATATATCGTATAAATAAGTATAGTGTTTAAATTTTTGTGGTTCAATTATAGTAACACAATCTATATCTTGCTTATTTTTTTTAGCTAAACTAGCTATAATATTTTTATTTCCTAAAAGTATAGGATTTACAATTTTTTGTTTAGCTAGATAAATAGCGGCATTTACAATACGAGCATCTTCACCTTCTGGAAAAACAATAGTTTTATATACTTTTCGGGCTTTATCGTATATTGTATTTAAAAGCAAACTAGATTGTTTCATGATAATAAAATATGATAAAAATTTCTACTTTACAGCCTGCTTTTTAGCATTTTTTAATCACATTGATATTGCTATACAATTGTTTAAAATAATTTTAAACATAATTTTTGTACTTATCCAATATACGCACAGGTTTGCTAAGAGCATCTTTTCTAAAAGGATCGCCAAGTTCACGAGTACACATAATTTCAATAATAGTTGTTTTACCATCATTCATTTGTGCATCAACAGCACTCTTTAATGCCTTGCCAACATCTTCTAATTTATCAACTCTTATTCCTTCTGCACCCATTGATTTAGCTATATTAGAAAAATTTTGGTGGGTAAGCTCAGCCGCAACAAAGCGTCTATCATAAAAATCTACTTGATTTTTCTTTTCAGCCCCCCAATCTCTATTATGAAATACAACAGCAGTAACTGGAATATTATGTCTTACACATGTCATAGTTTCAACCATACTCATAGCCCAAGCACCGTCTCCTGCATAAGAAATAGCTGGTCTATCTGGAGCTGCTAATTTTGCACCAATAATAGTTGGAAATGCATAACCACAATTACCCCAACTCATTGCTGCAAACATACTTCTTGGTTTGTCAAACCTTAAATAACTATTAGCTACTGAATTAATATTACCAATATCAGTGGATACCATAGCATCTTTTGGCATGGCTTTTTCTAACTCTCTTAAAACTTGTCTAGGGTGCAAGTATCCTTCTTTGTTTTCTTTAATAGCATCTAAACTATAAGGGTCTTTTTCATGAATCCATTCGTCTAATTCTTTCTCCCAAGATATTTTCTCTTTATTTATTTCATTTATACGACTTTCTTTATTGCTATCACAATAAAGTTTTTTATCTTTTATGCGGTTATACAATTCATTTGCAACTGCCTTGGCATCGCCACAAATTCCTACTGATATTTTTTTAACTAAGCCCAGCATTTTGTGGTCAGCATCAACTTGGATAATTTTAGCATCTTTTGGCCAGTAATCCATATTATGTTGTGGCAGTGTACCAAATGGTCCAAGTCTAGTACCAAGTGCTAAAACTACATCTGCTTTAGAAATTAACTTCATAGCTGCCTTAGAACCTTGATAACCAAGAGGTCCGCACCAAAGTTTATTACTTGCAGGAAATGAGTCATTGTGTAAATAACTATTTACAACAGGAGATGATAATCGTTCAGCAAGCTTAATACAAGCATCCATGCCATTGCCCATTACTACACCTCCACCAGATACTATAACTGGAAATTTAGCATTAGATAATAATTCCACAGCCTCGCTAATAGTTTTTTCACCACCATATCCTCTATCTACATGATTAGGCTTAGGTATATTAGTATCAATAACACCATAAAAATAATCTCGTGGGATATTAAGTTGGGTTGGCCCCATATCTGATACAGCCCTATCAAAACATCTAGCTGTAAATTCTGCCATGCGATTAGGGTTACAAACATGACCTTGATATTTAGTAAACTCTTCAAACATAGGTAATTGATTAGCCTCTTGAAATCCTCCTAAACCTTGCCCCATAGTTCCTGCTTCAGGAGTAATAATCACAACAGGACTATGTGCCCAATAAGCGGCAGCAATTGCAGTAACACAATTACTAATTCCAGGACCATTCTGTCCTATACATACTCCATGTTTTCCACTCACTCTGGCATAGCCATCTGCCATGTGTGCAGCTCCTTGTTCGTGAACAACTGGAATAAGGCGAATGCCAGCAGGTTCAAATATATCCATAGCATCCATAAATGCAGAACCCATTATACCAAATATATTATTTACTTTATTGGCTATCATGGTCTCAACAAAAGCTTCACTTGGAGTCATTTTCATTTTTTTATCCTCAAATAAATATAAAAAATTTAGGGCAATTTATCTAATGCATTATAATACTTATACAAAAGAGTTTGTCCTATTCGTCTAATATGTGTTAGTGGATGTTTTGGTAGTTGTGATGAATATATCGGTAGTTTATTAAGTTCATCATCAAATACTCCAGCAATCCTTTGTGCCATTCTTTTGCCTGCTTGTGCAGAAAAAGAAACCCCATGCCCTCCATAACCAAAGGCATAAAAAACTTGTTTATCTGTATCCATTTGTACAACTCTTGGCATCATGTCATGACTTACATCAACCCAACCCCACCAAGAATAATCAATTTTAATATTTTTTAATATTGGAAATTTATGGTACATACCATTTATCAATAATTTATAATGTCTATTGTTGGTAGAACTCTTACCAGTAATTGCACTTCTAGTACCAATTTGTAGGCGGTTATCTGGTAATAAACGATAATAAAACCTTAATATTCTACTATCTGTTATAGTAAGTCTAGTTTTAAAATTACATGCTTTAATTTCCTCATCAGTGAGTACTCTAGATGCCACAGAATTTGATAAAATAGGCATGTATCTATAAGCTAATCTAGTATGTAGAGAAGAACTTGTATAACCACCTGTTGCAACTGCCACAGTTTTAGCCTTAACTGTTCCTCCTGGTGTTACTAAATAGTGATAGCCATCCTTTTTTTGCCAATCAGTAACTGGGCTAGATGGATGAATCTTAGCACCATGTTTACGAGCAATTTTCATATAACCAAAAGCCAACTTCAAAGGATTAACACCTATGCCAATAGGCTCAAATAAAGCACCATGAGCACCATTTTCATCAACAAAATCTTGTTTTAAAGTTTTCTTTTCAATAAAGTGCGATTTATAATTAAAAATATTATTATCAATATTTATACCTTTAATAAATTTTGCTACTTCTGATTTACGGTGTGCAATATGTAAATAACCATTGCCTTGTGGTTCGCATTTTATATCATCATCATATACTAATTCTTTAAAAGTATGAAAGCTATCAATAATCTCTGTGTGTAATTTTTTAGCTGTATCTTCACCCCATTTTTTAACCCATTGCTCTCTTGATAATCTACCAGTTGATAATAAACCTTGACCGCCATTACGGCTAGTACATCCCCAAGCAACTTGATTAGCTTCTAAAACGATTGCTTTTATATTGTATTCTCTTGCTAAAAATAGTGCAGTCGATAAGCCCGTAAATCCAGAGCCTATAATTACAACATCAGTTTGTATATCAGATTTTAATGCACCATCATCTTCTGGGAATTCATCTATTGTACTCTTCCAATAACTATCAGCATATTCAGAGTTATGCCCTGGAGTACTGTCAAGTAAAGGGTCATAATGAGGGTTATAGGCAGTTTTATTCATGAGAATATAATAAAGAGAAAAACAGAAAGTAATTGTATAATACTAGGTAGTATTATATTTAAGGTTTTATAACAGGTCTTTGCTTTCTAAAAGCGTTTTTAGTCATTATTTTGCCATTTTGAAATGTAAACACATCACATCCTTGTGCCTCAATACGACTACCATCATTTTTATTTGTACCACTAAAAACCCACTCAGACAATCCCATATTTCCACTCACAAATATATTGCCAGTAGCCCAGTTAGCATCTGGCATTATATCCCATACACTGTTAAATGCTTTTTTTATGGCATCCTTACCAACAATTTCATTACCGTAAATTCCATCTCCAGCAACGGTGTAAAATATTGCATCATCTGTCATCATTGAAACTAAATTATCTGCATTATGACTGTTGAATGCATTACCAAAATCTTTTAGTAATTGTAATAAACTATTATCCATAATATATTAGCCTCTTCCTTTACCACGCCAAGGTACAAATTTTGCTTCTAAGAAACGCATAAAAATATCTATGCTATAAGCAATTACACTAATCAAAATAACCCCTAAAACTACAATATCAGTTGATAAAAATTTACTAGCTACCATTATCATCATACCAATACCAGACTCAGCAGCTACAAGCTCGGCAGCAACAACAGTACCCCAACATACTCCCATAGAAACACGCATGCCTGTAAATATTTCTGGCAATGTGTTAGGTAGTATAATTTTAAATAATATTTGTACTTTTGTTGCATTTAGTGTATATGCAGCATGGACTTTTGAAATATTAGTTGACATGGCACCAGAGCGGGTAGCTAGTGCCATAATCCAAAGTGCAGCTAAAAACAATAAAAATACTTTTGCAGTTTCACCAATACCAAGCCACAAAATAACTAATGGGATAAGTGCTAATGGTGGCATTGGGCGAAAAAATTCAACAATTGGGTCAAGAATACGATTCATAACTCTTGATAGTGCTAATGCAAATCCCATAGGAATACCAACCAAACAACCTAGTAGAAAGCCAAGCAGTACGCGTTGTACACTAATATATATATGATCAAATAATGTAGCATTGCGAAAACCTTCTGAGGATATAATTTTCAGTTGGTACCATACACTACTCATATGAGGCCAAAAAACTTCTTCTATCCAACCAAAGTAGTCAGAAAGCAACCACAAAGAAAGTAAAGTAAACACACTGAGGAAAGTTAAAAACCTTCCACCTGGAGCAGAAACTAGTGACGAGTCTCCAAAAGATACTGTTTTTCTTTGGTTTTCAGCATTCGGCATTTTAAAATTAGATAGTATATTTTTCATAAATCCTCCTTACGACCCATGATTTCTTCTTCCATTTCCCAAATCATAGATAAAATCTCTTCGCGTTTTTCAATAAATTCTTTTTGTGCTTTAATCTCTCTACTATTGCCATCAACACCTTGTTCTGCAAAGGGTAGATGATATTGTTTTTCTAAACGACCTGGTCTAGGAGCCATTACAAATAATCGCTCTCCTAACATCAATGCTTCTTCAACACTATGAGTTATTAAAATTATAGTTTTACCAGTTTTTTTCCATAACTTAAGTAATAATCCTTGCATTTTTTCGCGAGTAAGAGCATCAAGTGCACCTAAAGGCTCATCCATTAAAATTAGTCCTGGATCATTTGCTAAGCATCTAGCTAATGCTACTCTTTGTTGCATACCGCCAGATAGTTCATAAACCGCCTTAGAGTAAAAATCTGTTAAACCAACAATATCTAGCCAGTGTTTTACAGTTTTTTCTACTTCTTCTTTAGGTTTTTTTGCCATAGTTGGACCAAAACCAACATTTTTTGCAACAGACATCCATTCAAAAAGAGCACCTTGCTGGAATACCATACCTCTTTCTGGGCTTGGTCCTGATACTAGTTTGCCATCAAAGATAGATTCTCCACCAGTTGGTGCTAAAAATCCTGCTAAAATATTTAATAAAGTAGTTTTACCACATCCAGATGGACCGAGTATTGTCAAAAACTCCCCAGCTTTCAAGTCAAAAGAGATATTTTTTAATGCCTCAATCGAATCACCGCCTGGTATTTGATATACCATAGATAAATCATTAACTTTAAGTTCTTGCATATATACCCTATAATAAATTTAAAATTTATATCATATAACTTACTGATAATAAAATAGCAAGTAGTAGTTTTTATGCTACTACTTACCATTTGTTATTTTCAAACTATTTAACTTCTGCTAATACACTGCTATCAACTGTTTTATTATAATGTGCTTGACTTTTTGCTCTTCTTAGTTGTTTTTGTTTAACATAGAAATCAGCAACTTCTTTAGTGAATTTTTGCACACCACCTAACATCCATTCTTCGGTTAATTGTTCTGAGCGAGTAAGAAAAGTAAATTTATTAAGTGTGTCAATAGTATCATTTAAACTCATACCTGATGCTTTAGATAAAGTTGGATAAAAGCGAGCAGAATATCTATTGAAGTTTAGGTTAGAGTCTTCTGTAATTTGCATGAACTGACGAACAACATTACGATTTTTTCTTAAGAATTTACCGGTAACAGAAACAATATCAAATACTTTTAAGCCAATAGCTTCTTGTTCAGCACCAGTCATTAACACTTGTCCGTATTTTTTCATACGATTAAGTGAACCACCAAAACCACAAGCCATAGCAACATCACCTCTTGCAAGAGCAGAAGATGCATCAGCATTACTCATACTAAGAATTCTTACTTTATTGGAATCAACTCCTAAGTATTCTAGTGTTTTCAGTAATTTATAGTGAGTTACATTACCAGCTGGTGAGCCAACTTTTTTACCTTCTAACTCTTTGGCATTAGCTTTTGTGATACCAGCACTACTATGAACTACACAGTTATCATTTTCTGCATAAGTCATTGCTACACCAACAAGTTTCAAATCAATCCCTTTACTAACTGCAATTACAAAAGGCACAAACCCTTGAGAATAAGCAATATCAATATCACCAGCAACCATAGCTGCTGTCATAGCATTACCATTATCAAATGAGCGCCAATTAACCTTTAGACCCATTCGTTTATCAAAAGTTTTTTCCAGTTGTGCAACCTGATTAGCAGATGGCCATTCTAAGAAATAAGCAACATTAAGTTCTCGTAAATGATTACTTGCAAAAACACTTGTCTGGAATAACACAACTAATAAACTAGTAACCAGCAATTTATATATATTTTTCATATCTTCTCCTTTTTTATTTTATTATACATACCAAGAGAATCACATCGTGATACAACAACATATTATCACAAAATAAGACTCGCAGCGTCTGATTATACTACAAGAAATTATTGAATGGTACTATAATATTAAAAATAATTTGAATATAAATTTTTTTGTTATAAAAATAATAAAAAAAACAGCTGTAAGCATTGTTATATATACATTATTGCCTAGTGGTAGATTGTAAAAAAACTTATATAAGTAGTAAAAATTACTCAAAATAGCTAATTTATATTAGGTATTTATTCCAACACAGCCTAAACTTATTAATATATGTATGCAAAGGTCTTAAAAAATATTAAAAAAATTGTTAAACTGTTTTCTTAGTTTTTGGGCTTTGTTAATACTAATAGGTGCAAATGATAAATAATCATTGCTAGTTTTTTGGGCTAATTTTGCTAAATCTAATGAAAAAATATTGCCTATTTTGGCATAACCGCCTATTGTTGGTGAATCTTTTAGCATAATAATAGGCTCGCCATTGGGTGTTATTTGCATACTACCATAATTATTTGCCTCTGATATCATTTTATCTATTTTTGGTTTAATGTTTTGTTTTGTTAGCTTATAAGCAACTCTATTATTGTTTATGCTAATTTTAAAGCTATTATTAAATAATTGCTTAAAATCATTTTTAGTCCAGAAAACAGGGTTATTATTAACTAAAACCCTAAGTGTTAAATGTTCTTTATAATCAGGGATAAATTTCCTAGCTATTTTGTTAATTTTGTTGTTAGTACAAGGATTATTTGCTAGTAGTATTGTAAAGTTAGTTAGTTGTTTATTTGGATTATTTTTAAATCCAGATAATATACTAAGATATGAGCGAATGCCATTTATCGGCTTGTGCCATTTTAAAATATCATTTTTACTGATATTAATTACACTCCATAAAGGTGCTAATTTATTATTTATGGTGCAATTAAGATTAGCACCTGTTATAGCAATTTGAATATTAGTTAATGCTATTAACTCTGTTTGTCCTACAGTTATCTCTAAACTTGAAGTATTAAAACTATTGCCAAGCAGATAATTTCCCCACAAATAACTATGCTCATCTAATGCCCCAGATATACTTATACCTTCGCTTCTGTTTGTATAATTACCATAATTTTGAATACTTGATAATATACCTTTATTTATTAACTTAAAGGCTCTCATAACATCCCACCTTGTTGTAAAAATGTTTTTTTGTTAATACTATAAAAATTAACAGTATCACCAGTTTGAAACTTAATATTACAAGGAGGATTTAAATTTAATGGGCTACGGCCGATAATTCTCCATCCAGCAGGGCAGGTGTTAGGGTAAATAGCAGTTTGATTGTCAGCAATAGCAACACTTCCTTTGGCAACAGATAATCTAGGTGCTGTTAGCCTTGGCATTTGAATTTTCTTATTTATTATGCCTAAGTAAGCAAAGTTTGGTAAAAATCCAATTCCATATACTAGATAAGTAGTATTAGTATGAATTGCGATAAATTCTTCTAAACTTAAGTTTTTTACTGCTAATAATTCTTTTAAATCTAGTGCTACTATTGGATTATAGTAAACTGGTATTTTAATATTACTAGTTTGCTGTTTAAGGTTTTTATATTGACTAGTTGCAATAATATTATTGATTTTTGTACATATATCAGCAGCGGTTATTTTATTAAGATTGTAAAACACCGTAATTGAGGTATAAGATGGTACTAAGTCTATTATTGTATTAGCTAAATTTTTTATTAATACTATTTTTAAATTATTAATTTCAATTAAAATCTTAGGGCTTATTTGTTTAGAAAAATAAATAATAACACTGTTTTCAGAGTTAATAATGCAAGTTTTTAATTTCATTTGCAGTTTAATAGTGCATCAACAGAGGCTGTATTATCAGAATGAAAACATATAGTATCAATATCTTTATTACTGCTTAGTTTATAAAATTGGCTAATAATTTTATCTTTATCGTTAAATACACTGCCTTTTTTACCTCTTTGTTTTAATTGTATTCCTTGATAAGCCCTATCGGCAAAAGCCTCGTACAATAAAGTTATATTATTTTTTTTAGCAATGGTTAAACTAGCGGCATTAATGCCGTATTGAACTACTAATTTTAGCTTAGGATTAATAGTATTAATCAAATTAATAATTACTTGCATAGTATTTGTATTTAACATCATATCATGGTATAAAGCACCGTGAGGCTTGATATAATGTAGTTTAGTGTTATTGTTAATGCAAATATTTTCTAGTGTTTTAATTTGTTGTAATAATTGGGTAAATAATAACTCCGTGCTAACCTCTATGCTATTTCTACCAAAGTTTTGTTTGTCAATATAACTAGGATGGGCGCCTATTGTAGTGCGATATTTTTTAGCTAATATAACAGTGGCTAACATAGATTTTTTATCCCCAGCATGACCGCCACAAGCTATATTTGCCATGTTAATTTTTGGCATAATTTTGCTATCAATATTAGGTGTTAAACATTCCCCTAAATCACAATTTATCAACATTTTAATAAATAATAACAGCCATTGTATGAGGGCAGTTTATATCAGTAGTGCTATTTTTTGTATAAATAAACATTTTTTATACATTGGTTTAATAAGTTTTTGCTTGGAGTAAGGACTAAGTAATTATTTTAACTTTAACTTATATTTTATCATAAGTGAGAATAGATACCTAAAAAGCAGTATTTTACTAACAATAATAAAACCATGATGCTTAAGCACTTAATGTAGTAGCCTTTAATACTAAATTATTTTATAATATCACATAATTTTATAATTTTATAAGGATTTTATTTTGCAAAAAGATATTTTAATAAAAACAATGTTTGAATTACAAACTCAATTAAACGAAAAAACCAATGGTTTATCTTGGCTACAAGGTATTACAAAAGATGGTAGAGACATTAATTGGAATCGTTGTATTTATATGGAAACAGCGGAAGCTATTGATTCTTTTAATTGGAAACATTGGAAGGACATAGGGGCAAGTGATGATTGGGATAATTTATTGGTAGAGATAATTGACATTTGGCATTTTTTAATGAGTGAGGCAATTAGATTAAATTTTAATTACCATAATGTAAATAGCAATTTTATTGCTAATAAGAATAGAATAGAATTAATAAAATCACTAGAAAAACTTATGCAATTAAGCCTTATGGCAAGCATTACTAATAACAATAATATTAATGATATTTTTGCGGTTTTTATAGAAATATTATCCTATGCTGGTATGGATATTAAGGAATTATATAATCGCTATATCATTAAAAATCAATTAAATATTTTTCGGCAAGACAATGGTTATAAAGAGGGGAGTTACAATAAAATTTGGCACGGCAAGGAAGATAATGTAATTGCTTTTGAAATAATGGCAAATAATAATATTAGTCCTGACGAGTTATATAAACAATTATCAGTTATTTATAGCAAAATTAAAGATTAAACATACTAAGCGTTATTTATTCGTTGTAATGCAAGTTTTTTACTGATTTTATCGCTAGAAATATTTTCTGCCTTACTCATAACTAATACTTCCATTGTGCGAGTACCTATTTGTTGCAAACTATTATCTATACCATCTAAGGTATTGTTTAACTCAGCACTAATAGCAATAACTCCACCGCTATTTACCAAATAATCAGGGCAATAAACAATATTGTTTGCAAATAACCAATCAGCTGTTTTTGAGTTGTCTAATTGATTATTTGCTCCTCCTGCAATAATATTACAGTTTAATTGTTTTTTAGTATCTGCATTAATTGCATTACCTAAGGCACAAGGACTAAAAATATCACAATTAGTTTTATGTATATCTGTATCTGACGCTTTTTGAAAATTAATATCTTTTTGAAGTTTGTTTAATGTTTGTTGATTAATATCAGCAAGTGTAAGACTAGCATTATCGCCGGCAAGAAGTTTGGCTAACTTACCACCTACTTTACCAGTACCACTAATAGCAATATGCATATTATCTAAGCTATCGTCTGCTTTTGTAAATTTAACAGCTGCCTTCATTGCATTATATACCCCAGTAGCAGTAGGGCCACTACTATCTTTTATACCACCGCAATAATTTGTCATTAATTTAACTTGTAATAAATCATCTATTGATGTGCCAACATCACCAGCAGAGTAGTACATGCCATCTAATAATTCTAGTGCTTCTCCAAGTGCTTGATAAAGTTCTGGGGTTTTTATACCATTAGTCGCTTTTGCATTAATTACAGCCTTACCACCACCATTGTTAATACCACAAATGCTATTTTTATATGTCATACTCTCTGCTAATCTTAGAGCATCATCTAATTGCATTTTGGCATTTGCATAATTCAAAAAACGACAACCACCTAATGCTGGACCCAACCTAATATTATGAATTGCGATTACAGCATCAAGTTTTGCCTTATCATTAATTACTTTAACTACTCTCTCGTATCCTTTTATATGCAAATCTTTTATTGTTGTTGGCATGGCTTGAGATACCTTAATATAATATTATGAATTGCGATTATAGCATTAAACTTTATTTATTATTGACTACTTTAATTATATATTCGTATATTTTATATACTAAAGACTCTCGCATTAGGAGATTGATAATTACACTTTTTTGCCCCATCATCATCACTTCCATAATTAAAAAAATTACATCCATTAATCCCTTGACAACTACTTAATAAAATATTTGGAAATGGTGTTGCCACACATCTATTATCACAAACACTTCCAAGTTTTAAGATTGGAAGTATGAATGTTTCATTTTCACTCAAATCCCCACTATTATTAACCGCATAAAGTATTCTTTTTATACATCCATCAACTCCGCCACCACAACTAAGAGTTATATTTGCCCCAGTTTTATTTTTTTCATCAAAACTACAAACCACATTTCCCTCATAAACACAATAAGAAATATTCAATTCGCCATCACCCGCAGTATTATTAAATTGTATTATTGCCGTATTACTTAACTCTATAACCTCAACTTCAACTAAATTACTTGAAACACTCTTAAAAATTCCCACCCAAATTCTTTTTTGGGGATTTCCCTCATCACAAGGTTTTAACTCACCACTCTCAATAATTCCCAAACAAGAATAAGCTCCACTTTCAGGGTTATATAAACTCGTAGTAAAATTAGCCACATATCCATTTGACAAATTTATTGACAAATTTATATTTTCCACCAACAAATTACTTGTCCCATTATTTATATACTTTTTATTACTGCCATTTATCCCATCAACAAAAAAATTAATACATATATTTTTCCCACCACTATTTACTAATTTCTCATCACAATTATTATTTATTCCACCCCGATAATTAAACACAAAATCCTTACTTCCACTATAAACAACCGCATCACTCTCAATTAAAACCCCGTCAATTGTCCCATTAAAACCAACATTTATATTCTCAGGCAATTCATCAAAATGATAGCCAATTATAGGATCTTTATCTACCACAAAAAAGTCAAACTCATTAGAAAGAGGAAAATTCGTTTTAAAATCTGCCCGTAAATCCATAATATCATCAGCCGACAAATCCTCCCAACTACTTTTATTCAACAAAAAATAAACTGAAACATTTTTACCCCCACTTTTTTTTAACCTACTAAAATTCACCGAAACATTTTTCCCACCATTACTATAATTTATATCCGCCTTTAAAGTGTCATTTAAAATATTTATTTGCCTACTATCATTAACCAAAAAACCTACGGTATTATTAAAATAATCATTTATATTAGCCAAAGAATTATTAACAAAAACCCCTTGAATCTCACTACTATCTAATCCATCACCCTCAAAAAAATCACATTTTAAATCCTGCGGTAAAAACTCCGCCGCTAAATAATTCCCCCCATAAATCCCACTCAAATTTACAGGAACATCACCAACAAAAATATCTTTTTTTATAATACTCCCATTTGCTAAGAAAAACTTAGCCGAAGTATTTATGAAGTAATAAGAAGTTAAAAGATTTTTAAAACTATTTTGTTCAGTGATAGTTAAACTTGAATAATCTACATCTTTTAAAATATAGCTTCCACTTTCATAAGAAAAAACTTTATAAGGGTTTAAATTTGAAGAGATTTTTTTTGTGGTTTCATCGTAAAAAATTTTACATTTTTTCTCGCCGTTTATATGGATTTCACCACTTATTCCAATTGGAATATCAGATTGATTTTTATATTTTCCAAAAGTATAATTATTTATGGTAGAAGATAAAAAATCTAAATTTTCAGTAATTAAAACAAAATTATTATTATTTTTAGGATAAATAAAAACTTGTTTTAATCCATTACTCGTTATTGAAGTTGGATTATCATTTGTTTCAACAAAATTTTTTAATATATGTTCATCTGGCTCATTCTCCATTTCATAAATATCTATATAAAAATTTTCATTAACATTAAAATTTTTTGTAGCAGAAAAAATACAGGTAAAAGTTATAAAAAAACAAAATAAAACAATAATTTTTTTAGTCATACTAAAAAATTAAAATATTTTTTTATAAAACTTATTTTTTATTATTGAGTTGTAAGAAAATTTACACGAAAAAAAAGAGGTTAAAACCTCTAAAATTTAAATTCCTCCGGAATCTCCTCTTCCTGTCGTCACTTCTGGTATATCATCATCACTTTTAGTAACAGTATAAATAATTCCTGCTGCTAAAACCCCTAAACCAATCATTTGTCCTGTTGATAAACCTGATTTATTATCTCCAACATTTAAATAATTTGGATTTTGCTTATTAAGAACACTTAATGCCCCCGTTAATTCTGTGTTTGTATTGTTTGCCGTTCCATTAAATAAACTTCCGTTATAGTCCATTGAAAAACCCCCTAAGTGTTTTGAATCATTATTTAATCCATTAAGACTATAAGCATTAGCACTTGTTGCTAATCCTACTGACAAAGCAGTAGCACCGATTATTTTTGTTAAACTTTTTGTTAGGTTTTTTATTTCCATAATTATAGTAGGACTTCATCATTTATAAAGTTTTTGGTAATTTTACTATTTTTTAGGGGTAAATGTTAGATTTTTTATAAATTATTTTTTTTTAGGGGTTTTTTTATTTTTTGCTTTTCTTAACAATTTTTTCTAAACTCATTCCAAACATAGAAAATTTAATTTTGGTTTCGCTTTCTTTGCTGTCTAAGTCATCATTTATAAAGGTTTTGGTAATTTTACTATTTTTTAGAGGTGAATTTACTTAAAATTAGTTTTTTTATTTTTTTTATAATTTTTTTTTAATTTCTCTCCTTTTAAATAAATATCTATAAAAAGCATGGGTGTTGGTTTTTTCGTTTTATAATATTATTTTAAATCCTTATACTCATTGCCTCTTTTTAGAATTGTAATAATTTCTACTTGTTTTTTATCCTCAAAAATCTCATAAACAATTCTATAATTTTTTATTCTTATTCTAAAATAATTACTATTAACTAATTTTTTACCTATTGGATTTCTAATTTCTAATTGGATAATTTTCGTATAAATTTGTTTTTTTAGATTTTTATCCTTGATTTTATTAAATTTTTTATTAAAGTCTTCTCTAAATAACAATTCATACATTTTTTAATTCTGGATTTTTTGCCAAAAAATCTTTTTTAGTCATAATTTCTGTTTTTTTAGCCTTATTTATTTGGCTAATTTCCTCAGCAGATAAATCTTCTTGTAGATTATTTTCTACTAACTTTTTATAAATATTTAATTCTTCAAATGTATTTTTTTGTATTGTTATAGTATCCATAATTTTATTTATTTAAGTGAAGTTTATAAGTTTATTGTATCACTTTTATAAGCAAATTTTTGATTTTTAAGGTTTGTTGCTTTATTTTTTGCTTTTCTTAACAATTTTTTCTAAACTCATTCCAAACATAGAAAATTTAATTTTGCTTTCACTTTCTTTGCTCTCTAAGTCATCATTTAAAAAAATATCAATTAATTCTTTGCCAAATTTTGCTCCAATTGAGTTCTTTTTATTTTCATCCTTTTCTTTTAACATTTCATTAAAATTCTTTTGTAAATCTCTTATTTTTGTGAAGGTATTAATAATTAAAAGAGTTGTAGAGGTTGCCTTTTTTGATTTTAAAATAGTTGCCAGCATATAAACCTTGTTCGGTAAAGGCTTTTGGCAGACTTGGAGAAAATTTTAATTTTTCTAGGTGGTCAAAAATTTTGACTACCTCTATTTTTTCATTTTTATTTAATTCAAAAACAAAGCCTTTGGGGAATTTATCTGGGTTATTTGTTATAGCCTGATTAACCTCTTTAGTTTTTACCCCATAAATTTTAGCAACATCACTATCAATTATTACGGAAGTATTTCTGATAGTTAAAATTAAATTTTCAATGTTTTTAGTACTTAAATTGTTTGCCATAAAATATTTTTTTGATAGATTTTTATAAATATTTTGTAAAAAAGATAAATTATAATGGGGTTTTTTTAATAAATTTGTGTGCTTTTTTTTGATAGTTAAATTTCATACATTTTAAAGTTTAACAACCTCATCAGAATCTTCAAAAATAGGATTCTTTCCAAATTCTGCCTCTAATTCTGCTTGTTCTTTATTTGAGACAAAAGAATAATTTATTTTGTGTAATTCTTCGTGTATTGCCTCTTTGATAATATTTTTTAATTCTTGTTTTTGTATTGTAATTGTATCCATAATTTTATTTATTAGGCAAAGTTTATAAGTTTATTGTATCACTTTTATAAGCAAATTTTAGTTTTTTGGGGAACCTTACAATGCTTAATTCAAACCTAATCCATTCATATCCTAAGAGGTTTAACCTCTCCCTAAATTTTCCAAAATTTAAACGGTGGTTTACCGTCTGTTGTAGTGCTTTGTTAGGTGTGTTGTTTTGGTTTAAGGTGCTTTTTGTCTAATAAAACATATAAGAATAATGCACTTCCAATTAAAGTTAGTATTAATAAAATTATAGTTAAAGTATTCATTTTTCTACCTCTCTACTTTCTAGTAAATAACCAGTAATAAAAAATATAAAATAAATCTAACCGCTGAAAATAATGGGCGCCACATATTATCACCTTATCTTTTTAGACCGCCTACGGCACTCTAATAAGCCAATTAATCTGACCTAACAGGTCTATAATAGAGTAAAATATAGACAACCTGCTAGGTCAGGTTATCGCCACCACATTATGCTTAAGAAAATTTCAGAATTATTTTGATGTAACCTAACTATGGATAAATTAAAATCTCAAGAATTACAGCCTACCATTTTATCCTATGTGAAAGATCTTCCTAATCTATGTTCACTTGCAGGATTGGCCTGCACAATATTAGCTATTTACTTCAGTATCTTAGATGTTTACTATGCAGCAATGATTGGCATGATCTGGGCTGTTGCATTTGACTGGGCAGATGGACTTATTGCACGAAGAATGAAAGGGCGAGCAGGTAAACAAGGATTTTTTGGAAGGCAGCTTGATTCATTAATAGATATTGTGAATTATGGTGTAGCTCCTGCCATTCTTCTTTTAAGCTATTCTCAATTCAATCCTGTCTTTCTGCTTGGAGCATTTATAATTATTTCTGCTAGTGCCATTCGCCTAAGTTACTTCAATACATACGGTCTTTCTGCTGAATCAAAATACACAGGACTAGCTCTTGATAACAACAATATAATACTTGTTTTTATATTCTTATTTGAAGGTGTTTTTAGTCAGGGAGTTTTTTCGATCATTCTTTATGTCAGTATTTTAGTGCTGGCCGTTTTGAATATATCGCAAATTAAAACACCAAAACTTTCTGGCAATCCAGTTAATGTTTTCATTCTTGCTACTTATACGCTTACAATAACGGGTATTTATAGCTGGAAACTTTTATAAGAAGCAGTTAAAATTAACACACCTCTTGTATTCAAGAATGCGATAGGCATATTACTATGGTAACGAAAATCATTTTAATCTAGGAGTTAAATAACACAATGGTTGTATATACAGTAGGCACATTTGATTTATTGCATGTTGGTCATCTTGCATTGTTGGAATATTGTGCCACATTGGGTGATACGGTTGCTGTTGGCATTGCTTCTGATGAAGTAGTCAAACTGTATAAGCCTAATATTCCTATTATTCCGCTTGAACAACGTATTGAAATGCTTCAAGCACTTCGCTGTGTAAATATTGTACTTCCATACCATGAACTGGATTACCTTTCTGTTTGCAAGCAAGTTAAAGCAGATATTTTTGTTATTGGGGAAGACTGGGGTAGAAAGCCGCATAATCAAGATGTGGAAAATTATTTTAATGTGCACGGAAAAAAAGTAGTTCAAATTCAATATAATCCACAAGCTTCATCTACTAAAATAAAACAAAGTATCATCGTTCAATTTCAAAAAAATAAAGAGCATATGAAATAAATAGATGCTATGAACCTCCCCTTTGGTACTAAAATCTCACGCCTTAATATCACAAAACAACCAAAACAACTTAACACAAACTAAACAACCTGTAATTGCTGTTAGGGGTTTGGGGATATTCCCCAAAGTAAGCTTTGCTTACTATTTTAGGTACTTTTTTAATTGACATTTGGCATAATTCCAATTCGTTATTGTTAGTGCTTTTTTAAATTACATTGCTTTTGTAGCACGAGATTGCCACGACTTTTACAAAGTCTCGCAATGACGGTGGGTATAATTCTAATTATTCATTATTAGTGCTTTTTTATACATCGTCATTATAAGCACTGTTTTTTAGTGTGTGGCAATGACGGGCAACAAACTGCTACTTAATTACACCGCATTTGCAAGATGAGATTGCTACGCCTTTTACAAAGTCTCGCAATGACGGTGGGTATAAAGGGCTTGTTATATATGACAGTGCATTAAAACTAATTAAGTATAGTGTCCCCAAAATTTGCTCAAAATTCTTGTATTTTGTGTAATTCTTCGTGTATTGCCTCTTTGATAATATCTTTTAATTTGTTTTTTTTGTATTGTTATAGTAGCTATAATTTTATTTATTAGGCAAAATTTATAAGTTTATTGTATCACTTTTATAGGTAAATTTTAGTTTTTGGTTGTTTTTAGGGGGTTTATTTTATTTTTTGAGGGGTATACTTGAAAATTATTTTTACAATAAATTAATATTAAGGAGTTAATAAAAATGAATAATAAAATAAATGTAGCATTTATTGGACTTGGAGTTATGGGTTTTCACATGGCAGGTCATTTACTAAAAAATCCAAATATTAATGTTACAGTTTGGAATCGTACTAAAGTAAAATTGGAAAAATGGCAGAAAAAATATAAAGCAAATATTAAAGTAAACATTGCAAATTCAATTAAAAATGCTGTTATTAATGCCAATGTAGTAATTCTATGTGTTGGTAAAGATGAAGATGTAGAAGAAGTTGTGTATTCAAATGCTGGTATTTATCAAAATATTAATAAAGGTGGAATTGTAATTGACCATACTACTACTTCATATAAATTAGCTAAAAAATTAACGCAAGATTTTAATAGTAAAAATATAGAGTTTATTGATGCCCCAGTAAGTGGCGGAGAGGTTGGAGCAATAAATGGTAAATTAAGTATTATGGCTGGTGGCAATAAAAAAACCATAGAAACAGTAACACCAATATTAAATTGTTATGCAAAAAACATATCTCATATTGGGCAAAATGGTTACGGGCAACTTGCAAAAATGGTAAATCAAATTTGTATTGCAGGTGTATTACAAGGGTTATCTGATGCTATGTTATTTGCAGAAAATGAGAATATAGACACAGAAAAACTACTACCCTCTATATCTGTAGGTGCGGCACAATCTTGGCAAATGGATAACCGTTTATTAACAATGAACAAAAGAGAGTTTGACTTTGGTTTTGCTATTAAGTGGATGGTTAAAGATTTAAGGTATTGTTTAGACAGAGCAAAAGACAACAAAACAAATTTATCATTTACCAAAAGTGTTTATGATAAATATAAAGTATTAATGAAAAATGGTAATGGCGAGTTAGATACATCAGCATTAATTTTACAAAATAAATGACTATTGCATTAATGAGACATTTGCATAAATAATGAATAACCATCAAAAACCCGCTTTCCACTCACTTACATTAAGCAAAAATAAGAATTCTGTTAATCATCCTAATTTATGCAAAGGTCTCAAAATCACTAATTCGGCAAAAATTGAATTTTTGCTAATCACCTCTATTTATGCAAAGGTCTCTAATATTATTTAGCAATAGGGTGCAAATGCTCTTATGCAGTAGTTTTAAGTTGCATATGTTTTTTATGCATTGATAAATAAAATTATTGCTCTTGTACTTTAGCCTTTATTTCTTCTTCTAATTTTTCTGCTAATTCTTTATGTTGTACCAAATAATCTCTAGCATTATCTTTACCTTGTCCTATTCTTGTGCCGTAAGCACTATACCAAGAGCCTAATTTTTCTACTATATTATATTTAACACCTAATTCAATAATCTCACTTTCTCTGGATATTCCTTGATTGTATAATATTTCAAATTCTGCTGACTTAAAAGGTGGAGATATTTTATTTTTTAATACTTTGACCCTAGTTTGATTGCCTAATATTTCATCGCCTTTTTTAACAACGCCAATTTTACGAATATCTAATCTAACCGAGGCATAAAACTTTAAAGCATTACCGCCTGTTGTTGTTTCAGGGTTACCAAACACAACACCAATTTTCATTCTT
Organism: Gammaproteobacteria bacterium; assembly: GCA_965207335.1. Taxonomy (GTDB): domain Bacteria; phylum Pseudomonadota; class Gammaproteobacteria; order PS1; family Pseudothioglobaceae. Next base: position 287,901 of record OZ242267.1, read on the forward strand.
AATTGGTTGATAAAAATTACTAAAGTATTACTTTTCTTGATATTAGCAGTTAGTTTTCTAAGTGCTTGAGACATTAGTCTTGCTTGAAGTCCCATGTGTGATGAACCCATTTCTCCTTCTATTTCTGCTTTTGGGGTAAGTGCAGCTACAGAATCAATTACTATAATATCAACAGCTGAAGAGCGAATTAGCATATCGGTTATTTCTAGGGCTTGCTCGCCTGTATCTGGTTGTGATATTAATAATTCTTTAATATTAACACCTATTTTTTTGGCATAATTAGAGTCAAGTGCATGCTCAGCATCAATAAATGCTGCTGTTCCACCTTGTTTTTGAGATTCAGCAATAACATGTAAAGTAAGTGTTGTTTTTCCTGATGATTCAGGGCCATAAATTTCAACAACTCGTCCTTTAGGTAAACCACCAATTCCTAATGCTATATCCAAACCTAAACTACCAGTGGATATTGATTCTACATCAGAATTTAAATCATCATCACCTAAAAACATAACCGATCCTTTGCCAAATTGTTTATCAATTTGTAATAGTGCTGCATTTAATGCTTGTTTTTTATGGTCATCCATAATAACTCCGTAGTAAAATATTCAGATATTATATCAAAAATTATATACTTAATGACTTTTTTAAAAATAGATTACAAAATAATGTCTTTAGCAATTAAATTAGCACAAAAAGGCAAATATCACACCCAGCCTAATCCTATGGTAGGTTGTGTTATTACGGACCATGACCATAATATTTTAGCAACTGGATACCATAAAAAATATGGTGGCGACCATGCAGAAATAGTAGCACTTAAAAATTTAGCTAATAATAAAAACGCTACAATAGCATATATAACTCTTGAACCTTGTTGTTATCACGGCAAAACTCCTGCTTGTACTGATGCCTTAATAAAAAGTAATATAAAAACTGTAATTATTGCCTCATTAGATTCTAATCCTAAGGTATCTGGCATGGGAGTTAAGGAGTTAAAAAAGAATTCTATAAAGGTTAGTCATGGCTTAATGCAACAAGAAGAAAATAGACTTAATAAGGCATTTGTTAAAGCACATAACACACAGACTCCATTTGTGGTAGCAAAAATAGCAATGAGTCTTGATGGCAAAACTGCAACTAGTAGTGGACAAAGTAAATGGATAACAAGTAAACATTCCAGATTAGATGGACAAAAATTACGCATGCAAGCCGATGCTATTTTAACAGGCAGTGGTACAGTAATAGCTGATAATCCTAATATGACAGTGCGTTTAGATGGAGTGTCAAGACAGCCTATTAGGCTTGTAATTGATAGCGATAATAAAGTTAGTCGTAGGGCAAATATTTTTAATTCTTTGGCAGAAACTAGGCATTTTACTAAATACAATGCACCTATTAAGAATGGTAAAATTGATTTAAAAAAATTACTACAAAATCTCTACCAAGATAATATAAACCATATTTTATTAGAAGCAGGTGCTAATTTAGTTGGTATTATGTTGAAAATGGGATTGATTGATGAGTTAGTTATTTATACTTCGCCTATAATAATGGGTAAAAATTCTAAAAGTGCTTTTGGTTTAAATATTGTTAATTTAAATGATGCTGTGAAACTTGATATTAATAACATTGTCATAATTGGCAACGACTTAAAAATTATCGCAACTCCAAAATATTTAGCCAATAATGTTATTAAATTATGAAAAAACTAAATAATAAAAATGTTTTACTAATAGTATCTGGTAGTATTGCCGCCTATAAAAGTCCTGATATAATTAGAAGATTACAAGAATATGGTGCTATTGTTAAAGTTATTATTACTAAATCTGGGTTAGAATTTATTACCGAGCTAAGCTTAAAAACTATATCTAATAATGAAGTAATAACCGATAAAAAATACCAAAACAACCCACAAATGCCGCACATAGAATTAGCTAATTGGGCTGATGTTGTTTTAGTAGCACCAGCATCTGCTAATATTATCTCGCAAATTGCACAAGGTAATGCAAACAACTTAGCAACTAATGCCTTACTTGCTACTAGTGCTAATATTGTAATAGCACCAGCTATGAATAAAAAAATGCTTGCAAATCAAGCTACTCAAGATAATATAACAAGGCTAAAAAATCGTAATATTAATGTCATAAATTGTGCTTACGGAGAGCAAGCCTGCGGTGATATTGGTGATGGTAGGCTAGCAGATACAAATACCATAGTAGCACAAGTTATAAAGGTATTTACCAATCAAATACTACTAGGCAAAAAAGTATTAATAACAGCAGGGGCAACGGTAGAATATATAGACCCTGTGCGTTTTATATCTAATAATAGTAGTGGTAAAATGGCTTATGCTTTGGCTAATGCATGTGTTGAAGCTGGGGCAGAAGTGCTTTTTATTTATGCAGAAATGCAAATTAACCCACCTGATAAAGTTAAACTAATCAAAGCTACTACTGCAGATAATATGTATCAAATGGTAATGAAAAATATAACAAAACAAGATATATTTATATCTGTTGCTGGAGTTACTGATTACAAAATAGCCAAACAATCTAAAGTAAAAATACCAAAACAACAAAAATTAAACTTAGAATTAGTTGCCAGTAAAGATATTTTAGCCGATGTTTGTAAATTGGACAATAAGCCATTTACCGTAGGTTTTGCCGCACAAACTGATAATTTACTGGTTAAAGCATATAAAAAATACCAGCAAAAAAAGTGTGATTTATTAATAGCAAATGATGTATCAAAAAAAGGTATTGGTTTTAATTCTGATGATAATGAAGTGTATATTTTACACAACGATGATAATTACAAATTATCCAAGCAATCTAAAACAAAAATTGCTATAAAAATTATTGATTTTATTAGTCAAGTTATGGCGCTATAGAGCCTACACTACCTACACTACCAGCACTAGATACCGAACATAGAGTACTCATTGATGCTACTGTTCCATAAGCAGTACTAAGACAAATATAACTACTTGTACTTCCAAGAGAGCCAATACTACCTGCTGAAGAAGTAGCAATTCCAGCCCTAATATTCATTTCGTTTAATACATCATTATTTAAGGCAATATATATAGTATCTTTTGTGTTAGTAACAATCTTATACTCTATATCATTATTACTTGGATAATTTAGCTCTTGCACTATTTTTTGTGGATTACTGCGAAGTTTGTCTTTTTAATAAAGATAATTATGTAAAGATTATTTGTTATTATAATTATGCAAAAAACAGTATAATTAAAAAGTAGCACTATACACAAAAACACATTACAGTGGCTTAATAAGTTTTAGTTATGTGTTTTTAACTTTGGGATAAATTGTTGCTTAATTAACTTAAAATACAATAGTAAACATAAAGTAATTATCTTATCTAACAATTTCATATTTTTGTGCTGCTACTATGGAGTTAATAATGCCATCTTCTAGCATAGAATTATGAATATCACTAATTTGCTTATTGATTTGAGGGTTTTTTTCTGGACTTATTCTAACACCGTCAAGTTTAACTAACAATGCTTGATTATTAACTTCTAATACAAAAATATTACTATTTTGTTTAGAGTTTAAGTTAAAAACTAATGTTATCAATTCTGATTCTTGTTGCCTAGTAATCCAATTTATATCAGTCCATGCTAATTTATATTTAGACAATAATTTTTTTACTTCTTGCTGTTTTTTGCTGTCTAATTTATCTTTTATATTTTTTAAAACATCAATACCAAATTTTTTGGCCTTTAAGTCTAATTGTTCATCTTTTATATCTTGTGCAACTTCTGTTAATTCTAATTGCCTAGATTCTTGTTTTACTAACATTTTCATTACTAATATTTTGTCTTTTTCTTCAATCACTGGACTTATTTCTTCTTTTTCATACACTATATCAGAAAAGGCATTATTAACAAATTTAGCAGTTAAAATATTAGTTTTATTAATATCATTTATACTAAAAAAGTCTGTAGTATTTAGTTTACTATTAAATTCTACGGCAACATCTGTTAGTGATTCAGATTCATAGGAGGTATTGGCTAGACTTTCTGTTAATTCGTATAATTTTTCTTCGGCTAATTTATCAATATAGTCTTGTTTTATATCTTGTTTAATATCGTCAAATTCTGGTATATTTTCTGGAATTATTTTTACTAATTTAATAATATGATAGCCAAATTCTGATTGAACTAGCTCACTAATATCTCCAACATTTAAGCCAAACACTGCTTTTTCAAAACTAGGTACCATAACTCCGCTACCAAATTCTCCCAAATCACCGCCTTGCTCACTACTACCTGTGTCTTCTGAGTATTTTTGTGCTAATTTTGCAAAATCAAACCCAGACTTAACCATTGTCAAAACTTTATTTGCCTTATCTTTGTCTATTATTAAAATATGGCTGGCTTGTCTTTTTTCTTCTATAGTGTAATTATATTGTTCTTGCTTGTAAAGTTCTAATAAAGCTTCATCATCTACTTCAATACCTTCTTTTATATCATTAATGGATAGTTCTAAATACTCAACTTTCACAGTTTTTGGTTTTATAAAGTTTTTTTTATTATTGTTATAAATATCTGTTATTTCTTTATTATCAACACTAACATTTTTTAAAAATTTACTATGATCTAATTCTAAGTATGAAAATTTTCGCTCTTGGTTTAATAATTTAGACTCAAGGTTTTGTATTTTAGGGTTTATAATATTTGCTAACTTAATATCATAAAAAATTTGATTTTTTAGTATTTCTTGTTTTTGATATTCTTTAAATGATTCTTCAGTATATCTTGATAATCTTATTATTTTTTTGTACTTATCTAATGAAAAGTTATTATTTTCATCGTGAAATTCAGTTAATGACACAATATGGTTTTTTAGCTCTTTGTCAGCAACACTTAAGTTTAAGTTTTTACTATAACTATCTAACATATGGCTTTTAATTATCGATGCAATAGTAGAGTTTTGTAGTATTCTATCTGTTTCTTCTGTGTAATTATCGCCTAAATTTTCTTGTAAAGCTCTTTTATTGTCATTGTAAACTTTATTAAATTCACTTTGCATTATTTGTTTATCATTTACTTTGGCTATAACTTTATCATTAGGAGTACTTAAATATTCCCCTATGCCAAATAAGGCAAACGGAATCACTATAATGACAACTACAACCCAAGCAACCCAACCGCGAATTTTATTTTTTATAGTAATAAGCATAGGTTTATGTTCGATATAGATTTTAAAATAGTTTTAATATAGTATTAAAAATACAAAATAACCAATAAATAAAACTATACAAACAATAATTGTATTGCTAAATAAGTTAGTTTATGTATAAAATTTAGCTAGTTAAACAAGTAGTTATTAAAAAGTTAATAAACGCCATTATTATACATAAAATATAATTAAATTATTATTTAGATTTTTTGTCAAAAGCAAGTTTAATTTTTTCGCTTAATTGGTAGGTTGCCATAGCGTATTTATTATCGTGATTATATCTAGTAATTGCATAAAAATTCCAATATATCAGCCAATATTCATAGGTATTATTATTTAGTGATAGTTTTATTATTTTTGCTAGTTTAGTTTCTGGAACATTAGTTGTGTTGATGTTTTTTGTATGCCAGTATTTTATAGTTTTTTTAGGTTTTCTAATACTTGTTGTTGCTAGTTTGTTAATATTTGTAGTAGTTGCTGGAATTTTTTCAACCAGAGGAGAGTTTTTTTGCCATTTATGTTTTAATAAATAGTTTGCTATACTAGCTATGGCATCTTCTGGAGAATTTATTATATCTACTTTACCGTCATTATTAAAATCTAGTGCATAATACCTATAACTGCTAGGCATAAATTGTGAATAACCAATAGCCCCAGCATATGAGCCTTTAACACTCAAAGGCGGTAATGAGTTTTCTCTACTAAGTAATAGAAAATTTTCTAATTCCCTTTTATAAAATCTAACTCTACTATAATTACCAAATGCTTTTCTTGTTAGAACGCTTAAAACATCGTGATTACCTTTATTTTTACCATAATTAGTTTCAATACCAAGTATTGCAACAATAATTTGAGCACTCACTCCAAATTTATCTTGTACCTTGCTTATAATATCTTGATATTTTTGCCAAAATTTTACTCCATCGTTAATTCTACTATCTGTAATAAAAATACTCCTATAATTACTCCAAGTAACTTTTTTCTTAGGCTTTTTTTTGATAGCTAATAATTCTTTTTTAGTCCAAACTCTTAGATATACATTAGCAAATAATTCTTGTAAATCATCTTTATTAAAATTATGTTTTTCTTGCATTTCATTAATGAATTTTTGTACTTTAACATTTTTATTTGCTGGCACATTTGTATATGCCAAGCCAGTGTTAAAATAGCCAATAACAGCAAATAAAACAAGTGATAATAATAGTTTTTGCATTTATTTTTTATATTTAAGTGGAGAGTATTTATGATGATTTATAGACATGATAATTCCAAAGCCAATCATCAAACTAATATATGAAGAACCACCATAACTAATTAAAGGAAGTGGCACTCCAACAATAGGTAATAAGCCTGAAACCATACCTATGTTAACAAATACATAAGTAAAAAATGTCATAGTTAACCCAGCCCCTAGTAGGCGTGAAAAATTATCATTAGAATTTAGGCTAATAACAAAGCATCTATGAATTATTAAGCCATATAAAATAAGTAATAATATTACTCCTAAAAATCCAAATTCTTCAGCAATTATTGAAAAAATAAAATCCGTATGATGCTCTGGTAAAAAGTTTAATTGTGATTGTGAGCCTTGCATCCAACCTTTGCCTGATAATCCTCCAGATCCTATGGCAATTTTAGATTGTATTATATGATAACCAATATTTAAAGAGTTAGAATCTGGGTTTAAGAAAGTTAATATTCTTTGTTTTTGGTAATTGTACAAGACATAAAACCAAGAAATAGCACCTATTGATACAACAATTACAAAAAAACTAACTATATTTAACCATAATTTTTTAAATATAGACCATTTTAAGCCTGAGAAAAATAAAACATAAACCCCTGATAATGCAACTAATATTGCTGTTCCTAAGTCAGGCTGTTTATATATTAAAAACACTGCAAAAATAATAATTAATAATGAAAAAAACACTCGCTTAAATTGTGGTGGTAATACACCACCTACTAGAATGCTAGAGATAATAATTGGCATAACTATTTTTATTAATTCAGATGGCTGAATTTTAAATATTATTAAATCTAACCATCTAGTAGCACCTTTAATATTTGAGCCAACAAGCAACACCAATATTAATAAAAAAAAGCCAAATATTGCGATGTAAATAGCAAAATGTTTAATAATATAAGGCGGTATTTGTGCCACAATAAACATTGCCATCATAGCTAGTAAAAAATGCACTAATTGTTTATAAACAATATCATTAGTATTTGTGCTACTATATAAAAATAGAAAGCCAACAAAGCATAATAATAATAGCAAAAATAATAAATATGTGTCAATGTAAACATATTGCCAGTAATATTTTATCTTTCTTATAGATATCATAAAGCCAAAAGTGCCACTTCACGAAAGTCAGATAATAATAAATTATACAAGCGATAAGCATTAGAACTAGGCATAGTATCAACAGAAATTTTAAGCCCATACAATAAATATTGTTGTTTAGGGTGTAGAAATTCTTGCTTTTTTCCAGTACCAATTATTAAAATATTAGCCTTAGTTTTTTCTATTAAAGGTTTTATGTTATTTATACTTACATCTGCTAATTTATTTATATTTATCTTACTGTTATAATTTTTTGCCAAAAAACACGGTACATCTATAATAGTATCTTTTAATATTATTTGCTTGTCATTGTATGAAATGATACTATCTTGTTGTCGAGCTTCTTGTGAAAATTCCATTTTATAAATTTGGTGTTAATAATTTTTTAGCTTGTAATATGCTTATTTTTCTTCTTTTACTATAGCTTTCAACTTGGGTGTTGTCAATTTTTGCAACTCCAAAATATTTTGCATCAGGATGAGCAAAATACCAGCCACTAACACTAGCAGTTGGCAACATTGCAAAATTTTCTGTTAAGCTAATGCCAATTTGTTTTTCTACATTTAGTAATTGCCATATTTTTTGTTTTTCTGAGTGTTCAGGACAAGCAGGATAACCAGGGGCAGGGCGTATTCCTTGATATTTTTCTGCTATTAAGCTTTCATTATCATAAGTTTTAGTTTCATAGCCCCAAAATTCATCTCTAACTTTATGGTGCATAAGCTCTGCAAAAGCCTCGGCCAATCTATCGGCAATTGCTTTTAGCATAATTATATTATATTCGTCATTATCAGCTTTATATTTAGCTATTTCTTCCTCTATACCTATACCAGCTGTGGTTGCAAAAACGCCAACATAATCTTCTTTATTGCTAGATTTTGGTGCTATATAATCAGCTAGGCAAAAGTTTGGCGTAACACCTTTTTTATTTAATTGTTGCCTAAGATGTGCTAAGTTCGTAATAACATTGCCATAATTATCATATACTTCTATGTCTTCATTTATACTATTTGCTTTAAATAAACCTATTATTGCATTCGCTGTTAATAATTTATTTGTGATAATATTTTTTAGCATTAATTTTGCATCTTCATAGAGTTCTCTGGCAGACTCCCCTACAATTTTATCGTTTAAAATATCAGGAAATTTACCCGCTAATTCCCAGACTTTAAAAAATGGTCCCCAGTCTATGTATTTGCTAATACTTGTTAAATTGTAATCATTAAAAACCTGTATTGCTAATTTTTTTGGTTTAACTATGTTATCAAAATTTAATTTAGGGGCATTTTTTCTTGCATCTATTAAACTAAGTAATTTATTTTTATTGCTACTATTTGCTCTTCTGTCTCTAATATCTTGATAATCATTTTCTAACTTTTTTATAAAGTTGTTTTTAAATTTTTTTGATAATAGTTTTGCGGTAATACCAACAGAAGTTGAAGCATTTTTTACATAAATTACCCCATTATCATATTCTGGTGCTATTTTAATAGCGGTATGGACCATTGAAGTTGTTGCCCCGCCTATTAATAATGGGATATTAAAACCTTTGTTTTTCATTTCTTGGGCTACAAATATCATTTCATCTAATGATGGAGTTATGAGTCCAGATAAGCCAATAATATCAACCTTTTCATCAATAGCTGTTTGTAATATTTTGTCGCTAGCTACCATAACTCCTAAATCAATAATCTCATAATTATTGCATTGTAGTACTACACTAACTATATTTTTGCCAATATCGTGAACATCACCTTTTACTGTCGCCATTAATATTTTACCTTTATTGCTGGCTTTAGATTCTTCTGCTTTTAAAAATGGGTCCAAGTAATTCACGGATTTTTTCATAACTCTTGCTGATTTTACTACCTGAGGTAAAAACATTTTACCATCACCAAATAAGTCGCCAACAATATTCATACCATCCATTAACGGGCCCTCTATTACTAATATTGCCTTGCCTAACTCATCTAGTGCTTCTTGAGTATCCTGCTCAATATATTCTGTAATGCCTTTTACCAAAGAATGTGATAATCTTTTAGATACGGGGAAATTTCGCCATTTTAAGTCTGTGATATTACTTTTTGATAAAGTTTTGCCAGAGTATTTTGTTGCTAAATTTAGCAGTACATCACCAGCATCATCATTTATATTTAAAATTACACCACTAACTGCTTTTTTAAGTTCCTTATCTATTTCGTCATACACCACTAATTGTGATGCATTAACTATACCCATAGTCATACCAGATTTAATAGCATGATATAAAAATACCGAGTGCATAGCACCACGAATTGTATCATTACCCCGAAAAGAAAAAGATAGGTTAGAAACTCCTCCAGATATTTTAGCATATGGCAGGGTAGAGGTTATTCTTTTGCTAGCGTTGATAAAGTCTAATGCATAATTATTGTGCTCTTTAATTCCAGTAGCAATAGCAAAAATATTAGCATCAAAAATAATATCTTCTGGCAAAAAATTTAGTTCATTTACTAATATATTATATGCTCTGGTACAGATTGCTACTTTTTTATCCTCAGTATCAGCTTGTCCTTTTTCGTCAAATGCCATTACTATAATTGCAGCCCCATATTTTTGGCATAACTGTGCTTGTTCAACAAACTTATCATAACCCTCTTTTAAGGATATAGAATTAACAACAGCCTTTCCTTGAATACATTTTAGTCCAGTTTCAATAATATCCCATTTTGATGAGTCTATCATAATAGGCACTTTTGAAATATCAGGCTCGGAGGCAATTAAATTTAAAAATTTTTGCATTGCTTTTGCACCATCAAGCATTGCATCATCCATATTAATATCAATTATTTGAGCACCATTTACTACTTGTTCTAAACATACAGATAATGCTTTTTCGTATTCTTGTGCTAAAATAAGTTTTTTAAACAAGGCAGAACCAGTAATATTAGCTCTTTCGCCAATATTTACAAACAAATTATCACTACCTATATTAAAAGAATCTAACCCTGATAATCGGCATTTTGGTGTTATTTTTGGAATTTGCCTAGGTTTGATATTCATAACAGCATTAGCTATAGCTGATATATGTTCTGGGGTTGTACCACAACAACCACCTACTATATTAACTATGCCTTGTTTTGCCCATTGTGTAATAGATAGTGCCATGTCATATGGCGATAAATCATAGCCACCAATATCGTTTGGTAAACCAGCATTAGGGTGTGCGGATATAAATGTCTCACTTATTAATGATAATTCTTGTATATGTTGGTGTAATAAATCAGGACCTAAGGCACAATTTAATCCAATAGTCAGCGGTTTTGCATGCCTTATACTATTATAAAATGCTTCGCTAGTTTGCCCTGTTAATGTGCGTCCAGAGAGGTCAGTAATAGTCCCTGATACCATAATAGGTAATTGTATATCATCCTCTGAAAATACTGCACTAACTGCAAATATAGCTGCCTTAGCATTTAAGGTATCAAATATAGTTTCAATCAATATTATATCAACACCGCCAGCTATTAAAGCTCTGGTTGATTCTTTATAATTAATTACTAATTCGTCAAAATCAATACTTCTATAACTTGGGTCATTAACATCAGGTGATAGTGAGCAAGTCATAGAAGTAGGACCTAATACTCCAGCTACAAATCTTGGTTTAGCGGTACTAGTAATTTCATCACATACCGTTCTTGCTAATTTAGCTGAGCTTAGGTTTATTTCGTATGCTAGCTCAGACATTTTATAATCCGATAAAGATATTCTAGTAGAATTAAAAGAATTAGTTTCAATAATATCAGCACCAGCTAGCAGATATTCCCTATGAATATTTTTAATAATATCAGGCTGAGTTATATTAAGTAAATCGTTATTACCTTTAATATCGGTATGCCAATCTTTAAATCTTTCGCCTCTATAATCTGCTTCCTGTAAATTATGTTGTTGTATCATAGTACCCATAGCACCATCTAAAATCATAATTTTTTGTTTTAGTATAGATCTAATTTGATTGTCTATATTCACGAAATTTATAGGTTTGTTTGTAATTTGAAATATAAATAATTATATAGTATAATAATGTTATATTTAATTATATTGAATAGTGAAAAGAGTAATATTATGAATAAAAAAATATTAATTGCATTGTTATTATGTATTGGTCTATCTTTTAATACCAATGCATTTTGGGGTAATGGATTTGGTAACAACTGGGGTAATGGATTTGGTAACAACTGGGGCAATGGTTTTGGTAATGGATTTGGTAACAACCGGGGTAATGGATTTGGTAATGGATTTGGTAACAACTGGGGTAATGGATTTGGCAACTGGAATCCTTATTATGTTTTAGACCCTAGATACTGGATTGAAGAAATGGAAAATATGTTTGATAATGATTGGGATAATTGGAGAAGATATGACTATTCAGGCTATGGTGGCTATCCTAGCTATGGTAATTATGATTTTCCAGTTAACATAATTGATAGCGAATTTTCCCCTAGTTATAATCCTTACTATCCTAAATATAGATATTAAATTTATTTTGATAAATACTTAGTGCTAAAATCAGTTTAAATAGTATAACAAAGTAAAATCTCATACAAGTAAAGCCTAAACATAAATACAGTAAAATATTTAGATAGTGTGTTTTGGGATTCTTACAACAAAAAAATAACATAGTGTAACAGTAAAACTATATAAATATTAATGTAAATTTTATTGATTTTTGTGTTATGAATTACTATAATGTTTAGTAAATATTAAAAATATTTTTTGTATAAAGGAGATGAAAATGGATTTTAATAAAAATTTAGTTGCAAAAATAAGTGATAAAAATTTTCGTAAAGAATTTATTAATGATGCAAATGCTTGTGTTGAAAAACACTTTGGTGAGACTGTAAATGCAAATATTGTGGTTAAAAAAAATACTAAAGATATGTATTACATGGCAATACCTCATATAAGTCCTGAATTAAGTTTAAACCAATTAGGTAATATTCAAGCAGCTGGTAGTGGGCAAAGGCTGACAGATGAAGAAGTTCTTGCATCATTACATGCATTCATTGCCAGACATTATCCTGGATCTTATAAATAAAGCATAAAATCAGTTGAAATAGTAGAACAAGGTAAAATCTCATACAAGTACAGCCTAAACATAAATATAGTAAAATGTTTAAACAGTGTGTTTTAGGATGCTTACAACAAAAAAATAACATAGTGTAACAGTAAAACTGTATAAATATAAATGTAATTTTTATTGATTTTTATTTTATTAATTACTATAATGTTTAAGTAGATGTTAAAAATATTTTTTATATAAAGGAGATGAAAATGGATATTAATGATGGGCTTGTTGATAAAATAAGAAATGATAAAGGATTTCGTCAAGAATTTGTTAATGATGCAAATGCTTGTATTGAAAAATACTTTGGTGAGACTATAAATGCAAATATTATGGTTAAAAAAAATACTAAAGATGTGTATTACATAGTAGTACCTAATATGAGTGCTGAATTAAGCTTAAATCAATTAGGTAATATTCAAGCAGCTGGTGTTGATCCCGTTGCTGCATTTATAGCACTTTTTAAACTTGCAATCGGAATTCACGATATAAGAGTAAGAGGATAAAGCCACTAGGTTTTTTGTTTAGAGTAATAATTAAGTTATTATTTTAGGGTCTTAACTATAGTTAAGACCCTTATTTTATATGCATATCTAAAGTTTAAAAATAACATGCATACTGTAAATTATGTAAGTTTTAGTATTTTTTATATAATTTCACAGACCTCATTAAAATCTAATCTAGGTGAGCGAGGGAGTATTTTTGTGCTATCACCGTAGCCAATGCCACAAAGAAATATTGACTTTGTTTTGCCATTAGAGAAGAATTCTGCATCCAAAGTTTTATTATTAAATCCACCCATAGGACCACACTCTAGTCCAATACTTCTAGTTGCTATTATAAAATAAGCCCCTTGCAAGGTTGTATTCATTATAGCTGTTGATTTTATTTTTTCAGGGTTACCAACAAACCAGCTTTTAGCATCGGTATGAGGAAATAATCTTGGTAATTTTTCATAAAATTCACTATCATAGGCAATAATAGCAACAGCAGGTGCAGTCATAGATTTTTTAATATTACCTTCATCTAAGTGTGGTTTTAATCTTTGTTTTGCTTGTTTTGAGGTAATAAAAGTAATTCTAAGCGGACAACAATTAGCAGAGGTAGGTGCGAACTTTAATAAATTATAAATTTGCTGTAATTGCTCACTACTTACTGTTTTATTAAGCCAGCCATTTTGACTTCTAGCAGATAAAAATATGGTGTCTAAACATTGTTTTGAAATCATATGAAGTTTTAAAAAAGTAATTTATTTATTGGTTTAGTCTAAATAATTTTAATGGCCTTAAATACTGTGTATTCGCCTAATAGTCTCTTTAATATTATCCATACTGGTTGCAAATGAAAATCTAATACAATTTTGCATACCAAAAGCAGAACCTGGTACTATAGCTATATTTAATTTTTCTAACATATAAGAACTTAGCTCTAAATCATCTTTGAATCCTAGCCTGTTAATTAAGCCACTAACATCTGGAAATACATAAAAAGCACCTTCTGCCTTAGGGCAACGAATGCCGTCTATTTTATTTAATTCACTGCTAATATAGTCATATCTACTTTTAAATTCAATAGCCATATTAGATACAAAGTCTTGTTTAGAATTAAGAGCAACTTCTGCTGCCTCTTGAGATATAGAACAAGGATTAGATGTACTTTGTGATTGGACTTTTTTCATAGCTTTAATAATATCTTTATCACCAGCACCATATCCAATACGCCATCCTGTCATAGCATAAGCCTTTGATACACCATTTAAAATTATTGTGCGTTTTTTTAGCTCTTTGCTTAACATGGCTATATTATAAAAACCGTCATCACTCCAAATAATATGTTCGTATATATCATCACTAATGATATAAATATTAGGGTGTTTTTCCAATACTTTTGCTATTTCCAGTAATTCTTGTTTGCTATAAACAGCTCCAGTTGGGTTTGACGGACTATTTAAAATAACTAGTTTTGTATTCTTAGTAATACTGTTTTCTAATTGCTTGCTACTAATTTTAAAATTATTTTCAATGCCAGCATTAACAATTACAGGCGTTGCATTAGATAAAATAACCATATCAGGATATGACACCCAATAAGGTGCTGGTATAATTACCTCATCACCCTCGTCTAGTAATACTTGTGCTAAGTTGTAAAAAACTTGTTTACCACCACTTGATACAATAATTTCATCTAATTGGTAGTCAAGATTATTGTCTTTTTTTAGTTTGTTTATTATTGCTTGTTTTAAGCTAGGAGTACCATCAACCGCTGTGTAGCGAGTTTTACCGTTTTCTATAGCTGTGATTCCCGCTTGTTTAATATGTAAAGGAGTGTCAAAATCAGGTTCTCCAGATGCCATAGGAATAATTTGTATTCCAGATGCTTTTAATTCGTTTGCCTTAGCGGTTATTGCCAAAGTAGCAGACGGTTTTATTTTTATAATTCTATTTGCAAGTTTTATCATAATTTAGTCAGAACCTCTATAAATAGTTTAAAATTTTAATAATACCCTAAATTCCAATAATTTTGAATATAACTTTAAATAATAACAATAAATTTTATTTACACAGCCAGTTTAAGTCAAAAGGAGATCAACCAGAGGCAATAACAGGCTTAGTATCTAGTTTAAAAAATGGCAATAAATACCAAACATTACTAGGAGTTACAGGCTCAGGTAAAACCTTTACTATTGCTAATGTTATAACTAAGACAGCAAGACCTAGTTTAATTATTGCTCATAATAAAACTCTAGCGGCACAACTATATAGTGAAATGAAAAATTTTTTCCCTAATAATGCTGTTGAATATTTTGTATCTTATTATGACTATTATCAGCCTGAGGCTTATGTTGTAGCATCTGATACATATATAGAAAAAGATGCATCTATTAATGAACAAATAGAACAAATGCGTCTTTCTGCCACTAAGGCGATATTAGAGAGAAATGATGTAATTATTATAGCTAGCGTATCAGCTATTTATGGCTTAGGTGACCCTAAGAGTTATATGGCTATGTTACTACATTTAAGCGTTAACGAAAGCATTAATCAAAGAGATATTTTAAAGCGTCTATCAGAAATGCAATATACTAGAAATGATGTTGCTTTATTTAGGGGTAATTTTCGTGTAAAGGGAGAAGTGATAGATATTTTTCCAGCTGATTCTGAACAAAAGTGTCTTAGGATTAATATTTTTGATGATGTAATAGAGGCACTATATTGGTTTGACCCATTGACAGCAGAAAAATTTGAAAGTGTACCCAGAGTGTCAATATATCCGCAAACCTTGTTTGTTACTCCAAAAGATAAAATTCTTAATGCTATAGATGCCATTAAAAAAGACTTATCAATAAGGCGTAAAGAATTATTAAAATTAAATAAATTAGTAGAAGAGCAAAGAATAACTCAAAGAGTGCATATGGATATAGAAATGATGAGAGAGTTAGGATATTGTAATGGTATTGAAAATTATTCTCGTTATTTTTCAAATAGAAAGCCAGGCAGTACACCTGCTACTTTATTAGATTATTTACCAGATGATGCTTTGGTTATAATTGATGAAAGCCATGTAACTGTTGGGCAAATAGGTGCTATGTATAGTGGCGATAGAGCTAGAAAAACTACTTTAGTAGAATTTGGTTTTAGATTGCCATCAGCACTTGATAATCGTCCATTGACATTTACTGAATTTGAAAATAAGATAAGTCAGTGTATTTTTGTATCAGCAACGCCTGCTGATTATGAATTAAAGCATTCTAGCGCTATCATTGAACAGGTAGTTCGTCCCACAGGATTATTAGATCCAATAATTGAAGTTCGTCCTGTTAGCACTCAAATTGATGACTTATTGAGTGAAATTTATAAAAAAGTTGCTAAAAAAGAACGCGTATTAGTAATTACTCTTACCAAAAGAATGGCGGAACAATTAAGTGATTATTTAGCAGAGCATAATGTTAAAGTTAGGTATTTACACTCTGATATTAACACAGTAGAAAGGGTAGAAATTATCCGTGATTTGCGTTTAGGTGTATTTGATGTTTTGGTAGGTATTAACTTATTAAGAGAGGGATTAGATATGCCAGAAGTATCATTAGTGGCAATATTAGATGCAGATAAAGAGGGTTTTTTGCGTTCAGAAAGATCACTTATTCAAACTATAGGTAGAGCATCAAGGAATTTATCAGGTAGGGCTATTTTATACGCTGATAAAATTACTAAATCAATGAAAAAAGCTATTGACGAAACTGACAGACGCCGTAAAAAACAACAAGATTTTAATAAAAAACACAATATTACTCCTAAGGCTTTAAATAAACCTATTATTGATATTTTGGATGTAAATAGTAAACATATAATAAATAAAGAGCATGTATCGCAAATATTAAGTCCTGTTGAGTTAAAAAAAGAATTGAAGAAGTTGGAAAAACAAATGTATGATTATGCTAAAGAGTTAAAGTTTGAGCAAGCTGCTGATTGTCGTAATAAAGCAATGCAATTAAAACAAGCATATATAAAAAATACTGTATTAAGTGATTAGATTGTAGGATTAAGGAAATAAAACTTAAAAACAATTAGTTAAACCACTTTTTACAAAAAATTTGTTGTGTATTAAATTAAATAATACTTAATTAGAAGATAAAAAATGCAAGATATAAAACTTAATATTAATGAAATTTTTTACTCTATACAAGGAGAATCAACTACAACAGGTATTCCTACTGTTTTTGTGCGTTTAACAGGTTGTCCGCTAAGGTGTAATTATTGTGATACAGAATATGCCTTTAAGGGCAATAACTTATTAACTATTAGTGACATTATTTTAAAAGTTAGTAAGTATAATGCTAAATTTGTTTGTATAACAGGGGGTGAGCCATTAGCACAAACTAACTGTTTAAAATTATTAGATGTTTTAGTGGCTAAAAATTACCTAGTATCATTAGAGACAAGTGGTAGTATTGATATTAGTCTAGTTAATAATAAAGTTAGGATTATAATGGATATAAAAGTCCCAAGTTCCACAGAATGTGATAGCAATAAATTCAGTAATATAAAATACTTAAAGGAAAAAGATGAAGTAAAATTTGTACTTGCAAACAAGGATGATTTTAACTGGGTTAAAAATTTATTAACTAAACATAATTTTAATTGTGAGGTTTTATTTTCACCAGTTTATGGAGTCTTAAAACCTAGACATTTAGCTGATTGGATTTTAAAAAATAACCTAAATGCTCGCCTACAAATTCAACTACATAAATTATTATGGGGCGACAAAAGAGGAGTATAAACTTAAACAATCATGGTTTTAAGGAAAAAATATATTCTAAAAAACAGTGTTTTATACATAATACCTAAAATTCCAATGCAATAGCTTAATATATATAGTCTTTTAGTATTTTTATGGTATATTAAGACATACATTAATAGTATTATATTTGAGGCCTTTGCATAAACATGAATAATCATCAGAACCCCGCTTTCCACTCACTTACATTAAGCAAAAATCAGAATTCTGTTAATCATCCTATTTATGCAAAGGTCTCAAAATCACTAATTTGGCAAAAATTGAATTTTTGCTAATCACCCCTATTTATGTAAAGGAGTCATATTTATGTCAATTATAAACAACATAAAAGTAGAACTTAAAAAACAAAATGCCATTTTGCTATCTCACTATTATGTTGCTAGTGAGCTACAAGAGTTAGCAGATAGTACAAACGGCATAGTATCTGATTCCTTAGAAATGGCTAGGTTTGGTAAAAATTCTGATGCCGATACTTTGCTAATTGCAGGGGTTAGGTTTATGGGTGAAACTGCAAAAATATTATCTCCTGAAAAAACTGTTATGGTATTAGATGATAATGCTACTTGTTCGTTAGATATATCTTGCCCTGTTGATAAATTTAGCGAATTTTGTAATTTACATCCAGATAGAGAAGTAGTAGTTTATGCTAACACCTCAGCAGAGGTAAAAGCAATATCAAATTGGGTAGTGACATCAGGCAGTGCAATAAGTGTAGTCAAACATTTAACAGAAAATGGCAAAAAAATTATTTGGGCACCTGATAAGCATTTAGGTAATTATGTGAAAAAACAAACTAATGCTGATATGATAATATGGAATGGTTCTTGCATTGTTCACGAGAGTTTTAAAAAAGATGCTTTGTTACGGTTAAAAAATAATAATCCAGATGCCTGTATTTTAGTTCACCCAGAATCTCCACAAGAAATAATAGCCCTAGCAGATGTAGTAGGTTCGACAACGGCTTTAATTAAAGCAGTGGCAACAAGAAATGAAAATAAATTTATAGTTGCTACTGATAATGGTATTTTTCATAAAATGCATCAAGTAGCACCAAATAAAACTTTAATAGAAGCACCAAATATGGGTGTAGGTGCTACTTGCGAAAGTTGTGCTCATTGTAAATGGATGGCTATGAATACTCTAGAAAAATGTCTTAATGTTCTCAAAAATAAAGTTAATAAAGTTAATATAAATAACGAAATCATTAAAAAAGCACAACGACCAATAAATCGTCTGCTAGAGTTTACAGCAAAATAAAAAACTTATAAATTATTATAAAAATACTATATAATCTTCATCAGTGCTGATTTGTCCCGATTGCTAGCACTTAAAATTAAGCTAAAGTAGGTATCATATAATGAATCCCTATTTTTCAAATTATGGAGATTATATGATTTTTACCTCAGAATCAGTTAGTGCAGGACACCCAGATAAAGTGTGCGACCAAATATCTGATGCAATTCTAGATAATATACTAACAAAAGATAAAAACGCCAGAACAGCAATAGAAACATTAGTTAAAGATAATAAAGTTGTCTTAGCAGGAGAAGTTAGAACCACTGCTAATGTTGATTTTGATGCGATTGTCAGAGATACTATTAATGAAATTGGCTATAATGATGATATATACGGCTTTAATGGCAATACTTGTAGTATAACTAATCTAATTGGCAAACAATCACCAGATATATCACAAGGTGTGGATAAAGATACAAATAAAAAGCAAGGTGCAGGTGATCAAGGTTTAATGTTTGGTTATGCTTGTAATGAGACTTTAGAATTTATGCCTGCACCTATTATGTATGCTCATAAATTAGTCAAAAAACAAGCAGAGTTATTACACAATAATACTCTTAGTTGGTTAAGACCAGATGCTAAAAGTCAAGTTACTTGTATATATGAAAATAATAGAGTAGTTGCTATTGATACTGTGGTTTTATCAAGCCAACATGATGAGGGTGTAACTAGAAATGATTTAATAGAAGCCATTACAGAAGAAATTATAAAACCAACATTCCCTGATAATTTATTAACTAAGAATACCAAATTTTATATTAATCCTACTGGTAATTTTGTAATAGGGGGACCTGCTGGTGATGCTGGACTTACAGGACGCAAAATTATAGTTGACACTTATGGTGGTATGGCAAGACACGGTGGCGGTGCTTTTTCTGGTAAAGATCCATCAAAGGTTGATAGAAGTGCCGCCTATGGTGCAAGATATGTTGCCAAAAATATTGTTGCAGCAGGTCTTGCTTCAAAATGTGAAATACAAATATCTTATGCCATAGGTGTTGCAAAGCCTACCAGTATTGATATTAATACTTTTAATACTGCTATTGTTGATGAAAATATTATTAAAGAATTAATTATTAAGAACTTTGATTTAACCCCAGAGGGCTTAATAGATATGCTTTTACTAAAAAGACCAATTTATAAACAAACTGCAAGTTATGGGCATTTTGGTAGAATTGAGGCAGATATTAGTTGGGAAAAAACAAATAAAATTCATTTACTAAAATAGTTAAAGGCAATTATATTAGATGAAACTATCTTATTATGTATAATCTACACTTACCAAGGGGCGTTGCATTGGATTTTATCCAGTAGGCTTGGCAATAAAAACTACGCTCATTTTTTTAATATATTAACTTATAGAAAATAAAATGAGTAATTCAACCATCAGTAATAACGACTATAAAATAGCCAATATTTCTTTAGCAGAATTTGGAAGAATGGAGATTGAGTTAGCAGAGCAAGAAATGCCTACTCTTATGGCACTTAGAAAAAAATATCAAAACAAACAACCATTAAAAGATGCAAAAATATTAGGCTGTATTCATATGACAGTACAAACAGCAGTCTTAATGGAAACTTTAATTATATTAGGTGCTAAGCTTAGATGGTCTTCTTGTAATATTTTTTCAACCCAAGACCATGCAGCTGCGGCTATGGTTAAAGCTAATATTCCTACTTTTGCTTGGAAAGGTGAAACTGAGGAAGAATTCCTGTGGTGTATAGAGCAAACAATATTAGTAAATAATAAACCTTGGGATGTTAATATGGTACTTGATGATGGTGGTGACCTTAGTCAAATGTTGCACGATAAATATCCTGCTATGCTTGATAAAATTCATGGCATAAGTGAAGAAACTACAACAGGGGTACATAGATTATTACAAATGCTGGCAAATAATACTCTTAAAGTACCTGTTATAAATGTTAATGATTCCATAACAAAAAGTAAAAATGATAATAAATACGGATGCAGACATAGTCTAAATGATGCTATAAAGCGTGCCACAGATATGTTATTAGCAGGTAAAAAAGCTTTAGTAGTAGGTTATGGAGATGTTGGTAAAGGCTCGGCCGCTAGTCTTAAACAAGAAGGCATGATAGTTAAAATATCAGAAATAGACCCTATTTGTGCAATGCAAGCCTGTATGGATGGTTTTGAAGTAGTATCGCCTTATGTAAATGGCATAAATACTAAGTCTGCAAATTGTATCAATAAAAACTTACTTGGTGTGACTGACTTAATAGTAACAACAACTGGCAATATTAATGTGTGCGATAAATACATGCTACAATTTATAAAATCAGGTGCGGTAGTATGTAATATTGGGCATTTTGATAATGAGATTGATACTCAATTTATGCGTAAAAATTGGCAATGGCAAGAAGTAAAGCCACAAGTTCACAGAATATTTAGAAGTGCTAATAAAAATAATTATTTAATTTTATTGTCAGAGGGTAGGCTAGTTAATTTAGGCAATGCAACAGGACACCCTAGTCGTATTATGGATGGCTCATTTAGTAATCAAGTATTAGCTCAAATTCATTTATATAGCAATAAATTTGCTAATCTAGCAAGTATTGATAAAACAAAAAATATTACCGTAACAGTACTACCAAAAAAATTAGATGAAGAGGTAGCATTAGGTATGGTAACAGGATTTGAAGGCACTATTACAAAAATGACAGATGAGCAAGCAAAGTATATTAATGTGCCAAAATCTGGTCCCTATAAACCTGATAGTTATAAATATTAAAACTACAATAAATAATATGTAAGTTTATTAAGTTTTTTTACTCTGGCTGTGAAAAATCTCTTAAATCAAATGCAAAGAAAGAAGGGCTTGCTGTTGCAGTATTTGGGAAATTTGCAATATCTGGTATAGCAATAGTAGCAATATCTAAAGTTGTTGTTGTTTTCTCTGTTAAAGCATTATTGCTGTCTATGTTATAAGATATTGTTCCTGTGCTAGCATCAGTGCTAGTTAATTCACAACTTGATGTTGGGCATTGGGCATAATCAACCCTAAATTCTGACTCAGAATTACTACGAATAATATTTGCTTTAAAGGTAATATATTCATCTGAATTTGTTGCTGATGAGTTTTTAACATCAACTGACCACTGCGAATTAAAAATACGCCCTGCAATTTGTATAGCATTAGAGCTTGTTCTTAATGCTGATAGGAAAATTGTTCTACTAGCACCACCATTAAATATTACACTTTGTACACTATTAATTTGTATGCTATTTGTGCCAATAGTGGCATTAATAGCTTTTTGTATGTTAATATCGCTGTCATTTTGAGTATAAACACTACGAATAGTAATACTTCCTGGGTTTTCAAGCCACCCAATAAAATATTCATTATTACCATATGTTCTGGTATAGATATGCTCATCTGTTGTATTTAAGATTGTATTAGGTATATTTTGATAAACATCTTGACGCAGGCTTTTTTCATCTAACCAAAGAGACCATAAGAAACCATAAACTAAGTCTCCTGCTGATATGTATGTGCCAGAGCTCTGACCTGTTTGCAATAAACTATTATAGCTAAATCCATTTGTAGAGCCTTGATATAATGCTAATTCATTAATATAATCAGCCTCCAGCACATCAAGTGTTACCTCAGAGAATGTTTGTAATACAGGTTCAGATATACCACCTAATAAACTTTCAACTAACTCTGCTGCATGTGCAGATATAATGCCAAAATAACTATTATTAGCAAATTGTTTTTCCTTGTTAATTTTATTGGGGTTATAAAAAGCAACTGATTGAGCATTACTATCTGGGGCTCCTAATGATAAACTATTAGCAGAAATAAATATTGTACTACTACTACTGCCACCTCCATCACCACCACAACCACCTAGCAATATAAAAGTAATTAAGATTATAGTATATTTTATGTGTTGTGTTATTTTCATAGTTATTAAATTATAATTTGATAAAAACAGCATTATAGGTAAATTTATTATTTTTTTTATTATATTTACAATCATAACATAAACTATAAGTGTTTACACATTTTAAATATTACTAGAGCTTATATGTATAAGTATTGTTTTTTAGTACTTTGTGCATAGCACAATCTTATAGTGAGTTATATGATGGGTTGTCAGGGGTTCGAACCCTGGACCAGCGGATTAAGAGTCCGATGCTCTACCAGCTGAGCTAACAACCCAAATTATAAAACTATCATTTTATTACACTGTAAGTACTTACTTTTAATCATTAGGTAACACAATAATTCTTGTCGAGTCAAAATTAGACTTAGTCATAACTATTTATTATTTATCAATTTAATATTTAATTCTTTTAATTGTGTTTTAGAAACACTAGCAGGGGCATTTGTTAACAAGCAAGTTGCTGTTTGTGTTTTTGGAAATGCTATTACTTCACGAATAGAATCTGTTTTACTAAGTAGCATTACTAATCTATCAATACCAAGGGCTATACCACAGTGAGGAGGACAGCCGTACTCCAAAGCATTTAGTAAAAAACCAAATTTATCATCAGCTTCATCATCACTAATATTTAGCATTTTTAACACTTGTTTTTGCATATTAGAATTATGAATACGCACTGAACCACCACCTACTTCATAGCCATTTATCACTAAATCATAAGCTTTAGAGCCAATATTAGTATAATCAATATTAGCAGTATTTTTTAACTCGTCTAAACTAATATTAGGTGCAGTAAAAGGGTGGTGCACAGCATTTAGTTTGTTGTCAATATTTTCAAACATTGGAAAATCAACTATCCATACAGGAGCCCATTCACTGGTGTATAAATTTAAGTCTTTACCTAATTTACCTCGTAAATTGCCTAAGGCTTCATTTACTATTTTATTTTTATCAGCACCAAAAAATATAATATCGCCATTTTTAGCATTAGTTCTATTTATTATTTCATTTACAACATCATCAGGGATAAATTTTAAAATAGGTGATTGCAAACCATTGTCATTTAGTTTTATATAAGCCAAACCCTTAGCACCATAAATAGAGACAAATTTTGTATAATTATCAATATCTTTACGGCTTAAACTAGCACCATTTGGAACTTTTAATGCTGCTACACGGCTATTTTTATCACAAGCTGCAGATGAAAATACTTTAAAGTCAATATTTTGCATTAAATCACTAAGCTCTACTAATTCTAGGGGAATACGCATATCTGGCTTATCTACTCCATATTTTGACATTGCTTCTTGGTAGCTTAATTGTAAAAACTTTGTTGCTAATTTAACACCTATACTATGACTAAATAATTTTCTAATCATATTTTCTATTAGGCTCATTATTACATCTTGCCCTACAAATGAAACTTCTACATCTAGTTGAGTAAATTCTGGTTGCCTATCTGCTCTTAGGTCTTCATCACGGAAACACTTAACTATTTGATAGTATTTTTCAAACCCTGACATCATTAGTAATTGTTTAAATATTTGTGGTGATTGTGGCAAGGCAAAAAAGCTGCCCGTATGGGTCCTAGATGGTACTAAATAATCTCTTGCACCCTCTGGGGTAGCTTTTGTTAAAAATGGCGTTTCAATATCTAAAAATTCATTAGAGTCCATAAAATTACGGATAAAATGTACTGCTTTAGAGCGAAGTTTTAATTTATTTTGCATGTCACTACGCCTTAAATCTAAATAGCGATACTTTAAACGAACTTCTTCTGATATATTATTGGATTCTATTTGAAATGGTACTGGTTTTGCTTGGTTAATGACATTAATACTATTAGCTATAATTTCAATATCACCTGTTGCTAATTTAGGATTTATCATGCCAATCTCTCTTTTAACTACTTCTCCTGATATTTGCAATACATATTCCGAGCGTACTTTTTCTGCTATGGTAAATATGGTTTTATTTTCAGGATTAACAACTACTTGTACTATACCTTTGTTGTCACGAATATCTAAAAATATCACCCCACCATGATCGCGTCTTCTATTAACCCAACCAGCTATAGTAACATTTTTTTTTATATTTTTAATAGATATATCACTGCAATAATTTGTTCTCATTTTTAATTTTTATGTGTATAAATTTAGTGAGACCTTTGCATAAATAGGAATGATTAACAGAGCTCTGATTTTTGCTTAATTGATGATATTCTATCAAGCCTGCCCTAGTTGTTCTAAAGCTGGTTTGATAAAAATTATCAAGTGAGTGGAAAGCTGGGTTCTGATGATTATTCATGTTTATGCAAAGGTCTCTTAGTGATTATTTTACTTGTTTGTCTTCATTAGGTATTACTATGCCACCAGAAATAACTAATTTTAGGGCATCATCAACACTCATTTTTAGTTCTTTAACATCTTTTTTAGGTAGCATTATAAAAAAACCAGATGTTGGATTTGGAGTAGTTGGTATATAAATATTTACTATATCATCTCCAATTATTTTTTCTGCTTCACCGCGATAATTACCAGTTAAAAATGCAATAGTCCATAGATCTTTTCTAGGATATTCTACTAATATTACTTTTTTAAAACTATTGTTAGAATCGTTAAGAAAGGTATCAGATACTTGCTTTATAGAATTGTAAACTATTCTTACTATTGGTATTTTATTTAGCAATTTATTCCAGTAACCAAGTACTTTTATACCTATATAATTATTAGTCAATAAACCGGTAATAAATACTATAACAATAACTAAAACAACACCTATACCGGGAATATCTATATTAAATATATGTGCTATTTTGTATGCATTAGGGACTATGTTATCAATTAATCCTATTAGTAATTTTAGTACGATAAAAGTAAGTCCTAAGGGTATCCATACTAATAATCCAGACATAAAATACTTACGAAAACTTTTCATATATTCAAATTAAATTAGAAGCACAGATTTTATCATGTTTAAGGTCACTATATTAAGGCATTTGTGTGTATAACATTGCTTTTTAACACAAGAATGTATCCTTAAAATTCTTAGCTTAATGTGTTTACAGTAGTTTTTACTAGAATTATAGTTTTTTTTATTGTGTATTAGGTAAAATGTCCATTTTAAATTTTTTTAAATAAAGTATGTCAAAAAGTGATTATATAGAACTAGATGGAGTAGTAAAAGAAAAAAGACCAAATACAACATTTATAGTTGAGTTAGAAAATGGTTGTGAAATACTAGCTCATATATCAGGTAAAATGCGTAAGTATTATATTAGAATTTTACCTGGCGATAAAGTTAAAATAGAAATGACACATTATGATATGACAAAAGGCCGTATTACCTTTCGTTATAAGTAAAAAATTTGTTTTTATGCCAGCATGGTGGAATTGGTAGACACGCTGGATTCAAAATCCAGTTCCTTTATAGGAGTGACGGTTCGACCCCGTCTGCTGGTACCAATAAAATTATGAATTTTAATATTTTTTAGTTAGTCAGAGTTTGTCAATTAATACTAAATTGTAATGGAAGAACTTTTACTTACAGCATTTAATCTCACATTTATAGGCTTGAGCTTTGTAGTCGGTTTTTTATGTTTATTTTTATTACTAATAAAAATAATGTCTTATATAGTAAATAAATATTTTGATAATAATACAGAAAATACCAACATAGATGAAGAAGCAGAATTTGTTATTAAAAATGCTATAAAACAACATATTAAAAATGTTTAATTTATTTCCTAAAAAAAATAAAAAAACTGTTGACACCTCTAATGTTGGTATCACTGAGTTAGTATTTAGAGACGCACATCAATCTTTATTAGCTACTAGACTTAGAATAGATGATATGCTTCCAATTGCTGACGCTTTAGATGATATTGGCTATTGGTCTATTGAATCTTGGGGTGGGGCAACTTTTGATTCTTGTATTCGCTATCTAGGTGAAAATCCTTGGGACAGAATCAAAGAAATTAAAAAAGTTATGCCAAAAACTAGACAACAAATGCTACTAAGAGGGCAAAACCTACTAGGCTATCGTCATTATAGTGATGATGTGGTGCGTAAATTTATTGATAAAAGCGTTGAAAATGGTATATCGGTGTTTCGTATTTTTGATGCTATGAATGATATTAATAATTTAAAAACAGCTATTAATCAAACTTTAAAATTAAAACAGCATGCTCAAGGGACTATATCTTATACGCTAAGCCCTGTTCATACTCTAGATTTATGGCTTGAATTAGCCAAAAAAATTGAAGATATGGGTGCAAATTCATTATGTATTAAAGATATGGCAGGCTTATTACAACCTTATGTTGCATACGAATT
The DNA here is from genome assembly GCA_965207335.1 of Gammaproteobacteria bacterium. Taxonomy (GTDB): domain Bacteria; phylum Pseudomonadota; class Gammaproteobacteria; order PS1; family Pseudothioglobaceae. The sequence continues at coordinate 315,399 of OZ242267.1, forward strand.
AATAACTAAATTAAAAGAAAATATTAGCATACCAATTCATATGCATTGCCATGCAACCACAGGTTTATCCAGTGTAACATTAATAAAAGCTATTGAGGCTGGTGTTAATAGTGTAGATACAGCTATTGGCTCTATGAGTATGACTTATGGACATTCTGCTACTAATTCTATAGTGTCAATATTAGAACACGGCGTTAGAAAAACAGGATTAGATTTAAAAAAACTAGCTAAGATTGATAATTATTTTCGTCCAATTAGAGCAAAATACGCTAAGTTTGAAGGCACATTAAGAGGTGTTGATTCTAGAATATTATTAGCACAAGTCCCAGGAGGCATGCTAACTAATATGGAAAATCAACTAAAAGAGCAAAATGCTTTAGACAGAATGGATGAGGTTTTACTAGAAATTCCAAAAGTTAGAAAAGATTTAGGATATATCCCTTTGGTTACTCCAACATCACAAATAGTTGGCACACAATCTGTGCTTAATGTTTTAACAGCTGAGCGTTATAAAACTATTACCAAAGAAACCATAGGAGTATTAAAAGGAGAATATGGACGAGTACCTGCACCAGTTAATAAAGAATTACAAGATAGGGCATTAAATGGCGGCAAACTAATAACTTGCAGACCAGCAGACTTAATAGAGCCAGAATTAGCAATATTAAAAAAAGAATTAGCAAAAATTGTCAAAGAAAAATCTATAAAACTAATTGGCGACTATGATGAAAATTTATTAACTTATGCATTATTTCCCAAAGTAGCATTAACATTTTTTATAAATAAAAATAATCCAGGTTTTTTTGAAAAACCTCCGCAAGATATAGCAAATAATGGTCAAAAAGATTATTCTAATAAAGAGAATTCTTCATATACAGTATCTTTTAAAGGCAATTCTTATTCTGTACTGGTATCAGGTGGCGAGATAACAGCAATGACCCCAGAGGGCAAAATAGATGGTAAAAAGCAACAAATAAATGACAAGGTAGTTACAAATGATATAGCAGATAATATAGATAAAACAGATATAGATACAATATCAGCACCTCTTGCAGGCAATATAATTGATGTTAAAGTAGCTAAGGGTCAAAAGATTGTAAAGGGCGATGTTTTAGTAGTATTAGAAGCTATGAAGATGGAGACTGAAATTTTAGCTACTAAATCAGGAACAATAGTAGATATTTTTGTAAATAACGATAAAACTGTAGCTGTTGGTGATAAATTATTGACTATGATTCATTAGGATATTGTATGGAAATTTTATGGCATCAAACAGGTTTATATCAATTAACTATTGGAGAGTTTGTAATGCTGATAGTTGGTTTATTGTTATTATATTTAGCAATAGCCAAAAAATTTGAACCATTATTATTATTACCTATTGGCTTTGGGGCTATATTAAGTAATATACCTGGAGTTGATATAGCAACTGGTAGTGGTATTTTACATGTATTATATGAAGTTGGAGTTACTACAGCTGTTTTTCCATTATTAATTTTTATGGGTGTTGGTGCTTTGACTGATTTTTCGCCACTACTTTCAAATCCAAAAACTTTATTATTAGGTGCAGCCGCACAATTTGGTATTTTTGCAACATTTTTAGGTGCAATATTTTTAAGTGCTGTAGGAATATTTGATTTTAGTATAAAAGATGCTGCTGCCATTAGCATTATAGGCGGTGCTGATGGACCTACTTCTATTTATGTTGCCTCTAAATTATCGCCTGATTTACTGGGTGCTATTGCTGTTGCATCTTACTCTTACATGGCATTAGTACCACTTATTCAACCGCCTATTATGCGTTTGTTGACCAACGAAAAAGAACGACAAATAGTTATGAAACAACTAAGAGTAGTGTCAAAAACTGAAAAAATAATTTTCCCATTATTATTGTTATTATTGGTAGGCTTATTGTTACCAGATGCACTACCACTTATTGGCATGTTTACTTTTGGTAATTTAATGAGAGAATCTGGGGTAGTAGATAGATTAAGCAATACTGCTCAAAACTCATTAATCAACATAGTTACAATATTTTTAGGCTTAGCTGTTGGGTCGCAACTTATGGCAGATAGTTTTTTGCGTTTTGATACCTTAGGAATTTTATTACTAGGAATGGTAGCCTTTGCTATCGGCACAGCATCTGGTGTTATTATGGCGAAAATAATGAATATATTTAGTAAAAATAAAATTAACCCATTAATTGGCTCGGCTGGAGTATCTGCTGTTCCTATGGCGGCTAGAGTATCTAATAAAGTTGGCTTAGAATCAAATCCTAATAATTTTTTATTAATGCATGCTATGGGGCCTAATGTAGCAGGAGTTATAGGCTCTGCCATAGCAGCTGGTATTATGATTCAATTCTTAGGTTAACAATATTAAATAAGGGTCTTAACTAGTTAAGACTATTAAATAATTATTTAAAAATAAAAAATCTAAATGCTTGATACTGCTATTATCGCTACAGCTACTTTTTTTGCCACAATAGGTCCTATTGATGTAGTTGCAGTATTTGTTGTACTAACAGCTACTGAAACGGCTAAATATAGGCGTGTTATGGCAATTCGTTGTATATTAATTGCTACTGCTATTTTACTTGTATTTGCACTTTTTGGAGAGGCGTTACTATCTAGTTTAGATATATCTATAGCCGCACTTAGAACAGCTGGTGGCATATTATTATTGCTAATTGCTATTGAGATGGTATTTGCCCGCTCATCTGGGGCTACTACTACAACTTATGAAGAAGAAAAAGAAGCAGAGACAAAACAGGATATTTCTGTATTCCCATTAGCAACTCCGCTAATAGCAGGACCTGGTGCAATGGGGGCTGCTATTTTACTTATGGCAAATACACAAGGCGATATTTTATTACAAATAATGGTAATTGCATCACTGTTACTAGTTTTGTTTGTAACATTAATAGCATTGCTTTTAGCTGGTAAAATACAAAAGTTTTTAGGTATAACAGGAGTACAAGTTATAAGTAGGGTTTTGGGTGTTTTGTTGTCTGTTTTAGCTGTTCAGTTTATTTTTGATGGTATTAAAGAAAGCGGTTTGTTAAGCTAATAAAAATATTTATTACTTAGAATAAAATTTATTATAAATACTATTGCGTAATAACTTAAACTCTTAGTGTTAACACTTGTTATTTATAAGTCTTAATGTAAAATGTTAAAACTCTATCAATAAATAGTATAATGTAAACTAATTTATGTATAAAGTTATGATGCGGTGTAGTTATGATAATATATAATTATTTTTAAAATAAAAATGGAATAAAAATGAAAAAACATTATATTTATAAAAAGTTTTATAATAAAGAATTTCGTGCCCGTTTGTTGCGTAATGATGAAACTGCAATACGCGAATTAACTGATGAAAGTATTGCAAACAACTTATATGATAAAAGTATTAGCATAAATAAAGCTATGCAATATAAAGTTGTTAAATCAGCAAAAGACACTACATATTTTATAATACCTTATATTAAGGATTCACAATATCTTAATTTACAACAAGTTAACGCTGGTCTTGATAATGCTTCTACGGCTTTCTGTGTAAGTACATTAGGGTCTCTAGGAACTGAATCTTCTACTGTAGGTAGTTTTTCTAGTACTTCTACTCTTGGTTCTGCTTCTTCTGTAACTAATGATAAAAAAGATTGGGTTTCCTAATTTTTCTGGCATTAAATAACTACTACCTTTTTTATTATTATAATCACAATATTCTGATTTACAAGACATGAATGCTGGTCTTGATGATGTTTCTTCGCTTGCATGTTTAACTATACTTAATGTTTGTGAGAACTGAATCTTCTACTGTCGGTAGTTTTTCTAGTACTTTTACTGCTGGTAGTGCTGGCTTTATAAATAATTAAAATTTACTATTTAGTTTTTATTGGGAAAACAACACGAAAACCAAGATCATTGTTTGTATAGTTAGGCAGGGCTTCACTAGTTTGTGATATTTGTGCGGATTCCTCAGGCATTAAGTAACTACCACCTTTGATTATTATAGCAAAAGTATTATCTCTTAAAATAGTTGTGTTAGTCCATTCTGCAACATTACCAGAAAAGCCACGAATATTATTTTTACTATCATCCTTTGATGCACTAAGATTTAATGGACCAGTCATTATTTGTAAAGGATTTCTATTTATTGTTATAGAAGCTTTATATTTATTACCATATGGAAAGCGGGTTAGATTTTTACCAGCTAATGCCTCCCATTGCTGGGCAGATGGCAAGCTACCACCTATCCAGTTAGCAAAAGCCCAAGCACTCCACCAAGTTATATTATTAACAGGGTGTTGAGGTTTTTGCTTTTGCTGTTGCCAATTACTTGGAGTGTGGTTAATATTATCAGGTTGTTTGGGATTATTGTAAAACCCTAAATAAACTAAAGGGTCTAGTAAAAAAAGCTCATAAAGAGCATTGCTAGTTTCATAACGCATTACTTTTAAGCTGAGTTTTTTATTGTTAAGGGGAAAATGCTTGATAGTACCTAATTGACTATCTGTTAAATTATTTAAAAGAGCTGGTATTTTTGCTATTATAGATGGACCTAATATACGAGTTGCTGGTGGTATAAAAACTACACTACTAGTACTGGCCCATGGCATGGTAAGTGAGCTAATATTATTATTTTTACTATCATAAACACAGCGAAAACCAGAATATTGTGAGCGAAAATCAAAAGCTGCTCTGCGGCGAATTAGGTTTATTGCATTTAGTTTATAAGGACGATTATAAGCATTACCGCCCATTAAAACAGGCTTATTATTTAAGGTAGTCCATTCTAATAAATTATTACCTAAATCATGAATACCATCTTCATTATCTGTTTTTGGATATGAGTTACAACTTGGGGCAATATTTAATATACTATCTTGGTATTGCCATGGTGAGCTATTAAATGTATTGCCCCACGGATATATAGTGTTATTACTGCCAGTACTGATAGCTTCAAACTCTTGGGCGGTTGGCAATCTACCATTTGCTGATTTACAATAAGCCCAAGCATCAAAAAAACTAATACCGCCTACACTAACATTTAATTGCCCTAATATGCTATGGTCTTGTGTTTGACTTTTATAATGCCAATTTTTTGGTTGTTTTTGGTGTTTTTTAGTTGTTTTTATTTGTAGTGCTTGCCAGCTAGCAAATCGTCTAAAATTACCCTGTGTTACCTCACATTTATCAACTAACATGCCAGTTAAGTTAGTAGTACTAGGATGGCGTTTAAATTGTGCTAATAGTTGAGTGTTATTTTTAAGATATGCTAAATGCTCTTGTAATAATATATCAAGAGGATGGATAATAACAGGCTCTTGTTGTTGTACTGTTACTAAGTCTAAATTTTTAGGTGCTAAATAAATCCAACGCCACCATACAAATAATAATAAAGTTATTATAATAATAAATAAAGTTGTAGATAATTTATACTTCATTATTAGAGACCTTTGCATAAATAGGGATGATTAACAGAATTCTGATTTTTGCTTAATTGATGATATTCTATCAAGCATGCCCTAGTTGTTCTAAGGTTGGTTTGATAAAAATTATCAAGTGAGTGGAAAGCGGGGTTCTGATGATTATTCATGTTTGTGCAAATGTCTCTTAATTACTTTTTTTAATATGATAGCGAAATAATAACATTAATAGTACAATTAATGCAATAAACCATATTAAAGGCATTAAACTTTGACTATTATCTTGGCTACTAATAAGAGGGTTGGCTATTGGTATTTTATTTAGTCGTAATTGATTAGCACCAGAATCTATAGCTAATTTGTTACCATCAAGGCTAGAATAAACAAATCCTAGACTAATATCTTCTAACTTAGCATCTAAAACAGCAATAGGTCGCCATCTTATTTCTTGGTTTTGCCATTGCTCTGGGTGTAATAATATAGTATAGCCCTTAGGAATATCTAATACTTCTCCTTTAAACAAGCTAGGGTAAAGACGCATAAGCAGTGAGGGTTTAATTTCATTTAGTTTTATAAGTGGCTCAACCCAAGGTGTAAACTGATGAGTTTGTAGAATAATTTTTGGCATAGGAGAATTAGTTTTAAGTAGTAGTTTATTATTGTTAGAATTTGCTTTATTAACTATAGCACTAAGAGGGGTATAAGCAGGATTTTTTTGCTCATCTAAAGCCTTAGCTATTAATTTTACCAATGGATAATAAGATAGTTTTTCTAAGTTTATTTGTTTGCTAGCAAAATATCTTATTAGCGTATCAGCATTAGTTATATTTAAGGTTTTTTGCTTTTCAGCAATCTCAAGAAGTTTAAATAAATAACTAAGCACAACTATGTTATATTCTTGTGCTTTTAATGTAATTTCTTCATTTTCTTCATTATTATTTGTTTGGTTTTTTGTGTCTATATTAGGAATATGGATTTTCATTGAGCGCTCTCCTGGGGTTTTTCCTACTCCTTTTTGTATGGCTTTTTGGTAATCATCTTCTGTATAAATAGCTTGATTATAATAAAGGCTAAGGTATTTTTGAATATCAGGAATATCACTGTTAGCTATGTTTTGTATTTCTTCTTGACTTAGACCACTAGATTGTTGTGTAGGTGGCAGTAAACTATCATAATTTAATTCTTGCATTGTGTTTGCATCTGCTAAGTTAGTGTATTGTAATATTTGTGTTATTTGTTGTGCTTGTCCTTCTCCTTGCTTTTCATTTAGTGTTTCTCCTTTATAGTTGTTATTATTTTGTTTTTCTGCCTCATCTTGTGTATTGTTATCAGCTTGTTGATTGCCAAAAGTTTTTTCTGAATTAAGAATATTATTTTTCAAAGGTGGTAAATGTTCACCTAAATAATGCCAATGTCGTGGGCGGATATTATGCTCTCTTAATATAGCAAGCACAACATAATATTCACTAACAGAATGTATATCAATGCGTATTTTTTGTTTTTCTATGTCACTTAGAGTATTTATATATCTATCAAAGGCATTATTTTCTCGTAATAACTCATTCCTATACATATTAGTATTAACATTAAAAATACGCATATAACCATTATGCAATTCAATAATTGGTGCTTCTGTTGGATTGCAGTCGTGTGTTATTATGCAGGAATTATAATCATGCAGTCTAGCAGGGGGACTAGATGGTAGGTCATTAAATACTACACTACTAGATAATTGTCGGGCTAATAAAGATGTAACATCAGCATTTTTTTCTAGTTCATCTTGTGCTTGTTGTTGCTGTACATTTAGTGAGATAATAATAAGAATAATAATAACTGCTACACTGTTTGCTAAAATATCAGCTAATGCAACGCCACCATGTTTAAAAGAGAAATCTGATGCCCTCATTATTACGGTCTTATTGAGCGTTTTATATGCTTAGGTAAATCTTGCAAACGCACGGTAGAAAGTAAGTCTTTATTAGCTATAATCCAACCAATATTTATCGATCTATTTAAATAGTGTACTCGCAGACATTCACGGGCTATAGCCATTGTTTCTACACTTTTATCTGTGATAGCAAATATTAATTGTTTACGATTTTTATTATTGTAAATTTTTTCTACATAACGGATGAAAGGGCTATTTTGTTTACAAATATTAGCCTTTATTATCTCTTCATTGGTTTCTATAATTCGTATTTTATCAGCATAGGATATGACAACAAATCCCTCACTGCCATCTTGCCATGATACTTTATATTTTGCTGCCTCTGTTGAGCGTTCAAGCATAGCAGTAATGTTTTTTGAGACTACTAAATTAGTCAAGATGAAAATAATAATAAGAAGTGCTAATGCTGAACCAAACACTTCAATAGTTGGTGTATCAATATCACCTCGTAAGTGATATCCTCTTGGTTTAAAAAATACTTGTTTCAATCAAGTTTCTCTATTAAATTAATTAAATGTCGTTCTTCCCACCTATACAAAAGAGTTTGTATTAATGCTAAAATTATTGATAAAGAAAGGGCAATTAGCGTAGTATCAAATGCAATACCAAGAGGAGTTAGTGCCGATGTTAATAATTGTGTTACTTCTGAGGTACTGTTTTCTAAAATAATACCTAAATTTTGTGTTGCCAAAGAAATGCCTAATACAGTACCAATAAAACCTAATATTGGTATAGCCCAGTTAATATAACGGGGCAGGGCATAGAATGCTTCAAATTGCTGCCAAATCATATTACCTAGTGTTTCTTTACTATTATGATAGTTATTTTCGTATGCACTATTTAAGTAAGAAGTATTATTAGAAAAATTATGCATTTCCTTTGCCATTAATAGCCATTTAGCTACAAATAATAACAAGCCCCAAAAAAATAAAGTTAAAGTAATAGGTGGTATTATTCCTCGTTGTAAAAATTTTACCGCTAATTGACTTACAATAGCAGAGTCCGATACAGATAGCCATGCTATGCACATATCAGCTATAATAAGGGCAATACAAAAGGTATTAATAACAGGCGGTGTTGGTAATGCTTGCTCAATAATTTTATGCAAACTTGTTTTGTCTGTTGTATTATTGTAATTAAGCCACAGTAATTGTTGTGTAGCTGCTATAACAAGTGCTAGTATCAAAATAAGCAAATTAATTGATAAATCTACCCGTTGACCGTTAAGAAGTGCTTGCCAAAGTAATACTGATGCGACAGATACTATTAAAAATAATGCTAATAAATTAGATAAAAAATTAATACGATAATAATGCACTCGTAGCAAAGATAATATATTAGGAATACTAAATATAAAACCCAATAGTATCCAATAATAAGACCAAGATAATATTTGTGTTAATAAGAAAAAACAAACAGGTATAGTAATGGCACAAATTATCAGTGTTATTTTTGTAAAGAATGTTTGATTTGTCATAGTGTTTATTATAGATAATTTTTTAATAATTTTTTATTTTATAGTAGAGTTTTTGTATAATTTAAGTAAAGTTGTATAATTTTTACATAATTTTTTTTATTATATAAAGTTGTAATGTAAAGTAGGGTTAGTTTTTGCATAATTGTATAAAGTTGTGTAGGGGGTTTTTACATAATTTTTGTATTATATGTTGTATAAATACAAAATATAATGTAAACATTTTGTATTTTATTGTTTTTTAATTGAGGGGCAGAACTAGTTTTAGTATTACAATATATAAAAAAAGTACCCAGAATAACGAATTAGAATTATACCCACCGTCATTGCGAGACTTGATAAAGGCGTGAGATTGCCACACACAAAAAGCAGTGTTCGCAATGACGGTGGGAGTAATTGAGTACTATTATGTTGCCTGAGACAAAAAGCAATGTTTGTAGTGACGATGTAAAAAAAATACCCACAATAACAAATTAGAATTATACCCACCGTCATTGCGAGCCTTGTAAAAGGCGTGGCAATCTCGTGCTACAAAAGCGATGTGATTTAAAAAAAGTACCTAAAATAGTAAGCAAGGCTTACTTTGGGGAATATCCCCAAACCCCTAACAGCAATTGTTTTTTTAATTGAGGGGCAGAACTAGTTTGCACACTATAACCATTGTACAACAGCCCCTCAAACTCCCCATATATACATTGTACTTATAAGGTATATTTTTGTTGTGAGATATTCACGGTGTGATTTAAAAAAAGTACTAAGAATTGAGAATTGAGAATTGAGAATTATACCCACCGTCATTGTGAGCCTTGATAAAGGCGTGGCAATCTAGTGCTACAAAAGCGATGTAATTTAAAAAAGCACTAACAATAACGAATTGGAATTATGCTAAATGTCGATTAAAAAAAGTACCAACAATGAAGAATTAGAATTATACCCACCGTAATTGCGAGTCTTGATAAAGGCATGGCAATCTCATCTTACAAATATGGTGCAATTAAGTATTGTGTCCCTAAAACTCTCTGTGTATAACGCCCAAACTCAGCGAGCGGTGTAAGCCGTCCGCTGGAATGATTTGTTAGGTGCTTTTATAGTCATAAGTCATTGTTTTTACTAAAATTAAAAATCAAGTGATACTGACTCCCTTGATTTCTTGATTTTTTTTGTTATACTTTGATTTATTTTGTTAAACATCATACTTATTGTACTTATTTTTACGCTTCTTATTATCTCTATTCTCTATTTTTAGTTCTTGTAATTTTAGTCCCCTTAAATATTTATCAAAATTTGATTCTATTGATTTATTATTATATTCTACATATAAATTCCAATTAATATAATCTTTTTGTCTATCTTTAGTATAGTCGTCAGTTTGCGTGGTAGTATCACATTTAACCGTGATTACTCCAGAATTATGTACATTACTAATTAAAGCCATTGAGTCCTGACCCATAAAAGACATTCTGCTACTATAAAATATTACTTCATATTTTTGTTCTACAATATCTACAAATTTTTTTATTTGCATTTCACAATCTTTTCTTCCCTTTGCAGGATTGCTTTGTGCTAATATTTTATATACCTTTTTATTCTCATCTACAAATACCTCAAATTTTGATAAAAATGAGATAGCATTCATAGGCTGGAATTCAGTGCTAATCTCTTTACCAAGCCACTCTATTTTAGATGGTTTTGCTTTTTCAAATACACTACCGAACTTTATGCCAAAAGCCCTATTTATAGGTTTATTTGTTGTCCTTACAAATTTATAACTAATTAACCCCTCTTTATGTAAAAAAATAGCACTATTATTTATACCTTCATCAAGGCTTTCGGCAACATCTGAAAAGAATTCTTTAGGGTTTTCAACAATATCTGAAAAAAATCCAGCATTACTTTTAGTTACGATAAAAAATATCACTAATATTATAATTATAATTTTCATATATTTGTTATGTTTGCTACCTAACATTTGAACTAAGGGGCTGGGGTGCGTTTCCCCAGTCCCACTTCAGTGATTAGTTAGGGGCTTTTATAGTCATAAGTTATTATTTTTACTAAAAATATATCATCCATATTGATTTATTATTTTTGCGACAATTCTACAATATAATTTAGCAGTGATATACCCTTTAAACTATTTCTTTTTGTGCCGTATTTTAATGCATTTCCATGCAAAATATAATGGCGATTTGGTATTTTTGTTTCTTCATTGACATGATTATCTATGGATGCTTTTTGCTTCAGAGAATTAAAAAATATTTTACTAAAACCATCAATATCATTCTCATTGATAAATTTATTTATTTTATTTTTATTATTATTCATAAAGAAGTTTTCACCGCAAGTTATTTCTTTAAAAATACCATCTATTTGAATTAAAAATATTGGAACTGATAAATTATATTTACCTTGTTTATGTGCTTTAAATGCATCTTCTAATATATGCTCTCTATTTGTGTATTTAGATATTACATTATTCTTAATGTTGTTAATATTCTTATCAAAATACATTTCAAATAGTTGCTCTATTAACTCAATATTATTTGGCTCTTTCAAGTCTCTTTCTAACTTATGTATCCATGAAAGTTGCATATTAATGTCAAAATACCAACCACATTTCATAAGTTTTTTTAAAACAGCAGGAAGTTTATCATTTGTTTCTTCAATAAATTTATGAAATTGCTCTGCCTTATCATTAATTTCTTCAATAGATTTATTAAATTGCTCGAATGGTTCATTAATTTTAGAAATAAAAGTATTAAATGTATTATTTATTTCATTTACTACACTACTAATATTTGTATTCATTTATTTTTACCCCCAGTATATAATCTTTATAGGTCCATATTTAGAATCTTCAATTTTGTAAGCACTCTTTACTGCTCCGTTATAAAAAACAAAAATATATAATCAAAGGGGTCAGTATCCTTTGATTTTAAGTATAATAAAACTTAATTATACAACCCCCAATCAAAATGTCAAGACAACCAAGAATAATCAAAGGGGTCAGTATCCTTTGATTTTAAGTATAATAAAACTTAATTATACAACCCCCAATCAAAATGTCAAGACAACCAAGAATAACAATAAAAGACCAACCCCATCACATCATCCAAAGAGACAACAACAAATCTTATTGTTTTTTAATTGAGGGGCAGAACTCATTCCTTCATTACAACCATGGTACAACCGCCCCTCAAACACCCCATATAGATATTTTGCTTGTAATTTATATTTTTGTCGTGAGATATTTGTGGTGTGATTTAAAAAAAGTACCCACAATAACGAATTGGAATTATACTAACCGTCATTGCGAGACTTTGTAAAAAGGCGTGGCAATCTCATCTTACAAATATAGTGTAATTTAAAAAAGCACTAACAATAACGAATTGGAATTATGCCAACTGCCTATTAAAAAAGTACCCATAATAGTAAGCAAAGCTTACTTTGGGGAATATCCCCAAACCCCTAACAGCAATTACAGGTTATTCAGTGCATATTAAGTTGTTTTAATTGTTTTTTTATTAGAGATCTTTGCATAAATAGAGATGATTAGCAGAGCTCTGATTTTTGCTTAATTGATGATATTTTATCAAGCTTGCTCTAGTTGTTCTAAAGCTGGTTTGATAAAAATTATCAAGTGAGTGGAAAGCGGGGTTCTGATGATTATTCATGTTTGTGCAAAGGTCTCCATTAGGGGCAGAAATAGTTTGTACACTATAACTATTGTACAACAGCCCCTTAAACCCCCATATAGACATTTTGCTTGTAATTTATATTTTTGTTGTGAGATATTTGTGGTGTTATTTTAAAAAAGCACTAACAATAACGAGTTGGAATAATTGAGTACCAGTATGTTGCCACACACTAAAAAGCAGTGTTCGCAATGACGATATATGAAAAAAGCACCCATAATAGTAAGCAAGGCTTACTTTGGGGAATATCCCCAAACCCCTAACAGCAATTGTTTTTTTATTAGAGATCTTTGCATAAATAGAGATGATTAGCAGAGCTCTGATTTTTGCTTAATTGATGATATTTTATCAAGCTTGCTCTAGTTGTTCTAAAGCTGGTTTGATAAAAATTATCAAGTGAGTGGAAAGCGGGGTTCTGATGATTATTCATGTTTGTGCAAAGGTCTCCATTAGGGGCAGAACTAGTTCCTTCATTACAGCTATTGTACAACCGCCCCTCAAACTCCCCATATAGATATTTTGCTTGTAATTTATATTTTTGTTGTGAGATATTTGTGGTGTTATTTTAAAAAAGTACCACTTTAAATTGTCCGCTGGAGCTACTTGTTATGCAATTTTAATTTACACTAATCAGAACATGCTTTGCTGAGCTACTTGTTTTTCCGCTATTTTTGGTTTAACTGACATTAATTTTTTTATAATAGACTGCATATTATTATTATCAATTTTTATAGTTCTTGGATCTTCTTCAAGAATTTGCCTATTTAAATCATATTTGGGGTTATGCAAGTTATTTTCTGAGCCAGATATAACAGCTCTTGGAATTGAATAATCTAGCGCATACCCCATTGCCAACCTTGAGCCACTATCATTGCCCAAATCATTTTTTGCATAACTAGCTGACAAGACGATAGAATTGCTGAACAAAGCTTGTAACCGGTCTCTTTCTTGGTATCTTCCGCCTAATTCTCGTTTTGATTTAACATCTGTTAAATATTCAGTAATAAGGAGCCCGTTATTTTTTACAATCTCGTTTGCCAACCCCTTGTTTTTTGCTGGCATAATATTATTTAATGGGCTAGGCAGGATAGCCACTGTATATCCTTTTGAGTCTAACGCTTGTCTGTGGGCGATTGTGTCACAACCAAAAGCCAATCCACTTACAATCGTTACACCATTTTCAACCAATTTTGCAACCACATCTCTTTCTATCTCTTCAGTCTCTTCATCTGGCTTGAGTAAGCCAATAACAGCTATATTATCGTTATTGGCATTTAATAGAGATAAATTTCCGCGATAAAATAAGAAAACTGGTTTTTCACTATTTTTTACCACACCTCTATGTGGAGGAAAATCATCATCTCCAATAGCAACAACACCATCAATAAAATCTTTTGACTTGATTAATAAATTTTTAATAGTTACCTTTTTCCTATCAAGGTCATCGAGTGTTATTCGATAATCTACCTTTGAATCTTTATTTAATAAGGTTACAATCTCTTCTTCAGTTTTGTTACTGGCTAAATTTTTTACAATCCAAGCTCTACCAATTCCCTTATAAGTTCTTGCTGCCATTACATTGATTGAGTTTTCAGTATATTTCATCTTGTTTATTCCCTCGGTTTTATCTAGCTGTACGTCCGATAGCATAAAAAAACACTTCGTTTGCACCTTTATCTAAAAGGGCTTGTATTGTATCCTCATCAATATTGATCGATTTTGTGTACAAGTCATCTATTAATAAAATATTCTTTCCCTTTACTTCTTTTGATATTGTGCAAGTTTTTTTTGTAATTCCTGGATAAGGTAAATCTCCATTTCCACCATAACCAGCTCTGTCTCTATGAGTTGTTCGAGTATCTGCATGCCTGATAATGAAATCAGTACCATCATTAAAACCACATAATTGGTTTACTACTTTACTAATAGTGGATTTGAACAATAATTGATCTTTTTTATAGGTTACTTTTGCTCTTGGGACAACGCAGACTGTTAACGCATTCAGTGTTGTATATTGCAGAATATCAGGTAAATCATTTATCAGTATTTGACTTAATTCTTGGACTGTATCTTGTAACACACTATCGGTATAAGGTGTAATGTCATTTTTAAATGTGCAGACAATATTTTCAATAGTACCTTTTAAACGCCGTCTGTCACCACCCCCAAAATAATCTGAATTGTAGAACGATTGAACTCTTTTTCTTAAATATTCGTTAGGTTCGATTAAATAATCATGCAACATTTTACACTGCCATAAATATATTTTCAGATGGAATACCTAGCAAAATAGCTTTTTCTATTTCAGATTCATCATTTTCAAAAACTACTACCGAACTAGCCGATATACACAAAACAGATAATACATACTGATATTTATTGATCCCTGAGACCATATCTTCTCTATAAAAACATCTGTCAAATTTATCAATTATCTGATGCCACTTTAATAACACAGACGCACGATTTTTATGGCTATTAGTAATCAAAATCCGTTCTTTATAAGAAAAAGTATCTAGTATGCTTGCTACCATAATATTTAATTTTGTTTCGTGTAAATAATCAGGGTATAAATTTTCTTTTATTTTGACTATTTCCATATAATCTTCTTCACTAAGCCTGGGAGCAAGCAATCTGACTACTTCACGAGTTACCCTTTTACTAGGTTGAAAAGTCAAATATTGTTTAGTTTTTTGAACTTGTTCAATAGCCATTTTATATGACAAAAAGTTTGCATAGTCAGTGTTAACTAATGTGCCGTCTAAATCGAAAAGCAAAAAATCGACCCTTCGAGCTCTTTTCTCCATTACTTTTAAATTATCTATTTTTTCAACCACCAGGCTCTATTTCCTTTTTTGCATAACTATTTATTAAATACATAATCATACACTAACTATTTTTAATTTTATTAAATATATTTTAAAAAAAATAATATTTTTAACATTAAATAACCATAATGATTTATTAGAAATTGTTCGTGATAAAATTCGCCTTAAACACTATAGTTATCAAACTGAAAAAACCTATCTTAGTTGGATAAAACGCTATATTTTATTTCACAATGAAAAACACCCTGAAAAAATGGGGAAAATTGAAATTGAAGAATTTGTAACCTATAGTGCAACTGCATTGTTAAGTGATTTTTACCATTGCCCTACATTTTGGAAATGTTGAACAACCCCAAAATTTGCTCCCCGCATTAGTGCCTTTTTTTACCTCTCTTAGCACCAGATTTGAGCCACATTTATGGCAGGTTTTTTCATTTTTCTTTGACTCGATTATTTCTTTAACATACGCAATATGATCGCGATTTGTTTTTAGGCTAGGTTTAAGCCTGCCGCTACGGATGACCTCAATGGCTTCAGAAACCTGTTCTTGGGTTAATACTTCATCGCATTTTGATTTAATATATCTAATGCACCCGCCAGCATAAGTTACGCTCTCAGGCATTTTAGTTTTAAAAGTACTGTTGCCAACGAAAACAATGACGGAATAAATGTTTTCTGAGCCGACATTTAGAAAATGTTCTAAAATTTTAAGGTGTTTGTAATTTTGGTGTATTGGATTTTGAAACTTGTTCGAATGTTTAAATATTTTTTGTGTCCAGACCTTTTGATTTGGGGAACCAAATATCCAACCCATCATGTTTTTTGTTTCTATGACAAACACACCATATTTCGAAACCAGGATATGATCTATTTGGGTTGTACCGTCATCCGTAGGTAATGTGACATTCTTTAGCAAATGATATGTATCTTTTGATAAGAATATCTTTAAAAGCATATTTACTTGAAACTCACCTAATACTCCCTTAAACCAAGGTGATTTTAGTAGCCCAGCCAAAAACACTAATGGCACCAAATACCATAGAACGCTATATAGTTGATTTATTATTGGATTGAAGTCCATTTCTTGCTAATATCCTTTTCACCTAACTATTTTTAATTTTAAAAAAGCACTAAGAATTGAGAATTGAAATTATATCCATCGTTGTTTACATTTTGTTTTACTACATTATGTAAATGGTTACTGTTTTCCTTACTCTTTGTTATTCTTTATTACTACATTATGTAAATGGTTACTGTTTTATTTACTGTGTTATGTAAATGGTTACTGTTTTCCTTACTCTTTGTTATTATGTTATGTAAATGTTTATTGTTTTTTATAAATTTTATTATTATTACTACATTATGTAAATAGTTATATTTGTTTTGTAAACTTTACTCTTTGTTATTATGTTATGTAAATGTTTATTGTTTTTTATAAACTTTATATAACATTAGTATATATTATGTAATATTTATTGTTTTATAGTAAATTTTACATAATATAAATTATACGAAGTAAATATTATATAAATCTAACTACGGCAAAACCATTTTAAATGGTTTAACGGTAACACATTTATAAACCCCGCTGGTGTAATACGGATCTTTGTTCGCCCATTCTTTTGCATCAATTAAGTCATTAAATTCTGCTACCACCAAACTACCACTAAAACCTAACTCACCAGGATCATTGCTGTCTATATTTGGGTGTGGTCCTGCTAATATTAGTCTTCCTTGTGATTTTAGTTCTTCTAGTCTAGCAATATGTTTAGAGCGTACTAGTTTTCTTTTTGGCAGACTATTTTCTACATCTTCACTAATAATTGCATACAACATAAAGTTATCCTTTTTTTGAGGTCTTTGCATAAACTAGTGGTAATTAGTAAAAATTCAATTTTTGCAAAGTTCTCTTTTATAAACCAAGTACATCTTGCATGTTAAAACAACCACTTGTTTTGTTTTCTAGCCAGATAGATGCCTTTATAGCACCATTTGCAAATGTATCTCTAGATGATGCTTTATGAGTTATTTCTATTCTTTCGCTATCTAAGAAAAAACAGACAGTATGTTCGCCAACACTATCACCTCCACGAACAGTAGAAAAACCAATAGTATGTTTACTTCTAGGCTCTATTATGCCCTCTCTGGCATAAACTGCACATTTTTTTAAATCTCTGCCTAGATTATTTGCTATTATTTCACCCATTTTTAATGCAGTGCCAGATGGTGCATCTACCTTATAACGATGATGTGTTTCTATTATCTCTATATCAGCATCTTTGCCTATTATTTTTGTGCTTAATTCTAATAATTTTAGTATCAAATTAATTCCTATACTCATGTTAGGAGCTAATACTATAGGAATATCTTTAGAGTAATTTGATATTTTTATTAATTGCTTATCGCTGAATCCAGTTGTTCCAATTACCATTTTTTTATTATTACGATGGCAATACTCTAAATATTGAATACTAATTTCTGGTCTGGTAAAATCAATTAAAATATCTATATCTTTGAGTTTGCTAGCAATATCATCGCCTTTATCTAAACTTGATATTAATTGTATTTTTGGAAAATTTTTTATAACACATGTTAAGGCTTGCCCCATTCGTCCAGATTTTCCACTAATTGCTATTTTTATCATTATTTTATTCTATAAAGTGCTTATTTTACAATTAGTAAATATATAAATGTTGATATAATATTATAATTTAAACTTATCATTATGCCTAAATTGCCCAAACTTTTTAGTTTTGTTGTTTTATTAGTCATTAATACTTTAGCATTCGCTGATTTATACATAATTCCATCGCCTCCTAGTATTGATAATAATGTTTCTTATAGTGTTATTGATTACAACTCTAAAAAAATACTAGCATCACAAGATTTAGATAAAAAACGCAATATAGCTAGTCTTACTAAGATTATGACAGCCTATGTGGCATTTAAACGCATTAAGGCTGGCTTAATTAACCCAAGTGACGATGTATTTATTAGTAAAAATGCTCGTTTAGCAATAGGCTCTAGAAGTTTTTTAGAACAAGGTGAAACTATTAAATTAGAAAATTTGTTAAAAGCAATGATTATCCAATCTGGAAATGATTCTAGTATTGCTATTGCAGAACATATAGCAGGAGATGAAGAGACTTTTATTAAACTAATGAATTATTATGCCAAAAAATTGGCTATGAATAATACTCAATTTCAAAACTCATCTGGACTACCCCAAAAAGAACAATACTCTACTGCTAAGGATTTATCTTTATTATCTATTGCCCTAATAGAAGAATTCCCTGAGCATTATAAAACATTTAGTCAAAAAGAATTTACTTACAATAATATTACTCAAAAAAATAGAAATTTCATGTTATGGAGTGATAAAACTATAGACGGTATTAAAACTGGACATACAGAATTAGCTGGTTATTGTTTAATTATTTCATCAAAACGCAAACAAATGCGTTTAATATCAGTTGTTTTAGGTGCTAAAAGTAAAGGTGCTAGAAGACAAATATCAAAAAAATTATTAGATTATAGTTTTAGGTTTTTTGAAACTCAAAATATAGCTAAGAAGTATCAAAAAATAATTAGTAAGAAAGTTTATAAATCTAGTAAAGATAATATTGCCATAGGTTTGCAAGAAAATGCTAATTTAACTATTGCAAGAGGGGAATTTAAGGATATTAAACAAACAATAAAAATACCAAAAAGAATTATAGCACCAATAAAAAAAGACGATAAATTAGGCAAATTAATAATAACTCTAAGCAATAAAGAAATTGCTAGTTATGACTTAATAGCACTAGAAAATGCACCTATAACTGGGTTTTTTGGTAGAATGATTGACAGTATAAAATTACTATTTTAAGGAGTTGATATGGTTTATCTAAATGGCAAATTCATAGACAAAAAAGATGCTAACATTAGTGTTATGGATAGAGGTTTTTTATTTGCAGATAGCGTTTATGAAGTAATTCCAGTATATAATAACCAGATTTTTAGATTGCGACAACATTTAAATAGATTAGCACAAAGTCTAAATGCTATTGCGATAGAAAATCCTCATAATTTTGATGACTGGCATAATATATTATTAAAATTAATTGCTAAGCAAAATTCTGTTAATTTATCTATTTATATTCAAGTCACCAGAGGTTGTGATATTGATAGAAAACACATAAGCCGTAATAATTTAACACAAACTGTATTTATTTATACACAAAATTTATCAATTCCTAACCTAGAATCCCTAACAAAAACCAATAAAGTAATAACCTCACTAGATATTAGATGGTCTAGGTGTGATATTAAATCAACAGCATTATTAGCAAATATTTTAACCCTACAACAAATTAACAAAAAAGATGTAAAAGAAGTGGTTTTATTAAAAGATAATATGGTAACAGAGGGGGCATCGAGTAATGTTTTTGTTGTTAAAGATAATACAGTATTTACTCATCCTGAAAACAATCATATTCTATCAGGTATAACCCGTGCTGTGGTTATAGAAGCTATTAAAAAATGCAATGTTGAAATTATTGAACAAGCAGTTAGCAAAAGTTTTTTATTAGAAGCAGATGAGGTTTGGATTAGTAGCTCTACAAAAGAATTAATGCCAATTACTTATGTTGATGATAAGGCTATAAACAACGGTAAAATAGGCAAATTATGGTATCAAATTTATAATGAATTTGTAGTGCTTAAAAATACTGCCTATGAATAATGTAAACAATCAACTAATAATCTGGCTTAAAACACTATTTAAAAACTTTACTGTAAATGACAACATAGCAGATGCTAGTTTTCGTAAATATTTTCGTCTAACAGACAATAACAATAATAAGCAATATGTAATAATGGACTCATCTTATGAACTGCAATCGTTTAATAATTTTTTAACTGTACATAAAATTCTACTAGATTATGGCATTAATGTGCCAAAAATACACTATAAAAATCTAACATTAGGTTATTTAGTATTACAAGACTTAGGCAATATAAACTTATTAAATAGTAAAAATAATTTAGGCATAATACCTATAAATTACTATCATGAGGCTATTGATAATTTAATTAAAATACAAAAAATTAGCCTAACAAACAACCAGCAAAAATATGACAGCACCCTGCTGATATTAGAGATGAATTTATTTAAAAAATGGTATTTAGAAAAACTAAAATTAGTTAAATTAAGTAATTTTCAAAAAACAGCACTAAATGTAGAATTAGAGCTTA
Organism: Gammaproteobacteria bacterium; assembly: GCA_965207335.1. Taxonomy (GTDB): domain Bacteria; phylum Pseudomonadota; class Gammaproteobacteria; order PS1; family Pseudothioglobaceae. Next base: position 336,013 of record OZ242267.1, read on the forward strand.
TAGCAAGCAATATATTAAAACAAAAACAAGTATTTATCCACAAAGATTATCACAGTAGAAATATTATGTTGCATAATAATAAACAGTTTTTAATTGATTTTCAAGATGCAATAATTGGCTCGTATGTATATGATTTATGCTCTTTATTAGCTGATGCTTATTATAAATTAAGTGATGATTATTTAGAAAAATTATTACTGTATTATTATAAAAAAGCCAAGTTAAATATTGTTTATAAGCAGTATTTACTAGATTTTAAAAATATTGCCATCCAAAGACAATTAAAAGTCTTAGGCATTTTTGCTAGATTATCTATTAGAGACAATAAACAGCAATACTTAGCTGATATTCCTTTGGTTAAAAAATATCTATTGACAAACTTAGGCAATTATCAAGAATTGCCAACAATTAGGCAATTATTATGCACGCCATAATATTAGCAGCAGGTAGAGGTGTTAGAATGATGCCTGTTACAAAAAATACCCCAAAACCATTGTTAAAAGTAGGCGGTATTAGCCTAATAGAGAGGGTTATAAAACAACTAAAAGCTGCAAATATTCACGATATAGTGATAAATACCTCGTATTTAGGAGAAAAAATAGAGGCTTTTTTAGGCGATGGCTCAGATTTTGGGATAAAAATTAATTATAGTAGAGAGCATAGTTTAGCATTAGAAACAGCAGGTGGTATTATAAATGCCCTACCCTTATTAAAAAATGAACCTTTTATTGCGATAAATAGTGATATTATTTGTGATTATGATTTAACAAAGCTAAAATTTGATAGTACTGGCAATAATAATTGCATGGCAAAAATAGTGTTGGTAAAAAACCCTAAACACAATAGTAGTGGTGATTTTTCTCTTGCTAATGATGATATTGTTATGCAAAATAAATTAAGCAATGACTGGACATTCTCAGGCATAGGTTTGTATAGAATAGAGGTATTTAGCACAAGAGATATAGCTAAACTACCATTAAAAATAATTTTTGATGAGTTAATAGTAAATAAGCAATTACAGGCAGATATTCATAATGGAATTTGGTTTGATATTGGCACTAAAGACAGCTTAGATAAAGCCATGCAACTTAAGGTTTTAATTTAGCTAATTAGCAAGCTCTTTGCTTAGGAAAATAATTTATATTATAAATTTGCATAAGTCTATAATAACTATTAGCTAGCATACAGTTATATATTTACTATATTACTATGATATGTGTAACATATTACAGTGTATATTAAATATCATAAATAATTACTTATATTATCAGTATTATATATAATATCGTAATAAATATCAAAATATTAAAGTAAATTATGGAAGACAACACAATAAATAATAAAATGTTTGACAAGGATTTTCGTAATAAATTACGCAAAAATCCAAAAATTCTTTATGAAATGGATAGCAATTATAAAGACAATGTTCAAGTTAAAATTGTAACAAATACTAAAAATAAAATACATGTAGTATTTCCTTCTGAACAAAATATTGATCTTATGACTTTACAAGCAGGTGTTAAAGCATCTACTGCTGGTTCAGTAGGTAGTGCTGGCTCATTAGGCACATTAAGTACTGAAGGTTGTTCATCTACTGGAGGTAGTTGTATTGGCTGTTTTAGTACGCTTGCTAGTGCTAGTAGCATTGGTAGTATTGGCTCTTTAGGTTCTGTTGATGTTTAATAAATAAAATGAGGATAAATCATGTCTAAAAAATCACAAAATAATGTAGAAAAACTATTTGATAAATCATTTCGTAATAATTTGCGTAATAACCCTAAAAAAACCATTAAAGATGAGAATATGGGTAATTATGACAGTGATATACCAATAAAAGTAGTAACAAACACTAAAGATAAAATATATGTGGTATTTTCGCACCAAATATCTTTACAGGACTGGGGTGAAGTGAGTGCTGGAAGGGCAACTACTGTTGGTAGTATTGGTAGTATTGGTACTGCTAGTACTGTTGCTACAATGAGTACTATAGGTAGCACTCTTGATACAATGAGTACAATTGGTACTACTGCTGGTACTGCTAGTACTGCTGGCACAGCATTAGCCGAAAAAGGATGCGTGCAAATTTAGTCACTAAAATCATACTTTAAAAATAATATAAAAAATGAAAGAAAACAATATAAACAAAAACTTACTTAATAGCAAACAATTTCGTAGTAAACTACGAAATTACCCAACTTCAACAATCAATGAGTTAAGTAATGAAAATAACAAAGATATAGAATTTAAGGTAATAACTAATACTAAAAATACCACATATGTTGTTTTGCCAAATCACTCTTTATCAATAAAAGACATTGAAAAATTGACAGCGGCGGGCGAATTACGTGGTTCAAGTGCTGCATCTCTTGGTTCTATAGGTACTTTAGGTTCTGTAGGTACTGTTATTAGTGTTGGTAGTTGTTGGAGTAGCATTAGTACAACAGGTTCAGCAGGCACTGTAGGTACAGTAAGTTCAGCAGCATGTTCATAATTAAACTAGTTTTACCAGTATAATATTTATTGCTTAAGAATTTTATTTTTTTAGTAATATACAATTAGCTTTTTGACAAATAATTTTATTCTGCTAGTAATTACTACTACACAAGAATTATATAAAACAAATATAAATAGCGTAAAATAATAACCGCAATACAATGGGTGTCCTGTGGTGATAAATTGCCAACCCCGTCAGATTCGGAAGAAAGCAGCGGTAACAGTTTTTTCAGGCATAGGTTTTTATCTGTTGTATTGCACTTTTACACTTTTTGGATTATTATCCAGCATACCACTAAAATGCCATTTTATGAATAAAGTTGGTGATAATATCACATCTAGCATAGCTAATTGGAGTTTTGATAGCAACGCTACGACTAATTTTAACGAGCATATTAAAAAATCTGTCCCTCTTTATGAACAAGGCCATAGTTTAATTTGTGATATTAGTGATTTTTTTGTACATAATGATTCTAATATCTACGATATAGGCTGTGCAACTGGTGTATTAATTAACAAATTAGCCAAGCATAATAGTCATAAAAACGCTAATTTTATTGCTGTTGATATTGAGCCTGATATGATAAATTATGCCAAAAAAAATACCACTAATAACATACAGTTTATAAATGCTAATGTGATGGATATAGATTTAGCACCAGCTGATATGATTATTTGTTATTACACAGTACAATTTATACCAACTGCTGTTCGGCAGCAACTAATTAATAAAATATATAATAGTCTTAATTGGGGTGGTGCATTATTATTTTTTGAGAAAATGCGTGCTTTTGATGCTAGATTTCAGGATATATTTACCACTCTTTACACCGATTATAAATTAAGGCAAGGATATAGTGCCGATGATATAATAAATAAAAACCGCAGTCTAAAAGGGGTATTAGAGCCATTTTCTACTAAGGGTAATATTGATTTATTAACCAGAGCTGGTTTTTTAGATATTATTACAGTGCAAAAATACTTAGCCTTTGAGGGACTATTGGCTATTAAGTAAGTGTATTTTTGAGACCTATGCATAATTATGATAAAAGTAGCCTGTCCCTGATATATCCCTCTTTTATACTTACCGTCATTGCGAGACTTGATAAAGGCGTGAGATTGCCACACACTAAAAAGCAGTGCTCGCAATGACGATATAAAAAAAAGTACCCAGAATAACAAATTAGAATTATACCCACCGTCATTGCTAGACTTGTAAAAGTCGTGGTAATCTCGTGCTACAAAAGCGGTGTGATTTAAAAAAGCACTAACAATAACGAATTGGAATTATGCCAAATGTCGATTAAAAAAAGTACCAAGAATAGTAAGCAAAGCTTACTTTGGGGAATATCCCCAAACCCCTAACAGCAATTGTTTTTTTATTAGAGATCTTTGCATAAATAGAGATGATTAGCAGAGCTCTGATTTTTGCTTAATGTCAGTGAGTGGAAAGCGGGGTTCTGATGATTATTCATGTTTGTGCAAAGGTCTCCATTAGGGGCAGAACTAGTTTTCGTATTACAGTTACCGTACAACAGCCCCTCAAACTCCCCATATAGACATTGTGCCTGTAAGGTATATTTTTGTCGTGAGATATTTGTTTTGTGGGTGTTGGTTGTAATGTAATGTGATTTTAAAAAAGCACTAACAATAACGAATTGGAATTATGCCAAATGTCGATTTAAAAAAGTACCCATAATAGTAAGCAAAGCTTACTTTGGGGAATATCCCCAAACCCCTAACAGCAATTGTTTTTTTATTAGAGATCTTTGCATAAATAGAGATGATTAGCAGAGCTCTGATTTTTGCTTAATTGATGATATTTTATCAAGCCTGCCCTAGTTGTTCTAAAGCTGGTTTGATAAAAATTATCAAGTGAGTGGAAAGCGGGGTTCTGATGATTATTCATGTTTGTGCAAAGGTCTCCATTAGGGGCAGAACTAGTTTTCGTATTACAGTTACCGTACAACAGCCCCTCAAACTCCCCATATAGACATTGTGCCTGTAAGGTATATTTTTGTCGTGAGATATTAGTGATGTGATTTTAAAAAAGTACCCAGAATAACAAATTGGAATTATACCCACCGTCATTGCGAGACTTGTAAAAGTCGTGGCAATCTCGTGCTACAAAAGCGGTGTGATTTAAAAAAGCACTAACAATAACAAATTGGAATTATGCCAAATGTCGATTTAAAAAAGCACTAACAATAACAAATTGGAATTATACCTACCGTCATTGCGAGACTTGTAAAAGGTGCGGTAATCTCATCCTACAAACACGGTGTAATTTAATAATTAAGTGTTGTGTCCTTAGAACTTTCTGGTTATGTTGTATATTTTAGTTAAAGGCCTATAAGATAATCTATTTATTTTGTCAAGGGTTTTATAAGGTTTTTTGATATTTTTGCAGATTAAGTATATAATTCCCAAAATAAAACTTGATTTTTTACCTTAATAACATATATAATTTAATACTATTTATTAGATACCTTTACATAAACATGAATAATCATCAGAATCTCGCTTTCCACTCACTTACATTAAGCAAAAATCAGAGCTCTGTTAATCATCCTATTTATGTAAAGGACTCAAACTAACAAAAAAATAATTATGAGAAGAATATTTTATTTTATAGCAACAAACATAGCCATTATTTTTATTCTTAGCATTGTGCTAAATATTTTAGGTGTTAATAGTTTGTTAGCCGATAATAATGTTGATTTAAATATTAGCAATTTATTAGTATTTGCAACTGTAATTGGTTTTGGTGGTGCTTTTATATCACTTGCTATATCAAAGTGGATGGCGAAAAGATTATCAGGTGCTGTTGTCATTACTAAGGCAGAAAATAATCAACAACAATGGCTATTAGATACTATTAACAAGCAAGCAAAAATAGTAGGTATAAAAGCACCAGAAGTAGCAATTTTCCCAAGCAATGCTATGAATGCTTTTGCAACAGGTGCTAGCAAAAATAACTCTTTAGTAGCCGTTAGTAGCACCCTACTTGAGCGAATGAATCAAGATGAAATAGAGGCTGTGCTAGGGCATGAAATGTCGCATATTGCCAATGGTGATATGATAACACTTACTTTAATACAAGGTATAGTCAATACATTTGTGGTATTTTTAGCTCATGTTATAGGTCATGTAGTTGACAGACTTATTTTAAAAAACGAAAGTGGGCATGGTATTGGTTTTTACATTACTACCATTGTAGCACAAATAGCATTATCAATATTAGCTAGTGTAATTGTAATGTATTTTTCTAGAAAACGAGAGTTTGTAGCTGATACTGGTGGTGCTGATTTAGCTGGTACTAGTCATATGATTAGTGCTTTAAATACCTTGGCACAAAAAGAGCCAGCATTATTACCAGATGAGCTTACTGCGTTTGGTATTAGTAATGCTAAAAAACAAGGTTTTTTAGCATTATGGTCATCTCACCCACCTATAGAAGATAGAATAAAAGCCCTAGAAATTAGAGAACAAGCTAAAAGAGAAAACAAGCAATAAATGAGTATTAGTGTCAAAACTAACACTGAAATTACTAAAATGCGTAGTGTTGGTAAATTAGCAGCTAGTGTTTTAGATATGATAGAACCGTTTGTTAAAACTGGTATTACCACGGATGAATTAAATACTGTATGTCATAATTATATAGTAAATGATATACACTGCATACCTGCCCCACTTAATTATGGCAACCCACCCTTTCCTAAGTCAATTTGCACCTCAGTAAATAATGTGGTATGTCATGGTATTCCTAGTGCTAAAAAACTAAAAAAAGGCGATATAGTTAACATTGATATTACTATTATAAAAGATGGTTATCATGGTGATACTAGTAGAATGTTTATAATAGGTAAAACCAGCATTAAGGCAAACAAAATTTGCAAAGTGGCAAAAGAGTGTATGGAATTAGGGATTAGTATAATAAAACCTAATATTCATCTAGGGGAAATTGGCAAAATAATTGAAAAACATGCCAAAAAAAATAATTGCTCTATAGTAAAAGATTATTGTGGGCATGGTATAGGTATAAATTTTCACGAAAAACCACAAGTTTTACACTATGATGATGGCAATATTCAAAATACTCCTGTTTTAGAATCTGGTATGACATTTACCGTAGAGCCTATGGTAAATTTAGGTAATTTTATGGTCAAATTATCGCCACAAGATAATTGGACTGTGACTACCAAAGATAGAAGTCTATCGGCTCAATGGGAGCATACAATATTGGTAACTGATAAAGGCCATGATATTCTTACAAAATGAGATTAAATATTTAACTATGGTCTGCCTACTAAGCTTACATAATCCATCTTTTTTATCTCTGTACATACTTTTTGCACTTCTTGTTTATTATGAACTAATAAAGTAAAAATTATTGATTTTATGGTATTATTTCTTTCATTAATAACCACATTATCAATACTAACATCCAATTTAGAGATGACACTAGCCAGACTTGCTAACACTCCACGGCGATTTTTAACATCGCATCTAATTAATGATGAAAATAACTCATCTTTATTTGTTCCCCATTCTAACTTTAGCCATTGAGGATTATTTAATTTAACATAATTAAGATTTTTACATTCTGCATTATGAATAATTAAACCTTTATCTGCACTCATTATTCCTATTATTTCATCATCTGGTATAGGATAACAACAATTAGCACAGGAAATATCTGTATTTTGGATATTTTTAATAGTTATGTTATTAACTTGAACATCTTCATCATTACCTATTAATAAATTAATTACTATTGGAATTAAGACATCTCCTAAGCCAATTTTTATAAATAATTCATTAATATTACTACATCTTAAATAGTGTAAGCATTGTTTTATATCTTTACTGCTAATATCAGATAAAGTAAAACCCTCATTCAATAGTGTTGATTCTAATAATTTTTTGCCAATATTAACTAATTTATCAGGAGAATTGTGTTTTAGTTCTGACTTGATAGCAAGTCTTGCCTTAGGAGTTTTTACAAAATTTAACCAATTAGCTTTTGGTTGGGCAGATTTGTCAATAATTATCTCTATAGTTTGTCCACTTATAAGTTTTGTGTATAGTGGCATGATTTTTTTATCAATTTTAGCACTTATGCAGTGACTACCTATTTCAGTATGTACGGCATAAGCAAAATCAATTATTGTAGATTTATAAGGTAATTGTACAATTTTGCCATCTGGGGTAAAAACAAAAACTTCATCAGAATATAAGTTGGTTTTTACCTCTTTTAAAAATTCTAACGGAGTATCAGTTTTTTTTTGAATGTATTCTATATCTTTTATCCAATAACGCATAGCTGTTTTTTCGGTGTTGTCTTTATAGGCCCAATGTGCTGCTATGCCTTGTTTAGCAATAAAATCCATATCCTTAGAACGAATCTGTACCTCTATTAATATATCTTTATCTGTACATAAAACTGTGTGTAATGATTGGTAGCCATTTTTTTTAGGCAAGGCAATATAATCCTTAAATTTTCCCGGTAATGGCTTGTATAAATTATGAATGCTGCCTAAGGTAATATAACAACTATCAATATCATTTACAACAATTCTAAATGCATAAACATCGGACATTTCTCTAAGTTGTAGATTATTATTACGCATTTTATTAAATATACTATATGGGTCTTTAGCACGCCCTATAATAGTATTTTTTATATTATCTTCTGTTAGCCTTGTTTTAATTGACTGTTTAATATTATCAACAAAGATATTTCTATCTTGTGAATTATTTTTATTAATATATTTTTCAATAACTTTATAGCGATAAGGATATAAGGTTTTAAAAGCAAGGTCTTCCAACTCGTATTTAATGTTATTCAAACCTAGCCTATTAGCTATAGGTGCATGTAATTCTAAGGTTTCTTTGGCTATGTATATTCTTTTTTCCAAAGGCATTGCTGATATGGTTCTAATATTATGCAATCTATCGGATAATTTAATTAAAATTACCCTAATATCAGCACTCATTGCTAAGAATAATTTACGAAAATTTTGTGCCTGTATTTCAATAGCAGAGTTATGGGTAATATTATCTAGTTTGGTAACTCCATCAACTATATTAGCTATATCTTCCCCAAAATCTTGTTTTATTTGTTGCTTAGATATTTTAGTGTCTTCAATACAATCATGTAACAGAGCTGAACAAATAGTAGCAACATCAAGCTTTAATTCAGCCAAAATCATTGCAACTTCAAGAGGATGAGAAATATATGGCTCACCAGATTTTCTAAATTGTCCTTTATGCCCTTTTTCTGCTACTTTATAAGCCTTATGTATTTTTTTAATACTGTCATTTGGTAAATAAGTTTCAACTTTTTTTGCCAAAGAATCAATACTATTTATATGTACCATATTAAATTACACCAAAAAAAACTACCGCATAAAAAATATTTATGTGTATAGCATTACTTTTTAATTGTGATAAATTTTGTATAAGTAACTCTTATGCAATTACTGAACAAGTTTTTATTTAGTAGAATAGCTTATTTATTATTTTAGCTTTACCTTAAATAGTAATGTGGTCTTTGTCATTATACCAAAATAAGCAAACGATACATATTAAATATGTTGTATTAAGGATTTTAAAATTTAGTGATTTTTAACAATAAGTATTGTGTTATTTTTGGCTTATTTTTGGCTTATTGTGCAACAGTATATAAATATAGGTATAATCAAATTTTTAAATTTTATTTATAATTTTAAGACCATGTTATGAAGTTATTTTATTTATTAATGATAGCACTATTATTTATAACATCCTGTAATAGCAAAGAAGAAAATCCATACAAAAATTGGTCACCTAAGAAATTTTACAACGAAGCTAAATTAAATATAGAGAATAATGAGTTGGAAGCAGCTATTAAAAAGTTAGAAAAACTTCAAGCAGTATATCCAGCATCTAAGTTTTCATCACAAGCTAAATTAGATATTGCTTATGCGCTATTTAAAAATAATGAGTACAATAGAGCGATAGGACAATTAAATAGTTTTATTAGATTATATCCTAACAATGCATCCATAGACTATGCTTATTATATGAGAGGTATTATATCTGAGGAAAAAAGTAAATCTATTTTAGATGATATTATTATTGATGATGCACAAAAAAATATTAAAGGTTTTAAGGACTCTTTAGTGTACTACACACTACTTATTAAAAAATTTCCTAGCAGTAAATACAGTAAAGAAGCATATGGTAAATTAGTTGTATTACAAAACAAACTTTCTAGGCATGAATTATTAGTAGCTGGGTTTTATTATCGTAAAAAAAGTTATATAGCCACAATAAATAGATTGCAATATTTAATTATTAATTATCCTAAAACTGCCTCTATTCCTATTGCTTTAAAATTATTAGTGCAAGTTTATGATATTATGCAAATGAAACAATTAAAACAAGATGCACAAAGAGTCTTAAATGCTAGTTATCCAAATTACAGTATAGATATAGAAAAAGAGCTGGATTTATGAATACCGCAGAGCTAAATCATAGCTTAAAAATTTCTGCTATTATGGCTACTAGAATGTTGGGTTTATTTATTCTCTTTCCAATATTTAGTATTTATGCTGATAAATATAATGCTAGCCCTATTATTATTGGAGTTGTATTAGGTATTTATGGTATAACTCAAGCTATATTGCAAATACCATTTGGCTATTTATCAGACAAATATGGTCGTAAACCACTAATAATATTTGGATTAATATTATTTTTTATAGGCAGTATTGTAGCAGCACAAGAAAATAGTATTACAAGTCTAATAATAGGTAGAGCATTACAGGGTATGGGAGCTATATCTGCAGTGCTAATGGCAAGTGTAGCAGATTTTGTAGCAGAAGATAATCTAGTAAAAGCAAATGCAATAATAGGTATGCAAATTGGTTTTGCCTTTGTTTTAGCTATTATAATAGCACCTAGTCTTGGTTTTTATTTATCATTATCTGGGGTATTTTATTTTATTGCAGCATTAGCTTTAATAGCATTAGTTATTGCTATAAAAATACCAGAAAATAAAGCAATAATAAAATGTTACCCTATATCATGGCTTAATATTAAAAGAGTAATATCAAAAAAATTAATGCCAATATATTTAAGTATTTATTTGTTGCATTTAATTTTAAGTGCTAATTTTATAGCATTGCCTCTTATGATTATAGAGCAAATACCATTACAACATAATTGGTATATTTATTTACCAGTTATGTTAATTGCCTTTATTTTCATGTTGCCATTTATTATTATTGCCAATAAATACAAAAAAATACCTTTGGTACTTATAATTAGTATTATTGTTTTGTCAATAGTAGAATTTTTATTTTATAAATTAACCGAGCCTAGTTTAATAAATATTATTGTATTATTATCAATATTTTTTATATTTTTTAATATTTTAGAAGCTACCCTGCCCTCTTTAGTGGCTAAATTTTCTCAAAAAAATAAAAAAGGCATGTCTATGGGAGTATTTAGTACCGCACAATTCTTAGGTATATTTTCTGGCTCTATGTTAGGTGGTTTAACATATGCTATATACCAATTAAACACTATATTTTTATTTTTAGCCATTATTGGTTTGGTTTGGGCGTTAATTATATTTTTATTTAAAAATTTTATAGAAGAAAAACCAATTATAATAAATAATGTATAACACAATTTAAATTAGAGGAGACATAAATAATGGCAGGAGTAAATAAAGTAATACTAGTAGGCAACTTAGGCAGTGATATTGAAATAAAATATTCACAAAGCGGACAAGCTATAGCACCTTTATCAATAGCAACAAGTGAGAGTTGGACTGATAAAAATACTGGACAAAAACAAGAACAAACAGAATGGCATAGAGTTATTTTATTTGGTAAATTAGCAGAAATTGCTAATCAATATTTACACAAAGGTTCCAAAGTATATATTGAGGGTAAATTACAAACTAGAAAATGGCAAGATAATAATGGCAATGATAAGTATTCAACAGAGGTAATAGTTAGTGGTTTTAACGGCACTTTACAAATGCTTGATAAAAAAGAAACTAAAAATGATGATTATAGTAACAACTATTCACAAGATAATACTCAAAAACAAAACAATGCCCAAAAGCAAAATAATACTCAAAAACAAGACAATACCCAAAAACAAAATAATACCAATAGCAATACAGAACAACCTAAAGAGCAAGTAAAAACAACAACCCAGCCTGATGATTTTGAAGATGATATACCTTTTTAAACAATTACTGTGGATAAAATTATAATCCAACAACAAGATTTTAATATAATTGATGAATTAAACCTAGTACATAAAAATAACAATAACATTGGTGCTACTGTTATTTTTATAGGTACTGTGCGTGAAATTAGCAATAACAACAAATTAATAAAAATGACACTAGAACATTATCCAAAAATGACTGAAAAATCATTATTAAATATTGTAAAACAAGCAAGGGATAAGTGGGATATTTATAATACTACCATTATCCATAGAATTGGCGAGCTAAAACCTAGTGAACAAATAGTTTTAATAATTACTTCAAGCAAACATAGGCAGGATGCTTTTTTAGCATGTGAGTTTATCATAGATTATTTGAAAACCTTGGCGCCATTTTGGAAAAAAGAATATACTAAAAACAATAATTATTGGGTTTAAGTTAATAAAAAAAATATTGAAAACTATTTGCAAAGTATAATTAGCAACGATAATTCTAATTTTAACTATAATAGTTATATTACTGATATAAAGGCATACATAAACTTTATATGAATTTAATAATAGTAATAATACTCGCAAAATAGTAATTAATATTTGTGATTAGACGATAAAGCTATACAACATAAACCTTAAAATTATTTAAAAATACTACAAATACAATAATATAGCAATTAATAATAATGCAACAAGATACTAATAAACTAATACAAGAAAGATACAAGAAACTCTCTAATATGAGAGAAGCAAATATTAACCCGTACCTTAATAATTTTAAACCTAAGCATTTTGCTGGTGATATTATAAATAAATACAATAAGTTAAGTAATAATTCACTAAAAAATAAAAATATCAAAGTCAAACTAGCAGGAAGAATGATATTAAAAAGAGTAATGGGTAAGGCAAGTTTTGCTACCATTGTTGATAAAACTGGCAAAATCCAACTATTTATAACAAGAGATAATTTAAAAGATAGCTTTTATAATGAGCAATTTAAAAAATGGGATATAGGAGATATTATTGGTACAAACGGCACACTGTTTAAAACTAAAACTGGTGAGTTGTCTGTTATGGTTATGGGTATTAAATTATTAACTAAATCACTTCGTCCCCTACCTGAAAAATTCCATGGTTTATCGGATACAGAAATGCGTTATCGTCAACGATATGTTGATTTAATAGTTAATGAAAAAAGTAGAGATACCTTTAAGAAACGCTCGCAAATAATTGCTTTTATTAGAGATTTTTTTATTAAAAATCAGTTTTTAGAAGTAGAAACACCAATGATGCACCCTATAGTAGGTGGTGCAACTGCTAAGCCTTTTATTACCCATCATAATGCTTTGGATATGCCATTATTTTTACGAGTTGCACCAGAGTTATACCTAAAACGACTAATTGTTGGTGGCTTAGACAGAGTATTTGAAATTAATCGTAATTTTAGAAACGAAGGTTTATCAACCAAGCATAATCCAGAATTTACTATGATTGAGTTTTATCAAGCCTATGCTACTTATAAGGACTTGATGCCATTAACACAAAGACTGCTTAAAGCCCTAAGTAAAAAAGTTTGTGCTAGCAATAAAATAATTTACGCTGATTATGAGTTAGATTTTAGTAAAGCATTTACTAAATTAACAGTTTTAGAAGCAATCATAAAATATAATAACTTATCTTTAACAGACTTAGAAGCAGACAAAATAGACAAAACTGCCGATAAATTATCCGTTAAATTAGCTAATAACTGGGGCTTAGGGAAAAAACAAATTGAAATTTTCTCAGAAACTGTAGAAAATAAATTAATCCAGCCTACTTTTATCACAGAATATCCAGCAGAAGTATCACCACTTGCTAAAAGAAATGACAAAAATCCATTCATAACAGATAGATTTGAGTTATTTATTGCTGGAATAGAAATTGCTAATGGTTTTTCAGAACTCAATGATGCTATAGAGCAAAAGCAAAGGTTTAAAGAGCAAGTAGCACAAAAAAACGCTGGTGATGATGAGGCTATGCACTACGATGCTGATTATATTCGTGCCTTAGAATACGGCATGCCCCCAACAGCAGGAGAAGGTATAGGTATTGATAGATTAGTAATGCTTTTAACTAATAACCAATCAATCCGTGATGTAATTTTATTTCCTAATATGCGTAGTGAGTGATTAAGTGTTTAATTTAACAACGCAGTATAAAAATCAGTTAGTAACCTAGTAATATTTATTACACAAAAGCTAGTTAAAAAAATAATATAACAATAATTTTATTTGCGTAAAATAAAATTAATATTTACATACCTTTTAAATAATGAAATATAAATACATTCAAAATCTTGATGATGATACAAATAAACTTGCATCTAAGGAGTTAGCAACGCTTGCAAAATTGTGGAATAATCAAAAAAAACAATTAGAAAACTCTCATGAATACAAGCAATTTGTAAAAAAAATGCAAAGGGAATGGGCAATAGAAACAGGAATAATTGAAAGACTTTACACTTGGGATAGAGGCATAACAGAGTCATTGATTGAGCATGGCATAGATGCTGCACAAATCAGCCAAAACGGTATAAATAGAGAAGAAGCTGATAATATATCTAATATTATTAAAGATCAACAACAAATGGTTGAGGGTTTGTTTGAGTTTGTTAAGGGCGACCAATTACTTTCAGAACATTTTATTCGTTCTATGCATGAGGTATTTGTTGCTCATCAAGACTTTACAGACGCACAAATGCCAGAAGGAAAGATAATTAAAGTTTCATTACTCAAAGGGCAATATAAAGAACATCCCAATAATCCTAAAAAAAATGATGGAAGCACACATGTTTATTGTCCGCCTGAGTTTGTTAATGATGAAATGCAAAAACTGGTCAAGTTATATAATGAATACGATAAATTAAAAGTAGCACCTGAAATATTATCAGCATGGGTTCATCATTGTTTTACTCAAATACATCCATTTCAAGATGGTAATGGTAGAATAGCACGGGCAATTGCAACATTAGTTTTTTTAAAGGCAGGGCTATTTCCATTAGTTGTTAGAGATTCTGATAGAACGGCATATATTAATGCTTTAGAAAAAGCTGATAATAATGACATTAGTGATTTAGTACAACTTTTTACTAAACGGCAAAGAGATTGTATTTTATCTGCATTAAATATTAGACAACAGGTAGAAAAATCGCACTTTGCAGATAAAATTTTTGCTAGTGGACTAAATTTATTAAAAGATAAGTATTCTAAACAAAAAGATAAAAATATTAAAAAGTTATTTACATTAGCTAATACAATACAAAAATATTTAGTAGAAAATCTAAAACAATATGAAAAAAAGTTTGATAAAGATTTACTTATTAATAATGCCAAGCATGGAGCAAATGTAACCCAAGCAAGCCAAACAAGTGATAATAACCATTGGTTTCGTACAGAAATTATAGAAATGGCTAATAAATACGATTATTATGCTGACACTAAACATTATAAATCCTGGTCAAGACTTGTTATTAAGACAGAAAATATATTTGAAATAGTATTTAGTATTCACGGATATGGTCATAAGGATAATGGAGTAATGGCAGTTTCTTGTTTTACATTTGAAAAAAATAAGGATGGGAAATCAGAATCGTTTAACATAAAATCATCACAACAGAATATTTTTGTATTTAACTATCTTGAAAATGAAGAGGAAATTATAAAAAGATTGAATGAATGGTTTGAAGACTCTTTTGTAATAGCAATAGCAGAATGGAAACAAAGTATTTAAAAGCTATATTAAAAAATAAGATAAAAATTAATTATTTAAATACACTGCTAAACATTTTACACAATCATTACACATAATTAGCATTTCCTAATTTGTATGCTATGGTTATAGGACTTGAAAAAACAAAGGTATTATATTTTCCTTATTAACATAAAGTTATTTGTAACTATTGCTAGAATAGGAAATATCACTTGTATTATTTTAATGTGTAATTTTTGTTAAACTGCAAACACCATTTATTTTAACTATAAAAAACCCACAAATTTAATTTGTGGGTTTGTATAAATTAACTATTGCTAATTTAAATAACTAATCAAAAACCTAAGTTTAAAAATTAGTGCCTTTGCCAAACCATTTAGGCAGTGTTTCATTAAAAAAGTAGTGTACATCACCATTAAAAAAGTCAGGTACTTGTTGAGTAAAAAAGTCATATAATGATATTGAACCTATACCAGCAGCATTAATTTTACTTAAATCAACTATTCTATTTTCATTGTTAAGAGGAATAGCAAAATAGTAAGTATTTTTGGTGCTTGTTACTACTTTATATTCAATATCAGATAACTCACTGGATAATTCAGTGCCTACAATACTAGAAATAGCTAACTTGGCATCAGTGCGTAATTGCTTACGAAACTCTTTATTGTTTAGTTTTTTTATTTTCATTATTTGTATCCTTTATTATAATAAATTATTTATAACTTAAACAAATATTATTTTTTAATTTATAAACTTTACATGTTTACAGTATAAGTGCTAATTTAAGTAATAAATATTAAAATTTACACATTTTCAACGACAATATTAAAATTAGGTAGAGCTGATAATAATTGCTTGCCGTATCTCTTAGTAATAATACGCCTGTCAAGTAAGGTGATTTTGCCAGTATCAATTTCACTTCTAATTAACCTGCCACTAGCTTGGATTAATTTTAAACTAGCATCTGGCAAAGAATTAACCATAAACGAGTTAATATTTTTACTTTCTAGATAATCACTATTAGTTTTTTCTATTGGTGTGGACGGAACGCTAAATTTTAGCTTGACTATTATTACATGCACTAGATAATTGTATTGTAAGTCCACACCTTCATAAAAACTATCAACACCAAAAATTATACTGCCTTTATTGTTGTCAATTAATTTTTTGTGCTTAGTAAGTATCTCTTGTTTAGAGCCTTCTCCTTGAATTGTCATCTCTATACCTATATCGTTTGCTATTATCTTAGCAACATCTTGCATTTGTTTATTTGAGGTAAATAAAACTAGTGTGCCATCTTTTTTATTTATTCTTTTTAATAGTTGTTTAGCTATATCATTATCATAGTTTTCCTCGTTTGGTAAACTAGCTATATTGGCAATAATAAAGTTTACTTTTGTAAAATCAAACGGCGATGTTAGCAGTAAATAATTACTATTATCTAGCAAACCTAATTGTGAGCTAATACGGTTAAAATTACCCAAAGAAGCCAAAGTAGCAGAGGTTAAAATAGCAGAATTACACTCATCCCAAAGCATAGTCTTTAAATCATCAGCAATATCAATTTTAGCACTACATAAAACATAATCAATATTGTTATTTTCTAAATCTAGCCTTAATAACCAACGACTATTAGGGACTTTATCTTTATTGTCTATTGTTAAAATTACCTCAAGTGCTTTAATAGTGTGTATAAAATATTGCTCTATTACTGCTATGTAAATTTTAAAATCATCACTTATTGTCTGTTGTAATTGGTGATTTTTTTGGTAATCTAAATACTCATTAATAATTTTATTGACAATATTAGCTAAATTTTTAAATTCATTTAATAATTGCTCGCATAAATTACGATAGTTATCGTCAATTACCCCTAAATTGAATAAAAATATATTATCGTCATTATACAAATAATTATCCAATAAGCCACTTAGGGTGTTTTTTAGAACTATTAATTTATCAGCAATGTCTGTAAACGAAGTAAATAGCTCATTTTGCTTAGTTAATTTGGTTAATTGAGTTATTGTTTTTGCTTGATTTTCTAATTCAAAATTAATATTTGCTAGACTAACTTCATATTGAAAATGACTAAGAGCTTTTTGTCCTAAATGATGTGCTTCATCAAAAATATAAATAGCATCGCTAGGCATAGGTAAGGCATTATTGCCTGATATTAAGTCTGCTAGTACTAAATCATGATTAGCAACTAATATATCAAAACTAGATATGTGTTTTCTAGCATTAAAAAAACAACAATTATGATAAAAATCGCATTGCTTGGCCCCGCAACTATTATGATTACATTGCACTTTATTCCATGTTAGTTTGTCTATTTTATAATCTAAACTATCTATTTCGCCATTCCAATCATTATTGTTATATTTGCCTAATAATTTAATTAATTTATTTTTTTGGAATTTATTTAAATCCTTTGAATCATAATCATCAAATAATGTTGTTTGCTCGTTATTTTGTGCAATATAAGTTAAATTTCTAATACAAACATAGCGAGACCTGCCTTTTATTAATTTAAAATTAAAATCAAGTAGGCTATATTTTTGTACATCTGGCAAATCTTTATTGATTAATTGCTCTTGTAATGCTACTGTTGCCGTTGATATAATTAGGGTTTTTTCTAAAATTTTAGCAATTGGAATGGCACTTAATAAATAGGCTATAGTTTTTCCAATCCCAGTTGGGGCTTCAATACAAATTATATTATTTTTATTAGTGTTAATTGCAGTTTTAGCAACTTCTGCTAGCATTTTGTTTTGTGCGAAACGCACTACAAAATTAGGCATTTTGCTTTTTACATTAGCAAATGCTTGTTTAATAATATTTTTTGTTTTATCGTCTAACATTTAATAGTGTGTATAAAAGTTAGTAATATAAAATTACTGTCCAGGTATTTATATAGTTATATTTATTGTGTAAACACAAAAGACTAATAATATTAAAATTCTCTTTTAACTGATATATCTGCTAATAATTCTAAGGTTTTTTTAGCTTTATTATCTGGTATATCTTTAAGAAACATTTTTGCTTTATTTGCATATAACTTTGCTTGTTGTTTGGCATAATCAAATGCTTTAACATTATCCAAAATGCTAATTATTTGTCTAATATTACTGTTGTCTGCATTTTTTATAGCGGTTTCTAATAGTAATTTTTCGTCATTTGTGCAGTGTTTTAGTGCATAAATTATAGGAAGTGTTACTTTGCCTTCTTTTAGGTCATCACCTACCTCTTTACCAATAGTTTTACTGTCAGATTTATAATCTAAAATATCATCAATTATTTGAAAGGTATTGCCTAAATTTAGACCATAATTTAACATAGCATTTTCTGTTTTTTTATCAGTATTAGCAATTACTGCACTTAGTTGTGTAGAGGCTTGAAATAAACAGGCAGTTTTATTGTATATAATTTGAAAGTATTGTTTTTCTGTTAGTTTTTCGTTTTGACAATTTATTAATTGCATTACCTCACCCTCTGATATAGTATTGGTAATTCTTGCCAATATTGACATAACTTGCATAGAATCAACCTTTACCATCATCTCAAAAGCTCTAGAATATAAAAAATCACCAGTTAAAATACTAGCAGAATTACCCCATTTATTATTAGCGGTAATTTGATTATGTCTTGTATCTGAGTCATCTACCACATCATCGTGCAACAAGGTAGCAGTATGGATAAACTCAATTATTGCTGACAATAAATATTGTTTATCACCATTATAATTTAATGCCTTAGCTGATAATAGTAATAACAATGGTCGTAGTCTTTTACCGCCAGAATGGATAATATAGTTACTGATTTGTTCAATTAAAACTACATTTGAAGTTAATTCTTCGGCAATAACTTTATTTAATTGTTGAAAATCGTATGCTAAATAGTCTTTAATATCGGCAAAACATTTCATATTTTATTTTAGTTTTCCAGCTAGTAAATACACCTCTTTATTTTTACTTTTAGATGCTTTTGGTTTTTTAATTGCTACTTTTGTAAATATTTTTTTTGTTTGTTTTACAAAAGCATCAAATCTTTCTCCTTGAAATATTTTTACACAAAAATAACCATTATTGCTAAGAGATTTTATAGCTAAATTTAATGCAAGTTCTGCTAAATACATAGATTTATGCACATCAACTGACAAATGTCCACTCATATTAGGCGCCATATCTGATAACACAACATTAAATTTAGTATTTGCTATTTTATGTAATATTTTATTATAAACTTCATTTTCTGTAAAATCTCCTTGAATAAAATCTACCCCAGATATAACTTGCATAGGTATAATATCACTGGCTATAACTATGCCTTTTTTACCAACTATTTTTTTTGCTAATTGCGACCAGCTTCCAGGTGATGCACCTAAATCTAAAACAAAATCATTGGCTTTAATAAAGTTATTTTTTTCTACTAATTCTAGCAGTTTATAAGCAGCTCTTGAACGATAACCATCTTTTTTAGCTTGTTTAACATAAAAATCATTATTATGCTCATTTAGCCATCTTGCACTACTGCCATTTTTTGCCACTTTTAAGTTGTACTAATAAAAAGTTATATATTTTACTATTTTCAGGGATAATAAGCGGGTTTTTAATAATTTAAATCTTTTAAATTTAATATGACAACAAAAATAAGAAATATTGCTATTATTGCTCATGTTGACCATGGCAAGACTACGCTTGTAGATAAATTATTATCTGATTCAAATACTTTTGATGATAGATTTGAAGTGAGTGATAGAATGATGGACTCTAATGATATTGAAAAAGAGCGAGGCATCACTATAAGTAGCAAAAACACTGCAATTAAGTATGGTGATTACCGTATTAATATTGTTGATACTCCAGGACATGCAGATTTTGGTGGCGAGGTTGAAAGAGCATTATCAATGGTAGATAGTGTTTTATTACTTGTTGATGCAGTAGATGGACCTATGCCACAAACTAGGTTTGTTACCCAAAAGGCATTTGAACAAGGATTAAACCCTATAGTCGTTATCAATAAAATTGACCGCATAGAATCCCGTCCTGATTGGGTAATAGATCAAGTTTTTGATTTGTTTGATAAACTAGGTGCAAGTGATGAACAACTAGACTTTCCTATAATTTATGCCTCAGCATTATTAGGATTTGCTAGTGTTAAATCTGATACAAAACAAGGCGATATGACACCATTATTTGAAGCAATTATTAATTATGTTCCAGAGCCTGTTGTTGATATAGAAGGTGCATTTCAAATGCAAATTATGGCATTAGATTATTCATCTTTTGTGGGGGCAATTGGTGTGGGAAGAATTAAACGAGGTGTTGCAAAAAAGAATATGCAAGTTACAGTTATTGATAGTAATAGTAATACTCGCAATGCTAAAATTACTCAATTACAAAGTTTTCATGGTTTGGATAAATACGAGGTTGAAAAAGCTAATGCTGGTGATATTGTAGCTGTTATTGGAATTAATAATATTAGCATTTCTGATACTCTTTGTGACCCTAAACAACTAGAGGCATTACCTTTATTAAGTATTGATGAGCCAACAGTTAGTATGTTGTTTCGTATTAATGACTCACCATTTGCAGGCAATGACGGAAAATATGTCACCAGCCGTAGCATTAAAGATCGTTTAGATAAAGAGTTAATTTATAATGTAGCATTAAAAGTTAGTGCTAATAAAGATAATAGCGAGTTTATTGTATCAGGAAGAGGAGAATTGCACTTAGCTATTTTAATTGAAAACATGCGTCGTGAGGGGTATGAGTTATCTGTTGGGCGTCCACAAGTAATTATCAAAGAGATCGATGGCATTAAACACGAACCATTTGAGCAATTAACTATAGATATAGAAGAAATACACCAAGGTAATATTATGGAAAGGCTAGGTTTACGAAAGGCTAAATGCATAAATATTGCAACAGGAATTCATGGTAGAATAAAAATAGAATTTATTATTCCAGCAAGAGGGTTGATTGGTTTTAGAAGTGAGTTTTTAACTGCAACTGCTGGTACAGGATTGTATTACAGCATTTTTGATAGTTATAAAGCAGTAAAAAATAGTATTATAGGGCAAAGAACTAATGGCTCATTAATTTCAATGAATCAAGGCAAAAGTGTTGCTTATGCTATTTATAATTTACAAAAAAGTGGCAAGTTTTTTGTAGGACATGGTGATGATATTTATGAGGGTATGGTTGTTGGTATCCATTCAAGAAGCAATGATTTAGTAATAAATGCCAAAAAAGGCAAACAACTAACTAATGTTCGTGCCTCAGGTACAGATGAAGCAGTAGTTTTAACCCCAGCTATTAAATTTGACTTAGAACAAGCAATTGCCTTTTTAAATGATGATGAATTAGTAGAAGTAACTCCAAATAATATTCGTATTCGTAAGCGTTTTTTAAAAGAAAGTGAGCGAAAACAAAAAAGAAGATAAAGCTGATATAATAAACATATTTTTAATGTAACAGCCTTATTAATAATGAATATAGAAAAGATTGACAATGATAAATTTTATGCTCACTGGAAACCATTAGCACAGCGGTGTAAAATTTTTCTACAAATGATAATTGGTACTGCAATTGTATTATTATTACTTACTAAACTAGGAATGCACCTATTAGACATAGACCATCCATTAGCTAGAAGCCATCCTTTAAAAATAGTTGGCTTTGCACTTAGTATTTCTGCTGGTATTGATTTAGCTTATATGTTTTTTTTGCCGGGTGTTAAAGAAGTTATTGAGCCATTAATACTTAGTATATCCTCTGCAATATTATTAGTTTTAGCTAATCAAAATATTGTTGGATATGATATAGCAGTCATGATTGTTAGCTTAACTGCTTCACTAGCTGTATTGTTTTGGATAAATTATAATAATAGCAAAAAAATCTAATATTAATACCAAAATATGCTCTATAAACTTAAAAATATATTGCTACTTTAAATAATATTTTGTCTGACAACTTCAAATAAAGTTATAGCACTAGCTACTGACACATTAAGGCTTTCAAGTTTATTATTAATGGGTATTGATATGATATCATCGCATAATTTGGTGATATTATTGCCTAAGCCACTATCCTCTGAGCCTATAACTATTGCTAATGGCCTTGTTAAACTAGTATTGTAAATTGTGTTTTTTCCATTAGCATTTAAGCCAAATACCCAAATATTTAATTTTTTAATTAAAGATATGACTCTTGCTAAATTACTTACCTGAAAAATATTAAGATAATATACTGCACCAGCGGATACTTGGTGAACTAATGGTGTTATTGAAGCAGAATTACTTTTAGAAAGTATTACAGCATCAACCTTAGCACCTAAAGCACTCCTAAGACATGCTCCTAAGTTTCTTGGGTCTGTAATATTGGCTAAAATTAAAATTAATGGATTTTTCTTTTCTGCAAGATATGTTAATAATTCTCTCTCAATTAATAATTTTTTAGTAATTACTTCTGCTATTATGCCTTGATGCCTGCTATTTTTAGTAGTTTTGTTTAAATAATTAGTATCTTTCTTGGTAATCTTTATTTGGTATTTATTAGCAATATTTATTAACTCAATTATCTTTTTTGTCTCTGGTTTATTATTGCTAATACTAATATTGGTAATATTTTCTGGACATTTTTCTAGTGCTGATTTAACACTATGTACACCGTATAATACTTCTAGAGGCCTTTGCATAAATAGGGATGATTAGCAGAGCTCTGATTTTTGCTTAATTGATGATATTTTATCAAGCCTGCCCTAGTTGTTCTAAAGCTGGTTTGATAAAGATTATCAAGTGAGTGAAAAGCGGGGTTCTGATGATTATTCATGTTTGTGCAAAGGTCTCTTACACTCATTTAATTTTATAATCATAAACTTTAACAGTAGAATTTTCTTTTAATTCTGTGAGCCACTTAGCGTATATTTTATTTCTTTTTTCTGATAATATTTGTTGTTTAATTTTTAATTTTGCTAATATTACTACTCTTGTGGCTATTTTTTGTATTATATGCCAACCAAATTTAGTTTCAAAAGGTACGCTTAGTTCATTATTTACTAATTTTGCTAATTCTTTTTGTGCCTCCTGCGGTAATGATTCTATGTTTAACCATGGTAAAACACCACCCTCTTTAGCATAATCATCTCGAGAATTTTCCTTAGCAATAGTAGCAAAATCTGCTCCGTTTATTAGCTCTTTGTGTAAATACAATGCTTTTTCTAAGGCTCTATTATGAATTTGATTTAATATAGGACTATTATTAGTATTTTTTAGTAGCAAGATATGTTTAATTTTTACTTGGTTCGTAGCCGATTCTTTAGTTTTTATATCTGCTAATTTTAGCAAATGATAATTGCCATCATTACTTATCAACTTGCTAATATCGCCTTTTTTTAATTCTTTTATATATTCTTTGTATAATTTAGGTATTTTTTGATACTTTAAATAGCCCATATCACCATTATTTTTTGCATTATATGCTTTGGAGTATTGCTTGGCTAAATTTTGAAATAAATTTGGCTGTTTATTTAATCTATCTTGCAATTCGTTTATTAACTCAAAATCATCCAAAACTATATTGTATAAATGATATTGATAATTATTATCTTTTTGTTTTTCATATACTTGTTCTACTTCTTGTTCGCTTACTGTAATTTTATCCCTACTGATTATTTCTTTTAATGCAGGAATAATTGAACCTAAAATAATTCTATTTACTATTATTTGATAATTAGGTAATTCTTTTAGGTTTTGTAAACTAATATTATTTTGTTTAGCAAACAATATTAATTTTTTATTTAATGCTTGAGGTTTAATTTCAATTCTTTTTGATTTTGCATATTGTGTTTGCAATATAGCATAAATTTCTCTATCTAATATTGCTATTATTTGTTTTTTACTAGGTCTAACACTAGTTTTATTTGCAAACATATATTCTTCTATGTAATGGTTTAGTTGCGATTGAACAATAAGATCGTCATTAATAACGGCAATAATGCTATTAGCCGAGGCAGATAAATTATTAATTATTATAAAATTAACTAATACAAATAAATATATAATGTTATTTTTAATCATTTTTAAAATATAGTTTTTATAACACTAATTATAACAAAAAACCTAGTTATTTTTTAATTTAAAATCATTATAACCTGGGATTGCGTTATTTATTTGCTCTTCAAAATCAGGTGTGGAATTAAATAAACCCTTTAAACTAAATTCTATGTTTATAGAATTATTATAATTATTGCCATTATATTCTCTAAAATTAGCCATTTTAAAAGACCAACAACAATCATCATAAGCAAACCCTAAAGCTCTTTTATTATAAATTTTATTGCCAATATCATAGTTTATACCAGCAAAAATATTAGTATTATTGATAATATTTTTTGTTGTATATAATTCTAAATACTTGTCAGATTGAATATTGTGATGTGCTATATAAACAAAACCGTTGCTACTGTTATAGTCCCATGATATATGTTTTTCTACAAAATCATTATCATCAGGACTATAATGTAAGTCAAAATTAATATTAGAATTATTAAAATAGTTATTAGCACTTATTATTACATTTGAGTGTCTAAGGTCGCTATTAGGATTGTATTTAGCTTTTTTGTAAAATGCTTGAGCGATACTAATATTAGCATAACTATCGCCATTAGCGTTATTTATAATATCTGTATTTAAACCTAAGGTAATATTATTAGCACCTATAAATCTGTCTATGCCTGTTAGAGGATTATTTATAAAAAGGCTTTGATAATTTGTTTGAATTATCTCTGAGTCAAAATTAGGTAAATCATCTTGTAATTTATCATAAGTATAATTGTAAAACACTATTGGTGTTAGCATGTATGATATTTGTTTACTAAATAAGTTATTAAAAGAGCGTTTTATAGTTATATTAAAATTAGTGATAGTACGGTTTTTGTTATCTTGTTCTAAGTTGTATATAGTATGGTAAATATTAAATTCTGGCTTAATGTTATATTGTAAATACCAAATATTTTTGTTTAAAGATGCCGCATAATGAGAGCGAATAGTTTTATCGTATTCTGCCTCATTACTAGCTACAAAATTAGTAGCATTAAGTCCTAATGTAAGTTTAGCATTATAAAAATCAAATTTATTTTTAATTGCTAACTCAGGCGCTCTAACATAAGATGGGCTTGATTGATTAACTATTTGTTGTGATTCTTGCAATAAATAAATATTACTATCTTGCTTTTGATAATTGATTTTTACATGACTAGCTAAAACTTTTTCATTGAAAGTTTTATTTTGTATATCATTAAAGAAATTATTATCAGATATGCGATTTATTATTCCATATGCTGTAATATTATCACTAATATTTAATTTTGTATTTGCGTGTATTAACCAGCGTTTTTGGTTATTTATCTCATCTTTATTAAAATAAGTACTAGCAATATCTAATTTGCCATTTATCAATAAATGCCTATAATTAACATTAATACCACTACCAATATTTGTAATATTATTAATAGCAATAATAAGATCTTTATGGGGAGCTAAGTTAAAATAATACGGCAATATAAGTTGGTAGTTAGTAGTGTCGCTATTATCAAAACTATTAAATTCTGGTGATAAAAATCCTGATTTTCGCCCCGACAATATCCAACTAAATTTTGGAGTATAAAAAATAGGCATCCCAAAAAATCTAATAACAACATCTTTTGCTATACCTTTATTATTATCTAAGTTTATATCAATTTCACTACTTTCTAAAAACCAAGCTTTGTCTTTGCCAAGACAAGTACTATAAGTAGCATTAGTAAATAATGCTATATTTTTTTGTAGCAATAAATTATCGGCATTACCATTTATTGTTTTATTTATAAATTTATAATCAGCATTTTTAATATTAACTACAGAGTAGTCTGATTTTGAAATATTAGCACTATCAGCATTTACTAAAATATCCTTGTTATAAAGACTAATATTATTAATAATACTTATTTTATTAGTATTATTATTTAATATAAGTTTATCGGCTTTTATATTAATATCTTTGCTAATTAAATTTACTTCATCTGTATAAGTATAAATATCATTTAAAATAACTTGCTGTTTAGCATTTATTGATACTTTATTGTCAGTGTTAAAATATAAGTTTTTGCTTATTTGATAATTACAGGTTTTATTATTTTGCCAGTTTTCATAACCATAACTATTATTTACTAATAGCAATAATATTAAAAGTGTTTTTATTATTAACATACAAGAAATATAAATTGAACCCATTGCGTAAAGATATTTATATGCATAATGCCATCTTTTCTAACTATGTTATTTTTTGTATAAGTAAGCACCTCTTATACAAGTAGCTTAACAAGTTCTTATATGAGGGAAGGATTAAGTTATTATTTTACCATTAACTAAGATTCATTCCCAAGTGAAAATACACATCTAAAAAATAATGTTTTACACATAATTATTACCAAGTTTTAATCTTATCATTTAATGTAGTAGCCTTAAATTATTTATTTTATCATGTTAAAGTAAAATCACTATATTTTAGGGTACAATACTTTTAATTATTAATTAAATTGGAGATATGCTTTATGGCATGGAACGATAATCAAAGCAACAATCAACCACCTGACTTGGATGAAGTAATAAATAAATTTAAAGAAAAATTAACTAGTATAAGAATGAAAGGTGGAGGTAATTCTGGTGGTGACGGTGGCGGTATATCAATGCCTAGTATGAAAATACTAAAAGCAATAATTGCTCTTATTATTATTCTATGGATTGCCTCTGGATTTTATATTATTGATTCTGGGGAAAAAGGAGTGATATTAAGATTTGGTAAATTTCAAGAGGAAACAGGTGCAGGACCTCATTGGCATATCCCCTATCCAGTAGAAACAAGAACAACACTTAAAGTAGATGAGGTTCGTAGTGAGAAAATAGGATTTAGAAGTATAAGCAGAAATAATAGACAAGTTATTGGCAATGTATCATCTGAGTCTTTAATGCTTACTAAGGATGAAAATATTATTGATGCGAAATTTGAAGTACAATACAAAATTAAAAATGCTAGAGATTATTTGTTTAATGTTGCTAACCCTAATGAAACATTAAAACAAGTATCTGAGAGTGTTATTAGGTTAATTGTAGGTCGTAACACTATGGATTATATTATTACAGAAGGTAGAAGTGATATAGTATCTCAAATAGAAAATAATGTGCAAATACTCTTAGATGAATATAAAACAGGTTTGAAAGTAACTAGTGTAAATATGTTAGATGCTCAAGCACCAGAGCAAGTTCAAGCAGCATTTAGTGATGTAGTAAAAGCAAGAGAGGATAAAACTCGTTTAATAAACGAAGCTGAAACTTATGCAAATGGTATTTTGCCACAAGCACGAGGAGAAGCAGCTAGAATGTTAGAAGAAGCAAAAGCCTATCAATCTAAAATAATATCTCAGGCAGAAGGTGATACCAGTAGGTTTAGCCAAATTAGAATTCAATATCAAAAATCCCCTGATATTACCAAAAAAAGAATGTATTTAGAAACTATGGAAAAAATACTATCTAGTACCAGTAAGATTGTAATTGATAGTAATAGCAATAATGTTATGTATTTACCTCTTGACAAATTAGGCATAAATCGAGCTAATACATTTAACGATAAAACTATAAATAATAATACTAATAACAAAAAACCAAATAATATTAGAAATATTTTTAGAACAAGAGAGGTAAGATAATGAAAAAGATAATATTAATTGTAATATTGGCAGTAGTTGTATTAACTTTCTTTTCTTTATACACTATCAACGAAAAAGAAATAGCTGTTAAATTTCGTTTAGGAAAAATTGTAGCCATTGAAACAGAAGCAGGACTTTATTTTAAAACTCCATTTATTAATAATATCAATATTTTTGACAAAAGAATTCAAACCTTAGACGAAAGACCTGATAGATTTTTAACAGGAGAAAAGAAAAATGTAATAGTTGATTCTTATGTTAAATGGCGTATTTCTAATGCTAAAGATTTTTATACTTCTACTGGTGGTAATATTGATAGAGCCAATGAAAGATTATCGCAAATCATAAAAACTGGATTAAAAAGCGAATTTAGTAAAAGAACTATCACTGAAGTTGTAGCAGGTCAAAGAGTAAAAATAACTAGAAATATAAAAGAAATAGCCAAGGAAAATGTTAAAGAGTTTGGTATTGATATTGTTGATGTTAGAATTAAAAGAATTGACTTAGCTAAAGAAGTTAGTGATTCTGTATATGATAGAATGCGTACAGAAAGACAAAGGGTTGCTAAAGATTTTCGCTCTAAAGGTTCTGAACAAGCTGAAAAAATTCGTGCCTTAGCAGACAAAAAACGCACAATTATTTTAGCTAATGCTTATAAAAATTCTGAAATAATACGAGGTGTTGGCGATGCAAAATCAGTAAATATTTATGCCATTGCTTATAATAAAGATAAAGATTTTTATAGCTTATACCGTAGTTTAGAATCGTATAAAAAATCTTTTACAAGTAAAGATGATATTTTAGTATTAAACCCAAATACAGAATTTTTTCGTTATTTTAATGGCTTAAATGTAAATACAAAATAATAATTATGGTATGACTACATGGAAATTGCCACATGGTATTAGTGACCTATCAATAGCAAACTCTAATAAATTAGTCAAAATTAGACAGCAATTATTAGATTTATACCGTAGTTTTGGTTATCAATTTGTTTATCCGCCTATTGTAGAATATGAAGGGTCTTTGTTTGCCTTAAAAGAAGACACATCCAAGTCATTTAAAACAATTGACCCATACGATTCGAAATTGTTAATTATTCACTCCGACATAACTCCACAAATAGCGCGCCTAGATGCTAAATATAATAAAGATAAAGATAATGATATTGCTAGATATTGCTATATATCTAGTATATTAAAAACGGTATCTGATGATTTTTATAGTACTAGAAACCCAATTCAAGTAGGAGCAGAAATTTATGGCTCTAATAGCTACAAAGCTGATTTAGAAATTATCAATTTGACACTAAAATCAATAATTTTATTGGGTTTTGATAATAAATTACTATTAAATATTGGCAATGTAGAGATATTTAATATCTTAGTAAAAAGGCTAAAATTAACACAGGAAGAATTGCAAAGTGTTATTAATATTTTTAAAAAGAAATCAACTACTGACTTAATAAAATTCTTTAAAACTTGTAAAAATAAAAACAATAATATTGATGATTTAATATACTTATTATCATTAGATGGCGATGTATCAGTATTAAAATCTGCTAAAAAATACTATCAACATATACCTAGTATTTTAAGTATTATTGATAATTTAAATGCAATATATAATGCTCTAGAATCTAAGAATATTAATATTTATTTTGATTTGTCGGAATTAAAAGCCCATTCTTACTACACTGGCTTGATATTTTCTTGTTTTTATAAACAATTCCCTAAAGCTTTAGCACAAGGCGGTCGTTATAATAATTTAGCTAATAGATTTTTAGTATCAAGACCTGCTACTGGTTTTTCTATAGACTTAAAGTATTTAATTAGTAATGATAAGCAAAAAATAAAAAATAATATTTTATACGCACCTTATGAACTTGATGATAAATTAGCAGAATTAATTAACACCCTAAGAGCAAAAGGAAATATTATCATTAATGATATTAATAATAAACAAAGTAATAGTTTTATTAACATAAATAATGAGTGGCAAATAAAGCCATCACTAGAAAATAAAAAGGATTAAGTTTTGGCTAAAAATGTTGTAGTAATAGGCACACAATGGGGTGATGAAGGTAAAGGTAAAATAGTTGATTTAATTACTGATAAAGTATCGGCAGTAGTTAGATTTCAAGGCGGACATAATGCTGGACATACCTTAGTTATTAAAGGCAAAAAAACTATTTTACATCTTATACCATCAGGCATCTTGCGTAATAATATTACCTGCATAATAGCCCATGGAGTAGTTCTTTCTACCTCGGCTTTATTAAAAGAAATTAACAGCTTAGAGCAAACTGGGGTAAATCTTAGCAACAGACTATATATATCAAATATTATACCTTTAATTATGCCTTATCACATAGCACTTGATAATGCTAGAGAGCAAAAAAGAGGTAAATTAAAAATAGGCACAACAGGCAATGGCATAGGTCCTGCTTATGAGGATAAAATAGCAAGAAGAGGTCTTAGAGCATGTGATTTATTAGATGAAAATTTATTTGCTGATAAATTAAAAAATGTAATGGAATACCATAACTTTATGCTAGTAAATTACTACCATAGTAAGCAAGAAGATTATAATAAAACCTTAGATGAAATGCTAGCACATAGAGAAATAATAAAACCTATGTTAATAAATAGTACTAATTACATTAATGAATTAGTAAATAAAGGCAAAAATATTTTATTTGAAGGAGCACAAGGGGCATTATTAGATATAGACCAAGGAACTTATCCATTTGTTACTTCTTCTAATACCACATCAGCTAGTGCTATTACTGGCTCAGGAATTGGCATTAAAAATATAGATTATGTATTAGGCATAGTAAAAGCTTATACTACCAGAGTAGGCTCAGGACCATTTCCTACTGAATTAGTATATGACATAGTAAGTGATAAAGGTGATGCTATTGGTAAAAATTTATGTTTAAAAGGTAAAGAGTTCGGTGCTACAACAGGCAGACAACGCCGTTGTGGCTGGTTGGATTTAGTATTATTAAAATACTCATTAACAATTAACTCTATAAATGGAATTTGCTTAACTAAATTAGATGTAATGGATGATATAAAAACTATTAAAATATGCACAGCCTATAAATTAGATGGCAAAATAATTACCACCCCCCCTGCTACAATTGAAGATTATGAAAAAATAGAGCCCATTTACATTGAAGTACCTGGTTGGCAATGTTCTACTTATGGAATAAAAACCCTCTCATCATTACCAGAAAATGCTAAAAATTACATTAATAAGATAAAAGAATTAACTAAAACTAACATTGATATAATATCCACAGGCCCTGATAGATGTGAAACTTTAATTTTACACAACCCTTTTAACTAGCAGAGACCTTTGCACAAACAATGAAAAACACAAACAATATTTTTTTTATACTTCTATGAAACAAGATTTATATTTAAATAGAGAGCAAAAAAAATACTCTAACCCCATAGCTAGTAGAGAATATATTTTAAGTATAGTTACTAAGAAAAAAAATATTAGTAAATTAGAGCTTATAGACATATTACAATTAGACGACACTTCCAAAAAAGCACTATCATATCGTATAAGGGCTATGCTAAGAGATAAGCAATTAAGCATTAATACTAAGCAAGAATTAGTGTTATTTAATGAAAAAAACTTGTTGACAGGCAAGATTATTGCCAACCCTAGAGGTTTTGGTTTTGTTGTACTTAAAGATGACAAAGATTTGCGTTTATCAAAAACACAAATGCAATTAGTATTTCATAATGAAATAATATCTGTTAGAAAAAATTTTAATGATGTTCAAATAGTTAGCTTTAAAGAGCGTATAAAAACTATCGTAGGTAAGATTATTGTAAATTCTAATGAGGTACTTTTAGAAGCAGATGACATACATATTAATCATAAAATATTAATTCCAAAACTAAACAAAGACAATAAACATAATCAAGTAGTAGTAGCAAAAATAATTAATTATCCAACAAAAAATACCCTTACAAAAGTAAAAATTATTAAAGTTATTGGCAATTATTTAACAGAAGGTGTAGCAATAAGTTCGGCACTATTTCGTTATCAAATAGAAGAAGATTTTAATGAAAAAACTTCAAATGAAGCAAATAAAATACCAGATAAAGTTTTAGATATAGATAAAAAAAATAAAAAAGACCTCAGAAAATTAGCACTTATAACCATAGATGGAGACGACTCTAAAGATTTTGATGATGCAGTTTATGCAAAAAAAGATAATGACAATTGGCGTTTATGGGTAGCAATAGCAGATGTGTCACATTATGTTGTACAAGACAGTGCCTTAGATAAAAGTGCTAAAGAACGCTCTACTTCAGTATATTTTCCTAACAAAGTAATACCTATGTTGCCTAATAGTTTATCTAATAATTTATGCTCATTAAAACCTGATGTTATTAGATTATGCCTTACTTGTGAGTTAGTTGTAAATTCTAATGGCGAGGTAATTGATTATAAATTTTACCAAGCATTTATGCACTCTCATGCAAGAATGACTTACGATGAGGTTAATGATATTTTAACCAATAATAAAGTAGTTGAGAAAAATATTTATGATAACTTACTTGCCTTAAAATCCTTGTACACCGTCCTAGCAAAAGCAAGGCAAGAACGAGGTGCCATGGTATTTAATAGCAGTGAGAGTAAAATGCTGTTTTTAAAAAATGGTAAATTAGATAATATAGTTAAAAAACAAACTAATATTGCCCATAATATTATTGAAGAATGTATGTTACTTGCTAATAAAAGTTGTGCAGAATATTTAAGCAAACACAAAAAACAAAATTTTTTATATAGAATCCATCCCAAACCTAAAGATAATAAAATTCAAAATGTATTAGAATTTTTACAAGCCTTAGGTATAGAAAAACCCCAAGATGGCAATATTGATTCCAAATATTTAACAAATGTTTTAGAGCAAACTAAAACTAAGGACAATGCTCATTTCATTCAAACTATAATTTTAAGAAGTATGCAACAAGCTGTGTATAGCAATAAAAATACTGGACATTTTGGTTTAGCACTCAAAGAATATACTCATTTTACCTCGCCAATTCGCCGTTACCCTGATTTATTAACACACAGAGCAATTAAAAACATTATTAATAATGATAATAGCAATTATAAAAATGCTACTATGAATAAATTAGGTGAACATTGCTCTGAAAAAGAACGCAATGCTGATGATGCTAGTCGTGATGTAGAAAAATGGCTAAAATGTGAGTTTATGAGCCACAGAATCAATCAAAAATATAAGGGAGTTATATCGGGAGTCGCTGGTTTTGGTTTATTTGTAGAATTAACAGATATATATATTGATGGTGTAGTCCCAATTACTAAGTTAAATGATGACTATTACTTGCTAGATGAGGCAAATTATAGATTAGTTGGTAAAAGTTTTGGCAAAGTTTATTCTCTTGGTGATGCAGTTAAAATAAATGTTGTAAAAGTATCATTAAGCGATAGAAAAATAGAATTAGAATTATTGTAATTTTACCTAAAATATAATTTATGCTGTTTTTTTATCTGGATTAAAACGCCATATAACAACAATAGGCACAATAAAACCAACACTTATTACTATCCATAATAAACTACCTAATTCGCTGTAATTTGCTGCTATACTAACCACGCCATTTTCGCTAACTTCTCTACTTACTACAAAAATTTTATTAAGGTATTTAGTTAATAGTCCACCAGCTGAAAGTGCAATATTCATCAGTGATGCCATAAGAGCAAACCAAGTTCCTTTTTTACCTTCTGGGGCATAAATAGCTACCAATGTTAGCATTAATACTTGAGCAATATAATCAAACGGAGAAGCAAGAGCAGTATCAACAACCGCTATAGTTCTAGCATCAATTCCAAGCATAGTATGAATATCATAATACATTCCTACAACAGGAATTGATAAAATAGTACCAACAATAATTAAAAATATTAATACTTTGGCAATAGATTGTTTAATTATAAATTTAGCACTAAACCACATACCAGCAAGAGCAATAGCTCCTCCTATAGCAGCTAATTTAGCAAAAAATGACTCATCAAAGCCAAGCACATCAATTTGCCACCATTGCAGTGACGGACCTATACTAGGCATAGCACGATAGACAAAAATAATAATCATTGCCATTTTTATATGACGAATAACATCAGCATCTAAATCACTTATAAGAATGCGTAACAAATACAACACTACAAACAAAGAAATAAAAAAAACAATCTCTTGCGAATAGGCAACATCGTTATAACCTATGACAACTATAAAGATTGCAAATGCTATACCACCAAATAAAATTTTATTATTAATAGGTGAAACTGCTACTTCATTAAGACGGACAAAACTAACACCTAAAACTGATATAATAGGAATAAGTAAAGATATAATAAAAACTGTTTCATAACTATAAATATCAGATAGTTCGCCACCAATCCAACCACCTAAAAATATAGCAATACCAAGTGATATTCTTGCTAATACTTGAATAGTAGCTAATTCTTGTTTTATTTGCTCTTGTGTTTGTGTTTTATCTATAACCTCTGTTGTCATAGTATCAGCTACAACATCCTGCATAACTAAGCCAATAACAGCAATAATAGAGGCAATAATATAAATACTTTCTTTACTATAACTGGCTACTATAGCATATTTTCCAATGACAGCAATAAATAAAAGCGTACTTATAGTTACTAAAATTGCACCAATATAAATATAAACCTTACGATTAGAACCAAATATTTTAACACAGTCAACTAACTGCCCAAAAATCATCTTAATAGTCCAAGGCACAGTCAGCCAAACTCCAAGTGCTACCAAATCACTAGCACTCATATTAAGTTCTTTTTTTATCCAAAAACTTTCAGCAATACCAGTAAAAATCCCTAAACCATAAGCAAAGTAAATAAGTAAAAGAGGAATATATCGCATCCTCATAGCTCGTATTGGGGTTAATAATATATCTAACATATATCTTTATTAAGGTAAAAATTACCGTATATTATAACTATAACTAAGATAATTAATTTACTTAATTCAAGTTTTATTTTAAGCAAAGACATATAAAAAAACAATACTAACACACAATTCATTTACAGCTCTAATCTAATAATGTACTAACTATAATATCCACCATAAGGCAGTCTGTTATAATCCTCTGACTTTTTAACACATAATAATAAAAAACCATTGGATAGCAATAAACAACTAATATTAATATATTTTCTTATAGTACTTATTTGGTCAACTACTCCAATTGCTATTAATTGGAGTGTAATAGGTTCTGGGGTTTGGTTTTCAATAATGGCTAGAATGTTAATAGGACTACTATTTTGTCTTATTATTATATTAATTTTTACTAAAAGAAAACTACCTATTAATAAAAATGCATTACTTAATTATTTTGTTGCTTCCGCTGGTATTTGGCTTGTTATGGTACTAGTTTATTTAGGTGCTAAATATATTAATTCTGGCTTTATTTCTGTTATTTTTGGATTTACTCCATTATTTACTGGCTTATTTGCAGTTATTATTTTAAAACAAAAATCATTTGATAAATATAAATTAATAGGTATGTTTATTGCTTTTATTGGTTTAATTTCTATTTATCAACAATCAATTATTCAAGGCAAATTAATATTTTATGGTTTAATATTAGTTTTTATAGCAATGTTTGTTCAATCTTTGATAACAGTGTTGTTAAAAAAATTAAATACTCAAATGTCGGCCTTAGAAACTACAACAGGGTCTTTATTTTTTGCTATCGTGCCACTGATAGTGTTTTGGATAATATTTACCGATACTAACATTCCTAGTATGGATTATAAAACTTTATTAGCAATACTTTATTTAGGCTTTTTTGGCTCTGTTGTTGGTTTTATTGGCTATTACCATATTATAAAATACTTAAATGTTAATCAAGTAGGATTATTGCCACTTATTACACCTATATTTTCTTTAATTATTGGCTTTATTTACAATGATGAAACTTTAAGTAATTATGAATTGATTGGTGTTATTTTGATTATTGTAGGCTTACTTATTTATCAATTTTTAAAACTACCACAAAAGTAAGTTTAAGTTTTAATGTGTAAGTATTTGTTCTAAAAAAGATTTTAATTGCTCTGATTGTGGATTTTCAAATAAATCTTTAGCATTATTTTGCTCTATTATTTGCCCGTTATCCATATAAATAACTCTATCTGCTACACTTTTTGCAAAACCCATCTCATGAGTTACACAAATCATAGTAGTGCCTTTTTTAGATAACTTAACCATTACATCTAAAACTTCAGCTATCATTTCTGGGTCTAGAGCTGATGTCGGTTCATCAAATAAAATTACCTTAGGGCGCATACACAATGATCTAGCTATTGCTACTCTTTGTTGCTGTCCACCACTTAGTTGATTGGGAAATTTAAGAGCTTGCTCAGCAATATCTACTATTTCTAAGTATTTCATAGCAACATCTATAGCATCTTTTTTAGCAATTTTCTTTACTTTAATCTGTGCAATAGTTAAGTTCTCTAAAACACTAAGGTGAGGAAATAAGTTAAAATGTTGAAAAACCATGCCAACTTCTTTTCTAACTGCATTAATACTTGCAATATTATTTGTTAGGTTAATACCATTAACCCTAATACTACCTTTTTGAAAACTTTCTAAATAATTAATACAACGAATTAAAGTAGATTTACCACTACCAGATGGGCCACATACAACTATACATTCACCTTCTTTTGCATTTAAGTTAATATTTTTAAGTGCATGAAAGTCGCCATACCATTTATGTAAGTCTTTTATGTCAATAATATTTTCCATAGTTTTATATCCTAAATTTACATTATAATTTTTTACAAATATAATACAACTAATAGTTTATTTAGCAAAGTATTATTTATATCCTGTGCTTAGTTTGCTTTCTAATTTGCTTGAATATCTAGACATAGTATATAGAATAATCCAAAATACTATGGCAACAAAAACAAATCCCTCTATATCCATACCTATCCAATTAGCATCACTAACTGCTAATTTCACAACTCCTAGCATGTCAAATAAGCCTATAATTAATACTAAGGTAGTATCTTTAAATAAAGCAATAAAAGAGCCTGTTAAATTAGGGATAGATACTTTTAATGCTTGAGGTAAAATAATAAATATCATTTTTTGGGTAAAACTTAACCCCATAGAGTCTGCTGCCTCATATTGCCCTTTTGGTATTGCCTGTAAGCCACCACGAATTATTTCAGCTATATATGCGGTTTGAAACAGGGTAATACCTACTAATGCTCTTAACAATTTATCTACTTCAACTCCTGAACTAAAAAATAATGGCAATACTACAGATGCCATAAATAAAATACTAATTAACGGAACACCTCTTATAAACTCTATATAAATTATGCTTAAATACTTAATTGCTGGCATTTTTGAGTTTCGCCCTAGTGCTAGCATTAATCCTATTGGAAACGATACTACTATACCAGTTGTTGCAATAATTAGAGTTAGAAATAACCCTCCCCATTTATCGGTATCAATTATTGATAAAAATAAACCCCCATGAAGTATGTAAAAAGTAAAAAATGGAAATAATAAAATAACTAACATTATTGCTTTTCTTCTTTTCACGGTGTTTTTTATCATTTTTATAGCAAAAAACAAAATTGGAACACTAAGCAATACTAAATTAGGACGCCAGTAAGAATCATTTGGATACAAGCCGTATATAAATATATTAAATTTATCAAAGATAAATCCCCAACAAGCACCATCGCTATTAGCTCTACAATCAGTTGTATTAGTGCTAGTCCAATCAGCACTAAATAAAAACCAATCAAATAAAGGTGGCATAACAATAAACAGCAAAGTAATAACTAGTACTGTCAACACAGCATTACCAATAGTAGAAAATAAATTAGTATAAATCCAGCGTAGTGTTCCTGTGTATAGCACTGGTGGTTTTTTAGTATCTTCTATTTTATAAACAGCCATTATTTTTCTTTAATTTCTAGTTTTTTATTCACAATATTTAGTATTGCAGAAATAGTAAGTGATATCATTAAGTATATGCCCATAGTAATGCCAATTATTTCTAATGCTTGCCCTACTACATTTAGCGTAGTTCCAGTAAATACATTTACCAAGTCTGGATAACCAATAGCAACCGCCAATGATGAGTTTTTGGTTAAATTTAAATATTGGTTAATGATAGGAGGTACTGATACTCTTAGTGCTTGCGGTAAAATAACATGTTTAAGAGTTTGTTTTTTAGATAGCCCTAATGCTAGTGCAGCTTCTTTTTGTCCTTTAAAAACTGATTCTATACCACTACGGACCGCTTCAGCTATATAAGTTGCTGTATAAATGCTAAGCGCAAATGTTAAGGCAATAAGCTCTGGACTAAAGCTAGCACCACCTTTAAAATTAAAACCACGAAACACTGGATAGTCAATATTATTGGTTATACTAATAAAATAACAACCAACAACAAAAACAACTAACAAAGAAAGAAATAGCCAATTAATAACTTTACTTATATTTTTTTCACCGCTATCTCGGTAGCGTTTTTTAAATAAAAACAAAACAATAACAATAATAGCTATTACAGATAAAAATATTAAAAATTCTGATGAGAATGATATTTTAGGAAAATATACACCTCGTAAGTTTATAAAAATATTATCAAAAAAAACCGCACTTTGTCTAACAGGCGGAAAAACACTTAGAATTATGTTATACCAAAACAAAATTTGTAGCAAAATTGGTATATTACGAAATAATTCTATATATCCAGATGAGAGTTTCCTAACTAGCCAATTATTAGAAAGCCTAGCTATACCAATTATTAGGCCTAAAATACTGGCTATAACAATACCTATAACTGACACATACAAAGTGTTTAGCACTCCAACCAAAAGTGCTCTAGCATTAGTATCTACTTGATCATAAGCAATTAGCTTATCTGATATATCAAACCCAGCTTCATCACTTAAAAAATGAAACCCTACATTAATACCTCTGGCATTAATATTATCAACAACATTACTTGATATGTTATAAAAAAAACTAACTACAAGTACTACCACTACAACTTGGAGTAGAAAACCTCTTGCTTTATTGTCTAGTATTTTATATTTATATTGCAAAATTTAATATATATTCAAGAATGTAATATTTTTCAAAACATTGTAACTTAAAAACGACTTGTCCCACATTGTTTTTATATGTGTGAGGTAAGTCGCATTTAAGAGTTAAACTTTTTTATTTCTATCTAAATGGTGGAGAATAAAGAATGCCTCCATCTTTCCATAGTGCATTAACTCCTCTTTTTATTTTTAAAGGAGTGTTGATTCCTATATTTCTTTCAAAAGATTCAGAATAATTACCAACTTGTCGAATTATGTCTGCCGCCCAATTTTTTGATAGCCCTAAATTTTTATGTAAAGAACCACTACGACCTAATAAGCGGTTAACTTCTGGGTTTTTGTAATTCTTATAAACATTTCTACTAGTGACTCCCAATTCTTCTGCAGTTATCATAGCATTTAGCGACCATTTAACTATATTAAACCATTTTGGATCATTATTTCTAACAACAGGACCTAGTGGCTCTTTTGAGATAATTTCTGTTAAGACTATAGCTCCCTTAGGATTCTTAAGTGAAGTTCTAAGAGAGTAAAGCTGAGATTGGTCAGAGGTAATAGCATCACAGCGACCAGCTTCAAAACCTTGTACTGATTGTGCCGAACTATCTACAGTTACACTTTTATAACTCATATCAAATTGACGGAAGTAGTCTGCTAGATTAAGCTCTGTTGTGGTTCCAGCTTGTATGCAAAATGTAGCACCATCTAATTCACTAAGTTTATTAATGCCTAATGACTTTTTAACCATAAAGCCTTGACCGTCATAATAATTAACTCCAGCAAATGTTAATCCAAGAGCGCTATCTCTTGTTGCAGTCCAAGTAGTATTTCTAGATAACATGTCTATCTCACCACTTTGAAGTGCGGTAAATCTTTCTTTAGCCGTTAGCCCAATAAATTTAACCTTATTACCGTCACCAAGAACAGCTGCAGCGACAGCTCTACATACATCAACATCTACACCACGCCACCTACCACTAGAATTAACACTAGAAAAACCAGCTAAGCCAGTAGAAACACCGCATTTTAAATAACCATTAGAACGAACATCTTCTAATGTTCCTGAAAAAGCACTTGTGTTAAACGCTAACAATAGCGTCAATAGTGCTGTTTTAATCATAATTTTTACTTTCATATTCCTCACCTTTTTTTTATAAGAAAAGTTATTATAGCACATATAAAAAATTAATTTCACATTAAATATTAAAAAATAGTTTTGAACAAGTATTCTTTTACTATCATACAAGTTTATAAGGGCATTTATGTGCTTTTTAATACTGTTTTTTACATTATAATACTTTAAAATAATGCAGTAGTTTAACAAGTTTTTTGTTTAAGAGAATGATTTAACTAATTTTTTATCTAAATGGTGGAGAATAAAGAATGCCACCGTCCTTCCATAGTGCATTTAAGCCTCTTTTAATCTTTAAAGGTGTTTTCTCGCCTATGTTTCTTGCAAATATCTGTCCATAATTACCTACCTGAGATATTGCATTAGCTGCCCATTGTTTATTTAATCTTAAATTCTTATGTAGAGAGCCACTACGGCCTAGAATACGATTAATTTCTGGATTATTATAAAACTTAAAAACATTATCACTAGTAAGTCCAAGTTCTTCGGCACTTATTAAAGCATTTAAAGTCCATTTTACTATATTAAACCATTCTATATCATTACTTCTAACAGAGGGACCTAGAGGCTCTTTAGATATTACTTCACTTAAAATTATAACTGAATTGGGTTTTTTGAACTCGCTTCTAATGGCATATAAACCAGATTGATCTGTGGTAAGAACATCACAACGATTAGCTTTAAAGGCTTGAGATGATTGTGCTGAAGTATCCACAGTTACACTTTTATAATTCATGCCATGTTGGCGAAAGTAATCTGCTAGATTAAGCTCTGTTGTAGTGCCAGATTGTATGCAAAATGTAGCACCATCTAATTCACTAAGTTTATTAATGCCTAATGATTTTTTAACCATAAAGCCTTGACCGTCATAGTAATTAACTCCAGCAAATGTTAGTCCAAGGGCGCTGTCTCTTGTTGCAGTCCAAGTAGTATTTCTAGAAAGCACATCTATCTCGCCACTTTGGAGTGCGGTAAATCTTTCTTTGGCTGTTAGACTAATAAATTTAACCTTACTAGCATCACCAAGAACAGCAGCAGCAATAGCTCGACACACATCAACATCCATACCTTGCCATATACCTTTGGAATTAACACTAGAAAAACCAATTAATCCTGTAGATACTCCACATTTTAAATGCTCATTTTTACGCACATCATCTAATGTTTTTGCAAAAACATTTGTGTTAAATATTAATAATGTTGTTAATAACATTTTAATTACAGTTTTTATTTTCATAAAAATTACCTCTTAAGTTATTGCAAATAAATAGTCTAATCTGAATGTATTATATCACAACTAGTTATTTTATACTACTATATATGTTATACTGGTATAAAATAACTAAGTTAATTTTTAACAGTATAGGTTATTTTTAACTAATAACTAATTAAAACATTGATTTAACTAAATAAATAATATGAATACTAAAGAATACTTACAACTTTTAAGAGAAAAAACAGGGTTTAATGATTACAAAATATCTAAAGAGTTAGATATAAATCAAAGTAATTTAAGTAAATATACAAGAGGAACTGCCACCCTATCTGAGAGTCATGCATTCTTGTTTGCATCAATATTAAACATAAACCCAGCACAAATTATTGCTGACACCAAGCTAGAAAAGGCTAAATTAAGCAATAATGCCAATAAAATACAGCTATGGCAACAATATGCCGAAAAATACTCCGAGCCTGTATATAAAGAATTAAACATTGATATAGCTCAAATAAACCCAATATTAGCTGACTTAGATGCTAATGCTTACAAAATAATAGATGTGACAAAAAAAGCAAAAAATAATCAAGCTGATATAGTAGTATTTCCAGAATTATCTGCCATTGGATATCCTCCTGAAGATTTATTATTAAGGAATAACTTTATAACACAAGTATCTGAACAAACTAAATTTATTGTTAGTAACTTAGAAAAAAATATTTATGTTATTTTTGGTACTATTACAAGTGATAATAATAAATTATATAACAGTGCTATTGTTGTTTATAACAATATCATAGTTGGAGTATATCATAAAAGAAATTTACCTAATTATGGCGTTTTTGATGAAAAAAGATATTTTACCCCCGGTGATAAAGAATTTATATTACAAATAAAAAACAACAATATTGGCATTGTTATTTGTGAGGATATATGGGAAGATGAAATAATAATAAAAAACCAGCAAGCTAATGCTGATACTATTATAGCTATTAATGCTTCGCCATTTCAAATAGAAAAATATCAAAAGAAACTTAATTCCATATCTAAAAAATCTATTCAACACAATATTAACATAGTGTATGTAAACTGTGTTGGTGGTCAAGATGAGTTAGTATTTGATGGTGGCTCTTTTATAACTAATAATAAAGGAAAAATAGTAGCTAAATATAAATTATTTGAAGAGGCAATTAATGCTGATAATAGTATTAATAACAATTATTTAGAAGAAGAACTTATATATAAATCTTTGGTTTTAGCAACTCATGATTATATTATAAAAAACGACTTTAAAACAGCAGTATTAGGTTTATCTGGCGGTATTGACTCCGCACTTGTTTTAGCCATAG
Organism: Gammaproteobacteria bacterium; assembly: GCA_965207335.1. Classification (GTDB taxonomy): domain Bacteria; phylum Pseudomonadota; class Gammaproteobacteria; order PS1; family Pseudothioglobaceae. Next base: position 379,091 of record OZ242267.1, read on the forward strand.
TTGTAGATGCTATCGGTGCTGATAATGTTCAAGTACTAATAATGCCCTCACCTTATACTGCTGATATTAGTTTAATAGACGCTCAAGCTCAAGCAAACACTATGGGTGTTAGCTATAGCAATATTCCAATACAAAATATAATGACTAGTTTTGATAATTCTCTTAAACCGTTATTTTCTGGCAAAGACAAAGATGTCACTGAAGAAAATATTCAAGCAAGAATAAGAGGTTTACTACTTATGGCATCAGCTAATAAAAATTCACATATTTTAATAACAACAGGTAATAAATCAGAATACGCCACAGGCTATACAACTTTATATGGAGATATGAATGGTGGTTTTGCACCTCTTAAAGATGTTTATAAATTAATGGTTTATCGTTTGGCTGAATATCGTAATAATATTAGTGCTGTAATACCACAACGAGTTATTACAAGAGAGCCTTCTGCTGAATTAAGAGATAATCAAAGAGATAAAGACACTCTACCAGAATATAAAATACTAGACACTATTTTATATTTATTTATTGAGCGAAAATTATCCAGTGAGGATATTGTCAATCTAGGCTATGATAAAAATACAGTTAGTAAAATTATTGTCATGGTGCTAAAAAATGAATATAAAAGAAGACAATCAGCACCAGGACCCAAAATAAGCAAAAATGCTTTTGGTAAAGAAAGACGCTATCCAATAACCTCTAAGTTTCGTGCTTAAAAATATATTACTGTTAAAAAAACAGTGTTAAGCCACAATAAGCAAGGTTACAAGTTAAGTTAAATCTTAAATGCGTTAGGAAGTGTCACATTGAAAAAGTAAGGTATTTCCTTTGTAAAAAAGTCGCTAAAAGGATCACCAGCTGCACTAACTGAATTTAAAATAATAGCATTATATGTTTCTTCATCAGGCATTGTAATATAAACTGTATCTTTACTATTTGTTAAAACTTTATATTCTTTGCTAGATAATTTCATAACTGATGCTGGATCTTTGCGTAATTGATTACGAAATTCTATATCGTATAATTGATCTTTTGTAATACTCATGTTATTCCTCTTATAATATAAAAAAATTAAACTGTACAACTCTTAGTTACACAGTACTGGGTATATTATATCAATACTTATAATAAAAATTAATATATTGTATATTTGTTTATAAACTATATAAGATTACATAACACTAAAATTAAAAGTAGAACTATTTAATAGTTACTAAATATTCCAAGCATACCTTTTGCTTTGTACTCTGTTTCATCTGCTTCAGTGTCAGCATTAGAATCAAATACTATGCCTGAGCCTGTATTTAATTCTAACACATTGTCTTTTTTAATAAATGACCTGATTAAAATATTAAAATCCATTTTACCATTGTTACTAATATAGCCAATACTACCAGTATAAGCACCCCTAAAACTTGTTTCTAACTCTGCTATTATCTCCATACAACGCACCTTAGGACAACCTGTTATAGTGCCTCCTGGGAATACTGCTGTTATTATGTTTTTAAAATTAATATTTTTTTTTAGCTCCCCTACTATGTTAGATACAATATGATGTACAGATGAATAACTTTCAATTATCATAAATTCGTCAATTTTTATACTACCATATTTACAAATTCTACCTAGGTCATTTCTCTCTAAATCTAATAACATAACATGCTCCGCCCTCTCCTTACTATTGTTTAATAACTCTTGCTTTATATAATTATCATTTACACCTCTTGGTCTAGTACCAGCAATAGGTCTGGTTTGGATTATATTATTATTAAGTTTAAATAATCTTTCTGGCGATGCTGAGATAATATCCATACCAGCAAAACTAGCCAGTGCAGAAAACGGTGCAGGATTTTTTTTGCATAATTGCTGATAAATATCATAGGCACTATAATTTTTGGCTAAATTTATTTGCCAAAATCTTGCTAAATTTATTTGAAAAATATCCCCTGATTTTATATATTGTTTAGATTTTTCAACATTGCTTATAAATTCATCTCTATCATTATTTATAATATCGGTCTTTATTATTTGTTTTTTTTGTTTAACTTGTTTAGCCTTATCAATATCTTTAATAATATTGTTAACCTTATAATTATCATCATATTCATTAATAATAAAGGTTTTTTTAGTAGCATTGTTTACTATAATTGCAGTATCTATTTTGCCAGCATAAGCTATTATATTTGGGTATGTATTTATTTTATTATTAATTTTTTTTTCTATTTGAGCAATTAATTCATAAGATAAATACACAAAATAACCGCCAATAAACGGTAATTCATTATGGATATTATTCATTTTAATTTTAGAATTTAATCGTGTTAAAAAATCAAAATCATCAATATTTTTTAAAATAATTTCTTTACTAGGTTTTGTAAATAAAATACTGTATTGACTAGTATTTTTTAGATATTTTTTATTTGATAATAAAAATGGATAATTATCTTTATCGTAAGCGTTTAAAATACTTAAATTAAAATAATCTATATTTACTTTTATCACAATATCATGGTATTTTTGCTATAGATTTTTTATTTTTAGTTAACTCTTTTAGAGATTGTTTTGCAAATTTAGTAATTGTATGATTAGGAAAACGGCGAATAATAGATTTAAATATTATTTCTGACTTATCAGCAAGCCCTAGCTCGTATTGTGCTATAGCTAATTTATATAGTGCATTTGGGACTTTGTAATGATTTTTATGATTGATTTGAAACAATAAATATTTATGTGATGCTTTTGCATATTCTTTATTAGCCATATAGCTACTAGCTTGCCAAAATAAAGCATCGGCAATATTATCAGCATTAGGATACTTTTTAATATATTTCTCAAATTCTAATATTGCTTTTTTATATTGCTCTGATAATACTAAATTCCTAGCATTTCTATACTCTTTATTACTTATTGTAATTTTATTGTTGGTATTATTTGTTATTTTTTTAATGGCATTACTTTTTACACTGTCAATTACTAATTTATTGAGTTGTTTAATTCGCTCATCTTGTACTGTTAATTTATTATTTAATAATACTGATTGCTCTTGTAATTCATCGATGGATTTAGAATATTTTTGATTTTTTTGGTATTGCTCAATAATAAATAAATCTTGTGGGTTATTTTTAGAATAAATATTAAAACTTATAAATAATAATATTACAATGATACTAACTCTTAACAAGTTTTTATATAAAATAAATGCTATTTTTATTATTTTATAGTAATATTTTATCTGCCTATCCATTAGTAGAGACCTTTGCATGAATAGGGGTGATTAGCCAAAATTAGGTTTTTGATGATTATTCATATTTATGCAAAAGTCTCTAATAATAAATTAATTTAACTCGTCTATTTTTACTCCATGCTGTTTCGTTATGGTCTGAATTAGCAGGATTTTCTTCACCATAACTAACTACACTAATTCTGTCTCCTGTAACATAAAGTTCCATAATATATTTAACAGCTAGTGCTCGGTTTTCTCCTAATGATAAATTATAAGATCTACTGCCTCTTTCGTCTGTATATCCCTCTATTCTTAATTTAGCATTTTCATTATTTTGCATAAATTTTGCATGCTTTACAATATCGGCAACTGAACCTTCATTCAAAGAATAACTATCATAATCAAAATAAAATATGTAATTTTTAATACCTATATCATTTAGTTTTTTAATTATGGTTACATTATTATTTTTGTCTTTACTGCTTGTACTTATTTTCTTTCTTAGTGCAATTAAATCCTCGGTTTGACCATTATTTAAGATGGCAATTTCTTCACCAACTATAGTGCTGTTGCCTTTAATTATGCCCTCTTTGGTGTTTGGTGCAACCTTGTATTGTCTATTTTTATCAATATCAACACCTCTAGTACTAATATCATTTACTTTTACAATTTTTGCTTTACTTTTATCGTCTTCTTTAAGTAGTGTGTTTGTATTTGTGCAAGATGTAAATATCAATAAAAATAATATTAGTATATTTTTGTATTTTGTTATCATATCATTTCTCCAAGTAATTTGACCAATTTGCATCCCTCACCTCACCAATTCTACTTTTTAGTTGATGAGAGTTTAATCCATCAATAGATAATACTGATAATACCCCTTTATTACCCTCATTTGTAGAATATATTATCATATTACTATTTGGTGAAAAGTATGGGGATTCATCTAAATTATTTTTAGTCATTAAAGTCCATTCATTGCTTTTTAAGTTTAATAAAGCAATATGGTAATTGTTGTTACTTAAATTTAACATAACTAAATATTTACCGTCTGGAGAAAAGCTAGCTGAAACATTATAATTACCATTGTATGTTATGCGTTTAATTTTATTAGTAATTAAATTAAACATATAAATATTTGGATTGCCACTACGGTTAGAAGTAAATACAAATTTTTTGCCATCTGGAGAAAAGTTAGCCTCAGTATCAATAGCTTTATGCTTAGTAATTCTAGTTAAGTCTTTTGTTGCTAAATCATAAATATAAATATCATTATTGCCATTCTTAGATAGTGTGATAGCTAGCTTTTTACCGCTAGGGTGCCAACTAGGTGCATTAGCTATGCCATCAAACTTAGGTAATTTTTGGGTTTTTCTACGCACAAATGGATATTTAATAAAAATCTCAGAACTGCCATTTTCAAATGATACAAAGGCTATTTTTTTATTATCTGGCGACCAAACAGGGCTTGTTAATGGCTCATCTGAGGATATTAATACTTGTGGATTATTACCATCAGAGTCTGATATTTCTATACTGTACTTATTTTTATTATTTACTTTGTTTCTAGTAACAACTACATAAGCAATATAGGTGTCAAAAGAGCCTTTTTTACCCAATATTGCCTGATAAATTTTATCACTTATCTTGTGTGCTATTCTGCCAATGGCATCTTTTTTAGTTTTGTATTTATATGCAATTACAGCATCACCGCTATATATATTGTATAAATAAAAATATATTTTTACAAAATTAACACCGCTGTCTTCAACTCCACCTAAAACTAAAAAATCAGTTTTATTATCTCGCCATTTTTTAAAATTAACATTATTGACTTTATCTTTGCTAGACAATAAACTTTTATTATTTATTGTAAAATAACCGCTTATAGTTAGGTTATTTTTAATTATTTTAGCAACATCTGTTAAATTATTGTTGTTTTCAAAAGGTAAAATTGTAATAGGTATTAACTCATTACTGCTTTTTAAAACCACAACCTCTAATACAGCATATAAATTAGTATTCCATAAATACAGTGGCAAAACTAATAAAAAAAGTAGTAAATTATTACTACATTTAGTAGATTTTTTCACAATAAATGTGTTGTTTGCTTGCTCTTTAATATCTTTCATCTAACCAACACATTTGAATTGCTTCTAAGATTTTTTCGTTTGATCTATTTGGATCATCGTCAAATTCTTCTAGATTACAAACCCAGTTGTGTAAGTCAGTAAAACGAATAGTTTTAGGGTCAATATCTGCATATTTTTCATCTAATGCAATAGCTATATCCAGAGAATCAATCCAATGTAATTTATCCATAAGAAATATTTTAAAATTTAGTAATATTATATCAACTTAAATTAGTATTTATAAGTTTATAGCATATAGATTGTAAAAGAATTTATTTTATAAAAAATATATCACAATTTATAAAAAAATAACTAGGCAATAAAATTTAAGTAATAATTGTCCCTACTTTGATATTTTTTGCTATTTTTAATAATGCCTCTTCATCTCTACCATAAACTATATGAGTGGCTATATTACTATTTGACGCCACCTCTGCTGCTATTACCTTTGAATACATACCGCCTTTACCTAAAATACCACCTACTTTGCCTGCTACTTGTTTTAAAATAGGATTATTGACATTAATTTTTTCTATTAATTTAGCATTTTTATTTATTGCAGGGTCAGCATCAAATACCCCTAACTGGTCTGTCATAATAATTAGTTTATCGGCTTTAATAATGCTTGCTACTAACGCTGACAAAATATCGTTATCGCCAAAACAAATCTCTTCTGTGGCAACGGTATCATTTTCATTAATTATTGGTACAACATTAAATGCTAATAATTGCTGTAAAGTGTTATTAAAATTTGCTGATTTTTCGCTATCTTTTAAGTTGTCGTGAGTAAGCAATATTTGTGCAGTACGGATGTTGTGCTTAGCAAAGCTATATTCATAAGTTTGTATTAAGCCCATTTGCCCTATAGCCGCAACTGCTTGTAATTTATGAATATTATCAGGGCGTTTGTTCAACCCTAGTCTATACACACCCTCTGCTATAGAGCCACTAGATACTAAAACTACATTAATATTTTGCATCCTTAAACTTGATACTTGTTTTGTTAAACTATTTATTAGTTCAGTATTTAAGCCATTAATATTACTTGATAATAATGCACTGCCTAACTTTACAATCCATATTTTTTTGTTAGTCATACTATATTTTTTAAATGCTTCATTAAGTCATTGATACCTTCGCCATTTAGAGTAGATATGACAAAAAAATTATTTTTATAACCTATATTTGCAATAAACTTTGTTATTATTTTATCTCTGTCATCTTTTGCTAATAAGTCTATTTTATTAATTACTAACACTTGAGGTTTGTTTGCTAAATCTTTACTATATTTTGCTAATTCTTTTATTATTGTTTGATAATTATGGCAAGGATTAGAGTTATCACTAGGTAAAATATCAACTATATGTAATAAAATTTTTGTGCGTGATAAATGACGCAAAAACTCTAAACCAAGTCCAGCACCAATACTAGCATTTTCAATTACTCCAGGTATATCTGCTATTACAAAGCTATCATATTCTATACTAACTACCCCTAAATTAGGATACAAAGTAGTGAATGGATAATCTGCCACCTTAGGTTTTGCTTTGGATACTTTTCTAATTAAACTTGATTTACCAGCATTAGGCAAACCCAATAAACCAACATCGGCTATTACCATAAGTTCCAAGCCAAGATCTCTTGTTTCACCTAAGCTACCTTTTGAGAATTCTCTAGGGGCACGATTAATTGAGCTTTTAAATCTAGTATTACCCAATCCGTGGAATCCGCCTTTTGCCACTGTTATTCTTCGCCCTATTTCTAAAATTTCGGCTATTAGCTCATCTGTTTCTAGGTTATATACTTGTGTTCCTAGTGGCAAATAAATAATTAAATCCTCTGCTGATTTTCCTCGTTTATTTTTTCCAGTACCACTAGCACCGTTATTTGCCCTAAATGTTTTAACTATCCTAAAATTAGATAAGGTGTTTAAGGAATTTGAGCCTTGAGCAATTATATTACCGCCATCACCGCCATCACCGCCGTCTGGACCTCCAAAAGGAATGTATTTTTCCCGTCTAAAACTAACGCAGCCATTGCCACCATTACCTGCTATTACTTTAATAACAGCAGAATCTACAAATTTCATAACAAATAATTAAAATTTAAGGCATAATTTTAACATTAAATTAAATGAGGCCTTTGCATAAATATGAATAATCATCAGAACCCCGCTTTCCACTCACTGACATTAAGCAAAAATCAGAGCTCTGTTAGTCACCCCTATTTATACAAAGGTCTCAACTAAATAATAATTATAAAAGATGCTCCTATTTTTTTTATATCAAATAATTTTCCCATTATTACTACCACTTATAATTATTAGATTATTTGTAAAAAGCCTATATAACAAAAATTATCGCAAAAGATTATTAGAAAGATTTGCCATAATACCAAGTATAGTAGTAGATAAACCATTAATATGGCTACATTGTGTATCTATTGGTGAGTTTTTAGCATCAATAGCAATTATTGAGCAAATTTTAGCTAATAATAAATACCAACTATTAATAACTACAACTACAGCAACAGGCTCTAGTGAAGTAATAAAACGCTACCACAATAAAGTTATTCATTATTACATACCATTTGATGTTGGTTATTTTATACAAAAATTTATTAATAAATTACAACCAAAAATTTGCATAATAATGGAGACGGAAATATGGCCTAACCTAATCAACACTCTAAGTAAAAATAACATTGCTATTATTTTAGCTAATGCTAGATTATCTGATAGGTCTTGTAAAAAATACCAAATATTTAGTAAATTTAGTAAATTAATTATCAATAAAATTACTGTATTAGCAGTGCAAAATCAACATACGCTAGATAATTTTAAATCGTTAAATATAAGCAATAATAAAATGTTAATTACTGGCAATATTAAATTTGACATTGACAATAAAAACCTACCTAATTTGCAAGAGCTAACTAAAATTTGCAATAACCGCCCTATTATTTTATTAGCAAGTACCCATAAAGGTGAAAATGAACTGATAATAAACGAATATTTAAAGCATAAAAATAACTTAAAAGATGCCCTAATAGTCATAGCACCTAGACATATAGAACGAGTTAAAAGTATTACTAATATACTAGAAAAAAATCAATTAATGTATATTAAACGCACGGCAAAACAAATAGTACCAGATAACATTAATATTCTAATACTAGATAGTTTAGGAGAGCTAATAAGTCTTTATAAGTTATGTACTATAACTTTTATAGGCGGTAGTTTAATAGCAAAAGGTGGGCATAATATGCTTGAGGCATGCGTTTTTAAAAAATGTATAATTTATGGCAAAAATATGCAAAACTTCCCTAGCCTAGCTAAAGAATTATTAGCACTAAATGGGGCTATTGAGGTAAAAGATAGCAAGCAATTATGGCAAACTATCATAAACTTATACAATAACAAAGACAAACAACAACAATTAGCCAATAATGCCTATGTTTTTTTTAACAGTAACAAAGGTGCTAGCGATAAAATCTTGCAATTAATCATAAAATATATAAACCCTGTGTGACAAGTACGACTTTAACCATGTGAAAATTACCTATTATGCAATTTAAAAGTCGGACTTTATATTAAAATACTCCCTAACAAATAATTTCTTTGTTATTATATAATTTTAATTATATTATGCTAGCAAAAAATAGTATCATAGAGTTATGAGGAATAATTATATGTTAAAAAATATATTTGTAATACTAATTGTCTTATTTGCTACTTCTACTACTGCTGTTGGTAATACTAGCGATAAAAAGTTAGGCAAATTTTTAGGTGCATCTAATGTACAAATGCCGTCTTGGTTTAAAGATAGTTTTCTAGACCTAAAAGATGACTTAATAGAAGAGAGTAAAAAAGATAGATATGTATTAATTTATTTTCACCAAAATGGTTGTCCGTATTGCTCAAAATTAGTTAATGATAATTTTCACAATGAAAAATTTGTTACAAAATTACGCAAAAATTTTGCTGTAATTGATATAAATATGTGGGGCAATAAAGAGGTTATTGATTGGACTGGCAGAGAGTTTGATGAAAAAAGCTTTGCAAAATTTATGAATATCCAATTTACCCCTAGTCTATTATTTTTAGAAGCAAATGGCAATGTAATAATAAGATTAAATGGCTATCAATCAGTCGCTAAAATGAACATAGTTTTAGATTATATAATCGGTAAACATTACGAAAAAACTAATTTTGCAAATTATAGAAATAGCCTAGCAGTTCCAAAGCCATTAATTCATATAGAATTATCTCAGCCTAGTTATTTTGACACCTCGCCATTTATTTTATCAAGGTCAAAACAACTACCTGCACAAAAACCCCTAACTGTTATTTTTACAGAATCTGATTGTATAGAATGCAATAAATTTTATAACGAATTTTTACTAAAACCTGAAAATACAAAATTATTAAAAAAAACTCAGGTAGTACAATTAAACCTCAAAGTTAAACAAAAAATAATAACCCCATCTGGCAAAAAAACAACAGCTAGTAATTGGTATCAATCCTTAAAATTAACTGATGTGCCTGCTATGGTGTTTTTTGATAAGTTTGGGAATGAGATAATTCGTAAAGATGCCTACTTGAAGCACTATCATTTTGAATCTTTGCTAGATTATGTGGCAAATAAAGGCTACAAAAAATACTCAAACTTCCAACGCTTTATTGAACATCGCTCTACAATGATTAGACAACAAGGTATAGATGTTAATATTTGGAAGTAGTAAACAACATACTAGTACTAAATTACTCTTACCGTCACTGCAAGCACTGTTTTTTTGTGCGTAGCAGTCTCAGGTAACATGCTGGTACTAATTATTCCAACCCGTCATTGCGAACACTGATTTTTAGTGTGTGGCAACATACTGATACTAATTATTCCAACCCGTCATTGCAAACACTGTTTTTTAGTGTGTGGCAACATACTGATACTAATTATTCCAACCCGTCATTGTAAGCACTGTTTTTTAGTGTGTGGCAATCTCACCCCTTTGATTTATTTAAAATTACACGAGCCTATTAATTTTACTCTAAATATTTCTTACCACTGACAATAGAATGCCCTAACTCTTTTTCAGTTGCTAATTTAGCATTACCTGCAACCTTTCCACCTCGTTTTGCTATTTGTTTATTTTTATCAAAATTATTGGGTTGTTCTTTTTTAGAAATCTCTGTGGTTACTTTTTCGCCTAGCATGGTAAAAATTAACTCTAAATCATTCCATCGCGTAAATTTTCTTTGGGGTTTTTTATGCCTTTGAGTTTTTTATACTCACTTGGGGTCATGCCAAAAGTGGCTTTTGAAATCTCGGCAGTTAAAATTGAGAATTCTTTGTTAGTGGTAATGCCTCTATCTTGCCACTCATCGGTTAAATTTTGCCTGATAGCAATACCTCTTAGGCGTTTATCAATCCAATTTTTATCATAGCCTTTTTGTTCATATAATGCTTTCATGCGCTGTTGGGCTAATTCTGGATTTTCTATTTCATTAATTCGGTCATTGCCAACTTCTGCTAGCCACAGTTTAAAAGGTTCTGCTTTTTTACTGGGTATTGATTGGATAAGCCTAAAAATAGTTTTAACATTACCAGCAAGTGTTAATCGTTTTTTGCCAGTATTGGTTAATAATTCTAGGTGGGGACAATTTGTCCCTAGGTAGGATTGTAGTTCTAAATCTCTTTTACGAAGTTTTTTTAAATAATCAGTTGGATTTTTGCTGTCTGTTAAAATACCTACAACATCAATAATACCGTAATACCACTGCTCATCAAACCAAGCTCTTCTGATGTTTTTATTTTTAAAAACAATGAGTTTATTTTCTTTATTCATAATTTACTTTGCTTTTTTAGTAAGCATTAGTTGAAACTGCCACTGGCTCTAATGCATTTTTATTTTTTACCTTGGTCTGAATTATTTTTTCGTTTTTTGGCTCAATTTTAGCTGTTTCTTTAACTTTAAAAAATCAAAGAGGGTTAGTATCACTTGATTTTCCTTTGATTTTTATTTATTGATTTTATGCATAAAGAATTTTATTATACATAGAGACCTTTGCATAAACATTAATTAATACTGTGTTTATTCCAACTCGTCATTATAAGCATTGTTTTTTAGTGTGTGGCAATCTCACGCCTTTTACAAGTCTCGCAATTACGGTGTAATTTATCAAGTCTCGCAATGACGGTGGGTATAATTCTAATTCGTCATTGTGAACACTGTTATAACAAGCCTTGCCTGTTATGATTTGCAAGAAAAAAGTAAGCGAAGTTTACTACTTTTGTGACAATCTCATCCTACAAAAAAAATAAAAATAAAAATCACTCTCCAGAACGCACTAACCTAACTCTGTCAGAATCGCTGCGATTGTCATTGCTATCGTTGATATTGCTATCGTAGCCATCGTAGAAATGCAGTCGCCACGCTCTAGATGGATCTTCAGCAGCAGGCGATGACGACCAATAGTATAAGGAAGATGTACTAGGAAAAATAACTTCATTTATACTAGGGTTATAACGATTGTAAGCTACAATACTTCTTAATTCTTTAATATTAGGCAGGCGCCAATCACTATAATTTGCATCAACTTCATTTGCACCTTGTGCTAAGGCATTTTGCCAATTATATGTGCTTGTCGTACCTGTGCAATTATCGTCTAATAAATTGTTAGTCGTGCTGTTATTATTCCATGTTTGTCCTTGACTACAAACCTTCCACATTAGCTCTGTTTGATTATCAGTTACCGTGCCATCATTATGGACAGTATAACGACTATTAGGATGTTCATCGGTAATATAGCTTTTAACAACTGCATAACTATTTAATGTTATTAGTATCAATATTGTTGCTATTGTTTTATTCATAAGTATTGCTCCTTGTATATATATTGGGAATAAATAATTGTCTTAATTTGCGTTGTTTTAAACGATTATGCACATAACCCTGTTCAGATACAAAAATATAAGCCTGTGCATTATTTTGTAATTGTTTGAGATAAGTATTAAGATGTTTGATATGGTGTTGTACTTGGGTAATATTAGCAAGCCCTATTTTTATTTTTAAAACCTCACTAAATTGATGGGCTTTTTTAATACTAGATTTACGACTATTAACATTATTAATTGCATACGAAATTGCTATTAGCAAATCATAAGCAGTTTTACGCATTTCACTACCTAGTGTATATTTATGGTAGCGAGGAAACACTTTAACTGCTTTTTCTATTGCGACCACTAACTGCGTCGCATCGCGATAAATAGGAAACTTGTTTTTATAATTATTCATATTTGTATAATAAAAAATAAAAATCACTCTCCAGAACGCACTAACCTAACTCTGCCAGAACCGTCGCGATCGTCAAGGTAATCGTCGCCATAGTCGAAATGCAGCTGCCACGCGTTAGATGAAAAGGTAGCATAAGGCGATGACGACCAATAGTATAAGCTAGTAGTATTAGGAAAATAATTAGTATCAATAGCTGGGTTATTAGCAGGGTTTTTGCTATCTAAATTGGCTATGCTATAGAGTTCGTTAATAGTTGGCACTTTCCAGTTATTAAAACCGCATAAGGATTCGGTATTACTACCATTAATTAAAGTATTCCAGTCGTCGTAATATGTGCCTTCTCTACTGCTATGATCTCTACCTATTGCTGTTAAACCGCCCCAACGATAGGTATTATCTTTGTGATGAATATTGTAATTAGTGTCGCCTATTGTAGTAGTGCCGTCATTAGTTTTAACTTCCCAAACTAAGCCTGTGTTATTATCTTTAACACACGACCAACTACTAGCTGAGGATGACAAGGTATTGCCATTACTATCTAATTTGCTAAAATCAAAACCACCATGTCCAGCACCTACTTTACTAAGTGTGCCTGTTGATGCTTGTGCATCTCTACCTTGATGGCAGTCTTGTAAAATAGTTGGTGAGGTATCTGATATATTACTGGTACAAGAGCTGTTATTACCACTAGAATAATCACCACCAAAAGTAATACCTGTATCATTTGACGATTGTATGTTAGATTGTGTTCTAGCACTAACTACATTAGAATAACCAGAACAACTACTACTACAAGCTTTGAGCCAGTAATAATATAGAGTATTTGTAATTAGTCCAGTATCCGTATAACTTTCAGTAGTTGGATTTGGATTGGTAATTTTTGTGCTTGAAGCACTAATATTATTGGTTGCACGATAGACCTCATAATCACTCGCACCTAAAACTGCTGGCCATTCAAGATTTATTTGGCTAGTACTTTGTACAGTAGCAGTTGGTGCTGATGGGGCATTTAACAGTGTTATTGCACTTACTGCTTGTGAAACAGCAGAGCAACTATTAATATCATTACTAACACAAGCCCTTAGAGTATAAGAATATGAAGTATTTGCACTTAGCCCTGTATTATTATAAGTTAAATTGCTATCGCCATAAATCTCATTACTATTGTTATAAAGGCGATAATAACTTGCCCCTGAAACTGCTGGCCAAGCAAGATTTATTTGGCTAGCACTTTGTACAGTAGCAGTTGGTGCTGATGGGGCATTTAACAGTGTTATTGCACTTACTGCTTGTGAAACAGCAGAGCAACTATTAATATCATTACTAACACAAGCCCTTAGAGTATAAGAATATGAAGTATTTGCACTTAGCCCTGTATTATTATAAGTTAAATTGCTATCGCCATAAATCTCATTACTATTGTTATAAAGGCGATAATAATTTGCCCCTGAAACTGCTGACCATGCAAGATTGATTTGGCTAGCACTTTGTACAGTAGCAGTTGGTGCTGATGGTACTGGTGGGATATTGAACTGTGTTGTTGCATTTACTGCTTGTGAAACAGCAGAACAACTATTAATATCATTACTAACACAAGCCCTTAGAGTATAAGAATATGAAGTATTTGCACTTAGCCCTGTATTATTATAAGTTAAATTGCTATCGCCATAAATCTCACTACTATTGTTATAAAGGCGATAATAATTTGCCCCTGAAACTGCTGACCATGCAAGATTGATTTGGCTAGCACTTTGTACAGTAGCAGTTGGTGCTGATGGTACTGGTGGGATATTGAACTGTGTTGTTGCATTTACTGCTTGTGAAACAGCAGAACAACTATTAATATCATTACTAACACAAGCCCTTAGAGTATAAGAATATGAAGTATTTGCACTTAGCCCTGTATTATTATAAGTTAAATTGCTATCGCCATAAATCTCACTACTATTGTTATAAAGGCGATAATAACTTGCCCCTGAAACTGCTGACCATGAAAGATTTATTTGGCTAGCACTTTGTACAGTAGCAGTTGGTGCTGATGGGGCATTTAACAGTGTTATTGCATTTACTGCTAGTGAAACAGCAGAACAACTATTAATATCATTACTAACACAAGCACTTAGAGTATAAGAATATGAAGTATTTGCACTTAGCCCTGTATTATTATAAGTTAAATTGCTATCGCCATAAATCTCATTACTATTGTTATAAAGGCGATAATAACTTGCCCCTGAAACTGCTGGCCAAGCAAGATTGATTTGGCTAGCACTTTGTACAGTAGCAAGTTGGTGCTGATGGGGCATTTAACAGTGTTATTGCATTTACTGCTTGTGAAACAGCAGAACAACTATTAATATCATTACTAACACAAGCACTTAGAGTATAAGAATATGAAGTATTTGCACTTAGCCCTGTATTATTATAAGTTAAATTGCTATCGCCATAAATCTCATTACTATTGTTATAAAGGCGATAATAACTTGCCCCTGAAACTGCTGGTATAAGAATATGAAGCAAGATTGATTTGGCTAGCACTTTGTACAGTAGCAGTTGGTGCTGATGGGGCATTTAACAGTGTTATTGCATTTACTGCTTGTGAAACAGCAGAACAACTATTAATATCATTACTAACACAAGCCCTTAGAGTATAAGAATATGAAGTATTTGCACTTAGCCCTGTATTATTATAAGTTAAATTGCTATCGCCATAAATCTCATTACTATTGTTATAAAGGCGATAATAATTTGCCCCTGAAACTGCTGACCATGCAAGATTGATTTGGCTAGCACTTTGTACAGTAGCAGTTGGTGCTGATGGTACTGGTGGGATATTGAACTGTGTTGTTGCATTTACTGCTTGTGAAACAGCAGAACAACTATTAATATCATTACTAACACAAGCCCTTAGAGTATAAGAATATGAAGTATTTGCACTTAGCCCTGTATTATTATAAGTTAAATTGCTATCGCCATAAATCTCATTACTATTGTTATAAAGGCGATAATAATTTGCCCCTGAAACTGCTGACCATGCAAGATTGATTTGGCTAGCACTTTGTACAGTAGCAGTTGGTGCTGATGGTACTGGTGGGATATTGAACTGTGTTGTTGCATTTACTGCTTGTGAAACAGCAGAACAACTATTAATATCATTACTAACACAAGCCCTTAGAGTATAAGAATATGAAGTATTTGCACTTAGCCCTGTATTATTATAAGTTAAATTGCTATCGCCATAAATCTCACTACTATTGTTATAAAGGCGATAATAACTTGCCCCTGAAACTGCTGACCATGCAAGATTGATTTGGCTAGCACTTTGTACAGTAGCAGTTGGTGCTGATGGTACTGGTGGGATATTGAACTGTGTTGTTGCATTTACTGCTAGTGAAACAGCAGAACAACTATTAATATCATTACTAACACAAGCACTTAGAGTATAAGAATATGAAGTATTTGCACTTAGCCCTGTATTATTATAAGTTAAATTGCTATCGCCATAAATCTCATTACTATTGTTATAAAGACGATAATAACTTGCCCCTGAAACTGCTGACCATGCAAGATTGATTTGGCTAGCACTTTGTACAGTAGCAGTTGGTGCTGATGGGGCATTTAACAGTGTTGTTGCACTTACTGCTAGTGAAACAGCAGAACAACTATTAATATCATTACTAACACAAGCCCTTAGAGTATAAGAATATGAAGTATTTGCACTTAGCCCTGTATTATTATAAGTTAAATTGCCACCGCCATAAATCTCATTACTATTGTTATAAAGGCGATAATAATTTGCCCCTGAAACTGCTGACCATGCAAGATTGATTTGGCTAGCACTTTGTACAGTAGCAGTTGGTGCTGATGGTACTGGTGGGATATTGAACTGTGTTGTTGCATTTACTGCTTGTGAAACAGCAGAACAACTATTAATATCATTACTAACACAAGCCCTTAGAGTATAAGAATATGAAGTATTTGCACTTAGCCCTGTATTATTATAAGTTAAATTGCTATCGCCATAAATCTCATTACTATTGTTATAAAGGCGATAATAATTTGCCCCTGAAACTGCTGACCATGCAAGATTGATTTGGCTAGCACTTTGTACAGTAGCAGTTGGTGCTGATGGTGCTGATAATGTTTCTATAGTTTGAGAAGTATCATCCCTATCCCAACCTCCACCGCCACAAGCACTTAATAACAATGACACAGCAAACAATGCTAATATTTTTTTCATAATTATGCCTTAATTCAATAAAAATTTACCTTTATTTTAGACATTTACTATGTAAAGTCAAGTTTTTTTATAAAGAATAATTATAATAATTAATGCTTGTATATTTCTTATTTTTTGTGCTTGTAGGATGAGATTGCCACGCCTTTATCAAGGCTCGCAATGACGGTGAGTGTAATTCTAACTTGTTATTGTAGGTACTTTTTTATATCGTCATTGCGAACACTGCTTTTTAGTGTGTGGCAATCTCACGCCTTTTTACAAAGTCTCGCAATGACAGTGGGTATAATTCTAATTCTTTATTGTGGGTACTTTTTTTATATCGTCATTGTATAAAAATTACTTTTTTTATGAAATACAAATGATATTTATTGTGTATAATAAGTTTCACTAAATTTAGCTATTACATTCTTTATGAAACAGCAAAAAACAGCAAGAAAAACTTATAACTACCAAAAAATAAGCAAAATACGAAATATGCTTGCAATACTTTTATTGACACTTGGATTGCTATTAACAAATATTGCATCTGCAGCTTCTGCACAAGAAATTGACATAAAAGTTGATGCCACTATAGAAAATTTTAAAGATAAAATATTAGGTGGTAATGGTTTTTTACAAAAAGCAAGTGGAGTGTTGGTCTTCCCAGAAGTGATTAAGGCAGGTTTTGTTTTTGGTGGTGAATACGGCGAAGGTGCTTTATTAGTTGACGGCAAAAATATTGCTTACTATAATATTACAAGTGCATCAGTAGGTTTTCAATTTGGGATACAATCTAAATCAGTTGTCTTGGTATTTTTGAGCAAAAAAGCCTTAGAAGATTTTAGAACAAGCAATGGTTGGGAGGCTGGTATTGATGGCTCAGTAGCATTGCTTGAATGGGGTGCTGGCAAGGATATAAACTCTATTAATGTTGATAAACCTATTGTTGGATTTATTTTAAACAATAAAGGCCTAATGTATAACCTGACTATTGAAGGCTCAAAGTTTACAAAAATTACCCGTTAGTTTACTTATCTTAATGTTTATTAAATATAAATAGCTAAAATTTAAAAGATAATCCTAAAGCAACAACAGGATACCATTTAATATCATTTAGCTCATTGTGCAATTTAAGGCGCTCTATTTCAACATCTCTAACTAATTCAGTACATACTATTGTAGGTAAATTACAATGACTAGTTGTTAACTCTGCATCATAGCTTGTATATAGTGTACCAATATCAAATGCAAATGCAAATCCTGTGCCAAAAATACCATCACCATTAGGAGATGAACCACCACCAATGCCTATATATGGTGCAAATTTTTTAAAATCAATACCGCCACTAACATCACCAATATCGGTAGCACTATAATGATTACCACCAAATGTGTAACTAGCACTTGAAATAGGTTTAGCGGTAATATCAAAACTATCACCGCTATAATATATTCCAGCACTTACACGAAAAATACTAGCACCAGGATAATAGTCATAAATAACTCCAAAGTTTTTTAATTTTAAATTAGCATCATACTCAACATCTGTCTTGTCTATTATAATTTCTCTATTCCAAGCATTAAGGTTTAAACGAATATCAGAAGACTCGCTTAAAGAATGCAAATAATCTATACCCAATCCTAGCGTACTAACTTTAAGTGTTATATTATTTTTATCAATTTCTGAAAAAACTTGATTAATCAAGCCAAATAATAAAAAAAATGTTAGTAATATAGCGGATATTTTATGTTTCATTGTATTTACCATAAAATTAAAATAAGTAATTCTACTATTATATTTATGTGTATAGTTTTATACTATACTATTTTGCATAATTATAATAATAGCTTAATAAGTTTTTGTTTAAGATAATTATTTATTTTATTGTTTTAACTTTAATTAATATTTTATCCTAAACAATAATATACATCAAAAATTAGTATTTCACACATACCTAAAAAGTCTAGCCTAATCACTTAATGCAGTATTATCACACACTATAATAGTAGCAAATGTTATTATTTTAATAATTTTATAGCCTGTAAAATATCATCAGAGCTAATATCTAGCATACATTTATGATGCCCTAACGGACATACTCTTTGCATGCAAGGTTGGCAAGCTAAGGATCTTTTAACTATTTTGCCATTTTTATTTTGCCACTGGCTAGTTTGTAAGTATCTTGTTGGTCCAAATATTGCAATAGTAGGGATGCCAAAAGCCGCGGCTATATGCATAGGCCCGCTATCTGAGGTAATAAATAAAGTTAGTTGGCTAATTTCGTTAATTAAGGTGTTAATATCTGTTTTGGCGACTAAGTTTTCATAAGCTATATTGTTAAGTTTTAATTTTGTTGTTATTTTATTTGCTAAGATTAATTCTTTATCCGAGCCAAATATTTTAATTGTATAGTTTTTAGCTAAAGCCTTGGCAACGCCAACAAAGCCATCTGTATGCCAACACTTAGCACTGCCATAATTAGCACCAGGATTAATGCCTAATATTTTTTTACTAGGTATTTTTAAATGATTTGCTAAATATATTTTTAAACTGCCAATTTTTGCATTACTAATATTTAATGAGTTAATTATAAAATTGCTATATAATTCTACCTGATGGGTAGTTTTATCATTTTTATTTTTAAATTGATAGTGCTTGTTAGCTGGGATATTTTTCAATAAAAACCATGCTTTTAATGAGCTTCTAAATGATATTGCAATATCAAATTTAATTAAATTTTTAGCCAAAGCATATAATTTATAAAAAGATTTATTAATTACTATAAATTTAACAACATTAGGATGAAACTTAAATAAATCCAAGATATGTTTTTGTCCTATTATGGTAAAATTAACCTTATGATTTTTATCTTTGTAGTGCTTAATTATTAATTCTATGGCTGGTGTTGTCATAACAGTATCTCCTAGCCATGTTGGTAGTTCAATTACAATATTCAAAATTAAAAGAGTGGTAAATTTATAAAATAAAACATAATAGCTTAGCAAGTTTTTTATTTGAGAAAATTATTTAACTGGTTGTTTTAACTTTAACTAAAATTTATCATTTCTCAAACTACCTAAACTAATAGTTTAATGCAGTAGTGCTTAAATTATAATACAAATTTAACAAATGAAATCAATATATTATTTACTAGCAGTTATAATCGCAGCCTTGACTATATTTTTTATAGCAAATAACAACAAACCTACAATAACAACTGGTCATTTATTACCAGAAGCAAAATCTATGCAAGGAAGGTTAGATTTTATAAATGATGATAATAAAACTAATAAATTAGAAAATATAATAACAAATAAATGGGCTTTATTATACTTTGGCTACACTAATTGTACTAATATTTGTCCCGTAGAAATGGCTATCATTAATCAAGCTGTCAATAAAATGAAATATGCCAATGAACTTACGGTAATATTTGTATCAATTGACCCTAAGCGAGATATAGGTAAACTTAATCAATATGCTAAGCAATTTAATAAAAATTTTATTGGACTTAGTGCTAAAAATGATAATTTAGCAAAAATTAGCAAAATTTTTGGTATTTATTATGAGTATGAGAGTGCAAAAGAAAGAACCAAAATAGACCACAGTAATCACGATAATACATATGATGTAAATCACACTAGTAGCTTTATATTACTTGATAAAAACACTAACTACACTGCAATTTTTACCACACCATATAATACTAATAAATTAGCACAATCATTAGATGCTATTATTAGGTCTCTTTAAATGTCAAAAAAAATTATAATCGCCCTATCTGGTGGAGTAGATTCTTCTGTTACTGCTTTACTGCTTAAACAGCAAGGTTATGATGTAGAAGCATTATTTATGAAAAATTGGGAAGAAGATGACACAAATGATAATTGTGCATCTAGCGATGACTTATACGATGCTCAAAAAATTACTGATAAATTAAAAATTAAATTACACAGTATTAATTTTGCTACTGAGTATTGGGATGATGTATTTAAAAACTTTATTTATGAGTATAAAAAAGGACGAACACCAAACCCTGATGTTTTATGCAATAAAAAAATTAAATTTAATGTATTTTTAAAACATGCTCTAAAACTAGGTGCTGATAAAATAGCAACAGGACATTATGCAAAAATAGTCCATAAAAATAATGAATATCAATTATTAAAGGCCGATGATTTAAATAAAGACCAAAGTTATTTTTTACATATGCTAAGTCAAAAGCAATTAAGTTTAAGCCTATTCCCACTGGCTAATATGCAAAAAAAACAAGTACGAGAAATTGCTAAACAATATAATTTAATTACTGCAAATAAAAAAGATAGCACTGGAATTTGTTTTATTGGTGAGAAAAATTTTAGTAGTTTTTTACAAAATTACATTCCTAAAACAAGTGGTGATATAGTTGATGAAAAAGGCAACTTTATTAAAAAACATAATGGAGTTGCTTTTTACACCATAGGACAAAGAAAAGGATTAAAAATAGGTGGCGGTTTTAGTGATAACAACCAGCCTTGGTTTGTTGCTGATAAAGATATTAAAACTAATAAAATAACCGTTGTTCAAGGCGAGCATAAACTATTATATCACCATAATATAATTGCTTCAAAAGCTTATTGGATTAATAAACAAAAACAAAGTACTATTAGTTGTTATGCAAAAATTCGTTACCGACAAGACGACCAAAAATGCACTATTAACATAAATAATAACACAATTAATATTAATTTTGCAAAAAAGCAAAGAGCAATCACTCCTGGGCAATACATAGTTTTTTATAAAAATAAACAATGCTTAGGTGGTGCTGTAATTGATAGTAGATACTAAATAATTAAGACTGTAATACAAAGAAGTTTTGCATAGCACTGCTTTTTAACTTATACTGTTTTTTACATAAATAAACAATTCTTATGCATGGGCTAACAAATGGAAAAGAAATTAAGCCATTACTTAACCATTAACTTAGATTTTATCTTATCTAAACCCCATCTTTATCATTTAACTAGATAGTATTATTATGTAAAAACTTCTATAAAATACACTAGCAAGAGTAAAATTACCCCTAAAAAAATAACTAACTATATATGGCATTAGCACTGGAAATAAAATCACTTACTAAAAAATATCCCAATGGTACTCAAGCATTGCAAAATATTAGTCTAAATATCAAGGAAAATGATTTTTTTGCTTTATTGGGTTCAAACGGTGCTGGTAAAACCACTACTATTAATATTGTGTGTGGATTATTAAAAAAAACATCTGGCAATATATCAGTATTAGGGCTTAATCAAGAGCAAAATGTTAATAAAATAAAGTCTTTAATAGGACTTATGGGGCAAGAATTTAATTTTAGTTTATTTGAGCCTATAGAAGAGATTTTAATAAATCAAGCTGGTTATTATGGCATTGATAGAAGACAGGCAAAAATACGGGCGAACTACTTATTAGAAAAAGTACGCCTTTTTGATAAAAGAAAACAAACAGCCAAAGATTTATCAGGCGGTATGAAAAGACGGTTAATGCTAGCAAGGTCATTAATGCACAAACCAAAAGTGTTAATATTAGACGAGCCAACAGCAGGTGTTGATATTGAGATTAGACTAATAATATGGGAATATTTGCAACAGTTAAACCAAGACGGAACAACAATAATATTAACAACTCATTACCTAGAAGAAGCTGAAAAGTTATGCAAAAATATTGCTATTATTGATAACGGCAAGGTTTTATTAAAAACAAATATGAAATCACTGCTAAAAAATGCAGAAAGTCAAACACTAATCCTTGAAAGCCATAATAAAATTAGCAAAAATATTAGTGTCGATGATTATATTTTTAGTAATTTAGATGATTATTCTTTAAAAATAAATTTATACAGTCATCAAAGCGTTAACAAATTATTGGCTATATTAGACAAGCAAAATGTTAGTATTTATAATATTAGGCAAGCACAAAATAAACTAGAATCTTTATTTGTTAATTTAACTAAAAAATAAAATGTTATATATTATTTATAAAACTATATTAACAAAAGAAATTTTACGATTTACTCGTATTTGGATTCAAACTATATTACCACCTATTATTGTAACTGCACTGTATTTATTAATTTTTGGCGGTTTAATGGGCGATAGAATTGGTGATATGGACGGCATAAAATACATAGAATACATATCTCCTGGTGTAATATTAATGTCGGCAATAATGAGTTCCTACTCAAATACTGTAAGCTCTTTTTATTTAGTTAAATTTAATCATAGTATTCAAGAAATTTTAGTATCGCCAACACCTACTTGGTTAATATTTGCTGGATTTGTATCTGGTGGTATTGCAAGAGGAGTAATAGTAGGTATCACAGTTTTTGTTGTAACTTGGATTTTTGTTGATTTTCAAATACCTAATATACTAATATTTTTATCAACTTTAATTTTAACCACAACACTATTTTCTACAGCTGGATTTATCAATGCTATTTTTGCAAAATCTTTTGATGATATATCAATAGTGCCAAATTTTATTCTAATGCCATTAGTATATTTAGGAGGAATGTTTTATGATATAAAAATATTGCCTGAGTTTTGGCAAAATATATCTTTATATAATCCTATTTTTTATATGATGGATGCTTTTCGTGCTGGTTTTTTTAATAAGTCTATTGAACCTGTATGGTATTCGCAAATGATATTAGTATTTATGATTGCAACCTTAACAATTATTGCCTTGTTTATTATACCTAAAAGCAAATGGCATTCTTGACTTAGAAACCTAACTTCATTGGTAAATATTCTAACAAGTATTGCTTGTGAGTTTGAGGGTTTTAGCTAATGCAATGTTTTATAAAAGTTATATCGTTACATGACAACTCAAAGTGTTTTACCATCAAAAACAAAAACAGCAGCACCAGTTATGTAGATTTTGTTTTGCTCTTTATACGATATTTTTAACTCTCCGCCATGTAAATTAACCAGAACATTATCTGTTAATAAACCTAAACGAACACCATAAACCACACTAGCACAAGCACCGCTAGCACAAGCTAATGTCTCCCCTGCCCCCCTTTCATAAACCCTAAGTTTTATTTTATTTGCAGTTATAATTTGCATAAATCCAACATTAACTTGTTCTGGAAAATGGCTATCATGCATTAATTGCTTTGCTATTTTAGCAACATTTACTTTGTTTATATCGTTAACAATAATAGTACAATGCGGATTACCAACAGAGCAAACACCGATTTTATAACCCAATAAATTATAAGTTAATGCTTTTTTATTTGCTATAAATGGTATATTTTTAGGGGTAAAAATAGCATAGCCCATATCAGCTGTGACACTATTATCATTGTTTATATTTAAACTAATAACGCTATTATTTGTGCTAATTTTTATTTGTTTTTTGCTAGTTAGTCCTTTAGTTAATACAAATCTAGCAAAACACCTAGCGCCATTGCCACATTGATATACCTCAGAGCCATTAGCATTAAAAATACGATAATTAAAATCAATACTATCCTTGTGTGATTTTTCAACAATTAGCATTTGGTCAAAACCAATACCTAAATTACGCTGTGCTAGTTCAATTACTTCATCTTTAGTAAAGCTATATTTATCTTTTGTATTGTCAATAATAATAAAATCATTACCTAAAGCATGCATTTTTGTAAAATTTATTTTTTTCATAACTAACAAATGTTAAAATAGTTTACTTTTTTTATAAAGTTTATTTACTGTATTATACAATTATAACCTACACACACTTATACATATGGAACAACTAACACCAAAACAAATTGTCAAGGAATTAAATAAACACATAGTAGGACAAAATGAAGCTAAAAAAGCTGTTGCTATTGCCCTTAGAAATAGATGGCGTAGAATGCAAACAACAGAAGATATTAGAAAAGAAATAACTCCAAAAAATATCCTAATGATAGGTCCAACAGGAGTAGGCAAAACTGAAATAGCTAGAAGATTAGCTAAATTAGTGAGTGCACCATTTTTAAAAGTAGAGGCAACAAAATTTACCGAAGTTGGTTATGTTGGTAAAGAGGTTGATTCTATAATCCGTGATATAACAGAGGTTGCATTTAAACAAGAACGCAATATATCACTGAAAAAATCATATAAGCAAGCATACAAAAACGCAATTGAAAGAGTATTAGATATTTTATTACCTAGTGCAACTAATAATAATCCTGAGGAAATTGAAAAACAGCAAAAAACCCGTGACAAATTTGCAAAAAAAATCTTAAAAGGCGAGTTAGATGACAAAATGATTGAAACTGATATTGAGGTGCAACAAACAAGAGTTGAGGTTTTAGGTCCTGACGGTTTTGATGATATGACTAATAACTTACAAGACATGCTTCAAGGTTTAAAACCTAAACAAAGAAAAACTCGTAAAATGACTGTTAAACAAGCTATTAAACATATTACAGATGAAGAATCTTATAATTTACTAGACAACGAAGCAATTAAAGAGAATGCTGTTAAAAATGTTAGTAATAATGGCATAGTTTTTTTAGATGAAATTGATAAAATAACAAGTAGTAGTAATCGCACAGATAATGTATCAAGAGAAGGAGTACAAAGAGATTTATTGCCACTTATAGAGGGTAATTCTGTAAATACTAAACACGGTATAGTAGATAGTGGGCATATATTATTTATTGCATCTGGGGCTTTTCATACCTCTAAGCCATCAGATTTAATTCCAGAATTACAAGGTAGATTACCAATTAGAGTAGAATTATCAGCATTAGGTGTTGATGATTTTTATGCAATACTTACTGAACCTGATTTTTCCATAATAAAACAATATAAAGCACTATTATTAAGTGAAAATGTTATTCTTAATTTTGAAGATAAGGCACTTATAGAAATAGCTAATTTAGCATTTAATGTTAATAAAAATACTGAAAATATTGGTGCTAGAAGATTGCATACTATAGTTGAAAAACTTTTAGAAGAAATATTATTTGAAGTTCCAGACACTAGCAAAAAAACATTTAGAATAACTCAAAAATATGTCAAAGAAAAATTAGCCGACCTAGTAGAAGACTATGATTTAAGTAGATATATTTTATAAAATACTATGCAAACCTAATACTATGCAAACACCAAATACCATGCAAACACCTAGCAATATCACCTTAAATAAAGCTAAAACCTTACTTACTATTTCCTTTGATGGCACAGATTATAAATTATCAGCACAATATTTGCGAGTTTACTCACCATCAGCAGAAGTTAGAGGACATGCACCAGGGCAAGAAACTTTACAAATAGACAAAGAAAATATAACTATAAAAGAGATTAAGTCAGTGGGTAATTATGCTGTTATATTAGTATTTAGCGATAACCATGATACTGGCATTTACTCTTGGGAGCATTTATACAACTTAGCCACAAAAAAAGATATACTATGGAAAGAATACCTAACAAGACTTAAAGCGGCAGGACATTCAATAAATTTTAAAAAATAAAATCCTAATATATGGAGTTTATAACTAATGTATTAGCATTCATATTAGTGATTTTAATTTTAGTATTTGTGCATGAATATGGACATTATTATGTTGCTAGAAAATGCAATGTCAAGGTATTAAAATTTGCCATAGGCTTTGGTAAAACTATTTTTAAATGGCAGACAAAGCAAACAGAATATCATATTAAAATTATTCCCTTAGGTGGTTTTGTTGAAATGCTTGATAGCAAAAAGCACAGTGTAAATGACAAACAACAACATCTAGCATTTAATAATAAAAATATTTATCAAAAATTCGCCATAGTCTTAGCAGGTCCTATGGCAAATATATTATTAGCTATAGCTTTGTATAGTGGGATTTTTATTTATGGTTATCAAGATGTCAAACCAATAGTTAAAAATATAATAACAAACTCTAAAATAGCTCAAGCAGGACTAATGCCTGATGATGAATTTATTAGTGTAAATAATAATAAAACACACGGAATTAATTCGGTAATTAGTAATATTATTAGCCATAGTGATAACTTAATAATTAATGTTATTAATGCTAATAATCAAGAAAAAACTCTCAAACTTAGCTTGGATAAAACACTTTTTAACAACAGTAAATCTTTTACTGAATTATTTGGCTTTAGCTTTAAATACCCAGAACTTAGCAATACCATAGGAGGCGTTTTAAATAATAGCCCAGCACATAAGTTAAAACTAAAGAAATACGATAAAATAATTAGTATAAATGACAAAAAAATAACTAACTGGCAACAAATTTTAGATTATATTAAAAAAAATCCTAATAAACAATTAACAATAGCTATAAAAAGAGATAATGCTATATGGTATGAAAAAATAAAAGCCGTTAAAAACAATAATAACTACTATATTGGTATTAAACCAATTATCCCTGATGATTATTATATTACTATATCTAATACTCCACTACAATCTATTAAAATGGCAATACAACAAAGCTATGAGCTAGCTTTATTAAATGTCAGCACAATTATTGGTATGTTACAAGGAGAAATATCAATAAAAAATATTAGTGGTCCCAGTAGAATAGCTAAGTATGCAGGCGATAGTATTAATACTAATTTAGTAAATTTTATTAGATTTTTAGCACTGCTAAGTATATCTGTTGCTGTTTTAAACTTATTACCAATTCCTTTGTTAGACGGTGGATATTTAGCATTTTATACAATAGAAATATTAACAAAGATAAAAATTAGCGATGCAACACAACAATTATTTAATATATTGGGTTTGACATTTATTATATTATTGCTATTAATTACACTCTATAATGATATAATTTATCTTGCTAATTAGTAAGTCAAATAACCCTACTTATGTCATTAATAATTAAAAATTACAAATTAATAATATTATTACTAACAATAATTAACCCTGTTAATGCTAATATTATTAAAAGTATTGAAATAACAGGATTAAACTCTGTATCCAGAGGTGTGGTGTTAAACTATATTCCTGTTGAAAAAGGCGATACAATAAGCAACAATACCTCAAACATAATAATAAGAACACTATATAAAACTAAATTATTTGATGATATATCAGTACTAGAAGAAAATGGTGTTGTTAAAATACATTTAAAAGAAAAACCGCATATATATTCTATTGATATATCTGGTTATTCTGATGCTATCATTGAAAAAGAGCAATTAAATAAAATTCTAAAAAGCACTAAATTATCTGAGGGCGAAGTTTTCAATGAAAAAACTCTAAATAATTTTATTAAACAATTGCACTCTAGATATAAACAACAAGGATATTATTCAGCAAAAATATCAAAAAATATTGATATTGACAATCAAAACAGAGTCACGATTAGTGTTGATATTGAAGAAAATAATATTTTACTTGTTAGAAGTATGAAAATAATTGGCTCTTCAATATATACAGAATCAGAGTTGCTGGATGAATTTGAGATTGGTACTGCAGATTTTTTTATTATTAATTACTTCACCGAAAAAGATCAGTATTCTAGGAATAAATTAAATGCTGGTATTGAAAATGTAAAAAAACTTTATATCAATTCTGGTTATATTAATTTTAAAGTATCTAAATTAACTACCAAAATATCAAAAAATAAAAAATATATTGATATTGATATTGGCATTACAGAGGGAGGCAAATACAAAATTGGTAAAATATTTTTTACAGGAGATACGCTGTATTATTCAAAATCAGATGTAAAAAAACAAATAACACTAAAAACTAATGACACTTTTAAACACAAAGACCTACTAAAAAGCACTGAGGCAATAGCAAAATTTTACACAGATAGAGGTTATGCATTTATCAAAGTAGATGCAAAGAATAAACTAAATACAAGTAGTAAAATTGTTGATATTGAATTCCCTATTACCCTAAACCAAAAAGTGTATGTTAACCGTATTATAATACAAGGAAATTTATTAACCCAAGATGAGGTTGTTCGTAGAGAAATAAAGCAACTAGAAAGCTCATTGTATTCTAGCAAAAACATAGATGATTCTGTCACAAATATAAAAAAATTAGGTTATTTTTCTGATGTTAAAGTTCAGATTGAAAAAATAGCAAATAGCAACAATAAATTAAATATTATTTTTGTGCTAACAGAAACTAAAACTGGCAATTTTACCGTTGGTATTAGCCATAGTAATAGCTCTGGCATATCTGCTAATTTAGGAGTATCAGAGAAAAACTTTTTAGGTGGTGGTAATACTTTTAATTTTAATATTGCATACAGTAAATCAGTTCAAAATTATTCATTTTCATTTATTGACCCTTATTTTACCGATAACAGAAATAGTATTAATTATGGCTTATCTTATAATAAACTAGATGCTGCTAACCTAGATGTATCAAATTATCAAATAAATACTAAAAGTGGACATATAGGCTACGGTATACCACTTGGAGAATATACTAATTTAGTAACTACTTTAAATGTTGCTAATCATGACATCACTTGTGGAGCAACTTTTGCTACATTAGAGCAACTACAATGCTCTAGTAATGACAGTAATGAAATAAAAATAAATACTAGTTGGAGTCAAAATACTCTTAATAACTACAGAAACCCTACTAAGGGAGTCCATGCCTTAGCTAGTTTTGATTTATCATTACCTATTGGTGATTTTAAATACTATAAAATTGACATAAAGCATGATATTTATGTGCCTTTTATAAAAAATATTGTTCTTAAAGCTAATAATAATATAGGCATAGCACAATCTTACGGTGATGGTTACTTGCCATTTTTTAAACGCTATTATGGTGGTGGTGGTAATTCTATCCGTGGCTTTGAATTTAACACCTTAGGTGAGGAATATCCAGAAACACAAAAAGCAAAAGGTGGTGAAGTATCTTTTATTAGTAGTATATCTGCCATATCACCAGTGCCATTTTTAGAAGATAATAAAAATATTAGAATAAGTGCATTTATTGATGCTGGTAGTGTTTATGATAAAATATCAAGTGCAAAAATAGATGATATAAGAGTTTCTACTGGAATAGCACTTTCATGGTTTACACCCATAGGTCCACTAGGAATAGTGTATGCAGTACCTTTACACAAAAAAGATAATGATCAAGTGAAAAAATTTGACTTTACCTTAGGTTCAACATTTTAATTTTAATAAGGACAAAATATGAAAAAACATCTTTTAAAAATAATACTATTAATTAGTATCTCAACTTATGCTTATGCTAGCAAAATTGGTTATGTAAATGTAGAACATTTACTAGTCACACTACCGCAGGTAAAACAAGCATCAATTGATATTAAAAAAGAGTTTAAACCAAGAGAAAGCAAGCTTATTAAGTTGTCTACAGAATTAAAAGACAAAATAAAAGATTTTAATATAAACAAAGTAACTATGGCTGAGAATAAAGTCAAAGAAGAAGTAGATAAATTAGTCAAACTAGAAAGTAATCTAAAAACTATGGCAGAAAAACTTCAAAAGGACATAGAAAGTAAAAATATAAAAACCTTAGGAGTAATACAAGACTTAATAAATAATGCTATTAACGATATTGCTACTGCTAATGATTATGATATTATACTGTACCAAAAAATAGCATTTGTAAGTAACAAAGTAGATATTACAGAGTTGGTTAGTAAAAAACTAAATAAAATTGAAAAATAACAATTTAAACATAAAACACATTGCAAAACATATACAAGCTAAAATAATAGGTAATGATAATATAGTAATATCTAATATAAAAGATTTAGTAAATGCCAATCAAAACTCTATAGCTTATATTAATGATAAAAAACATATTAAACAATTAAATAATACAAAAGCTGGTGCAATAATAATGACTGGTGATTTACTAAAATATTATGATGGTTGTGCATTAATTGTAGAGAATGCTCATGTAGGATTTGCAAAATGCTCACAACTATTTAATTTTAATAGTAGAATTGGCATTGATAAAACTGTTATTATTGCAGATGATGCTATTATTGCAGATGATGTTTGTATAGCACCTAATTGTGTAATTAATACTGGTGTTACAATAGGTAAAAGTACTATTATAGGACCTAATTGTCATATTAATGATAATGTTACAATTGGCAGTAATAATAACTTTGCTGGTAATAATAGCATAGGTGTGCTGACTACAATAGGAAATAACAATTATATTGAATACGGTGCTGTAATTGGAGCACAAGGATTTGGTAATGCCAAAGACAAAAATTATATTTGGCATAGTATTTATCATATGGCTGGGGTTAAATTACACAATAATATAAATATTGGTGCTAACACCGTGATTGATAAAGGTGTTTTTAATGGTACAGAAATAAAAGATGGCGTTAAAATTGATAACTTAGTTCATATAGCACATAATGTTATAATAGAAGAAAATACTGCTATTGCAGCTGGTGCAAAAATAGCTGGTAGCGCAAAAATTGGTAAAAGATGTCAAATAGGAGGTATGGTAGGAATTATAGATCACATAAAAATTGCTGATGATGTAACAATTTATGCAAATAGTATTGTATTACAGGATATTAAAAAATCTGGAACATATACAGGAATTATGCCCACTGTAGAACATAAAAAATGGCTAAAAATTAGAATTATACTAAAAAACCTTGATAAAATGTTTAAAAAACAATGAACATAACAGAAATATACAATTACCTACCCCATCGCTATCCATTTTTATTAATAGATAGGGTAATTAAAATAGAAAAAGGCAAATCGTTAACAGCGATTAAAAATATTTCTATAAATGAGCCGCAATTTAGCGGACATTTTCCTAAACAACCAATTATGCCTGGAGTGTTGATAATTGAAGCATTAGCTCAAGCAACAGGTATTCTAGCCTTTAAATCTGAGGTAGGTGCTCCTGTTGAAGGACAAATATATATGCTGGTTGCCATTGATAATGTTAGGTTTAAACAAATAGTAACCCCTGGAGACCAGTTAGTATTAGAAGTTGAGATTGTAACAGTAAAAAGAGGTGTTTGGAAGTTTGCCTGTAAGGCCACGGTTGATAATAAAATTGTTACAACTGCAACTTTAATGTGTACTCAAAAAACTAGCGATAATTACAACCAGCTACTATGATTGATAATAAAGCTATTGTTCATAAAAATACAAAAATTCATAAAACAGCAACTATATCAGCTTATGCAGTAATAGGTAGTAATGTAGAAATTGATGCTGGAACTGTTGTTGATTCGCATACTGTTATTCAAAATTTTACTAAGATTGGTAAAAATAACCATATTTATTCTTTTGCCTCTATAGGTGGTGACCCTCAAGATTTAACATATGAGGCTGGGCAAGAAAGCAATTTAATAATTGGTGATAATAATTTAATCCGTGAATTTTGCACAATAAACCGTGGTACAGAAAAAGA
The DNA here is from genome assembly GCA_965207335.1 of Gammaproteobacteria bacterium. Taxonomy (GTDB): domain Bacteria; phylum Pseudomonadota; class Gammaproteobacteria; order PS1; family Pseudothioglobaceae. The sequence continues at coordinate 411,328 of OZ242267.1, forward strand.
AAATAGTATTACTAGAATAGGCTCAAACAATATGCTAATGGCATATGTACATATAGCCCACGACTGCCAATTAGGTGATAATATAGTTATGTCTAATAATTCCTCGTTAGCAGGACATGTAGTATTGCAAAACTGGGTTGTTTTAGGTGGCTTTACCTTAGTAAAGCAATTTTGTACTATAGGTGCTCATAGCTATATAGGAATGGGCTGTCATATTAATAAAGATATACCGCCATATTTAGCAGTAGCTGGCATACCAACTAGGATAAAAAGCGTTAACTCTGTAGGCTTAAATAGAAGAGGTTTTAGTACTCATACTATATCGGCCATCAAACGAGTATTTAAAATTATATACAGAGAATCAACCTATGGTTTAATAGGTAAAAAGCTAGATGAAATAGAAAAAACAGAGTCCAATAACGAAGAAGTAATGAAATTCGTAGAAGCAATTCGTAACTCTAAGTTAGGCACTATGCTAAGTACTACAGAAGAGTAGTCATACTTTTATACTTGTAGAAATTCTCAATATCAAAATAAATGCTTAAAAACACGCTACTAAAATCAAGTGCAATAATAACAACAATGACCTTTATATCAAGAATATTTGGGCTTATAAGAGATGTTGTAATTGCTAGATTATTTGGTGCAGGATTGGGGTCAGATGTATTTTTTATTGCATTTAAAATACCTAATTTATTTCGTAGATTATTTGCAGAAGGTGCATTTTCACAGGCCTTTATACCAATATTATCAGATGCTAAAAATAATAATAACGAGCAAGATACTCAAAAAATAATTAATAGTATAGGTAGCTATTTGCTAAAAGCATTAATAATTACTACTGTTATAGCGGTTATTATAGCACCTATTATTATATTATTATTTGCCTATGGTTTTTACCAATACCCAGAAAAATTTAACCTAGCAACTGATATGTTAAGAATTACTTTTCCTTATTTATTATTAATATCTATCACTGCTTTTTTTGGTGCAATCTTAAATACTTATAATAATTTTGCTATTCCAGCATTTACACCAGTTTTATTAAATATTAGCATAATTATTTGTGCCGTATTTTTAGCTGATAAATTAGATACTCCAATTATGGCACTGGCTTATGGAGTACTACTAGGCGGTATTGTGCAATTACTATTTCAAATACCATTTCTAATAAAAATCAACAAACTACCTAAATTAGCTACAACTAAGCATAGTTCAGTAAAACTACTAAAAAAAAGAATGTTGCCTGCTATATTTGGCGTTTCTGTATCACAAATTAATTTATTATTTGATACTATTATTGCTTCTTTTTTAATAACAGGTAGTATATCTTGGCTTTACTATTCAGATAGATTACTAGAATTACCATTAGCATTAATAGGTATAGCACTTGCTACTTTATCAATTGCAAAATTATCAGATTATTTTTCTAAAAAAGATTTTAAAAATTTTAAAAAAACCATAGATGACTGTTTAAAAATAGCCATTACCTTAGCTATACCAGCTAGTATTGGGTTAATAGTTTTAGCAGAGCCACTAATTATAACTTTATTTCAATACCAACAATTCAGTGCTAATGATAGTTATCAAAGCTCGCTAAGCTTAATGGCTTATGCTATTGGTTTAAGTCCGTTAATTATTGTAAAAATATTAGCCCCAGTCTTTTATGCCAGAGGCAATATTAGAACCCCAGTAAAAATAGCCATAGTTGCTATGCTAACTAACATAATACTTAATATTATTTTTGCTTATTATTACCAACATACAGGAATAGCATTAGCTACAAGTATATCTAGTATTTTAAATGCATTTTTGTTGTATTATGTATTGCATAAAAAGAAAATATACAAGCTAGATAAAAGCATATATAAATTATTTATTCCAGTAATAATGGCGAGTTTAATAATGCTTATTGGTATTGTTTATTTTTCCCTAGATGTTAATTATTACTTACAATCTAGTGTATGGCAAAGAACTTTTGCGCTATTAAGTACTATAATTATTGCCATATTATCTTATTTTTTACTATTAAAAACTATATATATGCTAGCAAGCAAATTAAAATTAAACTAAAATCATACAAATGGATAAAATTTACTGCATAAAATTAAAAAAAGAATTAGAAGGATTAAATAGATCTCCGTACCCAGGTGAGTTAGGTAAAAAAATATTAAAAAATGTTTCTAAGAAAGCATGGCTAATGTGGCTTGAACATCAAACTATGTTAATTAATGAAAATAATCTAAATATGATGGAATCTGATGCTCAAATATACCTCAAAAAACAATTAGAAATATACTTTTTCTCAGACAAAGAAGTTGATGCTATAGCTGGCTGGAGTGCAAAAAAATAATGGCATTATTTATAATATCAGGAGCATCTGGCTCTGGTAAAACCTCATTAATACAAGAGTTATTAGCACGAGATGAAAATACTTGTGTATCAATATCACATACCACAAGAGTCCCTAGAGAGAATGAGATTAATGGTGTTGATTATCATTTTTGTACGCTTGATAAATTTAACCAATTAATGAAAAATAAACAATTTTTAGAAAATGCCAAAGTGTTTGGTAATTATTATGGAACTAGTAAAGATAATGTTCTATCTCAACTAAATATATACACAAATGTAATTTTAGAAATTGACTGGCAAGGTGCTAAACAAGTTAGAGAAAATTTTGCTAATACTATTAGCATTCAAATTATACCGCCCTCTTTAGTAGAATTAAAAAATAGATTAAATACAAGAGCTAAAGATGATAAAAATATAATTGCTAAAAGAATGCAAAAAGCATATACAGAAATCAGCCACTATAAAGAATACGATTATATTGTTATCAATAAAGATTTTGATACAGCATTACTTAATTTAAAAGCAATAATAAACTCACAACAACTAACATTAAATGCTAAAAAATATACTGTAGAACGAATACTAAACACAAAATTACAATTTTAAAATGACTAAACACAAGCAATCATCAGAATTAGCAAAAATTAATAATAAATTATCTGTAAAACAGTATCCGCCTATACTATCTGCACAAGAAGAGCATGAACTTGCAGTAGCACTTTACGAAGAATACGATATGCTAGCAGCACAAAAATTAATTTTATCACATATGAGATTTGTGTCTTTTATTGCTTATGGTTATAAAGGTTATGGGTTAGAGCATAAAGACTTAATTCAAGAGGGAGCGATTGGGTTAATGAAAGCAGTAAAAAAATTTAATCCATATAGAAAAGTTAGACTTGCATCATTTGCAGTTTATTGGATTAGAGCTGAAATTCACGAATTTATTTTCAAAAATTGGAAAATAGTTAAAGTAGCTACTACCAAATCACAACGAAAATTATTCTTTAAATTAAAAAAAGCTAAAAGACAAATATATAGCTCACTAACTGATAAAGAAGCAGAAAGTATAGCTAAAGATTTAGGTGTAAAACCCAAAGATGTTTTAGAAATGGAGTCTAGACTACAATTTAATGATGTTGGTTTTAATATTATTAGTAATGCAAAAGAAGACTCTTCTCCTGAGGAAATTATTACTGATGATAGTAATAATCCAGAGTTATTAACTATAAATGCAGACTCATCAGCAAAAAATCAGCAAAAACTATATCAAGCTCTTGCTACCTTAGATGAAAGAAGTTTAAATATTTTACAATCAAGATACTTGAAAGAAGAAAAACAGACCTTATATACACTAGCAAACAAGTATGGTATATCCATAGAAAGAATTCGCCAACTTGAAAATAAAGCAATGAAACAACTTAAAGATAAATTAACTAAACAGGAGTAAAAATGAAAATTCGTCCCCTTCACGACCGTATAATTGTTCGCAGAAATGAAGAAAAGAAAACCACAGCAAGCGGTATAGTAATTCCAGATTCAGCAACAGAAAAACCAGTACAAGGACAAGTAATAGCTATAGGTAATGGCAAAAAAAATGACAATGGCGATATTATTGCCTTAGATGTTGCTGTGGGTGATACAATTCTTTTTGACCAATATGCAGGCTCAGAGGTAAAAATAGATAACGAAACTTTATTGGTTATGCGTGAGAGCGATGTGACTGCAATAATTGAATAATTTTAATAAATATATAACTAGGAGATAAAAAATGTCGGTTAAAGAAATTAAATTTGGTTTAGAGGCTAGAACTAGAATGGTTAATGGGATTAATACTCTAACAGATGCTGTAAGAGTAACTCTAGGGCCAAAGGGTAGAAATGTTATTATAGAAAAATCTTTTGGTGCACCAATTATTACCAAAGATGGAGTGACAGTAGCTCGTGAAATTGAATTAGAAAATAAATTTGAAAATATGGGTGCACAGATGATAAAAGAAGTTGCCTCAAAAACTAATGATGTTGCAGGAGATGGCACAACAACTGCGACTATTTTGGCACAAGCTATAGTACAAAATGGTATTAAAGCCATAGCATCTGGTATGAATCCAATGGATTTAAAACGCGGCATAGATAAAGCTAGCGAAGTAATAGTTAGAAAATTAAAAGAGCTGTCACAAGAATGCACTACTAGCAAAGATATTGCTCAAGTTGGAACTATTTCTGCTAATTCTGATAAAACTATTGGTGATATTATAGCAGCTGCTATGGAAAAAGTAGGCAAACAAGGTGTTATTACTGTTGAAGAAGGTTCTGGTTTTGAAGATGAATTAGAAGTAGTAGAAGGTATGGAATTTGATAGAGGTTATATTTCCCCTTATTTTATTAATAATCAAGAGGCAATGACTGCTAATTTAGATGATGTTTATATTTTATTGTTTGATGCCAAAATATCTAACATTCGTGATTTATTACCAGCACTAGAAGCCATTAATAAAGAAGGCAAACCATTGTTAATTATTGCCGAAGACATAGACGGTGAAGCACTGGCTACCTTAGTAGTAAATAACATGCGCGGAACCTTAAAAGTAGCCGCTGTAAAAGCCCCTGGTTTTGGCGATAGAAGAAAAGAAGTTTTAAAAGATATTGCAATTCTAACAGGTGGTACAGTAATATCTGAGGAAGTTGGTTTAACCTTAGAATCAATTACTATTGAGCAATTAGGGACAGCTAAAAGAGTAGAAATTAGTAAAGAAACTTCTACTATAGTTAATGGCAACGGCAATAAAAATGACATTAATGAACGAATTGAGCAAATAAAAAATCAAATTGAAGCAAATACCTCAGAATACGACAAAGAAAAATTGCAAGAAAGACTGGCAAAATTATCAGGTGGAGTTGGCATCATTAAAGTAGGTGCTGCAACTGAGATTGAAATGAAAGAGAAAAAAGACCGTATTAATGATGCTTTACATTCAACCCGTGCTGCTGTTGAAGAGGGTGTTGTCCCAGGTGGTGGTGTTGCTTTAATAAATACCATACAAGCCTTAGATAATATCAAAACTGATAATGCCGACCAAGATGTTGGCGTTGATATTATGCGTAAAGCTATAGAAGCACCACTAAGACAAATAGTGGAAAATGGTGGCGGTGATTCTTCTGTTGTTATCAATGAGATTAAAATACAAATTAAAAACGGTAAGGTTAACTATGGTTATAATGCTAGCACTGATGTTTATGGAGATATGTTAGAAATGGGTATTTTAGACCCGACAAAAGTAACTCATCATGCTTTAAAAAATGCAGCCAGCATCTCAGGCTTAATGTTAACAACAGAGGCTATGATAGCTGATGTACCACAAGATGCACCAATGCCAGGCGGTGGTGCACCAGATATGGGTGGTATGGGTGGTATGGGTGGTATGATGTAGCACTTATATAAAAACAAAGTAGTAGCAACATATAAAGCCCGTCATACATAAAGATGGGCTTTATTATTATGTAATAAAACCAAATGCAGTAATATTAAAGATTTTATTAAGGTAGTATGTTAATATGCTTAGCTATGCCCTCTGCAAGTTTATTATAGCCCTTAGCATTTAAATGAATAATATCGCTTTTTAAACTGTTATTTGATAACAAACTTGCTAGTAAACCATCAATATATAATATATTATGCTTATTGGCTAATTTTTTATAAATAGCTGCATCTTTTAACAACACAGATTTTTTAGGCACACCAATTAAGATAATTTTTATATTATTACTTAATAATTTAGTAATTATTTTATCTAAATTATTATATATTTCCTCTAATCTTAGCCCTCTTAAAATATCATTACCGCCGTGCATTATAATAACTAAGTTAGGATTATTTTGCCTAATTACTAAATCTATTCTATTTAAGGCCAAGCTCGTAACTTCACCGGGAACACCCCCGTTAATTACTGCTATACCTAGTATTTTAGCTAATACACTGGGATAACTTTTACTTTTATTTGCACCAGTACCATAGGTTAAACTATCTCCAAAGCTAACTATTATTGCATTTTTGCTTATTGTTATTTTATCGTTGTCAAAAAAACAACCAGTAAGCAAAATACTAACTATAAATATAATTTTAAACTTAAAAAAAATATTATTAACCATAGTAAAAAATTTAATTTTGTTAATCATTAAACTTAAATACAACAACATAAATATTGTATGTACATTAACTGCTTTCTAGGTATATTTTTTGCTTAGGATTAAGTTATTTATTTTACTCATTAACTTAATATTTTATTACTTCAAAGTCCTAGTCACTTAATATAATAGTCTTTTGCCTACTATGTCACAATACCTTTAATAATTGCTGTTTTAATAATTTTGTTAATTTAGTATCTAAGGTATTATTATTAATATCAACTACAAAAAATATATCTTCTACCCTCTCTGAAAAAGTAGCAACCCTAGCATCAATTAATAATATGTCTAATTTACATAAAATATTAGCTATAACCGATAATATACCCGCCCTATTGATGCTGGTAATTTCTAAAACCGTATATTTCTTATTGTGATGAACGCTTGTTTTAATAGTAGTATCTAAACTAAAATGCTTGTGATTTTTTTGTTTGTCACTAATTACCACATTATCTAAATTAGGTTTATTATCAATTTGTTGCAATAATTGCTGTTTAACATTTTCTAAATCTAGCACCTTATCATTGTTAATAGTAAAAGAATTAAAGGTTTTTTTAGAATTACTAGTAACAATTTTTGCTGAAACAACATCTAAATTTAATCTTTCTAAAACAATAATCATTTGAAAAAACACACATTTTTTATCATCAGTATGGATAAAAATATCAACTTTATTTTTATTATCTATAAAAAAATTAACAATAGTTTTATCGTGATTATTGTGAATTAATTTATAATGATAAATCATCTCATCCGTGGAATGACGAATAAAATAATCTTCTGGTAAAGTTTGTAAAACATTTAATATATTTTCTGTATCAAATCCAATATTTTGTAAACTTATCAAAACATTAGCTTTAATTTTAGTTATTAATTCATTTGTGGTATTAAAATTAGCCAAACCCTGTTCTAGTATTTTTTTAGTGTTATCGTATAATTGACTAAGTAGTGATGCTCGCCATTCATTCCATAATTCTTTATCGGTAGCCCTAATATCAGCTACTGTTAGTAAATACAAATAATTTAAACGCTCTACTGTTGCTATAATTTCGGCAAATTTTTCAAGAACCTCAAAATCACTAATATTTTGTTTTTGTGCTGTGTCTGACATCAATAAATGCTGTTTTACAAGCCAAGATACTAATTGTCTGTCATAATCTGCCAAACCCATAGTTTTACAAAAATTATCAGCATCTAATGCACCTAGTTCTGAATGATTACCGCCTCTACCTTTGGCTACATCATGGAATAACCCTGCTAAAACAAGTAATTCAGGTTTGGCTATATCTTTGGTAATATTATGGCATAGTAAAAATTCTTTTTTGTGCTCTTCTAAGAAAAATCTTCTTAAATTACGCACTACAAATAAAGTATGTTTATCTACGGTAAACTTATGAAACAAATTATATTGCATTAAACCTTCAATTTTACCAAAAACAGGTATATAAACCCCAAGAAAGCCATATTTACTCATTAAATTTAGTGCATAATTAACACCTTGTTTAGAACGCAAAATAGTCATAAACATTTTGGCATTATCTTTGTTATTGCGAAAATCATCGTCTATTAAATGCAAGTTAGTTTGAATATCTCGTAATAAATATGCATCTATACCTTTGATATAATTATTTGCTGATACCAATAAAAATACTTCTAATAATGCATAACTATGTTTTTGAAATAAGTTATCAATATTGCTTTTTAGGTAGCCTTCTCTAATAACAAATCTTGAGTTTAAAGTTTGGGTATGTAAAATATCTCGTTTTAAAAGTTGTAATAAAATATCACTTATTCTATCTATATTTTGTATGGTTTTATAAAAGTTATGCATTAATTGCTCAATAGCCAATTTATCAGTATCAACATAACCTAATAAATCTGCTAATTTTTTTTGCACCTCAAAACTAATTCTGTCGTAACGCCTATTTTTAATTATATGCAAAGCAAAACGCAAGTTCCATAAAAATTTTTGCCCATCTTGTAAGATATTAAACTCATCATTAGTCAAAAAATTAGTGCTTAATAATACACTTAAACTATTAGTATCAAAACAGTATTTTGTTATCCAAAGAATATTTTGAATATCTCTTAATCCGCCCTGACATTCTTTTAAATTAGGCTCTAAGCCGTATTCTGCTTTTTTGTAATATTTATGTCTTAGTTGTAATTCTTTTTGTTTAGCAACAAAAAAAGATTGTGCATTCCAAACACTATTTTTTAAAATATTATCAATATTATTAAATAATTTTTTATCGCCAAATAAATATCTAGCTTCTAGCATATTAGTAGCAATAACAATATCAGTAACATACTCTTTAATATCATTTATATCACGGACACTAGAGCCTACTTCTAAACCTATATCCCATAAAAAACTTAAAAAACTAGCAATTTTATCTTGCTGTTTATCATGGCTATCCTTGGGTATTAAAATCAATAAGTCAATATCAGAATAAAGGCATAATTCCTCTCTACCATAGCCACCTACTGCTACTAAACAAGTATCATCATCAATAGCAAATTCTTTAAAAGCCTTAACAATAGTGTTATCAATAACCGAGCTTCTTTTAAGCATTAAGTCATAAACACTAACGCCTTTTACAAAATCTTTTGATAAGCTATCTTGTAAGTTTTTATATGTTTGTTTGTATTCTGTTAGTAACATTTTTTAAAAAATAATAATATGTAATTGTAGATTATAGATTAATAATTAATAAAAACATCTAATAGTAACAAAAATTATCGTATAATTTGTTATCTCAAAGGAGAGATGGCCGAGCGGCTGAAGGCGCTCCCCTGCTAAGGGAGTATGGGCTTTATCTCCCATCGAGGGTTCGAATCCCTCTCTCTCCGCCACTAATATATTATACAGTTTAAATTTTTAATCTGAATAACTCCTCTCTATACAGGATATAGTAGTTAAAACTTTATTTATATCACCAACAACACCAGATGTATGTATCAAAAATGTTTTTTAGGGTGTTTTGCATTTTCCTATCCTGAGAATACAATACTTAAAATTACTATTTTATGGAGTATATTACTAATATTATGAACCTACAGGCTTTCTTTTCTCTTTCTTTTTTCTTACCCATTATAACAATCATACCTTGAATGTATATCCGTTGTTTTGCTACTTGCTTATCAGCTAATAACAAAGTTAATGATTTGTAAATATCTAGCTTATAAATTTCAATGCCAACATTTAGTTTATCTATCATATTATTGAGTAAAGTAAATTAATAGTTGATGTTTGATTATTCTACAAAACATCACTAATTAAAGCCCGTACTGTTTGTAGATTAAGTGCTATACTTGTCATAAATTTTCTAATTTAATACTAATTTTTTCAGCAATTAAAAAGCTAACTCTAATATTTGACTCTAGGGTTACTTCAGCAATGTGTGGTGTAAGCAAAATATTAGGTATATCAGCAAACATTATTCCTGTTTGTGCATCAATTGGCTCTTGTTAAAAAACATCTAGAACTATGCCGTTAATTTTTTAGATTTAAGTACTTTAATTAAGGCAAACTTTCGCGAGCAGTATTAATTAAAATAGCCCATATTTTCATTATTTTAATGCTAGAATAGCTGATTAAATGCCGTATATTATCAGTTAGTAGAACATGTAAACTAATAATATCATCCACCTTCAGCAAATCATTTAAGAATTTGTAACTGATTTAGTAATAAAGAGTAATGTTTTTTTATTTCTTGCTCAAAAATTATTACTTTTGTATAAATATTTACAATTAATAATTATTAAAAATAGATTTTTTAAGATATAAAACAACTAAGTATCAAACTTCTAAAACTACTTTAGGTGCGGCACATTCGCCTTTTAAAATCTTTGCAAACATTTTATTACCATCAAATAATGGTTTTTTATCAATCCAATCTAAGTTGCCTAACGAACCATTATTTAATTTATTAATAATTGCTATAAAATCAGATTTAGTATAAGTATAACATCCAATAAAACTAATTTCTTGTAATGTTATTTTCCTAATATCTAAATCTCCTTTGCTATCAGCTAACCCAATATGTACTACTGTAGCACCTGATTTAGCATATTTAATGCTAGCATCTCTTGTATACATATTACCAACAGCATCAAATACTAAATCATAGCTATTATCATTAATTGTGTTAGATGATGGGTCTAAAACATTACATTTAGTATATTGTTTTACAGTTTTTATTCTTAAACTATTTATCTCATGCAAATCTACTTTAGAACCTTTATCTAGTAAAATAAGAGCTGTTAGTAGTCCTACCGAACCAGCACCAATAACTAACACTTTTAACTCACTAATCGGCCTAGAAATGTTATTTTCAGATAGTAATACAGCATGTAAAGCAGTAGCTCCAGGTTCACTTAATACCGCTTTTTCAAAACTCATATCATCAGGGATTGGTACTAAATTTTTTTCTGAGATGGTAATAAATTGTGCAAAAGCACCTGGCTTATACATTCCTATTATATCTCTTTTATGACACAAGTTATGTTTGCCACTAAGGCAATTAACACAAATATCACAAGTAACAAGTGGATTTATAACAACTCTTTGTCCAATATTTTTTCCTTTTACAACTACCCCAACTACCTCATGGCCTAAAATAAGTGGAGGAACTCTTCTTTCATCATGACCAAGATAAGCATGCATATCAGAACCACAAATGCCAGCCAAACTAACTTTAACTAAGGCTTCGCCTTCTTGTATTTCTGGCACAAGTTCATTACGATATGTCATTTCTTCATTAGCAGTATATACCAATGCTTTCATATTTTTACTCATTTTGCGGTATAACCTCCATCTAAACTAATAGTTTGTCCTGTTATATAATTTGAGGCCTTAGAAGCCAAAAATATGGTTAATCCATCTAAATCTTCTAATTCTCCATTTCTTCCTATTGCTGTCATATCAGCATTGTATTTTACAAGCTTAGGATTTTGGTACATTTTTTCTGTAAGAGGTGTGCGAATAAATCCAGGAGCAATAGCATTAACCATAATTCCGTCACCTGACCATGCTTGTGCCATAGCACGAGTTAATTGAACAACACCTCCTTTGGATGCACCATAAGATATGGAATTAGCAAATGCACGATACGACTGTAAAGATGCAACATTAATTATTTTACCCTTACCTTTTTTAAGCATTCCAGGAACACAAGCTCTAGCAAGGAAAAAAGGCGTTGCTAAATTAAGATTAATAGTAGTATCCCAACTTTCTAAACTAATTTGTTCATATGGCTCGCGTAAATTAACTCCTGCAGCATTAATTAGAATAGTTAGAGTACCAAAAAACTTAGTTGCTTTATAAACAACATCAATAAGGTTTTCTCTATCTAATAAATCAGCTACAATATAGTTAACATTAGCATCATTTTTAATACTGTTGATTTTATCAGCAGTATTTATAAGACCTTGTTCTTTTCTACCAACTAATACAACACTAGCTCCAGCATGTACCAAAACTTCTGCCATTCTTTTACCAATACCAGAGCTAGCACCTGTGCAAAGTGCAACCTCACCTGTTAAGCTAAAAAGTTTATTCACAACCATATTTTAATTTCTTCTGTTGTAACAACTATATTACCAGTGTATTTGTCTAAATTTTCAGCATATTCTTTAGCTTTTTCTTCACTGCCTTTTTCTATATCATTCAACATAGTGGATACTATCTTATGCATATTATCTTCATCTGTGGTAGCTGTTTTTTTAGCTTTCTTTAAATACTTTATACCCATGTTGTTATATTCTCCTATATTATTTAAAAAAATTACAAATCAGATGTTTTAAATCAACTAATCATATCTTAATACCTGTCAAACATAAATTCACTGCGTACTTTGTCATTTACACAACGACCAGCAACCAAATGTTTTCCTACTGTCATTTCTGATGTTTCACCAAATAGTAAGGTTGTTTTATAATCATATATTTTATCAAACGCATTACCAACAGTTGGATTAACTATGCAACTAGATGTAGTATCAGATTCTCCACATTTTGTGGACACCCATAATTTACTAAGTGATGCTTTTTCTCAGCCCCTTGACTATATTTTTTAGCAACCTTAGAAGCATTCATGATAGTTTCATGACCACCATATTGTTCTATACCAAATCCCATAACAGGCTTGCCTGTTTTTTTAATACCATCAACTATTTTTTTAGTCCAGCCTTCTTCAATACTAATAACCACTACTACTGCTACATTAGGGCTTAAACCTGTACTTATTAAGGTGCGAAAATATAAATATAAATCAGCACCAAATTGTAATCTACCATAAGGATAAGGTAATGCTATGGTACCCTTAATATTATTAGCAACTGCTTCACAAGCGGCATTTGATAAATCATCAACTGGTAAAATAATGCCATGATTACGCACACCAAATCTGCTGTTTTTACGACGATACTCTAAAAATATTTTACTATTTAAATCCAGCATATTATTATCTAAAAAAAATACTTATAAATTAATTACCAATGCTTAGTTTTTATATTATGAACATGTGCATGTTCGTTAATATCAATATTAGCTACTACTTTGCCAATATCTATACCATATTTAATAACAGTATCATCTTTTTTTAGTGGGTTAATGGCAAGTTTATGTCCAATAGGTATATCACTTTTTACAGTTAATTCTACTTCTTTATTTTGTTCCACAATCTAACCTGATATTATACTTACTTTTGTAATGCCTTTTACTACTACAACACCAACGCTGTCTCCTTCATCATGAACTACAAACTCAATCATTTATTATCTTTATTAAAAAAATAAATTATAAACATCAAATAATAAATTATATCAACTAGTCTTATATAAGATATTAAATTAATTTTGTATAATGTATTAGGTAAATACCTATAGTATATAATCATAACAAACTATTAATAAAAATAAATTATAATATTATTATTATTTATTCTGGAGATAAAACTTGTTATTTAAAAAATCTATACCATTGTATGTTCAAATTAAAGAATTACTAATCAATAAAATAAATAATAAAGAATGGTTACCTGGAGATATAATTCTAAGTGAAACAACTATTGCTAAAAACTTAAATGTAAGTCTTGGAACTGTTCGTAAAGCAATAATGGATCTTGTAGATAATAATGTTTTAAATAGAAAACAAGGTAAAGGAACTTTTGTTGCAATACATGATGTGCATAGAGCATTATTTCATTTTTTCAATATTGTTAATAATAATGGTAATAAAAACATACCTCATAGCAATATAATATCTTTTACTAAAAGAAACTCAAAAAAAATAGAAGCTAAAAATCTCAACCTAAAAACAAATGAAAAGATTATATGTATTAAAAGAACCAGAGAACTTGATGGTAAAATAGTTATATTAGAGCAAATAATTCTTGCAGATAAAATTTTTTCTTTGCTTACTAAAAAAAATAAAAAAGAATTACCTAATACGCTTTATGAACTATATGAAAGTCACTTTGGTATAACAATACATAGTGCTAAAGAAAAAATTAGTGCTACTACTGCTTCTTTGCAAGAAGCAAAAATACTAAATATAAAAGAAAACCACCCATTACTTAGAATTGAAAGACTAGCACAAACATTAGATAAAAAACCAATAGAGTTTCGTATTACTAAATGTAATACTAGTAATTACTTTTATGAAAACACAGTTTTATAATATCTGTTTTAGTTAAAAAGACATAATACATTCTATAAAACTAAAAAAATACAGTATATTTAAAGATTAAGCAAGGTTAATATTAAACAAACATTCTTAATTTATCCTAAGGCATTCTTAACCATTTGTGCGTATTCTTTATCTGCTTTATTAAATTGAGCTAACATTATTTGTTGTATAGTAGTGTTTGCATTAACTAGGCCAGCAGCAATATTACCTGCTAATTGCTGTTTTTGTTTATCGCTCATAAGTCTAAATAAATTACCAGCCTGAGTATAATTATCTTCATCTGTGCTATCGTATGCTTTTATCCAAGCATCTTTTAATACTGGCATAGGAGGTTCTGCTACTGATGGCTGTGGTATTGGTGCTGTTTTATCATAATTAGGATAAAAATTAGGGGTTTGGTTTTGGGTATTATTAATAGGACAAGCACCAGCCATAGCACCGTCCCGCTGATAATGGTTAACAGGGCATTTAGGGTAATTTACTGGTAGTAAGTTTGCATTAACGCCAACACGATAACGATGAGCATCTTGATAGGCAAGCAACCTAGCTTGAAACATTTTATCGGGTGATGCACCTATTCCACTTACTAAATTACTAGGGGCAAAACACGATTGTTCTACTTCAGCAAAATAATTATCAACATTACGATTTAATTGTAGTTGTCCTATTTCAATTAATGGATAATCTTTATGAGGCCAAATTTTTGTTAAGTCAAATGGGTTTATGGCATAAGTTTTTGCATCTGCTTCTGGCATAATTTGCAAGCAAACCCGCCAACTTGGAAAATCACTATTTTCAATAGCTTGTACTAAATCTTGCTGTGCTCCAAATGCTGGCATTTTTGCTGCTTCATCGTCTGTTAAATTTCTAATGCCTTGATTAGTTTTTAAATGCCATTTAATCCAATATCTATCGCCTTTATTATTGTAAAAACTAAATGTATGTGAGCCAAAACCATGCATATGACGATAAGAAAGTGGAATACCTCTATCAGACATTAATATTGTTATTTGATGTAAAGATTGTGGATTATTTGCCCAAAATTCATAAGCATTTGCTGGGTTTGGTAGGTTTGTTTTTGGGTCTTTTTTTTGTGAATGAATAAAATCAGGAAATTTAATGCCATCTCTTAAAAAAAATACTGGGGTGTTATTGCCAACTAAGTCAAAATTGCCTTCTTTGGTGTAAAATTTAATTGCAAAACCTCTTGGGTCTCTGGCATAGTCTGAGGAATCTTGTCCGCCACCTACTGTTGAAAAACGGATAAATACTTGGGTTTTCTCACCTTTGGTTTGTAAAAAATCTGCTATGGTGTAATCTTGCAAACTTTTACTAAGCTTAAATACCCCATAAGCACCTGTTCCTCTTGCATGCACTACCCTTTCAGGAATACGCTCTCTATTAAAATGTGCTAATTTTTCAAATACCTGATGATTGTCAAATGTTAATGGTCCTTTATTCCCAACAGTAATACTGTTATTATCATCTGCAATAGTTTGTCCTGTACTTGTTGTTAGTAGTGTTTTTTTAGTCATAATGTACTCTTAAATAATAATAATTTTGCTATATACTACTTATTTAATACTTAATATTTTTTGTAGTATAGTAGTCTAAGAGCTAAATTATCTAAAAATGGATTATATAAAAATAAATGTAACTCTAGCCTTAGTTAATTTTACTTCAATTTGTGTTAAATCATCAATCATTTACAGTTTTACGGTTAAAAATATTTTGAAACCATTCCACTATTTCTAAATTTATTAGATATAAAGCTGGCATAAAAATCAAAGTCATAACCGTACCAAATAACAAACCATAGCCTAGTGCTAATGCCATAGGTTGTAATAAAAAGTCTGTCCCTCCTATGCCATAAGATAATGGCAAAACCCCAGCCAAGGTAGTTAAAGTAGTTAATATTACTGCCCTTAATCTATCTCTGGCACCTTTTGCTATCCATTTTATTCTAGTTGTTAAATTCTCAACTCTATTTTGTTGTTTTTGTAAAAAATTGAGATGACTAATCAATATTAAAGCATCATTTACCACAACACCGACCAAAGCTAAACTACCTAACATAGTAAAAAAACTAATAGGTTGGTTGTGTAAATAAAATGCAAATATAACCCCAACTATTGCTAATGGAATGGAAAAAATAACCATAAGTGGCTGGGTATAAGAATTAAATAATAGCATTAACAGTAAAAATATCCCAATAACTGATAACAAAAATGCCTTAATAAAACTTTGAATTGATTTTATTGTCTCGTCAGATCCTCCACCTAATATGTATCTAACTTTTGGATAGTTTGTTGCTAAGTTTAGTTGTGCTAATGCTTCTTCTATAATTGAACCTGCACTGTTTTTTGTGTCATCAACACTGCCTGTTATAGTAATAGATCTATCGCCATTATAATGATTATAATCACTTTCGCCAGTAATATATTCTAGTTTAGCAAACTGAGTTATGGGTATTAATAGTTTACTTTTATTTGGAATCTTCAATTTACTTATATCTGCTTTTAATTTATTATTATCACTTAAATAAACTTGTAATGGTACATCATCACTACCTAGTCTAATAACATCTGCTTCAATGCCATTTAAACTAGCTCTAATATAATTATTAATGGTGTTAATATTTAAATCATATTCAGCAATAGCATCAAAATCTAAATTAATAACTATGCGTTTTTTACCAAGTTCATCATCTCTATCTAAACCATTAAAACCGTCAATACTTGTGAGAATATTTACTAATTTATTGCTAGCTTGTTTTCTTTGTTCGTCGTCTTCACTAACTAAATATATTTCTATATCTTTTCCAACTCTTGGACCTGGTTTTTTAGTATAAAACCTAATTTTAGCACCATCAATTTTTTTAATAGCTTGTTCAAGTTTATTTTGAATATCTCTGCCCGATAATTTTCTTGATGCCGCTGGAATTAACGATATTTCTAAACGAGCAATATGATTAAAGCGTTTACCTATCTCACTTGATACAGAATCTAAATTTTCCCCTACTATATTAAAAATTACTTGTTCTAATTCTATAACTTTTTGTTCTGTATATTGCAAGGAACTACCAACTGCAACCTCTAATCTAGTATTAATCTTATCAGCACCAACTTCTGGGAATAAACTAAATTTCATACTAGATGCTACCCAAAGACTAAAAACAAATATTAATATAAAAAACACTATAACTAAATACCTAAACCTTAGTAAAGTATGGCTAATTTTTTCAAACCAATTTTCAAAATATAAAAACCAAGCTCTTTCTTTTACTACTTTATTGCTAGTTAAATGAGCAGGCAAGGCAATAAATATCTCAAAAAACGATATTATCAAAGCAAAAATAACTACCACAGGCATAACATAAATAAATTTACCCATTATTCCTGTCATTAAAAACATAGATGAAAATACTAATACTGTAGTAAGCATAGTTATTACAACTGGTGATATAACTCTAATAAAACCTTTGATGGATGCTTCATGTTTATCTGGTATTCTTTGTTGATAGTAATTAATACTCTCAGCTATTATGATACTATCATCCACTACTAAACCTAACACCAAAATAACCGCAGCTAATGATATAAGATTAATTGTTTCACCTGATATTTGCAATAAAATAACTAAACCAAAAATTACAACAGGTAAACTAACTGCAACCCAAAATGCACTTCTTATTGACAAGAATGACCCTAAAACAATAAGTATTAATATCAAGCCAATAATGCCATTATTGGTTACTATGTCAAGACGATTTTTAACATGAAACGAGGCATCATCGGTATAAAATATATCTAAGCTAGATGGTAGATCTTTTTTTAATTCTGTTATTTTAGTTTTTATATTTTCTACTAATGTAATAATATCAGCACTATCTTGTTTTTTAACTCTTAATACAAAGCCTTTTTTGCCATTAACTCTGGTAATATAAGTTTCTTCTTCACTATCTAAGTATATATTTGCTACATCTTTTAATTTAACCTTAGGACCATCATAAGACGATAGTAACACTACCTCCCCTACTGATTCTGGTTTTAAAAATTTTGCTAATACGACAAAGTTTCTTTCATCATTTAAAGACTCATTATGCCCTGCCGTATAACGAATATTACGAGCTTTTATTTTGCTTAGCACATCGTACAATGAAATTTTATATTTATTGAGTTTTTCTTTACTTAGATAAATTTTAACTTCTGGTTCTAAATAACCACTTTTATTAATGCTAGATACACCTGGTATTTGAGATAATTGTTTTTCTAAATTATTGACTATAAAACGCATAGTGTCATAATCTGTTTTATTATCTACTAAATTTATTTGGATAATATTACGGGTTATTTCAGCATCCTTGGCTATTGGAAGATTTTTTAAATCACTAGGTAAATCTCTAACTCTATTTACTGCATCTTTAACATCTTGCCTAGCCTTGTTTATATTTTTGACATCTGGGTCTAAATTAACCGTAATACGCATTGATCCTTCTCTGGAAACAGAAGTATAATAATCTATGCCCTGAACATTTTTTAGCTCCTTTTCTATGGGGTTTGTTATTGTTAGCTCTATGTCTTTAGGGGATGCCCCATAATGATTAGCACTGACTATCATTATGTCTAACTCAACATCTGGAAATCTATCTCTTTGTACTGCAAAAGATACAATAAAACCTATGAAAATAATACTAGAGGTAAAAACTAATGCTAGCTTTTTTTGCTTAACAAAAAATCCAATTATTTTATCCATCGCAAATATTTCTAATTTTTAACAGTGATTTTACATTTGGCTCTTTGCCTCTAAATTTTATGTATTGTGCTAAAAAATCTAAACTACCACCTACTG
This sequence comes from Gammaproteobacteria bacterium, assembly GCA_965207335.1. Taxonomy (GTDB): domain Bacteria; phylum Pseudomonadota; class Gammaproteobacteria; order PS1; family Pseudothioglobaceae. The sequence goes on from OZ242267.1 coordinate 430,410, forward strand.
CTAAAATATTTTTACGAAAACTATTCATTACACTTTGGTTAAAAATACCTTGTGATTTTATATACAAAAATGCATCTGATGCTAAAACCTCAGCCCACAAATAACTATAATATCCAGAGGCATAACCACCGCCAAAGATATGGTTAAACGAATTTAAAAAACGATTATTATCAATAACAGGTATTAATGAGGTTTTTTTTCTAACCTCAGCTAACACGCTATAAGCATCTAAATTGCCTAAATGCACTTTTATGTCCCACAAGGCAAGTTCGCATTGCCTTAATAAAAATAATGCTGATTGAAAGTTTTTTGACATTATTAGTTTTTGGTATAACTCATCGCTAAGTTTTTGTTTTGTTTGATAATGTTCTGCTATTAAATCAATAACTTCTCGCTCATAACAAAATAGCTCCATCATTTGACTAGGAAGCTCAACTCCGTCCCAAGGAACACCATTAATACCAGCAACACTAGGATATTTTGTCTCGGTTAATAAATGGTGCAATGCATGTCCAAACTCGTGAAATAAAGTAATTACTTCATCAAAATCAAATAATGCTGGTTTATTATTACTGGGTTTATTCAAATTACAAACTACAAATGCTATGGGTATATTATCATCATATAAGCCCTGATAATCAGACATCCATGCCCCACCTCGTTTATTTTCTCTTGCATAAATATCTAAATATATTTTACCAATCTCATTATTGTTGTTTGTTATACTTAATACCTTGACATCGCTACTATAACTAGACTCATCAATAATACTAACTTTAATATTATATAGCCGTTCAATAACACTAAAAAGACCTGATAAAACCTTGTATTCTGGGAAAAAAGGTAATAAATCTTCTTTTTTGAATTTGTATTTATGATTTTTTAACTTTTCGCTATAAAATGCCACATCCCAAGCCTGTAAATTTTTGCCTGCAAAATTGACTAATTCTTGCAACTCTTGTTTAGCTATTTTATGAGTTTTAGCAATAATATTATCTAAAAAATCAACAACTTTCTCTGGACTATGTACCATTTTCTTAGCTATAGATAGCTTAGCATAATTATCAAAATCTAATAATTTAGCCTTAGCATTTCTAAGTGTTAAAATCTTTGTAATAATTGCTTTATTATCAAACTTGCAATCAGTAATACCAACATCAGATGCCCTACTAATATAGGCATTATAAACCTCTTCTCTTAGGGCTTCATTTTCTGCATAAGTCATAACATCTAAATAAATAGGTGCTTGTAAATTAATAATATATTTATTATCTTTACTTATTTTGTCTAATGCTTGTTTAGGGTAGTTTTTGCCTAAGTCTTTTACTGACACCTCTTTTTGCCACTGCTTAGTTGATTGCAAAACATTTTTAGAAAATTTATTAGCCAATAAACTTAATTCTTCATTGATATTTTCTAATGATTTAGCATCACTACTATTTAACTTCAAACCTGATAACTCAAAATCATGCAAAACATTTGCCAAAATATACTGTTTTTGCTCGTCTATACAGCTATTATTAAGATTAGAAAATGCCTTATATAATTTTTTATTAGTACTTATTTTGTGGCTGTATGTATTTAATATGGGTAGAGTTTTTTCGTATTCTATATTAAATTCCTCGCTAAAATTAACAGCATCAATATGAGAGTTAATGCTTATTTGTTTACCTAACTCAAAATCTGCTTTATCTAGTGGTTTAAATACACTATCCCAGTCCTTTCCTTGTTGTGATTTTTTACTGGCATTTAATCCTATTTTTGTTAATTCTTGTACGCTTTTAACAATGTTTTTAGGGGTAAAATTTGGTGTAGTTAAGGGGTTTTTCATTATGTTGGTAGTCATTTTAATTATTTTTTCTTTCCTGTTGTATGAATGTTAAACTTTCTCTAGATGTTTGTAAATTTGGGTGATTATCTGCTAGTGTTTTTTGTAATATATTAATGGCTTTAGTCATTAATAATTCTGCTTTATTAAACTTCTTAGTATTATAATAAAGCATTGCTAGATTATTATAACTAGCTGCAGTATCAGGGTGGTTTTCGCCTAGTTGTTGCTCTCTAATTGTTAAGGCTTTTTTATGAAGTGGTAGTGCTTTATCGTATTCAGCCATTGAGCTATAAAGTTCTGCTAGATTATTATAACTAGCTGCAGTATTAGGGTGATTTTCGCCTAGTTTTTGCTCTCTAATTGTTAAGGCTTTTTTATAAAGTGGTAGTGCTTTATTATAATCAGCCATTGAGTGATAAAGTGCTGCTATATTATTATAACTAGTTGCAGTATCAGGGTGGTTTTCGCCTAGTTGTTGCTCTCTAATTGTTAAGGCTTTTTTATAAAGTGGTAGTGCTTTATCGTATTCAGCCATTGAGTCATAAAGTCCTGCTAGATTATTATAACTACTGCATTTTCGCCCCTAATTGAGCGATAAAGTTCTGCTAGATTATTATAACTAGTTGCAGTATTAGGGTGGTTTTCGCCTAATTGTTGCTTTTGAATTGCTAAGGCTTTTTATAAATAGGCAGTGCTTTATTATAATCACCCATTGAGTGATAAAGTTGAGTGCAGTAAAGTGCTCTCTAAGGCTAGTGGTATTATTATAACTATAAAGTCTGCTAGATTATTATAACTATTTGCAGGGTGGTTTTCGCCTAGTTGTTGCTCTGTAATTGTTAAGGCTTTTTTATAAAATGGTAGTGCTTTATCGTATTCAGCCATTGAGTCATAAAGTGCTGCTAGATTATTATAACTAGTTGCAGTATTAGGGTGGTTTTCGCCTAGTTGTTGCTTGTAATTGTTAAGGCTTTTTTATAAAGTGGTAGTGCTTTATTATTCAGCCATTGAGTCATAAAGTCCTGCTAGATTATTATTATGCAGTATAATCTTCGCCTAGTTGCTTCTAATTGTAACTCACCCATTATTAGAGATAAAGTGCTGCTAGATTATTATAACTGCCTGCAGTATCAGGGTGGTTTTCGCCTAGTTGTTGCTCTCTAATTGTTAAGGCTTTTTTATAAAGTGGTAGTGCTTTATCGTAGTCAGCCATTGAGTCATAAAGTCCTGCTATATTATTATAACTAGTTGCAGTATTAAGGTGGTCTTCGCCTAGTTGTTGCTCTCTAATTGTTAAGGCTTTTTTATAAAGTGGTAGTGCTTTGTCGTATAAGCCTAGTTTATTAAAAATAATACCTAGTTGATTCAAATAATTATCATTTTCAGGTGCTAATTCAACTGCCTTTTGATATAAAGTTAAGGCTTTTTGATAATTAACTGCAGTTTCTGCAATACTACCTCGTAAATAATAAGTCTTAGCTACTTTATCAAGTGCTTGTTTGCCAATTTGTTCTAAAAGTTTATCGGCTTTATCGCTATTACCCTCATAAATAGCCTTTTCTGCTTGTTGTAATGATTGCTTATCAACATCATCTTTAAAACTTTGTAATTCAGCAATCTGTTCTTGTGTTTGCTCTTTATATTCTTGATAACTAACACCTTTATTGGCTAATTTTTCATTTAGAGTTTCTATCTCTTTTTCTAAATTTTTATACTCACTCTTTTCTTGTTTTGATTGTTCTTCTTTTTCTAATAAATTTTCTTTCAATGTTTCAATGTATTGATCTTGGCTTTTTATGTGTTTTTCTTGGCTTTCAACTAATTTTGAGTTATTACCAGTATTAATAATAGTATTAGAGCCAACAATATTAAAACTATCGCCTATTTGGTTTATTTCTATTTCTATTTTTATTTTTTCTAATTGACTTTTAAGATTAGGGTCATTTTCTAGTAATTCTGTTAACTCTTTTTCAAACTCAGGCTTATTATTTTTAAATTTTTCTCTTAATTGCTCAAACTTATCAGCCAATAAAAGTTTAACAGCATCATAACCAGCACCCCCAATTATTGCAGTTCCAATAACATATAGTAGTTCTTCCATTATTGCTCCAAAATATTATTAATTGCATAACAATAAAAAACAACTCTTATACAGTAACTTAACAAGTTTTTTATTTAAAAAAATTATTTAACTTATATTTTATACTAAGCTAAAAATATGCACCAAAAAATATTATGCACATAATTCCTTTAAACCCCTAATTTTATACCTTAAATACGGTGGGTTTATTTAAAAATATCAGTAATAATTTTTTGAATATTAGTAGCTGCTAAATAAGGATTATCAGCATTTTTAATAGGTCTGCCTACTACTATATAATCAGAGCCATTTTTAAATGCTGTAGCTACATCAACAACTCGTTTTTGGTCATCATCTACATCATTTATAACAGGACGAATTCCCGGTGTTAAAAGTATTAATTTATTATCTATAAACTCTCTTAAAAAAGGCACCTCTAAACCAGATGATACTACACCGTCACACCCTGCTTCAAATGCCCTTTTAGCCCTAGATATTACTAAATCTTTGACATTACAACTAAATCCTAAATCAGCTAAATCGCCATCGTCTAAACTAGTCAATGCTGTTACTGCAAGAATTTTTAGTTTGCCTTTATTTTTAACAGCAGATTCCATAATTTTTTGATTGCCATGTACGGTTGCAAAAGTTGCACCATAATCTGCTAATCTAGCCACAGCCCTACCTACTGTTTCTGGCACATCAAAGAATTTTAAATCAACAAACACCTTTTTGTCATTATCAAGCAACCAAGTTAATAAATTAAAATACTCGCCTGTCATTAACAATTCTAATCCAATTTTGTAAAAATTTACACTATTGCCTAGCACTGCAGTTAATTGTTTAGCAGAAGCAATATCAGGTACATCTAATGCAAAAACTAATCTGTCTTTTGTTAATATGTTTTTAGTATTCATAATTTATGATAAAAATAGAATAAATCTAATTTTAGCTTTGTAAGTACTGTTTTTTATGTTTTTAAAAGCTAAAAAATTACAAAACTAATATCATTGTACAGAGGTATTTATGTGTGTAGTACTACTTTTTTAACTACGCTATTTTTTTTGCACAAATAAATAAATATTATAAAGTAGTTTAACAAATATTTTGTTTAAGTTAATTATTTAACTCATTGTTTAACCTTAACTTATATTTTATTATAAACACATATATAAGGGTAAAATATTTTATATACAACCCCAAAATCCTAGCATAATCTCTTAATGGAATAGCTTTACTTAAAGGTTGTACTTTTATAAACCGCAAAATATTATTCATACATAAATAAAATTCAAATTCCTGAACCACCAGAATAGCCATTTTCTCTTGCTGATATAATAAGTTGTTTTGATTTGTTAATATCTTTGACAACTCCCTTTGCTAAGGCATAACAAATAGCCAGATTATATTGTGCTTTAGCATGATTATTGTTTGATGCTTTTTGATAATATTCTAAGGCTAATTTATAATCTTTTTGCACTCCAATACCTAAGTCATAAATAACCGCTAACCTATATTGACTCTCAGTATCACCTAAATCAGCCTTTTCTTTAAATTTCTTTAATTTAATTTTCAACATCCACATCAACACTTACTATTACTGGAATAGTATTGCCTTTATAAACTTTGTATTCAGAACCATAAGTAAATAATTTTCTATTGTATCTATATGTAACTTCATAGTGGCTAAATCTTTTATCGCTTACATTTTTATATCTAGTCTCGCAAACTCTTCTTGTTTCTACACTGGCATTATTATCATCTTGCTCTAACTCGCTATCGTGTGCTATAGATGCCCCAAGCAATACCCCTGCTATGGTAGCAGCATCTTTGCCACTTCCTTTACCGAACTGATTACCAATTGCACCACCTATAATACCGCCTAGTATTTCATTAGTAGCAGAATTATTTTTTCGTGCTTTTTTTCTGTATTCTTGACGATAGCAGTATTTATACGGCTCACTTGTTTGATAATCTTTGTAAATCTTTTTAACACTAGATATAGTAGCAGTATCATTATAAGAGCCTGCTATGACAAAGTTAAATACAAACATTGTTGATATTAAAGTAAATATTTTTGTATACAACCTCATAATAATCTCCTTAACAATAAATCTATATTTTATGCTAAAAAATATTATTTTTTATCTAATTTATTTAATATTTTATTTAATTTTTCTTCGACTTCATTATCTGTATCTTCGCCCATTTGGTTTAACAATACCCCTATCATCATGTTTAAAAATATAAAGGTTATTAAAAATATAAAGGTTATATAAAAGATCCAACTTGTAGGATAAACTACCATAGTTTCATACATTACATCAGTCCAGTCTTCAAAGGTGGCAACTCTAAATAATGTTAGTAATGAGTTATGAATATTACCCCATAAGTCAAAATTTATATCGTGAAATAGCAAGCTACCTATATTGGCATATATATAAAAAATAATAAACATTAATAGAGTAATATAAGATATTTTTCTTAAAGATCCAAACAGTGCATTAATTAAATTTCTTAACTCTGGTACAAGTGATATTAATCGTAGTACTCTAAATATTCTTAATAGTCTAATAATTAATATGCCTTCACTAAATTCTAACGGTATTATGCTAATAGTAATAACAATAAAATCAAAAACATTCCATCCAGATTTAAAAAATTTATGCCATTTATCTTCTGCCATAATACGAATAAATACTTCAACAACAAAAATTAATGTAACAATAATATCTATTGCAAATATAATACTTACGACATCTTTATGTATATCGTAAGTACGAGCACCTATACTAACGGAGGAAATAATAATAACTACAATAATAAAGAGTTCAAATGTTTTGTTGTTTTTAATTTTTAAAAAAGTATCACTAAATTGATCAATCATAATAGTTCATTATTTAATTATTTATAATATTTGATTTTACTGTAAAATCATTCCGTAAATGGTATCTTATAGTATTTGAATTGCATTTTTTACTTAAATTACGCCCTTGTAGCTCAGTTGGATAGAGCAACCGCCTCCTAAGCGGTAGGTTATGCGTTCAAATCGCGTCAAGGGCACCAAAATTAATATATTTAAACTTTATTTATGAGTGAAAAATATCAAGTTTTAGCTAGAAAGTACAGACCAAAATTATTCTCAGAATTTATTAGTCAAGAGCATACCGTACGGGCATTAACAAATGCTCTAGACAATAATAGGTTACATCATGCTTTTTTATTTACTGGTACCAGAGGCATAGGGAAAACAACCATAGCCAGAATACTAGCCAAATGTATGAATTGTGAACAAAGTATTAGTTCTAAACCTTGTAATTCTTGCTCTAGTTGCAAAGAGATAAATAATAATCAGGCTATAGACTTAATAGAATTTGATGCTGCATCACATACAGGTGTTAATGATATTAGAGAAATATTAGAAAATTCTCAATATTTACCAAGCAAAAGTCGTTATAAAATATATTTAATTGATGAGGTACATATGCTGTCTAAGAGTAGTTTTAATGCATTATTAAAAACCTTAGAAGAGCCACCTAGTCATATTAAATTTTTATTAGCAACAACTGATGCCAAAAAATTACCAATTACCGTTTTATCTAGGTGTTTACAATTTAATTTACAAAAAATACCAGTTAAAGCAATACAAGATCAATTAGTTAAAATCCTAATCAAAGAAAAAATAAAGTTTCAAGACAAAGCATTATTTTATATAGCATCATCAGGAGAAGGCAGTATGCGTGATGCGCTAAGTATTTTAGACCAAGCAATTTCTTATTGTGCTGGCAATATAACAGAAAAAGAAATTAAATCAATGTTAGGCTTAATAAATCATAATCAAACATTGCAATTACTAGAAAACTTACTAAACAATAAGCCACAAGCTGTACTTGATATTAGTGAAAATATATCTCAAAATGGTAATAGTTTCCATACTACTTTAAAAGAATTATTGATTTTATTGCATCAATTATCTATTGCAAATTTAATACCTGATGCAGATATGAGCGATAATATTATTAATTTAGCACAAAATACCGAACAAGCAAAGTTGCAACTATACTATCAAATTGGTATTGATGGCTTAAAATACCTAGATTATGCACCAAATGAGCACATAGGTTTTAATATGGTGCTTATGAGAATGCTCGCCTTTACTAATAATAAAGATAAACCTATAGAAGAAGAAAAAAAAAACTAACAAATAACAAGCAATGGGAGGAATATTTACTAAATAATAAATTAGTTGGCTCTGGTGCTATATTAATAAAAAATACAATATTTAAAAGTTTTAATAACAATCATTTAGAATTAGTATTAGACAAAAAATTTACTCACATGCTAAATGATAATATTAAAAAAAGTATTAATACTGAATTATCCGCATTATTTGGTAAAATAACATTGTCTATAACGATAGCTAATATTAATAATACTCTGTATAAAAAACAACAAAATCTAAAAAAACAGAAAATTATAAATATTAAGAACAAATTTTTACAAGATGAGTCATTACAAGAGTTAGAAAAAATATTTAATAGTAAAACTAATATTGCAACAATAAAAATTAAAAATAATATTAAATAATAAGGGGGGTAACCTATGTTTAAAGATATGTCTGATGTAATGAAAAAAGCACAGCAAATGCAACAAAAAATGCAACAAGCACAAGATGCACTAAAAGCAGAATCAACAACGGGAATATCTGGTGCTGGCTTAGTTGCTGTTAATATGAACGGTACTTATGAAGCAAAAAGTGTGACTATTGATGATAGCGCTATGGATGACAAGGAAATGCTTGAAGATTTAATAACTGCGGCTATTAATGATGCTAATAAAAAAATACAAGCTAAAAACACCAAATCTATGCAAAACTTAACCGGCGGTATATTACCAAATGACTTTAAGATGCCTTTTTAAAAACTTTGCATAATCTGTACAATAAATAAAAATATGCTTAAAAATCTTAACCAAGCGTTTACCAAACTACCAGGTGTTGGTGCTAAAACAGCACAAAGATTTATTTATTACCTACTAGAAAATAATAAAAAAGCTGGTATAGATTTAGGGCATGCCTTGATTGATACTATGAATAACATTAAAGAATGTGCTAAGTGTCGCTATTTGACTGGTGATGATATTTGTCATATTTGTGCTAATGATAATAGAAGTCAAAATACACTATGTATAGTAGAAACATCAAAAGATGTTGATATAATAGAACAAACTCAAAGTTACAATGGTTTATATTTTGTCTTAAATGGTTATTTATCACCAATTGACAATATTGGGGCAGAAGACTTAGGGATTGATATTATTAACGATATAGTTAAAGAAAAGAAAATAACAGAGGTTATACTGGCTACAAATACTACCATAGAAGGAGAGATAACTGCTTATTATGTTAATAATATTATTAAAAAATATAATATTAAAATAACTCAACTAGCCCATGGAATACCACTAGGTGGAGAGCTAGAATATTCTGATATAAATACTATATCTCGTGCTATTACAGATAGAAAAGAATTAATAAAGAATTAAACAACTATATAAGGAAATTTACATACAGTACTGCTTTTTTAAATATACTGTTTTTTTGTATAAATAAGCAATTCTTTTAATCAATTAAATAATAGTCTAAGTATAATTATAACTTATGAGGTATTAAATTTAGTTATGTTACAGCTGAGTCATCGTAGATTAGAGTAAAGGCATTGCTAGTGTTTTCATTACCATAACCTGATGATATTATATTCAAAGTGGTTAGAGTATTTTCGTTAATAATATCTTGTATTTGTACACTCCAGTTGCCATTGCTATCTATATTAGTAGCTATTGATTTATTATTACTAGCATTTAAAACAATAATATTTTCTCCAATAGCACTAGTTCCTAATATTGTTGGTGTATTTGAAGCCACAAAATTACCATCTATATTATTATCATCGCCTAGCAAAGATATAATTCCTGTATTATTTTCCAGTAATATTTCTACATTATGAATATAATTAGTTTTATTACCAATAGCATCTTGTGCTACTAAGATAATTTCGTAATTACCATTTTGTAGTTCGTTATTTTTTTGCCCTAACACTTCACCTAAATCAAAACTTGCTTGCTCATTATTTTTGTTGACACTAGGATTATTTATAGCAAGAGAAATGCCATTTAAAGATACACTATTAATACTAAGGCTACTAGCAGAATCTTCTAGAACAGCAGTAAAGTCATAATGTTGGTCAATACCGTAGTCTTTTGAAGTAATTAACAAATCTGCTACAGTATCAGTTGTTAATTCTTTAGTGTTAAGCCCAGTTACTGTAATAGTATCACTTTCATCACTAAGATTTCCAGCTTTATCTTGAATTTGAATACTAACTATGTCATTATTACTAAGATTGTTACTAATAAATGACCAACCGCCATTAGTGCCAATTACGCTAATAAATGTATCTATAGTACCAGCATTATCAACTGTAATTATTGCAAAAGCAGCAGAATCATCATTATTAACTGTGCCTGAAATTATATTACTGTTAATACTAAAACTAGGTTTAGTAGGTACTTGTGTGTCTATAACTATTGGAAAATCTACTGTATTTGAAGTATTACCATATTCGTCACGAGCTACTAATTGTATATCTCTTTGACCATCAGTAACACTAGAATCTATTGTCAATTCCCAAGTACCATCATTAACAACTATTGCACTACCAACATCTGCACCATTTAATATTGCTGTTATAGTAGTATTAATGCTAGCACCTGTGCCATTAAAAATTGGATTATTAGTATAATCTGGAAAAACAATATTACCAGCATTTAATGATATATTATCTTTAATAATATCAGCAACTGTGTGAACTTGTACGGAAAAATCATAAGCCTGAGCAGGAGATGAATTATCAAAAATATCTGTCACAGTTATATCAGCAGTATAAGTATTAGAGTTTGCAAGAGAGTCGCTAATTGTTAAACTCCAAACACCAGAATTATTTGTTGTTGTAGTATATGTATTAGCTCCTAAAACAAGGGATATTATTGAATTTGCTTCTGCTGTACCTGTTATCTCTGGGGTGTCATCAATTGCTAAATTAGCTGTTAATCCTAATGAACCACTAGCAATAGTAATGTCAGTAGCAACATCTGGTGCTATAGTATCAATTGTAAAATTATCACTAAAATCTCTTGTTTGATTAGTATTATTATCAGTAGTATTTACAACAATACTATAATCACCGTCAATATATGTTACAAAAGTACCATTTGTATCTGTGTAATCTGGGGTAAATATGTATATTGCATCTGAGTTTTTAACAGTATCTAAGGTATATACCACTTGGTTGTTGGCATCTGTAATTGATACTTCTATTCTAACATTAGTAGGTCCTTCTATAGCAAAATCTGGAGTGTTATCATTACCTGCACTTTGTATTTCAAATGTTATTTGATTAACATTTAAGGCAATAGAAGGAATATTAATGTCGGTTTCATTACCTGCACCATCTATCTCAACAACTTCAACACTATAACTACCATTACCAAGGAAAATATTAGGTTCAATACTAAAACCCCATGTACCATCTGTTTCTATAATTCTAACCGTGCCATCATCTTTGTTAGTATTGATAATAGTATTACTTGAGTCTAATATTTGATAATAAAAATGATTTCCAGGGGTTTCTCCAGTGCCAGTTATCTCTATACTATCATTGCCAAAAATATCAATAATACTACTAGAATTATTGATAATAAGTCCAGTGGGAGGAGTTGTATCTACTACAAAGTTTAATATAGATTCATTTGATATAGAGTTTCCAAACACTGCTATGGCACTAATAGCATGACTGCCTTCTGCTAAACCTGACACTTCAGTATAAGTCCACATTCCTTGATTATCAGCAGTAATTTCTGCAAAACTAGTTTGTGAATTATCCCTAAATAATCTAACTGTTGCACCAATCTCTGTAATTCCTTCATAAGTTGGAGTTAAATTCATCGTTTCATTTATCCTAAACCCAGTATCACTATCAGATGATAAGGATATTGATGGAGAATTTATAGTTCCTACTATGCTTATAGTATCAGTATATGGTACAGATACATTATCAGCATCATCTCTTGCCACAATGCTAATTATATTCTCACCATCTAAAGAGTTAGTATCCAAATCAAAAGTCCAACTACCAGTCGCTGATACTTCTCTTGTACCTATTAGGGTGCCTTCTATTGATAATTCTATTTGAGATAATGCTTCTGCTGTTCCTTTTAAAATATGCACGCCTTTATTTAGTTCTACTAAACTTGCTTCATTACCGTCAAAACCAATTGTAGATACAATGGGAATACTTGGCGAGGTATTATCAACAATAATATTAATAGTTGTGACACCGCTTATGTTATTACTAATATCTGTGGCTGTAACATTCAAACTATTATTGCCACTTGACAAGGCATTGTTACTAGGTATGCTAAATTGCCATACGCCATCACTACTTGCTGTGGTAGTACCAATAACCGTACTACCTAGTGCTACAGATATTGTAGCATTAGCCTCAGCAGAGCCATTAATTGTAGGGGTAATATTATTAGTTGTACTATCTCCTGTAGTACCACTATCACTTGCTAAAGCTATACTTACAGTAGGAAGGGCTATTACTGTATCTAAAACTATATTATCACTATAAGTATGGGTAGTAGAGTTGGTATCGGTATATGCAACACTAATAGCATAAGTACCATCATTATTATCTAGTGCTATTTCTTGTTGCCATGTACCATCATCACCTACTTCAACGCTATAATTAGTAGTATTAGAGTCTTTTGTGACTGTCAATTCTATAGTACTATTAGTAATAAAATTACCACTTACTGTGGGATTAATGTTGTTAGTTCTATCGTCTCCTACAATACCAGAATCAGACTCTGCATTTAATGAAAACTCTGGTATTAAAGAGCCAACATCTATTGTAATAGACTCATCCTCTGTTTGATTAAAAGAATTAACATTTTCTTCAATAGGAGGTTGCTCATACTTATTTGTAAAATCAACTTCTTGTGCAGTTGTAGTTTGATCTTTATTGCTAGTATTAGAATTTATTTCGTTGTCAATTTGTTCTAAACTTTTTGCTGTTACTAAATTTTCTGATTCAGTATTAATATTCTCTTTAAAATTTTTAACTTCTGCTATAGCATCTTCAATAAGTTCATCAACCTCAGCTTTATTATATGTAACTTCTGTTAAGCCTTCTGTTATATCTGCTTCTTTATCGCTATTAGATTTAGATTTAACAATAATATTATCAACTTTATCGCTATCAACAACTTTATCATCTATACTCTCGTATTCAGTTTTAGAAGAATATAATAATTCTGATAATGAAAATTGTTTGTTAGTACTATCTTGTATGGTTAAAGAATTACCCAAAGACACAAAAACAGCACCATATAAAATAATAAAAGTTTCGCTTTTTGACTCAATAATAATATCCGAACCAAACACCTTAATAGATACTTCTTCACTAGAAATATCTAAATTTATATTTATATTACTTTTGTTAGTAGGGAATATCTCTGTTACATTAGCCATAAAAATATTAACTTAAACCCATTTAGTGATATTTTATCATAAAAAATATCATCTAATTAGTATTAGTAGCACAAGTATTTGACAGTCTATCATATGCCCTTAACAATAGCAATAAATTTTCCTGGAGTTAATTTATCATCTACTTCTACTTTATTATCAATACCGCCGTTACCTACATTACCTTTTAATAGCAAATCTAATACTAACTTACTACTTATATAAGCGTTTATATAGTTGGAGCCTGTTGATAAGTCATCTCTTTTGCCAAATTTTAATAGTAAAGTATATTTTCTATTTTTTGTGAGATTTTTATCAATATAGTTAACTAATTTTTTTTGAATCTCTTTTTCATTATTAAGTGCTTCAACATTTTTAATAATGAAATAGTCTTTGGCTTTTTGTTCTAAAAATAAAGCCAAAAAATCTTTATCTTCAATAAATTTTCCCTTTTCAGAAACAGGAATAAAAAGCACCATTATTAAAATAAATACTACCAGAGTGCTAGCAACAGCACCTATCATCGCTATCCATTCTATCTCTGATGATCTATCATCTCTGGTATTTACTTTCATAGTTAATTAGTTTCTAGTGTTTTTGTAAACTCAACAATAACTTGTTTTTTGTCATAATCTTGGTGTAATTTTATTAATACCTCAACCTTAATATCCTTATTAATATTACTAATTAATTTAACAATATGGTTGTATAAATTAACTCTAGTATTATTAATATCTTTGGAATTGTAATGTATATTTGTTTCAATATTTTTACTATTGTTAACATACTTTATTAGTGTGTTATGCATTTTTTCACTAAGCAAAGAGTTATAAAATGTCACGGTAGCAGTTAGTTTATTATTTACTTCATTTATATCAAATAATTCATAGTTATTATCTGCTTTTTCTATATTTCTTAAATTAAACAATACATCTTCTTTTTTATTTAACTCTAATTTTTTTTGCTCTTTATTAATAATATCGTAATAATCTTCATAAAAAGTTTTATAAACAATAAATATTATAGTAACAAGGATAATTACTAATAATACTGCAAATAAAGCATCTACAAATGCTTGCCAAGGGGTTGTTAATACAAATCTCTTACTATTTTTTCTACCCATTATTATTTACCTATAAAAATTGCCTCGCTCATTATTTTATTAGAATCTTTTAATATAGGGCTAATAAAATAATTAGCAATACTATGGTTGCCAGACACTAATAAAGTTTGCACAACCATACCCGGCAATAATTGATTATATACCTTATCTTTCTTGTATTTAGGTATTACTTTAATTTTATAATAAGCCTCATTAGTTTTGTCGTTAATAATAGAATCAGCACCTATGTCAACTATACTAGCGACAATTAATTTTGAAGGTAAACTCCAGTGTGATATCATAATTTGTGCATCCATATTTATCCATATTTTATCTCTATCTTCAACTTTAACTCTGGCTACTACTATGTTATTTGTATTATTAGCTACTATTTCAATAATAGGATTGCCTCCTTTAACAACCATGCCCTTAACACCATACCAAATTTTTAATACTACGCCATCATTAACAGCACGCAAAACACTCCTTGCCTCTCTGGTTTTAACAATATTATATTCTTCCTGTGCTTTATTCAATTTTTGCATTGTTTTATCTAACTCATCTTGAGAATTACCCAAAAAAGTATCTTTTTTTACAATTATTTCATCTTTTAATTGTAAAATATTATTACTGGCCTTATTAATGTTTAATTTAATTTTATTAAGTTTGTTTTTTGCCCTAATAACATCTTTTTCAGATGAAGCAACTTCATTACTACTACTAGCACCTAGTTTCTTTAATTCTTTTGCTATTTTATAATCTTGTTCTAAAACTAATATTTCTTCTGCTAATAATTCGCTACTTTCTGCCAGCAATAATAATTCTGCATTATTTTCAGTAATCTTTCTTTTTAATACACTAATTTCTGACTTTAATTGACTTTTTCTACGGTTATATAATTCTAATTCTGTCAAATAATGTGGGTTATTTTTATCATAAATAAATTTTTGTTGTGAAAGTTCTGATTGAATTCTGGCTATTTTCGCATTAAAATAGTCAATAAGTTTTTCGCTTTTATTTATTTTTTCACTAAACGATAAATTTTCAATTATTAATAATGCTTGTCCTTTTTTTACATTATCACCCTCTTTTACAAAAACTTTTTGTACAATACCACCCTCTAAATGACTTATTATTTGTTTGTTATCAACAGGCGTTATTATTCCACTTACTCTAATACCGCCTTCTATGTGAAATAAAAAAGCCCAAATAATAATAATAACCACCATAATTGCTATTATGTATGGTGTTTTCATAGCATTATTTATGTTGAATACCATTATGTTATTTTTTATCTTTGTATGAATTACTAATTATAATACCATTTTGTAGTTTTACTACTTTATTAGCTATTGCTATTAATTCATTATCATTACTAACAATAATAATAGTCTTATTTTCATTATTACTTTGTAAGTAATTAATTAGTTTTGCCTTTTGTTTAGTATCTAATGCACTAAATGGTTCATCTAATAGAATAACATTAGCATCATCAATTAAAACTCTGGTTATAGATATTGCCTGTTTTTGCCCTGCTGATAAGTTAATGCCGTTATCAATAATTTCAATACCTAAACCTACTGCTGATTTTAAAACAAAGTCCAATAAGCCAACACTTGCTATTTTTGTTAATAATTCTTTTTCACTCCCATGCCAAATAAAATTACTAGCTACAGTTCCTGATAAAACAATTGGTTGTTGTAATGATATTGCAATATTTTTTCTTAAATCATCTGTTGATATTTTATTATGAATTACATCGTCATAAAAAATAGTGCCTTTTTGGGGATAAATAATGCCAGATATTAAATTTAACAGTGTACTTTTACCGCTACCAGTATCACCTGATATTACCATAATATCGTTTTGCCTAATAGATATATTAATACCGCTTAAAGCATTAACAGTAGTATAATTGTGATATAAATTATTAACATTAATATTATTTTTAAAATTGCTTAGCTGGATCTTTGCATCGCTACTAAATGTTGGTTTTATCTTAGTATCTAAATCATTAAGAATTTGTGATGCTTGATTATATTTATGTTTTTGTAATATTAAATTATATACGCCACCAACATTAGCAGATAACCTACCTGTTAGTAACAATGATGCAAATACAGCGCCAGTTGTTAAATCATTATTTACCATACCAACTAAACCAACAAATAATAATAATAATGTTTGAACCTGTGCCATAGAATAAATTACATTTTGTAATTGAGCATTTAATTGACTTATATATTTGTTCTCATCAGATGATTTTGCTAATGATTGTTTTAAATTATCAATAAATGGTGTAGTTTCTAAAAACAATTGTATTTGGTTAATGCCATTAACAAAAGATGTCATATGACTATGTTTAATTTTATTTATATCCAGTAGTCTATCTTCTGCAACAATTACACTTTTAGCTATTTTATTAGCAGAAAATAACACTATCAAACTAGCAAATATAGGAACTAGAACTAAGTAGTCAGCAATAATATAAATAACAATAAAATAAAATATACTGGCGATAAAATCTATCATTGGCAGGACAAACTCGGCACTAGAATAACCAAGTGACAACCTAATAGTGTCAGGCAAATCTAACCAAACCCTATTGATATTTTCTATATTAGAAGAATGTTTATGGTTTTTGTTAATATAGTTTAGAGATTTATCATTGGCTATATCATAATTTCTCTTGCTATACCACTGCCCTATTGCAACTCTTGCTTCTTTTAATATAGCGGCGAACAATATTGCAATTAACACACCAATAGAAAGAGAAATCATAGTAGCCCAGGCTTCGTTAGGTACTATAATATTAAAATATACACTGGTATAAAAAGGAATGACAAGAGATAATATATGAATAAAAATAGATGCTAGGATAATCCTAAACATTCCACCTTTTAAGTCTTTAAATATTTTAGTTTTATTATCTTTATATGTATTTTTAAATATTGCTCTGATATTGTTTGACAATTTTTTGAACATAACTTATGCTAATTTATAGTTATGTCTCTACCTATTGCTACGGAAAATATATTTTTATAATTTATTAGAGCATAATAACTATTTCTTGATTGTAAATAATTATTATACCAAATTGTTAAGCTAGCTAATAATTCCGTTAAATTAATATTTTTACCAACTTGAAATGATTTATATTGAATGTTAAATAACTCCCAAGAAATAGCACGACTATTATCAAAAGTACTATATTTTTTAAATTCTTGCTCATAATCTATAAAGGATTTTTCAACAAAGTCTCTAACTCTATTTTTTGTAGCTTCTAGTCTATATTGACTAGCTTCATAAGATTTTGTTCCAGACTTAAATTTATTATCGTCAATACCACCTTTAAATATAAAATAAGAAATATTAAACTTCAAATTAGTTTTATTAAAAGACTCTCCTTCAATACGATTATTTTTATCAACAGAGGCACTTAAATCAAATGAAGGGTAAAGTGCACTTTTTAAAGAATCTTTATTATTTTCTGCTAATTTTAATTGGTTTAGGGCTGTTTTATACTCCACATTATCTGTGATAAATTTATGTAAAGAATTACTATATAAAGCAAAATTATCAATTTCAACATTTTTTAATATCAAAGTATCAGGCTTAAGATTCTTAGCTCCTATAGCACTACCTAAGAAGAATAATGAATTTTTTAATTGCTCGTTAAAATTATCAAACTCAGCGGTAGTTAATTGAATACTAAGATCCACTTTTTTCTTATCAAGTAAAGCTATTCTTCCTGCCTCATATCTTAACTCCACTAACCTTATTATTTTTTTTGATATATCTTGGAATTGTTGTGCTATTTTTAATTTATCTCTAAAATTTAAACTATTTAAAAACAAAGACACCACTGACAATGATAAGGCTTGCTTAAATCTTTCAACATCATACTGTTTTGATTGTGTATTTAAATTTGATTTATCGGTAATTAGTGCTATTTCATTAAAATTTAGATTTTGTGTTAGCCTTAAACTACTAGTATATTTGTTTTCACTGGCATCTTGAAATGCTAATGTTCCATCTGCATTACGGGATAATAATTTAAAATTATTTTTGAGATTATGGCTATGAAATAATTCTACAGTAGGATACAAATTGCCATAACTAGCCTTTTCTAAAAACTTTGTAGATTCAAAATCAGCTAATTGTGCTTTAAAGTCACTTTGATAATCAAGTGCTAGCCTTATTGCTTCAGTCATTGTCATTGTTGCTTTATCTTTTAAGGCTCTTAGTTGAATTGTTTTATCAAAAAGATCTTCTACAATAGCATATTCACTGTCTTTATCAATTGTATTTGTAGTATTATTAGCAATAAAATCATCTAAGCTATCGGCTAATGGTTTAATCTCTAAATTGCTTAACTCGTCTATATGTTTACTTATAGAATTAGTAGTTTGTGTTTTATTTTGGATATTAAATTGTAAGGTTTTGGGTATTAAATTACCGCCCTTAACATTTATTTCATATTGACTGTCTAACTTACTAGGAGCACTCCAAATAATAAGGCCTTTATTATTAGAGTCAGCACTAGCAGTAAAAATAATTGTTGTAATAATTACTAATATAATGATGTTAATATTTTTATACATATTATTAATCTAAACTATTGATAATATTCTAAAAAACTATTTAAATATACCAAACCATTTTCTATTATTTTTAGATACAGTATTAGGAGTGTCTATAGACTTAATATAGGTATCTATGGCTAAAATTTGAGTATTTATGTTGCTAATTTCTTCTGAAAACTCATTATTCTTATTATCAACACTAGTTAAAACATTCTTTATTGCTGCTACACTATCTGCTATAGATTCAAACTGATTAACTATTGACTCTTGAGATGATAAGTATGCTTTATTATTTTCAAAAATATCTTTATATTTTTCTAATAGTAACTTTAAATTATTATTTAAGGTGTCGTATTTAATACTTTCACTTTGACTAATAGAATTAATTCCATTTTTAATACCTGCAAAGCCATCTTTTGCCGATGAATCTAATCTTTCTAAAATTTTAATAATACTTGCCGTATCATACTTGTCTTGAGTTTGATTTATGCTATTTCTCACACTAGCAAATCCATCTTTACTGGTAATATTAAGACTGGTTAAATTATCAATCACTTTTAGTAAATTTATATTAGTATTAGCTAGTAGTTTATCTGCTTCATTATAGCCACTCATACTTTTAGTTAGTGTATTTATGGAATTATTAAAGGTTTTATTTTGTTCTAACAGTTCATCTAATCTTTGGTGAGAGTATTCTGATTGTCTTTCTATAGCTCTTGATGCTGTTTGTACCACATTAGCAAATATTGAGGTTTGCTTATTTAAAATAGTTGCCGCTTTTATTAAGGATTTATCTATATTTTGTTCACTATCTAATAAACCATTATTTAATATATAACTCCTTAAAGTATTAGATATATTTGCGAGCCCGTGATAATAAATAGCTAGTAAAACTGATGATATAAGGCTAGTACCTAAGCCATATAACGAGGTATAAAAAGCTAATTTCATACCTTCAATTGCTTTTGGTAAGCCAGTAAATAAAGCTTCTATTTTCTGTTCTACATCGATATTACCGCCAATTTTTGACATTAAATCTGCTACTTCTGCTATGGTAATACTTAAACCTATAAATGTTCCTAATAACCCTATACTTATCATAATAGACGGCAATGCTCGTAATGTATCTAAACTTTGCCCAATAGCAAAATCAGTATTATCATCAACAAGATGTTGAGAAATTGATTTTTTATCTAATACTAAATCACTTAGTTGCTGTAGTCTATTAGGAAAATATTTAGTAAAAATATTATTTTTACTATTGCAAATACTAATAAAAGATACATAAGTTATAATATCTCTAATATATGCAAATAGTAAAAACACCAAAAATAATATAAATACAACAATAACAATTGTATTTACTTCAACGGCACCATAAAATATTTGTGAAAGTATATCTACTGAATCTATTGCAAAGAATAATACTGCAGCAATAAACAATACACTAATAAAAAATATTCCTAAAATGGACAACATAATAAGTTAGATATTTAGTAATTTAATACGTTATACACAATTAAAAATCTAAATTAGCCAATCATTTATAGCAAACATAATGCTACTTATTTTTCTATTTTTTAACTATAAGAGACCTCTATAAAAACAACTGCATAAGTAAAAGTACAAATAAACTTATATACATAAGCATTATTTTTTAGATGTATATTTTATGTTTTTGAATAAATTTTGGTTAATGGTAAAACAATAACTTAACCATAAGCGAAAAACTAGCATCTAAAAAGCAGTACTATGCACATAAATATCCTTATACAATGGTCTTTAAAGTATAATACCTAGCATTTAATGTCATAATATAAGTGGATAAAATATATAATCCAAAAAAAATTGAAATCAAATACCGTAAGTTATGGGAAGAAAATAAATGTTTTTCGTCAGAATATAATAATTTAGCAAAAAATAGTTATTGCATAATGTTACCGCCTCCTAATGTTACGGGTAGTTTACATATGGGGCATGCATTTCAACATACTATTATGGATATTCTCACTAGATATCACAGAATGTCTGGTAAACAAACACTATGGCAAGCAGGGACAGACCACGCTGGTATTGCTACACAAATGGTAGTTGAAAGACAATTAGCTGAGCAAAATATAACAAAAAATGATTTATCAAGAGAGGAATTTATCCAAAAAATCTGGCAGTGGAAACAAGAATCAGGCGATACTATTAGTAAGCAAATGCGTAGGCTTGGTGCATCTGTTGATTGGCAAAGAGAAAAATTTACTATGGATGAGGACTTATCTAGTGCAGTAAGTAAAGTTTTTATAAAGCTTTATAATGAGGGCTTAATTTATCGTGGTAAACGCCTTATTAATTGGGACCCAGTGCTAAAAACAGCATTATCAGATTTAGAAGTAATAGCAACAGAAGAAGAAGGCTTAATGTATTATGTTAGATATCCTTTTGTTACTGACAATGGCTTTATGGAGATAGCCACTACACGCCCTGAAACTATTTTGGCAGATGGAGCTTTGGCGGTAAACCCAAAAGATAAACGCTATAAAAATGTTATAGGTAAACTTGTATGGGTACCTATGACTAAACGCAAAATACCTATTATTGCTGATGATTATGTTGATATGGAATTTGGCACTGGTTGTGTAAAAATTACCCCTGCCCATGATTTTAATGACTGGGAGGTTGGTAAACGCCATAAAATGGAAGTTATTAACCTATTTACTCCAGATGCTAAGTTAAATGCTAATGCACCTAAGGCTTATCAAAATTTAGAGCGTTTTGAAGCACGCCAAGCTATTGTTAAAGATTTAGATGATGCTAAATTATTAATAACCACCAAAAAACACCGACTAACACCGCCTCGTGGTGACCGTTCGGGTGCAATTTTAGAACCGTTTTTAACAGACCAATGGTTTGTAAAAGTAGCACCACTTGCAAAACCAGCCATAGATGCAGTCAAAAATGGCGATACTAAATTTGTGCCTAGTAATTGGGAGAAAACATATTTTAACTGGATGAATAATATCCAAGATTGGTGTATATCAAGACAAATAATCTGGGGACATAGAATACCAGCATGGTATGATGAAAATGGCGAAATTTTTGTTGCCAACACATTACAAGAAGCAAAGCAACAAGCAATAAAAAAAGGCGGTAATGGCAATCTTGTTCAAGATAATGATGTCTTAGATACTTGGTTCTCATCTGCTTTGTGGCCTTTTTCCACTCTTGGTTGGCAAGGGAAAGATGAAAATAAAACACCAGAATTATCGCGTTTTTACCCAACTAGTGTTTTAGTAACAGGTTTTGATATTATATTTTTTTGGGTAGCACGGATGATAATGTTTGGACTTAAATTTACAGGTGAAGTCCCTTTTAAAGATATTTATATAACTGGCTTAATTCGTGATAATAATGGACAAAAAATGTCTAAGTCTAAAGGAAATGTTATTGACCCAATAGATATAATTGATGGTATTAGCCTTGATGAGTTAATCAAAAAGAGAACCTACGGTTTGATGCAACCTCAAATGAAAGAAAAAATCATCAAAAATACAAAAAAAACCTTTCCAGATGGCATACAAGCATTTGGAACAGATGCTATGAGATGGACATTTAGTGCCTTAGCATCATTTGGCAGAGATATAAAATTTGATTTATCAAGAGTTGCTGGTTATAGAAATTTTTGCAATAAATTATGGAATGCCTCAAGATTTGTATTAATGAATGTTGAACCTAATATTATAAATGATAACACTAACACTAAATTATCAAGTATTGACAAGTGGATATTATATAAACTACAAATTGTAATCAAAGATAGCAAAAAACACATAACAGAATATCGTTTTGACTTAATGGCACAAGTTTTATATGATTTTGTTTGGCATGACTATTGTGATTGGTATTTAGAGTTTGCTAAGGTACTATTAACAAAAGAGGCGATGAAAATCAATACCCAAAAAACTTTATTTAATGTACTTAACGAAATACTAAAATTATTACACCCTGTAATACCATTTATCACAGAAGAGATATTTAGCGATTGCAATAAAATAATTAATGCCAATAATAAAACTCTTAGTCAAACTAAATATCCAATACACAGCAAACATAATAAAAAAATAAATGCAATACATGATGTTAATTGGATACAAGAATTCATTTTAGGGATTAGGCAAATTAGAGGTGAGACGAATATAGCACCTAATAAAAAATTAAACTGTTTACTATTCCAATACAATGCTAATGATGAAAAACTACTAATAAAATACTCTTATTTAATAAAAAGTATTGCTAAAATAACAAACATAGAATTATTAAGCAAAAACCAACAATCACCAAAATCAGCAACAGCACTAATAGGAGAGACAAAAATATTAGTTCCACTGTCTGGGTTAATAGATAAAGAACAAGAGTTAAATAGATTACAAAAAGAAATAACTAAGTTAGCAAAACAAAAGCAACAATCTAGCAATAAATTAAATAATACTAAATTTATTAATAACGCTCCTAACCATATTGTCAAAAAAGAAATGCAAAAATTAGAACAAACTAATAAAAAACTATCAAATTTGAATGTAGAATATGATAAGATTAACCAACTGAAATAATATATTATATTTTGAGACCTTTGCATAAACATGAATAATCATCAGAACCCCGCTTTCCACTCACTTACATTAAGCAAAAATCAGAATTCTGTCAATCATCCTATTTATGCAAAGGTTTCAAAATCACTAATTCGGCAAAAATTGAATTTTTGCTAATAACCCCTACTTTATGCAAAGGTCTCATTATGTATAAGATTATATTAATATTATTATTACTGCCAAATATACTGTTAGCAAAATCTATTGTTTATGTTAGCGACCAAGTAGAAATACCAATTAGAGTTGAAGGTAGTAGTCGTAGTAAAATTTTAAAAATGTCGCCATCTGGAGAGCAATTAGAGTTATTAAAAAATACCAAAATAGGCTGGACACAAATAAAAACAAGCAACGGCTTAATTGGTTGGATAAGCTCAAGATACTTAATTAGTGATGAGCCTGCTAGTTTAAAACTAATAGCATTAAATAGCAAATATAATGCCAATTTTATTCAATATCAACAACAAACAAAACACTTAAAAGAAGTAGAAAAAACCCTAAATGATGTTCAAAATAAATATAAAAATTTAGCAATAGAACAAGCTAAAACTAAATCTAAAATAGAATATGCTGAGCTAACTTATGAAAATTCATTGCAAATAGAACGCGAAAATCAGCAACTAGGCAATAAAGTTCTACAATTAGAAAGTAAAATACAAATATTAAAAAAGAATGATGATTATAACTCCGACCAAAGCAGTAGAAATTGGATGATAGTTGGCTCATTGATTTTTGCTTTTGGCACTATATTGGGAATAATATTAATTAATATTCTTAATAAGAAAAATAAGAAAAATTATTATTAAGAAATACTTTAACAATGAATATATAATTATTACAAACTATTAAATAATATTTATGTATATAACTAATTAAATGAATAAATTTAGCAAACACGGACTAACCTTTGATGATGTTTTATTACTACCAGCTCACTCTTTGGTACTGCCTAAAGATGCAATACTAAAATCACCTCTAACATCACAAATAAATCTTAATACTCCATTTTTATCTGCTGCTATGGATACAGTAACAGAAGCTAAGCTAGCAATAGTAATGGCAAAAGAAGGAGGTATAGGCATAATCCATAAAAATATGTCAATAGACGAACAAGTAAAAGAAATAACCACCGTAAAACGCCATGAAAGTAATATTATTAGAGACCCAATTACTATAAACATAAAGGCAACTATAGCCGATGTTATATCACTACAAACAAAATACGGTATATCAGCACTGCCTGTGATTGACAACAACAATGTATTATGTGGATTAATAACAAGTAGAGATATAAGATTTGAGACAAACTTAAATAATAAAATAGTCAAAAGTATGACTACAAAAGAAAAACTAATTACAGTTACAGAAAACACTGACAATAATGAGGTTAAAGAATTATTACATATACATAAAATTGAAAGAGTCTTAGTAGTTAATAATAAATTTGAGCTAACTGGTATGATAACTGTTCGTGATATATTACAATCATCTAGTTTTCCAAATGCCACAAAAGACAATCAAGAGCGACTAATGGTAGGTGCTAGTATTGGTGTTGGAGATGATACTGATAATAGAGTTAGAGCCTTAGTTGAAGCAGGTGTTGATATTATAACAGTTGATACCGCACACGGACACTCACAAAGGGTAATAGATAGAGTTAAAAAAACCAAACAAGAATACCCAAGCCTGCAAGTGATAGCTGGTAATATTGCCACAAAACAAGCAGCACTAGCACTAAAAGAAGTTGGTGCTGATGCAGTAAAAGTTGGTATAGGGCCAGGAAGTATTTGCACAACAAGAATTATAACAGGTGTTGGTGTGCCACAAATATCAGCAATAGCAGAAGTATCTAGTGCATTAAAAGATAGTAATGTTAAAGTTATAGCTGATGGAGGAATTCGTTATTCAGGAGATATATCAAAATCATTTGCGGCAGGAGCTCATACAGTAATGTTAGGCAGTATATTTGCTGGCACAGAAGAAACCCCTGGAGAAATAGAATTGCACCACGGCAGGTCGTATAAATCATACAGAGGTATGGGTTCTATAGGTGCTATGAAAAAAACAAATGGCTCATCGGATAGATATTTTCAATCTAATAATAACGGTGATAAATTAGTCCCAGAAGGTATAGAGGGCAGAGTGCCATTTAAAGGTTCTGTTAGACCAATAATTCAGCAAATGATAGGTGGTGTGCGTGCTGCTATGGGCTATACTGGCTGTGCTAATTTAAAAGATATGCGTAATAATGTCAAGTTTGTGCAAATAACTAATGCTGGAATATTAGAATCGCATGTTCACGATGTTAGTATAACCAAAGAAGCACCTAACTATCATCAATAGTAGTTTCTAAGGCGCTAAACGATTAATAATCCATTTATCATCTTGTTTTTTATAAATAAATCTATCGTGTAATCTGCTTTGTCTGCCCTGCCAAAATTCTATGCTATTAGGTATCACTGTATATCCACCCCAAAAATCAGGCAAAGTTATGTTATTATCAATAAATTTATTTTTAATATTTTGATAATTAAACTCTAACTCTGCCCTAGATGTTAATACCTCGCTTTGTTTTGATGCTAAGGCACTAATTTTACTATTTGTAGGCCTAGTATTAAAATATTGCCTTGATTCTTGCTTAGGTATTTTTTTAACACTACCTGTTATGTTAATTTGCCTCTCTAATTCCAGCCAATTGAAAGATAGTGCAACTTGATTATTTTGGCTAATTTGTTTTGCTTTTAAACTATTGTAATTAGTAAAAAATACAAAACCTTGAATACTGTTAAAATACTGCAATAAAACAGTGCGAATACTAATAAAACCATTATTATCACAAGTAGCCAAACTCATTGCATTAGCTATTTTAATGATTTTTTTAGCATCATTTATCCATAATGTAAATTGTTTAAAAGGGTTATTTGATAAACTTGCTCTATTTAGGTGAGATTCTTTGTATTCTTTACGCAAATTAGTTAAATTCATTATATTACTTTACTACTTTGAGTTAAGTGCTTGCTAATAAAATAATGCACAGGTGGTAAATTTTGTGCTAATTT
Organism: Gammaproteobacteria bacterium; assembly: GCA_965207335.1. GTDB lineage: Bacteria > Pseudomonadota > Gammaproteobacteria > PS1 > Pseudothioglobaceae. Next base: position 457,291 of record OZ242267.1, read on the forward strand.
TAGTGCTATACTTCTAAGTGGTTTTAATATAGTTTTATTATTAGTAAACAAATATACAACACTATTAGTACCAAAATACATAATCCTTGCAACATTTATTTGCTTGTTATTATATTGATTAAGCACAAAGTTATTACCTATATCCATATCAACACTATTTGCTTTAATAATTTCTTGTGCTAGAATATTTTGCCCTCTTAAACCTAAATTAAACCCATGTGCAGTAACAGGATGCATCCCCACAGCAGAATCACCAATTAATGCAAATCTATTGCCGATAAATTTATCAGCTATAACACCCAATAAAGGATAATAATGCCTATCTCCTACCAGTTTCATGTCTCCCATGTCAAATTTAGGACTAATATAATCATTAAATTCGGTGTCACTTAAGCTTTTAACATAATCCATATCATCTTTTGCTAGTGTTAATACCATAGAGGACATATTGCCAATCATAGGCAATAATGCCAAAGTATTTTCATAGTTAAAACATTCTAAGGCAATATTATTATGCTCTTTGGTGTGTGACATTCTAGCTACTAGCATATGTTTTTTAAAATCATGCATATTTGCATTAATATTAGCCTGAGAACGCATATTAGACATACGACTATCTGCTGCTACTACTAATCGTGTTAATATGCTATCGCCATTAGCTAATAGTACGGTATTAAAATCCTTGCCATAACTAATACTATTTACCGCAGACGATGCCTGTATTGTTATGTTATTGGTATTTTCAACCTTTTTAAATAATGCTTGACGAATTAAATAATTAGCCACTAAATAACCTAGTGCTTCTAATTTGCTGTCATTAATACTAAATGTTAATGGTTTTTTGTCCTTATTATTAAAAACTTTAGCTTGTTTTATCAAAGAAACAGCACTACTATCTATTGACTCCCAAACACCAATACTAGCTAAAATATCCACAGAAGCATGCGTTAATGCTATTTCTCTACCATCATCTGTAGGGCTTTCTAATGTTGATAATTCTGCTTTTTCTAGTAATAGGATATTAAGTCTGCTATCTGCTAATGATAATGCAAAAGCAAGCCCAACTGGGCCACTTCCTACTATAATAACATCATATTTATTCATAACTATATTTTAACAACTTTTAAACTTATATACGGAAAATGTTTTTTGTAATAATTCAGTTTGCAAGTATTATTTATTTACTCATAAATACTAACTGGCAAAATTTTAATTTAATATCTTATTTGCTAGTATTAGTATCTATTTTTATAGCAATAATAGCATTTTTTAATATGGGGGTAAAAAATATTAGTATTTTGCCACAATTAAAAAATAATCATATTTTAATTACTAACGGTATATATAAATACATAAGACATCCTATGTATTCCAGTATTATTATCTTTAGTTTAGCACTACTTATTAGTAATATAAATTACACAGCAATAATTATTTATGTGATACTAATTATTGATTTATACCTTAAATCTAGCTTAGAAGAAAAATACCTAAGTAAAAGATTTTCACAATACCTTGCATACAAAGATAGCACCAGAAAATTTTTTTAATATCAAGTTAAGGCTTGTATTTTTCTATGGCATTTAAAATACCCCTTAATATTGCTAGCTCATCTTTTTTTAGTAAAGCCTTGCTGAAAATTACCCTTAGTCTTCGCATTAATAAGTCTATTGGTTTTTTACCGTTTAGATAATTTATCCTAATTAGGATTTGTTCTAAGTGCCGGTAAAAATACTCTATATCCTCAAACTTAGCCAGTTTATCGCCATCATCTTGTTTAAGTGGGGTATATTTTGTATCTATTAATTGATTATATAATTGATAGCTAAATATTTGCACTGCTTGCGATACATTAAGTGAAAAATAATCCTTATTACCAGCAATAGTCATTAATACTTGACACATATCAAGCTCATTATTACTAAGTCCTGAGTTTTCTGTGCCAAACACTACTGCTACCTCTGCCTCATTATCATTTGTTATGGTGTTTTCAATTAACTCACAACTTTGCATTAAACTTAATTGTTGCCATTTAACACTTCTTTTTCTAGCACTAGCACCTATTATTAAATTACAGCCAGTTAAAGCATCTGTTAATGATTTACAAACCTTGGCATTTGCTAAAATATCATCAGCACCGCTTGCCCTTGCTGTTGCTGTCGCGGATGGATAATTACTAGGGTTAACTAAATATAGCCTTGATAAACACATATTTTTTAAAGCTCTAGCACTAGCACCAATATTACCTGCTTCTGTGGTATTAACCATTACTACACGGACTTTATTGAAGGTATAATACTCATTTTCTGTCATAATAATAATGCATCCTACACTTAAAATAGCAATTACTGCCGCCAAAAAAGCCGGACAAATAATCCTAAGATATCATAATCAAATAAATCGTTTGACTATAAGCAATAAAGCAAAACATGATTTTATATCAGAAGTGGACAAAATGGCAGAGGATGTTATTATATCTGAAATTAAAAAATACTTTCCAAAACATTCAATACTAGCAGAAGAATCTGGCGAAACTATTGGCGATAATAATAAGTGGATAATTGACCCATTGGATGGCACTACTAATTATTTACATAATTTTCCTCAATACAGTGTATCTATCGCTATGTTAGCAAATAATATACTCCAACACGCAGTAGTTTATGACCCATTTAAAGATGAATTATTTAGTGCTACAGCAGGTGGTTCAGTGTTTTTAAATAATACTAAAGTGCGAGTATCACAAAATAAAGACTTAGATCAAACTTTAATAGGCACAGGTTTTCCATTTAAACAACCACAACACCTAGATTGCTATTTAGATACTTTCAAGGCAATTCACCCTCATGTAGCTGGTATTCGTCGTGCTGGCTCGGCGGCATTAGATTTAGCCTATGTAGCGTCAGGAAGACTAGATGGTTTTTGGGAAATTGGTCTTAATCAATGGGATATAGCAGCGGGAGTATTACTTATCCAAGAAGCAGGTGGTTTTATTGGTGATTTTGCAGGAGGTAAAGAATTTTTAGAAACTGGTAATATTGTCGCTGGCAATACCTTCATCTATCCTAAAATATTATCTATCATACAGCCACATCTAAGTAGTGAATTGCAAAAATAATAAAATATATATTGTATAGTGCTGTAATAGTTAGGCAATAATTTTTAAATTTTAAATAAATATTTAACCTAATGAATAATCTTACCTAAACGCTGATAATTGTGTCAAGTGTATTGTTAGGCAAATTAATTTTTTAATTTTTTCTTTAATAATTCGTTTACTAACTTTGGATTTGCCCTACCACTAGATAATTTCATTACTTGTCCTACAAAAAAACCAAATAATCGCTCATTACCGCCTTGATATTGTTGTACTTGCTTAGTATTATTATTTATGACCTCTGTGATAATTTTTTCAATAGCAGAATTATCGCTTATTTGCTTAAGCCCCTTATCTGCAATAATTTTATCAACACTGCCCTCTTTTTGCCATAATGATACAAAAACCTCTTTGGCAATTTTGCCAGAGATTGTATTATCACTAATTCTTAAAACTAGCAAACCTAAGTCTTTAGCTAAGATTGGCGAGTTTGTAATATTAAGGTGATGCTTGTGTAACATAGCCATAAAATCACCTAAAACCCAGTTAGCACATAACTTAGCATCTAAACCAATACTAAGCATATCTTCAAAATAATCTGCTAATTCTTTTTGCGTTGTTAAAACACTGGCATCATAAGAGTTTAATTTTAGTGAGTTAATAAAGCGTTGTTTTTTAGCATCTGGTAATTCTGGTAAATTATTTTTAATATCTGCTAATAATTTATCGTCAAACTCAACAGGTAATAAATCAGGGTCTGGAAAATAACGATAATCATTGGCTTCTTCTTTGGAGCGCATTGACCTAGTTTCATCTTTTATAGAGTCGTAAAGTCTGGTTTCTTGCACTACTCTATCGCCTGAATCTAATATATCTGCTTGTCTTTGAACTTCATAAGTAATTGCATTTTCTAAATACTTAAATGAATTAATATTTTTTATCTCAGCTCTTGTGCCGTATTCTTTTTGTCCCTTAGGGCGTAATGATATATTTGCATCACAACGAAAAGAGCCCTCTTGCATATTACCGTCACTAATTGCTAAATACTGCACCAAAGAGTGAATTTTTTTTGCATAGGATATTGCCTCTTTGCTATTTCTCATATCTGGTTCTGATACAATTTCTAGTAGTGGTATTCCCGCCCTATTTAAGTCTATAGCACTAACACCATCAAAAATATCATGTATTGATTTTCCCGCATCTTCTTCTAAATGTGCTCTGGTTATATTGATAGTTTTTTTTACCCCATCATCTAATTCTATTTCAATATTACCATTGCCTACAATAGGAATTTCAAACTGTGATATTTGATAACCTTTTGGCAAATCTGGGTAAAAATAATTTTTTCTAGCAAAAATACTATGGTTATTAATTTTAGCACCAATTGCTAAGCCAAATTTTAATGCCATTACCACTACCTGCTTATTTAATACAGGCAATACCCCGGGCATAGCTAAGTCAATAATATTTGCCTGAGAGTTAGGCTGTGTGCCAAAATCAGTAGCAGCATTAGAAAATATTTTAGATTTAGTGGCTAATTGAGTATGAATTTCTAAGCCAATTACTGTTTCGTATTCCATATTAGTTAAAAAGTTGGGTTAGTTTGTTTTTAAGTGGGATAAAGTTTGCATGAGAAAAATCATAGGGGCTTTTTGGATATAATTTACTATAAATACAAGTGAGTATTTTACGATTTTTATTTACTTTTTTTAGCTCAAAACATTTTTCACAAGACTCAAAATTTTCTTTATTACCTAGTGTATTTATAATAAAGTCATCTAAATTTTTATCAAAAATATAATAATCAGTAGCTATATTCCAGTTTAAATCCTTTATTAAATTTTCAATTTTTTCTTTACTCTTTTCTAAGCCACCAATTTTTTTATCGTCCTCTTTAAAATCAGCATCAAAAATGAATAAAACTTTGTTAATACTTTTTGAATTAATTTTTTTAGTAGTCGTAGAATAACCATCTTTATTTAATAAATATGATTTTCCATTTTTTGTTTCAATGTATTTGCTATATTCTGGCTTTGAATTTAATATGCCTTTTTCATCCAGGTGTTTTAGTAGTTGCAAGATAAATTCTTTATCATCCACTCCTTCACAAAAAATACTATACATCCCAACCTCTTACCTCTAAACCTTGATACACTTCATTAATCATCTCCTTAGCAGTAAAAACAATATTTTTTAACTTGCCATCGCTTTTACCCAGTTGTACCAAGGCAACATCCTTATCATTTAATTTTTCAACTACTCGTACATAAGATTCTAAACACTCCTTAGAATGTGTTACAGCAAATACTTGTACCTTTTCATCTTTTGATACGGTTAAAATAATTTCCCATAACTCATCTAATTTTTCATAATGAATACCGCTACCAATCTCATCTATAAATAAACAGCCATTTTTACAGGTATAAATAGCACAAATAATAGCAATATAGTTTTTAATACCGTCACCAAAATCTGATAAATGCATATATTTATCTGTTACTTGTAATTTAGGTTCTGAATTAATAAATTTAAAAGCAAAAATAGTTTTATCAATTTTACTTAGGTATTTATTTAACTTGTTTTCCTTATTTTGTTCTTGTAGGGCTGCATAAAATTTTTCTAAAATATTATCTGATAAACCGCTTTCTAAAAATTGAACATTATTTTTTAACTCATCTAAAATCTCTAAACTGCCCTTTCTATGAATAAAGTCTGTTATATGAAAATCTTTAGCATCAATAGTGAATTTAGGCTTTTTATTAATTGTAATCATTATATTTGTTTTTAACAAAAATTTTAAAGGATTTACAGTGCCATTTAATTCTATATGTCTATCATAATAAATATAATTTCTCTTATTTCTAATAATAAATAATTGTAAAATAGCATTTTTATGTTTTTGTATGGCAATATAACAAGCTTCTAAAAATGCAGTTTTACCAACATTATTTTTACCAGTAATTAAATTAACCCGTGCTAAGTCCTTAACTTCAAAGTCCTTAAAACATTTAAAATTTTTAATATTTATGTTGGTAATATGGTGTTTCATTATCTTAGTAATACTTAAATAACAGTATTATAATAGTTATTTACTATGATAATCTGTTTCTTGCTGGAATTTATAGGCTATGTTTAATATTTTATCTCTAAAAATATAAAAAGTAATAATTAATAGTAATTTAAGTAACTATTTTTAATAAAAGTAATTAATTATTAAAGATTTGATTTTCTGGCATAATTCAATCTATTTTTTGAATTCTTAGTATTATATATTTTTTATAAAAAAACAAGTAAAAATAGCAAAACTTACACACTTTTTTTAAACATTTTTTTTAAGTTATTATTTTTACTGTAATTATCTAGTTAAAGTAGCCTGTACTCATATTTCAAAGTTATCTACAAAAGCTAACACGCAAAAAATAGACAATATAGTATAATTTCTTTTTAATTAAACAATAAATAATCATGAAGAAAGAAAACTTTTTAATTGTTGGCAGTGGCGGTAGAGAGAGTGCTTTTGCTTTAAAACTATTTAAAGAAACAACACTTTTTGCTTTTATAAGCCATGAAAATCCAACCATCATAGACTGTGTTGAAAAATCAGGCGGAAGTTATATTGTTGGTAATGTAAATGACCCACAAGCAGTAGCAAATTTTGCAGTAGAGAGTAATATTGACTATGCTTTTGTGAGTGCCGATGACCCATTAGCAAATGGTGTTGTTGATAAGATGCTTGATAGAAATATCAAGGCTGTTGGTGGCACAAAAGAAGCAACAAAAATAGAGTGGAATAAAATCTATTCTATTGATATGATGCGCAAAGTTTGTCCTGAGTTCACCCCATATTATCAAGCAATTGAAAAAAAGGAAGAATTGCATTCTGCCATTCAAAAATTCAAGGATAAAAAAATACAAGTTGTTGTTAAACCTCAGGGATTAACAGGTGGAAAGGGCGTTAAGGTTATGCCTGAGCATTTAATAACCTATCATGATTGTATTGATTATGCTTCAGAACTTTTAGATAAATGTCCTAATGAAAAAGTTCTACTAGTTGAAAAACTAAAAGGCATTGAATTTACCATTATGGGTATTACAGATGGTCAAAATTTAGTTTTATCGCCCGCAAGTTATGACTATCCATTTAGGTTTGAAAATGACTTAGGTGCGGGTACTGGTGGAATGGGTTGCTTTACTAATAATGAAAAAAAACTACCTTTTATGAATGATAAAGATTTGCAAGATTGTCAAGACATTATGCAAAAAATTATTGATACCATGAGAGGCGATGGATTGTCTTTTAATGGTGTTTTGAATGGTGGATTCTTTAAAACAAAAGATGGTATTAAATTTATGGAGTTTAATGGTCGTTTTGGAGACCCTGAGGGATTAAATATTTTAACTATCTTGAAAAGTTCTTTTACAGATATAATTAAAAGTATGTGGCACAAAACTTTATCAGAGGATAAGATTAGTTTTATCCAAAAGGCTTCTGTTGTCAAGTATCTTGTGGCAAAAGAGTATCCGAAAGAAAGTGATAAAGCAACTGTTTTTACTATGGATGAACAAGCAATTGCTGCTATGGGTGTTAATATATTTTTTGCTTCTTCTATTAAGGAATCTGATGGACAATATCAAACACTTAAAAAATCAAGAGCCATTGCTTTTGGTGCTGTTTCAGAAAAAATAGAAGATGCTGGAAATTTGGTTAATGAAGCTATAGAGAAGTTTGTTCATGCTGATTTGGAGTATAGAAAAGATATAGGCTCTCATGAAAACTTAAATAAACTTTTGAATTATAATTTTGACTAAGTAAAGCTTTTTTATCCATAATTGTATTATATATTTAATCACGACATTTTCAAGTAGCCATAACGACATCTTTTTTAAAAAAACCACAAAAAACTATTATTTTCCAACATTTAATCACGACATTTTTTTCTAAAATATTATAGTTATTTTTTATGATAATCTGTTTCTTGCTGGAATTTATGGACTACATTTAGTATTTTATCTCTAAAAATATACAAAATAATCATCAATAGTAATACACTAATTAGATAAATAACCCAATTATTATATCCTGTTTGTGGTTTATCACTTGGTTTTACAGGTTGAGTAATTTTAGTTGGTAATTTATTAACTAATTTTGTATGCTTTTGCTCGTATTCTTTTAATTTTTTCTTAAATTCTGCTATTCTAGCAAAATATTGCCCTGTAAAATCATCTAACTTAATATTAGAATTATTGATAATATCACTATATTTAGCCAATGATTTTTTAATTATTTCTAATTCTGCGTTATCATTTATAAGATTAGTTATCCTATTATTTTCTTGTTCTAAACTAGTAAAATTTGTCTTTAATAGTGTTGTATAAGATTGATATTTTTCAAGTTCAATAACTAGCCATTTTAGTCTTGTTTCATCTGCTTTGTATTCCTCTAATAAAGTTTTGTATTTATCTTGTATTTGTATAAAACTAATTTTTGGCTTTGAAAAATATCGTTTTATTCTAGTCCAATAAGAAGAAGATGGGGGATTTATGAACAAGTAATCACTAATAGTTGCACTAACACTATAAATAATATTGCTATATGTATTTAATGATTTCTTAACAGTATCTAATGTTATAGGACTTTCTTTAATTTTGTCATTTAAGGTATTTGCTAAAATAGAAATTTTTTGTTGTTCTTGTTTTAATAAAATAAATTGCCTTGATAATAGTATTGTATAGTTTTGAACATCAAATTTTTTAATTTCTTTTTGTGCTATTAGATTAAAAATATCGCCTATAAATTCATCATCAAAACCAAATCTAAGAATATATCTATCCAAATAAATAGACAACATCATGGGTATTAGTCTGTTGTCAGGCTCATTTAAAACAGCATCTTCAAAATATGGAAACGATAATGCATAATTAAAATCTTTATCATACAACAAACTAACTGCATAAATAAAACTTGGCAACGAATTTACTTTATTAGTATTATTTAGTGCCATTTTTGCATAATATTTAGCTTGCTGATAATCACCACTAATAAAATAAAGTAAGGTATTTAGTGTAGTAGCTTTTGGTGTTTTATTGCCTTTTATAGCATTTATAGCATCTTTTATAATGGCTTTATTAGCATGAGATGAAATAATTTCTTTTTTATTAATAGTTTTAAGTATGCTAATTGCTTTTTTATATTGTTTTGAACCATTGCTATTTTTAGGTAATGGTAAAGTTGGCATATCTTTACTTTGTTCTACTAAATTACTATACTGATAATTGTTAGCAACTGTTGTAATAGCATAATCTGTTACAACTCCAGTTGAAAATGTAAAAACAGCCGTTAATAATGCTGTTCCACCTGCAATACCTAAGCCACCACTTGCTATTGAACCTCCGCCAAGTAAAGCAAGTCCAGCATTAGCTGCAGCAGCACCAGATAAACCCATTGCCCCGCCAATACTAGAGCCTGCCCAAACTACAATAGGGCTAGCAGTACCTCCTGTAAAAAATATAATAGCCCCACCTATAACTGCTATAACACCTGCGGCAGCCCAAAACCATGGATTACTAAAAAAACCAGAATATTTATAAAAACTAGCAAATGTAGTCGAGTCTTGTGCTAGAGCAAAATCTGATAATAAAAGTAGTGGTAATAATAAAACTAAGTATTTTTTCATAGTATCTTATTCAGTGCTTTTATTTGCTCAATTTGCTCATAAGGTTTACCAAAAATTAATTCAACATTTCTTTTTTTTGCTTCATTTTTTAAAGATTTAAAATAAGTCGAGTTATAGGGTGCATTAAAACTAAAAATAGGTACAATATCGCTATTTTTATGCTGTTTTTTGTAATTTACTAAGGTATTTAAATCTTCTTTATAATTGATTTTGTTAATATACGCTTTATCATAGGCTTTAGCCTCTACGATAAAAGTCCTACCGCCTTTTTTAAGCACAACATCAATATCCGTTAGTGCTTTTTTATCTGGATCTTTGAATTTCACTCCAATTCCTAGCACTTTAAAACCAGCAACACTGGCATTATCTGCAATTTGCAGTTCGTTTAAATGTCCTTTTGTGCCACTAAGATTGTTACCAATTATTTTTTTTAAAGTAGTGTGAAAACCTGGAGTGCCACTTAATCTTGTAAACAATCCTTGTGCTGCTTTTCTATTGATTATTTCTTTATGAATAGCAATACGAATAAAAGTATCTTCTAATACCTCTTTTGGCAATTTTAACTTACCTAACTTTTTACCTAACTCTTTACTTGTTAATTTTGATAACTCTTTTATTTCCAGTTTTGTAAATACCATGGAATGATGAGAGATTTTAGAATAATTGTATGTTGCTTTTAGTAATAAATTAACATAGGCATTTGACTGTAATGTAAATACTGCTAATAATATAAATACTACTATTTTATTTTTCATAAATTACTAAATTAAGCAGTAGGTTTTTTATGATAATCTGTTTCTTGCTGGAATTTATGAGCTACATTAAGTATTTTGCCCTCATCCCAATAATTGCCTATGATTTGTAAACCAACTGGTAGTTTATCAACAAACCCAGCAGGAATGCTAATAGCAGGTAGCCCTGATAAATTAACGGCAATAGTGTACATGTCTGATAAATACATAGTAATAGGATCGCTAATTTCGCCAATAGCAAATGCAGTATTTGGTGTAGTAGGTCCCATTATTACATCGACCTCATTAAAAGCATTTTTAAAATCCTGGGCTATTAATTGACGCATTTTTTGTGCTTTTAGGTAATAAGCATCATAATAACCAGCAGATAATGCATAAGTACCTATCATAATACGGCGTTTTACCTCATCACCAAAACCCTCGGTTCTCGAGCGAAGATATAAATCATCTAAATTCTTAGGGTTATCACAACGATGCCCGTAACGAACACCATCAAAACGCGATAAATTAGACGAGCATTCACAAGGAGCGACAATATAATAAGTAGCAACTGAATATTTAGTATATGGCAGACTAATCTCTTTAACTATTGCACCTAGTTTTTTATATTCTGCTACTGCTTGTTCAATAACACTGGCAATATTATTGTCTAAATCTTTGTTAAAAAATTCTTTTGGTAGCCCTATTTTAAGCCCTGATAATGGCTTGTCTAAATCTTTACTATAATCTGGTACTGCTATATTAGCACTAGTTGAGTCTTTATCATCAAACCCAGACATAGCACCTAATAATATTGCACAATCTTCTGCTGTTTTTGCTATTGTCCCTGCTTGGTCTAAACTAGATGAAAAAGCAATCATACCATAACGAGATATTCTGCCATAAGTAGGTTTTAATCCAGTAATACCACATAAACTAGCGGGCTGACGAATACTACCGCCTGTATCTGTCCCTGTTGCAACCACTGCTAGACCACCAGCAACAGCAGCAGCAGAACCACCAGATGAACCACCTGGTACTCTTAATAAATCTAGCGGGTTTTTAACAGCACCATAATACGATGTTTCATTAGATGAACCCATAGCAAACTCATCCATATTAGTTTTGCCTAACATAACCATATTGACATTATTTAACTTAGCACTAACTGTGGCATCATAAGGTGCTATAAAATTATCTAACATTTTTGAGCCTGCTGTTGTTTTTATACCCTTAGTACAAAATATATCTTTATGTGCATAGGGTATGCCTGTCAATATGTTATTTTCTCCTTTGGCAATTTTTTTATCTGCTTGTTGTGCTTGCTTAATGGCTAAATCATCATTAACAGTAATAAAAGCATTTAACTTAGACTTATTTATTTTAGCTAAATATTCCCTAGTAAGCTCAACGCTTGATATGGTTTTGTTTGCTAAATCTTGGGCTAATTTTGCTATAGTATCAATACTCATTTGTTATTCTATTACCTTAGGGACTAAATATAATCCTTGGGCAGTATCAGGTGCTAAATTTTGTAATAAATCTTTATCATCAACACTAAATGCAATATCATCTCTTAGCCTTTGGGTCATATTTAATGGACTAAACATAGGCTCTATGTCGTCTGTATTTACTTGTTCTAATTGGGCTACAAAATCTAAAATTTTATTGATTTGCAAAGTTGTGCCATCAATAGTATCTTCGCTTATTTGTAAACGAGATAAATAGGCTATTTTTGTTAATTGTTGCTTGTTAATTGACATATTTAAAAATGCTAAAATGGCATAAAACTCATAGTTCTATCAATATTATGAGTCATATTACCTATATTATTATTAATACGATTTACAGACTTTTCTAATTGTAATAATATGGTATTCATAGCCTGCATATTTTTAAGCATTGGGGATAATGTTTTAATATTTAAAGCAATACTAGCTACACTTTTATCTATTGATTTTAGGTGATAAGATGTGTTTTTAGTTATTTTGGCTAAATCTTTTTGGATAAAACTAAGATTATCATTCATTAAACTAACTTTTGTAGTCATAATATTTATATTATCAGCCAAAGAATTAACACTACTTGCCATAACTTGCATATGGTGTGACATTTTTGGGTCCATAGCATCAGCAAGCCTACGCATATCTTGTGTTATAGAATAAATGATACTATAGCCAAGAATCGACATTATCGCAAATATAACTAATGCGGGGACAAAAAACTTTTCCCACTTTTTTTCATTTTGCTTATCTAGTCTATCAACTAATCGCTCAATAGTTTCTTTATCAAACTTTAAATCTTCTAAATTATTTTTTTTATATAATTTTTCAATAAGTTTTTTATTAATAACTATATCTTTTTCTTTATTGTTATTATTGTTTTCTTCCTCTGCCATAATTATATCTTTGTTGTATATTTAATAACAATATCATCTAGCAATGCACTGCTATAACTACTACTAATAAAGGCATTACCTAGCGATTTTAATAATACTAAATTAATAACTCCGTTTTTGACTTTTTTATCTAATGACATAACAGAGGTAAATTTTTTTAGTGATATTTTATGCTTAATTGCAACTGGTAATTGAACTTTTTGTAAAATTGTTATAACTCGCTGTAAATCATTAGCAGATAATAATCCCATTTGATATGATAAATCACTTGCCATTACCATACCTATTGCAATAGCTTCACCGTGTAAATATTTACCATAGCCCAAAGAATTTTCAATAGCATGCCCAAATGTATGCCCTAAGTTTAATAAGGCTCTAGTGCCCTGCTCTAACTCATCTTTTGCTACTATATCAGCTTTTTTAACACAGGACTTATAAATAATATCTGTCAAAATATTTTTATCTCGTGCCATAATTTTAGTAATATTTTTTTCTAAAAATAGCAAAAAATCTATATCACCTAATAAAGCATATTTAATAACTTCTGCCATGCCAGCACTGTATTGTCTATCGTCTAAGGTATCTAAGGTATCTATGTCAATAATTACACATTTAGGTTGATAAAACGCCCCAATCATATTTTTACCAAGCGGATGATTAACACCTGTTTTACCACCTACTGATGAATCCACTTGGGCTAATAAAGTAGTTGGTATTTGCACAAAATTTACCCCTCTTTGATAACAACTAGCCGCAAAACCTACACTATCGCCTATTACTCCGCCACCTAGTGCTACTAGTGTAGAGTTTCTAGCAAATTTTAAATTTAATAATTGTTGCCAAATCTTACCAACCTCAGCAATAGTTTTATACTGTTCTCCATCTCTTAAAATACAAGTTTTAACCTCATAATCAGCAAATAAATCCAGCACTTTATCTAAATAAATAGGTGCTATAGTATCATTAGTTACTATCATAACTTGATTACCTACAACAAAATCAAGCAGTAAACTTTTATCTAGCAATAAGCCATTACCAATAATAATTGGATAAGATTTTTCATCTAGGTTTAGGGTTAGGGTTTGCATTTTGTTAAAATATTTGTAAAAAAATAATGTACATTATGAGTATATGTTTATTATTCCTGTAGAGATTTAGAGGCAAAAATAGTTAATAATAATTCTTCCTCAAATACCTTGTAAACTGGTTTTTTACCACTTAATTCATTACTTTTACTCAGAATAATACCGACACCCTCCCCACGCCGTTCAAGAAAACTCCCTCTACTAATTTGTTTACTAACATTATCATCCAATGATAATTCTGAAAGTAAACGAGCCAGAAGTTCATTGCGTGTTACTTGATGGTAAGGTAAAGTATCTACCGTTAAAGTGTTAGCTAATGCACCAGGTGAATAAATTTCTAACCTATCAGCAAACATAAATAAACGAATTTTTGAGTTATGTTTTGCATAATCTCTATGTATAACAGCATTAACTAATGCTTCAAAAATAGCTGTCATGTTATACTGTGGCTTATCTATTCTACCAACATCCTTAATAGCAGATACTTTGTTGTATTTTTCCACAAACTTAAAAGCATCAATAATTTGTACATCTAGCGTACCTTTAAAATCTTTAGCATCAATTTGATAATTAGCATCTTTTTCTTTGCCACTGTAATAAACTGCCTGAATAAAACTGTTGGTAAGATAATAATCAGGTTTATTAGTACACATCAATACGCCAGCAACAGAAACACGATAATTATCATTATCTTTAGCTAATAAATGGCGTTTAAATAATAAATCTACTTCATTACCATTTGCTAATTTGCTGATAAACCTACGATAAAGATCTTTTTGCAAAGTTTCTTTATTAGTATTTGGTACAGATTGTTCATCAAAATGAATAATTCGTGCTTGCGAGCGACTTTGCATTAATCGTGCTAATCGCTCTGGAGACATTTCTCTTTTACTACTGCCATGACGAATAAAATAACCATTAGGACTTTTATGTACAAAAAAACTATGCTCTACTTCTATTTTTAATATATTTTTATCTTCAACAGAAATTTTTTCAGTAAAAATATTCACTGCTGGCTTTAGACTATCATTGCATACTTCAATGACTATTTTTTCAGCCTTATCTAATTCTTCAGAACTAAGTCCAATAACTGCACCATTATCATCAACCCCTATTAGTATAACTCCACCTTTAGCATTTGCAAAAGCACAAATTTCACCAGCAATACTTTTTTTATCAGGTAATGAATTCTTAAACTCAATGGTCGAATCCTCACCTAAAGATATTTTTTCAATAAGCTCATTTAGAGTATTAAACATTATCTTACTCTAAATGAATGCGTTTATAGCGTTGATTAAAAGCATGTTGCCCTCCCTCCAAAATAGTGCATATTTTGTCTCTAATTTGTTTATTTTGAATACTTGCTGCTTCTTTAATATGAGTCTTTCCACCACCTACTGTTAGTGGTAATACCATTTCTGCATCACCATTAACAACAATATTAGCATTATGTGTTACAATAATAATTTGTCTTTTATTTTTAGTAGCTCGTATTTGTTTTACAATTAAATCATAAATTAACTCGTTATCTAAATCATCTTCTGGCTGGTCTAGCAATAGTGGAGTGTCGCCATAAGAGAGAATAAATGCCAATAATGCCGCACACTTTTGCCCTGGAGAGCCTTGTTTAATTTTTTTATTATCACTACCAAAAGTAATTTCTAAATCATCTTTAGGAAACCATAGCTTAAAATCAATCAAAGATTCTTGAGGCAAGTTTTTTAAATGACCATAGAATCTACTGTCTTTAGAATCATCTTCGCCATCATTAATTTTTTTAATGCTTACTTTTAATGCTTTAAAATCATTATCTACTTTATAAGCTTCCATTAAAACATCAATATCTTTATCAAAAACCCTACATTGTAAAATATTCCTTATTTTTGCTTCTACACTATCAATTTGTTCTTTAAAAGGCATTACTTTTATATTAACCTCTTTATTGTCTTGTAAAATGCCATCTAAAAAATCTTGTCTGTTTTTGGTTAATTTTTCTCTGTTTTCCTCAATTTTTTTAAATATTTTATTCCTTTTATCTTTTAACAATATTATTTCTTCACTATAATCTTCTATGAGGAATAATTCTTTTTTTGTTAGTGTTTTTTGCTGTAATAGTGAAGGATATTTTTCAGGGTTTATGCCTTGTTGTTCTAATTGAGTTTTTATTTGTTCGTATTTTGAAACATCATTTTTTAATTCCTTCATCCATTGTACTTGTTCTTTTTTTTGTTGCCAATCTCTATTACCGTGTTGTGCATCTACTATTAATTTTGCTATCTTTTTATTAATATCATGCCATTTTTCATTATTTGTTTTAATATCTAATAAAATATTATTATGCTCACTAAAAGTTTGTTCATTAAAATTAACTGGTTTAACAGATTCTGCCGTATCTTTTAGCAAATCAATCATATCTTGCCAGTCTGTTTCAATATTTTTAATGGTATTTAATTGTTGCTGGCGTTTGCGATAATTTTGTAATACTAGTTTATGCCCTGACTCTTCTATTTTATCAATTTGCCTATCTAAATCCTTGAAAATGCCTTGTAATTTATTTTTTTGAGCAATTTTTTCTGTTAATTCTATTATTTTTTGTTGTATTTGCTTGTATTTATGTGTTAATAAGTTATGTTGTTCCTTAAAATAATTAAAAGTAATTTTTTCATCTTTGTCAATAATATCTAATAGTGCTTGCTGGTTTTTAGAAATTTCAATAATTTGCTTTTGACTATAAATATGTACAGGAAAAAGAGATTTTATTTCCCCATTATCAACTTTCCAATCTCCATTATCATATACCTCTAATGAGTTTGCACTACCATCTGCTGACCAATTAAGACGATAACAAGTACCATTTTTGTTGTAAATTAATGACAAAATACTGTTACTTGTTAATAAACTATCATCGCCATCAACTTGAAAGTACTTATAATTCTCATTTTTTAATGTATCTGGTATTTCTTTATCTCGTCTAAGTACAAAACGCATAAACTCTAATAAAGTAGATTTACCACTGCCTCTACCACCAATAATGGTATTTAGAAAAGGACTAAATTTGCACTCTAGAGTATTAGGTCTGCCAATATATTTTGCATTATTAATATGTAGTTCTTCAATAATAAAATCTGCGTGTTGGTTGGGATTGGCTGACATGTTCCTATTAACAGATGCTTTATTATCAATTAAAGCAAGTTTTAAACCTTCAATAGATGGTTTATCCATTTTTACCCAAGTAAAATCAAGAGATTGTTTTCTAAAATCATGTACATCTGAGCCTTTTATCTCAGTCCATTGTATTTTTTTATCTATATAAAGTTGTGGTTTATTATAATCAGTATCACACAATTCCATTGCATAAATATTTGTATTACCTAAAATTTGCTCTAAAGTTACACCACTTTCTTCAAATAGTCCTTTATCTTTATCAATATGCGCTGGAATGGCAATACCGCCATGCTCTGTAATAATATCAACTACCTCTGTAATACTTTTAGTAGTTACACTATCACTATAACTTTTATTACCTCTATAACCAACAGCGCCAAGCAAACTATTAATATCGCTACTGGTTTTTTCTGGGTCAAATATTGCTAACATATGCACACCACCATGTACGGATATTTCCACACCAGGAAAAAGTGATAATGGTGTTGCTAATTTATTATTTGCTGTTTTAAGTTTATCAATCCAATCACCGCTATTATGATCAGTAATAGCTATACAATTAATTTTTTTAGCAACAAATTTTTTTAGCCAGTACTCAGGGGTAATTTCCACTACGCCATCATGTTGCTTAAAATCATTTGATGCAGGTGTATGGGTATGAAAATCAAATTTCCACCACTTAGCCCCATAATAATTTAATGTATTCATATAATTACCATAATAATTTTTGTTATAACTAATTAAATATATATTATTTAAATAATACTAACTATTTTACATATTAAATATCAACAAAACTTCCTAACCTCGCCATCACCATAAACATTATTATAACACCTGCTACATAGCTCTGGATTGTCCTTGTCTTTGCCTACTGTTTTGTTATAATGCCAGCAACGAATGCATTTTTTGTCTTGTGATTTGCTCACTGTAAAACTAATACTACTATTAATATCAATGCTGTTATTAGGTTTTTTGGATAAATTGTGTAATTTTATCTCAGACACTATAAAAATAAATTTTAACTCATCCTCAAATAATGCTAATAAGTGGTAATAATCATTATCACAATAAAAATCAATATTAGCCTCTAGTGATGAACCAATTATTTTGTCACGGCGAAGATTTTCTAGCTCTTTGCGTATATAAGGGCTTATTTCTTGTATAGTGGTAAATTTATCAGCAGTAAGTGTATTTGTTTTGCCATCTTGCTTAGCTGGAGTTATCATAAATTGCTTAAAATCTTGGTAATAAGCATCTTGTACAAATATATTGCCATTATCATTTTCTGGTATATGTTGATATACCTCTTGTGCAGTAAATGATAGTATTGGTGCTATCCATCTAGTCATTGCCTGAGTAATATGATATAAGGTTTTTTGTGCTGAACGGCGTGCAATAGAATCCTTTTGGCAAGTGTATTGCCTATCTTTAATAATATCTAAATAAAAACCACCTAAACTATTAGTGCAAAATGTCAATATTAGTTTAACTACATTATGAAATTCGTATTTTTTATAATATTCTTTTATGTTTTCCTGCAAGGCAAAGGTTTTAAATAACATCCACCTATCTAATTCCAACATCTCATCGACAGTTAATAAATCCTTAGATGGTAGAAAATCATAAGTATTAGCAAGCATAAACCTTATAGTATTACGAATACGGCGATAGCTATCTGCTGTGCTTTTTAAGATATTATTAGATATTGTCATCTCATTTGTATAATCACTACTTGCCACCCATAAACGAAGCATATCAGCACCAAATTCATTAATAATTTTTTGTGGTGATATTACATTACCTATTGATTTTGACATTTTTTTACCATTTTCATCAACGGTAAAACCATGAGTTAATACTTGTTTGTAAGGTGCTTTGCCGTAAATTGCACTAGAAGTTAATAAACTTGATTGAAACCATCCTCTGTGTTGGTCTGAACCTTCTAAATATAAATCAGCTTGTTGTGATAATTCATCTCTATTTTGCAAAACAGCAAAATGACTAACACCAGAATCAAACCAAACATCTAAAGTATCAACTACTTTATCATAATCATTGGCATCAGCATCTAGTAAGTCACTGGTTTGTAATGCAAAATATCCTTCTATGCCTGATTTTTCTATTAAAAGTGCTATTTTTTCTATTAATTCTTGGGTTTTTGGGTGTAATTCTTTGGTTTTTTTGTGGATGAATAATGCAATAGGTACACCCCAAGCTCTTTGCCTTGATATACACCAGTCAGGGCGATTTTCCACCATTAATTCAATTCTTTTTTTGCCCCATTCTGGTATCCATTCAACACTACTTATGTTTTTTACAACATTAGCTCGTAAATTATCATCCAAAGCTATAAACCATTGCGGTGTAGCACGAAAAATAATTGCTGATTTATGACGCCAACAGTGAGGGTAACTGTGGGTGATATTTTGCTGAATTAATAAATTATTATTTGCTTGCAATAATTCTAATACAGTGTTATTTGCTTTAAATACAAATTCACCACCAACTTTATCTACATCAGCAAAAAAAACACCTTTATCATTCACAGGATTAACCATTGGCAATTTATATTTTAAACCTACTAAATAATCATCTAAGCCATGTGCTGGTGCGGTATGAACTGCCCCTGTACCTGTATCACTATTGACATGATTACCTAGAATAATTGGTACTTGTTTATCATAAAATGGGTGCTGTAATAATAAACCTTCTAACTCTGTGCCAGTTTTTTTAATGGCAGTTTTTTTAATTTTTTTATCTTTATCTATTGCATTATTAAATAAACTTTCATCACGAATAAAGCAATTATTTTCAATTAATAAATACTCATTTTCTTGTTTATTTATAAGTAATATATACTCAAAGTCAGGGTGTAATGCAACGGCTTCATTAGCAGGTAAGGTCCAAGGGGTTGTCGTCCAAATAACAGCAGATACAGGTTTATCAACACCAAAAATACTGCTATCAAGAAACTTAAATTTAACATAAATAGCAGGTGAAGTTTTATCTTTATATTCTACTTCTGCCTCTGCTAAAGCTGAAGCACAGTCATAACACCAATGCACTGGTTTTGCACCTTGAATTAGGTAATTATTGGCAATAATCTTTCCAAGTGCACGAACTATATCTGCCTCATATTTATAATTTTTTGTTAAATAAGGATTATCCCAATCAGCAATAATACCTAATCTTTGAAAATCTATTTTTTGTAAATTAATTTGTTTATCAGCATATTCTCTACAAGCCATGCGAAAATCTTTGGCAGATATTTTATGTCCAACCTTGCCTTTTTTTTTCTCAACATTTAACTCAATAGGAAGTCCATGACAATCCCATCCTGGTACAAAAGGGGCATCAAAACCTTCTAATTGTTTAGATTTAACGATAATATCTTTTAATATTTTATTAACGGCATGACCTATATGAATAGCTCCATTAGCATAAGGAGGTCCGTCGTGTAAAATAAATTTATCTTTACCTTTGCTAGATTGTCTAACTTGATTATAAATATTGTTTTGTTGCCATTTTTTCAATATATTAGGCTCAAGATTAGCTAAGTTTGCCCTCATTGGAAAATTAGTATGCGGTAAGTTTAAACTATCTTTGTAGTCGTTCATATTATAATAAATATCTTAAAATGCAACTATTATACCGTAATGATAATGGATTTTATATATGGTAAGTGGTTAAGATATTGTTTTATCATCAACTAAGATTTAATCCTAAATAAAAAACATGCACCTAAAAAGCAATGTTTCACACATAATCCCCTAGCTACTAATTTTATCACTATTCAAATATCTTAAATATTATTGTAGTATGCAAATCATGTTATGTTAGTAGACTTAGAAATGCCCACAGATTTTAATAGTAATTTTATTTGTTTTGTTGATAAATAATCCATTTGTTTTGCACGCATATTATCTGGCAATATAATATCGCCATAGCGAACTCTTATTAATCTACTAACTCTAAATTCTAATGATTCCCACAGTCTTCTAACTTCACGATTTTTACCCTCAGTTAGTGATACTCTATACCATGAATTAGCACCGCTACCTCCTACAAATTTAACTTTATCAAAATTAGCTACTCCATCTTGTAGTTCAATTCCTTGTAATAACTTATCAATATGTGTTTGTTCTACTTTACCTAAAACACGCACTAAATACTCTCTAATAATAGTAAAACTAGGGTGCATTAATCGCCTTGCTAACTCACCATTATTAGTAAATAATAGCAAACCTGAAGTATTAATATCTAGCCTTCCTACCATAATCCACCTACAATCTTTTGGCAATAACTTAAATACTGTTTTTCTGCCTTTATCATCCTTATTAGAACATATAATACCTGCTTGTTTATTTAGTATTAAAACCCTGGTTTCATCGTTTAAATATCTAGATAAATTAATTTTTCTACCATCTAAAATAACACTGTCTTCTACACTAACTCTAAGACCTACTTCAGCTAATTTATTATTAACAACCACCCTATTATTTTTAATCATAGTTTCAGCAGATCTACGAGAACCATAACCTGCTTGTGCCATTAATTTATGGAGTTTTTGTTTCATTTGTAATTATATGAGATCTTTGCAAAATTAGTTACTTAGCCCCATAGCTTGCCTAACCTCTTGTATGGTTTCTCTGGCTATGGAACTTGCTTTTTCTGAGCCATCATAAAGAATTTGTTTGATTAAATTTACATCTTTATACTCTGTTATTTTTTCTTGAATTGGCTCTAAAAATTGACAAATACTATTAATTAGCGGTTGTTTACACTCAATACAACCTATTTTTGCATTTTCACAGTTATCCTTAATTTCAGCTAATCTATCTTTAGAATAAATATTGTGCCATTGCCATACAGGGCATTTTTCTACATTACCCGGGTCAGTTATTTTAATTCTAGCTGGGTCTGTGGGCATTTTTTTAATTTTATTACTCACTTCTTCTTTGCTGTCTCTTAAAGATATAATATTATTATAAGATTTTGACATTTTTTGTCCATCTGTGCCCGGCATTTTTGGAGTATCTGTTAATAATGCCTCTGGTTCTGGCAAAATTATAAGTCCATTACCCTCTAAATACCCTAATAATCTTTTTCTATCACTTAAAGTAATATTTTGTTGCTCTTCTAGTAATAATTGTGCCTTAAATAAAGAATCTTTATATCCTTGTTCTTGAAAGCTCTTTCTAAAATTTAAATAGCGTTTTTTATTGGTTTTACCAAGTTTGTTAATTGCACTTGCTACTTTTTTTTCAAAGCCTTCTTCTCTACCATATATATTATTAAATCTACGAGATATTTCTCTTGTTAGCTCTACATGGGCTACTTGGTCTAAACCTACTGGAACTTTTTGTGCTTTATACATAAGAATATCTGCACTTTGTAGTAATGGATAACCTAAAAAACCGTAGGTTTTTAAATCTTTATCTGCTAATTTTTCTTGCTGGTCCTTATAAGATGGAACTCTCTTTAGCCAGCTAAGAGGTGTTATCATAGATAATAATAGGTGCAATTCTGCGTGCTCTTTAATGCTAGATTGGGTAAATATTGTTGCTGTATTTGGATTTATGCCAGATGCTAACCAATCAATAACCATATCAATAATATTTTGTTCTAACGGTATATTGTCAGCATAATGAGTAGTAAAAGAATGCCAGTCAGCAACAAAAAAGAAGCTATCGTACTCGTTTTGTATCTTACACCAATTTTTAAGCACACCATGATAATGCCCTAAATGCAGTTTGCCTGTAGGTCTCATACCAGATAATATTCTATTTCGCATAAAATTCAAGCCCCTTTATTACTAAATTATCATGATACTTATAATTACAATTAATATATGGTATTAAAATACTAGCATCTCCTCCTGTTAATATTAATTTAGTATCTTTATTTTTTGTTAATAAATTATCTATTGTTGTGATAATGCCATTTACCCATAATAACTTAACACCATTAAGCCATGCACTTTCAGTATTGTTAGTTATATTAGTATCTGCTAAATTAGCATAAATATTACCATCAAAATTTGAAAAACTATTACTTAATAACCAT
Organism: Gammaproteobacteria bacterium; assembly: GCA_965207335.1. Classification (GTDB taxonomy): domain Bacteria; phylum Pseudomonadota; class Gammaproteobacteria; order PS1; family Pseudothioglobaceae. Next base: position 480,510 of record OZ242267.1, read on the forward strand.
AAGCCGGGCATAATTAATCCACCCTTATGCTCGCCATTACTAGCTAACATATCAATAGTTATAGCTGTGCCTAGACTAATAATTAAGACATTTTGTTTTTGATATAACTCATAAGTAGCAATCAATCCTAACCACCTATCTACACCTAAGCTAGTAAATTTATGATAGCAATTTATGAGGTTCTTATATGTTTTAGTGCTGTTAACTATATTAACTATTTGGTATTTTTTGCTAATATTTTTGCTAATATTACTATTAGAGACATCTGCCAGCCATACTATTATAGTATTATCTTTAGGCAATAAGGACATATTAAAGTCACTAATCAGTATTGCTTGTAAATTATTTTTATACTGCCATTTTATTTTACTATTACCAATATCAATAAATAAAACATCCGTATTTTTATTAATATTATTCAAATTTTGAATAAACTATCATTAATATATAAATGGCAAAATATGCTTGCTATATAGCCTAGTGAAATTACAGGAGCCCATTTTAAATGACTCACAAAGGTATATACTCCCCTTGCCTGTCCCATTAATGCAACACCAGCTGCAGAGCCAATAGATAATAAACTACCGCCAACACCGGCTGTTAGGGTAACCAATAGCCACTGCCCATGAGACATATCTGGATTCATAGTTAAAACTGCAAACATAACTGGAATATTATCAACAATAGCAGATAAAACACCGACAATAACATTTGCATAAGTAGCACCTAATTCTACATACATAAACTCAGATACCTTGCCTAAATACCCCAAAAATCCTAGTCCGCCAACACTTAATATTACTCCAAAGAAAAATAATAAAGTATCCCACTCTACATTAGCCAACTTATCAAATATGTCAAAATCTTTACTTTTTCTTTTAATAAAATATCCAGCAACTAATAAATATCCCAAGCCTGTCATCATTCCCATAGCAGGTGGTAAATGTAAAAAATTATGAAAAGAAACTGCACTTGCAATGGTAAGCAAAAATAATCCCATAATCAGAAATCCTCCGTGCCGTATAGAAACTTTTTCGGTGCTAATCTTACTACTAGGTTTGCCACTTATAAAAAAACTCATTATAAAAGCAGGGATTAAATAATTCACCACAGACGGTATAAATAATACAAAAAATTCAGTAAATTTGACAATATCAGCTTGCCATACCATCAATGTAGTAATGTCACCAAATGGACTAAATGCACCACCTGCATTAGCAGCAACAATAATATTGACAAAAGCAATAGAAATAAATTTATTATTACCTGCCCCTACTGCCATGACAACAGCACCCATAATTAATGCTGTAGTAAGGTTATCAGCCAAAGGTGAGATAAAAAATGCCAAAATACCAGTTATCCAAAATAATTTTTTAAAACCATATCCTCTTGACAATAACCACGATTTTAATGCTTCAAAAATATTGCGCTCACTCATAACTTCAATATAAGTCATAGCTACCAATAAAAATAAAAATAGTTCACTATATTCTAATAAATTATGCTGTAACGCTATGTTAGCTTCATAAGGCATACCATTTGATACATATAAACCAGCTACTAATGCCCAAATTATTCCAGCTGATAACAAAACTGGCTTAGATTTTCTCAAATCAGTATATTCTTCGATTATAACAAATACATAAGCAACAAAAAATACTAAAAGCACAGTTATACCAACCCAATGCCCAGTAAAATCTATAACATCTCCTACAGCAACAATGTCTAAACTACCAGTGTTACCTAAACTACCAGCATTAACAGCTAAAACACTTTGTGTTAGTAGCATAACTATTGTAAATATTATTTTTTTAATCATTTATTATCTCCAATACATTATTATTCAAATGAAATTTATTATCTAATAAATCTTCTTTAATAGTAGCTAAGCAATAAGTAATATCATCTATACAAGCAGATAAAACTACCCTATAATTATTTTGAATAGAAGTATTGTTGCTAATTTGTAGTTTATCGCCAATATTAGCTAAACCTTGTAACTTAAATTTAAACATTCTTGTTTTTGCTTTTCCTAAGTAATGTAATCTTGCTACTACTTCTTGTCCTGGATAACAACCTTTATCAAAACTAACACCATTTATGGCTTCTAAATCTAAATTTAGCATCTGAGGTATAAAAACCTCAGTAGTAGCTAAAAATACTTCTGGTAAACCAAGTTTTATGTTATTAAAATACCAATAATCTATGTCACTAGTAGTTAAATTACCTATATTATTTACTTTTGCTAATACTATTGTTTGATTGCTAGAATATTCTATAACATCCCCCAAACTTGCATCTGCTTTTTGCTTTAAAAAACCAATTAAAACAAACTTATCACTAATATCATCAATGACTACCTGAGAATTTAAGACAAACATTTGCAAGCGTTTTTTTACTATTTCTAATAAGTCTTTAGCAAAATCTAAGTAATAATTATTTTTTATTTTAAAAACTCTAAATAATACTATTATTCTACCCTTATGGTTACAATAAGCATTTAACTGTACAATATTATCATTTATATTAGCAATATCATTAGTCAGTTGCTTATGCAAAAAATCTCCAGCATCAACACCGTTTACTTGTAATAAAGCTCTATTTGATAAATTAAAAATCATACTATTATTTTAGAGTAATTTAAATGTTATATTTAAGTTTTTTGGTATTTTATAGCAAGGGCTAATCTTAATACTGTATTAATTATTAATATTTTAATGATTCTCTGATACTTGGTTTATGGTGTACTTAGGTATTTCAACAACTAAGTCTTCATCAGCAATAATAGCCTGACAACTAAGACGAGAATCTGGGTCTAAGCCCCAAGCTTTATCTAATAAATCATCTTCTGTCTCATCAGACTCTTCTATGTTATCAAAACCTTCTCTTACATAAACATGGCATGTAGTACAGGCATTTGATTTCTCACAGGCATGCTCTATTTCAACATTATTATTAAGTAGTGCATCGCATACACTAATACCGCTATTTACATTTATAACAGTGCCTTCTGGACATAGTTCATGATGTGGTAAAACAATAATTTGGGGCATAATATTAGTTAAATTTAAAATAAGTATTAATCAAAGGTCTAATTTAAAAACCTCATCAATATTTTTACCTTCAATAGCTTTTCTTATGCTATTATTCATACGTCTAGATACAAATATACTACTAATGTTTTCTAAATCAATTATAGCTTGTTTGATGGCTTTTATGTCATGTGATTTTTTTAATTTATCTAACTTGTCTTTTGCAATTAGTATTGCTGTCAACTCTTGTTTACTTAAAATATCATCATCGGCACTTAGTGCAGAAGTGATAGCCTCTAACTCTCTTTTAGCGGCTACTTGTTGTTGATATAATTGTCTTTTTTGAATATCATCCTTAGCATGTAAAATTGATTCTGTTAGCATTCTTTCTATTGTTTCACTATTTAGCCCATAAGATGGCTTAATAACTACATTAGTCTTAACATTGCTAGTTTTTTCAGTGGCACTTACTTGTAATAAACCATCAGCATCAACTCTAAATTCTACTAATATTCTAGCACTACCTGCTACTAATTTTGGAATACCTTGCAGTTGAAATTTAGCCAAGGACCTGCAATCAGACACCAATTCTCTCTCACCTTGTATTACATGAATTGCCATAGCCGTTTGTCCATCTTTAAAAGTGGTAAATTCTTGGGACTTAATAACAGGTATAGTAGTGTTTCGAGTAATTATTCTTTCTACCAAACCACCCATAGTTTCAATACCCAAAGATAGTGGTAATACATCAAGCAATAATAATTCGTCACTAGATTTATTGCCTGCTAAAATATTTGCTTGAATGCTAGCACCATTTGCTACAACTTCGTCTGGATTAACACTAGATAGCACTGGTTTATTAAATAATTTTTCTACACTATCAATAACTAATTTAACTCTTGTTGAGCCGCCTACCATTATAATATCTTTGACATCGCTAATGCTTATGTTAGCATCTCTTAATGCTCTTTTGGTTAATCTTAGCGTTTTGTTTATCAATTCTTGTATTAAACTATTAAAATGATTTATACTTATGGTATAGGTTTTGTTTAAAAATACTAAACTAGCATTATTATTTGTGCTTAATTTTTGTTTACTTTTTTTGGCTAATTGTTGCAACTCTTGTTTTTGTCCTGCTGTTAATTTATTGCTATCTAAGGCTAATTTAGTCAGGCAATCTTGCATTATTAATAAATCAAAATCATCACCGCCTAAGGCAGAATCACCGCCTGTTGCTAATACCTTAAATATCCCTTTTTGAAAACTTAATACTGAAATGTCAAAAGTACCACCACCTAAGTCATAAACTATATGAATCCCTTGTTCTTTAGTATCTAAGCCATAAGCAATAGCTGCTGCTGTTGGCTCGTTTAACAATCTTAAAACATTTAACCCTGCTAGTTTAGCAGCATTTTTTGTCGCTTGCCTTTGGGCATCGTTAAAATATGCAGGTACGGTAATAACACAGCCAAATAATTTATCTCCCAAAGATAACTCTGCTCTTTGTTTTAACAAAGACAAAATATCAGAGGCAACTATAACAGGATTAATAATGCCTTGTTTTGTTTGAATGCCAATACTATTTTTTTGCTTAACAATATCGTAAACAGTATTTTTATTGCAAGCCTCATCGTACGACAAATCTAATAATCTTTTTGCTGATATAATGGTATTCTTAGGCTCTTTTGCAATTAATTCTAAGGCTTTTTTGCCAATAATTTTATCGTTATTATCGCCATAATAAACCACAGATGGCAAAATAACCTCATTGTTTATATCAGCTAATAATTTAACCTTGCCACTTAATACCGAGCCAACCAATGAGTTTGTCGTGCCTAAGTCAATACCAATTACTAGTTTATGTTGGTGTGGCTCACTGTATTGCCCGGGTTCCGATATTTGTAATAATGCCATTTTTTTAATTTATAATAATTCGTCTAGCAAAGTATTAGCTTGTTGTTTTAATTGCTGGTAAAAACGCATTTCTCTTACTAGGTTTTTAATTTTTAGTAAGTCTTTATTATTTATAAATTCCTGTGCTATTTTATCGCTGTGCTCTTTAATAAATATAGTAATTTTTGCCAAAAATTGCTCTAATAAATCCTCATTGTTGGTAATTATTTCTAATTCATCTCTTAACTCTATTTGCCTAATTAAAAAACCACCATCCATATAAGTATCTGTTTGGTCAAATACCTCGACACCATATAAACCTAGTAAATAACTAGCTCTACTTAAATCATCAGTTAATATTTGATAGGCTGTGTTTAATAATGAAGTATTTTGTAATGCTTTAGATTTTTCTTTATCTGGGTTATTAACAAATTTGTCTGGATGGAATTGCTGTATTAATTGCTGGTATTTTTTTGTTAGTTGTTTTTTGTCAACAGAAAATTTTTGTTCTGTAGCAAATAATTGAAAATAATTTTGCATTACATACCCAGAGAGCTATAATAATTTTTAAATTAGTCTTCTTTATTGTAGAGACCTTTGCATAAATAGAGGTGATTTTATGCAAAGGTTCTTATAATAATTACACAGTAAAACTCTCTCCACAACCACATTCTGCTTTAGCATTAGGGTTATTAAAAACAAAACCTTCATTTAAACCATCTTTGGTAAAATCTACCTCAGTACCAGATAAATAAATTAAACTTTTAGCATCTACTACAATATTAACACCATTATCAGAAAAAACAGTATCATCATTATTAGCAGTATCCACATATTCTACGCTATACCCTAGCCCTGAACAACCTGTTGTTTTTACAGCTAAACGAATACCTATTCCTTTGCCTCTATTAGTTAGGAATTCATTAACTCGTTTTGCACCTATATCTGTTATTGTAATTGCCATAAATTTAAGCTTTTTTAGATTTTATATCAGTTATTGCCGCCTTAATAGCATCCTCTGCTAATACTGAACAATGTATTTTTACAGGTGGTAATGATAATTCTTCTACTATATCAGTATTTTTTATCTCTGATGCTTCGTCTAGTGTTTTGCCTTTAACCCATTCTGTTAATAATGAACTAGAAGCAATAGCACTGCCACAACCATAAGTTTTAAAAACAGCTTTTTCAATAACTCCAGCATCATCTACTTGGATTTGTAGTCGCATTACATCGCCACAAGCAGGAGCTCCTACCATGCCTGTTCCTACATTTTTTGCATCTTTATCTAAAACACCAACATTTCTTGGATTTTCATAATGATCTAAAACTTTTTTATTGTAAGCCATTTTAATCTCCTATATTATAATTATTAATGTGTTGCCCATTCTATTTTTGATAAATCTACACCATCTTTATACATATCCCAAAGCGGTGATAAATCTCTTAATTTATTAACCTTTTTACGCACTAATTCAATAGCATAATCAATATCTTTATCAGTATTAAATCTACCTATGCTAAAACGAATTGAACTATGGGCTAACTCATCGTTCAAACCTAATGCTCTTAAAACATAAGAAGGCTCTAAACTAGCAGAAGTACAAGCAGAACCAGATGATACCGCTATATCTGATATTGCCATCATTAATGACTCGCCTTCAACATAATTAAAACTAATATTCAAATTACCAGCAATGCGATTTTTTAAATCGCCATTAACTACAACTTCTTCCATATCAATAAAGCCATTACGCAAACGCTCTCTTAGTTTTAAAATGCGTTTATTGTCTTTTGCCATGTCACTCTTAGCAATGGCAAAAGCCTCACCCATACCAACTATTTGATGAGTAGCTAATGTTCCAGAACGCATTCCCCTTTCGTGTCCACCACCGTGCATTTGTGCTTCTAGTCTAACTCTTGGTTTTCTGCGAACAAACAAAGCACCCATTCCTTTTGGCCCGTAAATTTTATGAGCAGAAAAACTCATTAAATCAATAGGCATTACTGCTAAATCAATCACAACTTTACCAGCACTTTGGGCGGCATCGACATGAAAAAATATCTTATTTTCACGGCAAATTTTACCAATAGCTACAATGTCTTGAATAACACCAATCTCATTATTAACATGCATTATTGATACTAAAATAGTATCACTACGAATGGCATTTTTTAGGGCATTAAAATCAAGCAACCCATTTGCTAAAGGGTCTAAATAAGTAACTTCAAAACCATCTCGTTCTAGTTGTCTGCACGGGTCAAGCACTGCTTTATGCTCTGTTTTCATAGTGATAATATGCTTGCCTTTTTTGGCATAAAAATATGCCACACCTTTAATTGCTAAATTATTAGATTCTGTGGCACCAGAGGTCCAAACTATTTCTTTTACATTAGCATTTATTAATTCTGCTACTTGTTTTCTAGCATTATCAACAGCTTCTTCAGCACTCCAGCCAAAACTGTGTGAGCGAGATGCTGGATTACCAAAATTACCATCTACTGTTAAACATTTCATCATTTTATCAGCCACTCTTTTATCAACTGGTGTGGTTGCTGAATAATCTAGGTAAATTGGGTGTAATAAATTATTACTCATATTAGTATAACTCCTAATTTAAGATCTTTGCATAAGCAGGGATTATTATTCATGTTTATGCAAAGGTCTTAATTGATATTAAACTTAGTTTCTAAGCTAATTTCATCTTTATTATTAAAATCTTCTATAACTTGTTGCAGTGTTCTATTAGATAAAAAATCTCTAAGTTGCTCACTAACTTCATACCATAACCTATGAGATATACACATAGTGCCTTTTAAGCAGTTATTACTACCTTGACAATTACGCAAATCAATATTTTCATCAACTGCCTCTATTATTTGTGTTAAATTAATATCTTTACTATTACAATTTAACACATAACCCCCACCTGGTCCTCTAACACTTTTTACTAAGTTACTTTTTCTAAGCTTAGCAAATAATTGCTCCAAATAAGATAGTGATATATCTTGTCTTTCAGATATTACATCTAAGGTAATAGGTTTTTTTTTATCATAGCTTATTGCTAAATCTAACATTGCATTAATGGCATACCTGCCTTTTGTAGTTAATTGCATAATAATAATAGTTATTTAACCAAAATATAAAGACATTATATAATACCTTAGTAATATAGTCAAGTATTATTTTTTAAATATAATATTACTGTATTAAGGATGTTTATATGCTTGGTGTTGTTGGTTAATTATGCTGTTTTTGTATAAATAAATAATACTTATGTAATAGCTTAACTAGTTTTTGGGTAATTATTTAACCTATATTTATTGCTAATTCTACATATAAGCTAGTTTTGAAGTCATTTTCTTGTTGCTTATTATAGAATTGTAAGCCAAATATTTTATAATTCTGGTTATTATGCTCAATATAATTAGACTTAAACTTGTCTTTAATAGCTAATAAAAAATCTTCTTTCCATTTCTCATGTTCTTGCAAATACTCACCTTTTGGCTCTCCTTGAATAGTAGTAAAGCAAATATTAATATCATTGTTATTTGCATAACAAAAATTATCTACTACTTTTATATTTACTTGTTTGTTGTTGATAATTATTTTGTCATTAAACAAATATTTACTAGAATATTGATTGATAAAATTATCTTTGGTTTTTTCTACTATTTGCGAGCGATTAACAAAAAATAAAAAATTACGGTAACCTTTTTCGTAGAGATATAAAATCAAACCTGCCATAATAATAGTTTTACCGCTACCTGTTGCCATATAATAAGCTAGGTGGATATTATTTGCTGGTTTTATGTAGGCTTCTGCATCATCATTTTCATAATAAGCATAAAAACGATTAAATGCTTGTTTTTGATAATCTCTTAGCTGTAATTTAGGGTTAAGATTATCAACAACAAAAGGCAAGGCTTTATCTTGCCTTAACTCTCTGCCAAATTCTTCTTTTATGCTATCAAATAAGAATTTATCAGTCATTTTTATCTTTTATTTTTTTAATCACTTTATCAAAATCAGAATTTATTTTTTGGGTTTTATTAAATTTATCATATTCAATATATGCTTTTTTATCTGCTTGCTGTTTTGACACATCACCAGTATTATCTAAAATCTTAAAATCATTAAAATTTAAGAATTTATTTACTGATTTACTAAAACCTTGCATAGTTAATTCTTTTCTTTGCTCTATTTGGTTCTCAATATAATCAAAATAACTGGATATTGTTCGTTCTAATTTTTTAATCTCATCTTCTTTTAAATAGTTTTTAGCAATGTTAGTATCAGATTTTAATATTCTGTCATCTGGTGCATTTTTCCAAGTTTGCAAACCCATATTTGGCAAATTTTTATTAGCACGAGTGCTTATAATATCTGCAGCTGTTTGTCCTGTGATTGCATAATGGAATTTATTTTGCACATTGGCAAAAAAGTTTTTAGTAATTTCATCATTTTTATTATAATCAATACAACACTCAGAAAAAATATCTGTTATTTGTTGATAAACCCGCCTTTCACTAGCCCTAATTGAGCGAACTCGTTCTAATAATTCTTTAAAATAGTCTTTGCCAAAATAACGCCCGTTTTTAAGACGATTATCATCTAATGCAAAACCTTTAATAATATATTCTTTTAGGATACTACTTGCCCAAATTCTAAACTGAGTTGCTTGATGAGAATTAACTCTATATCCTACTGATAAAATAGCATCTAAATTGTAATATTTAACACTTATTTTTTGAATTTTCCCAGTAATAGCACCGTGTTGAGTGGTATGTGCAAAATTTGCACATACCACTTTTTCCTCTAACTCGCATGATATAAAAATATTTTTTAAATGTTTGCCAACAACACTTCTATCTACACCAAATAATTGAGCAATTTTCTCTTGTGGTAGCCATATTGTTTCATTGTGTAACAATATTTCAACTTTAACCTCGCCATTAGGTGTGTTGTAAAGTAAAAAATCAGTCAATTTATCTTGCAAAGATATATTATTTTTCATAAAAATCTTTATTTAATATTTTGATTTTATCATATAAAATTAAACTTTTATAGCACCGTGTTGAGTGGTATTTTCCAAAATGGAAACAACCACTTTTCCTCTAATTCCATAGACTAAAAAATATTTTTTAAATGCTTTAGTTTTTTGTTTAAGATTGTTAAGTAAAAACTGTTATTTGTCTTCTATTTCTAATTTATTAGCGTCAATACCATTTTCAGGACAATGTATGTCTAATTTGTCACTTAGTTTGTGTACTTGTAAGTCTAGTTTTTTGATGTGTTGTAGCATGGCATTTATAGCTGATGTAGTTGGGTCATCCATAGCATTTTTACTCATTCCATAAGCCTCAAAGCCAATTTCATTAGCCGTCTTATTAATGTTTTGAAAATGCTTTTTTTGTTCTTTTACTAACCTGGCTGGTACACCAATTGCGGTATGATTTTCAGCTATTGATTTTACAACCACAGAGTTTGAGCCTATTTTTACTCCATTTGCTATTACAATATTGCCTAAGACTTTTGCCCCAGCACCTACTACAACATTGTTTTTTAAAGTTGGGTGTCGTTTGCCTTCATTCCAACTAACACCACCTAAGGTAACACCTTGATATAGTGTGCAATCATCGCCTATTTCTGTTGTTTCGCCAATTACCACACCCATACCGTGGTCGATAAATAGTCTTCTGCCTATTTTAGCACCTGGGTGGATTTCAATACCTGTCATAATCCTACTGAAAGCTGATATAAACCGTGCTAGCCAAAAAAGCTTAATATTCCATAACTTATGGGTAAATCTATGGATAATTAAGGCTTGAACGCCTGGATAACAGGTAATAACTTCAAACTTGTTTTTAGCGGCTGGGTCTCTGGCAAATACGCAATTAATGTCTTCAAAAAAACTCATAACTGCATATTATACAAGTATGTAGTATAGTAATTAGAATATTTTGTAATTACTAGAGACCTTTGCATAAATAGGGGTGATTAGCAAAAAATTTAATTTTTACCGAATTAGTGATTTTATTAAACATTGTCCTAGCAGGACTAAGGCTGGGTTTAAAAAATTGCTAAGTTGGTGAAAAGTGGGCTTTTGATGATTATTAATATTTATGCAAAGGTCTCTATTAATTTAGTGTTTTTATTTTTGCAGTGTTTTAAACCTTTTATACTGCCACAAATATTGCTCTGGATTTTTTTTAACTAAATTTTCTATATTTTGGTTCATTAATAAACAATCATTTGTAATATCATTATCCTTAGATAAAATGTCAATCTCTTTAAAATACAAATTAAACCCCTTGCCATAATCTAAGCGTTTAGCATAAGATAAGATTATTTTACTATTGTATTTTCTGGCTAATTTAACAAGTATGGTTGCAGTTGGTGTAGGAATATTAAAAAAATCTACCACAACACTAGATTTATTATTTTCTGGTACTTGGTCTGGCAAAATGCAGATTATATCTTTATTTCGTAGTGCTTTTTGTAGTTTTGCAACCCCTGAAAATCGTGTGTTTACTAAATTATAATTATCTGTTTGCCTTGCTTGTAATAATAATTCATCAAACTTTTTATTACGCAATGGTTTGTAAAGTGCTGTTGTATGTCTAATATAACTGGCAAATCTACCTAATAATTCCCAAGCACCTATATGAGGTATAAGCATAATAACATTATCATTTTCGCTAAGGTGTTCTAAACCTTGTATGTTTTTAATTAATTTATTATTTTTGCTAGCGTTATTACCCCAAATAATAGGTGCTTCTAATAATGATTTTGTTAAATTTATAATATTTTTTTTTATAATCTTACTGCGTTGTTTTTTTGTTAATTCTGTTAAACATAAATTAACATTAGTAGTTATACTTTGCCTACTTTTACTATTACTATAATAAGCAAATATACCAATAATATAGCCTAAAAAATGACTTAACTTTAGTGGCAATTTTGATAAAAAAAATAACATTATTTTATTTTTTATGTAGTTTTATTTGTTGTTAAAATAGGTTTTATAGCATTTAAAATATTTGCATATAAATTAGCAACCCTGCTTTCTTCTTTATTTAGTAAATTTTTATAATACTCTCTTTGGGTTGGCTTGGCAAAACAAGCTGGACAATTATCTTTTATAATTGGTAATTTTGCTGTGTTGGCAAAACTTACTAATTGTCTCTCTCTAACATAAATTAAGGGACGAATAACATTAATATCGCCATCATTATTAAGGTAATTTGCTTTCATTGTTTGTAATTGTCCATTGTGAAAAATTGACATAATCAAACTCTGTGCTAAGTCGTCTAAATGCTGTCCTAAAGCTAAAATATTGTAATTATGCTTTCTTGCTATTTTATACATTAACCCGCGTTTCATTCTTGCACAAAAAGCACAATACGAATTTCCTTTCATGCTTTTTTTTGCCTGTTCTACGATTGGAAATTGTTCTAAAAAATAATCAACACCATAGCTGGCAAAGTATTCTAGCAAGGGGCTTAAATCAAAACTTGTTACTTTTGGGTCTATACTAACTACTCCTAAATGAAATTTTATTGGTGCACATTTTTTGAAGTGCTGTAATATATGAAATAAACTAAGAGAATCTTTGCCCCCAGATACTGCTAACAATACCCTATCGCCATCTTTTAACATATTAAAATCATAAATAGCCCGCCCTACTTGTTTGGATAATTTTTTGGGTACAGTAACTGCTGGTAAAATCATTATTATTTATATATTTTATTAATAAAAGTCAAATACTCCAAAAAATATTTTTGATAATCTGCAAAATTTTTAGCATATAACAAATTAATATTTTCTTCGTTATCCTGTGCCTGAATTACAAAAGTTGTATTGCCAACACCATTTTTATAACGAGATTCTTCTTCCTCTGTTCTTTGTTTTGCTATTGTTAATTGCCTTTTATTGGTGTTAATAATAGTTATTAAATATTTTAATTTAACCATTAATGACTGTGTTTGTTCTTTTATGTTTGTTACATTCTCCTGATACAAATAATCTATATTTTCTAAGTCTAATATTAATTTATCAAATTCATTATTATTAACCAAATTCCCTAATGGGTAAGATAAATTTAGTCCTATTGTGGTATTGGGATTATATTTTGTTAAACTATCTTTGAAAGATTTTTGCTCTGAAATTAAACCTATTCCTAAGGATAAATCTAAATTCGCTTTATTAATATCTTTGTTTGATAACAATTGACGATTAATTTTTTCTTTATTTAAGGATAATATTCGCAGTTTATAATTATTGTTTACTAAAAAATTAGTATCAATTACAGTATCTAGTTTATGTATTTTGTATAAATTCATAGCAGATATAATTTTATCTCTACTAATTCCTAAGGTAATAGCTAGACTCTCTTGTAATGCGTGTAGTGATTGTTTGACTTCTTGTAAATTTTGCTCGCTTCTTAATAAGGCATCTTCTTGTAATAAAACATCTAATTTTTCTGCCAAAGATACTTTAAATTTATCTTTTACTAGTTTTAACTCTTTTTTTGTTAAAAATAAGCGTTGATTATTTATCTTAACTAAATTTTGTAAATATGTTAAATCAACAAATAATTTTAGTTTTTCTAAAATAAAATTTTGTTTATTATTTGTGGTATCAATAGTGGTTATTTCCTTATTAATAATTGCTAAATCATAGGGTAATTTATCATTTAAACCGTCTTTATTACGCCATAAAGGATGAGTATAATTTACAGCTATATTATTGCTATAATTAGTATTGCTAGTAGTATTTTCACTACCGCTATACGATAAATTAATGTTTCCGCCAGTATCATAAATATCTCTTGATAATGAGCTATTTAAGGCAATATTTCTACTATCATTGTAACTATTAGTTGCAGAATTAGTAATATTATTCAAATCTTGATAGGTGTATTGTCCTGTAAGAGAAAACTCCCAATCTTGTTTTGCCAGAGTACCATATATGGTATTTTTTGCTAAAGAATTTGCTAGTATTTGTTGTTTAAAAAATGGATGATATGCTAATAATTGCTTAGTAAATGTTGCTGTTGATAAACCATTTGCATAAACATTATTAATACCTAACAATATAACAATTAAGTATCTAAATTTTAAGTATTTTTTTAATTTCATTAACAACAACATAATGTTTTTTATAAGATACATCTACTACAATATTAGCACATTCTAAATATAACTCTTCTCTTGAATTTATAATATCTTGAATTACCTGTTTTTTATTATTAACATTTTTTAATAATGGTCTAGTTTGATTATATTTTAATCTATCGTATAAACACTCAACTGAAGATTTTAAATATATTACTGAGCCTGATTTTTTTATAAGCTCGCGATTTTCTTTCCTAATTACTACACCACCTCCTGTTGCTAAAATTATATCGTCAATAGTGCATAATTTACTTAACATTTTTGTTTCTCGTTTACGAAAAATATCCTCGCCTTCAATGTCAAAAATATCAATAATACTAACTCCTGTACTTTTAATCAACTCATTATCTATATCAAAAAAGTTTTTTTTTAACTTAAGAGATAGTTTATGTCCTATAAGTGTTTTGCCACAACCCATAGCACCTACTAATATTATAGGCCTAGCCATTTTATTTTTTTAATACATAATGCATAGAGCAATATGGACATAAGGCACTAAGCTTATGTTTTAAATCTAAAAAAACTCTAGGGTGAGATATATTACTGTTGTTAGGAGGACAATAAAAAGGCAAGTCTTTTTCATAAACTACATAATGAGATACTTTATTAGCATTATTAATCATATTATTTTAATTTATTCTGCCTGCTTCTAACCATTGCAAATATTTTGCATTTCTTCCGTAAACACAATCAAAATAAAGGTTTTGTAGTTTTTTAGTAATAGTACCTATACAAATACTGCCTATCTTCCTATTATCTAACTCTCTAATTGGTGTTAATTCAGCAGCAGTACCAGTAAAAAAGGCTTCATCAGCACAATATACCTCATCTCTAGTAATGCGTTTTTCAATAACTTTATAGCCTAAATCTTCTGCTAATTTACAAACTGTATTACGGGTTATACCATCAAGTGCTGAGGTTAAGTCAGGAGTATAAAGTACATCTTTTTTAATGATAAAAACATTTTCTCCACTACCTTCTACAACAAAACCGTCAACATCAAGCAATAACGCTTCATCATAACCATCTTTTAATGCTTCTTGTAGTGCTAACATAGAATTTATATAATTACCATTTGCTTTTGCTTTGCACATAGTACTATTAACATGATGACGACTAAATGATGAGGTATGCACTCGTAAGCCGTTTTTCATATTATCATCACCTAAATAACTACCCCATTCCCAAGCAGCAACCATAGTATGAACTTTTAAATTGTCAGCTCGTAAACCCATGCCCTCTGAACCATAAAAACACATTGGACGAATATAAGCAGATTTTAAGTTATTTTTAATCAAAGCATCTTTTTGAACTTGATTTATTGTATCTTTGTCATAAGGGATTTTCATTCCTAATATATGTGCTGAATTAAACAACCTATCTGTATGCTCTTGTAAACGAAAAATAGCACTACCACCTTCTGCCTCATAAGCTCTCATGCCTTCAAATACTCCCATACCATAATGCAAAGTATGTGTTAATACATGTATTTTAGCTTCACGCCATTGTACCCATTTGCCGTCCAGCCAAATCAAACCATCTCTATCATCCATAATTGACATTTTACACCTCTGTATCTAAATTAAAAGCACTATGCAAACTACGAACTGCTAATTCTAAATATTTTTCATTTATAATTACTGATATTTTTATCTCTGATGTACTTATCATATCTATATTTATATTTTCTTTGTGTAGCACGCCAAACATTTTACTAGCAATACCAGCATGAGAACGCATACCAATACCAACCAATGATATTTTAACTATTTTATTATTTGTTTGCATGCTAATAGCACCTAATTCTTGACATTTTTGTTCTAGTATTACCTTAGCATTATCAAAATCTTCTCTATTCACAGTAAAAGCAAAGTTAGTCATACCCTCTCTTGCTGATACTGATTGTACTATCATATCTACCTCAATATTCGCTTGTGATATTGACTCTAAAATTGCAAATGCAATACCGGGTTTATCAGGGACTCCTATTAAACTAAGTTTTGCTTCATCTTTTTGATGAGCTATTGCTGAGATAACTACATCTTCCATAATATTTTCCTCACTAGTGATTAATGTTCCTTTTGGATTATCTATCATTGATGATAATACCCTGAGTGGTACTTTATATTTGCTAGCAAATTCAACTGAACGAATTTGTAATATTTTTGAGCCTAAACTTGCCATTTCTAACATTTCTTCATAACTAACTTCTTTTATTCTTTTTGCGTCATGTACTATTTTAGGGTCAGTAGTATAAACACCATCAACATCAGTGTATATTTGACATTCATCAGCAGACAATGCTACTGCTAATGCTACCGCAGTAGTATCCGAACCACCTCTTCCTAAGGTGGTAATATTGTTATTTTTATCTATTCCTTGAAAACCTGCTACTACAATAACTTTTCCACTTGATAAATGTTTTTTTATTATTTCTGCGTCAATAGATTTGATTCTAGCCTTGCCATGAGAGCTATCTGTTATAACCTTAGCTTGATAGGCATTGTAAGATATACTATCACAATCAATAGCTTGTAGCGCCATAGCAAGCACAGCAATTGTTATTTGCTCTCCTGTTGATAGTAGTGCATCTAATTCTCTACTTGATGGCTTGTAATAATTATCATTAATGGTGCTAGCATTTTTTGCAAGCTCTAATAAATCATTAGTCCTATTACCCATAGCAGAAACACTAACTACAATATCATTACCCGCTAGTTTTGCTAGTTTTATTCTTTTAGCTATCTTTTGAATTAATTCCACAGAAGCAACAGAAGTACCACCATATTTTTGAACTATAAGTGCCATATAATAATTAAAATAATAAATACTGAACTTAATTATACCCAAAACATAATGACACTGTACAAGGTGTAAAAAATTAGCATTGTTTAGAGGCCTTTGCATAAATATGAATAATCATCAGAACCACGCTTTCCACTCACTTACATTAAGCAAAAATCAGAATTCTGTCAATCACCCCTGTTTATGCAAAGGTCTCGTTTAAAGTAAAAAATAAATTAAAACTACTATATCAAACAATTATATTTTGAGAGAGAATATTAGTTATTTTTTAATAATTATTTTATCAGATGGGTTATTAAATTGCCCTTTGACATCAATTATAATTCTGCTATCGCTGGTTGAGTTTAATTTATTACTATTGGTAAATTTTTCTATTGTTGGTTGAGTTTTAAGTTTTTGTAATAGCAATTTCTTTGCTTGTAATTTCTTTGCTTGTAACTTCTTTGCTTGTAATTTCTTTGCTTGTAATTCTTTTTCTTGTAATTTCTTTTCTAATATTTTTTTATGCTTTAATAAATTTTGTCTTAATAATTCTTGCTTTTTGAGTTTTTGACTCTTTGCTAGTTTTTGTGCTAATAATTCTTGCTCTTTAGCTAGTCTTTTTTGTTCTAATATTTTTTGCTTACTATTTAATTCTTTTAGCTCATTAAGATTAATGCTGTCTATTTTAGATACTTTATTATTTTTAAAAATAATTCTTAATCTATATTTAATATCAGTTGAATAATTAACATAGTCCCATTGATTATCATGAAATATGTCCACTATTATTGGTGCACCTAATAACTTCACTACTTCTTGTTTAGTCATGCCTATTTTTAACTGGTTTACTCTGAATTTATCTAGGCTGTTGCCCTGATTTATTTTTGATGTGTATGTAATTTTATCGGTGCAAGATATAATACTAATTAGTAATAATAAGGCAAGAATATAACGCATTTATGATGAAAATTAAGTAAAAAATATATTTTACATTATTTGCTATTACTACATAAAGATAAAAAATAATTCTTATATAGTTACTTAACAGGCTTTTTATGTGAAGAAAGGGTTAAATTATTATTTTGCCATTAGCTCATATTTATCCCCTACCTATAATATAGTAATTTTTAAAATTTGCTTTGGTATTTAAAATAAGGTAAAAAATACATTATGAATTCCAGTGATTTAAAAAAAGTAGGATTAAAAACAACCGCCCCTAGACTAAAAATTCTTGAAGCATTAGAAAATAGTCCTAAAAGGCACTTAAGTGTTGAAGATGTATATAGGTATTTAATGTTACAAAATGTTGAAATTAGTATAGCAACAATTTACCGAGTTTTAGCACAATTTGAAAAATCAGGAATAGTAAATAAGCTTACATTTGAAAGCCAAGCTGTGTTTGAAGTAAATACCAATGAGCATCACGACCATTTAGTATGTGTTAAATGTGGCAAAATTGATGAGTTTCAAGATAGTGTAATTGAAAAGCATCAAAAAGATATAGCTAAAAAATATGGTTATAAACTAACAGACCATTGTTTATATTTATATGGACTATGTCCTGATTGTCAATAAGTAATTAAATTAGACCTTTGTATAAACATGAATAATCATCAAAAACCTGCTTTCCACTCACTTATATTAAGCAAAAATCAGAATTCAATCACCCCTATTTATGCAAAAGTCTCTAAATATCAACTAATAATTGTGCTTGTTGTTCAATAATAAGAGCTTCAATAATATCTGCTAAATTACCCTCTAATATGTCTAACAACTTATAAAGAGTTAAGTTAATTCTATGGTCTGTTACCCTGCCTTGGGGAAAATTATAAGTTCTAATTCTTTCGGACCTATCGCCACTACCAACTAATTGTTTACGATTTTCTGCTATATTTTTGTGTTGTTCTTGTTGCCTAGCATCTAGTATTCTTGATGCTAGTATTGATAGTGCTTGGGCTTTATTTTTGTGTTGTGAACGCCCATCTTGACACTCTACTACCACTCCAGTTGGTATATGAGTAACGCGAACTGCTGAGTCTGTTTTATTAACATGTTGTCCCCCTGCCCCAGATGCTCTAAAAGTATCTACTCTAACATCGCCCATATTAATATCTATCTCTTCTATATTAGATACTTCAGGCATAATAGCAACTGTACAGGCTGAGGTATGTACTCTGCCTTGCGATTCTGTTTCTGGTATTCTTTGTACTCTATGTACCCCTGATTCAAATTTTAATTTAGCATATACATTATTGCCTTCAATTTTCGCAATGACTAATTTAAAGCCACCATGGTCTCCTGTACTACTAGTTATTATTTCACTTTTCCAATTTTGTTTTTCTGCAAATCGTAAATACATTTTTAATAAATCGCCAGAAAAAATACTGGCCTCATCGCCACCTGTACCAGCACGAATTTCTAAAATAACATCTCTTGTATCGTTTTCATCTTTTGGTAATAAGCTTTTTTGTAAGCCAAGTGTTAATGTAGCTAGCAACTCTTTATTGCTTGTAAATTCTTCTTTTGCTATTTCCCTTAATTCTAAATCATCCGATTGTAATAATTCTTTGGCATCTTGTAAGTTTTTTTGTGCATTTAGATATTTATTATAATTATCAACTATAGGGCTAATTTGGGAGTGTTCTATGGATAAATCTTTAATAACTTTGTGCGTAGTACCACTTGCTAATAAAGCATTTATTTCATCTAAACGCAAAGATGTTTGCTCTAATTTTGCTAATAGTGATGCTTTCATTATTATTAAGTTTAATAAGTAATTGTTATAATTATTTTAGCTTATTTTGCTCATTATTTTTAATATTACTAAATGTTTTATGTAATAATTTATTAGTTAATTGGTCTGCTAATGTTTTAATAACAACAGCACTATCATCGCCATTATTTATTTTTTTAAGTGCTTTATTTAATAATTGTTGTTTAATTTCATTGGCTTCATCTTTATATTCACTGATAATTGTCTCTTGTGGTAATAAATCTAACCATAGTTTAAAATCTTGCATATGCTTGTCAATAATATTTTCTGCTAATATTTTTTCTTGATTCCTATTAGATATATTTTTATCTACAACTTGTTTTAAATCATCAATAGTATAAAGATAAACATCTTCTAATTGTTCAACCTCAGGTTCAATGTCTCTGGGGACTGCTATATCTAAAATAAGCATTGGCATTCTTTTTCTTTGCTTTAAGGCACTTTCAATAATTCCCTTGCCTAAAATAGGAACAGAACTTGCAGTAGCAGAAATAATAATATCAGCTTTGTATAAATAATCTGCTAAGTCTGTTAGATTAATTGCAGTAGCATTATATTTATCTGCCATCTTTTTTGCTTTAGCTATAGTCCTATTGGCTATTATTAATTCATTAATATTTTTATCAATAAAATGCCTAGCAGATAGCTCTGTCATTTCATTTACACCTATTAGTAGTACTGTTTGTTTACTTAAATTAGTAAAAATTTGTTTTGCTAATTTGACCCCGCAATAAGCAACAGAAACAGGATAGTTATTAATTTTAGTATTAGTTCTAATATTTTTTGCTACAAAAAAAGCATGCTGAAACAACTTTTTCATAAGCTTATCTAAGGTTTTGCTATCTTGGGCTATTTGATAACTTTCTTTTAGTTGCCCTAGTATTTGTGGCTCACCTACTATCAAAGAATCTATCCCAGATGCTACCATAGAAATATGTTTTATAGCCTTGTCATAAGAAAATAAGTTTATGTATTTGTTAATTGTATCTACTGCTATATTATGAGTATTAGCAAACCAATTAATTAATAGTTTACTGGCTTTTTCTAAGGTAAAATCAGTGGTAATAAAAACCTCTGATCTATTGCAAGTTGAAAGAATTACACAACTATTAACATAATTATAGCTGTATAATTCAGTTAAACAACTAACTAAGTTAGTTTTATTAAATGCTACTTTTTCTCTTATCTCAATGGGGGTTAATTGATGATTAACACTAATAATAATTATTTGCATATTTTAAATACTACTTCTATACAAAACAAACAACACATTATACATTATTGTTTATGAGAGACTTTTGCATAAATATGAATAACATTCTCAAAAATAGTTATTATATTCTTATATGTTTATTTTTTATATCTTGTAGCAGTGTCACTATCATTGATAAAATAAAACATACTGACTATCCTCCTGATGAATTTATACTAGAAATGAAAGTTAACATTCTTAGTAAAGAATATGATAGGTTAATCAATATACATTGGCAACAAAGTAAGGATAAATTAACAATAAATCTATCAGCACTATTTAATATTTGGCATTTGAAAATTGTCAAAGAAAATAATGTTTATATAATAGATGACGATGAAAAAACAGCTAATATTGACAAATGGTTTATTGATAGATATGACTTTCATTTGCCAATTAGTCTAATACCTAAATTAATATTCTTAGTAAAGAATAAAATAACTACATATGAAAACTGGTATATAGATTATTCAACAACTCAAAGTTGGCATAAACACCAAGTATCTAAAAAAATTATACTAACAAAGACTGATGGCACAACAATTACTATTTTGATAAAAGTATTAAACTAATCTTTTATGATTGAAGAAGATAATATATTAAGTTCAATTCAACAAAAAAGTGATATTACAATAGCAAACTCTGTTCGCCCACAAAAAATATCTGATTATATAGGGCAAAAAGATATTATTGAGCAAATGTTATTATTTATTAAGGCTGCTAAAAAAAGGAAATCTACCTTAGATCATTGTTTAATTTATGGTCCGCCAGGTCTTGGTAAAACTACACTTGCTAATGTAATAGCTAACGAAATGGGTGGTAAACTAATCAAAACCTCAGGACCTATACTAGAGCGTTCTGGAGATTTAGCAGCTATTTTAACTAAATTAGAAGAAAATGATTTATTGTTTATTGATGAAATTCATAGATTAAACCCTGTTGTAGAGGAAATTTTATACCCAGCATTAGAAGATTTTAGACTAGATATAATGATAGGCGAAGGTGTAGCAGCACACTCTATGCAATTAGATTTAGCCCCATTTACCTTAATAGGTGCTACAACCAGAGCGGGAATGCTAACTTCACCTCTTAGAGATAGATTTGGTATTATTCAGCGATTAGAATTTTATGATATTGATGATTTACAAAAAATAATTACTCGCTCTGCTAATATTTTGAATATTACAACAGAAATTGCTGGTGCTAAAGAAATAGCAAAACGCTCAAGAGGCACGCCTAGAATAGCTAATAGACTATTAAGAAGAGTAAGAGATTTTTCTGATATTAAAAGCAATGGTGTTATTAATAAAGCTATAAGTAAAGATGCTTTAAAAACCTTAAAAGTAGATGTTATGGGATTAGAGTCATTAGATAGAGAATATCTAACAACAATAGCAGTAAAATTTTCAGGTGGTCCTGTTGGTATTGAAACCATAGCAACAGCCATAGGTGAAGAAAAAGGCACTATAGAGGATATGGTTGAACCTTATTTAATACAACAAGGTTTGATAATGCGTAGTTCCAGAGGTAGAATAGCAACAGAGTTAGCTTACAAGCACCTTGGTATTCAAGCCAAAAAGCAAAATAATCTGTTTTAAATTATAAGAGACCTTTGCATAAATATGCTAGTATTATTTTAACTTTAACCTAGTTTTTGCTAATATAATCTATAATATCATCTGATTCATAAAGCCATTTATTGCCTGATACTAATTTAATCTCTAAGCATGGCACCTGAGGTGATAGGCCGTACTTTATTAAGTTTTGGCGATTATTATCTTTATTTGTGTCTTTTAATTCTATATTTGTTATATTGTGTTTTTTTATATAGTTTAATACCTTAGTACAAAAAAAACAGCCATCGTAATAATATAAAAATAGTTTTTTATCTAAACCTATCATTCAAATATTGGATAACATCATTTGATTCATAGATATATTTATCCCCTGATGCTGATTTAATTTGCAAGCATGGCACTTGAATTTTACCGCCTCTTGTTAGTAATTCTTGTCTAATATCTTCTTGTTTGGCATTTTTATAAGTTACATTTAATGCTAGTTTGTGGATATTTCTGCGTACTTTAACACAAAAAGGACAAGCATAAAATTGATATAAACTTAGGTTTTTGCACTCTAAATCTACCAGTTGTTGTGTTTTTTCATCTCTTGTTACTTGCTTAGTTCTAGTTAAATAATCACCTAAAACAATAATCCTGCCTATGCCTTCTCTAATTGGTTTTAGTAATAGCTTTATCATATTTTTTATACATCATTATAGTATTATCAACCAAACTAGCAATAGTCATAGGACCAACACCATTTGGCACAGGGGTTATAAAACTAGCTTTTTTACTGACATTAGTAAAATCTACATCGCCTATTATACTATTATCGTCTAAACGATTAATGCCAACATCAATAATAATGCTGTCTTTTTTTATCATATTTGCATTTAGTATTTTAGTCTTGCCTACTGCTACTACTATAATATCAGCATCTTTGGTAAAATTTATTAAATTTTTAGTTTTACTATTACAAATAGTAACTGTTGCCCTAGCATTTAATAATTCAAGTGCCATAGGCTTACCAACTATATTAGATGCTCCTATTACCACAGCATTTTTACCTACTAAATCAATATTATGTTGCTTTAATAAGTACATAATACCCTTGGGAGTACAAGGTCTTATCCCTTGTTTATTTTTCACAAGTAGTCCAACATTATATGGATGCAAGCCATCTACATCTTTCTCTATTTTTATAGTATTTAATATAGTACTAGTGTTTATGTGTTTTGGTAGTGGCAATTGTATTAAAATACCGTGAATATCATCATCATCGTTTAGTTTATTTATTAAAACACAAAGATCATTTTGACTAATATCCTTTCTAGTGGCTATTTTTTTTGAATAAATACCTACTTTATTACAGGCACTAATTTTATTTTTTACATAAATTACAGATGCTGGGTCATCACCAACTAACACAACTGCTAGTCCTGGCTGTTTAGTGAATGTTTGTACTTCTAAACTAAGCTTATTTAATAAATTATTAGCTATTTTTTTACCATCTATAATTATCATTACTTCAATTATTTTTTAAAATTTTTCTAACATTATCTAAATCTTGCTTAGTATCAATACCAATGCCTGAACTTGTTATAGCTGTATCAGTATGAATTTTATGTCCTGCGTATAAAATGCTTAATTGCTCTAATAATTCCGCCCTCTCATAATAAGAAGTTTTAGTTTTATTGATATATTTTACTAAAAATTTTGCCCTATAAGCATAAATACCAATGTGTTTATAGCACAATGCTAAATTAATACTATCATCTCTAAAATAAGGAATATTTGCCCTAGAAAAATAAAGAGCATTATTAAATTTATCGCGTACAACTTTAACACAATTGCTGTCATAGTATTGTTTTTTATCACTAATATTTTCACAAAGAGTAGCAACATTATAATCTTTGCTATTAAGATTATTGGCTACTTGATTTATAAGTTTGGCACTTAGCATAGGCTCATCTGCTTGTAAATTCACTATTATTTCATCGTCATTTATATTGTATTTTGTTATTACCTCTGTTATTCTTGAGCTACCAGATATGTGTTTACTGCTTGTAAGGCAAGTTTTAGCACCAAAAATATTACAGGCATCAATTATAATTTTATTATCTGTTGCAATTATTATTTCTTTTGCTAGGCTTTGTTTGGCATTTTCATATGTTCTTTGAATTATGCTTTTGCCATTAATATCTAGTAATAATTTATTTTTTAATCTAGTTGACTTATATCTTGCTGGAATAATAACTATAAAAGACATATTAATTGTTTTCTTTTTGTGCCTCTGTAATTAATAACACAGGAATACCATCAATAATAGGATAAGAAAGTTTACAAGAGTTACAAATTAATTTATTGTCTTTTTCGTAGAGTGGCTGTTTGCATGTAGGACATACTAGCATAGCCAACAAGTTTTCATCTATCATTTAGTTTTGTATATTAGTTTTTTATATATAGTATTAAAAAAGTTATCGTCTAATTTAACCTTTATTGCTAAGTACCACATATTTTTTGTAGCAAAAGATGAACATTTTACCGCATCTTTATGAGTCATTAACAATGGATATTGGTACATATCATCAAAATCCGTCATTTTAAATAAATAATGGTCAGTAAAACTCTTAGTTGTTATGTCAAAACCTAAATATCTTAATTGCTCAAAAAAGTTATCAGGCCTAGCAATAGCACTTATTGCATAAAATTTATCACTTGTAGCTAATATTTCTGCTACTGTTTTACTTTCTTTTGTTGCTATATTAACAAAGTTTAACACTTCAAAGTTCATATTAAACATTCTATTAAAATACGGATTTAAGCTATTATTATTGTAACTACCACATATTCTATGGTTATACACCAAAATATCGGCATTGTTTAATCTGCTTAAACCCTCTCTTAATATTCCAGATGGTAGTAAAAAGCCATTGCCAATACCAGACATATTATCAATAACTACTATCTCAATATCTCTATCCATAGCATAATGCTGTAAACCATCATCGCTAATTATTACATCCGCCCCTTGCTTTATGACTTCATTAACAGCATCAGCCCTATTTTTATTGATTGCTACTATAGCCTTAGTTTCTGCTAATATTAATTTTGGCTCATCACCTGATAGTTTTACATCGGTATTATCATCAAGTAGTAGGGTTCCTTTTTTGTGCTTGCCTTTATACCCTCTTGATACCACGGCTACTACTAGGTTTTGTTTTTGTAAGTATTTGACAATGGCAATTACCAGTGGAGTTTTTCCACTGCCACCTACTGTAATATTACCAACAACTATAACAGGCTTTTTAAAACGAATAGTTTTTTTAAGCCCTATTTTGTAAAAGTACCTGCGAATTATGACAATAATAAAAAATATTAAACTAAGTGGCAATAATAATACTTGCCATAATTTTAATTTACTACTTTCACTTTTGTTGATTTTCAATTATTTTTAATAAATTAAATAATTTATAGTTGGTGTTATTAAACTATAATTTATGAATAATTGTAATTCTACCATAAAATATTATGTTATCAACAGAATTAAAAATAGCTTTTTCTTATATAAAAAATACCAAAACTAATAGCTATACTTCTTTTGTATCTAATATTTCAATTATAGGATTAATAATTAGCATAATATCATTAATAACGGTTTTATCAGTTACAAATGGACTTCAACAAGAATTAAAAACTAGAATTTTAAGTGCCATATCACATGCTTATATTACTAATTATGATAATAAAATATCAGATTATAAAAATTTAATTACAAAATTACAAAAGAATAAACAAATACAAGCAATATCTCCATACATTAAGCAGTATGCATTACTTAGCAATAATAAAAACTCCATAGGTGCTATTGTCCGTGGTGTAGATACTAATTTAGAGCATAAAACATCTGATATATTTAAATACATTAAATACGGTACTAATACCATAGATAATAATAAAGCACAGATAATAATAGGACTAGAATTAGCCACAGAATTAGCCGTAGGTATAAACGATAAAGTATTAGTTCTAACATCAAATATTAACAGCCCTATAATTGACATAATCCCTAAATTTAAAAGCTTTGAAGTAGTGGGAATTTTTGATATTGGCATTAAAGAATATAATAATTCTTTGCTACTAATGTCTATCAATATGGCACAAAAATTATACAATATGAACGGCTATGTCAATGGTTTAAGATTAAAATTTTATGATATATTTCAGGCAAGACAAATAACTAGTAAATTATACAAAGAGCTTGATAATAATTATTATGCTATTAGTTGGCAAGACGAAAAAAGTAATTTATTACAAGCACTCACTCTTGAAAAAAATATGATAGCGGTTATTTTATTTTTTATTATTGTTATATCATCTTTTAATCTAATATCAATGATGGTGATGGTAGTAGTTGATAAAAAGACTGATATAGCAATTCTAAGAACCATAGGTATGACGCCATTTAGTATTATGAGGATATTTTTTTATCAAAGTTTAATATCAAGCACCGTAGGTATAATTATTGGTGTTTTATTAGGTGTTTTACTTAGTTTGAATGTTGAGGCTGTGGTGTTGTTTTTAGAGCAATTATTTAATTTTCAATTATTTCCAAAAGACATTTTTTATATTAATAATTTGCCATCACAAGTACAAGTTTTTGATATATTATTTGTAGTTATTACAGCATTTACCCTAACTATATTATCTGCCATATACCCTGCCTATAAAGCAAGTAAAACTAAAATTACAGATGCAATTAAGTATGACTAATAGGATGATAGAATGCAATAATGTTTACTATTATTATAATAGCGAACATACAATACTAAGTAATTTTAATTTAACAGTATTAACAGGAGAAAAAGTAGCAATATTAGGTAAATCTGGCACGGGAAAATCAACTTTGCTTAATTTATTAGCCGGACTAGATAATGTTAAATCTGGTAATATTATTGTTAATAAGCATAAATTAAACTCTTTATCAGAAACTAAAAAAAGTCTATTTAGACAACAAAATATAGGTTTTATTTATCAATTTCATTATTTATTATCTGATTTTAATGTTTTAGATAATATAGCTATGCCACTACTGATAAAAAATGGCAATAATAGTACCGCTTATGATAAAGCAAAACAATTATTAATAGACTTAGACTTAACATATTTAACTAATAAAAACCCAAATCAACTATCAGGAGGTGAAAGCCAAAGAGTAGCCATTGCCAGAGCAATAATCACTAATCCGCCATGTATTTTTGCCGATGAGCCAACAGGAAATATTGATAACCATAATGCTCAAAAAGTAATACAGATATTATTAGAATTAAACAAAAATTATAATACTACTATAATAATTGTAACTCACGATACAAAAATAGCTAAACAAATGGATAACATAATATACTTATAGCAAAAAACTCATTAAAATACTGCATAAGAATTATACCCACCGTCATTGTGAGACTTGTAAAAGGCGTGAGATTGCCACACATTAAAAACAGTGTTCGCAATGACGGGTTGGAATAATTAGTACCAGTATGTTGCCTAAGATTGCCACACACTAAAAAGCAGTGTTCGCAATGACGGTGGGTATAATTATAATTATTTTATAAAGTGCATATTGTTGGTGTTTTAAGTTAATGGCATTAATGCTTATATCATCCCCAACTGTATAAAAACTAAAATTGTTTCACAAGACGGTATCTGACCTCATTTATTCCCTTTACAAATAATTTTGAGTTCATAATCACTTATAACATTAAAACTCAGAGGTGGGCTACTTTTGCCCATCTGCTGGAATGATTTGTTAGGTGGTTGTACGATTTTTTGTAGAATGCGGCTTATACAAAATAGCAATTGTTAATAAAGCAAAACCAAAAATACCTACAACTAATAAAGCAAATGCATAATCACTCATCTAAAACCTCCTTACCATCTAATAAATAACCAGTTAAAAAGAAAAACAGCACAAGAGATATGCCACCAATTGTTAGCAATGTATTGGTTAGTCCATCTTTTACAATAGGTACTATAACAAGTATAGCTAAAATTATTTTGGAGACATCAAAACAATATTTGTCAATGTTGTCTTTTTGTTTGCTGTTTTTAAAAATATCCATGCCATTATTGTAGCATAAGTATATGGTTGTGTTTTAAGTTAATGGCATTAATACTTATATCATCCCCAACTGTATAAAAACTAAAATTGTTTCACAAGACGATATCTGACCTCATTTATTCTCTTTGCAAATAATTTTGAGTTCATAATTACTTATAATGCCTGAATTCAACTGCTGCATTGGCGGTAGGCTGGAGGCTTTGTTAGGCGGAGACAGTTATTTCTGTGAGTGCAGCCCGAATATATTAAGGGCTAAAGCTGGTTTTAAGAAAATAACCAAGTTGGTGAAAGTGGGCGTTTTAATGATTATTCAATGTTTATGCAAAGGTCTCTCACTGTACAACAGCCCCTCAAACTCCCCATATAGAGATTGTGCTTGTAAGGTATATTTTTGTCGTGAGATATTCGCGGTGTGGTTTTAAAAAAGCACTAAGAATTGAGAATTAGAATTATACCCACCGTCATTGCAAGACTTTGTAAAAAGCGTGGCAATCTCGTACTACAAAAGCAATGTAATTTAAAAAAGCACTAACAATAACGAATTGGAATTATGCCAAATGTTGATTAAAAAAAGTACCTAAAATAGTAAGCAAAGCTTACTTTGGGGAATATCCCCAAACCCCTAACAGCAATTACAGGTTGTTTGGTTTGTGTTAAGTTGTTTTGATTGTTTTTTAATTGAGGGGCAGAACTAGTTCCTTCATTACAACTATTGTACAACAGCCCCTCAAACACCCCATATAGACATTGTGCTTGTAAGGTATATTTTTGTTGTGAGATATTTGCGGTATGATTTAAAAAAAGCACTAAGAATTGATAATTGGAATTATACCCACCGTCATTGCGAGACTTTGTAAAAGTCGTGAGATTGCCACACACTAAAAAACAGTGTTCGCAATGACGGGTTGGAATAATTAGTACCAGTATGTTGCCACACACTAAAAAACAGTGTTCGCAATGACGGTGGGTGTAACTATAATTATTTTATAAAGTGCAGATTGTTAGTGTTTATTCTTATGATAGTCTTGTGCTAATACTTTTTAAAAACTTTTGTTGTATTTTATAATCTGGCATAATTTCTTTAACTAAATGCCAAAAATCTTGCGAATGATTTTTATATATTGTGTGGCATAATTCGTGTATTACAACATAATTTATACTCTTAATTGGCACTTGTGCTAGCATATAATTAAGACTTATATTGTTTTTAGCACTACATGAACCCCAAATAGTTTTTTGGCTCTTAATACTTAATTTATTATAATTTAAAGAGTATTTTTTTGCATAATTTATAATTATAGGCTGACAAATTTTAGTAAACTCTTGCTTATACCAACTATTAAAAATTTTAGTTTTATTTGTTTGTTGTTGCTCATTTAAACAAAATTTATTCCCATCAAAAATTAAATCCTCGATTTGATTTTTAACTATTATTAGCTCATATTTAATGCCTAAGTAATAAAACTCATTACAATTTTTGTATTGTAATGTTTTATTAATTTTTTGCTTAGTTTTAGCAATCCAATCATTTTTTTTAGTAACAAAATCATCTATTTTATTAATATTCATCCTAAATGGAGCTCGCACAATTAACTCTGCTTTATCATTAATTTGTAATGCTAAAGTTCTGCGATTAGTACGAATTAATTTATAATGCACAATTAATCAAAGTGTTTTCTAGCATTTAAAAACATTTTAATCCATGGTGAATACTCGCCCCAATTTTTAGGGTGATATGAATTTTGCACAGCTCTAAATACTCGTTCTGGATGCGGCATCATAATTGTTACTTGTCCGTTATCATTTGCAAGCCCTGCTAGTGAATAATCAGAGCCATTAGGATTATGGGGGTATTTTGTCGCATCTAAGCCATTGTAATCCACATATTTTAGGGCAAAATTATCACTATTTTCATTGCCATTAAACACCGCTCTGCCCTCTTTGTGTGCTATGGCAACAGGTAATATTGAACCTGTCATACCAGAGAAAAATATTGAGTTTGATTTTTGTACTTTAACCGCTGAAAACCTTGCTTCAAATTGCTCAGATTTATTATCCTTAAACTTAGGGAAGTTACTGCTATTTGGGATAATTTCTGTTAAATTTGACAGCATTTGACAGCCATTACAAACTCCTAAGGTAAAATTATCGCCCCTTGTAAAAAATTTAGCAAACTCATCTTTTACACTAGCATTATATAAAATAGAATTTGCCCAACCTCGCCCTGCACCTAAAACATCACCGTAAGAAAAACCACCACAGGCAACTAAGCCATTAAAATCAGCTAAGTTAATTTGATTTGCTAAAATATCACTCATATGAACATCAAAAGCATCAAAACCTACCCTATCAAAAACAGCCGCCATTTCTGTTTGCCCGTTTATGCCTTGTTCTCGTAGTATTGCAATCTTAGGCTTAATTCCCTTATTAATATAAGGAATAGTTAATTTATCAACAGCAAAATTTACTTTAATTTGTAAGCCGTCAGTGTCATCTAAAATACCATCGTATTCTTGTTGAACGCATTCTGTATTGTCTCTTAGTTTAGCTATCTCGTAAGAAGTGCTACTCCATTTTTGTTGTAAATCAGCACGACTAGCATTAAATAATAACTTATCATCTTTAAAAATATTTATATTATCAGTAGCATTTATCTTGGCTATAAGTCTAGTTGCATTTGCTAAACCTGCTTTATTTAATTGTGCTAAAACCTTGTCTTTATTGGCTATATTTACTTGAATTACACAGCCTAATTCTTCATTAAATAAATCGTCTATTAGTTTGTTTTTACTATAAATATTAAGTCCACAATGTGAGCTAAATGCCATTTCTAACAAACTTACTATAACCCCACCATCCGAGCGGTCATGATAGCTGTTTATTAAATTATCATTATTAAGTTTATTAATAACATTAAAGAAGTTTTTAAATATTTTCGCATCATCTAAATCAGGGGTAATATCGCCAGTATTGTTATAAACTTGTGCTAAACAAGAACCTCCTAAACGGTTTTTGCCAAAGCCTAAATCAATTAATAATAATTCACTCTCTATATTAGTATCTAAAACTGGAGTTTGTTGTTTTGTAACATCAGCTACCTTACTAAATGCACTAATAATTAATGACAAAGGTGATACTACTTGTTTATTAATACCATTATTAGCCCAAGTGCTTTTCATAGATAAAGAATCTTTGCCAACTGGTATAGTTAAATTTAGCTTAGGACATAATTCCATAGCTATTGTTTTTACTGCTTGAAACAATTTATAATCCTCATCATCACTACCACTAGCACACATCCAATTAGCCGATAAATTAATATCACTAATATCATCTATAACAACAGCCATTAAATTAGTTAGTGCTTCGCCAACAGCCATTCTAGCTGATGCCTTAGCATTACATATAGCAAGAGGTGCTTTTTCACCTATTGCCATTGCCTCGCCCTTAAAACCGTTATAATCATTAATAGATATAGCACAATCAGCAACAGGTGTTTGCCACTTACCTACCATTTGGTCCCTAGCCACTAAGCCTGTTACTGTTCTATCGCCTATGGTTATTAAAAAGTTTTTACTAGCAACAGTAGGCAAGGCAAGTATTTTATAAATTGCCTCGTCTATGTTGATATTACTTGTTTTAAATTTTGCTAATTTTGTATTATTATAAATAATATTTTTAATAGTTTTTGGAGTATCGCCTAATAATATTGCCATAGGTATATTTATAGGTTTGTTATTAAATAAACTATCTTGTAATATCAATTCTTTTTTGTCTGTTGCTTGCCCTAATATCGCAAATGGAGCTCGCTCCCTTGTGCAAATACTACTAAAAATATCTAGCTTATTTTTATTAATAGCTAATACATACCGCTCTTGTGATTCATTACACCAAATCTCCATAGGTGAAAGTTGTTTATCAGCACACGGTATAGCTCTTATGTTGAATATTGCCCCTTTATTGCTATCATTTACTAACTCTGGCAAGGCATTTGATAAACCACCAGCACCTACATCGTGTATTGATATAATGGGATTATCGTACATAGCAGTACAAGTATCTATTACTTCTTGACAACGCCTTTGCATTTCTGCATTTGCGCGTTGTACTGAGGCAAAATCAAGTTCTTCACTTTGTGAGCCACTATCAATACTAGAGGATGCCCCACCACCTAAGCCAATTAGCATTGCAGCCCCACCTAAAACAATAATAAGACTACCACTAGGGATATTGTCTTTGTCAATGTGTTTTGTTTGAATATGTCCT
The DNA here is from genome assembly GCA_965207335.1 of Gammaproteobacteria bacterium. Lineage (GTDB taxonomy): Bacteria > Pseudomonadota > Gammaproteobacteria > PS1 > Pseudothioglobaceae. The sequence goes on from OZ242267.1 coordinate 513,373, forward strand.
AAGCCACCTGCTAACATAATAGGTTTATGATAGCCATACATACGACCTTGCACTTCTTGTTGATATGTACGAAAATAACCGCAAATATTAGGCCTGCCAAACTCATTATTAAAACTAGCAGCCCCAATAGGTGCTTCAATAATAATATCTAGTGCTGATTTTATTTGCTTAGGTTTACCGTAGTCCGCCTCCCACGATTGTTTTGCATGTGGAATATTAAGATTAGAGAGCGAAAAACCGCATAAACTAACCTTAGACTTAGAACCTCGCCCTGTTGCCCCCTCATCTCTTATCTCGCCACCTGCACCAGTAGCAGCACCTGAAAATGGCTCAATAGCAGTAGGATGATTATGAGTTTCTACTTTTATTAGAATATTTCTATCCTCAACATTCTCTTGATATAATCCATCACTATTAGGACAAAACCTAATGCCCCTAAAACCCTCCATTACCGCAGAATTATCACTATAAACTGATAATAACCCTTTTGGATTTTTCTTATAAGTATTTCTAATCATATCAAACAATGATAAGTCTTGCTTTATACCGTCAATTATCCAGTTGGCATTAAAAATTTTATGCCGACAATGCTCAGAATTAGCCTGTGCAAATGACATTAACTCAACATCACTAGGATTTCTGCCTAACTTAATAAAATTATCCAATAAATAATCAATTTCTATATCACTTAATGCTAAACCTAGTCCAATATTTGCTTGTTTTAAGGCGGTTTTGCCATTCGCTAAAATATCTATACTTGTCATTTGCTTAGGCTGGTATTCTGCAAAAATCAGTCCTCCATCAGCCTCACTACTTAACTCTGTTGCAGTCATTTTATCCATAATAATATCTAAAACAGCCAATTTATTAGCAATAAGCTTATCAAAATGGTAAATAATACCTCGCTCCACCCTTTTAACAGTGTGTAAACCGCATAAATGAATAATATCACTAGCTTTTGACGACCAAGGGGATATAGTACCAAGTCTAGGAATTATAATAAGTGTATTGCTGGTATTTTTTAGAAGTTTATCGTTATAGTTAAGTAAAGAGTTAAGAATATCAACATCTGCAGTACTTAAAGTGCTATCACTATTTACAAAATGCACAAACTCAGTTGTTAGTAAAATATTATCAACACCTGCATTTATTAGTTTTTTATTAATAGCAGTTTGCTTAAAATCACTTAGTGCTTGGGTGTTTTTAAAGGTGGTTATCATTTTTTATTTTTTGGATTTTTGCAAGTTTATCCCAATCACTGGTAATAATTGCTTGTAGTTCATCACTATCTTCTAATACGCCTGTAATAATACCTTCTGGTATTGTATTATCACAATCTTTACCTTTATTTTCTGTAATAATTTTTTGCATTTTTTTATACCAATCATCATTTAAATATTGCTTTGCTTTTTCAATACTATTAATTTCTACATCATCTACATTACCTGTAAAACAAATATCTTTTAATTCTGTATTTTTGCCTATTCTATCTTTTAGAGGTATATGGTGTTCATCAATTGCATATGCTCCTTGAAGTTGTGTATCCCAAAAATTTGCCCCTTGAAGTTGTGCATTTGTAAAATTTGCCCCTTGAAGTTGTGCATTTGTAAAATATGCTCCTTGAAGTTGGGCATATCTAAAATTTGCCCCTTGAAGTTGTGCATTTGTAAAATATGCTCCTTGAAGTTGTGCTTTTGTAAAATCTGCTCCTTGAAGTTGTGCATGCCAAAAATCTGCCCCTTGAAGTTGTGCATCTCTAAAATTTGCCCCTTGAAGTTGTGCATCTGTAAAATTTGCCCCTTGAAGTTGTGCATCTCTAAAATCCACTCTTTGAAGTTGTGCAAATATAAAACCTGCCCATTGAAGTTGTGCATTCCAAAAATTTGCCCCTTGAAGTTGTGCATCTGTAAAATTTGCCCCTTGAAGTTGTGCATCTCTAAAATCCACTCTTTGAAGTTGTGCATTGTCAAAATCTACCCCTACTAAATAAGCATTATTAAAATTGGCATTAGGAAAGTTTTCATCTTTAGCAAAGTTATTATAATACAAGCCTTTATTACTATTTATATCTTTTACTAGTAAATCAATGGTAGTTTGTATTTCATTGCTAGGGCGTTTTTTATGCTGTTCTTTATATTTTTCTTCTTGGGTTTTTGAGCGAATATGTGAACATAGTATTTGTGCTATTTGACTGCGGTATTTATTTTTTTCATCATCTAATGCTAATTGATACAAGGAATAAACAGCCCCTGTTCGTGCTGAGGTTTCATTACTACCTAGTAAATTAATAGCAGTAGTAAAGCGCTCATCAACTCTTTGCTCTATTTGTATATCAATTTGCTCTCGTTGTTGTTGTACTTGTTCGTCTTGGTTTTTAATTCTACGATAAAAAAACCATAAACCAAATATAGCAATAATCAAGCTAATAATATTAGCAAGTGTTGGTTTAGTATTATCAATAAAAATATTACAATACAAACTATCTATTATTACTAATACAATAGCAATAATACCAATAATATATTTTAGATAGTGCTTTTTTATATGTTCAATCATTATCCAAAACTAATTGCTTGCTACAATTTCGGCAATAAGCTATAAAATACCTTACTTTAAGTTTATAGTTATGTATTGCTTGCAAAATTTAATGGTAATTGTTTGTTATTGTCTCTTTGTTTAATAAAATCTAATTTAAACTCATTAGATATATCACCATTATTTGCTAGACGCTTTAATATCATGTTGTAGTATTCTTTGTGTATCTCGCAACTTATATAGTTTCTTTTTAGATTTTTACATAATACAAGCTCAGAACCACTACCGCCAAACAAAATAAAAATATTGTCTTGTTCCTTAGTGCAAGATTTTATAAGCATTTCTACTAATTTTAATGGTATTTGACAGGCATGAAAAGTTTTGTCTTTACTTACATTTTTTACCAAATCAAAATAGAACCAACTATAAGGCATTCTGCCCTTATGTCCTTCTGCTATTCTTTTTTTTATACGCCTATCTGTTGGGTTTTGATAAGGCATTGCAACTTGATTTTTATAAAAAACACTATTTTTTGATTTTATGGCATGTAAAATTGACCTGTGTGCTGTGGTAAAACGATTTTTTGAATGCCCTACATTAGTATTATATATCCAAACATAATCTTGCACATTATAAGCATAATCATCTAAATATTTAACTCTAAGATAAGCGTTTTGCTTAGGATAATTTAGCATAAATAAATTACCTGTTGGTTTTAGCACACGCATACATTCTTTAGTAAGGCTAATATACCAATCAATATATTTACCCCATTTTATTGTATAACTTTTACCTGAATAATTTATTCCTACATTATAATCAGGGTCACCGTAAATCATCTCTAATGAATTATCTGGTATTTTTTTTAATATTTCCAGTACATCGCAATTAAACACTTGGTTTTTAAATTCTTGCATTTTTCAATTAGGTATAAGTTTATAAGCAACAGATTTGACAAATTTTATAGAGGTTATATCCATAGGATTATCAAAGGTATAACACCATAATTTTAGCACATCATAGCCATTATCTTTCATACGCACAACATAAATTCCATATATTTTTTTAATTTTGCCATTTAGTTTATTTATATTCGCATTATGATAGTATAAAAAAGGATTATATAATTGATAAATAGAAAAACTATCAGGTTTGCCGTTTTTACCTTCAAATACACCTATTATGCCATCAAATTCTATGGTTAAATCTATTTCAATTTGAATATTGTTAAGCTTTATTTTTGTATTGTCAATATAATACTCAAATGAGGTTTTAGTACGATGCGGGAAGTAAGTTTTAGCCCGTTTTGCAATATCATTATTAGTTAATTCGTTATCTTGTTCAAATAAAAAATTATGCAAAATTCTCTGATTATTAGCAACTGATAAAATATTACTTTCACTGGTATTAAATTGGTTCAATAAACTTTTTTTGTACTTCCAATCTTGTATATTATCTATTTTCTCAAAATCATGATAGAGTTTATTTATGCCTTTTATAAACTTATGATAGCCACTACCTAAATGGATAATAGCAATATCATCATCAATAAGAAGTTTTGGTAATTTGTTTTTATTATCAATTTTAGTTGCATCAAAAGGATTGCCAAAATTAATTTTTTTACATACTTCTTTTACTTGATTATTATGAAAAGTAAGGTTATTATTATTTTTGCAATTTATATATAATTTCTCAATAACCTTATGTTTTTTATTCATTCTTTTTTATAACTTAGGTTTTAATTATTTACTTAATATGTCTAAGCATTCTGTAAATGCATCTGCTTTGCCTTTGATAAATGCATTTAATTCGTATTCCTCAATTTTACTTGATTCATTTAGTTTATTAAGCTCAAGGTATTTTTTATATTCATTAGCCAAATTAACAATATTTTTAATTTTATCTTTATTAGTTATATCCATAATTTTATAAACACCACCTATTAAGTTATAATAATGCCTGTCTTTGGGTCATAACAAATATTTAACAATAAACTAAACTTGACTTATTGTGAAAACACATATTGAGTTAAAAACAAGTCCATAAATAAGACCTTTGATGCTGGATATTTTTTTTAATTTACGCGTTTTATCATCGCAAAATAAATCTTGTTGTTCAGTGTTAAATCTTTGATAAATAAAGACATAAACACAAGATAATAATAAAGCTATAATAGTTGTTCCCAAAGCAATAGATATGTATTCTATATCAACCCTAGAAGTAAAGTATAGATATAAAAAAATAACAGAAAATACTACATATCCGCTATATATAAAACTTAGAATATAATATTTTATAGGTAAATGATATGAACCAATAATAATTTCTGAGAAAAAAATAAACATAGAAAATACTACAATTAAGAATACAGTTATAGATAAAAAAGGAACAATATAAAAAATAATAGCCTCAGATCTTGTGGTAGTGCTTAAAAAATACACAAAACCTATAATTAATAATAAAATTGTTGTTAAAACAGAAAATTTTATTTTTTTATTCATAATCCTATTATATGCCTTACTTCATATAAGTTTTAGAATATTTAATTAATTCTAATAATACTTACTTTTATGTCATAACATAGTATTTAAAATATATCTAGCCATTCTACAATAACATCAACTAATTCGTCTTCGCTACTTGTAAATAAATGTCCAGTAAAGTCAATTACTGCTTGCTGATAAGTTTTTGATATTAAATGCTCTCTTTGCTCGGCAGATTCTTTATCTTTATCATTTTCGCTACCATAAATATCTAAAACAGGGATTTTTACATTAGCTAAACTACTATTGCAAGATAAAAGACTACCACCATTATTACGACAAGCAATAACAATTAAACCATCAACTTTTACTTGTTTATATGCTGTAAATGCAGACATCATTCTAGCACCTAAACTATGCCCTGCTAGTACTATTGTTTTTACACCTTTATTTTTTAAGTAATTTATAGCAATTTGTATACGGTTATAAGCATCATCAAATCCGTGTTTATAATCTTGCCAATCATCGCTATTTGTTGTTGGCATTTGTAGTGATAAAGTATGCCAATTTAGTTGTTTATTTACCCCTTGACGAATTGGCTCAACTATCAACCATCTAGGATGCCTATCTTTACCGTGTGCTAAAATAATTGCCTTATCAACCGTGCCTTTTAGATAGGCACTGTCTTTTTCTAATTCAAAAGCAAAAATATTAGCACTAAATAACAGGCAAAATAACAAACAAAATAATCTTTTAATCATAATTTGACATACGAACATGGTTATATAATATATTAGATATATCATTAGACTTTTCTACACTAAATTTTTCTGGCAATGATTCAATATATTTCTTTATATTTTTATGGTTCATAACAGCAATATTGTTATTTTTGCTACTTTCAACCCACCAGCCAACAAAAACAACTACTGGAAAAACAGGCACATTTAGTTTATCTTTAAGCCATCTTGCTTGATTTTGTGCTTGTTTAATAATTTTATCGCCCATGTTATGACCATCTTTTATTATGCTATTATTGCGATACTCAATAGTTGCTCCGTGTGCAGTTGGTTTTTTTAGTTTTTTGGGTTTGCTGTATGTTTTTGTCTCAATAGTAAAAACACCTTGCGGGCAAATAACAACATGATCAATATTAAAAGTTTTATCCTCATCTATTACATCGTGAATAATATGTACACCCTCTTTTTTCAACTCATCAAGACAGTTTGCCACTTCTTTTTCACCATTTCTGCCTTGTCTAAGATGAGTACGATTTTTTCTAAACTTAACTGTTCTATATGCTACATAAATTGCATAAAATACAGTAAATATACTTACAATTATTAATAATATAAATGCTAGTTGTTGTGGTACATAATAAATTATCCAACCTAATATTACTCCACCAATCAAATAAGCAAGAGTTCCCCAGTATTCATTATACTTATTGGTAATTTTGTTTATTTCATCATCTATTGACTGCCCAGAGTATCTTAGTTGCTTGCGTTTTAATGGTGATTTAGTTTGTTTTTTCATATTTTTATTAATCACTTATATCAGCATTATGATAAACATCACTAACATCCTCTAAGTCTTCTAAACGCTCAATAAGATTGAGAAATTTTTCACTATTTTTTTTGTCTAATTTAATTTTACTACTAGGTTGCATAATAACCTCATAATAATCAGGGTTTAATTCTTTTAATATTAAGGCATCTTTTACTACTTCTAAATCTTCTGGATTAGTAAGTACAATAATTGAACCATCGTCATTGGCTATTATATCATCAGCACCTACTTCAAGTGCAACATCCATAATAGCCTCTTCATCACCAGAATTAAAACTAATGATGCCTTGTTTGACAAATAAATAAGCAACCGAGCCAGTTGTGCCTAAATTACCGCCATTTTTACTAAATGCATGGCGTATTTCTGCCACAGTGCGATTTTTATTATCGGTTAAACAATCAACCATAATAGCTGTTCCAGCTGTACCGTAACCCTCATAACGCACTTCTTCATAATTATCGTAATCTAAATTACCACTACCGCGTTTTATAGCATTATCAATAGTATCTCGTTTCATATTAGCAGCTAAGGCCTTATCAATTATTGCGCGTAAAGAGGGGTTATTTTCTAGCATATCACCACCCTCTTTTGCGGCTACTATAATTTCTTTTATAAATTTGGTAAAAATTTTACCGCGTTTAGCATCTTGTGCACCTTTGCGGTGTTGGATATTATGCCATTTGCTATGTCCTGCCATTTTTATTAATTTGTTATTTTTTTTAATTCTACCTTAATATCAACTACTAATTTTTATATTTTTAATGTTAATATTACAAAGCTAATTCTTTAACTGACACTAACATTTTAATATCAACTAAAAATTGAATTAATGAACCCACTGAAACAAATAAGTATTCTCCTGATTCTCTGCTATTTTCTGTATGGTCAGATAAAGTAGCATTATCAGGACCAAAGCCAAGAATAACACCTAAATACTCCCAAAAACCAACCTTAATAACTTCTGCTTGAAAATATTTACGGTAGGTACTATTAAGAAAAAAGTTTTTTGCTTGTTTACGGTTATATAAATTATTACCATTATTCCAAGCTATTGCCGCAATTAAAGTATCTAGTATATATTCGTTAGAATTTTGTCTTTCTAAAGAAAAAGGATAAGATATACTACTATAACTGTTATGGTAATAGGATTTAGCAAGGTTTTTATTTATAACTAACTCTGTTAATGCTTGTTGTAAATAAACAGTAGGAATGGCAACTACTGTACGGTACTCATAAGGACCATCTAAGAAAAATTGCTTTAAATTATTTTTAAAAATAGCTGATTTTTCTTTACATGTATTTATTAAATGTATTACCGTCCACTTATTATTATTAAGATAAACTAAGCCAGCATGGGTGTAATTCCATAAACCTATTTTTCTGTAAAAACGCTCTTTAGGTGCATTAGAGCCAATTCGTCCTAATAAGGCAACTTTTGCTTTGCTATTATTTAAGTAATCTAACACTTTATCGCTAAGTAAAGTAGCATTACGGTATTCGCTAGCTTCTATTGGTTTTTTCGGGCAATCATCTTGATTATCATTAGCAAAAATAACATTTACAGTAAGTAATGCAGTAAAAAATATAAATGTATTTTTACCAAAAAAATTTAACACTTTATAATTTTTTTACTAATTTACTGGTAAATGTTAGTGCTATTAAAGCTCCTAAAAAATTTAAAAACATGTCTTTTTGTGCATCCCATATATCTCCCTGAGAGCCTAAAACTGACAATACATCTTTATCACTTTCGTAAGCTAAGGCATATAGCCATTCTAATATTTCATACGCACCGCCCATACCTACAAAGAATGTTAATATTATAATTATCTCTAATTTATGACTAGTAAATGATACTAGTGAGTTGAGTTTTTCTCTAAATGGTATTAGCAATAGTAAACCAAAACTAAAATGTACCAATCTATCATAATGATTGCGTTCAAAATCTAACCACTCCATAATATAATTACCAAGTGGCACCTCGGCATAACTATAGTGTGAGCCTGCTGTTTGCATTATTGCAAATATAAATATTAATATGTAAGATAAATTAGAAAATGCAAACTCTTTGTATGTTTCTACTAAGTAAATAACTGCTAAAAAAAGTAAAATATTCTCTGCTATCCACACCGACACATAATTAACATTAGCACTAAATACAAACCAAATAATAATAAATATTAAAAATAAAAATTGTTGTCCCTTATGTTTGCTAAATTTATTCATAACTTAAAATTCTTATTTAAAAATGGCAAGTGTCCGCTTTTTAAAACATAATAATCTATGTTTTGCTCTTGATACCATTTACTTATTTTAGCACTAACTAGAGTATCATATTTGCCTAAAATACCTTGTTTTTGGCATTTTAAGTTCACAAAGTTATCCCTTAAATCATTGGTTAATAAAATATCTAAACCTTGTTGTAATGCATTTATTAAGGTTTTATATTTAGCAATACTTTCATTAATAGAATTTATGTGTTGTTTATTTCTAGTTTGTAGTCGCACAAAGTTTTGTAAAGTTTTTGTAGTATCAAAGCTTAACTCTTTGGCAAATTGGATAAGATTATCGCTACTAATACCATATTGCCAATCTTTTTTCTTTATAAAACAAGGGCTTGATGCTAATAAAATTAGTTGTTTAGTATTTATAATTTCTGCTATTTTAATTGCAATTAAGCCACCTAATGACCAGCCAACAATTATGCTATTTAGTGGAATAATTTTAACTATAACTTTCAGCCATTTATCTAAACCACCAGCTATAAAATCACTTCTACCAGAGCCGGGTAAATCAAATAATATTACCTGATATTTTTTCTCTAAGTTTTTAATAATACCTTGAAAAATATCAGCATTAAAACCCCAGCCATGTATTAATACTAAGGGCTGTTTATCATTATTTGTTTTACTATACCATAACATTTTGCAATGATTTTAATAGAGATCTTTGCGTAAATAGGAATGATTAGCAGAATTTTGATTTTTACTTAATTGATGATTTTCTATTAATCCTGTCCTAGTTGTTCTAAGGCTAGTTTGATAAAAATTATCAAGTGAGTGAAAAGCAGGGTTCTGATGATTATTCATGTTTGTGCAAAGGTCTCTAATAATAATTTTATATGCTTTTTACTATGTCCTGCATTAATACTAATTCGCAATCTAGCAGTATTTTTAGCAACTGTTGGATAACGAATAGCACCTAATAAAAAACCTAATTTACGCATCTTTTTTACTATAGTTAATAATTTAGCATTATCGCCAATAATAATGGGCTGTATTGCGGTATTTGAGCTTTGAATTTGTATGTTATGCAATTTAGCAATATCTTTAAAATATTTGATATTACTTACTAGTTTTTGTTGTAAATGCCCTTTTTTGATAATTTCTAAGCTAGTAATACTAGCACAAGCTAGTGCTGGTGCTATTGCTGTTGTGTAAATAAATGGTCGTGATTTTTGCATTAAATACTCAATTAACTCATAGCTACCACCAACAAAAGCACCCATAGTACCTAATGCCTTGCCTAAGGTTGCCATATAAATAGTTTCTGCTGTAAGTTTAGTTTTCTTAATAGCAAAACTATGTGCCCCATCAAGTAGTAAATAGCTATTATAGCGTTTAGCCATATCTTGTAAAGCCTTAACATCAGCATTATCGCCGTCCATGCTAAAAACTACATCACTAGCTATTAGTCCACAATTATTATTTTTACTTAATTTTTGTAGTTTTTTTTCTGCAAGTAGTAAATTTTTATGAGGATACCTATTAATATCTATGTTTATTAAAAAATTAGCATCAATTAATGAAGCATGATTTAGTTTATCTTGTAAAACCCAATCAATATCATCTCTTAATGCAGAAAAAACCCCCAAATTAGCCATATATCCTGTGGAAAATAATAATACTTTTTCGCACTGTAAATAATCTGCTAAGGCTTTTTCTAAGTCTTCATGTGCTTGAAAATGTCCGCTTAATAAATGCGATGCACCACTACCTACACCATATTTTTTAACGGCATTTATAAAAGATTGTTTGATAGTATTATCATTTGCTAATGATAAATAATCATTGCTAGAAAAATTAATTAATTTTTTTCCACCAATTATAATTTCAACACCCTGTGCTGTTGTTAATGCTTCTTTATAGCGATAAAGATTATTGTCTTGTAGCTTTTGTAATTTCAAGGCAAAATCTATCATATTTCTACCACTTTACAAAAAATAGTTATTTAGTTTTTATGTTGATAAATTACTAAGTGGCGATGAGGCACTTGCATATTGTTTTTTCTCCATTCTACCTGCTAAATACGATGCTCTACCAGCAATAATAGCATGTTTCATCGCTTTTGCCATAATAATTGGATTACCAGCATTAGCAATAGCAGAGTTCATTAACACACCATCACAACCTAACTCCATAGCAAGAGTAGCATCTGATGCACAACCTATACCAGCATCAAGTAATATCGGCACGCTAGCTTGTTGTATTATAAGCTTAATATGGTAAGGATTACTAATACCCATACCAGAGCCAATTAAAGAAGCAAGTGGCATAATAGCAACACAGCCTATATCTTCTAACATTTTTGCCACTATTATATCATCATTAGTATATACCATAACATCAAAGCCATCATTAACTAATTCTTTTGCTGCTATTAGTGTTTCTGGTATATTTGGATATAGAGTCTTTTTATCACCTAATACTTCTAACTTTACTAAGCTATGTCCATTTAATAATTCTCTGGCTAATTTACAAGTTCTAACAGCATCTTTGGCATTATAACACCCAGCAGTATTAGGTAGTATTGTATATTTTTGAGGTGATATAACTTCAAGTAAATTAGGCTCGTTGGTATTTTGCCCAATATTTGTTCTTCTTATAGCAACGGTAATAATATCCGCTCCACTAGCCTGTGTTGCTAATTTTGTTTGTTCTAAGTCCTTATACTTTCCAGAGCCAACCAACAATCTAGAATTATAAACTTTACCAGCTATTTTAAACTCACTATCTTGCATAATAAATAATCAATAAATACCAAAATATTATAGAGTGTTTTTTAGAGACTTTTGCATGAATATGGGTGATTAGCAAAAAATTCAATTTTTGCCGAATTAGTGATTATATTAAACTTTGTCCTAGCAGGGCTAAGGCTGGGTTTAATAAAATTGCTAAGTTGGTGAAAAGTGGGTTTTTGATGGTTATTCATGTTTATGCAAAGGTCTCTTTTCATAATATTAACTAAATAGTTTGGTTATTTTATTTTTATTCAAATATAAAAGCCTAAAATGTATTGGTTTATGATAAAAAGAATGTTGTTATAGAATTATAAATTTTTAAAAAATAAATGCCAAAAATAAAAGACATCCCAAAAGTTGATAGACCGCGAGAAAAGCTGTTAAAAAAAGGCGAGAGTGCCTTATCAAAAAGTGACTTATTAGCTATTTTATTAGGTAGCGGTATTAAGGGTATCAATGTTACGGAATTATCAAAAACCGTTATTAGAAAATTTAGTAAAAACTTTTTAACTATTAGTGTTAATGATTTATTAACTATTAAAGGTATTGGTAAGGTTAAAGCATTACAAATCTATTCTGCTATTGCTTTAGTTAAGAGATTTTATAAAGAGAGCAATACTAGCGAGTTAATTATTAAAAGCCACGAAGAAATTTTAACACTAACTCATTATTTAAAATCTAAGAAAAAAGAGTATTTAGTATGTTTATATTTGGATGCTAGAAATGCACTAATTAAACAAGAAACTCTAAGTATTGGTTTATTAGATAAAAGTTTAATCCACCCAAGAGAAGTTTTTAGCGAAGCTTTAAAAAATAATGCTGCTAGTGTTATTTTAGTCCATAACCATCCAAGTGGTAAACCAGACCCAAGTAAAAAAGATAAAGAAATTGCCAAAAATATATCAAAAGCAGGGCAAATTATGGGCATTCCTGTGCTAGATTTTATAATTATTGCTAAAAATGGACATTATAGTTTTTTTCAAGAACTAAAAGGCGACAATGATATTGATTATGTTGCAGAAGGCTTCCAAGTAGGATTATTTGATTTGTTAGAAGAAGAGAAACCTTTTTACAATAAGAACAAGATATACAAAGTAGAAAAACATTATTTTCAACAAAACAAATATAAAAAAGGCTGTTTTCAATTACAAAATAGACGATACTTAGGTAATAAATATAAATTATTAGGATTTATTGAAGATATTGTTAGTCAAAAATGCAGTGATATAAAATCATTTTGTGATATTTTTGCTGGTACAGGTGTTGTGGGTGAACGGTTTAATAATAAATATGTTAGTGTTATTTCCAATGATTTTTTATCTGCAAATTATGCGTGTTTGCAAACATTTCTAAACACAACAGAAACTATAAATATAGAAGAAAAAATACAGCATTTAAACGCTATACCTCAAACTGAAAACTACTTTTCAGAACATTTTGGAAATCGTTACTTTTCTATAGAAAACGCTAAAAAAATTGGTGCAATTAGAGAAGAGATAAGCAATATTACTAATAATCAAAAAGAAAGTAATATTTTAATTTGCTCTTTGTTGTATGCAGTTGATAAAGTAGCTAATACCGTTGGGCATTACGATGCTTTTCGTAAAAAAATGGATTCAACTAAGCCCATTAGCCTACTTATTCCAAATATTGATTATTCACACAATTTAAATAATAAAGTCTATCAAGAAGATGCCAATCAATTAATTAAAAAAATATCTTGTGATGTACTTTATATTGACCCACCTTATAATTCACGACAATACTCTGATGCATACCATTTATTAGATAACTTAACAGAATGGAAAAAGCCAGATGTTATTGGTATTGGCAAAAAAATGGATAGAAAACACATTAAAAGTGATTATTGCTTAAAAAATGCAACAAATACATTTGCAGATTTAATAAATAATGCTAATTGCAAACATATTTTGTTTTCGTACAATAATACAAAAGATTCAAAAGATGATCGTTCAAATGCTAGAATTAATGATGATGATATTTTGCATATTTTGAGTAATAAAGGTAATGTTGATATTTTTGAGCGAGATTATCGAGCTTTTACTGCAGGTAAAAGTAATGGGAATGGAAATACAGAGCGAGTTTTTTATTGTGAGGTTAAAAAATGAATGAAGAAATAAATAAATTGCAACAAGATATATCAGAGTCTAATGAAATTAAGCCACATATAATTGATGTGGACTTGTTAGAAAGTCAATCTGGAAAAATTATAAATTTGCTTAATAGCAATGATGCTACTAGTGAAACATTAAATAATCAATATTACCATGTTAAATTTAAAGAGCCTATATACATACATGAAATTATATTCACCCCCGAAATTGAGGGTAATTTGCTAGGAATGGAAATTAAATATATTGATTTCAAAGATGAAAAATCAACAATAATATTTACTAAAAAAGAATATACTACGGCAACACCAAGAGCAGTTATTAAAGAATTTAAAATTAAGCCTAAAAAGAAATTTTTACAAAAAACAAAATTAAAAAAAATTGAATTACTTGGTTTTTTAATTGAAGATTTTGATTCTATAAGCACAAAAATTGAAGAAGTTGGCAGTTATAAAGAAAACATACAAGGAAAATTTAATGAATTAATAGCAAAGAATAATGAACATAATAGCAAAGAGGACAGATTTAATGAATTAAATAAATCTATACCACAATTAGAAAAAAGATAAAACAAAGTTTGAGGAGGAAGTAAATTCTTTAGAAGCTAAAAGAAAGTTATTGAAGGAGGATAACAAAATTATAGAAGACAGCACATCACAACTTAACGCAAAATCTGATAATCTTAATAAAGAAATACCAAAACAAGAAAGGGAGCTAAAAGAATTGATAGCAGATAAAAACATATTTTCTACCGAAATGGCTGAATATGTCAAACAAGCAGATAGACATATTAGGACATACTTATTTTTATCTATTATTCCTTGGCTTTTAATAGCCTGTATTTCATATATTATATTTACTAATGCAGCTGATTTATCCACAATATATAATAAGCTTGATGATGTAGAGGTATTTACTATATTTTGGACAAGATTGCCATTTGCATTAATAACTATTTCTATACTATTTGTCTCTTATGAAGTATCAAAAACTTTTGTTCAAAATATAATGAGAATACAATCTCAAAAAAGAGTATTTGCAAAAATAGGAATTGTGGCAAAAGATGTTGCAGATAGTTCAATTGTAGATTTGGATAATCTAACTGATAACGAAAAATTTGAATTAAGAACAAAATTAAAAATGGACCTATTAAAAGCACATTTAAGTAATGATATTGGCGAAAATTACGAGTATAAAATAAAAACATCCTTGTTGAGCCATTTTAAATTATTTAGCAAAAAACCTGAATAAGAAAACTATGAAAAAACTTTGGTCAATATCAACAACGATTAGAAACCCAAATAGATTAAAAAACTTTTTAATCGTATTAAAGCAAATGGATGGCAAAGAATGGACAAAAAATAATAAAATAAAATTTCAAATTAGACTTATTCAAAATAGATTTTATGGATTTAGAAAAACTCAATTTTATAATGGTCTAACGCAACAACAAATAGACTTAATAGATGACATAAATAACCCTATATCATTTGAGCAAGCAGAAGAAATATTTAATAAAAAACAATATGTTGATCCTGCTATGAGAGGCAGAACTTCATACAAGCCTCTTGAAAAAATGGGCTTAGTTTGCATTATTGATAGTAAAATAAAAATAACGGATTTAGGACATTATTTATTAAGTGACAATTATGACCTTGGCGAATTATTTTTTAAAAGTTTTTTGAAATGGCAGTATCCAAACCCAGTAGATAAAGAATTTAAAGATAACAGCATTTACAATTTAAAACCTTTTGTTTTAACTTTGCATTTAATTAATGAAGTTAATAAAATTTGTAGAGTAAAAAATATTACAGAAAAGGGAATATCAAAGCTTGAATTTGAATTATTTGCTTTGACTCTACTTAATTACAATAGTTTATCATCGCAAGCTAAAAAACTAATTAAATTTAGATTAGATTTAGTAAAAATAATAAAGCACAAAGACAAAAGTACTTTTATAGAAAAACATAAAAAAACTCTTGCGTTAGAGTTTAGCAATATTAAACATTCACAAGATTATGCTGATAATGCTATAAGATATTTTAGATATACTCGTTATATTTATATTAGAGGTGGTGGTTTTTATATTGATTTAGAACCTCGTAGAATGATTGAAATTAATAGTTTATTAAAAGTAGATAATGGCAGTAGTCAAGCATTTACAAAAGATAAATATATTTCATACATATCTAATATTAACTTACCTATTTTACCTTGGGAAACTAAAAAAACACTAACTGATATTTATCATAAATTGATAGAAGATATTAATATTTTAGAAGTTAAATTAAATAAAAAAACCTCTAATTTTAAATTATTATCTAGCATTAATAATTTTAAAAATACAATAAATAAATTAAGAGAGTACAGAACAGAATTACAAAATTTAATACTTAAAAATGATTTAACCGATATTTCAAAAATAGATGAAGTAGTAGAAAAATTAACCAACATCAAAAAACTAGATTTAAAACCAAGTATAGCACTAGAAAAATATATAACAATGGCTTTGAATATCATTAATGATGCCATAGAAATAAAAGCCAATTCAATTGTGGGGGACGATAACGAATTTATCTTTACCGCACCTGCTAATAAACCAGATATAGAATGTAGTTACAATAGTTTTAATTCTATTTGTGAAGTTACCATGCTAACTGGTAGAAACCAATGGCACAATGAAGGACAGCCAGTTATGAGGCATTTCAGGGATTTCGAAAATAATTCAACAAATAACAGTAATTATTGCTTATTTGTTGCTCCAAAAATACATCGTGATACTATAAATACTTATTGGACTTCCGCCAAGTATGAATATGAGGGTACTAAACAAAAAATAGTGCCATTTACAATAAGTCAAATTATTGAAATATTAAATATAGCTAAAAAAATACGAACTAATAACACAACCTTATCACATTTACAATTTCAGCATTTATTAGATAATATTTTAGAATTAACAAATAATGTTAGTAATTCAGATGATTGGTTAAGACAAATTCCAGTTTGTATATCTACTTGGAAAAATAATATTATTGGGACATTACATGAAAACTAATATTATTTATAACAATGATTGCATAAAAACTCTTAATACAAAAATTGATAAAAATTCTATTGATTTAATCTTTGCAGACCCGCCTTATAATTTATCAGGTAATGGCTTAAAGTGGCAAGGAAATAAAACAGGTGGTGATTGGTATATGGTTAATGAGCATTGGGATAAAATGACTTCATCTGAATATATGCAATTTAGTAAAAAATGGATTAGTTCTTGTAGTAAAGTATTAAAAAATACAGGCTCAATTTACATTGCTTGTAGTTATCATAATATTGGTGAAATGATGATGATTTTAAAAAAACTTAATTTTAAAATTAACAATATTATTACTTGGTACAAAACTAATTCCATGCCTAATATGACCAAACGCATTTTTACCCATTCAACAGAATTTATTATTTGGGCAGTAAAAGGAAAGGGATGGACTTTTAATTATGAAATGTTAAAAGACATTAATCCAGAAAAACAAAAAAATGGAGATAAAAAACAAATGCGTGATTTTTGGCAAATTCCATTAGTGCAAGGATGTGAGCGTATAAAAGGTTATGACGGTAAGGCATTACACCCAACACAAAAACCAGAAGAAATGCTAAAAAGAATTATTTTAGCCAGTTCTAATAAGGGCGATATTGTGCTTGATCCATTTTCTGGTAGTGGGACAACAATTTTTATAGCAAGAAAGTATGAAAGAAATTGGATAGGTATTGAAAATAATAATAACTATGTAAAAATATCTAAACAAAGAATGCAAAAAATTAAAATTGTTGAAATCAAATTAAAATCAAATATGTTAGAAATCAAAGAAAAATCAAAGCAAAATCAAAAAAGTAAGGAAATCAAAAAAATCAGTATAACTTGAATTACAATAAACCACAACCCCATAACAAGCCTTGCCTGTTATAACAGTATTACAATAAAGTTACAATATAATTGATTTTTTGATTATAATGTATTTACTATGTATTAACAAAATAGGATATATAATGCAGATAGAAAAAGAAGTACATAAACAAGGTAATAGTTTAGCAATTAGAATGTCAGGCATATTAAAAAAAGCACTTGATTTGAAAGAAGGTGATTTATTGACAATTACAATAAAAAAAGATGGTTTTTATGCAACTAAAGTTAAACAAAAACGCTGGAGTGAAAAAGAATTATTGGCAAACATAAATGTAAATAATGCTCATACTGATTTAGTGCCTAATTTATTAAGTAATGAGTACGAGTAAATATGTACCTAATAGAGCTGATATTGTTTGGATTGATTTTGAACCAAAAAAAGGTAAAGAAGTTGGTAAATATCGTCCAGCACTAATTTTATCATCTAAGGAATATGCCAAAAAAACAGGTATGGTAATTTGCACTCCTATTAGCACAAGTATTCGTGGTGGACTAACTGAGGTAATTATTGAAGGGCTAGGTAAACCCAGTGTTGTTGCTAGTGCAATTGTTAATACTCTTAGTTTTAAAGAGCGAAAAGTAAAATTTATCGCTCAAGCCAATAAAAAGGTTTTTGATGAGGTGTTGGCTAAATTATTACCATTATTAGGAGCTAAATTGTAATTATCTGAAATCAAAAAACTGTATAACAGGCAAGGCTTGTTATAATATTGGTAGTCACGAGTGGATTCGAACCACCGACCCCTGCCATGTCAAGGCAGTGCTCTAACCAACTGAGCTACGCGACTATATGAGTGTTGAGACTGATACACAGTATTAAAACTTACTCTTAGCGGAGATAGAGTTGTGTTTTATGTCTCAAACACAAACATTTTAGCAGATTTTTACTATTCTTTATTACTGTGCAATATATATTGCGATTATTGTGAAACCTTTGCATAATAGGGGTGATTAGCAAAAATTCAATTTTTGCCGAATTAGTGATTTTATTAAGATTTGTCCTAGCAGGGCTAAGGCTGGGTTTAATAAAATTGCTAAGTTGGTGAAAAGTGGGTTTTTGATGATTATTCATATTATGCAAAAGTCTCATTGTATAGGGTTTGGATATAAACTTGGTATTTTAGTTTTTGTTTTATTATCTTCAATACTAATAGCTTGGCTAAATATTTGCCAAAACTCATTGCCATTCCAATTAGTATCAGTAGTATTTTTATGTAATTTAGTATTAAGTATTAAAATATTATTTTGTAATGCTTTTTTAATTTCTGCGTCATTTATTGAGCTAATAAAATCATCAATAGTAATATAGTTTTTATTAAGTTTATTAAGCCATAAATCTAGTGCTTGTTTAGTTTTATAGGCATCATTTTTCTTGGCATATTTTTTAATACTGTGTAAGTATTTTTTATTATTAACCAATTTTTCTTTGGTTTTTGGTTTTTGCTTAGTATTTTTAAGTAAACACCATAACAATGTTAATACCCACAAAATAAAAAATATTATAGTGCTAATAAAATAATAATTATTTGACCAATTATCTACTTTTTTAGTAATAGTTGAGGTTGGTTTTATAGTGCTTTGCTTAATTGTTTGTACTATTGGTATATCATTAATATTACTATTTTTATTAATACTACTACTGGCTTCTAAGACATTGACTTGATAGGCTGGTAGTTTTGCTATTTTATTCTTATTATCTCTGGTATCAAACCAAGTAACATTAACTTCTGGTAGTATCTGTTTGCCTGCCCTACTAGGTATTACAATAATTTTTTGTTTTATTTCACTAATAATATTTGTTAAGCCAATTTTTTCATCAAATACCTTGACATCAGGATACTGTTCAAATGAGTTATTATTTTCTACTGGTATCTCTGGTAATTGCTCTTTTGTTTGCCCTGATACTTGCATAGTTATCTCTCTAACTATTACCTCGCCTACTTTAAATATTTCTGGTTTGGTAATAAATTGTGTACTTAGTGTAACATTATTTGCCGGTAGCCAATGTTTGTTAGCTGGATAATCTACATTTGGTTTTAATACATTTAAATTTATAGCTTTGGTAAACAGGGTGATTTGCTGATTTTTACCATTAGTAGATAAGGTTGCTCTGGTAATGAATTTATTAATTGTAATTGTGCCTGATTGTTGCGGATAGATGGCATAGGTAAATCTTTTTAACCATAGCTTTTTACCCTTATAGCTTACCCTACGAAAAGATTTTTCTGAACCTAATTGCTTTATTATTGCATTATCTACTACTGCACTAAAAGGTATATTCATATTTACAATATTAAATTTACTATAAAAATTAATCGTATAAATAACTTGTTCTTGGGTTCTTGGATTGGTTTTATTTACCTCACTAGTAATAAATATTGGCTGGTCTGTTAAGTTAGTATTCGTTATATCTGTTACTTTTATTTTTATTGGCTTAGTTTTTTCTTTGCCTATGCTAAATGCTGGAATAGTTAATAACCCTAATCTTTTAGGCTCTAATAATAATTCTAATGATATATTTACATTTTCAACACCATTAATATAAGTAATTGATTGTCTGCTTACCGTATTTACCACATTAAAATCTTTATTTAACTCTGTAATATCAATATTTTGGTTGATATTTTTATTATCTGATTGAATTATTAGCTTTAATTGTTCGCTATTATTAATACTGGTTTTATTAACTACACTACTTAACTTAGCTAATATAGTATTTGATTGTATCAATAATAAGATAATTATTAAGTATTTAATGGTTTGCATTGCTTAATTTTTGTTGATAAATTCTGAGTTATTATTTATTCTTTGTCTTCTTTCTATAATAAATTTTTGTTTTAATAAATTTATAGGCTTAGTCTTAATTTTTTTAAAAACTTGTTCTAATTTTTGTTTTTTTATTTGACTATTTATTCTATCTTCTTGTAGTTTTTTCTGCTTGGTTTTTTGCTTGCCTTCCTCGTCTTGTTTGTCACTACTTTTTACCTGTTGTTGTTCATCTTCATCCTTATTCTTCTTATCTTTATTGTCCTCATCGTCTTTGTTTTGTTGTTGTTTATCACCGTCTTTGTCTGGTTTTAGCTGTTGTTTGTCACCGTCTTTGTCTGGTTTTAGTTTGTCACCGTCTTTGTCTGGTTTTAACTGTTGTTTGTCACCGTCTTTGTCTGGTTTTAACTGTTGTTTGTCACCGTCTTTGTATTGTTGTTGTTTTTTTTGTTTAATAATTCCTTTTATTACACCAGAATTAATCTGGGCATTTTTATAATTTATATTATCTTTGGCTATAGAATCATAAACCTTAATTGCATCTTGGTATTTATTTTGTTTTGCAAGAGAATTTGCATAATTATAATCTTCACCTAATTCTTTAAATAATTCGCTAGAAGACTCATACTCATCTGCCTTATACAGTGCATTTGCCTGCCAGTTTTTATTGGTAAATTTATCAGCAGCCTTTTGGTATTGTTTGTTATTGTAGTATTGTTTTGCTTGAGAGTTATTTGTTTGCCAAATATTATCCAAATAATTATCACTTGCATAACCAACAGTAGAATCAGTAAATAAAATAACAAATATTGCAATATTTAAAAAATAACCGCCTCTAAACATTAAACTTACTAACAATAATAATACAAATACTAAATATATACCGCTATTAATCCATGTTTTTATTTGCTTAGTATTTTGTTTATTATTTGTGGCTAAATGTTGCTCGGTAAAATTTAAATAATTTTTAATATCTAATACATCATTAGTTAATTTTTGGTAAATACCACCACCATTTTTAGCTAATAATTGTAATAATCTGGTATTTGCTTTTACGATATTTTTATTATTAAAAGTTATATCTTTATCGCCAGAAACTACAAGCACAGATAGCCTAAAATCTTGCTGATATAGTTGTTTTGCGGTTTCTAAACTATCACTACCTACTATATTATCGTCTGTTAATAATAAAATATCTATGCTTTTATTTTTGTATTTAGCAATAATTTCTTTGCTATATTTAAGTGCTAAATTTAGATTTTGACCGCCAACTGGTAAAATATTTTGAGTTAAGCCATCTAACAAATTAATAATAGGTTTTGCATCGCTAGTTGGTGGACTAATAATATAAGGCTCACCGCTAAATGCAATAAGCATTGTCTCGCCCTCTTTTGTTTGTTTTAATAACTGTTTTATAAGTAAAATACTGCGTTTAAACCTCGACGGTTTAATATCATCTGCATAAGTTGATATAGAGGCATCTAGTAATATTACCTGTAATTTTTCTAGCTGATATAGTGGTGATTTTTTTTGAAAAAAACTAGGTCCACTAAGTGCAAGTACAGTTAATATTAATACAAGTGCTACTAATAATGGCAGGTATTTAAGTTTTTTTTGTATTTTATTTGAGCCTGATAATTTTAATAATAAATGCTTGTCAATAATATTTTGCCAATTATTATTTAATCTATGATTTTTAACAAAAAACCACCACAATACAACAAGTGGTATTAATGCTAAAAACCATTCTGGATATATAAAATGAATATTTGCTAAGTCCTGCATTTTATTGCCAATAATATAGATAATAATAATAAAAATATTGCCAAAGGATAATGGAATAAATCTTTTTTAGGATGGTATAGTTTACTTTCTAATTTTTGTCTCTCTAATTTATTTATTTCATCATATACTGATTGTAGTTTTTGAGTATTTTGAGCACGAAAATAAATACCTCCTGTTTCGCTAGCTATTTTTTTTAAGGTATTTTCATCTACCGATGAGCTAATACCAAAAAAACTAACTTTATTGGTACCTAAACCTATAGTATGAATTTTAATATTATCTTCTTTGGCTAACTGAGTAGCTCTATTTGGATTAATAGCACCAGCATTACTAACACCGTCAGTTAGTAGTACTAGTGTTCTAATTTCGTTGTCATTTTTTTTATTATCACGAAAATGCTTTATCGCCAATACAATAGCATCACCTATTGCTGTTTGTTGCCCTGCCATATTAATATGAGATTCCTCTAAGTATTTAATTATTAATTGCTTATCAAAGGTAAGTGGCGCATATAAATATGCCTTTGAACCAAACACTATCAAGCCAATTCTATCTTGGACTCTTGATTGAATAAATTTCTTAGCTGCTATTTTAACTACGCTAAGTCTGTCTAATCTTTTATTATTAACTGTAAAATCTCTTTCTCTCATACTACCTGATAAGTCTATGGCAAGCATAATATCTCTGCCTTTTATGGGTATTTTTTTGCCCTCATCAATCCACACAGGTTTAATAGAGGCTAAAACAAGAAATAAGAAAGCTAAATATAATAAAAAATCAATGAGCGAAAAACTA
Source organism: Gammaproteobacteria bacterium (assembly GCA_965207335.1). Taxonomy (GTDB): domain Bacteria; phylum Pseudomonadota; class Gammaproteobacteria; order PS1; family Pseudothioglobaceae. The sequence goes on from OZ242267.1 coordinate 536,419, forward strand.
TATTTATTGTTATTTAACACCTTATTTTTATCTAGACTATCAAACAATGGATGCTCTATGCTAGCACCTTGCTCGGTGCTTTTTGTAGTTAATAGCTTAAATAATAATGGTAATAGCAATAATAATGCTAAATATGGATATTCTACCTCAAACATATTTGATTAATTTTTTACAGTAATTTATTAATAATCCCCTATCAAGTTCAATTGATTTTTTGTAAATACTTTCTAGTAATAGGGTTTTTAACTCATAGTTTAGTGCTAGTTTGCTGTCTAATAATTCAACAAGTTGCTCTTGACTTAGGCTTTTAATATTTTTATTATTGTATTGATATTGAAGGTAACGCCTTAGTAAAATAGCTACTTGCGATACAAATTTATTGTCATTAGTTTTTGCTAAGTTGTTTAACTCACTAAGAAAACTTTTTTTTATTAGTTGTTTTTTATATTTTTTAAATATAAATATTGCTAATATAGTCAATAAAATTAATGCTAAAAAGATTAATAGCCATGCTCCCCAAGGTATTTGTATTCCTAGTTCTATTGTGGTATTAATATCTTTTAACTGTGCTAATAATTGTTGCTCTTCTGGGCTCATTTATGAAAATTAATATTACTATCTAATATTTTTTGTGCTAATTTGTCATCGGTTTTTATAGGCATAAATAATAAATTATTACTATGACAAAACTCAATTAAAAAATTATTTTTATCAATAAAATATTGTTGATATAGTTGTTTGTTTTTTTTGCTATAAGTATTTAACTGTTTATGATGTTTACCGTTATTTATTCTGTATTTACCAGATTTTGGTGCTGTTTTTTCTAAATTATCATAAATAAAATTAATAACAATATCATTATGCTTAGTTATTTGCTGAACTATGTTTTGAGAATTTTCATCAAAATTTGCAAAATCACTGATAATAAACAAAACACTTCCCGGCCTAATAATTCTTTTTACTTTTAATAGACTATTTGCCATAGTTATAGCTGCTTGTTGCTTGGCATTGTCTTTGGCATATAGTGCTTGTTCATGCATATGAACTATATATCTTATTAAGTTTTGCACACCTATTTTTCCTGATTTTGGTTTGAGCTCTATATGTCCGTATTGGCTGTAAATAATACCACCAATTTTATCTTTGTGATGAGCGCCTATATATGCTATAAGTGTTGCTAATTTTGATGCTATAACTGATTTAAAAGCAACTTTTGTGCCAAAAAACATAGTATTACTAAAATCTATAAATAATAATATAGGTCTATCTCGTTCTTCTTTATAAGTTTTGCTATAAGTGGTTTGCATTCTAGCACTTGTTTTCCAATCTATTGAGCGAATATCATCACCAAATTGATACTCTCTAACTTCGTCAAAATCTATACCATGTCCTTTGATTTTAGATAGTCTATCGCCACTATAATTAGTACGAATATCTTTGTGAGAATGGATTATATGTGTGGTTAATAAGTTTTTAACATCTATCAATTCTGATATTGTAATATTAATCCCTGATATTGTTGTCATACTGTTGCAACACAATCTAATAATTTAGTAATGGCTTGGTTTTTGCTAATTCCTTTGGTTTCAGCATTAAAGGTTAGAATAATTCTGTGCCTTAATACATCAAATGCCATAATTCTAATATCCTCAGGAGTTACAAAATCTCTATCGTTGATATAAGCATAAGCTTTAGCAGTTTTATCTAGGGCAATAGATGCCCTAGTAGATGCACCGTATTCAAATAAATCAGCTAGATCATTATGGTATTGCTCTGGCTTTCTAGTGGCTTGGATAATATTTAATAAATACTCTTCTACCTCATCAGATATATAAATATCTAATACCTCATCTCTGGTTTTAAACAGTTCTTCTTGGCTAATTTTAGTAATATCGCTAGTAATATCAATGCCTTTGTCTTGCTTTCTAACTAATTTTAGTATTTCTTTCTCGGTTTGTATATCGGGATAATCTAGTTCAAAATGCAATAAAAACCTATCTAATTGTGCCTCAGGTAGCGGGTATGTTCCCTCTTGTTCAATAGGATTTTGAGTTGCCATTACTAAAAATAACTTTGATAAAGGATAAGTATTTCTAGCAACACTTACTTGCTTTTCGCCCATAGCTTCTAATAATGCTGATTGTACTTTAGCAGGTGAGCGGTTTATCTCATCTGCTAGAATAAAATTATTAAAAATAGGTCCTTGCTTAAATTCAAAAACACCTGTTTGTGCTTTGTATATCTCTGTGCCTGTTAAATCCGCAGGTAATAAGTCTGGGGTAAATTGGATACGACTAAAATCAGCATCAATTACATTACTAAGGGCTTTAATTGCAGTAGTTTTTGCAAGTCCAGGTGGTCCTTCTACTAATAAATGTCCATCGCATAATAGCGTAATTATCATTCTCTCTACTAATTTTTCTTGCCCTAGTATTCGGGTGTTTAAAAAACTTTGTATTTGCTTAATTGCTGTCATTGATTATATTTATTTATAGCTTCTCAAATACCACCATGAGAATATCCTCTTAGCATAATGAAATAATGCACTAGGCTGTAACACCAAAGACTTATCAATAGTCCTTTTAACTAACATGCCTTTGTTTAAACTATCTACTATGCAAATTAGCTCAACTTTAAATGTATGTTTAATTTGTTTATTTTCAAGTGCTAATAAAATATTTTTGGCGGCAGCTTCTGCTTGTAAGTCAGCCATATGTGCTTGTTTTGGCATCCATTCTGGTCCTGGAAAACTACCACTATCGCCTGCTACAAAAATATTATCACTGCCTTTTATTTGGCAAAATTTATCAGCCAATAATAAACCGCCATCGCTTCTTGCTAAACTGGTATTGTCAAACCAATCATTGCCTGTCATACCGGGCATAAATAATATTAAATCGGCTGTTATTTCACCGCCTTGTGTAATAATTTTATTAGTTTTAAAGCCTTGTATTTTATGTCCTAAATGAGTTTTAATATTTTTCTTTTTCATCTCATTTAATAAGCTTTTTACTGCCTTTTCCCCTAATCTAGCACCTGGTTTAGATGCTGGGGTAAAAAATATTAATTCAAAATTGTGACGGCGTTTTTCGTCTCTTAATTGTCTATCTATACCAAATAAAAACTCAAACATAGGGCCGCCACGCATAGCTGATTGCTCTTTAGGATTAGATGCAAAACCCACAGCGATTGTACCACCTGACATTTTGGATAGTTTAGTTTTTATTTTTAATGCTGATTTTATGCCCTCGCATGGAGTAATTACCCCTTCAATACCTGATAATTTTTTAATAAATTTACCACCTGAGGCAATAATAATAGCATCTGATGTAATATTATTATTGTTTTTAGTTGTAACAGTTTTATCATTTATGCCTGTTACCTCATCAGCAATATGATTAACATTCATCTTGGTAAAAAAATTATTAAGGTTTATTATTAAATCTTCTGGTTTAACTTTACCGCTAGGTATCCATATTAAACTAGGTAAATATATTAATTCTGCCCTAGGGGATATTAGGTTTATAGTTATTTTTTTATTGTATTTTCTTATGGTTTTAACAGCAGTTAAACCTGCAAATCCTGAGCCAATAATTGTTATTTGTTTCATTAAATCTCTTTAGTATTTAAAAGTAGATATTTTATAATAATTTTGCCTAAGTATAAATGTAAATATTGTTTAGTGTATTATTTATATCGTGCAATAGCCTCAAATCATAAAATGCTTATAAGATAAAAATTTATCAGTATTTACTGGCTTAGAATTTTTGACTACTTTTAGGGTTTTTCCCTTAGTTATAATACCTATTTCGCTAAAATTAAATTTATTGCCTAATTTTTTCATATTTGCTATGTTTTCATAGCTCACGGTCCATAATAATTGATAATCATCGCCTTTGGTTAATATTTGGTAATTATTGGTTTTAGTTAGGTAATTTTTAACATCTATTGATAAGGGTATTTTAGCAATATCAATCACAGCACCAACACTACTACTATCTAAAATATGCCCTAAATCAGCTAATATACCATCTGATATATCAATACATGAGTTGGCAATATTTATTAATTCTAGCCCTAATTCTGACTGTGGTTTTGGTTTATTTAAGGCATCAAGTAGTTGCTTTGTTATTGGTTTATTTTGTTTTAGTAATAATAAAGCAAGTCCAGCATCACCTATGGTATTAGATACAAAAATTTTATCTCCAAGCTTAGCACCACTTCTTAATAATGCTTTCTCAATAGGTAATAAACCTATAATTGTTATGCTAATACTTAAATTACCGCAAGTAGTATCGCCACCTATTAAGCTAATATTATGCTCATTTGCTAAACTTTGTAGCGTGTTAGAAAATCCTGTTAGCCAAAGTTCGTCAATTTTAGGGATAGTAAGTGCCAAACTAAACCATTTTGGCACAGCACCCATAGCAGCTATATCACTTAAATTAACTGCTAATGCCTTATAAGCAATATCGCTGCTATCTGCATTTTTAAAAAAATGCACACCTGCTATTAAGGTATCCGTGCTAATTGCTAAGCGTTTACCGTGTGCATTACAAATAGCACTATCATCGCCTATACCTAAATCAACACCATCACATACAGCCCAAGAAAAATATTTATTTATCAGTGAGAATTCATCCATGTTAGTAATTATCAAGGATAATTGTTATAAAGCTATGCAAAATATAAAATAGCTAAAAATATACAAAAACTACTACATAATATTCTTATGCAATAAATTTTTATTAATTATTAAATATAATAGCTATATTTTATTGCATATAACTAAGAGCTTTGCATAAATAGGGGTGATTAGCAGAATTCTGATTTTTGCTTAATGTAAGTGAGTGGAAACGCGGTTCTGATGATTATTCATGTTTATGCAAAGGTCTCAACTACATATAAGCATTTTCTGTATAGCTATGGTCTGTTGAATCAATTACCCCTTTAACCTCAGGAAAATGGTTTTTTAGTTGTACTTCAACTCCATTTTTGAGTGTTGCTGCAACCGAGCTACAACCCTGACAACCACCACTAAAATTTAATACTACTGATTTGTCTTTGGTAATTTCCACTAATTCTATAAAACCGCCATGAGATGCTAATTGAGGACTAACTTCTGTGCTGATAAAATAACTTATTCTCTCAACTAATGGGGCATCATTCTTAGGTGGTTCACCTTTGGAATTAGGGGCATTAATTGTAAGTTTTTGTTGCTCTTGTTCTACTTTTAATTGTACCGATGCATCTTTTAAAAAAGGAATGTTTGCCTCATCTATATAAACATCAAATCCTTTATAATTAAACTTATTATGGCTAGGTGTTAAATCCTTAGGATAGCAAAAATTAAAACCAACAGTAGCAATAGGCGTACCTGCTTTTGTTACATCTATTTTTAGTGCTAAGTCTTTGTCATCTTGTTGGCTAAATAAATTAGCTATGTATTGTTCTGCTTCTTCGTCAATTTTAAACATAATTTACCTTATCTTAATATTATCAATTAATCTTATTTTGTCTAATACTACCACTGATAAAATAACTATATTATCATAGTTATCACATTCTAGCAAACTATTAGCATCAACAATAACAAAATATTCAACACTAAAGTATTTTTTTAAGGTATTTATTGCATATTTTTTAACAGCAATTGTATTATTATTAGCTAGTAACATACTTTTAGCATGTAACAAAGTTTTATAAAAAATAGGAGCAATTTTCCTAGCATCAGCTGTTAAATATTTATTTCTAGTACTACAAGCTAAGCCGTCTTTTTCTCTTATTGTGTCAATAGCGATAATTTGAGTATTTAATAAAAAATCTAGCACTAATTTTTTAATAATGTGTAATTGCTGATAATCTTTATTAGCAAAAATAGCAAAATCTGGACTAATTAACCCTAACAATTTCATCATTACCAAACTAATACCGTGAAAAAACATCTTTCTTGTAGCACCGCAATATTTATTAGCAATACTAGGTGCTAACATTTGAAAACCATCAGCTAATGGATATATGTCCTTAACAGATGGTGTGAAAATTATATCTGGTGAATAATCGGCTAATAATAAGCTATCTTCTGCTAAATTACGGGGATAAGTAGTTAAATCCTCATTTTTGCCAAATTGTGCTGGATTAATAAAAATACTAACAATAACTACATCTGCTAACTCTTTGGCTCTTTTAACTAATGCTAAATGTCCAGCGTGTAAACCGCCCATTGTTGGTACTAGGGCTATAGTTTTACCCTGTGTTTTTGTGGTTTTAAGATATTTGTTAATATCAATTATAGAGTTTATGGTTTGCATTAAAAAAAATTTATTTAGCTAATTCTAAGTTTAGCCGTGTATTTGCTTTGTAGAATTTTATCATTAAAGATTATATGAGGATATTTATTATTAATTCTTTATTACTAGCAATTACTTTAATATCATTGCTGTTTCTTATTTTTATAATTGTTCTGTTAATTCTTTATTGCTGCCAAATACTTTTATATCGTATTGTTTTAATATAACAGCTATAATACCTCCTATTACCTTATCATCAAATAAGCCTTTAACAGATAAATGCTCAAAAAAAGCATATTTCTCTAATAATTTTTTATATTTTTCGCCACTAAACGGTATAACACCCATTGCGTTATAAAAAAGCAGTGCTAACTCATCTGATGATAATTGAGCTCTTATGATATTGGCATACCTTTTTTTTATTCTTTTATTTAATTCTTGTTCATCAACATATTTTAAAATTTGATATAAATTTATACAATAATATTTAAAACTATTGTTATACTCATCATTAAATTCTTTAAATTTGTGTTTAAATTCGTTTAGATAATCTAAATCTTCACATGGGATTTGTAATGTACTATTTACATTTATAACAACTGAATCTAAGCTTGTCTTTAATAAACTAATAGCTTTTTTCCCAGTGTGATTCTTAAAACCATCACTAATTATTAAATTATTAACATTAGTATTAAACATATTTAACATTTGAAAAAATTTATTATCAAAACTTTGACTCACCATTTCTTTTTGTTGCTTGTCTAAATGTTTTGCCTGTTCTCCTAAATGCTTTTCCTGTGCATTTAATTCTTTTCTAGTTGCTTTTAATTCTTCTATTTGTAAAAAAATAGAAGTAATAACACCAGCAAAAGCCAAACCAGTAAACAAACTAGTAATAATATTAAAACTATCGCCTGATAAGCCAAGTTCAGACAACTTTATAGTTTTATAATCAACAAACCCTAAAATAACAAAAGCAAGCAAAAGCCACATAGTAATAACAGTAGAAAATATTAACAAAATAAGAAATGTTTTATGCTTTTTGAAAAATCCTGGTTTCATTATATAAATATTATGTAATAAAAAATATAGCCGTACTAATAACTATGCTCTTTTGTAGGAAAACTTTTATTTTTAACTGCTGTATTAAATACCTTGACAGCCCCTGCAATACTGTTTGTTTCTTGCAAAAAATTCTTAGCAAATTTAGGAATTTTACCCATTCCTAAAACATCTGTTAATACTAACACTTGTCCATCGCAATCAATACCTGCACCTATGCCTATTGTTGGTATGGTTAGTAAATTAGTTATTTTTTTGGCAAGTGTAGCTGGTACACATTCTAAAACCAACATTTTAACACCTAATTGTTGTAAGAGTTTAGCATTACTGATAATTTTATCAGCTTCATATTGTGTTTGTCCTTGTACTTTGTAATCACTGGCTTTTTTAATAGATTGTGGTAATAATCCTAAATGTCCGCAAACAGCAATATTATCGGCAATTAAAGCCTTAATAATACTCTCTTTTTCTTTACCGCCTTCTAATTTAACCATTTTTGCTCCGTGCTGATAAAATTTATGAGCATTTTCTAGCGCTAAACTGATATTTTCATAACTTTTATAAGGCATATCTGCTATTAAGAGAGAGTTTTTTACTTGTTTTGCTACTATTTTAGTGTGATATAACATATCCGTCATACTAACAGACAAGGTGTTATTGCCACCTTGTACCACCATACCTAAGGAATCGCCAACTAAAATAATGTCTATACCAGAATTATCAATTATATTAGCACATAAAGCATCATAAGCTGTAAGTGCTGTTATTTTAGTTTTAGTTTTTCTTTGTTGTAATTCTGCTATGGTAATCATTTTAAGAAAATTTGCCTAACATACAGCAGTATTTTACAATGAGACCTTTGCATAAATGGGGATGATTAACATAATTCTGATTTTTGCTTAATTGATGATATTCTATCAAGCATGCCCTAGTTGTTCTAAAGCTGGTTTGATAAAAAATATCAAGTGAGTGGAAAGCGGGGTTCTGATGATTATTCATGTTTATGCAAAGGTCTCACAATAAATCAGGGCGTTTTTTCTTGGTGTTTAATAGTGCTTGTTGCTTATTGTATTCTATAATTTTTTTATCATCACCATTTAATAAAACACTAGGGACTTTATTATTATCAATAATCTTAGGGCGAGTATAAAGTGGGGCTTCTAATAAGCCATTGCTAAAACTATCATTTTTTGATTCTTCATTGCCCAAAGTGCCTATTAATTGTCTGCTTATAACATCTATTATTGTCATAGCTGGAATTTCGCCACCACTTAAAACAAAATCCCCAATAGACAACTCTAAGTCAATATCATACTTAATAATTCTCTCATCAATACCTTGATACCTGCCACATAATAAAGTTATGTTGTTATAATTACTTAATTTTTTGACTAATTTATAATTTAATTTTTTGCCTTGTGGAGATAAATATATAACCTTAGTATCTGCTCTTTGCTTTTTAATTGCTGTTATACATTTACGAATTGGTGCTACTTGCATAACCATACCAGCACTGCCACCATAAGGTTTATCATCAATGTTACGGTATTTATTATCGCTAAAATCTCTTAGTTGCCATAACTTTAATGATAATATATTGTTATTAATTGCCCTAGCAACTATGCCCTCTTTGGTAATAGTTTGAAACATATCAGGGAATATAGTAATTACATCAAAATACATTAGTTAAAATATCTTTATAAATACAACTAAGTTTGTATAAGTCATCAACGGCTACGCATTCGTCAACTTGATGAATAGTAGAATTTAAAACCCCTAACTCAATTACTTGATTGCAAAATGGAGCAATAAATCTGCCGTCTGAGGTGCCACCTGTTGTTGATAATTTTGTATTTATAGCCATAATTTTCTTAATAGAATTACTAACTACTTTTGTTAGTTTACCGTCTTTGGTTAAAAATGGATAGCCAGAATGTCGCCAGATTAGTTGGTATTCTAGTCCAATATCATCTAAGATTTTACTGACAATATTTTGTAATTCGTTATGATTTGTTTCAGTACAATAACGAAAATTAAATAAAATATCACAGGTAGCAGGAATAACATTGCCAACACCAGTACCAGAGCTTATATTTGAAATTTGAAAACTACTAGCTGGAAAATATTTATTACCATTATCCCAAGTTTTATTGCATAGTTTATTTAAAGCATTAATAGCTAAATGTATGGGGTTATTAGCCAAGTGCGGATATGCAATATGCCCTTGTTTACCAATAATTTTTAGCTTGCCACTTAATGATCCTCGTCTGCCATTTTTAATGGTATCTCCTAAAATATTACTAGAAGAAGGCTCGCCTATTAAACAATAGTCAATGTTAATATTTTTACTGTTTAAGTATTGTACTACCTTTTGCGTTCCATCTATTGCATCGCCCTCTTCATCTGAGGTTATTAAAAATCCTATTGAGCCATTAAATTCTTTGTTATTTAGCAAAAATTCTTCAACTGCAACTACCATAGAGGCGATAGCACCTTTCATATCAGAGGCACCTCTACCATAAAGTAAGCCATTATTTTCTATGGCAGAAAAAGGCGAATAATTCCAAGCAAGTTCATCACCAACAGGGACAACATCGGTATGCCCTGCAAATACAAATAATGGCTCTTTTTTACCGTATCTAGCAAAAAAATTATCCACCTTAGCAAATGGTAGTTTTTCTATATTAAAACCAATAGCTAATAATCGCCTTATTAATAACTCTTGTGTACCATTATCGTTAGGAGTAATTGACGGTATTTTAATTAATTCTTTGGCTAGTTTTACAACATTATTTTGCATATATTAATCTTTTATTTTTTAGCCAATTTTGCAAAACATGTAATTTGTGTTTATCTTCACTATGACAATGTCGCTCTAAATAATTAAGTTTTACTACTAACTCTGTTAATACTTTTTGATATTTTTGGTTTTTTTCAAACTCTTCTATTAATTGTTGTTGTAATTTTGTTAGTTTTTTGTCAATTAAAATTTGATTTTGCTCTGAGATGGCATTCTTAATAGCTTTTCTTTTAGTAGCATTTTCTTTGATTGCTTGTGACTTTTTTATTAGTAAATCTTGCTCTACATTATGGGTAAAGTCAGGATATGCTAATTTAATATCCTGCATAGTCAAGTAGCCTTCGTGAGTGTTAATCTTATTGCCACTAATTTTTTTTTGTAAGTTAGTTCTACTAACGCATAGCATTCTGGCTGCTTGTGAAACACTAATTTTAATCATAATTATATAAGGTTACATAAATTGAAACCACTATAATAGACAATAAGTATTAGCCAAAAACCCCTAATATACAAGAACTAGCTATTAATTTACAGGCATAAATACTTTTACTAATGCTGTTTGTTTAAAATGCTTATGCTAAAACAGGCTTATTAATTAGTAAAAAAACATACTCTAAACAATAAATTATACACTTCATACTTCATCTATACAATAGCCCCATAGAATATATTATACGACTAAATTAATTTTAAAAATACATTATTTCATAAAACATATCTACTATAATATAAATAAAACGGAGGATAATTATGAATAAAGTTATTTTTGGTGGGCTATCAATAACACCTAATAAAGTTATATGTGTTGGATTTAATTATAAAGGACACATTGAAGAAATAATTAACAAAAAAGAGATTTCTATGGCGGTTTTTTTAAAACCTAATTCTTCTGTTGTTGATAAATTCTATCATTTTGACGATGGTTATGAGTATGAGGGTGAGTTGAGTTTTATTTTTTCCAAAAAAAAACCAGTAGGTGTAGCATTTGGGATAGATATTACTAATCGTAAATTACAATACCAGTTAATGAAAAATTCTCTGCCTTGGACACTGGCTAAATCATTCAATAATTCTGCGGTGTTTAGTCGTTTTGTAAGCTTAGATAATATTAAAATAGAAACTTTACATATGGAATTTTATCGCAATAATAAACTTATCCAAAAAGGCGGATATGAGCATATGATTAACAAACCTCATAATATTGTAGAAAAAGTGAGTAAGGATATTGATTTTAGTGACGGCGATATACTAATGACTGGCACCCCTAAGGGTACTACTGCCTATCAAATTAATGATGTTTTTGAGGGTAGAATTTATAGTGGCGATGAGTTAATAATTAAAAGAAAGTGGACGGTAAAACCTGCTCCTAATAGATAATTGTTTTTGTATTTAAAAAGACATTAAGACTTGCTCTTATAACAAGCAAGTCTTAAATTTACTAGTTTACTAATTTCCAAAAGTTGCTAGTCCAGGAATTCCTATACCAGCAGTTGCAAAAGCATTCTGTGTTGGTATTCCAACAGTTGCAATAGTTCCTACTCCAGGAATTCCAAAAGTTCCAGAAGGACTAACTGCACCTGCTGCCGATACTGATGAAACATCTAAAAGAGTATTTTTTGCAGGTAAAACAACATTAATTACATTTTTAGTGCTTTTAACAATCTTATAATTAACTCCTGTTGTTCCTAAAACAGCATTAGGATTAGCTATTAGTTTAGCACGAAACTCTTTATTTTTTAAATCTATCATTTTATTTCTCCTTAACATTATCAAAAAAGGCTTATAAAAATATAAGCGGCTGGGTACATAATACCAATTAATAATTACAAGTAAAGTACTTTTATGTAAGCAAATATATAGTTTAACTGTTACACTATTGCTGGGTATATAAACTTATCCAAAAAGGCGGATATGAGCATATGATTAACAAACCTCATAATATTGTAGAAAAAGTGAGTAAGGATATTGATTTTAGTGACGGCGATATACTAATGACTGGCACCCATAAGGGTACTACTGCCTATCAAATTAATGATGTTTTTGAGGGTAGAATTTATAGTGGCGATGAGTTAATAATTAAAAGAAAGTGGACGGTAAAACCTGCTCCTAATAGATAATTGTTTTTGTATTTAAAAAGACATTAAGACTTGCTCTTATAACAAGCAAGTCTTAAATTTACTAGTTTACTAATTTCCAAAAGTTGCTAGTCCAGGAATTCCTATACCAGCAGTTGCAAAAGCATTCTGTGTTGGTATTCCAACAGTTGCAATAGTTCCTACTCCAGGAATTCCAAAAGTTCCAGAAGGACTAACTACACCTGCTGCCGATACTGATGAAACATCTAAAAGAGTATTTTTTGCAGGTAAAACAACATTAATTACATTTTTAGTGCTTTTAACAATCTTATAATTAACTCCTGTTGTTCCTAAAACAGCATTAGGATTAGCTATTAGTTTAGCACGAAACTCTTTATTTTTTAAATCTATCATTTTATTTCTCCTTAACATTATCAAAAAAGGCTTATAAAAATATAAGCGGCTGGGTACATAATACCAATTAATAATTACAAGTAAAGTACTTTTATGTAAGCAAATATATAGTTTAACTGTTACACTATTGCTGGGTATATAAACTTATCCAAAAAGGCGGATATGAGCATATGATTAACAAACCTCATAATATTGTAGAAAAAGTGAGTAAGGATATTGATTTTAGTGACGGCGATATACTAATGACTGGCACCCATAAGGGTACTACTGCCTATCAAATTAATGATGTTTTTGAGGGTAGAATTTATAGTGGCGATGAGTTAATAATTAAAAGAAAGTGGACGGTAAAACCTGCTCCTAATAGATAATTGTTTTTGTATTTAAAAAGACATTAAGACTTGCTCTTATAACAAGCAAGTCTTAAATTTACTAGTTTACTAATTTCCAAAAGTTGCTAGTCCAGGAATTCCTATACCAGCAGTTGCAAAAGCATTCTGTGTTGGTATTCCAACAGTTGCAATAGTTCCTACTCCAGGAATTCCAAAAGTTCCAGAAGGACTAACTGCACCTGCTGCCGATACTGATGAAACATCTAAAAGAGTATTTTTTGCAGGTAAAACAACATTAATTACATTTTTAGTGCTTTTAACAATCTTATAATTAACTCCTGTTGTTCCTAAAACAGCATTAGGATTAGCTATTAGTTTAGCACGAAACTCTTTATTTTTTAAATCTATCATTTTATTTCTCCTTAACATTATCAAAAAAGGCTTATAAAAATATAAGCGGCTGGGTACATAATACCAATTAATAATTACAAGTAAAGTACTTTTATGTAAGCAAATATATAGTTTAACTGTTACACTATTGCTGGGTATATAAACTTATCCAAAAAGGCGGATATGAGCATATGATTAACAAACCTCATAATATTGTAGAAAAAGTGAGTAAGGATATTGATTTTAGTGACGGCGATATACTAATGACTGGCACCCATAAGGGTACTACTGCCTATCAAATTAATGATGTTTTTGAGGGTAGAATTTATAGTGGCGATGAGTTAATAATTAAAAGAAAGTGGACGGTAAAACCTGCTCCTAATAGATAATTGTTTTTGTATTTAAAAAGACATTAAGACTTGCTCTTATAACAAGCAAGTCTTAAATTTACTAGTTTACTAATTTCCAAAAGTTGCTAGTCCAGGAATTCCTATACCAGCAGTTGCAAAAGCATTCTGTGTTGGTATTCCAACAGTTGCAATAGTTCCTACTCCAGGAATTCCAAAAGTTCCAGAAGGACTAACTGCACCTGCTGCCGATACTGATGAAACATCTAAAAGAGTATTTTTTGCAGGTAAAACAACATTAATTACATTTTTAGTGCTTTTAACAATCTTATAATTAACTCCTGTTGTTCCTAAAACAGCATTAGGATTAGCTATTAGTTTAGCACGAAACTCTTTATTTTTTAAATCTATCATTTTATTTCTCCTTAACATTATCAAAAAAGGCTTATAAAAATATAAGCGGCTGGGTACATAATACCAATTAATAATTACAAGTAAAGTACTTTTATGTAAGCAAATATATAGTTTAACTGTTACACTATTGCTGGGTATATAAACTTATCCAAAAAGGCGGATATGAGCATATGATTAACAAACCTCATAATATTGTAGAAAAAGTGAGTAAGGATATTGATTTTAGTGACGGCGATATACTAATGACTGGCACCCATAAGGGTACTACTGCCTATCAAATTAATGATGTTTTTGAGGGTAGAATTTATAGTGGCGATGAGTTAATAATTAAAAGAAAGTGGACGGTAAAACCTGCTCCTAATAGATAATTGTTTTTGTATTTAAAAAGACATTAAGACTTGCTCTTATAACAAGCAAGTCTTAAATTTACTAGTTTACTAATTTCCAAAAGTTGCTAGTCCAGGAATTCCTATACCAGCAGTTGCAAAAGCATTCTGTGTTGGTATTCCAACAGTTGCAATAGTTCCTACTCCAGGAATTCCAAAAGTTCCAGAAGGACTAACTACACCTGCTGCCGATACTGATGAAACATCTAAAAGAGTATTTTTTGCAGGTAAAACAACATTAATTACATTTTTAGTGCTTTTAACAATCTTATAATTAACTCCTGTTGTTCCTAAAACAGCATTAGGATTAGCTATTAGTTTAGCACGAAACTCTTTATTTTTTAAATCTATCATTTTATTTCTCCTTAACATTATCAAAAAAGGCTTATAAAAATATAAGCGGCTGGGTACATAATACCAATTAATAATTACAAGTAAAGTACTTTTATGTAAGCAAATATATAGTTTAACTGTTACACTATTGCTGGGTATATAAACTTATCCAAAAAGGCGGATATGAGCATATGATTAACAAACCTCATAATATTGTAGAAAAAGTGAGTAAGGATATTGATTTTAGTGACGGCGATATACTAATGACTGGCACCCATAAGGGTACTACTGCCTATCAAATTAATGATGTTTTTGAGGGTAGAATTTATAGTGGCGATGAGTTAATAATTAAAAGAAAGTGGACGGTAAAACCTGCTCCTAATAGATAATTGTTTTTGTATTTAAAAAGACATTAAGACTTGCTCTTATAACAAGCAAGTCTTAAATTTACTAGTTTACTAATTTCCAAAAGTTGCTAGTCCAGGAATTCCTATACCAGCAGTTGCAAAAGCATTCTGTGTTGGTATTCCAACAGTTGCAATAGTTCCTACTCCAGGAATTCCAAAAGTTCCAGAAGGACTAACTGCACCTGCTGCCGATACTGATGAAACATCTAAAAGAGTATTTTTTGCAGGTAAAACAACATTAATTACATTTTTAGTGCTTTTAACAATCTTATAATTAACTCCTGTTGTTCCTAAAACAGCATTAGGATTAGCTATTAGTTTAGCACGAAACTCTTTATTTTTTAAATCTATCATTTTATTTCTCCTTAACATTATCAAAAAAGGCTTATAAAAATATAAGCGGCTGGGTACATAATACCAATTAATAATTACAAGTAAAGTACTTTTATGTAAGCAAATATATAGTTTAACTGTTACACTATTGCTTAGTAATTATTTGAGACCTTTGCATAAATAGGGATGATTAACAGAATTCTGATTTTTGCTTAATGCAAGTGAGTGAAAAGCGGGGTTCTGATGATTATTAATGTTTATGCAAAGGTCTCTATTTAAGGTTTTCAAGTTTTATGGCATTTTGATAAAATTTAGTACCTCTTTTTATCCTTGTTCTGCCCTGACTTAGCCTATAATTATTAGTATCTCTTAGACTATAAACGCAACCGCAATATTCTTGCTGGTAAAAATTTTCTAACTTTGATAGCTCTATCATTCTACTTGAACCACCTTTTTTACGCCAATTTATTGTCCAATATTCTAAGTTATCAAGTGATTTTGTTGCTCTTAATCCGCAAGAATTTATTTGCTCCATGTTCTTCCAGCGAGATATTCCTAATGTTGAGGATATTAAATTAAAACCATTATCTTTGGCATATTCTGCGGTTTTTTGAAATCTCATATCAAAACAAGTTGTACACCTTTTGCCCCTTTCAGGCTCTTTTTCTTGTCCTTTGGTTCGTAAATACCAATTATCGACATCATAATCACCGTCAATAAATGCTATGTTTAATTTTTTTGCAAAGCGGATATTTTCTTGCTTTCTTAGTTTGTATTCGCCAATAGGATGAATATTAGGATTATAAAAAAATATTGTCGTATCAATATTTGCAGCTACTAATGCCAACATAATATCACCAGCACAAGGAGCACAACAAGAATGTAGTAGTAATTTAGTATTTTTAGCTACGGGTAATTTAGGATATTTATAATTAGTTAAACTGTAATCAGTCATAACTATCTATTTGTAATTTTACTTTTTGTAAGGTATTCCAAGCCTGTCTTTTTAGGCTAGTATCTTGCAAAATATCATAAGGATGAGGGCATAAAAAAACATTATCATTATTACATTTAATATCATCATCTAATAATATAATAACATTTGCCTTATACGATGATGATATATTTTCACACTCATTATTATCTATGGCAATACATTTAAAATCATGGCTATTGATATTAATAGCAGATAGCATTTTAAGCAATAATTCTTTTTGCTTGTTATTCTTATGGCATTTATGGTTTATATTATTTTTGCCCTCTATTACTAAACATTCTATTGCTATTTGATTATTTACCTTACTTATTGGCTCTAAAAATTCTCTTGCTAGCCATTTAGGTATTGCAAAATACCTTAGGTAAATGTCATTAGCAAAAATATTCATAAAGACCTTTGTATAAATAGGGATGATTATTCATGTTCGTGCAAAGGTCTCCCAACTTATAATTGTGGACGCTTCTTTTTAACATTTAATAAAGCCCTATTAACAGCATTGATATATGCCTTAGCAGAAGCTTTGACAATATCCACATCAGAGCCAGAGGCACTAATTAAATTACCATTATGCTCAATACGAACATTAACTATACCCAAAGAATCTGTACCACTAGTAACATTATTAACAGAATATAATTCTAGGTGGATTTTTAAGTCAATTAATTTATTAATAGCAGAAAAAGTAGCATCAACAGCACCGCCTGTTGTTGCACTAGAAGTTTTTTTGATATTGTTAATTTTTAAACCAATATTAGCAGTAGCGCCTTTATCATCAATAACAACATTTAAACTATCAAGTTTTATAATATTACTATTATCAATATTACCCAGTACTAATAGTTGAATGTCTTCGTCAAAAATTTGGTGTTTTTTGTCAGCTAATTCTTTAAATTCTATAAATGATTTTTCAAATTTATCGGCACTAATTTTAATGTTTAAATCTTGTAATCTAGACTTAAAAGCATTGCGTCCAGAGTGTTTACCTAAAATTAATTTATTGGCATTCCAACCCACATCTTCAGCACGCATAATTTCATAAGTTTCACGGTGTTTTAATACTCCATCTTGATGAATGCCTGACTCGTGTGCAAAGGCATTAGCACCTACAATTGGTTTATTAGGCTGAACTGCAAAACCTGTAATTGCTGATACTATTTTTGATGCTGTTAAAATCTGCTTAGTATCAATATCAATACTACACGGATAAAAATCAGCTCTAGTTTTAATCGCCATAGCTATTTCTTCTAGTGCTGCATTACCTGCTCTTTCGCCTAAGCCGTTTATTGTGCATTCAACTTGCCTAGCACCAGCTAACACAGCAGATAGTGAGTTTGCTACTGCAAGTCCTAAATCATTGTGGCAATGACTAGAAAAAATAGCTTTATCAGAATTTGGCACTCTGGTAATTAACTCTGCCATTCTACTACCAAACTCACTAGGTGTGCTATAACCAACAGTATCAGGTATATTAATAGTAGTAGCACCAGCGTTAATAGTACTTTCAATAATTCTACACAAAAAATCAATATCAGACCTGCCTGCATCTTCTGGGGAAAATTCTACATCATCACATAAATTTCTTGCTCTAGAAACAGCTCTAATAGCTTGTGCTAATACCTCATCCTTAGTCATTTGTAGTTTTTTTTGCATATGAATTTCTGAGGTAGCAATAAAAGTGTGTATTCTTGCTGCATTAGCACCCTTTAATGCCTCTGCCGCTCTATCTATGTCTTTATCTAAGGCACGAGCTAAGGAACATACTCTACTATCTTTTATAGTTCTGGCAACTTTTTGCACAGCATTAAAATCTCCAACTGATGCAAAAGCAAAGCCAGCCTCTATAATATCAACACGCATTTTTTCTAATGCCAGTGCAATACGAACTTTCTCACTTTGAGTCATTGATGCCCCTGGACTTTGCTCACCGTCTCTTAGGGTAGTATCAAAAATAATTAGTTTATTTTTCATTGTTGTAAAAAAATATAATAAAAATGGAATATAACAAAAATTTGTTAAATTATAGAAAACTACAAATAACTACATAATCGCCAGAAAACAGATATTGTTTTATAGATAAAATTTTGTTGGCTGTATTTATTCATAAAGTTTTTTTACCATAAATTTAGATTTTATCCCTTTTCAAACCCCTAACAATTATCATATAATGCAGGTATAAGTTATATTATAAAACAAATTTTAATAATAAATACATATTTTTAATTAAATATTACACGCCTAGGTAACTGCATAAGAATAGCAAAGATAAAAAAGTAACTTTTATACTAAGGCTTAACAAGTTTTTTATACACTAAAAGGATTAAGTAATTGTTATGTAGCAGTCTTATAATTATGACAAAAACTGCTATCAAGCATATTATAACAACTGATATAATATGCAATTAAAATAATTTTGCCATATTCACAACCTTTTTATGATTAATAAAACTATAACTGCTGGTGATAATTTACCAGATGAAATAAATGTAATTATTGAAATTCCAGCTAAAAGCTCACCTATAAAATATGAGTTAGATAAAAATACTGGAGTTATGTTTGTTGATAGATTTATCTCAACCCCTATGTTTTATCCCTGTGATTATGGATTTGTACCACATACCTTATCAGATGACGGTGACCCTGTTGATGTTTTGGTAATTGCACCATATACATTAATGTTAGGTTGTGTAATTAAATGTCGCCCTGTTGGTATGTTGCAAATGAGAGATGAGCAAGGCATAGATGCAAAAATTATTGCCGTTCCTGTTGATAAACTCACCAAAGAGTATAGCCATATTAAAGATATAGCACAAGTAAGCGAACTACTAAAAAGTCAAATTGAGCATTTTTTTGCTAATTATAAAAATTTAGAATCTGGCAAATGGGTAGAAATTGACAAATGGTATGGAGCAAAAGAAGCAAAACAAGAAATAATTAATTCATTTAATAATGCTAATAATACTAAGTAGTCTAACTTAAATAACTATTGCAAAAACTAAGCTCAATTAAAATAATAGGCGGGAAATGGGGTAATAGCAAAATTAATTTTATAAACACAAAAGACTTGCGACCTACTCCAAACCGTATTAGAGAAACACTATTTAATTGGCTACAATTTGATATTGTTGGTAGTACTGTGCTAGATTTATTTGCAGGTAGTGGCTCTCTGGCATTTGAAGCATTATCAAGAGGTGCATCTTCTGCAACACTAGTAGAGGCAAATAATACTGTTTATAAGCAATTACAAAAACAATTACTTAGTTTTGATAATAAGCCTGAAATAAATATAATTAACCAAGATTTTGATAATTACATAAATAATAATAGCAATAAAAATTTTGACTGTATATTTTTAGACCCGCCTTTTAATAATTACAATAACCAAGACATTATAACTAAACTATTAGCAAAAAATATTGCGATTACAGGTAGTAAAATATATATAGAAGATAATAGCAATTTGGTATTTAATAATTTAAGCAAAGAGTTGCAATTATTAAAACAAAAAAAATCGTCTAATGTTTATTATGGCTTAATTAGAGTAAAATAAACTCATATACTAAGTGTGTAATAAGATAAATTTATTCAATTTTAATCTATGCAGACAAGTAAATTTTTAAAATTAATAAGCAAGTTTTTATGTATAAATAATGAAAAAAAATAACGGAAAAAATATTATAGCAATTTACCCCGGCTCTTTTGACCCATTAACTAACGGTCATTTAGATATAATAACCAGAGCTAGTTCTTTGTTTGACAAAGTTATTGTAGCTATTGCTGATAATAGTAATAAGAGTTTTTTTATACCAATAGCAAAAAGAGTTAGTTTAACAAAACAAGTAATAACAAAATTTGATAATGTTGTTGTGAAATCCTTTGACAATTTATTAATTAAATTTGCTAATAGTCAAAATGCACGCATAATAATTAGAGGATTAAGAGCGGTATCTGATTTTGAATACGAATTTAGATTATCAGGTATGAACAGAAACCTAGACAATAATATTGAAACATTATTTATGACACCATCAGAAGAATATAGTAATATATCATCTAGTTTAATTAAAGAAATTATTATGCTACAAGGCGATGTAAAAAAGTTTATTCCTAGCAATATTAATGACTATATGCTAAAAAACATATGACGCATAACAAAACAATAATAGTTATTATAAATACAATAATAGTTATTGCTATATCTTATTTTTTAGTACAATTATTGTGGCTATATCTAGGCAAAAACATTAGCAATGATAATTTAAGTAATATATATAATTTTAATAAACAAATAAATAAGCAGACAATTAAAATTAAGCCTATATTTGGAGAAATAATTACCCAAAGCATTAACCCCTTACAAAAAGTAAAAAAAGTAGTACCGCAAAAAACAAAGTTAAACTTAAAACTAAAAGGTATTTGGCTTGACGATAATAATTATCAAAAAAGCTATGTACTAATTAATGTAAGCGGCAAGGACAAGGTTTATAAATTAAATGATAGCATATCATCGCTAGCTATAATAAAAGATATTTACAAAAACTATATAACCATAAATAGGTCTGGAACAATAGAGTCCTTATATTTAAGAGCAAATAATAATAAACTATTAGCAATAGTTAGTAATACCAATACTAATAACCGTTCTTTAAAGACAAATTTATCCAAAAATGATATGATAGAGCTAAGAAAAATCCATAGTCAATTAAAGAAAAATCCTTGGAAATTATCACAGATTATGCGTATTAATCCTTATTACAAGAATGGTATTTTACAAGGATTTAAAATAAGACCAGGTAGAGAAGCAGTATTATTTAAAAAACTAGGATTACAATCAGGAGATGTGGCTTATAAAATAAATGCTAAGAAGTTAAGCTTTAAAAATCTAACTAAGGTTTTAAGTAGTGTACTTAATAATAATACTATAATAATTGATATTTATCGTAAGCAAACTCCACTATCGCTAACACTTAAATTATAATTATGAAAATAATAAAATTTTTAAAAAAAATATTAATTCTATATTTAGTATCGGCTATGGTATTTGCAGAGAATACTATATTACTAAATTTTGAAGACGCTGATATTAAAAGTATAATTGAGTTAATATCAAAAGAAACAAATAAAAATTTTTTACTAGACCCTAGAGTAAGAAGACAAAATATAACTCTAATAGCAGAAAAACCAGTAAGTAGAGATGAGGCATATAGTATATTTGTATCAATTTTAAGGGTTTATGGATATGGGGTTATTGAATCTGATAATATAACTAAAATTGTGCCAATTAGTGAAGTTAAACAAAATGAAACAGATGTTAAAAATATAGAAGAATACATACTAAAAGGCGATGATATATCAACAGCTATTATTAGTTTAAAAAACATTAAAGCCGAGAAAATAGCTGGTATTCTAAGACCTATGATACCAAGCTTTGGACAAGTTATAGCTCATGGCAATAGTAACTCACTTATAGTTTTAGCACCAAAATCATCCTTAAATAAAATAATAAAGGTAATTAAAGCCCTAGAAAAAAGTATAAGCAACGATATACAAATAATCCAACTACAAAATTCTAATGCTGCCGATATAGTCGCTATTATGATTAAGGTAGAGAAAAAAGCTATTGCAAAAACTAATGGTTTACAAATAATAAATGATAAAAATAGCAACCAAATTGTGCTATCAGGAGGTACAAAAGAAGACAGAGATAGAACAGAATATAATATTAAAAAATTAGATAGTTATAGAAGTGACTCTGGCAAAACTCAGGTAATTTATCTAAATTATGCTAAAGCCAAAGAATTAGTTGCTACATTAAAAGACATAGTAAAAATATATAATACTAAAAACAATAAAAATAAGAATGTTACAGATATAGCAATTACCGCAGATGAAAATACCAACAGTATAATAATTCAAGCACCTGTATCATCAATGCAAGAAATAAAAAAAACTATTGCAAAATTAGATATTAGAAAAGCACAAGTACTAGTACAAGCAATTATTGTAGAAATATCTGATAATATAGCGGCAGAAATAGGTGTTCGTTGGTTATTAAATACCAGTAATGCAATAGGCTTAATAGATTTTACTGGTTCTGCTAATTTAATAAACTTAATAGCCGGCAATAATGGCTTACCTAATCCTAGTGCTATCGGTTCTGGTAGTAGTGTTGTATTTGGCAATAGTTTAAGTAATAATAGAGGTTGGGGGGCATTACTAAAAGCCTTGAGAAGTAACTCAGAGGTTAATATTTTATCAACTCCTTCTGTGGTAGCATTAGATAATGAAAATGCTAAAATAATAGTAGGACAAGAAATACCTTTTATAACAGGACAATCAACACAAAATAGTGGCAATCCATTTACTACCATTCAACGCAAGGAAGTTGGCTTAAAACTTGATATAACTCCACAAGTAAATGCTGATAATTCTATTCAACTAAAAATTGAACAAGAAGTATCAAGTCTGCAAACAGCTGCTAGGTTAGCAACAGGAGCATCTGATATAATCACTTCAAAAAGAAGTATTTCTACCACTGTTATTATTGATAATAACGAAATTTTAATATTAGGAGGACTAACAACTAGACAAACAGAAGAAGGAGAGGAAAATATCCCTATAATATCAAGCATACCAATAATTGGTAATTTATTTAAAAATAGAAGAAATCAAATAGATAAAAGAACACTTATGATTTTTGTAAAAGCTGATATTATAAGAGATAAAAAAAGTAGCTCTGCTTTATCTAGAAAGAAATACTCACAAATATATCAAGAGAGTAAAAATAGAAACCAATTATCATTAATATCAGGTGATACTTCATTAAATTTATTACATATAAAAGAATTATTAGCAAAAGAGATAAAAAAAATAACCCAAGAAGAAGAGCAAATAAGAAAAGAAGATGCTGGACAATAATTATGTTAAAAATACCACTTAGTTTTTGCCAAAAATTTAAAGTTGTGTTAGCCAACATGCCTAATGATTTGGTATTGCAATATGTAGAACAACCTAATTATAAAGTTTTATCTGAGGTGCAAAGAATAACAACAATAGACTATAAAACTAAGCAAATAAGCCAACAAGAATTTGACGAGCAAATAAGTGCTATTTATGAAGATTCAAGCGATATTGCTCAAATAGCCCTTGATGATATTGATGAAGAGGAAAGCCTAGAAACAATAGCAGAGTCATTACATAATACTCAAGACTTATTATCTAGCAACGATGATGCACCTATTGCAAGATTAATAAATTTAATAATATCCCAAGCAGTAAGACAATCAGCATCTGATATTCATATTGAAGTATATGAAAAAAGAATGCGTATTAGGTTTAGAATAGACGGTGTTTTAAGAGAAATATTACAGCCTGATGATGCCCTATCTAGCAGAATAATAGCCAGAATTAAAGTAATGGCTAAGATGGATATTGCTGAAAAACAGCTACCACAAGACGGTAGAATATCTACTAAAATGGGTAATAAAAATATTGATATTAGAGTATCGTCAATATCATCATCTAGGTCAGAAAAAATAGTTTTAAGACTACTAGAAAAACAATTATCAAAGCTAAATTTAGTTAATCTTGGTATGCCTGATAATATTTTAAAACAATTCAATGAAAGCATTCATAAAAGTCAAGGCATATTATTAGTAACAGGTCCAACAGGCTCTGGAAAAACTACAACTCTTTATGCAGCTCTTAATAAGTTAAATAGTTTTGAAACAAATATTATGACTGTTGAAGACCCGATAGAATATCATATAGATGGTATTAATCAAACAATGGTAAATAATAAATTAAATATTACATTCTCAAAAAGCCTAAGATCTATTCTAAGACAAGACCCTGATATTATTATGATTGGTGAGATTAGAGATAAAGAAACCGCAGAAATTGCCATTCAATCTAGTCTTACTGGGCATTTAGTATTTTCTACTTTACATACTAATACCGCGGTTGGGGCAATAAGTAGATTAAGAGATATGGGAGTAGAAGAATTTTTATTAGCATCGAGCTTATCAGGAGTATTAGCACAAAGACTATTAAGAGTACTTTGTAAACATTGCAAAGAACCACAAAATATTAGTAAACTAGAATGGGAGTCATATTTTTACACTCCATACGATGAAAATATAACTATTTACAAAGAAAAAGGCTGTGGCAAATGCGGTAATAGTGGCTACACAGGAAGAACAGGCGTGTACGAATTTGTAATAATGGATAACACCTTAAAGGAAATGATTCACAATAAGGCATCTGATACAAAAATGAGCGAATATAGTGCTAGTAAGTATCAAACTATACAAAATAGCTCTACTAAATTAATATTACAAGGTATAACTAGTATTAACGAAACTATAAGAGTAAATTCGTAATTTGTAATAAGGGCATAATCTAAATGAATATACTCATTATGCAAAAACTAATAAAATACATTCTGTATAAATTAAGACATGCTATTACAAGCATACTTTACAATAAAAAGTTTTATTTTTACATAAAACATATATCATTTAAGAGTAAGTTTGCTAAAAATGCTGGCTTTTCTTTAATAGAAGTTTTAGTAGCATTAACAATAGTATCAATTAGCATGGGGGCATTTTTATATTCTTCACAAGAAAATATTCGTAGTCAAATAATAATTAAAGATAAAATTCTAGCCCAAAATAATGTTTGGAATCAATTAATTAATCCAGAAAAAAAGCTAGACAGTGATTATGATATAAACATAAAAAAACAAGCAACTAGCATTAAAAAAATAAAAAAAATAACTATAACTGCCAGTAGTAACCGCAAAATAACCTCTCTTACTAGATTTATTTATGAAAAATAAACTACATAGAGGCTTTACTTTAATAGAATTATTAATTGCAATGACAATATTTGCAATAATAACTACCTTAACTAGTGCATCATTAAAATCTATTATTGGTGAATACAGCCATATTAATAAATCACAAAAACAATTATTAGCCACTCAAAGAGTATTATTAAAAATAACCCAAGACTTAACACAAATAACAAAATTTAGTACTAAAAACTCTTTTGGCGATAAAAAATCAGTATTTGAAATATCCGAAGATAAAACTAAAATAGAGTTTATAAGTAGTAACTGGCACAATTATACTAATCAAACCCGCTCTAATCTAATATTTGTAACATATCAATTAATAAGCGATAAGTTAGTCCGTAGTAGCTCAAAACATATTATTGATATTGATAAAGACAAATTAAGTAATAGTGTATGGTTGTCTGGTGTTGAAAGCTTAGAAATTACATTAGAAAGTAAAAACGGTCAAAAAACCAAGAATATTAAAGATGCTATTGCTATTAATTTTGAATTAGAAATAGCAAGAACAGGCAAAATTTTACACAAGGTTTTACTGCCCAATTTTTAAATATGGCATATAAAGTACAAAAACACACTCAGGGTATTGCAATAGTATCTGTTTTAATTATAGTAGCTATTATTGCTATTGTATCTACTAAAATGACTACCAATAACCAGAGATTTGTACATTCTACTACCAATATGTTAGGCTATCAACAAAGAGTATTATTTGCTTTTAGTGTTGAAGCTTGGGCTATAAATTTATTAATTGAAGATTTAGAAAAAAACAGCAATGATAGCCTTAAAGATAAATGGGCTAACGAATTAAACGATAGTCAAGTAGGCAATTACACCCTATCAGGGGAAATACTTGATAGACAAGCAAAAATTAATATCAACAATCTTAAAAACAATAAGGATATAAAATTTATAGCACAAATTAGCAATTTATTTAAGCAATTAGATATACCAGTACAACTAATTGACACAATCATTGATTATATTGATAATGACAATATAAAATACTCTGATAATGGTGCTGAAAATAATTATTATACTAGATTGGAAAATCCATATAAAATAGCCAATAACACTATTACAGACATAAGTGAATTAATGCTTATTAAAGGTTTTGATAGTAAAATAATAGCTACACTAAGGCCTTATATCTGGGCAGGACCTGAAAGTATTAACAAAATAAATGTTAATACTGCTAGTGGTAAAATTCTAAAAAGTTTACATTTAGAAATTGATACTGATTATATAATTTTACAAAGAAGGGAGACATCATTTTCGTCTATTGATGGTTTTATAAATTTAGTGAATGAAGACATAAGAGAGAAAATAGACAAAAATTTAATAACAGTTAGCAGTAATTATTTTTTATTACAAAGTACAATAGATGGACCTGATAATAGTATACAAATGACAAGCCATATGATTAGAGATAATAACAATATCCTTATTACTAGAAGAATTATAAAATGACAACATTATGTATAAGGTTTAACGAATATAATGAAGTTCAATTGTTAGAAAAAGAACTAAACTCGTATCAAATAATCACCGAATACGATAGCAAAAAAAATTATCAAAATATTATAGTTTTTATCCCTGCTATCCTAGTGTCAAACTATAATGTTGAGTTAGCCGTCAAAAATAACAGACAGTTAAAACAAATAATACCCAACCTATTAGAAATTGAGTTAGCAGAAAATATTAATAATTTAATTTTTGCTTATAAAAAAGCCAAAGATAAAAATATAAATGTTTTTGTAATAGCAAAAAATGTTGTAAGTAAATACCTAGAATTATTAAGTGATATTGATATAACGCCAGATTATATATTCTCTGAGTTAGATGCTGTATTGTCTCCAGATAACGATAATTATAATATTACTAATACCAATAAATATAGTATTATTAAATCCAGTAGTGAAGTTTTTGCTATTAATAACCAATTAGCAGAAGATATTATTAATAATATTAGCAACACGATAAATTATTACGGCGAAAGTAATTACCTAAATAAATCAAACTATAAACAAGTTGATATGTTAGAATTTTTGGCCAGTAGCGTAGATGTTAAAACTAATATTAATATTTTAGATTTTCACAATACAGACCATAAAATAGCCATAAATACATTTAAGCCATATATTTTTTCTATAATCCTAGTTATTACTTTATTAACTAGTGCATATAGTTACTTATTTATAAAGCAATCGGAACAACAACAAAAACTAGACAATATTAATCAACAAGAGATTAATTTATACAAAAAAACATTTCCTAATGCTATAAATATAAGGGACCCATATGCACGAATGCTAGGCAAATTAAAAATACAAAACACTAAGCAAAATAATAATTTTATTAAATTACTAAAAATATTAAATACCGTTAACATTGATAATATTAGTATTAATAATATTAACTACAATAATAAGAAATTAATCCTAAAATCATCTAGTAATAATGTTTTATCTCTGGAAAGATTTGAAAGAAACCTAAGCAATAAATTTAACATAAAAATTAATCAAACTAGTAGTGATAAAAATACTACTATTATTATTTTTGAACTAAAACTTAAAAAATAATGAAATTAAAAAAAATATTACTCAACAATAATTTGTTAATATTATTAGCAATAATAATACTACTTACTATTTACTATTTACTATTTAATCCATTAATTGATAATAATATTGGTGAAAGAATAATTAAAAAAAATAAAGAATTAATAACTATGCAAAAAATAGCAAGCACTATTAACACTAATAAAGTATCTAAATCATCTGTTTTGACTATTATCACTTCTGTTAAAAACTCTAATAAACTAACAAATGCCTTTACTAAAACACAAATTAAAAATAACATTATCAATATAAAAATTAACAATGCTAATTATGTATTCTTAGCTAATTTTATAGTTGAACTTAGTAATTACCAAATATTTGTTGATAATATAAAAATAAATAAAGAATCATCAGGATTAGTAAGTGGCTCAATAAAACTAATAAATAGCTCATTATGAAAAAAATAATATATTATTTATTAGTTTTTATTATTGCATTAATAGTAATAGTAATATTTAGCGCCCCTGCTATACTATTAAAGCCACAATTAGCTAAATATAAAAATTTAATACAAATAAATTCTCTGCAAGGAAAAATTATAAATGGCATTGCTTTGGATATTAATATAAAAAAACCATTACTAAAACAAATCAACTCAAAAATAAAATTTAACAACTTAAACATTAGCAAACTAAGTTGGGAATTGACTGGGGTAGAATTTTTTCCTTTAAGTATTGCTATCAAACTAAATATAAAAATAAAAGACACAATTATTGCATCTAATATCAAAGTAACTAATGATGGTGATATTTATATAACTGGATTAAATACCGATATTGATATTACCAGCATTCTTAGTTTGCTCCAACAGCCAAAAGATATTGTTACTGGCAATTTAAAAATAACTAGTAAGAGTATAATTATAAGCAATAAACAAATTAAAGACGCCAATTTAGTAATTAATATTAATAATTTTAGTTTGTTTGAACAAAAACTAGGCAATATTTTGGCAGATATCAATTATAAAAAAGACAAAAAATCTTTTTTAATTAAAATTAAAAGCTTAAAATCTAAGGTAGATATAACTGGTATTATTAGTTTAGCACTAGATGGCAATTATAATATTTCTATGCAATTTAGCCCTAATAAAAGCACTAATAATGATATTAAAGATATGCTGTCATTAATTGGCACAAACTCTGGTGGAAGTAGAATTTTAAAACTGAAAGGAATACTTAAAATATGACAAAAAAACACAATAAACAACTAGGTTTTACCTTAATAGAAATTTTGGTAGTAATGGTAATATTGGGTATATTAGGTGCAATTGCAGTGCCTAGATTTTTCTCACAAATAGACAAAGCATACACAGTTAAAATTAAACAAGACATAAGTAGAGTAAGTAATGCCTTAGATATTTATCGCCTTAATAATGGTGATTATCCATCAGGTGATGGCGGTTTATCGGTTTTGGTTAGTGATTATTTGTCAGAATTACCCAAGGATCCTTGGGGCAATGAGTATATTTATCAAAACCCTGGAGCACACAAAGAAATTGACATTTACACCTTAGGTAAAGATAATACAACAGGTGGTACTGGTAATAATACTGATATAGGAAATTGGTAATAATTAATCTAAGTATTCAAGTATGGACATAAGAAAAGCAGAAGATGAATTGTTTGAAGAATGGAGGCAACATAAAAAATCTTTTGTTATTGACGGATGCCCCAAACCTGATGTTTATAAAAAAGAGAAAAGAAAAGTAGTTTTTGTTTTAAAAGATGGAAATTTAGGAAAACCCAACTTAGAAAAAAATTGTAATGTATATAATCAAAGAGATGAACTAGAGAATAAACCAACACCATGGTGGGAAACTATTGCTAGATGGTCTTATTTTATAAATAATAAATCAAAAACTTGGTGTGATGCACAAAATACAGTTAAAAGTATGGAATCAATTCGTGATATATTAAGTCATAACTGTATAGTGCAAATGAAAAAGACTTGGGGTGGTGGCTCTGTTAAAAATAATGTACTTAATGATGTGGTAAAATGTGACAAAAAATTTATTTATAAACAGATTTCAATTTATGAGCCAAACTTTGTTATTGCTTGCGGTAATGGAGAGTATTTATCAAAAATATTTGATTGTAACAATAAAGAAATAAAAAAAACCTCTACTGGAGTTGGATACTGGGAAATTAAATTAGAAAATAACATGTTTTTTTTAGTTGATTATTGCCATCCAAGTATTAGGGTAGGTAGAAAAGTAAAAGGAATAATAGCCAAAGGATTAAGTTCTGCAATATTAGAAATAGAACAAAATCCTAATAAATAATTACAATGTGTAATGTACGCTACCACTTAGCTAATAGCTATTATTACTATTTGTCAACAACTAAGTTTTAATTTATAAAACTTAAATGAATAATAAATACTATAAACAAGGCTTTACACTAATAGAATTATTAATTGTAATATTTATTCTAGGGATAATATTACTAACATTTACTTATAGTATTAATCCTAATAAACAGTTAAATAAAGAACAGGACAATATTACAAACCTTGACAATAAAATCCAATGGGCATTAGATTATTCTGCATTTAGCAATAGAATATTTGCCCTTACTATTGTACAAGAGGGTTATTTTTTCTTAGAATATTTTCCAAATGATGCAAATAATACCAACCTAGAAGCAACGACAACATGGCGGGTAACTAATAATGTAAATCTAGCTCAGTCGCTATGGAAGAATATAAAAATAAATCATATTGACTTGATAATAGAAGATACCAGTATTGTTATTGACAATTTAAAAGAGGCTAAAAAAATTAATATACCCCATATAATAATTCTACCATACTACGAATTAAGCCCCTTTCAATTAACATTATTTAACGAAGAAGGTGATGAATTAATACTTGATAATAATCAGGTATTATCATTTTTGAATGAAGGTTTATAAAGTTTTTAGGCAATATTGTTTATCCAGATATTTGATTAAGTTCAAATATTGGTAATAAAATAGCCAATACAATAACTAATACCACCCCGCCCATAACCAATATTAACAGTGGTTCAAACATTGCTAGATAGCGGTTAATTCTTTGATTAAAATTATCTTCTAGCATATCAGCTATGTCTGTTAAAGCCTTGTCTATAGTCCCTGTTACCTCGCCTAAATGAATAAGTTGTAAACTCATAGGGTTAAATAATTTTACTTTTTCAAAAGAATTAATAATACTTTTACCCTCTTTGATACTGTTTTTACTCTCTAACATTCTTGTTGCTATTACTGAATTATTTAAGCTATTAATAGAATAATGAATTGCCTCAACTACAACTACACCACCGCTTAATAAGGTTGCCATAGTGCGAATAAATTTAATAGATTCTACTTCTTTTATTAAACTATTAAAAAATGGCAAAAATAACCAAAAACTATCCCAATATTTTCTAGTTGCAGTATTATTTTTAAACCACTTAATAAATACGGCAAAAACCACCAAACCAAGTAATAAATAATCAAGATAAGAGCTAAAAAAATTACTAACACTAATCAGTCCTATTGTTAGGGCAGGCAGTTCTTTATCAAGTTGTCCGAAGACACTAACTATTTGTGGTACCACAAAGGTAAGCAATACCACAATAACAGATAAAGCTACTATACTAACAATAACAGGGTAAATAACGGCGTTACTAATACTAGATATAAATTTATTTTTCCTCTCAATAGTAATAGAAATGTTTGCTAGTACCTCGCCTAATTTGCCAGATTTTTCACCTGATGCAACACCAGCTATTAAAAAATTAGGAAAACTACCTGCAAAATTAAGCATAGAATTACTAAGACTAACACCTTCATTAACAGACGACTTAATACTACTCCAAATAATTTTATCGTGCTTATTATTATTTTGTTGGATAATAACAGATAAAGCAGACTCAATAGGAAGTCCAGAGTTAATCATTACCGATAATTGCTTAATATAAGTTACTAAGTTTTTACTTTTAATATTTTTGGTAAATAAACTTTTTGTATTCTTAGTGTCATCTACCTTACTTAAACTAACTGTTATTAGATTAATATTTCTAAGCTCTTGTCGAGCATGTCGTTGATTTTCTGCTTCTTGTAAGCCACTTACTTTTTTACCGCTAGCATCTAATGCCTTATACTTAAAAATTGCCATAAATAAATACCTTAATACATACAATATGTAAATTTTAACTGCTATTGCGGTAAAATACAGTGCTTTTTCAGTTTATTATTCAAAAATGGCAAAATATATCCAAGCAGTAAGAGGTATGAAAGATATTATGCCTGAACAAACTCCTATTTGGCTATTTGTAGAAAAAAGCATCCAAAACTTGCTTAGTAGTTATGGTTATAAGCAAATTAGAACCCCAATAGTAGAAAAAACCGATGTTTTTCATAGGGCAATGGGACATGTGACAGATATTGTTGCAAAAGAGATGTACACTTGGCAAGACAACGAGCAATCATTAAGTCTTCGTCCTGAGGGAACAGCTGGCTGTGTTCGTGCTATGATAGAGCATAATTTACTAAGAGAGGCTCAACAAAAAGTTTATTATAGTGGTGCTATGTTCCGCCATGAAAGGCCTCAAAAAGGGCGTTATCGTCAATTTAGACAGGTAGGTGCTGAAACTTTTGGTTTTAGTAGTGCAAAAATAGATGCTGAACTTATTGACATAAATTATCAACTTTGGCAAAAATTAAAATTAACAAATATTAATTTAGAGTTAAATTCAATAGGCTCAAAAGAAACTAGAATTAAATACAGGGGTATTTTATTAGATTATTTTGCTAAATATCAAGACTCGTTAGACGAGGAAAGTAAAATAAAGCTAAATAAAAACCCACTTAGAATCCTTGATAGCAAAAAC
This sequence comes from Gammaproteobacteria bacterium, assembly GCA_965207335.1. Taxonomy (GTDB): domain Bacteria; phylum Pseudomonadota; class Gammaproteobacteria; order PS1; family Pseudothioglobaceae. The sequence goes on from OZ242267.1 coordinate 569,320, forward strand.
CCAAAATTACAAGAAATAATAGCTAATACTCCAAAAATAACCAAGTATTTAGACGATGACTCAAAGCAACACTTTGCAGAATTAAAACAATACCTAGACGAGTTAAATATTAATTATACGATTAATAATAATTTAGTTAGAGGCTTAGATTATTATAATAAAACTGTCTTTGAATGGACTAGCAAAGAATTAGGCTCACAAGGGGCAATATCAGCTGGTGGTAGATACGATAATTTAGTTAAGCAAATGGGTGGTAAACCAATATCAGCATCAGGATTTGCTATTGGTATGGATAGATTAATGTTATTAGTAGAACAAGCTAATAACATTGAAAATAAGCAAAAAAGTGTTTATATAATAACTAATGGTAAACAAGCAGAATTAAAAAGCTTTCAATTAGCACAGACATTAAGACAAAACATAACGGGCATTATAGTTTATAATAATATGCTTAATTGTAGCTTAAAAACACAATTTAAAAAAGCTGATAAATTATCCGCTGATTTTGCTATTATCATTGCACAAGAAGAGCTAGATTCTAAGTTATTCTCAATAAAGCCTTTAAAAACCAGAGACGAACAAACAAGTAAAACTACTCAAGAATTAGTTAATTTTTTAATACAATATTACGAAACATTTCCAAATAAAAATGAAAACATTTCCAAATTTTAAAAATTTTATTAACATAGCAACAACTGAACACGAACAAGAAGCACAAGTTAAAAATTGGCTAAAAAATTCTTGGCTATATATATTATTAGGTATTATATTCGGCTTAGGTGGTATATTTTCTATTAAATACTACGATAATTACCAAGCACAGCAATCACAACAAGCAAGAGAGATATATTTACAAATAGCTGATGCTAATAATTATGATGAAGGCTTAGAGTTTTATAATAAATTACTAGAAAACTATAACGATAGTTTTTACCTATATAGTGCTGAATTATTACTAGTAAAGTATGCAATTAAAGATAAAAAATTTGCCATAGCTACATCTTATTTAACATCATTATTAAACAGTGATAATAAAGAAATATCCCAAATAGCAAAATTTAAACTAGCAAATGTTTATATTATGCAAGAAAAATACACTCAAGCACTACAAACATTAAATACCGAATACAATATAGATAGTATTATTGAATTTAATGATTATTTTCAAGCAATTAAAAGTAATATGAAAGGAGATATTTATTATTTAACCAAAAAATTCCAGTTAGCAAAAAAAGAATATCAAAAAATATTAAATAATAAAAATATTAACAACGATAAATTTAAATATTTAATAAAAATAAAATTAACTAATATACCTTGACCTTAAAACCTAAGTATTAGTGATTTTCATAATACAGTAATGAAACTACCTGTTATCGCATTAGTTGGCAAACCAAATGTAGGCAAATCCAGCCTATTTAATAGACTAACAAATACTAGAAATGCCTTAGTATCAAATGTATCCGAGCTAACAAGAGACCGTCAATATGCTACTATTAACTTAGATGATAGCACGGCTTGTATTTTAATAGATACAGGTGGTATGACAGAGCAAAATAATATTTTAAATACCAGTATTAATCGACAAGTACAACAAGCATTAACAGAGGCTGATTTAATATTTTTTTTAATATCAGCCAAAGAAGAACTAAGTGCTATTGACATAAATATTGCTGCTAAATTACGCAAACTAAAAAAGCCTATTATGTTGCTTTGTAATAAAAGCGAGGCAGTTAAAGAAATTGATTTATATAAATTTTATGAGTTGGGATTAGGCGATATTCATAAAATATCAGCAGAGCATGGACTAGGTATTAGCGAATTAAAAAATGTCAGTATAGCAAAGATAAAAACCTTGCAACTTGCAACAGAAAACACAGAAAACACAGAATTAGCACAATTAAATAGCAATAATATCGTAATTGCAGTATTGGGCAGACCAAATGTTGGAAAATCAACATTAATTAATCGAATTTTAGGCGATGATAGGGTTTTAGTAATAGATATGCCCGGCACTACCAGAGATAGTATTTATATACCGTTTTCAAGAAATGGTAAAACCTATACTATAATTGATACAGCTGGTATTCGTAGAAAAAAGAATACTATAGATAAAATAGAAAAATTTAGCATAATAAAAGCAATTAATGCCCTAGAAAAAGCTGATATTGCCATGCTAATATTAGACGCACAAGAAGGTATAACAGAACAAGATGCTAGTTTATTGGGGTTAATAATTGCACGAAATTGTGCATTAATTTTAATCGTTAATAAATGGGATGGAATAGATGAATATCAAAAGCAAAAAGTTAAACGCCTATTAGATATTAAACTATCATTTATTAGCTATACTAATATCCATTATATATCAGCACTTCATGGTAGTGGGGTTGGTTTATTATATAATAGCATAAATAAAATATATCTAAATCTATCAAAAAAATTTAGCACTTCAAAACTTAATAAAGTCCTAGAAAATGCTAATAAAAAACACCCAGCACCACTTGTTAAGGCTAAAAGAATTAAGCTAAAATTTATCAATCAAATAGATGTTAGTCCTATAACATTTATGATTCACGGCAATCAAACCGATAAAATACCAGATAATTACTATCGTTATTTAATAAGTTTTTTTAGACAAGAATTAAAACTAGAAAACACTCCTATTGTATTACAATTTAAAAATAGTATTAACCCATACAAAAACAAAACTAATATTTTAAACCAAAGACAAATACAAAAAAAACGCCGATTAATGAAGTTTGTTAAAGGCAAAAAATAATACTAAATTCAATAAATAATTTAGAGTCTTAACTAGTTAAGACAATTTTTATTCATATAAATTGCAAATAAAGCATCCCTTAACAAGCTAAGAAAGGGTTGTACTAGTGTTTTTAATAAAATAATACTTTAAAAGGAGAAAAATGACTGAAAAAAATACCGTACAACAACTATTAAACCAAGTTAGGCATATTATCAAAACTCACCAAGAGAATGCAAATAAACAAGGTGAGAATTTTAATATTTTTTCTATTTTAAGAATGGAGGGTGATGAAGTTAAAACGCATTCTAGGTTTATTTACGAGTTATTATGAAATCAAAGTGAAATCAAAGGGGTCAGTATCACTTGATTTTAAAATCAAATCAAATGAAATCAAAGGGGTCAGTATCACTTGATTTTAAAATCAAATCAAATAAAAGGAATAAAATCAAATAAAAGGAATAAAATCAAGTGATACTGACCCCTTTGATTTGACCCCTTTGATTTTTCAAAGACAAATACAAAAAAAACGCCGATTAATGAAGTTTGTTAAAGGCAAAAAATAATACTATTGCTTATTATCAAATCAAATGCGTTGCAATCTCATCTTACAAGTAACCCACTGTCATTGCGAGACTTTGTAAAAGGCGTGGCAATCTCATCTTACAAGTAACCCACTGTCATTGCGAGACTTTGTAAAAAAGCGTGGCAATCTCGTGCTATAAAAGCGGTGTAATTGGATGACGATATAAAAAAAAGTACCTACAAAAACACACTTACCGTCATTGCGAGACTTTGTAAAAGGCGTGGCAATCTCGTGCTACAAATGCGGTGTAATTAACAACTATTGCCTGTAATAATTAATGCTTATGTTGCCTTATTTGTCTCTGACCTCTTTGATTTCTAACTCTTGTGATTTATGCCGCTGGTTTTAGTATGTTATACTAGTAGTTAAGTGTTAGTAATTGTATATATTAACTACTATTTGATAACATAAAACTTGAGGTAAAATTATGGGATTCTTTAAAGATTTATTTTATTTTACACCAGAACAAATTGAAGAAAAATATAGGAAAAACATAAAAAATAATTCAATTAAAATTGTTGGAACAATACTTAATGCTACAAAATCAAAGGGGTCAGTATCACTTGATTTTAAAATCAAATCAAATAAAAGGAATAAAATCAAGTGATACTGACCCCTTTGATTTTTGGTTTTAAAGAAGTACCAAGAATTGAGAATTGGAATTATACCCACCGTCATTGCGAGACTTTGTAAAAGGCGTGGCAATCTCGTGCTACAAAAGCGGTGTAATTTAAAAAAAGTACTAAGAATAGTAAGCAAAGCTCACTTTGGGGAATATCCCCAAACCCCTAACAGCAATTGTTTTTTTATTAGAGATCTTTGCATAAATAGAGATGATTAGCAGAGCTCTGATTTTTGCTTAATGTAAGTGAGTGAAAAGCGTGGTTCTGATGATTATTCAATGTTTATGCAAAGGTCTCCTAGGGGCAGAACTAGTTTTCGTATTACAGTTACTGTACAACAGCCCCTCAAACTCCCCATATAGACATTGTGCTTGTAATTTATATTTTTGTCGTGAGATAATTCGTGGTGTGGTTTTAAAAAAGCACTAACAATAAAGAATTGGAATTATACCCATCATCATTGCGAGACTTAATAAATCAAAGGCCTCAAGATTTTTTATATTTTTTAGCCGCATTAATAAAACTAGTAAATAATGGATGTCCATCAATAGGATTTGAGGTAAATTCTGGATGAAATTGACAGGCAATAAACCAAGGATGATTGTTAAGTTCAATCATTTCAATTAATCCATCTTCAGACACACCAGATACCACTAAATTTTTATCTTTACTGTTTTTAGTTTTGTTTTCTGCTTGGAAGATTAAATTAGGGTTTACTTCATAACGATGACGGTGGCGTTCGACAATGATTTTGTTTTGATAAATATCTCTACTCTTAGTACCTGCTTTTAATTTGCACTTTTGCCCACCTAAACGCATAGTGCCACCTAAATTAGAATTTTTATTCATAATGTGTTTTTTAAGCTTACTATCTTGCCATTCAGTAATTAAGGATATAATTGGATATTTAGTTTTAGGATTAAATTCAGTGCTGTTTGCATCTGTCATATTTTCTACATTTCTTGCATATTCAATAACAGCAACTTGCATACCTAAACAAATACCTAAATACGGAATATCATTTTCTCTGCAATATTTAGCCGTTGTTATTTTACCCTCAACACCACGACTACCAAAACCACCTGGGACTAAAATAGCATCTATATTATTAAATTTATTATTTACATTATCTGGCGTTATCTTTTCTGAGTCAAAATAATGAATATTAACTTTAACATTAGTATGTATGCTAGCATGGACTAAAGATTCATTTAATGACTTATAAGATTCTGTTAAATCCATATACTTACCAACCATAGCAATATCAACACTAGATTTTAAATTATTAAGCGATTGGACTATGCTATGCCATTTTGATAAATCGGCATCTTTGACCTTACTAAGTGCTAATTTAGCAATTACAACATCATCTAAACCTTGTTCATTTAATAATACTGGTATCTCATAAATATTTTTGACATCAATAGAAGTAAATACTGCATCAAAAGCAACATTGGTAAATAATGCTATTTTTTTGCGTTCGTTAAGTGGCATCACTTTCTCACTTCTACATATTAAAATATCTGGTTGAATTCCTATACTTCTTAACTCTTTAACAGAATGCTGGGTTGGCTTTGTTTTTAACTCCCCTGCTGCTGCTATATAAGGTAATAAAGTTAGGTGTATAAATAAAGTATCGCAACTAGGCATTTCTAAACTCATTTGTCTAATAGCCTCTAAAAAAGGTAAAGACTCAATATCGCCAACAGTACCACCTATTTCTACCAAAGCAATATCATAACCTTTTGTGCATTTTTTAGTCAATTTTTTTATCTCATCGGTTATATGAGGAATTATTTGCACGGTTTGTCCTAAATAATCACCCCTTCTTTCTCGTTGTATAACATTTTCGTAAACCTTTCCTGCGGTAAAATTATTTAATTTACTTAGTTTAATATGTACAAATCTTTCATAATGCCCTAAATCCAAATCAGTTTCTGTGCCATCATCTGTTACAAAAACCTCGCCATGCTGAGTTGGATTCATAGTCCCTGGGTCAACATTAATATAAGGGTCTAGTTTTAGCATAGTAATATTTAAGCCTCTTGACTCTAATATAGCTGCTAAGGAAGAAGAAGCTATGCCTTTACCCAGAGAGGATACTACGCCACCTGTTATAAAAATGTATTTAGTACTAACGCTCATTTAATAAATAACTCAATCTAAATAATAAAAAATTTAAAAATCATTATACCCTGAGACCTTTGCATAAATAGGGATGATTAATAGAATTCTGATTTTTTCTTAATTGATGATATTCTTGTCAAGTCTGCCCTAGCAGGGCTAAAGCTGGTTTTAAGAAAATAACCAAGTTGGTGAAAGTGGGCGTTTTAATGATTATTCAATGTTTGTGCAAAGGTCTCCATTAGGGGCAGAACTAGTTTTTTCATTACAATTATTGTACAACTGCCCCTCAAACTCCCCATATAGACATTGTGCCTGTAAGGTATATTTTTGTCGTGAGATATTAGCGGTGTAATTTAAAAAAAGTACCCAGAATAACGAATTAGAATTATACCCACCGTCATTGCGAGACTTGATAAAGGCGTGGCAATCTCATCCTACAAACGCGGTGTAATTGGTGGCAGTATTTTGCCTGAGATTGCCACACACAAAAAAACTGTGTTCGCAATGACGGTGGGAATAATTAGTACCAGTATTTTGCCAAAATATAAAAAAAAGTACTAAGAATAGTAAGCAAAGCTTACTTTGGGGAATATCCCCAAACCCCTAACAGCAATTACAGGTTGTTTAGTTTGTGTTAAGTTGTTTTGCTTGTTTTTTTATTAGAGATCTTTGCATAAATAGAGATGATTAGCAGAGCTCTGATTTTTACTTAATGTCAGTGAGTGGAAAGCGTGGTTCTGATGATTATTCATGTTTGTGCAAAGGTCTCCATTAGGGGCAGAACTAGTTTTTACACTATAACTATTGTACAACCGCCCCTCAAACTCCCCATATAGAGATTGTGCTTGTAAGTTATATTTTTGTCGTGAGATATTCGCGGTGTAATTTAAAAAAGCACTAACAATAACGAATTGGAATTATACCTACCGTCATTGCGAGCCTTTGTAAAAAGTCGTGGCAATCTCATCCTACAAACGCGGTGTAATTTAATAATTAAGTATTGTGTCCCTAAAACTTAGATATTTTTGCAGATTAAGTATATAATTCCTGCAAAATTTATTAATAAATATATACATAAAGTGTAAAATTATCGCTAGTTTTTATTACATATAAAATTATGGTAATTAAAAAATCAGTACAGTATTTAATAATATTATTTATTGCTCCTATTGTTTTAGGGTCATTAGTTTATTTTTTTGCACCACATTTTTTTAGTAAAGATACCGTTAATTATGGCAAACTAATAAAGCCTATTATTGTAGCTAATAATATAATCACCGACAAAGAATTAAAAAATAAATGGACTCTTATTTACTACACTAATAATTGTAATAAACAATGCAAAATAATACTCAATGACATAAAAATACTACATACTCTAACAAATGATAAAATGCATAGAGTACAAAGATTATTATTAAGTAGCAAAGAGCTGACAATTGACAATAATACAGATTTAATAACTGGCACTGCTGATAATAAACTAAGTGATATATTAATGAAATTTCCTCAATACAGTGTTTTTCTAATGGACCCTAGAAAAAATATTATGATGTATTATGATGGTAAAAAATTAAATATTAAAAAAGCCTTAAAAGATTTAGGAAGATTATTCAAGTATTCAAGAATTGGCTAGACTATCAAACTTCTAAATTTAATAAAATTTTAAAATGACAACTATATTAAACCTATTAGCATTATGTAAATTAAAGGTAGTATCATTGATTTTACTAACTGCTATTGTTGGTATGTTATTAACTCCTAGTCCTTTTATGCAAATTGGAACTATGATTATTGCTACTATTGGTATTGGTTTATCTGCCTCGTCTGCTGCTGTTTTTAATCATATTATTGACAATAAGATTGACAGTAAAATGGCAAGAACAAATAGACGCCCAATACCTAAGGGTGATATAAGTATCAAGCAAGCTTTTATATGGGGCATTAGTATTGGTACTGTAGGTATTGCATTATTATTTATATTTATCAACCAACTAACCGCACTACTAACGCTATTATCTATAATAGGTTATGCTGTTTTTTATACAATATACTTAAAAAGAGCAACACCACAAAACATAGTAATAGGTGGTGCGGCAGGTGCTACTCCACCAATATTAGGCTGGAGTTCTATGACAAATAGTGTTGGAGAATTATCAATATTATTATTTTTAATTATTTTTATTTGGACACCACCACATTTTTGGGCACTTGCAATTCACAGATATAAGGAATACGAAAAAGTAAATATACCTATGCTACCTGTTACTCATGGCTTGGGCTTTACCCGTTTACAAATATTACTTTATACAATTTTATTGTTTATTGTAACTATGTTGCCTTATATAACTGCTCATGCTGGACTCATATATTTAGTTGGTAGTGTAATACTAAATATTATATTTTTGACTTATGCCATAAAATTAGTTAGAAATGTTGATGATGATAGTATAGCATGGCGAACATTTTCGTACTCTATAAAATACTTAATAATATTATTTATAGTTATATTTATTGACCACAATTTAATCATATAAAACAAATAATTAGCACCATAAAAAGCATAGCATGGTCTATGATAGGCGTACAACGCAAAGAGAATTTAATTAAGGATTTTGATTATGTAGAAAAAAATAGTCCTTGGATATTTATTATAGTAGGCATTATTATGACTATCTTATTTGTAACTACTATTATTACTGTTGTTTATATTATTTTACCTTGAATTATCAAAATGTATTTTATACTTATAAATAACATTAACAATAGTTAGTAATAATAATAATGCTACTAAATTATGCATAATTGCTATAAATATTGGCAATGATAACACCACATTTAGTATGCCTAATATTAATTGTAGTCCTAATAAAAACAACATAGTTTTTATAATTTTTTGCATATTTCTATTATTTTTTAATAAAAATACTAATACTAATACAAAACTAATAGTAACCAAGGCACCTAACCTATGTAATAATTGAATAGCAACCCTAGCACCACTTTCTAATACACCGTATTCATAATTGATGCCTAATGGTTGTACTGATATTACCTGAGAAAAATCTGCAACCTGTGGCAGTAAATAACCTAAGCAAGTTGGAAAGTCATTACCACAAGATAATGCCGCATAATTTGCACTAGTCCAGCCACCTAAGGTAATTTGCACTAGCAAAACTATTAATGTTAATATAGTAAAATAATAGCCTTTTTTACTATAATAACAAACATAATTATAAGCATTATCATGACAACTAATAAACAGCCAAAACAACAATGATACTATAGTCATACCACCCAATAAATGCCCTAATACAATAACAGGGTGTAATAACTCAGTAACCGTAAGCATTCCTAATATACCTTGAAAAACAACTAAAAACACCAATAAAACACTAGTTACTTTACTATTTTTAGGAATATTTTTATTAAAAACAGATATAACAGATATAACAATAATCACTAATCCTAGCAAGCTAGCGGCATAACGATGTATCATTTCTTTCCAAGCCTTTGCATCCCAGTAAGTAATGCCATCTATGTTATTACTAGTTGTTATTATTTGACCATAACAAGTAGGCCAATCAGGACAACCTAATCCAGCATCAGATAATCTAGTATAAGCACCTAGTACCACAACAATGAAAGATAAAATAATTGCAAAATATAGTATTTTTTTTAATGTAGTCACAGCATTTACATAAGACATTTGCATAAATAGGGATGATTAACAGAGCTCTGATTTTTGCTTAATGTAAGTGAGTGGAAAGCGGGATTCTGATGATTATTCATGTTTATGCAAAGGTCTCTATATGTATATGTTACTAATTATACTATAAGATACCATTATATAATAACAAAAACAGTCCTTATATATTGGTTTAACAAGTTTTTTATATTAAGTTATATATTTTATTATTAATTAATATTTCAAAACCCAATCTTATAATTAATGCAGCAGTATTATAATATGTTACTATTTATTTTTGTTACTTCAAAATATCATAATAATGTAGTTTTTTTTAAATACTAAAAATATACAAATTATATTTGACAAAAAAATCTATTTACAATAAAATTCCCCCTAAATAATGTTATACAAAAAATCAAAAGGTAAATTATGTCAAACAAATTAATGGTGTCTGTAATTATTTTTCTTAGTAGTATTTCTTTATCAATACTAGCAGACTATGGCTTAAATATGCCAGAAGGTGTTTCAACAATTAGCAAAAGTATATACAGTTTACATATGTTAATATTTTGGATATGTGTTGTAATAGGTGTTATTGTGTTTGGGGTAATGTTTTATTCTATATTCAAACATCGTAAATCAAAAGGTGCAATAGCATCAAATTTTCACGAAAGTATCAAAATTGAATTGCTATGGACAATAATTCCTATTATTATTTTAATTGCTATGGCAATCCCTGCCACAAAAACACTAATAGCGCTTGAAGATACCTCTGCATCAGATATGGCAATAAAAATTACTGGCTGGCAATGGAAATGGCAATACGAATATCCCGATGAAAATATTGCTTTTTTTAGCAACCTATCCAAAGAAAGCCGTGATAATGTTAAAGACCCAAGTAATGTTGAAAATTACCTATTAGATGTTGATAATAGAGTTGTAGTGCCAATTAACAAAAAAATTCGCTTCTTATTTGCCTCTAAAGATGTAATTCACTCTTGGTGGGTTCCTGATATTGGTGTTAAACAAGATGCAATACCTGGATTTATAAACGATGCTTGGGCAGAAATTATTGAACCAGGAGTTTATCGTGGACAATGTGCTGAATTATGTGGTAAAGGTCATGGTTTTATGCCTATTGTACTTGAAGCTAAAACACAAAAAGATTATGATAAATGGATAGTGCAACAAAAACAAAAAAAATTAGCAGAAAAGGCTAATTCTGGTAAAACTTGGAGCAAAAAAGACTTGATGGCAGAAGGCAAAAAAGTATATGATGCTAGTTGTTCTGCATGTCATGGAGTAACAGGTGCTGGCATACCAGGGGCATTCCCAGCTATCAAAGACAGTGCAATTGCATTAGGTAATGTCAAAAAACATATTGATATAGTTCTTCACGGCAAGGCAGGAACGGCAATGCAAGCATTTAAAGCACAATTATCTGATTCTCAATTAAGCGGAGTAATAACTTATGAAAGAAATGCCTTTGGTAATAATGCAGGGGATTTAGTACAACCATCTGATATTAAAGCAGCACGCTAATTGATTTAGTTAATAAACATATAAATAGGGGATATAAATGACAGAAGCAACGATGACAACAGAGCATTATCACGGTGCAGAAAAAGGATTATTAAGATGGGTTAAAACTACAAATCATAAGGATATTGGTACACTTTATCTATGGTTCTCATTTTTAATGCTATTAATTGGTGGGGCTATGGCTATGGTAATTCGTGCAGAATTATTTCAACCTGGGTTACAACTTATTGAACCACAGTTTTTTAATCAAATGACTACTATGCATGGGCTAATTATGGTTTTTGGTGCTATTATGCCTGCTATGGTTGGTTTGGCTAACTGGCAGGTGCCTCTTATGATAGGCGCAAAAGATATGGCTTTACCTAGATTAAATAATTATAGTTTTTGGATACTACCTTTTGCTGGTACAATGTTAATTAGTACTATGTTTATGCAAGGTGGGGGACCTGCTTTTGGCTGGACATTTTATGCACCACTTTCTACAACTTTTGCACCAGATAGTACTGATTTCTTTATTTTTGCCATTCATTTATTAGGTATATCTTCTATTATGGGCTCGATAAATATTATTGCTACTATATTTAACATGCGTGCCCCTGATATGAAATTAATGGATATGCCTTTATTTGTTTGGACTTGGCTTATTACTGCATTTTTACTATTAGCAGCAATGCCTGTTTTAGCTGGTGCTGTTACTATGATGCTTACAGATAGAAATTTTGGTACTAGCTTTTTTGAAGCATCAGGTGGTGGCGATCCAGTAATGTTTCAACATATTTTCTGGTTCTTTGGACATCCTGAGGTTTATATTATGATACTACCTGCATTTGGAGTTATTTCTCAAATTGTGCCAACATTCGCTCGAAAACCTTTATTTGGTTATAGTTCTATGGTTTATGCTACTATTTCAATTGCTTTATTATCGTTTGTTGTTTGGGCACATCACATGTTTTTATCTGGTATGCCTATTGCAGGGCAAATTTACTTTATGTATGCCACTATGTTGATTTCTATTCCTACTGGTGTCAAGGTATTTAATTGGATAGCAACAATGTGGAAAGGCTCTATGTCTTTTGAAGCACCAATGTTATGGGCTGTATCATTTATATTTTTATTTACCATAGGCGGTCTTTCAGGATTAATGTTAGGTATTGTTCCAGCTGATATTCAATACCATGATACTTATTTTGTGGTAGCACATTTTCACTATGTATTAGTGACTGGCTCATTGTTTGCTATTATTGCTGCTGTTTTCTATTGGTTTCCTAAATGGACTGGTAGAATGTATAACGAAAAATTAGCAAAAATACATTTTTGGTGGGCGGTAATATCTGTTAATGTTCTATTCTTTCCGCAACACTTTTTAGGTTTAGCTGGTATGCCTAGAAGAATACCCGATTATTCACTACAATTTGCCGATTTTAATGCTATTTCTAGTATTGGTGCTTTTGCTTTTGGTGCTTCGTTTATTCTATTAACATATATTATTGTATCTGGCATAAGAAGTGGTGAAAAAATAACAGAAAAACGCGTATGGGAAGGTGCTAAGGGCTTAGAGTGGACTGTAGATACTCCAGCACCATATCATACTTTTGATACCCCACCTAACAAAAAAACTATATTAAAAGAATCTGCTAATATTACACATTAATGAAGAAAAAATCAGTTAATATCACTGCAAGTATTATATTTTTAATAGCCGTTGGAATTTATTTTCTAACGATTTACATAAATACTTAACCTAATACGGACAATTATGGCAAATAAACAGACAAGTTCATGGTTTTTTGCAAAGCTAATTGCTATTCCAGTATTTATGTTTGCTTTTGCTTTTGCTATGGTGCCTATGTATGATGTACTGTGCGAAATAACAGGATTAAGCGGTAGGACAGAAAATATTGACAGTTACCAAGAAAACTTTACTACTGCTGACGATGATTTTGTTTATGTAGATTTTTTAGCTTACACTAGTAACGGTTTTCCAGTTTATGTTACACCTGAAGTACAAAAAATGCGGGTAAAACCGGGTAAAATATATACAGTTAATTATATTGCAAAAAATACCTCAGACCAAGTAGTTATTGGACAAGCAATTCCTAGTGTTGCACCTGAAAAAGCCGCATTACATTTTAAAAAATTGGAATGTTTTTGCTTTAATAAACAGACATTTTTACCAAAACAAGAGGTAAAAATGCCTGTTCGTTTTGTTGTTAGTACAGACATAGATAATTCTATTGTTGATATGAGTTTGTCATATCAATTTTTTAAGCTAGATAATAAGGGAGATAATAATGGATAGTCAAGAAGGTTACTACATACCGCATGGTAGTTACTGGCCGTTTATTGGTTCAGCATCACTATTTATACTATTTGCTAGCTTTGCAAGCAGTTTACACGGTAGTAGTATTGCTAATACCACATTATTAGGTGGTTTTGCAATGTTTGCCTTTATGCTATTTGGTTGGTTTGGTGAAGTGATTAAAGAAAGCCAACAAGGTGTTTATAATGATCAAGTTGATAGATCATTTCGTTGGGGTATGAGCTGGTTTATTTTCTCAGAAGTAATGTTCTTTGCGGCATTTTTTGGAGCATTGTTTTATGCACGAGTCTTGTCTGTACCTTGGTTAGGTGGTGAAGGCGATTTAGCAGCTATTGCAACAAATACTGTTTTATGGCCTCAATTTAGTGCAGTATGGCCACTTATCAACCCACCAGATATTGCCAACTACACAATACCAACTGCTCTTGTAGAAACTTGGTATATACCAGCATTAAATACTTTTATTCTACTAAGTTCTGGGGTGACAATTACCTGGGCACACCATGCTTTAAGAAATAATAACCGCAATCAACTAATAGCTGGCATGGTAGTTACAGTAGCCCTGGGTTTGTTATTTTTAAGTTTTCAAATTTATGAGTATGGTCATGCTTATAGCGACTTAAATTTAAAATTAACTTCTGGTATTTATGGTAGTACATTTTATATGCTTACAGGCTTTCATGGCTTTCATGTGATGATGGGAACGCTGATGTTAAGCATTATTTTAATGCGTTGTATTCGCGGACATTTTGACAAAGATAATCATTTTGCTTTTGAAGCTGTGGCTTGGTATTGGCATTTTGTTGATGTTGTTTGGTTAGGATTATTTGTATTTGTTTATTGGATATAATTAGTATTTTTTTTAAAATTGTGACTATACTATGTTAAAAATTATCGTAATTATTATGATAATAGCAATTATAATTAGTCTAGGCTCGGCTTTATTTGCTATGGTAGGTGGTGGTAAACGAAGTGATAATTCTAAAAAGATGTTTAAATCATTAGTATGGCGTGTTTCTTTATCGGTATTATTATTTGTCATACTTATAATTTCATATTACCTAGGATTAATACAACCTGTTAATTCACTAAATAACTTTTAAAAATATTGCTAAAAAAAATATCTCAACACATAACTATAAAAAACTTGCTTGCTATTAGTATAATAATACTGCTTGTTTTTATGCTATTATCGTTAGGATTTTGGCAACTAGATAGAGCAAATGAGAAAACAAATATAGAAAAGCTAATACACAAAAAACAACAAGAAAAAGTAATAGTATTTAATAATAACCTAAACTTAGTAGATAAAAACTACCATTTATTAAAACTAACAGGTAGATACAATAATAATATCCAATTTATTTACGATAACCAAACCTATAATAGTCAAGTTGGCTATAATGTTTTAACGGCATTTAATATAATAAACAGCTCTAAAATCATACTAATTAATCGCGGTTTTATCCCTTGGGGAGATGATAGAAATAAGTTAGCTGATATTAATATAAATAATGACTTAGTTGATATTATAGTGCAAATAAGCATACCTAAAATACGATTAGAATTAAAAGAAACTCTAACAACATCTACACAATATCCTATTATAATTCAATCACTAAATATCAACAGACTTGCTAAGATTGGTAAACTAAACTTGTATTTGGTAATTGGCTTATTAGCAGAAAACCAAAGATACGGCTTTATTAGAAAATGGCAACCTTTTTATGGTGGTAGTGTTGCTAAACATATTGGCTATGCAATACAATGGTTTTTAATGGCTGTAGTATTAGTTGTTATAAGTTTTTTATGGTTTATTAGAAAACCAAAAAAATAATTTCTTATAATTGTTATGCTGTTGTTTAAAAAATGTGTAACATGTTAAACTTTATAAAATAAATAACTAAAAATAATAATTATAAAAAATTATATGTTACAATATGAAAATGGAACAAAAAAATAAATTATTGTTTGATAAATCGTTTAGAGACAAATTACGTAATAACCCTAAAAAAGAAATAACTGGCTTAGATTATAAAAATAATGACATAGATTATAAAGTTGTTACTAATACTAAACATACTACTTATATTGTTTTTAATGACCAATCACTAAATATTAAACTAAATAACATTCAGGCAGGTACACAAACTGTTAGTACTGCAGGCTCTGGTGGTACTGCAGGTAGTCTTAGTACTTATGGTTGTATAGGCTGTTTTCTTGGTAGTGCAGGTTCTTTTAGTACTGCAGGATGTGTTAGTTCACTTGGTACTGTAGGTAGTGCAGGTACTGTTGAGGTATGATAATTAACTTTTAAATAGAATATGCTATGAAGCAAGATAATAAATTAAAAATACCATATAATGAATTATTGTTTGATAAATCATATAGAAAAAGATTACGCAATAACCCTAACAAGGAAATGATCGGTTTAGATTATAAAAATGTAGATATAGAATATAAAGTTATTACAAATAAAAAGGATACTGTATATATTGTTCTTGCTGATAAAACGCTAAGTAAAAAACTAGATACAGTTCTAGCAGGAGTTCATACACCAACATCTACAATAGGTAGTGCAGGTACAGTTGGTTCTGCAAGCACTTATGCTTGTGTAGGTACTCTTTTTGGTACTGCAGGCACTATGAGTACTTTCGGCTCAGCTGGTACCGTTGGATCTATTGGCACTGTTGGCAGTAAATAATATCTAGTAATAGTTTAAAAATATTTATGCAAAGAAACTCTTCCTTACTAAAATTTAATAGTATTTATTTATAATAACCACCGCCCACATAATAATTTTTTGTAGGCACTTTCATAACATAACTATATTTAAGTCTTTTTTTGTGACTATTGGGCTTATTCCAATAATATTCTACCCAACCAGCACCATCTTCTAAGGCTTTTTTAGTTAGTTTAAAGCTAATATAATTTCCTCTGCCATCATTTAACAAACTAAGGTCTTTGCCTATCAACTCTTTGTTGTATGGGTGTGCTAGTGTGGTAATTCTATCTAATGAGCCGACAAATAAGTATAAATCCTTATTTATAAATCTACCATTTTTATTTGATACTTCTTTTAGTAATGCTTGTTTTCCTTTGGTAATTGCCATTACAACTGCTTGTTCTACCATTATTTTTACCTGTTGTTTTTTATAACTGGTATTTTTTGCATATACTATTTGTATGCTAAATGAAAATACTAACAATAAAGCTAGTAACATTTTTACTGGATACATAATTATCTCCTAAATAAAATCACTATATTTTACACTACAGCATAATAAACCATTGCACTATAAAACTTAGTGGTAAAAATTAGAATTATTTACTAGAAAATTTATAGAGGCCTTTGCATAGATAGGGATGATTAGCAGAGCTCTGATTTTTACTTAATGTCAGTGAGTGGAAAGCGGGGTTCTGATGATTATTCATATTTGTGCAAAGGTCTCTTATAGTATTTTCCTCTTTTTAGACTCAAATTCTGCCTCAGATATGATGCCTTTTTCTTTCAAATTGTGTAGTTTCTCTATTTCATCGGCTGTGTTTAGATTATCTTGTTGGTTTTCAGGTTTTTTAATAGCCCATATTAAAGCAATAAACCAACCTAAAATCATCCATCCAGCAAGCAAATTTATTAAAATTATTGCTGTTTTATTACTGTGTTGTTTTTTAATGGCAATCCATGTTGGTATAAAATATAAAACAAATAATAATATTAATGCTAAAATCCCTTCCATAACTAAAATACCCAACTATAAAATATAACTATTTATGCAAAGGTCTCTATTTATTATTAAACTTAGTAACAGCATCTTCCATAGCTTGTTTTAAAGTGTTTTGTTCTGCCATTTCAACTATTATATCGCCACCGCCTACTAACTCGCCATTCATATAAATTTGTGGGAATGTTGGCCAGTCAGCAAATTTAGGTAGATTTTGAAATACCTCTTGGTCATCAAATAGATTAACATAAGCAAATTCTACCTTAGTAGATGCTAAGGTTTGTGCAGCTTTTGCTGAAAATCCACATTGTGGAAATTGAGGTGTGCCTTTCATATAAAGCACCACAGGGGCACTATCTACTTGTTTTTGAATTCTTTGTAAAACGTCCATAAATAATTAAGGTTAAAAATAAGTATTATATACGAAAATGTGCTAAAAAAATACTTATAAATTCTCAATGCAATACAAAAGCAATCTCTTAATATAGGCTTTTTTTTACAGTTGCATTATCACCTATATGCTCTTCTCCTCTTTTGTTAGCAAGGTTTATTTGCAACTCTCTCTCACGGTATCTACTTAGTTGAGACTTAGTTTTTGTGCCATAACATCTAGGGCAAGATACGCCCTTTTGGTAATGTTGATGTTCTTTATCATAATCAGTAATAGGGTATCTACAAGCATGACACTGGTCATAATTGCCATTTGCTAAATTATGCTTAACTGTTACCCTATCATCAAATACAAAGCATTCTCCATCCCATAAACTATCTTTTTTTGGTACTTGTTGGAGATATTTTAAAATTCCACCTTGTAAATGATAAACATTTTTAAAGCCATTTTCTTTTAAATAAGCACTAGATTTTTCACAACGAATACCGCCTGTGCAAAACATTGCTATTTTTTTATCCTTGTGTTTTGCTAGTTGTTTTTTACTCCAATTTGGAAATTCTCTAAAAGATTCTATTTTAGGGTTTATAGAGTCTTTAAAACTACCTACTTCACACTCATAATTATTTCTAGTATCAATCAATATTACATTATCACTAGTAATTAAATTATTCCAGTCTTTAGCATTTATATAAGTGCCAACTATTTTTTTAGGATTAATACCCTTTATTCCCATAGTGACAATTTCTGTTTTCAATTTAATTTTTAATCTTTTAAAAGGTTTTTTTTGACTATAAGATAAGTTATATGCTACATTACCTGTTATATTATTTTTTATGTAATTAATAATGCTATTTATCGACAAGTAAGAGCCAGATATAGTACCATTTACCCCCTCTTTTGCCAACAAAATAGTACCATTAATGTCCATATCTTGCATTTGTTTTAATAATTTAATTTTAATATTACTTAAATTATTAAGATTAACAAATTTATATAAAGTACAAATAGTAAACATATTATTAAAAATCTTAAAATGTAGTATATTTTACCTTTATTGTTAAAAATAACTAATGATAATAACTATAATGTACTACTTACATTAAGTAGTAAAGTTAGGGCTTGAAGGATGATAAATATAAGTTAATGGTAAAACAATAACTTAATAATTATTACAGCTAAAAACTTATTAAAATGTTTTATTTTATATAATACAATGTTAGAAAAAATAAATTCCCCTGATGATATAAAAAAATTATCTAATTTAGAATTAGTAGAATTAGCAAAAGAGATTAGAGAATTCTTAATTAGTAATGTGACCGCAACAGGAGGACACATAGCCCCTAATCTGGGTACTGTAGAGTTGACTCTAGCACTACACAAAGTATTTAATTTTCCAACAGATAGCTTAGTTTGGGATGTAGGGCATCAAGCATATACTCACAAAATTATAACTGGCAGAAAATCCATGTTTAACACTCTAAGAAAAAAAGGTGGTATATCAGGATTTACCAAAAGAGATGAAAGCGAATATGATATTTTTGGTGCTGGACATTCTAGTACTTCTATTAGTGCATCTTTGGGTATTGCTATTGCTAATCAATTAAATAATGATGATGCTAAAACTGTTGCTGTAATTGGTGATGGTGCTTTAACAGGAGGTATGGCTTTTGAGGCACTTAATCACTCAGGAGATACCAATGCAGATTTGTTAATTATTTTAAATGATAACGATATGTCTATCTCTAAAAATGTTGGTGCATTAAGTAAATATTTGACTAGATTATTAAGTAGCAAAATTTATTCTAGTGTGAGAGAAAAATCATTAAATGCCCTAAATAAACTACCTAATATTCAAAAATTTGCCAAAAAAAGTGAAGAGCATTTAAAAAGCCTTATATTGCCTAGCACACTGTTTGAAGAATTAGGAATTAATTATTTTGGTCCTATTGATGGCCATAATATTAATGAATTAGTTAAAACCTTAACTAATTTACATTATCATTCTGGAGTTAGAATGTTACATATAGTAACAAAAAAAGGCAAAGGACTTAAAAGTGCTGAACAGGATCCTTGCAAATTTCATGGCATATCAGCACAAACAAATGCAAGCAAATTAAATAGCACTAGTTATTCTCAAGTATTTGGCTCTTGGCTTTGTGATAATGCTAAAAATAATAATAAATTAATTGCCATTACCCCTGCTATGTGCTCTGGCTCTGGTATGAATGAGTTTGCAGAGAAATATCCTAAGCAATATTTTGATGTAGGCATAGCAGAACAACATGCTATTACTTTTGCAGGTGGTCTAGCAGTTCGTGGATTTTTACCAGTAGTTGCCATATATTCTACTTTTTTACAACGAGGATATGATCAATTAATACACGATATAGCCTTGCAAAATTTAGCAGTAATTTTTGCTATTGATAGAGCTGGATTAGTTGGTGAAGATGGTGCTACCCATGCTGGAGTTTTTGATTTAAGTTTTTTAACCTGTATTCCAAATCTAATTATTATGGCGCCTAGCTCATTAAAAGAATGCTATAAAATGTTAAATACCGCTAAAACCTTAAACGCACCAAGCTGTATTCGTTATCCAAGAGGCACATCTAATATAAAAAATGACAATAATTACCAATCTAATAAAACCCTAGAACTTGGCAAAGCAAAAGTACATAGAGAGGGTAAAGATATTGCTATATTGTCTTTTGGTGCTACCTTAGAAGCCGCATTACAAGCTGGCGAAAAACTAAATGCAAGTGTTATTGATATGCGTTTTATAAAGCCACTGGACACCGAAACAATAATAAACATAAGTAAAACCCACAAACAAATTATAACCATAGAAGATAATGTTAAACACAATGGCGCTGGTAGTGTTGTATCTAGTTTTTTACACAATAATAATATTCAAATATCATTATGTATTATGGGTATAAGTGATAAATTTGTTTCTCAAGGCTCACAACAACAACAAAAAAAAATGCATAACATAGATGCAGATAGTATTATTGAAAAAGCACTAAATATTAATGAGAAAATATCTTAAAAAAATAACACCAAATAACAAAGAATTACAAAATCATAAATATCTTAAATGGTTAGGAAAATATTTACTTGATGATAATTTATGGTTTTTTAACCGCCATGCTATAGCAAAAGCATTTGCCATTGGCTTATTTTGTGCCTTTATCCCAGTACCATTTCAAATGGTACTTGCTTGTATTTTTGCTATTATTTTTCGTAGTAATTTACCAGTTGCTGTTGCTTTGGTATGGATTACTAACCCTATTACTATGCCTATTATTTTTTACCTAGCATACAAACTAGGGGCCGTTATTTTAGGAGTTGCACTTGTTAATAATTTTAACTTTTCTTTTGCACATTTAAGTGAGATATTTACTATTATTTGGCAACCATTTTTACTTGGTTGTTTTTTATTTTCTAGTGTATTTGCTGTTTTGGGATATTTTGGGGTTAATTTTATTTATAAAATAAATATTTATCGTTATTTAAAAGCAAAAAAGAGCAAATAAAAAATTTAAAAGTAGTATTTAGCCATTTTGGTTTACAGTAATTTATTGTAAATATAGTTTGTTGGGGTATAATCAACTTTTAATAGATAGTTAGGTGTTTAAAATACATGTTAAAATAAAGTGATGTTTGAATTCAGGCATTATGCACAAAATAGTAATCAGGCATTAGAAAAAGTTTTCAATGGCAATTAAAAATAAATCACACCATGTTGTTAAAAATCCTTCTGGTGGGTGGAGCGTCAAAAAAAGTGGTGCTACAAGAGCATCTGGTACTTTTAAAACTCAAAAAAAAGCAGTAAGCTCTGCAAAAAAAATTGTCAAAAACCAAGGTTCGCGTTTGGTTATTCATGGAAGTGATGGTCGAATCAAGAAAAAATAAGATTCGGCAATGACTAATTTTAAAAAAAATACATTTATAAATTGTCCACTTGACGGTGACTACAGACAAATGCTTTTAGCTATTATCTTTTCTGTAAAATATCTTGGGTATATTCCTAAACTATCTATAGAGCAATCAGATTCTAGTACAACAAGATTATCTAACATAGTTACATTAATAAAAAATTGTAAATATGGAATCCATGATTTATCACGCATTTTATCTACTAAAAAAGATGAATACGCACGAATGAATATGCCTTTTGAATTAGGTGTGGATTATGGATGTAAAACTTTCAAAGGAGGAGTTCACAATCAGAAAAAACTTTTAATACTTGAACAAAAGAGATACCAACTTCAAAAAGCACTTTCTGATTTATCCGGTTCAGATATAAAACATCATGATGGTGAACCTATGACAGTTATTAAAGCTGTTCGTGATTGGTTTGTTACAGAAGACCTTAAAACAGGTCCAAGTCATAAAACTATTTGGTATGATTTCAATGATTTCTCTTCTGATTTAACTGATAAGCTTATTGATGATAAACATGAGGCAGAGGATTTAGATAATTTTTCAATTCCAGAAACAATGACTTATATGGATTTATGGTTTAAAAAAAGTGCATAATAATTCGTTCCAAAATAAAAGGCACTACCTTTTTATTTTAGAATTATATTTAAAAAATAAATATTTATCGTTATTTAAAAGCAAAAAAGAGCAAATAAAAAATTTAAAAGTAGTATTTAGCCATTTTGGTTTATAGTAGTTTGTTGTAAATGTAGTTTGTTAGGGTATAATCAACTTTTAATAGGTAGTTAGGTATCGCCTTCCATCTTGCTATTTTTCTTAATTGAAGGTTTTGGAGGAATAATGAAAAAAGCAATAAACTTAGTTATATTTTTTTTAGTAGTATTAGGATTAAATTCTTGTGCTAATAGACCTGAAAGTATAAGATCATCATATATATCATACGAACGATATATTGATAATAATTGTACTACATTAGCCACAAAAATGTCTGACGCTAGAGCAGAATTGGCTAAATTCTCAGAAAAGCAAAATTCAAAAGCTACTGGAGATGCATGGGGAGTGTTTTTAGTACTAGTTCCAGTTAGTAAATTAACAGGAGATTATGAGGCTGATGTAGCTAAATCAAAAGGAATAGTAGAGGCAATTGAAACAGCTCAAATAAAAAATAAATGTAAATAAAAACCTATAGCAAAACAAGGATACACGACATTTAATTTTAATATTATATTAAATATTGTGTCCCTAAAATTACAAATAGTTAGGTAAAATTTGGGTATGTTTAAAATATTCTTATTTTTAATACTTCTGTGTGCTATTGTATTTGTATTTTTTACTTGGAAAAATAAACCTATTGAATTATCTGTTAATAAAAACGAGAATTATTATAACAATATATTTTGTGATTCTTTAGGCGGAAAAAGAGAAACAAAACATTATTATAAATACAATACTAAACAATCTTTTGTAAAAATAGATTGTGAAACAGATAGTTATGTTTATGAGGGCGGATTAGACAAAAGAAGTAGCTTAGATAGTGTTCAACAAGCCGTATTTTTCTCAGTTCTTACAAATAAAAAACCAGCCATAGTCGTATTTGATACTGACAATATCTATGGAAAATACGAATATAGAATTAAAGCAGTTGCAGAGAGGTTGGGAGTTAAATTTATACGAGTTAAACAATGAGCCTTATAAAGAATTAAAGTTCTATAATTATATGTCAAAACAAAAAACAGATTTGGATAAAATTGAAGATAATGTAACAGATATGTTTGATAGTATTGAGCATTGCTTTGATGCCTTATCTGCTGACAAGAAAAGAGCTAGTGGATTTTTAAAAGGCTTATTTGGCTTTGGAGTTCACTGTACTAAACTTACCTATAATCTTGTATTTTCTGCAATAAAATACACTCCAAAAGCAGTTACCACTATAGCAAAAGTTAAAAGAGATGTGTCAGATGAAATAGTAGGTGCGTATAACGAAATTCAAAAAGAAAAATTAGAGGATAATTTCAATAGGAAAATTAAAGAATTGAAGAAAAAGAATGGCAAAAAAATTTAGTACCGAAATAAATGAGACAGCAAGAAATGTTGCAATTCAAAAACTAGAAGACCAAGGAATTGATTATAGAGATTTGTGTGATGTTGATTTTAATGATTTTGTCAATATAAGAAAAGAAATATTAAGAAAAGATATTAAAAAAGTTGGAGCTGTAACAGCAATTTCATTGGCACTATCTTTGATTACAGGGGGAATATAAAATGATACTTAAAGATAACTTAAATAACGCTAAAAAAAGTTTAGACAAAATTCTCAAAGAAAAGGCTTTTAATGAAGTTGAAGAATATTTAAAGGAAAATGGTATAGACATAGAAAACATTAATGAGGAAGACTTAGAGGCTCTTGTTGAACAAAAATTCAAGGATAAGAAAAATATTATGAATGGTGTTGCTATAGGCGGTGCATTTACGCTCTTACTGGATGCAATTATTTAAAAAATAATGTTTAAATTATTAAAAATAGCATTTTTTGTAGGTATCTTTAAGAAAGCGAAACTCAATATTTTATTAATAGTATTAAGCCTTTTTTTGATGATTGTTTTAGATGCTATTAGTGATGATATATTAAAACTTTCTAGTGAAAGTTCACCGATTATTTTATTCCTTAAATGGAGTATTAACATAATATTAATGTTCGTAATATTTTTCAATATAAGGAAAATAATTAAGATTGATTATATTATTACAAATAAGAAAAAGTACAAAAATAAGATAACAAGAGATAAAATTCTAGGAAAGACCGTCTTAACAAGTCAGAGAGATATAATTACTAAAAAATATTCTAAATAAGATATAAGGTAATTAGGGGTACAATACTTAATACTAAATCAAAATACAATGACTACTTGTTATACGATTAGAAGTATAACAAATTGTTTTTAAAATCAATAAGAAAAATGAAATGAAGATTAATTATAAAAAAAGTGTTGAATTAGCATTGTGTCTTGGATACAATAAAGTTTTAGATGACAATGCATTTAAAGGATGTTATTTTATTAAAGATAATAAAAAGTGGATACATGATATTGTTGCACTCATGCAATATTTAGACATAAAATTGTATGAACATTTAGAAGAACTTGGGTATGATTTAAAGAACTATCATAGCTATAAAGACCATACAAATGAAATGGCAACCCAAGAAATGAAAGAAATATATAGTGGTATAACTCACGAAGATGGGCAACCAACATATATGAGTGATGGAATATGGTTATATCCTGATGGAACTATGAAAGAAAGATAAGAGAATGCAACTTAATTATTTAATAAAAACCCCTTAACAAACCATCCCCACCATACTGCTAAATGTGCCATTTGAAATAAATTAATGCCTAACTATTACTCTTTGTCTTCTGGCTAATAAAGCAATAAAGCCCCCTATTGCTATTAAAATACCTCCTAACCATATAAGCCTTATAAATGGTTTGTAATACACTCTAACACTCCAACTACCATTGCCTAAATTTTCACCTAATGACACATAAATATCGTCAAAAACATTGGTTTGTATTGACGCCTCTGTCATTGGCATTCCTGTTGAATATTGGCGTTTTTCAGGCTCTAATATATATAATAATTTATCATTTTTAAAAACCTCTAGTCTGCCTTTATTACCGCTATAATTAGCACCTTGAAAATCCTTAACTCCTTTAAAAACTAAATTATAACTTGCTAAGGACATTGTCTCGTTTATATTTAGTTTGACATCTTTTTCAATACCAAATTGAGTAGTAATAGTAGCTCCTAAGGCAAAAACAGCAATACCAATGTGTGCTACTATCATGCCTATAAATGACTTGTTAATATTATTACTGGTTTTAATCCTTTGTATTAATAATAATAAGCTATGCATTACTACCCAAGTAAATAATAAAACTGCTAATAAAACTGCTATATTGTGCTGATAAATTATAAATAAAATCACGAAAATAACTGCAAATGCTAACCAAACAAATTTTAGTCTATAAAAAACATTGATTGCTAAATCATCCTTCCATCTTAAAAATGGTGTTACTGCTAATAATATTACCACAGGAAACATTATAGGTACAAATACTGCCATAAAATATGGTGCTCCTACTGATATTTTTCCTAAATTAAATGCATCCAAGAATAAGGGATATAAAGTACCAAGCAATACACTGAACATTGCCACTACTAATAAAATATTATTCATTAATAGCCCTGTTTCTCGTGACACTAAACTAAAACTATTATTGCTTGTCATAACACTAGAACGATAAGCATATAAAGCAAATGAACCACCTATTACTATTACTAAAAATATTAAAATAAATACTCCTCTTGCAGGGTCAGATGCAAAAGAATGAACCGATGTAAGCACTCCAGAACGCACTAAAAAAGTGCCTAACAAACTTAGAGAAAAACCGCCAATAGCCAATAAAACACTCCAATGCTTAAATGCTGCTCGTTTTTCTGCTACGCTAAGAGAATGCACTAACGCTACTGCTACTAACCACGGCATAAAAGATGCATTTTCTACTGGGTCCCAAAACCACCATCCACCCCAACCTAGCTCGTAATAAGCCCACCAACTACCTAAAACTATACCCATTGTCAAAAATACCATAGCCGCCAAAGTCCAAGGACGAGACCAACTAATCCAAGTAGAATCAAGTTTACCCTCTATTAGTGCTGATATGACAAAAGCAAAAGGCACAGCCATACCAACATAGCCCATATATAACATAGGTGGATGAACTGCTAAGCCAAAATCTTGTAATAATGGGTTTAATTCTCTACCATTTATTGGAATAGGAAAAATTCTTTCAAATGGATTGGAGGTAAATAATAAAAACGCTAAAAAACCAATACTAATAAAACCAAGTACCACTAAAATACGCATTAGCATTTTATCAGGCAAACTTTTAGACATTAAACTAACAGCCAAACTCCAAGAAGATAAAATTAAAGACCATAATAATAAAGAGCCTTCGTGTGCACCCCAAAGTGCCGATATTTTATAAATAGTTGGTAATAAAATATTGGAGTTGTTTGCTACATATAAAATAGAAAAGTCATCGCTTAAAAAGCCATAACTAAGTACTAAAAAAGATATTAAAACTAATAAGAATTGCCCTATTGTTAATGGTTTTGCTAATAAATATAAACTACTATTATTACCCAACAAGCCTATGCTTGGTAGTATAACTTGCATAACAGCAAAAACTAAGGCTAGTATTAACATAAAATGCCCTAATTCAATAATCATATTTGTTTTAAGTTGTGTGGTTTTTGCTAATTAGTATTAGTTTTTTTAGTAGTTCTACGCCAAATAGCAATGCCAGATATAATTAGTAATAAGTATAGTATTGGGTCAAACTTAGTATTATTTAAACTAATTGAACAGCCACCACCGCCACTGCTAGTATTACTATCAGTATTAGTACTATTAGCAGGTGTTGAAACAGCAACTGGGTCATCAATACTACCATCTTCTAATCCGTCTGCATCATTAGGTCCGCCATCTTTAATAGTTAATCTTAAACAATTTACACCTGTTATCAATCCATTTTGCCAAACAATATCTGTGTCATTACAACTAAGTTTTGATGCTGATTCAATTTTATTGTCATTATTTACTACAAAATCAGTCCAACCATTATTTTGTGAGTATTTTCTAAGCACAGCATTTGCAGGTAATGGTGATGATAATCCTATAATAATACTAATACTACTGCCATTTACTAGCAAATCTTCAACAGTATAATCATAAATATCTTGCGGGGCATGGGTAGTATCATCTCTATATGCACTACCGTGGTGTTGTCTTATATCTGTTTCTGTTATTTGTCCAGAATTACTACCTATACTTGAGCCTATTTCACCTAGACTAATTCTAGTATTTGATGGACTTGACAAGAATGTCATACTACTAGCTATTATTTGATAATCTTCGTGTGGTTCTTCATTCATATCAGCAATACCATTACCGTCTTCGTCATTATTCATATTTCTATCTGATAATATTACTCTTATCCTTGCAATTCTAGTAGTAGTAAGTGTGCCATCAGATACGCTTAGTAGTGCAGTATATCGTCCTCTTGAAAGTCCAGATGGGTTAAATATAAATGTATTTGACGAGCCATCGCTATTAATGTTTGTTAAATTACTGCTTGACCAAGTATAAGTTAAATCATCGCCATTAGCATCATAAGTATTTGACTTAATAGTAACATTGCCATTTTGACTTATTAAACGCCCTCTAACACCGCTTTGAGTAATTTCAAACCTTCTAATAATAGGTGCTACATTAGTAGATATTATTGCAATATTATGCTCATAGAACATGCCTTTTATAGCATTTGTAGGTGTACCCATTACAATGGTTATTATATTATTATTTGTATTAGATATGCCAGAGATATTAAGAGTTGTAGAGCCTACTATACCATAAGGAATAGTTATGCTATTAGCTAAGGTATAACTAACAGATTCTGCCCCTGTAACACTAATTGGTATTGTTACTGGATACTCTGCTGCAAAACCATTTAATGCAATATAAACTGTTGCACTTTGTCCAACACTTACTTGTTGTTGTCTGTTTCTACTATAATTAGCTTGTGGTACTACACTAACAATTTGAGTTTTAGTAGCAACATTATTATCGCTATCTATTACGCTCCAAATCAATGTATAACTACCAGAAAATAAAATTAAATAACTGTCATTAAATCCTCTTCTAATAAATGCTGTTTGTCCATTAACAGATGCAATATTATATAAATCAAGTGCTATCTCGCCATCTTTAGCATCAATTGCTGATACCCCAAAATCAACAAATCTAAAAAAGCTAATTATGCCATCTGAACCTAGTGTTAAACTAGGATAATTGAAGAAAATAACTGCTGCTGTACTATTAATGCTATTTTGGTATTCTTGCAAATTAGTAATACTACTACCACTTCGTACTATATTTGCATCACTAGCATCAAGTGGGTTTAAGTAGTCATAGCTGTCTTCCCAAAAATCAGGCATACCGTCATTATCATCATCGCTATCTGTTGTGTTTGCTATACCATCATTATCAGTATCTAAATAAGAATAAAATATTCCACTTACACCGCCTACTGTTAAAATAGATTGCATTTGCTCTGCATTTGCACTATGACTATGTCGTACTTCAATAATACTCTGATTGGTGATACCGCCTGCTATACTTGTAAATGAAGCATTATTAACACTGTATTCGCCGTCTATAATGCTAATTGTGCTAGTAGTGTTAATACCTGAGATAATAATTCTAGCAGAAGTTGCCACAACAGAACTAGTAGCCACTACTAAAACTGGATTAAAAGAAAATGCATTTGGCGTAGTATCAACTGCTGTTGTTACTTGTGCTAAAAATACACCATAGCAACCACTAGTAATATTTTCGTATTTACCTACTAGTTTATTATTATAAATAGCTCCGCTAAACACGGTATTATTATCACTTAAAGTTCCGCTTACTGCATTAATGTTTAGATTACCACTTATATTAAGTGTATTAGCACTGTTAGCAGTACTAACAGTACCAGTAATTACTGATCCATTAATAGTTGCATCAATATCATAATATGTCGTTCTACATGCATCAGTTGGCTGATTATAACTTGGCTGACTATTACCTCTCCAATTACCATCATAATTACCAGTAATTATGCTAGTTGCATCTATGATTTCGCTTGTAGTTCTAGTTGAGGTGTAAATAGATATAATGTCATTAACTATGCCATTGTTGATATAATCTTCGTCTATGACTGCTATAAAACCAATTCCCTTAGCATAATATTGTTTATAAACATCTACCGATTCATTGCCATGTTCAACACTTCTATCACTACAAGTTATTTCTAAAACATCATTGTAATTTTGGTAATTAGAAAGTTGTTCGCTAATTACACAATATTGCGTTTCTAATGTAGTTTGTCTAAAATAAACAACATCTAGCAAACTAGCATAACGGTTAATTATTTCAGGCTCTTTAATATATCCTCTACCACTTGAATCACGACTAAAAGAATATTTATTAATAGTATGTGTGTCTAGCGTATAGTTAATAACATCTAAAGAATCATCAAATACATGCATTTCAACAGCACTATTACCATCAAAACTACTAATAATACTATATGTATTAGAGCTATTATTACCATTATAATTATTAGAGATTATTAAATCAGTCTTTATTACTGTGTTATTAGAGTTTTGACTAACTAAATAATCCCAGATATTATATTCTGTGCCGTTTATAAAGTTAGCTTGACAATTTTTATCACTGTTGATAATAACTCTATACGGGTTATCATTACCTGTACAATCACCACTCCAATTATTAAACACAGAGCCACTACTAGCATCAACTATTAATGATATTTGACTATTAGCATCTATTGCACTACTACAATTATCGTTATTATTATCGCATTCAATATCTGCTGGACTTGATAGTACAGTGCCACTAGCTGATGGAGTAATTGTTAGTGTAAAAGTATCGCTAGCAGGCGTTTGAGTTGTATTAGTTATAAATTTGTTGCGTAAATTGTAATTACCTGTTCTATTATTAGAATAATGTCGTACACGAATATAATAAGTATTTGTGCCAACATTTTCTTCAATACTAAAATTATAAAAAGAACCGCTATCATCGTCATAATCAATAATATTATTAGCACTATCTATTAAGTAACCGTAACTATCCATATTACCAGTAGTATAAACCCTTAAACTACCAGCACTTGGAATTATAATACGAAAATAATCTTCATCGCCACGGCTATCAATTCTACCGCTTATACTGGTGTTTAAAGTAATAGTTGTAGCAGTGCTGATACTATTACCATAATCATCATTACCAGAAGTTCCATTTTCTACAAAATTAGCAAATAATTGATAATTACCACTGCCATAACTATCATAATGTCTCACACGAATATAATAAGTCCCTGCAATAATATTACGAGTTATACTAAAATTATATGCATTTCCCCTATCATCATTACTAGAAAGAGTATTACCTAAATTATTTAACAAATAACCATAAGTATCTATATTTCCTTCGCTATAAACAGTTAAGCGACCGTTACTAGGTACTATAATACGAAAATAATCATTATCGCCATAAGTATCAATACTAGCTGTAATACCAGAGCTATTATTTAAGCTAATAGTTGTAGCATTAATTATACTATCGCCATAATCATCATTAATTTCTAATGTTTTTGTGCTAATAGTAGCAGATAAAGCTGAGCAACTATTGGTGTTAAAATTAGCACAGGCTTGTAATTGATAAAAATATGTAGTATCGCTAGTTAAATTAATGTCTTCATAATTAGTATCAGCACTAAAATAAACTTGGGTATTATCACGATAAAGGCGGTAATAATTAGCATTGCTAATAGCTTGCCACGAAAGATTAATTTGTCTGCTACTTATAACAACAGCATTAAGTGTTGTTGGTGTTGCTGGTATTATAGTTATGGTAGTAGTAGAATTTGGCATATAAACATACGGTGAATTTTCAGCAAAATACTCATGGTTTTCAGCATTTCTAATAGCATTTTCTGGGTCATTATCTGCTAAATTTGTAGCATTTGTATCGCCGTAACCCAAATCATCGGTGCCAGCAACTACTATAAAATGTGATAATTCGTGTATTAGAGTTCCAGATTGTGAATCTCTACCAGTTCTTGCTAGTGATGAGAAAAAAATAGGACAAAGATTAATATTATAGTGCCTATCAGAATACACATAAGCTATTACAGAACTACTATCAATACCGCTAGCATTACAACTACAATCAAAATTAATAGTTTCTGAAGCAATACTGTTATAAATATTATTAAAGTTGTTATTAATTGTGCTATATCTAGTAATATCATAAGCACCAAACCATCTTTTATACCTTGTACTTGTGTTTTGTACAAGTTGGCTTAGGTCTGCATTGTTAAGGTCATTCTTAGCAATAAGAGCTATTAACTCTGCCTCGTCAAGGGCGCTACTAGCAGTACTTTCTTCGCTTGCAGAGCAAGAGTTGTAATTAGGGGTTTGTTTGAAAAGTCCTATTGGGTTTTTTTTTATCCTATCTTCTGATAGGATAAAATTAAATACTGATTGTTTAAACTTAAAATTATTTGTGGAACTACTTGTTTTTTGTTGTGTTTGTTTATTGCTAGTAGCACTATCAATTTGATATTTTAATAAGTAGTCTTTATAGCTAATATCATAATCACCAGTATTATTAAATTCGTAGCCTTCTTCTAAATTAATAGTTCCGCTAATTTTGGCATTAGGTGTTAGAGTTATGTAATCCGATTCTTTAGGTGGTAGGCGTTTAACTAGTATTCCCTTATATGGTAAACGATATTTACCATTGTAAATATCAAACATATCAGCATTAAAACCAGTCTCAAGTGGAGTATGCCATTTTAAAACCTTTATGGTACTAGAAGAATCATTGTGCAACTCAAACTTAATCAATAAATCATCTGTAGCCGTGTAATTTGTATTAGAGCTAGACAGGCTAATAATTAAATTATTAGCTTGTAACCCAAAACTAACAATCAAAGCTGATAAACACAATAATATTTTTTTCAAATCAAGTCCATTTTCTAACAGCAGTCAATTAATCATTTTAACTGCTTTAATACCACTATGCAAGAATTATTTAGGGAATTATATACTTAATCTGCAAAAATATCTAAGTTTTAGGAACACAATACTTAATTATTAAATTATACCGCGTTTGCAAGATGAGATTGCCACGACTTTTTACAAAGGCTCGCAATGACGGTGAACATAATTCCAATTCGTTATTGTTAGTGCTTTTTTAAAATCACATCGCGAATATCTCACGACAAAAATATAAATTACAAGCAAAATGTCTATATGGGGAGTTTGAGGGGCGGTTGTACAATGGTTATAGTGTACAAACTCGTTCTGCCCCTCAATTAAAAAACAATTAAAACAACTTAACACAAACTAAACAACCTGTAATTGCTGTTAGGGGTTTGGGGATATTCCCCAAAGTAAGCTTTGCTTACTATTATGGGTATTTTTTTTTATATTTTTATGAGACCTTTGCATAAATTAGGTATGATTAACAGAGCTCTGATTTTTGCTTAATTAAGTGAGTGGAAAGCGAGGTTCTGATGATTATTCATATTTATGCAAAAGTCTCTTATAACTCTTTTTTCTCTGATATAGTTTTACAATCAATACACTGGTTGGCAGTTGGTCTTGCCTCTAAACGAGATATATTTATATCAGCACCACAAGTTATGCAATAACCATAAGAGCCTAACTCAATACTGTGTAGTGTTTTATCAATTTTATCAATTAATTTTCTCTCTCTATCTCTGGTGCGTAATTCAACAGAAAATTCTTCTTCTAAGGTAGCTCTATCATTAATATCAGCTACCTGAGATGTGTTATCGTGCATATTATGTATAGTATTTTCTACATCATAAACTAATTGTTCACGCCATGATACAAGAATATGTTTAATATGAGCTACAAAGCTATCACTCATAAATTCTTCGCCTTTTTTCAATTTGTATGGCTTGATATTATTTATTAAATTATTTTCCATAATATAAAAAAAATAAAAAAGAACTTTTTACCTTATATAGTTTAAAATAGCAAATTATTTTTAATATTTATGTATTTCTCTAACAATTATGATAATTTACAATAATGGCAAACTTTTTATTTACAAGGCATTTTTTACAAAGATACTTATTATCTTAAAAATATTACCACAAATAAAAATCTACTTAAGTCCTATAATACAATATTTAAAACAAGAATGTATTACATTAAAGCTATCACTATTAAATATAACTAATGGCTTTAGATTTTTACTTGTAGCTAATTGGCTTAAATACTTAGCTAATTTTATTATAGTTATTCAGATTGTACTATTTAGCAATATTTCTTATGCAGAAGTTGTTACTAAAAAAACCCCTTATTCGGGCTCTGTTTTATTTAAACCAAATGATAATAAGTCATATCCTGGCATTCTATTATTGCACGGTAGTGAGGGTGGTAGTATTCCTTATGTTCATTTAACCGCTTGGGCATTAGCTAATGATGGATTTAGTGTTTTAGCATTTTGTTGGTATAACTGTGCTAAAAATCCTATAACAGAAGCCATTGATACATTAGAGAATATTGAATTAGAAAAAACTTTTGCTGCATTTAATTGGCTAAAATCCTCGCCTTATGTAGCTAATAAAAAAACTGGTATTTATGGTTTTTCCAGAGGTGCTGAACAAGCATTATTATTAGCACAATTTGCAGATAGCGAAAATAT
This sequence comes from Gammaproteobacteria bacterium, assembly GCA_965207335.1. Taxonomy (GTDB): domain Bacteria; phylum Pseudomonadota; class Gammaproteobacteria; order PS1; family Pseudothioglobaceae. Next base: position 603,407 of record OZ242267.1, read on the forward strand.
TGATATTTCAGCAGTAGCAGTACATGCACCAAGTGATAAAATTGTTGAGGGATTTTCATGGACTTGGTCTGATAGTCGTTGCTGGGTTTGCAAAATAAATGATACTAATAAATGTAGTAATAGGAGTAATTATGCAATATTTAAGTGGAATATTGCCTGTGGTAAGATGCCGCCAGATTACAGTGTGATTGCTAAAACTAAAGCCTGGCTTTATAAAAAAGATAATTTAGCTATTGGTAATGATATTAAGATAGAACTTTATAAAAAACCTTTATTTATATCTCACGGCATGAAAGATGAATTATGGAGTTATAAAAGAAGTAAAACTATTGTAAATAGAAAAAAACAACACAATCAAGAAGTTCAAGCACATTTTTTCCCTAATTCAGGGCATGTATTCAGGTATAAAGATGCACAAAAAAGACGACAATTAGTAAGTCTATTTTTTAAAGATAGTCTTAGATAATTAAAAACTAAATTTAATACCTAAGCCGTTAGAATTTCCTTCATTATTTTCATTATCAAGTTTTAATAACTGGGCATAAATATTAACATTTGTAAATATTTTTTTATCAATGCCTAAAAATAATTGTCTTTTATCGTCTGTATTTGTTTCTTTAATATTTTGAGTATTAAGATTTATATTAGCAAAGCCTGCATTGTATAAAATACCAAAACCAGTATATTTTTTATTAGTATTTACCCCAACTTCTGTATTTGCATATAATGCATAAATTTTAGTGTTATTAATTTCATACCAAGTGCTAAATCCTTGGCTAATAAATTTACCACTATCATTGTTAGTATTTTCATTTGCACCAATAGCAAAACCGTATTGTTTTTGACTATATTTAACAGCTATTGATCTTTTAACCTTACCTGCCTCATCGTATTTTTTTGAGAGCCCTAACACTATATTAAAGTTAGCTATTTTTGGACTTTCATACTGCACTTGATTATCACTACTTGAACTATTTTCTGGCTCATCAATAGTTAAAATATCATTTTCTACCAAGATTTCTACTACTTCTGCCTCAAATGGGTCATCAGTATTTTTAGTTATAGTAAATTTACCGTATTTTTTACTTTTAAAACCAATACGAATATCGTCAAAATAAACATTATTTGAATCTTGTAGAGGTTTAGCTGCTAATTCTATTTCAAAAAATGTGCTAACATCATAAGATATTTTTTTATTTAGTTTAAATTCAATCTCTGATGCCTCACCACCACCACTTAAATCACTAGAATTAGTGCCAAAAGAATCTTTAGTTGATGAAAAAAAGGCAAATATTTTGCCATTTATTTGTGCCTGTGTTTTATCATCTATATTAAACTCATATGCATTTGCAGTTGATAAAATAAGCCCTAAGAGCAGTGCGGTTATTGTTTTTTTCATTATTATTAACAAGACTATAAATGATAATTATTATTGCTTATAAAGTTTTTTATATGGGGAAGAATTAAGTTATTGTTTTATCATTAACTCATATTTATTCTATCTCTTACAGTCTAACTTAATCTATTAATGCAGTAGTCTTATTTATATAAGTATTTTTCTAATTTTACACATATTTTTAATTTAAAATACCCTTATGATTGGAAAATTTATAACAATAGATGGTATAGAAGGTGTAGGCAAAAGTACCCAAATGACTTTTGTTTATAAATATTTAAGCAATAAAAATATTAAGGTTTGTAAAACTCGTGAGCCTGGAGGAAGTATTGTTGGTGATAAGATTCGCAATCTATTATTAGTAACAGACTTAACTATGTCAGCAGATACTGAGTTAATGTTAATGTTTGCATCTAGGTGTGAGCATATTACAAAAACTATCAAACCAGCACTAGCACAAGGTGAATGGGTATTAAGTGATAGATTTAGTGATGCATCTTTTGCTTATCAAGGTAATGGTAGAGGTATAGATATGACTAGAATTAAGCAGTTATCTAATTGGGTGCAACAAGATTTTGAACCAGATTTATCTTTCTTTTTAGATGCACCTGTTGATATTGCCATGTCTAGGGTAAATAATCGTGGCAATAAAGATAGATTTGAAGTTGAAAGTATAGATTTTTTTGAACGAATTAGAAGCGGTTTTTTACAAATAGCTAAGTTAAACCCTCATAGAGTAGTGCTTATTAATGCTAATGATAATATAGATGCTGTAAGCTATAATATTAAAACTAGCTTAGACAATTTTTTAAATGATAACTAATTACCCATGGCATGAAGAGTCGTTTAGCATATTAGCTAATATGTATAATACTGCTAGAATTCCCAGTGCTTTATTGATACATGGTATTCATAATACTGGAAAATTAAGCCTAGCATTAAAATTTATTAGGTTATTATTATGCAATGCTCCTGTTGATAAAAATAACAATAAAGAGCCTTGTAACATTTGTCAATCATGCAAATTATTACTACAAGATGATTTTGGCTATAATGATAAAAAACCATTACTAATAAGACATTCTCATAATGAAGATTTTATTTATTGCCAAAGAGAATTTAATGATAAAAAACAATTAACAGAGCAAATTTTAATCAAGCAAATTAGAGAATTTTGCAATGCTTTATCAAAAACTAGTTATAAACTAAAAATAGGTCTGTTGTATTATGGCGATGAGCTAAGAAAAGACAGCTCTGATAGTTTGCTAAAAACCCTAGAAGAAACACCTAATAACACCATTATTATTATTCTAGCACATAAAATAGGCAAATTATCAAAAACAATCCTTAGTCGTTGTCAAAAAGTACACATTAAAAATAGCTATGATGAAAAAACTATATCTTGGCTAGCAGACAACATTAAAAAATATAGCAATATAGATGCAAAACAATTATTAAAACTTAATTACGGGGCACCACTAGAAGCTTTAAATATGTTAATTAATGATGAATATAATAAATATTTATCATGGCAAGAGTATTTATTATCAATAGCATTAAATGCTAATAATATTATTGCTAAAATGCCAGACAACAATTTTATGGCATTTAGAGTATTAAGAGATTTATTGACTACAATGATAACTAATAAATTAGTTAATAAAGTTGATAAACTAACAAATATAAATGATATTGCTCTAAAAAGCGATATTAATTTTTTAGTATTATTATTAGCTGATGTAGAAAAATCTATCCAATTACAGCATACAAACATAAATATTAGTTTACTGTTACATAATATTCTTATTGTATGGTCACATATTACCCATTTGGCTAGTTATCCTAATATTTTTGAATAAGCATACTATATTATTTGAATTATTAACACTAAACACCAATGTAACTATAAAAGGACTATTATATGAGTAAATCAGATGAATTGTTTGAACAAGCAAAAAAATATATTCCTGGAGGGGTAAATTCTCCAGTGCGTGCTTTTACTAGTGTAGGTGGCAAACCAATTTTTTTTAAACGAGGTGAAGGTGCTTACTTATATGATGTTGATGACAAGTCTTACATAGATTTTGTTGGCTCTTGGGGTCCTATGATTTTAGGGCATAATAATAAATTAATTATTGATAAGGTCAAACTAGCCTTAGACAATGGTATTGGTTTTGGCACTCCAACTGAAATAGAAACCAAACTAGCTAGAAAAATATGTAATTTAATGCCATCTATAGAATTAGTTCGTATGGTAAATTCTGGCACAGAAGCAACAATGAGTGCTATTCGTCTAGCAAGAGGTTGGACTAAACGAGATATTATTATTAAATTTGAAGGTTGTTACCATGGGCATTCTGATTCTTTATTAGTAAAAGCAGGTTCAGGAGCTTTGACTTTTGGTATTCCCACCTCTTATGGAGTACCAGCAAGTATTGCCAAACATACTTTAAGCTTAGAATATAATAACAGCCAACAGGTTTGCGATGTATTTACTAAAATGGGAGATAAAATAGCAGGGGTTATAGTTGAGCCTGTAGCTGGTAATATGAACTGCATTCTTCCCGCAAAAAATTTTTTAGAAACCCTAAGAACACAATGCACAAATTATGGTTCAGTATTAATTTTTGATGAAGTAATGACAGGCTTTAGGGTGGCATTAGGTGGGGCTCAAGATTATTATAATATAAAACCAGATTTAACTACTTTAGGTAAGATTATTGGTGCTGGATTTCCAGTTGGTGCCTTTGGTGGTAGAAAAGATATTATGGCAGGTATTGCTCCGTTAGGAAGTGTTTATCAGGCTGGAACTTTATCTGGCAATCCAATATCTATGACCGCAGGTTTTGCTATGTTAGAACACCTAGCTAATGATAGTAGTTTTTATCAATGTTTAGGCGATAAAACCAAGCAATTAGTATTAGCAATATTACAATTAGCAAAAAAACATAATATAGCAATGACAGCAAATTATATAGGGGGCATGTTTGGTTTATTTTTTACAGATGAGAACAGAGTAGTTAATTTTAAACAAAGTATAAATTGTAATAGTAATTTATTTGCTAAATTTTTTAATGCCATGTTACAACAGGGTATTTATTTAGCTCCATCATCTTATGAGGCTGGTTTTTTATCCTCAGCACATAGTGATATTGAAATTAATAAAACTTTAACTGCCGTAGATTATGTCTTTAGTAATTTTTGATTTAGACCATACCTTAATAAATGGTGATAGTGATTTTCTTTGGGGTGAATTTTTAGCAGAAATAGGTGTTGTAGAATCTGATGTTTATAAGGCTAAAAATAAGTATTTTTATGACGCTTATAATAATGGTAGTTTAATTATTACAGAATTTTTAAAATTTTCTTTAGCGCCATTAGCAAAATATAGCTTAGCACAATTAAATTTATGGCATCAACAATTTATGGTGCAAAAAATTAAACCTATATTACTAGAAAAAGCACAACTTGCTGTAAATAAACACAAGCAAGCTGGCGATACTGTATTAGTAATTACTGCTACCAATGAATTTGTAGTAACACCAATTATTAAACAATTTGGCATTGATAATTTTATAGCCACCCAATTAGAAAAAAATAACACTGGTTATAGTGGTAATTTTATTGGCATTCCTTGCTTTCAACAAGGCAAGGTTATAAATTTAAAAAAGTATTTAGCAACAAACTCAATTTCATTAATAGATAGTTATTGTTATAGTGATTCTTATAATGATTTGCCATTATTAAATTTAGTAGCTAATCCAGTTGCGGTAAATGCTGATGATAATCTTATAAAATATGCTAAAAATCATAATTGGCAAATAATAAATTGGATTAATTAATTATGTAATGTATAATAGCATTAAAAATTTAAGGGGGTAACTATGAAGTTAATTACTGCAATTTTAAAGCCATATGTAATAGATGAAATACGCGATAAACTAGCAAAGATAGATATTAAAGGACTTACTGTCACTGAGGTTAAGGGCTTTGGTAGACAAAAAGGTCATACAGAATTATATAGAGGAGCAGAATACAATATAGATTTCTTGCCTAAGATTAAATTAGAAATAGCAGTTAGCGATGAACAATTAGAGACAGTTGTTGATGCGATAGTATCTGTTGCTAATACTAATAAAATAGGCGATGGCAAAATTTTTATAACTAACCTAGAAACAGCTATTCGTATTAGAACAGGGGAAAGAGGAGACGATGTTTTATAAATAATTATAAAATAACCCCCTGCTATTCTTATGAATAAATTATATAGCAAATATATTTTTAGTATTGTTTTATCACTTATACCAACTGGTTTATTAGCAAATGATTTTAATGCTGCTGATACTTCTTGGGTTTTAACAAGTACGGTATTAGTACTATTTATGACACTATCTGGTGTAGCATTATTTTATGCTGGCATGGTTCGTAGTAAAAATGTGTTATCAGTGTTAGCACAATGTTTTGCAGTAGCGGCTGTCGCATCTATTATATGGTTTTCAGTAGGTTATAGCCTAGCATTTAGCTCTAATAATGCCTTTATTGGTGATTTTTCCAAAGCATTTATGATAGGAATTACTAAGGATAGTTTATCAGGCTCAATTCCAGAAATATTATTTGTTATGTTTCAAATGACATTTGCTATTATTGCTCCTGCTCTAATAATTGGAGCATTTGTTGAAAGAATTAAATTTAGTGCAATGTTATTATTTAGTGCTATTTGGTTATTATTAGTTTATGTCCCTGTAACTCATTGGGTTTGGGGTAATGGCTGGCTTTATAATCTTGGTGTGCTAGATTTTGCAGGCGGTATAGTAGTTCATATTACATCTGGTGTTAGTGCTTTAATTGTTGCATTAGTTATTGGCAACCGTAAAGATTTTAACAAAAAAGGACCTATTGTACCGCATAATTTAACATTGTCAGTAACAGGTGCTGCTATGTTATGGGTTGGTTGGTTTGGCTTTAATGGTGGCTCGGCATTAGCTGCTAACTCTGATGCTGCTATGGCAATTTTAGTAACCCATTTATCAGCAGCTAGTGGAGTTATTGCTTGGGCTGGTGCTGAATGGTATAAATACGGCAAACCCACAATACTAGGTATGATAACTGGTATGGTAGCTGGATTAGGAGCTATTACCCCAGCATCTGGATTTATAGGCCCTAGTGCCGCTATTATTATTGGTTTATTAGCTGGTTTTATATGTTTTAATGCTACTAATTATATAAAACAAGTACTAAAAATTGATGATTCACTAGATGTATTTCCAGTTCATGGAATAGGTGGCATATTAGGAACTTTATTAACAGGAGTTTTTGCAACAACTGCTGGTCTAGGTATTTTTAATGGTTTTGGATTTTCAGAGGGAATAAATTCTATTGGTGAACAATTACAAGTACAATTTATTGGGGTAATATCAGTTGTTGCTTATACTGCTATTATTACTTGGATAATTATTAAATTATTAGATGTTACTATTGGTATAAGAGTGACAGAACAAGAAGAACAAGAAGGACTAGATATTAGTTTCCACGAAGAAAAAGGTTACGAAATACAGTAAATAAATAATATTGTGCTTTTTTATTGTCAACTATAATTAACGCTTGGTTTTTTTACTACTTTATTTAATCATCACCATATAAGCAACTTATACTTACCAATTAACTTAATATAAAAACTTTAAGCTACTGCATAATTACTATTTACTTGTGCAAAAACAGCATAATTAAAAAGCAAAACTACACAAATACATATCCTTATTAAATTTTACAATGTAATAAAACACTAAAAAAATGTTAATAGTAAACACAAGTATTAAAATAAAAACAGCCTTATTAATTATTATTTTTATAGCTTTATTACCTGTTAAATTATTTGCTAATAATATTGCTAGTATTACTGTATCAAACAATATAGATAATAATTTATGGGATTATATTAATGATAATGCAAAATTAGAATTTGACGCTAATTATACAAAAGATTATGTTGATTGGTTTATTAATAATCCCGGTTATTTACAAAGGATAAGTGTTAGAGCTAGGTTGTACTTATATCTTATTGTTACAGAAGTAGAAGCAAGAAATATGCCTATTGAAATAGCATTATTACCTGTTGTTGAGTCTGCTTTTTACCCTTTTGCATATTCTTCTGGGGCAGCTAGTGGTTTATGGCAATTTATTCCTAGCACTGGTTTACTTTATGGCTTAGATCAAAATTGGTGGTATGATGCTAGAAGGGATGTAAGCACTTCTACTAGTGCGGCATTGCAATATTTACAGAATTTACATACTCTATTTGATGGTGATTGGCTACTTGCAATTGCCGCTTATAATGCCGGACCTGGTAGAGTAAAAAAAGCCATTAAAAAAAATAAAAAACTAGGTCTAGCAACTGACTTTTGGAGTCTTGATTTGCCGATAGAAACTAAAGATTATGTTCCTAAATTATTAGCAGTTAGAGAGATCATTCGTAATCAAAAAAAATATCCTAAAAAATTATCACCTATTAAAAACGAGCAAGTAATAGCAGGAATAGAGCTAAAATCACAATTAAATATCAAAAAAATTAGTGATTTAAGTAAGATAAGTATTGATGAGATATATAATTTAAACCCAGGCATTAAACGCTGGACTACTCCCCCTATTGATAACTATATATTATTACTACCAATAGAAGTAGTTAATGATTTTAAAAATAAATTAGCAACTTTGCCATTAGTATCACAACTAGAATGGGTTAGACATAAAGTAACAGACGGGGAACAATTATTGGATATTGCTAATACTTATGGAGTTAGTGAAAATAATCTACAATATGTTAATAGTTTAGATAATTCTATTACTAGAAGTGGTGATTTTATAATTGTGCCTATATTAAAACAATACCATTCTTATCATTCATTGTCAAAAAAACAACAAAAACTGCGTTTAGAACAACAAAAACACAAAAGAGATATTATGCATAAAGTAGTATCTGGCGATAGCTTATGGAAAATATCTAAACTATACAAGGTGAGTATAGCTGATATAATGGCACAAAACAATATTAACAAAGCACATTTTATTAGAATAGGCGATAGCTTAATAATTCAAAATAAATACGATATTCAACAAGCCTTAATTGATAATGATATTAATACTAAAATTAGTATTACTAGAAAAATTTTATATAATATTAAAAAAAATGATACCTTATCACACATAGCACAAAGGTTTAATATTAAGATAACTAGTATTAAAAAATGGAATAAACTTGATAGTGATATAATAAAGTATGGTAGTAATCTTGTACTTTATATTACTATGGTACAATAAAATCAAAAAAAAACAAGTAATTATGCAAACTACAAAACTAGATATTATAAAAATTATATTAGCAGGATTTTCATTTATAGTCTTATACCCATTAAAATTAATTAGTAAAACCTTGTTTTCAATATTATTAATGTTGCCTTTGGTACTTTTTTATATGCAAAACTATAATGCAGATTTTATTGCTAATCAAGATGTACCGTTAATGGCTTTATTTTATGTGCTATTATTTGTTTTTGGCTATGCTTTATTTACTATTAATATTTATCGTGTAGTAATTTTAGGTATGGATAATACTCCTAAATATGGCTATTTTAATCCTAAAAGTATTTGGAGGTTTATTGCTTATTTATCAATAATTCAGTTTTTGTTAATAATACCTGTTTTATTAACTCAAGCTAGTTTTTTTTACTTGATAGTATATTTTATTATACCGCCTATGTTTCTAAGATTGGTTGATTTAGGACTAGGGAGAGAAAAAGTAACCTATAATGTCAATATAAATTATCGTATAAGTTTTGCTACTTTACAAGGCTTACTACCTATATTGTTGGTATTGATTATTAGTTATTTGCCAAACGGCTTGTTTACTAATATTTTATTTATAATTGTAAAAGTATTCTTATTGTATTGGGAGTCAATAACACTAGCATTAGTTTATCAAAACACAACAAAATAAAAAATATTTAAATAACCTAACCCTTAAATTTCTAAGGGCTAAAAAATATTTAGTATTTCGGGTAACCTACTAAACCTAGATATGCATGTGTTTCAGCACTAACGGTAGTTCCTAAATTGTCAAGAGAAAAAGGTACACGATAAGGTGAACTATTCCTCTCATTAAAAAATCCATCAGATAAAGCATCATATATAGCAATAGAGTGGGTTTGGAAAGCACCAGAAAGATACAATTTACCATTATTAGTTATGAATATATCTTTATTATCTCCTGCTGGTAAAGGACTACCATTAATACCTTGTCTTGGATAATCTGCCTTAGATGTTAAGCTAGAATTAGCATCACTAGCTACTGAAAAATAACTTAGGATATTACTACCAAAGTTTGAGGTATATAATCTAGTATTATCATCTGACAACCAAGTCCAACACACCTCATTAGTTAAATTATTATCAGGACTAGCATTTGATAAAACACTATTAAAAACATTAGTGCTAGTAGCACCATTAGCAGATATAACAGTAGCACCATAATTAGGTACTACATTATCACTATTACCAGAAGTATCAGTTGCGGCTAGGTTAAAATTAGCAACAAAAACTCTATCACTATATTTACCCCAACTCAAACCAATACTGCCAGAGAGACCTTCTTTTTGGAAAATACCTGAACTAGTTAGAGTTATTGCAGAAGCACCAAAAGTCACATCATAAAAATAAATTCTACTAGGTCTTTGCACTGCTGCATTGGCATCACCATTGCCAAACTGAGCAACACCCCAAGTACTAACCGCAACTTGTGTGCCATCGGGACTAAACGATGCTTGTGATGGACCACCCCAGTTACCGCTGGTATAAGTTGCAACTTGAATAGGATTAGATAAAGCACCATTACTAAACTGAAATACTACTAGGTTGCGGCTATCACTACTAGCTATTATAGCTGAAGCTCCAAGTGAATCAATAACTGTACTCCTGTCTGTTGCTAAGCCATCATAATGTGGATTGCTATGTTGGTTGGCTACTAAAACCCAGCCATTATAATAACTTAAACTAACAGGCCTTTCGCCACCTGAGTCAATATTTCCATTCGTACTGCCAATTTGTGGTACTTTAGTTAAATTTCCTGTTGTAGAATCAATACGAAAAACCGATATTGAACCATTATTACTGCCAGTTTGTGTGCCAGCATTAACTGCCAATAAATAATTACCAACTACAATTAGTGAATTTTGTCCATCAAAGTCACCATCAGCCGCATCACCAAAACCTTCTGTTGTATAAGTAGTACTTTGAGTAACACCGCCATTATCACTTATGTCTAATTTAATAATAACATTGCCACTAGTATCATTAGTGCTAGTGTATAAATATTTTTCACTTGGCACATCTTCATTATCACTACCACTACAAGCTATAAGCCCTAAGAATAGCATGCACATTGTTATTAGTTTAATGTTTATTTTCATCCTTTCTCCTATTTCTACTAAAAATTAATTATTACTTTGTGCTTATTATATACAATAAAGTAAATATTTTAGTATTTTATTTTAATTTGTATAATATTATTACGAGTCCAATTCTCAACAATAAAGAAACCGTACTTCTTGGTAAATATATTTTAGAATTACACTATTTAACAAATTTTATTGTCACACCATCTATATATCTCATATCTATTGTACTATGGCTAAGACTTTTGTGCCTTTTTAATAACCTATTATAAATATTAACAAAGTTAGTAACTCTTACGGTTTTTTTACTAAAACCAAGCATAATTTTTATATCATCTTTGATAATTAATTCTGTGGTTTTATTTTGTTTTATTACCTTGATAGGAAAACTAGTGCCAAGAATTTTATTAAATTTTAGATAATCTTTATAAATACCAGAGCTATTACTTTTATCTGTTATGGCTAAGGGAGCATTAGTATTTATTTTTAATTTAGGATTAAAAGGTTTACCATTAATGTCAATATAAGAATCATTATTAAGTCTTAGTGCTATTTTTTTAATTTTTATTTCAATGGTTATATTTAGCCAAAAACTTCTTTGAACATACACACTTTCTACCCATAGGTTTTGTCTAATAACACTGTTAATTCTTTCTAAGTTGATATTTATATAATTGTTATTTAGTGCATTTTTGACAGATTTTTTAAGCTTTGTTGGTAAGGCTTTTGGATATGTACCTTGAATATTCCAAATAACTTCATTTAATTGTAACCAACTTTGATTATAAATTATTAAAGTAGACCAAAATATTATCAAGACTATTATAATTTTTATTAAAAACTTTGAATAATATATTTTTCCTTTTGGTTTTTTGACCCTAAGTTTAATATTTTTGTTGCTTTTTCTAAACATAAAAACTAATAGAGACCTTTGCAAGGTCTCTTCTAATCATTTAAAACTTCTTGTAAAAAATATACCATACTCATACCACTAACTTGAACAGCTGTGGGTACTAAACTATGTGTAGTCATACCAGGAATAGTATTTATTTCTAATAAAAATATCTCGCCACTGTCATTTATCATTAAATCAACTCTACCCCAATTACTACAATTTACAGCACTAAATGCACACAAGGCAAGTTGTTGTATTTTTTTGCTCTCATTTTCGTTTAAATTACTAGGACAATGGTATTTAGTATTATTTATTGTAGATTTTTCGTTGTAATCCCATACTTCATTATTATGCTCTATCTCTATAATTGGCAAAGTCTTATTGTTTAAAATTACAACAGTATATTCTTTACCTGATATATACTGCTCAATTATCATATTATCATTGTCTTTATGGGCTATTGTTAATGCTTTTTGTAATTCTTTGCTATTATTTACTTTTTTAATGCCAATGCTTGAACCTTCTGTTTCTGGCTTAATAATCCAAGGCCCTGCAAAACTAGGGCTAATAAAAGCATTATCTTTATTTTGTTTTGCAGATGATACAATAAAATTTGCAGTAGGCAATCTTTTTTGTTGCCATATTTTCTTAGTGGCAGTTTTATTCATAGCAATTTTTGATGCCTTACTATTTGAGCCTGTATATGCTATATTTCGTTGTTCTAATTGTTGTTGAATAAAACCATCTTCACCACCTTTACCGTGAATAATAATAAATGCTTTATCAAATTTTAATTGCCATAATTGATGCAGATTATTTTTTTTAACATCAAAAATAAAGCATTTAACCCCAGCTTTTTTTAGAATATTATAAATATTATCTCCACTTTGTAATGATATTTCCCTCTCTTTAGACCAACCACCTGTTAATACTGCTATCATATAATTCTAAGCTCTGTTTGTAATTTAATATTAAAATTATTTTTTATAGTTTTTTGAATATACTTTATCAAATTTTCAATATCATTAGTACTAGCATTATCATAATTAATAATAAAATTTGCATGCTTTTTAGCAACACAAGCACCGCCTATACAAAAGCCTTTTAATCCAGATTCTTCTATTAGTTTAGCGGCATAATATCCCTTAGGATTTATAAAAACACAGCCACAATTAGCACTTGCTGTTGGTTGAGTTTTTTGGCGTTTTTGTAACAACTCTTTAATATTATTGCCTAAATTATAACTGCTTGGTTTAAAACTAGCACTAATAAAATACTCGTTTTTATATTTAGCATTTACTAAACGATAGCCTATTGTAAAATCATTTAATTTTCTATTATAAATAATGCCTTTATTAGTTATGGTTTTAATCTTATTTACCCATTGCCAAATCTCACTATTATAACAACCAGCATTCATAGCTAAACCACCACCAACACTTCCTGGTATAGTAGCTAAGAATTCTAAACCATAATATTTATTTTTACTACTAACTCTTGCTAATTTTGCCAAACTAGCACCTGCATCAGCATTTATATACTCGCCATTTATGGTTATAGAATTTAATTTTTTAGTGCTAATTACCGCACCGTCAAAACCTTTGTCTCTTATTAATAAATTTGAACCTAAACCAACGAATAAAATCTTTTTGTTATTGTTTATTAAAAAATATGCTAATTCGTCTATGTTTTTAGGGCTAAAAAGTATCTTGGCACAGCCACCTGTTCGCAAAGAAAGGTGCTTTGCCATAGGTTGGTTGTATTGTATATCTAATTTTTGCATAACTAAAATAAGCTCTTTTAAATATTGCTTTGGAGTAGTAGCTTTTAAATTTTTGCATAATAACAGACCATTGCATAAGGTATTTATGTGCATAACACCACTTTTAGTGGTACTGTTTTTAACTATGCTGTTTTTTACATAAATAGTTTCTTATTAAATATTGCAAGCCTTGCTTGTGGCTAAAATTTTATCACTTAATTTATAAATATCTCCAGCACCTAGTGTTAGTACTATATCATCATCATTAACGATATTTACTAGTTTATCAAGCGCACTATTCATGCTTGCTAATATTGTATTATTGCCATTTTTTTTATAAATTGCATTGGCTATAGATTGTTTGTTGATATTTTTAATTGCTTTTTCTGATGCACTATATATATCCAGCAATATCAAAACATCTATCTTAGTTAAGACTGTTATAAAATCGTCAAACAAATTATGTATTCTACTGTATCTATGTGGTTGAAAAATAACAACTATACGCTTATTATAACTTAATTTTAAACTCGTAATTACTGCGTTAATTTCGCTAGGATGATGCCCATAATCATCAAAATACAAAATATTTTTATTACTAAATTTTCTCATGCCATGGCATTGCAACCTTCTATTTACTCCAGAAAAATTACTTAAAGATTGCTTAATTATATCTATATCTATGTTTAATACTACCGCAACAGCAATAGCTCCAAGAATATTTTGTACATTATGTTTGCCTATTATAGATGAGCTAATATCAATAGTTTTATTTTGATTTTTAATATGTACTTTGTATGATATTTGATTGCCATTTTGGAGAAAATTAGTCGCCATTATGTCAGCATCTTCACTAAAACCATAACTAATAAAAACTCTGTTTATTCGCTTCTTAATTTTTCTAATACCTTTATCATCAATACAAATAATGCAAATACCATCTATTGGTAAATTAGCAATAAAATCTAAAAATGCCTGTTCTAAATTTTTATAATTATATTGATAATTCTCCATATGGTCGGCATCAATATTTGTAATAACCGATAGCATAGGCCGTAAATGTAAAAAAGATTTATCGCTTTCATCTGCTTCTGCTACTAAATACCTACTATTGCCAAGCTTAGCATTATTGCCACTACTATTTAAAATACCGCCTATTATATAACTAGGGTCAAGCCCAGCCTGTACTAAGATATGGGCTATTATGCTAGTAGTAGTAGTCTTACCGTGTGTTCCTGCTATAGCTATACCATAACTAAATCTCATTATTTCGGCCAACATTTCTGCTCTATTTATTATTGGAATATTTTGTTTTTTTGCCTCTATAATTTCTGGGTTATTTTTATTAATAGCAGATGAAACAACCAGTATTTGCGAATTAGTAATATTATTTTTACTGTGTCCTATATAAATTTTACAGCCTAGATTTGCTAAGTTTTTAGTGACTGTACTATTTATTTTATCTGAGCCTGATATAGTGTATTTTAGGTTGAACAATACTTGTGCTATACCGCTCATACCAACTCCGCCTATCCCAACAAAGTGAATATTTTTTACTTTAAATTTCATTATGTTTGTTATTACTATGTATGGATTCTGCTGTAACAATTGCCATAGATTGTATTCCTAAACCTCTGCCAAAATCACTAAGCTCATCCCCTGATGTAGCAGTTATACCAATATCACAAAGGTTTATATTTAATAGTTTAGCAATATTTTTTCTTATTGAGTTAATATGTGTTGATATTCTAGGCTCTTTTGCTTCAATGCTAATAGCAATATGACTAATGCTAAAATTATCAAGGTAAGTTAAGGCTTTATTTAGGTATTTAGCACTATCTGTAATTCCCTGTTTACACATATTATCTGCAATTTCACCTAGTATATTTTGTCCTGTTATTGATGATATAGCATTAGTTATTGAGTGCAAAATTACATCGGCATCGCTATTACCTTTTAAACCTAATTTATAAGGTATTTTTACCCCGCCTAATATCAATGATTTATTTAGAGTAAATTTGTGGGAGTCTTGTCCTAAGCCAATTTTTATTGTCATTATTATTAAAATTAAAGCAGTGCATTCGCAATATTTATATCTTCTTTGGTAGTAATTTTAATGTTATTTGAACTGCCTATTACTACTTTTACTTGTTTACCATATAATTCCATAGCTTGTGCATCATCAGTTATTTTAATATTATTAGTAATTACATTTTCAGTAGCAGATAATAAATATTTTAATTTAAACATTTGCGGGGTTAGTGATTGATAAATATTTTTTCTATCTAGGGTTTTGTTTATAGTTTTATTATTATTATCAACTAGTTTAATCGTACTATTTATACAACTTACCAGCACACCGCCTACATCACTTGTTGCAGTTTGGGTTATTAACTTATTAATATCAATAGTGCTAACACAGGGACGAGATGCATCGTGAATTAAAATCCAATCATCATCTTTGGCAAAATCTTTGATGCTAATTATTGCATTATAAACTGATATATGCCTCTCTATGCCACCTGTTACTATTGCTACGATTTTTTTATGACCGTGATAAACACTTTTTTTAAAGTTAGTATCATTTTTATTTAAAACAACAACAATACCACTAATAAAATCTAATTCTATAAAAATTTTTAATACTGTATCTAGTATTGTTAGCTTGTTTTTAAGTTTTAAATACTGCTTAGCAATATTGGAGTCCATACGAGTTCCAACACCTGCTGCTGGAATAATTAGCCAATATTTATTTGACTTTATAATATATTTCCCCATCTTTTACTAAGCCAAGTTTATAACGAGCATGACTTTCTAATATTTGAGTATTACCGTCTTTTAAAATATTAATTTTTAGAAATAATTCTTTATTTTCCAGTGCTATTTTTTCATTAATTAATTTTTGGTTTACTATATATAATTTTAATTTACTAATTTTGCTAGGCATATTATCAATAATTAATGGTTGCCAAATTATTGCTATTAATATAGCAAATAGCAATATTGTTTTGTAGTGTTTTGATAATAATAAAATATTTTTTTTCATATAGTATTTTTAATATTTATTGCTATTATATAAGTATTTTTATGTGCATAATACTGTTTTTTATAAATAAACAGTCTTTAATATAATCTTAATTATTTATCAAAATACTTATAAGACTCTTTTTAACATAATATTTAACATATCCCAAACTTGTTCTAAATTAGTTTTTTTCAGTGCCGAAAAGGTTTGCACACTTGTTAAGCTATTTTTTTTAAGGATATTTAGTATTTTAAATGCGGTATTTTTCGCCCCATTGGTACTTAATTTATCAGCCTTAGTTAATAAAATATGCACAGGAATATTATAATACAAGCACCAATCTAATATTTGTTCATCAAATGGTTTTAAAGGATGGCGAATATCCATTACTAATATTATTCCACTTAGACTATTGCGGTTAGCCAAATAATTATTAATGTTTTTGTGCCATTTCAATCTTACGCTTAATGGCACTTTAGCATAACCATAGCCCGGTAAATCTACTAATCTATTATTATCAGGTAAATCAAAATATACTAAATGCTGGGTTCTGCCCGGTGTTTTGCTAACTTTTGCTAGTTTGTTTTGCGAAGTAATAACATTAATAGCACTAGACTTGCCAGAATTTGAACGACCAACAAATGCTACTTCATAGCCAATATCATCTGGGCTAGTTGCTAATTTTGGAGAGCTAAGATTAAACTTTGCCCCGTTGTAAAAAGATTTTGCTTGCATTATTATTTTAATTATCTATAATTTAGCACATATAAAATTATATAATAAAAGGAAAACATTATGAAAAAAATAAAACTAATCATACTCTCAACATTATTTGCCATTACTAGTATTGTTATAGCTGGTGTTGGAGAAGATGCTTATAATGCTACTTGTGCTTCTTGCCATGGTGCTAAGGGTGGCAAACCTATATTGCCTACTTATCCTAAACTACAAGGACAACACGCCGCTTATACCGTTAAACAAATAAAAGATTTTCAATCTGGTGCTAGAAAAGACCCTACTATGAATGCTATGGCTAACCTAATTAAAGGCAAAGAGCAAGCTATTGCTGATTATTTAGCCGCGCAATAAACATATATTTTGTAGATAATATTTAGTCTAGCTTACACAATTATAATAGTAAAAATAACGCCATATTTTTTAATCCCATAGTGATTCTAGTTGATAAAAACTGCGTACAGAATCTAGCATGATATGAACTATAATATCATCTAAATCAACTAGTATCCACTCTCCAACACCATCGCCTTCTGTTGCTAAGTATGATAAATTATGCTGTTTAGCATTTATTTTTATATAATTAGCTAAACTTTTAGCATGAACACTAGATCTAGCAGAAGCTATAACCATAGCACTTATTTCATACTCTATATTTTTGCTTTTAATTGCGGTAATATTTACAGCCTTATAATCTGTTAATATTTTATTTATAGTAGTTATTTTTTTGCTTAAATTCATTGGTAAATATATTTAATTATTTCTTTAGGAACTAATCCTGTAATTGCCTGATTATTTTCTATTTTATAACGAATATCACTACTAGATGTATTAATTTCATCTTGAGTTAATAAATACAATAAGCCAAATTTATTATTTTTTAAATCAGCTATATTTGTAGTTTTAGTAAAATTTTGTAATAGCATATTATCAATATCATTATTAGGCCTATTAACAATTACTAAGTGGCAAAATTTGTCAAACTCATTATGTCTTTTCCAAGTATTAATAGTGTTAAAACTATCGACGCCTATTAGCAAACAAATACTATGATTTAGATAGTCTTTACGAATACTTATTAAACTATCAATAGTGTATGTAGTTTTATTTTGTTTAATTTCTCTGGTGTCTATTGTTGTTTTTTGGATATTTTTAACCACTGTTTTTAACATATCTAATCTTACTTGTTTAGTAAAAAAAGTATTATTTTTACAACTAGAGCTATAATATGGCAAAAATAATAATTTACTTAACCCAAGTTTAGATATAGCAGTTTTTGCAGTATTTATATGGCCAAAATGTATAGGGTCAAAACCACCACCAAATATTGCTATCATTTTAGTTGAGACCTTGGCGGTTTTATTATTGATAATAATTCTTGTTTTGTCATTTTTTGCATTGGATAAACTCTAGTTTTATCGTGTATTTGCTCACGATAATTAATAAAATCAGGTAAATTATCTATTAATAAAAATGGATTGCCATTTTTTTGCTCACCCATAGTAGTAGTTTTTTTATCACCGTAGTCATGACCACAACGCAAGTGAATATTATCTGGTATTTGTTTTAGTTTTTGCATGCTATGAAAACA
Organism: Gammaproteobacteria bacterium; assembly: GCA_965207335.1. Taxonomy (GTDB): domain Bacteria; phylum Pseudomonadota; class Gammaproteobacteria; order PS1; family Pseudothioglobaceae. The sequence continues at coordinate 622,254 of OZ242267.1, forward strand.
TTGCTTAGCACTAGCACCAGGTAACGCACAGTGTCCAGCCCCATAAACAAATAAAGTATCACCAGCAATTAAATGATTTTCTAATAAAAAACACACACCACCAGAAGTATGTCCTGGAGTTACTATAACCTTTGCCTTAGTTGTACCAACTGTAATAATTTGTCCATCAGTAACAGCTTCTATGGTATTTTTTATATTTGATAAATAAGGTATTTCATCACTACCTGCTAGTATTTTAGCATTAGTTTTATTTGCTAGTTCATCAACAGCATTAGTATGGTCAGGATGCCAATGAGTAATCCATATTTGAGTAATTTTATAACCTAACTTATTGGTAATATTAATAAATAAATCACTATCCCAAGCAGGATCAATTACAGCAGCAGTTTTGCTATTATCATCACAAATTATATGAATAGAATTTTCTAATTGCCCTAAATGATAAATTATAATTAATTGCCAATCTTTTTCTTTTATATGTTTTATTTGCATTACCAAAAACCACTGAAAATATATTTTAAAATTATAACATACCAGGGTTATAACATTATACAAATACTTATATAATGTAGTCTTTTATATATTATTTGCTGAATTGTTGATTTTGAGTTATACTACTATTTATAGCAAAAACAACAAAAACGGAGAATAAAATGACATTACAAAAACTCGTAAATAAAAATAATAAGCGTAGCATTGGTTTTATTATTATACTTGTTGCGGTTACTGGTTTATTACTTGCTAACTTCACTAAATTAGCGGCATTTAATAACAAAAAAATGGTTGGAAAGTCATTGCCAGAATTTACCCATAGTGATAAACAAGATTGGATTAATAGTCAGCCTTTATCTAGGCAAGATTTAGAGGGTAAGGTTGTACTAATAGATTTTTGGACTTTTGGTTGTTGGAATTGTTATCGTTCCTTTCCTTGGTTAAATAGCTTAGAAAAAAAACTTAAAGGGCAAGATTTTGTAATTATTGGAGTGCATACACCAGAGTTTGAGCACGAAAAAAACCGCACAACAATAGCACAAAAAACCAAAGAATTTAATCTTCATCATCCTGTTATGATTGATTCTGATTTTAGCTATTGGAAGACTATGAATAATCGTTATTGGCCAACATTTTATCTAATTGACAAAAACGGCAAAATTGATAATGTATTTATAGGTGAAACCCACGAAGGCGATATAAGAGCAAGAGTAATAGAGCGAAATATATCTAATTTACTAAAAAGCTAAATAATAGTGGCGTCCCCTAGGGGAATCGAACCCCTGTTGCCAGGATGAAAACCTGAAGTCCTCGGCCACTAGACGAAGGGGACAACTTTTTTGTTAATGCTTAGACTTATGCTATTGGTGGAGCTAAGCGGGTTCGAACCGCTGACCTCAACACTGCCAGTGTTGCGCTCTCCCAACTGAGCTATAGCCCCAGTTCAACAAAAGAAACAGATTATAATGATTTTTATGCCTTAGTCAAGAATAAGTTGTAAATATATTCAAAACCCGTAATTTAAAAACTAACACTAGTTAAAGTATAATCATATTGTTTATCTTTTCTATTGTGTTTAATTAGTACTGGAATATATTGTTTATTTATTGCAAAATAAACAATAGTTTTTTTATTAATATCTTTATTTTTTGTCATAACTTTAATAACTTGAATAACTTTATCGTCAATAGTTATGTCTATTATGCCTTGATTGTAAAAAGACTGCGATTTTAATTTTTTATTATTAACTACTTGATAATTATAAACTAACTTCTCTGGCGTGTTAATAATATCATATTGCAATGCTAAAACCATATTTAGCTCGTCAATAATATTTCCTGTTTTTGCTTGATATGTTTTATTTATTGTGGTATTTACTGCTGTTTTACTAGCAGAATTAATAATTATGGTAGTATTTTCTTTAATATCATCATTCTCATTTTTAACTAAATTATAGCTTGTAGAATTTAAACCTAAGTTATTAATTATAAATTTACTAGTATAGTTAATATTATATTTTTTAAATAATGATAATAACCAAGTACTATTTACTATTGAAGTATATAAATAACCATTATCTTGATTTTTAACTAGGCTTCTTTTATCGTTTGCTACATGAATATTGTTTATTGCTAATTCATATTCAGCATTATAAATTGGCAGTTCTAATGCATAATTTTGATTAATTATAAATATCGTAAATAACACTAAAAATTTCATAATATAATAGGTTTGGTAATTATTTTATCATCTAAATAAGCATTATTATTAACTAGCTTTAATCTATTTGTACTAAACCAACTAATTACCTCAGAATATAATTTATGTTCTTGAACTAACACTTTATCAGCAAGTGTTTGTTTATTGTCACTGCCATCTATATTAACTATTTTTTGGGCTATTACAGCACCACTATCTAGTTTATCATTAACAAAATGAACACTGGCACCATGAATTATTTCTTTACTATCTATTGCTCGTTGATGAGTATTTAAACCTTTAAATTTTGGCAATAATGAGGGATGGATATTAATCATTTTACCTAAATACTTATTGATAAACTTTGTAGTTAAAATACGCATAAAACCAGCCAAAATTAATAAATTTGGCTCTAAGTTATGAATAAAATTTATTAACTCATTGTCAAATTCTATCCTAGACTTATCATTGTCTATGATATGGGTTGCTATATTGGCATTTTTTGCTCTTTGTAAGCCAAAAGCATTTTTATTGTTACTAATTACACATTGAATCTTTATATTAATTTTGTTGGCATTATCAATAATAGCTTGTAGGTTTGAACCATTCCCAGATATTAACACCACACAATTTAACATAATTATTTAATGATTATTTGTTTATCTTTATTTGTCGTAATATTACCGATAATAACAGCATCTTCTTTATTTTTTCTCAAAATATTTATGGTTTTTTGACTATCTTTTGTAGCAACAATTACTACCATACCAATACCACAATTAAATACACGGTACATTTCATAATTATTTATGTTGCCATTTTTTTGTAGCCAAGTAAATATATCTGGTATTTTCCAAGTCGTACTATCTATATTAGCCATTAAATTATTTGGTAATATTCTAGGAATATTTTCCAATAAACCGCCTCCTGTTATATGTGATAATCCCAATACATTTACCTTTTCTAATAACTCTAAAATAGCCCTAACATATATCTTAGTAGGGGTTAAAAGTTGGTTTATTATATTGTTATCAATATTTTTTACCGAATTTAGTATCTTCCTAACCAACGAGAAGCCATTAGAATGAACACCAGATGAGCGAATGCCAATTATAGAGTTGCCATTTTTTATTTTTGTGCCATCAATTAATTTATCTTTATTTACAATACCTACACAAAAACCAGCTAAATCATAATCATTATTATTATATACTCCAGGCATTTCTGCTGTTTCACCACCTATTAAGGCACATTTTGCTTCTTTACAGCCTGCTACTATACCTTTAATAACCATAGTTGCTAATTTAATATCAAGCTTACCAGTAGCATAATAATCTAAGAAAAATAACGGTTTTGCACCTTGGACTATTAAATCATTAACACACATAGCTACTAAATCTATGCCAATATTGCTATGGTTATTATATTGCTCTGCTAATTTTAATTTTGTTCCTACCCCGTCCGTACCAGATACTAAAATAGGATTTTTGTATTTTGCTATGTCTATCTCAAACAAAGCACCGAAACCACCTAAACCAGAAATTACTCCATCTATATTAGTACTTTTTGCTAACGGCTTGATAATATTGACTAATTTATTACCAGTGTCTATATTAACACCAGCATTTTTATAAGTAAGTGATGACATTTTTTTTAATAAAAGTATAAAATTGGCATAATGAAAATTAAGCAAATACCTAATATATTAAGTATTTTTCGTATTATTTTAACCGTTCCTATAGTTTTTTTATTGCTAAACCACGAGTATTTTATAACATTATGGTTATTTTTGTTGGCAGGAATTACTGATGCTTTAGACGGATACATAGCCAAAAAATTTAATTTCCAAACGTGGATAGGTTCTATTCTTGACCCATTAGCAGATAAAATATTACTAATTAGCAGTTTTATATCGTTATTTTTATTAGAATTAATTCCATTATGGTTTTTAGCTATAATTTTATTCCGTGATATAATATTAATAGCTGGCATGGTAGGTTATTACTACAATAATGCCATAATAAACAAAAAATACATAGTACCCTCAAATATTAGTAAATTAAATACTGTATTACAAATATTAGTAGTATTATCAACTGTATTTTCTCAAATATATAATATAGTTGATTCGTGGCTTATTACTTTATATATTATTACTGCTACTAGTACTGTATTAAGCGGTGTTGATTATGCTTGGTTATGGATTTGCACCTTAATAAAAGATAGCAAAAGCTCTAATTAATAGAGTTTTTTATAGTGAGACCTTTACACAAGTAAATGACACAACTAATATTACCGTTTATTTATTATAACCAAAAGAGTATTAATAACTTTATTGGTAATAAAGAGCTTATTTTATTTTTACAATCTTTATTTAACTTAGATGAGTCCAAAATTGTTTATATTTATAGTAAACATGGTTTAGGAAAAACTTATTTATTGCAATCATACTGTAATAAAATCATTGATTTAGGTATGCAAACCGCATATATTGACTGTAATAATTTTAAATTTTCTTATGATATGCTAGATATATTTATTGGCTATGATTGGTTATTTATTGACAATATTAATAAAGCTGACAAATTATCACAATACATTTTATTTTCTTTATACAATTACACTAAATTTAGTAAATTAAAATTCATAATAACTGGCGATACAGTGCCAAATTTATTACAATTAGAATTAAATGATTTAAAAACTAGATTAAGTTTTACAACTATTTTTCAACTAGAAAATTTAACAGATAGTCAAAAAAAACAAATTTTAATCCATAATAATAAAGCCAATAGTATAGTTATTAATGATAATTTTTATAATTATTTATTAAAAAATTACAGCAGAAATTTAGCAGAATTATTAACTTTAATAACAAATATAAATAAATATTCTATCCAAGAACATAAGCCAATTAGTATATTTTTATTAAAAAAGTATTTGACTATAAATAGACCTTTGCATAAATAACACTTGCATATTAATACTCATGTTGGTTGTTAATATTTTATATATTAAGTTTTTAATGTTAATTTACAATGCCTAATAGCCATTAGATAAAATATTATTTACTGTCTTAACAAGTCTTTTGTTTATGGTAGTAATTAAGTGTGTTTTGCACGCAACTCCCAACCTAATAGCTTAATATAACAGCATTTATTATAGTATAATAATTCACTTATGCGGGAGTGGTGGAATTGGTAGACACGCTGGATTTAGGTTCCAGTGTCGCAAGATGTGAGAGTTCGAGTCTCTCCTTCCGCACCAATCATAGACACCTAAATATTAAACACTATCTAATTATGGATTATTTACCAATTTTTGTTAATATTAATCAGCAAAATTGCCTAGTTGTTGGCGGTGGTAGCATTGCTCTTAGGAAAATTAATCTATTATTATCAGCTAAGGCAAATATAACTTGTATATCTATCAAAATATCAGATGAAATAAAAAAAATAAATGGTATTAACATTATCCAAAGAAAGTTTCAGGACTTTGATATTTACAATAGATATTTAGTAGTATCGGCAACAAACGATAAAAAACTTAACGAAAATGTAGCAAAACTTGCTAAGAATAATAATATCTTAGTAAATGTAGTTGATAATCCTAAACTTTGCTCATTTATTATGCCTGCTATTATTGATAGACACCCTATTATTATAGCTGTTAGCTCTATGGGATTATCCCCTGTTCTATCAAGGCTTTTAAGAGCTAAAATAGAAAGCACAATTCCAGCTAGCTATGGCAGGCTAGCTAGCATTGCATCTGAGTTTAGAGAGGCAGTAAAAAATAAATTTAGCGACATTAAACAACGCCGAAGTTTCTGGCATAGTATTTTGTCTGGGGTGGTGGCAGAGTATGTTTTTTCTAATCAAGACGATAAGGCAAGAAAAACAATAGCCAGTAAATTAGCATCTAATTATGATAAACACAATGAAACTGGCGAAGTTTACTTGGTAGGTGGCGGTCCTGGAGATCCTGATTTATTAACATTTAAAGCCCTAAGAATGATGCAACAAGCAGATGTTGTTTTATACGATAGACTAGTATCAGATGGAGTACTTAATTTATTAAGAAAGGATGTTGAAAAAATTTATGTAGGCAAAGAAAGAGACAAACATGTCGTACACCAACTTGATATTAATAAATTATTAATAAACTTAGCAAAACAAGGTAAAAAAGTTTGTAGATTAAAAGGCGGAGACCCATTTATTTTTGGTAGAGGTGGGGAAGAAATAGAAGAATTAGCAGAAAATAATATTCCGTTTCAAGTAGTCCCTGGTATTACCGCCGCTTCTGGTTGTGCATCTTATTCTGGTATACCATTAACTCATAGGGATTATTCTCAATCTTGTCGTTTTATAACTGGCAATTTAAAAGACGGTACTATGAACTTACCTTGGCATGAGTTAGTAGTTGAAAATCAAACACTTATTGTTTATATGGGATTAAGTGGGGCAAAATATTTAGCAAGTAAATTAATAGAGCATAATATGCGTGGCAATATAGCTGTAGCTTTAATAGAAAAAGGCACAACAAAAGAGCAAAAAGTATATACTACAACTTTAAATGAGTTATCTAATTTGGTGGACAAACAAACAATACATGCCCCTACTATAATTATTATTGGTGATGTTGTTAAACTAAGAGATAAATTAAATTGGTATAACAACTAAGATACCTAACTTAAATGCTTATATTACATAACTGTAATGTTAAATTAACCCAAGAAATAGCAAGTAGTTTAAATACTAACTACCAAATATATAGTAAATTTAGTTGCTTAGATATTGATAATTTACTATCATTACAAAAACAACAATTAGTATCAATAAGGATAAAATACCAAGTTGATATTAACATATATCCTAAGCATTTTAATTTTAACAAAGCCAGTGTTTTAGTAAGTGATATGGACTCAACTATTATTAATATTGAGTGCATAGACGAGCTAGCAAAAATAGCTGGTGTTGGTGATGAAGTAGCAAAAATAACAGCAAGTGCCATGCATGGCGAGCTAGATTTTAAGGCTTCATTAATAAAGAGATTGTCCTTATTATCTGGTTTAAATTACTTAGAATTAATTAGTGTTTATAATAATTCTTTAAAATTTAATTCTGGTGCTAAAGAATTAATGCAATTTTTAGTAAGTAATAATATTCGTAGTGCTTTAGTATCTGGTGGATTTAATTTTTTTGCATCTAGGGTAGCAAAAAAGCTTGGTATGGATGATTTTTTAGCCAACGAATTAGAGGTAACCAACAATAAACTAACAGGAAAAGTATTAGGCAGCATTATAGATGGTAATAAAAAAGCTTTATTTGTTGATTATTTAGTTAAAAAATATAATACTAAACACAACTTAATTATCACCCTAGGTGATGGTAGTAATGATTTATTGATGATGCAAAAATCAGGGCTTAGTGTTGCTTATAATGCCAAAGAAATATTGCAAAATTATGCAGATATTATTATTAATTATGGTGGTCTAGATATTCTTATAGATTTTTTTAAAGCATCTAAATATGCTCATTATTAACAAGCCAGAGACTATTCTTATGTTATTTATATTAAATAATATCTGCGGTAAAAAATAACAACCATAATAAAATAAGTAATAATGATATTATCATAAAAAAAGCATAATGATAAAGGTATCCTGTTTGTGTTAAACGGATTATATTAGACAACTTAATTATTACTGTTGTACTACCGTTTACTATCAAATTATCAATTATTTTACTATCGGATATTTTAAATAGTATATTGCCTATTTTTATACTGCCTTGAACAAATATTATCTCATTGAATTTATCAAAACCATATTTGTTTATCAAAATATAGTAAATAATAGCTAATTTTTGCTTAAATATGCCTGCTAAGTTTGGTTTTTTAACATACAATAGCCAAGCACAAAAAACCCCTGACAACATCATCCAAAAAGTAATAGTCTGGATGCTGTGTATGGCTAATGAAAGAGCTGTACTAAAATGTTGTGCCAGCGATGCCATAGCATTATGACTTGCAAGTACTGTTATACTATCTGCAAGTATAGCTGGTGTATATGTACTCCCAAATAAAAGACCAGCAACACTATAATAACCAATAACAGCAGAAGGGATAGCTAGTAATATCAGAGGAATAGTTACAACTAAGGGTGATTCTTTTATTTTGGTATATGTACTTTTATTCATTCTAGGGCTAGTATGAAAAACTAAAAACAACATTCTAAAAGTATAAAGTGCAGTAACAAAAACTCCTAATACTACTGCTACATAGACCCAACTTGCAAAAGGTAGCGATGAAAATGATACCGCCTCAATAATAAGGTCTTTAGAATAAAAACCAGCAAAGCCGGGAAAACCTATTAGTGCTAAAGAGCCAATAATAAAAGTAGCATAAGTGATGGGCATTTTTTTATATAAACCACCCATAGCACGAATATCTTGCTCGTGATGCATTGCCATAATTACCGAGCCTGCACCCAAAAATAATAATGCCTTAAAAAAAGCATGTGTCATTAGATGAAATATAGCCACAGAATAAGCACTAACACCAAGTGCCACGGTCATATAACCTAATTGTGATAAGGTAGAATAAGCAATAATGCGTTTAATATCATTTTGAACAATGCCCAGTAACCCCATAAATAAAGCACCAATAGCACCTACAACCATAACAACCGTAAGTGCAGTATCACTTAACTCAAACAATGGCGACATTCTTGCTACCATAAAAATACCAGCTGTTACCATAGTTGCAGCATGAATAAGTGCGGATATAGGCGTAGGACCTTCCATGGACTCAGGTAGCCAAACATGAAGAGGTACTTGTGCTGACTTAGCCATTGCCCCTACAAAAAGTAGCAAACAAATAACACTAATAACATCAAAGCCAAAAAACATAGTTTGCCCATTAATTTGCACACTAGAAGCAAACACATCAGCATAATCTAGACTAGCAAAATAACTAAACAATAATGCTATGCCAAGTAAAAAACCAAAATCACCAACACGATTAACTATAAATGCTTTTAAATTAGCACTAACGGCTGATGGCTTATCAAACCAAAAGCCAATAAGTAAATAAGATACTAATCCTACCGCCTCCCAGCCAAAAAATAACTGCATAAAATTATTTGCCATAACCAACATAAACATAGCAAAAGTAAATAAAGAAATATAGCTAAAAAACCTTATATAGCCTTTATCTTCTGCCATATATCCTATGGTATAAATATGTACCATTAATGATACAAAAGACACCACAACTAACATTAAAGCTGTTAGATTATCTATTAAAAAACCAATGCTAAAATTAATATCTCCAATACCTAGCCAAGTATAAATATTTTCATTAAAACTAGCATTATCTAATATTACATGATAATTAAAGACATAAAGTGCTAGTACTGTTGATATAAAAACCCCTAAAATAGCAATAGAATGCGCTGCAGTTTTCCCTAAGTAATAGCCAAAAATACCAACAATGATAGAACTAATAAGTGGCGCTAAGGCTAATGTTAAATATATATTTTCCATAATAAAAACTAATTTAAACTATCTATAATTTGCTTGGCAATAACTCTGGCAAAAATAGGTGGTACAGCATTACCAATTTGTAAATTTTTAGATGTTTTACTGCCATAAAATTTATAATCATCAGCAAAACCTTGCAATCTAGCACCCTCTCTAGTGCTTAATGCTCTATTTTCAAATGGATGTACACACCTTGATGATGATGGAGTACCAAAGTTTCTAGTAATAGTAGGTGAGGGATCTTCTGGTAACAATCTTGCGTAAGTATTACTAAAATATTTTTTTGGCTTTAGTCTTTGTGGCAAGTCATTAACACAACCACCTTGAGGTATAAGAGATAGTATTTCTTGCATTTTTATACCGTAATTTGCCGTATTATGCTCTGTTAAAATTGTTGTATTTTTTCTTAATGTTCTTTGATAATAATTTTTAGGGTTGTTTAAATATATACTAGATTTTTTGTATTTAACAATTTTAGGTAAGTCTGATATAGCATCCATTAGTGTAAGTTTTTTACTATAAGAAAATAAAGTATTATTTTGGTGAGTTGGCACTGGTAGTTTAATGGAATTTAAAGATTTTTTCCACCCTAAAATAATTGTTCTCAACCTTTTTTGTGGTAAACCAAAATCAGATGTATCTAAAATATTAGCACTAGTACAAAATCCTAATTTACTTAACTCAAATAGTAAAGTACTATACGCTTTTCCATTATACATATTTTTAAATCCTGCAACATTTTCAAATAATATATATTGTGGATCAATTTCTTTTATAGCCCTTAAAAACTCATAAAATAAACTATTTCTAACATCTTGTTTATTTTTAAAACCAACCGTGCTAAAGCCCTGACAAGGAGGACCTCCTGCTAACAAAGCTATTTTGCTAATATTTAGGCATTGTAATTCTTTTTTAAAATTTATATCGTAAATATTTTTGTTTAGCATCTTAGTATTAGGATGATTTTTGCTATAAGTTTTTGCAAAATTTTTATCTATTTCATTCGCTAAAACAACATTAAAACCAGCTTGTTTTAAACCAACACTCAAACCGCCAGCACCTGAGAAAATATCAATAGCATATAAATCATTCATAATGATAAATCCAGTTCATCCAATAAGGGAATTTTATCTAATAAACGCCACTTAAAATAATTTTGCTCAATAGTAAAAACACTTTGTCCTTCCATTTGTTGTCTAGTAACAAAATTAACATCATTATTACTGATATTATCTAATTGTACAAAAGCAACCTGACCATTAAAAACATCAATATGAATACAAATTGTTTTAATATTTTGCTCTATAAATAACCTTTGTGCCTCTCTAACCTTGTGTTCTTTTATATCATTAACACCTTGAAACCCAGATTGTACCTCAATACGAATACTTTTATCATTTTTACTAATTTCTAAATCAGCTGTTGCAGTTCTTTTAAAAGTCTCAATATTGCTTAAATCATCATCACCAATTTTGGTAATAGATTTTATATTTATATTAAAAATATCAGAAAATACTGGGGTAAAAAATTCTACTATAACAAAACCCCTAAGCCACGAAAAAAGCACCTGTTCTGGCATTCTACCTTGGTTATTAAGTTTTGGTAATAATCCATTATTTTTCATAATTTTATAAGGTTTATGCACAAAATTATCTATAAATTTATCAATGTCTTTTTGTCTATAATCTAATTGTAAAATTAAGTTAATCTTGTGTAATATTTCTATAAGACGAGTATTTAATTGCTTAATATAATCATAGTCAATATTTTTTTAATATCTTTTGCCGATAAAAAATATTTAGTATTTTCTTGACTACTAAAACCAAGTTCTAGGCGGTATTTTGTAAAATATTTTGCTGGGTTAATAATCACAATCTAGCCTTTTAAACTACTAGTAAGGTCAATATTAATTGAGCCTTTGCTCTCTTTATTACGAAACATTAACATCAATATTGCTAAACCTATAACAACCTCAGCTGCTGCTACTGTTAGAATAAAAAACACAAATATCTGCCCTGTGGCATTAGCTAGATAATGTGAAAAAGCGATAAAATTAGTATTAACAGCAAGTAGTATAAGTTCTACACACATAAGTAACATAATTATGTTTGTTCTATTTATAAATATGCCTGCCAAACCAATACAAAAAATAGTGGCACTTAGTATTAAATAACTTGATAAACTAATCATTTTGCACCCAATCTTTATTTTTTATTATTCGTAATCTGTCTTTTGAACTCGTCGCTATTTGAGCATCAATATTTTGTACTAAACGCCTACTTTTACCTCTATGGACTAAGGTAACAGCAGAAATAATAGCTATTAATAATAATACTGCAGCTAATTCAAAAGGATAAACATACACGGTATAAAGTAGATAAGCTAACTCGCTAATATTACTATAATCTGCTGATTTTAACAAAGGACTAGATAATTCAAATTGATCCCCTATTACAATTAAAACTATCTCAGTTACAACAACAATAGCAACCATAATACCTAAGGGTAAATAAGTGGTAAATTTTGCTTTTTTTTCTGATTCATCAATATCTAACATCATTACCACAAATAAAAATAACACCATAATAGCACCAACATATACCAGTATTAAAGTCATTGCTAAAAACTCAGCCTCTAATAATATCCACAAGCAAGCAGCACTAAAAAATGCCAGTGTTAAAAATAACACAGAGTGCATAATATTTCTAGCTATAATCATAGCAAAAGATGCTATTACAAGCCAAGCTGAAATCCAAATAAATAATAACTCTTCAAATATCATTTTTATCCTTATCACAAATAAGACAGTTTAACTCAACGCCTATATTTTTATCCCTAGTTAATTTATTCATTACCCATATTCTATTTTGCCATGGCGGATTATGCCTTGTATGTTGGGTATGTCCACAACTTAAATCCGCCACCCAATCACTAAACTCATCTTTATGAAATCCTGTAATTTTTTTTAACATACTAATTTTAGAAGATCTTTGCATAAATAGGGATGATTAACAGAATTCTTATTTTTGCTTAATTAAGTGAGTGGAAAGCAGGGTTCTGATGATTATTCATGTTTATGCAGAGGTCTCTTTAGTTATTTAGTTTATTAAAATCTTTCATAAATTTGTTATTTTATTAGCAATATATTGCTTAGTTTTATCAATGCTAGCTAATAATTTTGGGGTATATAATATAGTAGAGTTAAATATATTAGTAATAAAATTACCTTCATAATCATGGGCTACGTTATTTCTTAAATCCCTAAGTTTAATTAAATCATCGGCATTAGTAACAAACCCTAGTTTTTCGCAAATATTTACTTTATCAATAAAACCATCACTATTTTCCCGTAAAATTAGTACAATATTAGTTAAAATTTTTTGAGTATAAATATCACTTGCACGAGCTAGGCGAATAGTTAGTGCATCAACTAATTTATCTTGTTGACTATTAAAAGGTTCCTTAAAATTTTTACATTCATCATAAGATTCAAGTAGTCTATTTACGGCTTTATCTAAATTAGATAATTCTTGTTGCAAATTAATTTTTAGTTTTTCTTCGTTAATCATAACTCAATAGCACTGTCCATAACCAAATCTTTAAATGAATTTTTCTCATTAAATGTCCAGTTTTTTAAGTCTAATTTTTGCCAGCCAAATTGTTTCATAAAGTTAATGCTAATTTTATCTAATTGTTGAATAGTATATTTTTCGCTAGATAAAATACAAATATCAATATCTCCACCTAATTTTTTATCATCTGTTCTTGAGCCAAATAAATATAATTTGTCACTATTGTTTAATAATGAATTTTTAAAATATTTAATTGTTTCTTTTGATATTCTCATATATATTTTGCATCTTCCGCTTTGGATATTTTTAGTTGCTTATAATGTTTATCGCCTATTTCAAGTAATCTTTCTTTATTTATAATACTGCCTTCTCTACTATCAAAAGCATAATCAAAAATTTGAGTTTCTACAATGGCATCAACAGGACAAGCCTCTTCACAAAAGCCACAATAAATACACTTAAATAAATCAATATCATATAAAGTAGTTCGCCTAGTTCCATCATCTCTTTGCTCAGATTCAATAGTAATAGCATTAGCAGGACAAACTGCCTCACATAATTTACAAGCAATACATCGCTCCTCTCCACTGTCATAACGCATTAAGGCATGTAAACCCCTAAATCTTGGCGATATAGGTGTTCTTTCTTCTGGAAATTGAACGGTAATTTTTTTATCAAATAATAAACCATAAGTTATTCTTAAACCGCCTCTTAATTCTTTTAGGGTAAAAGTTTTGTATATTTTTTTTAATGTTTTAAGCATAATATTTTTTAATAATTATAAAATAAAGTAAAATATTGCCTATATCTAAAACCATGGCTGTAGTTTAAATTGAGTCATAAGTGCTACAACAAAAATCCAAAATATAGTAAATGGCAAGAATATTTTCCAACATAACCGCATAATTTGGTCGTATCTAAATCTAGGAAAAGTAGCTCTAAACCATAAAAATAAAAACAATAGTAAGGTCATTTTTAATAGTAGCCAAAATATATCAGGAACAAAACTAAAAAAACTCTCTAAACCTATAATACCATCAAAAGGCGATAGCCAGCCACCAAAAAATAATAATGCTACCAGTGCTGACATTAAAATCATATTCATATATTCTGCCAAAAAGAATATTGCAAAACTCATACCAGAATATTCAACATGAGTTCCGCCTACAATTTCAGACTCCCCCTCTACTACATCAAACGGGGCTCTGTTTGTCTCTACTAAGGCTGATATAAAGAAAATTACTAAAACTGGCAATAATGGCAACCAATACCAACTAATTATACTACCTTGTTGAGCTAAGACTATTTTGCTTAAATTAGCTGAACCTGCAACCATAATTACCGCAATTATTGCAAAGCCTATAATAAGCTCGTATGATATTAATAAAGCAGCCGAACGCATAGCACCTAATAAAGCATATTTAGAATTAGACGCCCAACCTGCTAAAATAATGCCATATACTCCAATAGAGCCAATAGCAAGTACAAATAATAAACTAATATCTATGTTAGTAGCAGATAAACCATCGCCAAAAGGTATTACAGCCCAGACTGTAATAGCAGGCATAATTGCCAGAATAGGTGCTAATATATATAAGTATAAATTAGCTTTATCAGGGAAAATAATTTCTTTAAATAACAACTTTAAAGCATCAGCAATAGGCTGTAATAAACCGCCAAAACCTACCCGATTAGGTCCTAATCTTAATTGCATAGCACCTATTATTTTGCGTTCTGCATAAGTCATATAAGCAACAGCCAACATAAGAGGTACTATAACTAGCATTGCTTTTAATAATAAAAATACTGTTAATGCTATGTTATTTGGTAATAAGTTGTATAAAAAATCTTCCATAAATAGTTATTTTAAATATTATTTATTGAGGCTTTTGCATAAATAGGGGTGATTAGCAAAAATTCAATTTTTGCCGAATTAGTGATTTTATTAAACTTTGTCCTAGTTGTTCTAAGGCTGGTTTGATAAAAATTATCAAGTGAGTGGAAAGCGTGGTTCTGATGATTATTCATGTTTATGCAAAGGTCTCAGAATAATGATTATATTTTATCCTCTCTAAAAACCCTAACCTATTTATTTTAGCAGGTTTTTAATTTGTTATTCTACTACTATTGTATTGAATAAATACAAAGTCATTGTCTATACTATCATCAATTACTACAACTATATCATTTTTATAGTTTTCATTAGGTTTTTTTGCTAATTTTTTGGCTGTTTTTGAGTTAAGTAGTGCATAATTATTATTTGCTATTGTGGTTTGTCCTAAACTATCACAGTGCCTTAATAAAGCATCATATTTATAAGGATTTATAGTCCAAAGCTCATCAATACCATCATTTATTGTATTGGGTTTTTCTAAATTCTCTATCTTTATAGTATTTTCTACTAAGCTATCAACTGAATGCTCTAACTCGTCTAATACACTTTTAATATCGGTGTATTCAAAATTATTTAATTTTAGCAAATCAGCTAAAACTTTAATAATCTTCCATGCTGGTTTTACATCATCAGGTGCTAAAACAGATGCTCTTATAAATTCTTTATTGCCTAGCAAATTAATATGACTGCCAGTAGCTTCAAAATGACTATTAACTGGTAAAACAACATTAGCATATTTATCAACAATATCACTATTAAAACTATTTAACGCTAAGATAAAATCAGCATTTTTGAAAGCATTGTATGCCTCTTGTGGATATGCTAAGTCGTATTCTGGGTATATTTCGTGCAATAAATAGGCTTTTAATGGATTATCAAACATGTCTTTAACACTATAACCATTATCTTTATTAGGTATGGCTTTTGTAAGGTTTGCCGACAAAGAATTAGCCTTCATACTAGCATTAATAATCCCTGTTTTAGCTACATTAGCAATATTTTTTATAATTTGGATACATAAACTATAATCCTTAATTAAAGCTAAATGCTCGCCAATTACAATAGCACTATTTTTATTATTAAGTAAATATTTGGCGATATTTTTAGCATCAGAGCTAACTTTTATGTCTTTTAAATTATCGCTTATATCCATTTTTGATATTACTAACAAAGCTTTTAATATTGCCATTAATTTAGTGGCTATCTTTCTAGGACTAGTCACAATCAAACTACTAAGATTAAAATTAAAATTAAAATTAGCAAAATTAATAGCCGCAATACTGCTACCAGTCAAACTAGATTTACGAATTCTATGGTTAAGCATAGGCTGTTCAAAACGAGTATTACCTGCAATAATTAGGATAAATTTAGATTTTTCTAACTCTAAAAAATCAATATTAGAGGTGCAATAACTGTTATTACTAAAATCTTTTTGCTGTATTCTATAATCAATATGAGGCATGCCAATAGTACTGGCAAATTTAGTCAATAAATAAAACTCTTCTAAACTTGCATTTGGGTTTGATAAAATTCCCAATTGCTTGGCTTTATAATTACGAATAGATTTATTTATGCCTTTGACTGCAAAATCTAATGCTACCTGCCAACTTACAGTTTTCCATTCTTGTTCTATTTTAATTTTTGGTGCTAATAAGCGGTTTTTATGGCTTAGCCCCTGATAAGAAAATCTATCTCTATCTGAAATCCAAGTTTCATTAAGATTGTCATTTTCTCTTGCACTAATTCTTTTAATGTTATTGTCATAAGTTTGAGCCCAAAGAAAACTACCCACATTATCGTGTCGTGCAATTACAGGTACTGATGTCATTTGCCAACTTCTTATCTTATAACGAAAAGGCTTAGAGGTGAGTGCACCAACAGGACAAATATCTATCATATTGCCTGATAATTCAGACTCTAACCCTGACTCTAAAAATGTCTCAATAGTCAAATTCTCGCCTCTTCCTGTTGCTCCCATTTCAGTCATACCAGCTACCTCAGTCCCAAAACGAATACAACGAGTACAATGAATACACCTTGTCATTTCAGTTTGTACCAAAGGTCCTATATCTTTATCTGGCATTACTCTTTTGTTTTCGTTAAACACAGAGTTATCATTACCGTATGCCATTGATACATCTTGTAACTCACACTCGCCACCTTGGTCGCAAATAGGACAATCTAGCGGATGATTAATTAGCAAAAAATCCATTACCGCTTTTTGTGCTGATTTTGCCTTACTGGATTGAGTATATATTTTCATACCATCAGCAGCAGGTGTAGCACAAGCAGGCTGTGGCTTAGGCATACCGTCCACCTCTACTAAACACATACGGCAATTAGCCGCAATAGATAAATGTTTATGATAGCAAAATCTTGGTATGGCAATATTCTCTCTATCTGCTATTGCAATAATCATTTCACCACCATCAGTGCTGTAAGATTTATCGTTGATTTCTATATTAATACTCATTTTTTTGCTTTTTTGCTTGATTTTCTAGTAAATTAATTACTTGTTTGTTCATATTCTCGTTATTGTACGCATAGTCAATAGGTATTTTGCCATATTTATTATTATTTTAATTAAAAATCTGCTTTTAATGTCTCATAATTTTTAATAATATTATCCTTAAAATAATCAGGTATTCTGCCCCAATCTAGCACCTGTATTAAAATTGGAATATTAGAGCTTGTTAATTGCTCCTTAAAATCTACAAACTCTCCTATATCTAATGCCAACTTATTTTTGGTGCGAATAACTAAATCTAGATCGCTACCACTATGAGCACTACCATCAACACGACTACCAAATGCTAAAATTTCAATTGGGGTTTTTATAGTTTTACCAGCAATAGCAAGTAGTCTTGTTTTATCTTTATCTCTAAGAAGCATTTTGTTTTTCTATTATGCTTATTAATTGCTTACTGTCTATTATAAATTGTGGCAACAAAACCAAAGTTTTTTCTGCTAAATATAAGCCATAATCATGGGCTAATAAATTTCTATTATCACGGTATTCACACCATCTACCTACCTCATCAATAGTCAATAAACTATGTTTACTTGCACTTCTAAAAATATCTTTAAAAGTTAGTTTATCAATGGCTTTTTTAGATGAAAAATATGGAGTTAATACTTTTTTTAATAATTTGTGTGACTGCTCTATAATTATCTCAAATTCTTTGATAGTTGAAAGGCGATAAATATCATAATCAACACTATTTTGTTTTTTTTGTTCTAAAAGGCTAAAAGATTTTTCTAGGGCTAAAACACATTTTTTTATAAATATGGTATTAAAACTCATTGCCCTACCATACTTTTACCATGCTCAATATAATACTCAAACTCACCCCTAAAATGTCTGATAAAACTCTCAACTGGCATAGCAGCAGCATCGCCTAAGGCACAAATAGTATTGCCTATAATATTATCTTGTACTGACATTAACAAATCTAAGTCTGCCATTTTACCATTGCCATCTAATATATTTTTTAGCATTCTATACATCCATCCCGTACCCTCTCTACACGGGGTACATTGTCCGCAAGACTCATCGTAATAAAAATATGCTAATCTAGTAAGTGCTGTAACCATACAAGTACTATCGTCCATTACAATAACAGAGCCTGCACCTAACATAGAACCTGCTTTATCTATACTGTCATAATCCATATTCATAGCCATTGCAGTATCAGCAGGAATTACAGGTGTTGATGAACCACCGGGTATTACTGCTTTTAGTTTTCTACCTTTACGCATACCACCTGCTAAGGCGAGTAAATCTTTAAAAGGCATACCCATAGCAACCTCAAAATTAGCTGGTTTTTGTACATGTCCTGTTACAGAAAATAGTTTAACACCGCCAGAATTAGGCACTCCTAAATCGGCAAACCATTGTCCGCCATTTAATAAAATATCAGGCACACTTGCAAATGATTCGGTATTGTTAATGGTTGTTGGCTTGCCAAATAATCCTACATTGGCTGGAAATGGTGGCTTAAATCTAGGATATCCTTTCTTGCCCTCTAGTGATTCTAATAGTGCTGTTTCTTCGCCACAAATATAAGCACCTGCACCTAAATGAGAATATAAATCAAAATCTATCCCACTGTCTTTAATATTTAAGCCTAATAATCCATTATCATAAGCTTCTTTTAATGCTTGTTCAAATATATTATAAGGCTCAACAAACTCCCCACGAATATAGTTATAACCAATACTAGAACCCATTACAAAACCACCAATAGCCATACCCTCTATTACTGCATGAGGGTTATAACGCAAAATATCTCTGTCTTTACAAGTCCCAGGCTCGCCCTCATCAGAGTTGCAAATAACAAACTTTTGTCCTTGTTGTTTTCTAGGCATAAAACTCCACTTTAAACCAGTAGGAAAACCAGCACCTCCCCTACCCCTTAAGCCAGATATTTTAAGTTGCTCAATAATTTGCTCGGCAGATAGTTTCTTAGCAAGAATTTTCTGCCAAATCTTATAGCCGCCAGTTTTTTTGTAAACTGCTAAAGAATACGGTATATCTTTATCAATATTTTTAAAACAAACCTCATTCATGTTTATGCAAAGGTCTCAATCTAAATTCTCAACATGGAATATGCCATAATAACGAATATAATGCCCTTTATGATTTTTTAATATTTGTGCGGCTTCACGGCATTTTTTTTCATTTAATGCTGGCACACTAACTAATACATGTCCTGCTGTTAGCTCTTTTTTAATTCTTTCTACATAAACTAATTCCTCACCTTTAGCTAGTTTATGCCAAGCGCGAATAACTTTGGCTAAAAATCCATGATATTGTGCATCTGGGTCTAAAAACCTTAGCCCTTCTTCGCCAATAGATTCATCTATTAAATCATCTTTAAATCCAGAGTTTATTAAATCTACAACAGCACTATCAGCACTATCTTTATTGTCAAAAAATGATACTACCCTGTGTGTTGGATAAGTGTGAAAATTAGCATCAGTATGTTTTAGCATATATTCCCCTTAGTTATTTTATTATTACTCTATTTTATCAACATATCTAAAATATTATCAATTTTATTTTTAGTTAAATTTTCATAATAAATATCGCCTATTTGCATCATAGGCGCACCAACACAAGAGGCTAAACACTCTACTTTTTTTAAACTAAAATTACCATCAGCTGTAGTCTGCCCTACTTTAATGTTAAGTTTTTGCTCCAAATAAGCAATTAAATCATCAGCACCATTTAACATACAGGATATATTATGACAAAATCTAATCATATATTTTCCTACTGGTTTATGATTATAATTTTCATAAAATGTAGCCACTTCTGCAACAGCAATATTAGGCATATCTAAATAACTAGCAACACTTTCAATAGCCTTATCATCTAAGTACCCACCATTTTCATCTTGTACGATTTTCAATGCCTCCATTACCGCAGATTGTTGCTGTTTTTTAGGATATTTTGCTATCCATTTATCTATTTGTTGTTGTGCTGTTTTTGAAATCATAGTTTATTTAATCAAATTTTGAAAACTACCTGAACCAATATTATCTGCAAATAATATATTTTCTTCTTGAGTGTTAAGTATTATTTCTCTCATAATAATCACCTAGTAATATTTTAAAGTATGTTATTATTTTAATATACATGGTGGTAGTTTAGTGGTTTTTTGTAGGTACGGTTGGTTTTTTGGTTTTGGTTATTATTTTTATATGTAGTGTGTATTATATATTATTAGGTTTTTATAAACTATTTTTTGCCTAGGTTTTAATTTTCTGTAAAATTACTATATACTTTAAGTAAACTAAAAAATAAATATGGTGCAAATTAATAAAACTTCAAGCGATATATTTGCTAAGCAATTAGCTCAATTTAAAAAAATATTCCCGCAGTTTATCAGTG
Source organism: Gammaproteobacteria bacterium (assembly GCA_965207335.1). GTDB lineage: Bacteria > Pseudomonadota > Gammaproteobacteria > PS1 > Pseudothioglobaceae. Next base: position 643,347 of record OZ242267.1, read on the forward strand.
AAAACAAAATTGATTTTGATGCGTTGCAATCTTTTTTAGATGCTAATAAACTAAGTGCTGATGTAAAAGATAAATATACTTTTTCTTGGGCGGGTAAACACAAATCTTTTCAAGCAATTAGCCGTCCTAGCCTTGCTACCCTTAATCCTAAAAAATCAGAGTCAGTTGATTTTAACAACAGTCAAAACCTATTTATTGAGGGCGATAATTTAGAAGTATTAAAACTATTACAAGCTAATTATCACGGCAAAATCAAAATGATCTATATTGACCCACCCTATAACACAGGCAAAGATTTTATTTATAAGGATAATTTTACACAGCATAAAAACGATTATTTTGAGCAAATATGTGCATCTAAAAATGGCATAAAGCTAGAAACTAACCCAGATAGTAACGGCAGATTTCATTCTGATTGGCTATCAATGATGTATCCAAGATTATTTTTAGCTAAACAATTACTAACAGATGATGGGGTTATTTTTGTTAGTATTGATGACAACGAACAGCATCACTTAAAAATGATCATGAATGAGGTTTTTGGGGAGGAGAATTTTATGGCTCATATATGTTGGAATTCTACCAAATCTATTACTAACAAAGCTTTAATATCTGTTTCTCATAATACTAATTTTGTTTATGCAAGAAATAAAGATTATTTTATAGAAAATAGAAAAGAGTTTAGATTACTAGAAGACGGAAAAGGCTTTGAAAATCCAGACAATGACCCTAGAGGAAAGTGGAAAGCAGACCCTTTTCAAGTTGGAGGGTGGAGACCTAACCAACAATATGAAATAAAAAATCCAAATACGGAAGTAATTTATTTACCAAATGATAATTGTAGTTGGAAAAATGATTATAATAAATTTAGAGAACTATTAAACGATAATCGTATTGTTTTTGGTAAAAATGGTGAAGGAGAACCGCAAAGAAAAAGATTTTTAAGTGAAGCCTTAAGTAGAGGTAAAGTGGCAAAAACTTGGTGGGATGATGTTGGAACAACAACTAATGGAACTAAAGAAATTAAAAAACTATTTGATAGTAAAATTATATTTTCAAATCCTAAACCAATAAGTTTATTAAATAAAATTATGCAATTAGGTGATTACTGGAAGAATAGTATAATCCTAGACTTTTTTGCAGGCTCTGCTACCACAGGACACGCAGTTATGGACTTAAACCAGCAAGACGATGGCAAACGCAAATTTATTTTGGTGCAAATCCCTGAAAGTTTAGAGGGTAATAAAAATAATAAAACCGCTATTGATTTTTTAGAGTCTATTGATAAACCGCTTAATATTGCCGAAATAGGTAAAGAGCGCCTAAGACGAGCAATTATAAAACACAAGTTTAAGGACGGTTTTAAAGTATTTAATCTAGCCCTAAGTAATTATAGCGAAAACCAAGCTTATACAGGAGATAATACAGACGAATTATTAGCCCAAGAAAAATTATTAACCAACAAGCCACTTATTAATAATTACAAAATAGAAAACCTAATTTATGAGGTAATTTTAAAGCAAGGCTTTTCACTAAACTCAAGTATTAAACAAGATAATGATTTTTATATAATAACCGATACAGAACGCAAACAAAATATTTACCTAACACTTATTAAAACCATAGCTACAAACACCATTGAACAATTAAAACTAAATAAAGACGATATTTTAGTATGCTTTGACAGTGCATTAACCGACACCCAAAAGGTTAATTTTTCAAGGAATTTTTTATTGAGGGTTATTTGATATGGAAAGATTTTCTCAAAGAATTGGCAAAACCCCAGTACAAGAAACTATACAAATTGACACAATGACAGAGTCTTTTAAAAATAGGCTTTTTAATGCTATAAAACTTATAGTAGCTAGAATATTTTATATTGATAATTTTTTATATAAATACAATTTTCGTTTTGGTGATTCGCTTGAAACTAATAACTATGATACTTTTATATATAATATTTCACAGCAAATTTATCGAGAAAATAAAATTTATTTTTTTTACGATTTTATTGAATTTATTGTTGACTGTACTGGACAATATGAATTAAGAGAACAAAACACACTAATAACAGAATTTAATAAAATTTTTGAGCTTGAAAAATCTGCTTATAGGCTAGATAAAAATGGAACACTAATACCTATTACAGATGAGGTAGAATTAAAAGAACTAGCAAAAGCAAGTAAATTATCACAAAAATATGGCGGTGTAGAAGAACATTTAAACAATGCTAGAGCTTTTTTCTCTAATCGTGAAAATCCAAATTATAACAAAACAATATCAGAGTCTATAGATGCGGTTGAATCTTTGTGCAAAATTATTGCAAATGATAGTAATGCTACACTTGGGAGTGTATTAAAAGAAATTGATAATTTACATCCAGCATTAGAAAAATCAATATCAAAACTATATGGCTATGCCAGTGATGAAAGTGGTATAAGACATGCTAATAAAACAGATAAAAAAAATATTGACGAACACACAGCTAAATTTATATTAGTTACTTGTCATTCTATAATAAATTATTTAATAGCCAAGTATTTTATAAATGAAAATCCAATACAGTGACTATATTGTTTATGTAGATGAAAGTGGAGACCATGGATTAAATAATATTGACCCTGATAATCCTATTTTTGTTTTAGCATTTTGTATTTTTAAAAAAAATAATTACTATAATATAGTTAATAGCATACAAAATTTCAAATTTAAGCACTTTGGACACGACATGGTTATTTTGCACGAGAATGATATTAGGCGAGATAGAGGGTGCTTTCAAAACTTAAAAAATAAGCAAGAAAAGGAGGAATTTATGGCAGAATTAACCGATATTGTTGAAAAAAGTAAATTTACTCTTATTGCTAGTGTGATTGATAAATATAAATTAAAGAAAAAATATAATAGCCCTAATAATCCTTACCATATTGCCATGGGATTTTGTTTGGAAAGAACTTATAATTTTTTACAAGATGATAATCAAGCAGAAATTACTATTCACATTATTTTTGAACAAAGAGGTAAAACAGAGGATAAAGCATTAGAACTTGAGTTTAGAAGATGGTGTGATGGCGATAACCACTTTCAAAAAAGAATTAATTTTGAAATTATTATGGCAAATAAACAAATTAATTCTGCTGGTTTACAATTAGCTGACTTACTAGCACGACCAATAGGCTTATCTGTAATTAAACCTCAACAACAAAATAGAACTTATGAGATAATAAAAACAAAGTATAGACGGTATAGAGGGTATTATAAAAAAGCGGGGTTAAAAGTATTTCCCACTTAACAAAAAGCCTCAGCGAATCCGCTAAGGCTTAATGTCGACCGCGAATCCGCAATCCTTAAATACAATCAATTATCCCATGCTTAGTTTTTTTTGTCAAGTATTTTTTATACAACTTTTTTTTAAATGCATATAAAAAAATGAAAATCCAATACCAACACCTTGATTATCAAACCGATGCAGTTAATAGTATTGTTGATTTATTTGATACTGGGGTTAATAGTATAGCAAAAACACGCTTTAGTTTAGCCTCTAACAACAGCTTTGTTATACCTAATAGATTATCTATTAATAATACTCACCTAATTAACAACTTAATAAGAGTGCAAAAACGCAATTTTAAGGCTAATAATATGCCTACTATTGACGATGACAATTTGCGTGATTTTAGTATAGAGATGGAAACGGGTACGGGCAAAACTTATGTTTATTTAAAAACTATTTTTGAACTACATGAGCGTTATGGCTTGACTAAATTTATTGTTATTGTGCCATCTATTGCTATTCGTGAGGGTGTTATTAAAACCTTAAAAACTACCAGAGAGCATTTTAATAAACAATATAATAATTTTGCTACTTTTGCATCCTATGAGGGTGAAAGTAAACAAAAAATATCTACTTTAAAATCTTTTGTTAATAATTATAAAATTAGTATTTTGGTAATGAGTATTCAATCATTTAATAAAGATAGCAATATTATCAACGACCAAAGAGATGACACTTCTGGGGTAAAAATGATAGAGTGTATTGCACAAGTAAAACCAATACTAATATTAGATGAGCCGCAAAATATGGCAAGTGAGCTATCAAAATCAGCTATTAACACACTTAATCCATTATTTAAACTTAGATATTCTGCTACCCACCGCAATTTATATAACTTAATTTACAGTCTATCGCCATTTGAGTCTTATAATAAAGGCTTAGTTAAAAAAATTGAAATTGCATCGGTTATTGCTAATGATCCTAATGCTTTTATTTTTGAGGTTATTAAACTAAATTTAACTAATAAACAACCGACAGTAAGTATAAAAGTAGAGGTAAAACAGATAAATGACGAATATATTTTTAAAGTGCTTAATTTTAGGTTAGGCGATAATATAGCAAAAAGAACTAAAAACGATAAATATCAAGGTTTATTTGTTGAGGAAATATCTAATTCCCAAAATGGCATACAAATAACAGGTGGTAGATGGTTTAAAATTGGAGTAGATGCCAGTCAAAATAAAGCCGATATTTTTAGAGTACAAATAAGAGAAACAATAAAACACCACCTACAAAGACAAACAGAATTAGGCAATGATATAAAGGTTTTATCATTGTTTTTTATTGATAAGGTATCACACTATACTGATGATGACGGTTTAATTAGAGTAATATTTAATGAAGAATTTAATATACTAAAAACTCAATCAGCACAATTTAAAAATAGCCAAGTAGATAAAGTGCATAACGGTTATTTTGCTAAGTCAAAAGGCGGTAATAGCGAAAATGATAAAAAAGTTTATAATTTAATTATGAAAGACAAAGAAAAGCTATTATCTTTTGAAGAGCCAACTTGTTTTATTTTTTCTCACTCTGCCTTAAAAGAAGGCTGGGATAATCCCAATGTATTTAATATTTGTACGCTTAATGAAACAAAATCAAGTATGCGTAAACGCCAAGAAATTGGCAGGGGTATGCGTTTATGTTTAGACAAAACAGGCAAGCGTATTTATGATAGAAATATAAATAAACTTATTGTAATACCCAACGAATCATACCAAGATTATGTAGCAACATTACAAAGCGAATTTAAAAACGATAATCAAACAGCTATTATACCGTCTGATAGTAATAAAAAAATAACGGTAAAATTTAAAAAATATTTTGCAACTAATGATGAGAATTTTAAAAAGTTATGGGAAAAAATAAAACAAAAAACTCAATACAATATAAAAATTACCAGTGACGACTTAATTACTAAAATTGTTGATAAAATTAATGAAAATTTAAGTGTTAGTAATATAATGATTAAAGTAGAAAGGCATCAATTGCTTATGGATAATAATACTGTATCAACAATTTATAGTAGTGATTCAGTTGGTGAAATTATTGATAAAAATTACCCTATTAATAATTTAGTAGCAAAAATAGCCAAACAAACCCAATTAACCAAACACACTATTTTACAAATACTTGAACAAATAGATAATTTAGATTGTATTTTTTCTAATCCACAAGAGTTTATTAGAAGTTTAATTGTTATTTTTAAAAATACCTTAAATGATGAGCTAATCAATGGTATTAAATATTTTGAGATAAATGATTATTGGGAAATGTCCTTATTTGACGATATAAAAACTTATAAAAATAAAATAGTACCATCAAAGAAGTCTATTTATGAGCATACAATTTTTGATAGTGATGGTGAGCGAGAGTTTGCAAAAAATTTAGATAGTAGTGATATGGTGAAAGTATTTGCTAAATTGCCATCGTGGTTTAAAGTAGATACTCCAATTGGAGAATATAATCCTGACTGGGCTATTGTATGGCAAGATAACAAAGAGGAAAAACTTTATTTAGTAAGAGAAACTAAATTTTTAGATGATTTATCTAACTTGCGTGATAGTGAAAGACATAAAATAGTCTGTGCAAAAAAACATTTTAAAACTATTAAAACTGATTTTAAAGTATCTCAAAAACAAGATTTAAGTGATTTAATACAAAACTTATAGTAGAATATTTTTTTATATTCTGCAAGACAAACACTAAAACAAGCAAATAAACATAGATTTAACTACAAAAAATTATAAAAAGAAACTTTTTGTTATATAATAAAACTTTTTAGTGATAATATTTAATTTATGAAAAATATGGATACAGAAGACTTAAAAATGCGGCAATTATCTAATACCGAGAATTATGACAAAGTAGTTTTAACCTTATCATCAACAGGGTTAATGTTTTCAATTGCAATAGTAAACTTTATTAATGGTACAGTAGTAGGACTATATTGTCTTTATTTTGCTTGGGTATTTTTTATAGTGAGTGTATCTACACTATTATTATCTTTCATTACAGGTAATAAAGCAGTAGAACATAAATATCTTGGAAATGATTCATCTAGTAATAAATACAGTAAATGGACTAAGTGTTTAAACATTATTGCTGGGGTTTTATTAATACTTGCATTTATTATGATTACAATATTTGCATACTTTAATATAAATTAAACAGGTGTAATATATGATTAATGAAAAAAGAGAGCGTGGAAATTATCCAATGCCAGAGCCAGAAAAAAAACCAACACCTAAGCTAAAAAACAAAATAACAAAAAGGCTAAAATAGAAATACAATTTTGTAATAATAAATTATTTGAAAATTAACAATGAAAACTAATTTAATTGATGAGGCAATTAAAATACCAGCAAACGAAAGAGTACAGTTAGCAGAGTTGTTATTAGCTAGTATTGATTATGAGAGTGACATAATTGCTAAATCTTGGCTAGATGAGGTAAAAAATCGTATGCAATCAGTAAAACTAGGCAAAACAAAATTAGTAAGTTTAATAATTTAAATAGTAGGTATTAATATGATAAACAATTTATTTAGCTTATTTTTTGTGCTAAAATCAGTATTTTAAAGAAAATACTGTAATAATTATGGATGTTTTAGATATTTTTATTATTATTTGGGTTTTAGCTTGGGGTGCATGGTATCTTTATAATACTACTTATAATCCTGCTATTTCTGGTAATAACGATGATGCCTTTGCCAAGGATAAATTGGTTAAATATCTAGCACAAGCACAGAAAAACTTAATAATTTTTGATGACGGTAATGTTAGTGAAGATTTTGCATCTATTTATAATGATAATTCCATAATTGACAAACTACGCAATAAACTAAAACAAAATTCTATATTCAAATTAAACATGCACTTTAATTGTAAAGAAAATTTAGCTGTTAATACTTTGAGTAGTGAGTTTCCTGAACAAGTCCATATCAAATATAACCCTTATAATAGAAAAGATGGCGAATGGCATTTTAAATTATTTGATGATGGGAATATATGCTATGCATCTTGTCATAAATTAAATGAAGTAAATCGTGCATTTGCTATTTATAAAAAAAATATTTTTAGTGCTTATCATCCAGATGTTGTTGCTTATAAAAAAAGTTTTAATGAACAAAATAGAGATTTTTTGTGACTGAACACTATATCATAATTGTTATATGGTTTTCTCTGTTATCATTATATAACCAACAAAATAAACAACATAAATTTTTTCATATTACATTAAGTGTAGGTATGCTTATTAGTTTAATAGTGCTATTGTTATCTAGTAAGCCTATGATGATTAATTTTATTGCTATATCACACTTTATCAGTGTTTTATTATTAAGTGTAGTTGCTTTATATTTGTTAAAAATTATCCATAATAATTCTACAAATAATCAGTGTTGAAATTCATAGTGGTATATATGTGACTGAATTTTTTCAAGCATAATGCAGACAAAACAATGAGCGAGTATTTTTTATATTTTGCAAGGCAAACGCCAAAGCAAGCGAGGGAGCATAGATTTTACTATGTGACTAAAAAGACCACTACACTAAAAAAGTACTTGTTAAAAAGCCAAAAATACCCCTGCTTTTTGTTAAAAAATTAGCCAAGACAGGCGTATTGCCTGTATTATTTGCCTCAAGCATAAATATTTTATACATTTTTACTTAGTACTTTTATATATGCAGTTGTCTTGTGAGATTTAAGTTTAATACAGCAAAATGAAACCCAATGAAAATATTTTTTTCAAGCATAACGCAGGCAAAACCAAATGAGCGTATTTTTTCAAGCATAATGCAGATAAAACCCAATGAGCGAGTATTTTTTATATTTTGCAAGGCATTTAAAAAAGCGAATGAAGGAGTTTATGTTTTATAAATAACTGATATGAGCGAGGTAAATAACACAGCAAAATGAAAAAACAAAACCCAATGAGCGAGTATTTTTTATATTTTGCAATGCATTTAAAAAAGCGAATGAAGGAGTTTATGTTTTATAAATAACTGATATGAGCGAGGTAAATAACACAGCAAAATGAAAAAACAAAACCCAATGAGCGAGTATTTTTTATATTTTGCAAGGCATTTAAAAAAGCGAATGAAGGAGTTTATGTTTTATAAATAACTGATATGAGCGAGGTAAATAACACAGCAAAATGAAAAAATAAGAAGCTCATTATCGGTCTATTTCACCAAAAACTACATCCTGAGTACCTATTATTGTGACCACATCAGACAACATATGCCCCTTAACCATCTCATTCATAGCAGATAGATGAGCAAAGCCTGCTGAACGAATTTTAAGACGATATGGTTTGTTTGCACCATCTGATACTAAATAAATGCCAAACTCTCCTTTGGGGTGTTCAACGGCACTATATACTTCTCCTACTGGTAAACTATAACCCTCACTAAATAATTTAAAATGATGAATAAGGGACTCCATATCTCCTTGCATGTCTTTTACTTTGGGTGGGGTTATTTTATGATTGTCAGATATAACAGGGCCTGGGTTGTTTTTTAGCCATTTAATACACTGTTTAATAATCCTGTTTGATTGTATCATCTCTTCCATTCTAACTAAATACCTATCATAGCTATCGCCTGTTGTGCCAATTGGAATATCAAAATCTAATTCATTATAAACTGCATAAGGTTGAGTTTTTCTTAAATCCCAAGCAACCCCTGAACCTCGTAGCATGGGTCCGGTAAATCCTAGTTGCTTGGCTCTATCTTTACTTACTACCCCAATATTAACAAGGCGTTGTTTCCAAATTCTATTATCGGTTAAAAGGTCTGAATACTGTTTAACTTTATCAGGAAAATTATTACTAAAATCTGCAATAAAATCTAACAACGAGCCTTGCCTGTTATGGTTTAATTTATCAATTTCTTTTTGGTTACGAACGCTAGATACTTTGTATTTTGGCATTTTATCTGGCAAGTCTCTATATACACCACCCGGGCGATAATAAGTAGCATGCATTCTTGAACCTGATACTGCCTCATAACAATCAATTAAATCTTCTCGCTCCCTAAAGGTATATAAAAACACACTCATAGCCCCAATATCTAAGGCATGAGTACCAAGCCACATTAAATGGTTTAATAATCTGGTTATCTCATCAAACATTACCCTAATATACAATGCCCGTTTAGGCGGGGTAACACCAAGCATTTTTTCAATCGCCATAACATAAGCATGCTCATTACACATCATGGAAACATAATCTAGCCTGTCCATATAACCAATAGATTGGTTGTATGGCTTACTTTCTGCTAATTTCTCTGTACCTCTGTGCAATAAACCAATATGTGGCTCGGCATGTTCTACTACCTCACCATCCATCTCCAATATTAATCTTAGCACTCCGTGTGCTGCTGGGTGTTGGGGTCCAAAATTTAAGGTGTAATTACGAATTTCTGGCATATTAGTTAAAACCTTTTTTTATTTTAAATTTTATTTTCATACAAATCATAAATTGGAAATGCTAAGTCATAATCATTCCATTCTAAATCGCCATAATTAACATTAAATCTTTTAAATAAATCTATATTTTGATATTTTTTAATATCTTTATGGCGTGATTTTTTAATAAATTTTTCAAAATCAACAGTGTTCTTTATGCCATCATCAAAAATCAAAGCTATTTTATAATCGCAAACATAGTCGGCACTAGTAATACTAATTATTTTCATTATTTTATTTTCCCTGCAATTTTTATACACTCAACTGACTTATGATAAACAAAATTAGGTTAATATACATTATATACTTTTTATTAAGTGACTTATTTTATTAGCAAACTTATCAATATCATTTAATACAACTCCATCACCAAAGTTAATGTCAGTATCTACTATTTTAAAATCTGTATCATTGCCTAGGTAAAAATTTTTATATTGTTCTTTATTTGTTATTTGTTCTGTATCTAAAACAGGAAACTCTACAATAAATATTAATGTTTTATTTGGTGTATGATAGAAAATATCTGTATTATCATCTGCCAAGTTTATATATTTATTGAGATTATTTTTTGTAATTTTCTCCCATTTAGTTATCCTCTTATCATTATTAAAATATGGCATTTTATTGGGTACAATAAACACTTGAAAATATTTAATCTTGTTAGTTCTTATATTGGCTGTTTCACCTAACATATTTTCAAAATAATTATTTGAATTTTGTTTATAATTATTCATAACAAACTTAACAGCAATACCAGCCAGATGCTTATTATCTTTCATAATGGTAATATCAACTATTTTATCATAATACCTGCCTGCTATTGTCTCTTCTTTGCCTGCATCTTTGCCTGTATTTTCATTTAATGATTTTATTGTATAGTCATTACCTAGTTTTGTTTTTATTATATTAGCTATACAAGGATGAAGAATTTTTAATTTCTTATTACTTCCTGCCCCACTTATTAAAAAAGCCTGAAAAGATTTTTTTATACATTCTAAGAATTTTATATTTGTATCACTCATAGATCTTTGCATAAATAGGGATGATTAACAGAATTCTGATTTTTGCTTAATTGATGATTTCTTATTAAGCCTGTCCTAGTTGTTCTAAGGCTGGTTTGATAAAAATTATCAAGTGAGTGAAAAGTGGGGTTCTGATGATTATTCATATTTGTGCAAAGGTCTCTCATAGCAATCATTAATTTAACTTATAGTTTAGGTAATTTTTTAAATCTATTGAAGAAAAAGTATAATAACCGCCACTTTTATATTTTTTAAGACTTTTAATATAGGTAATAAATTCGTTTGTTTTTATGATATTTTTTACTTTTTCAAAAGATAAATTAGTCAAAATATACAGTCCGCCATATACCGCACAACCTTTGGATATTTTATTTAATTTAATACTATTAATATCTTTTATAAGTGTATTAATGGCAATTTTATCTTTGTTAATATCATTAATTCCCTGACTTCTGCCAAACAAATACCAGTCATTTTTATTTTTAATACTTCTATTACACAATTTTTCTTGATTACTAAACAAATAATCATAGGTATTTTTATTTTTCTTTAAGTCTTTTATAGTAATTGGCTTGCCATTATCATCATAAGGAAATATACATTTATAATAATTGCCAGTAGATGCTTTTAATATGTCAACCACCAATCCACTAAAAGAAAAATTACCAATAAATATACTGTCTGCTAATGTGGCAAAACCATTTTTTACATTTACTTTTTTTGTCGTATTATTAGATATTTCTTGTATAGTAGCTAGTATTTTCTTAGTGGCTAAAAATATTTTATTATTAATAAATACATCAGTATAGGATAAGATATTTTTTTTATACTTTTTTTTGTTTATAGCATCGTATTTGTAATAGTTCAAATTTAAAAACTTTTTACCATTTTCAAATAAACTAATTACCGTATAAGTAGTTATGTTGTCAAAAGGTTGAAAATGCCCTAAGTCTATAACCTCTTTGAGATTGTTATGATTTTTTATATACTCTCGTAAATTATTACCAGCTTTGCTGTGAAAATAAGAGCTAGGCGATATTAAACACATCTTACCTGTATTGTTTAACATACTAAATCCTATTTCAAAAAATACAATATATAAATCTGTCATACCATTTTCTGCAAAAGAAAATCTTTTGACATTTATATAATTTTCACCTAAATTATGTACTCTAACATACGGGGGATTGCCAACAACATAATCCATTTTATCATTATATATATGAGTGTCTATATTTGTTATATTAAAATCTAAATTATATTGTCCTAGAGATATTGAGACTGTATTTAATGCATCAGTATTTTTTATGTCACACTCTATACTATCTAAGCCTAATTTTATTGCTAAACTAGCTAAATTTTGCAAACATTCATAATACTCACTCTCTTGTATTTCTACACCGTGGATATATTTTTTTAAATCCTGATATAGTTTACTATCTACTTTATTATATTTTTTTTTGTATGCTTTTACATATCTTGTTATTATTGCTATTAAAAAAGCACCATTTCCACAACTATTATCTATAATATGCTTTTCTAATATATTATTAGAATTATAGCCTACTGTATCTAGTATATTATCAACAATATATTTTGGAGTATATACTTGCCCGCTATTTTTTATAATATTGTGTTGTATGCCTTTTTGTAATATGTCTAACATAGTACTACTTATCCCTAATAACCTTAGGCACACTGATATTAGGTTTAATGCTTACTGGCTGGTAAACTACCTTGCCTAACTTTTCATCATAAATCATTTCAACCTCTTTTTTTGCATAAGTGCTAATTGATATTAAAAACATGATTTTTATAATGCACTATATTATATATTGTTTCATTGCAACTGCAGCATTTTCAATGTGTTAACAAAAGCTTTTTGCTCTCTACTTAGTTTAGTTTTATCCATAACAATAACATCTACTGTCTCATCAAGTTGCTTACTAAAAGTACGGCTTAACTGTTGAGATAATTGCAATGGATTTTGTTTAGAAAATACCAATAAATCAATATCACCGCCCTTTTTTTTAAATCCGTGCGACTACCAAATAAATAAACCTCATAATTAGTAATATCTAAAACTTGTTTTAGTACTGCTTTTTCGTCATCATATAAACGAAGCTGGTTTAAATTTAAAATCATTTATCCCTAATAACCTTAGGTACACTGATATTAGGTTTAATGCTTACTGGCTGGTAAACTACCTTGCCTAACTTTTCATCATAAATCATTTCAACCTCGCCAATCATTGGAAAATCTTTACGCAGTGGATGCCCAATAAATCCATAATCGGTTAATATTCTACGCAAATCATTATGACCTTCAAATAAAAATCCAAATAAATCAAAAGCCTCTCTTTCATACCAATTAGCAGAGCTATAAATATCTACTATTGAGCTGATAAATAAATTATCTTCTGCTAAATATGTTTTTACCCTTAATCTATAATTTTTAGTTGTTGATAATAAATGATAGACTACAGCAAATCTCTTCTTTTTATCTGTAAGATTATCATCATTTGATAAAAGCTCGCTAGCATTATCATTTATATCAAATCTAGCTCTGCCAAAACCTGAATCACTAGCATTATGTTGCCATTCTGCTTTATTAAAAACTAAATAATCAACACCGCATAAGTCAATTAAGGTATCAAAATTAAACTCATCTCTTAGTTTTTTACAAGTGGCAACAATATCATCTCGCACAACTTCAAGTGTTATTTCATTAAATGCTATGCTTATATTATCAGCGTTAAATTCTGTTTTTAGTTTAGCTATTAATTTGTCCATTATTTAGTTTTTTTAAAATAGCAATAATCGTCTTTGCAAATAAAAAGTCTATCGTTACTATTTATTATCATAGTTGTTTAGATACTTATGTTCTGGCAATAGTATTAGTGCGTTTAATTTTCTCTTGTAATTGGATAATGCCGTATAGTAATGCTTCAGCAGTTGGCGGACAACCGGGCACATAAATATCAACTGGTACTATTCTATCGCAGCCTCTTACCACCGAATAAGAATAATGATAATAACCACCGCCATTAGCACAAGAGCCCATAGATATTACCCATTTTGGGTCTGGCATTTGGTCGTAAACCTTTCTAAGAGCTGGTGCCATTTTATTTGTTAATGTTCCTGCTACTATCATTAAATCAGATTGTCTAGGTGTTGGTCTAAAAATAACCCCAAACCTATCTAAGTCATATCTTGATGAGCCAGCTTCCATCATCTCAACAGCACAACAAGCCAAGCCAAAAGTCATAGGCCAAAGTGAGCCAGTTCTAGCCCAATTAATAATGCTATCTAATGATGTGGTAATAAAACCTTGCTTTACTATACCTTCTATTGACATTTTGTAATTAAAATTATTCCCATTCTAATGCACCCTTTTTCCATTCAAATATAAAGCCTACTACTAAAATAAATAAAAATATACTCATAGCAATAAAGCCAAACCAAGCAAGTTCTCCTTGAACCACAGCCCAAGGTAAGATAAATATTACTTCTATATCAAATAAAATAAATAAAATTGCTACTAGATAATAACGAACATCAAAACGCATACGAGAGTCTTCAAATACTGGAAAACCGCATTCAAATTGGGAGTATTTTTCTTTACTAGGGTTTTTAGGTGCTAAGAGCATGCCCGCTACAATAGGACCTATACCAAAACCTATACCAATTACAAAAAACACAATAATTGGCAAATAACTCTCTAACATTGTCATTTAATTTACCTTAAAAAGAATTCTCAACATAAGACCCCTGCTTAATGTAGTAATCTTAATACATAAGTTTACCTAAAAATATAAAAAATACAATATTAAAGATGGGAATTATATACTTTAATCTGCAAAAATATCTAAGTTTTAGGGGCACAATACTTAATTATTAAATTATACCTCGTTTGTAGGATGAGATTGCCACGCCTTTTACAAAGGCTTGCAATGACGGTGGGTGTTTGTAGGATGAGATTGCCACGACTTTTACAAGTCTCGCAATGACGGTGGGTATAAAGGGCTTATTATATATGACAGCGCACTAAAACAAATACTTCTAACCCCAACACCTACCAAAGCAAAATAGCAAAATTAATCTCATCAAAACTAAAGCCCCTAGATTGTAAAAAACGCATTTGCTTAGCTTTTTCTTGATAATTTATTACTGCTTTATTACCGTATTTTTTGACTCTAACATCAAATGCTAATTGACAAAAATCATAATTATCTAAATTATAATTATCAATATTATGTTGTTTAAGTTGTTGTTTAATAAATAAACTGCCCTTACCTTGATTAAATCTAGAGCGAATTAAAACCTCACTAAACCTATTATCATTTTGCAAGTTTTGTTTTTGCAATTCTGCTATTACTACTAATATTTGCTCTTTTTGATAGTCTTTACTTACTAGTTTGTTAATAAGTTCTAGTTTTGAATGCTCTCTAATAGTTAATAATTTAATTGCCTTGTTGTAAATTTTGCTATTAATCATTTAAACAATTATTTAGCCTTTAATTTTTGATTTTTGCTTATTTCTTTTTGCTTATCATCTGCAATTATGTTAGGAAGTTTAATATTTTTGCGTATTTGTACATCAAATTCTATATCAAGGGCTAACTCTATCCTTGCTAACATTTTAAAGCTAGGTAGTTTATCATCATTAAATAGTTGTGAGATATAACTAGCTGAAGTACCAACCTTTTTAGCCAAATCTTTTTGGCTAAGTTTTTTATTTTCTAATACTCTCTCTATTTGCTTTAAGTATTGCCCAGCTATTGAATGAGCATTAACTCTTATTAAGTCATCACCTTTTGGATTAAAAACATCTTCCCAAAACTCGTCCATTTCTTTTTGTTTATTCATAGTCATAGTTGTTTACTCTGTTAATTATATTTCTTTCTTTTTGTGTTAATTCATCTTGCTTTTTAGATTTTAATAATTCACTTAAAATAATAACCCTCTTATTATTACTATCTATATAATCTTTACAGTATATCCTAGAATTATTAATACTTTTGAATTTAATTGCACACACATTTTTAATTTTATTACTATAATTTTCCTTACTATACATATCTTTTGTTGCACTATTCTTAACTATTCTAGTAATAATATACTGTATTTTGTCCTTGCCTTCTTGGTTCTTTTCATTTGACCAATTACGTATAGATTTTTCATTCTTAGAGTCTATAAAGAAAGTAATATTGTTAATTTCTGCAAATTCTGTCTTTTTTCTAATCATAAAAATTAACTCATAGGTTAATTATATCATCTTTTTTATTATTAGCAAGCAACATATTACAGTAACTTAATAATATTTTACTTCTAATTTTTCTACTAAAATATTATTGTAATTTAGTGGTACTTAGATTGCTTATGACATTAACAAAATTACTAGCACTTGATTCTGTTAATAATTCAATAAAGGTTTTTTCTGTTTCGTATAATATTCTGGGTTTTATGCCAATTATGGTATTAGCTATATAATAAGAATCGCCTATTCCATCTATTAAACCTAATTTTTTACTCTTATCGCCTAGCCATACTAAACCAGTAAAAATATTATCGTCTTTAGCTAATTTGTTACCTCGTCCTTGTCTTATAGTATCAATAAAAATCTTATGGCTTTTGGCTAAAATTTCTTGTTTTATATAATTATTAATGTATTTATTTTCAGGGCTAAATACATCTAACATGCCTTTGTATTTACCAGCAGTATAAAGTCTTCTATCTATGCCTATTTTTTTTATAGCATCAACAGCACCAAAACTAGATAAAACTACCCCTATAGAGCCAATTATTGATGATTTATTAGCATAAATACCATCTGCTACGGATGCTATTAAGTAACAGGCAGAAGCACAAATATCTTCAATAGCTACAAATACTTTTTTATCGTAGTGTTTGCTTAATCTTTTAATAGCATCTCGTATTCTATATGCTTGTACAGGTGAGCCGCCTGGAGAATTTAGGCGTATAATTACTGCTTTAGCATTTTCAGCACTAAATGCTTCTTGTAGTAAGGCTATACTGTCATCGGCATTTATTTTGCCACTTTGAGATACTTCGCCAGTTAATAATACCTCAGATACAAAAGGCTGTTCTTTTTTTATAAAATTACCCATAATATTACTACTTGTTATAGCTATATAAGAAGTAATAGAAAAATATATTAATACAATAAAAAGAAAAAATATTCGCCAACGAGATTTGGACTTATTTTGCCTAACAAATTCTTTGGCTATTTGTGCTAATTGTTCACTTGCTTGTTGTTCTTTATCTTTCATAACAAATTTTATGTTAATTTTTCTATTTTAATATAATTTATTTTAATTTAAAATGGGTCTTAACTAGTTAAGCGGCTCTTTTCTAAAATTTTCAAGCAAGATTTTATATAAGTTTCTCTCTCTATTATTAAACCTAAATTCACATTCTTTAAGATGATATTTAAACATATTTTTATCCCTTACTTTAAATTTAACAAGTCTTATTTTAGCATAGCTCCAAAATGATTCTATGCCATTTATATGAGAGTTTCCTCTGGCAAATTCATCCTTACTATGATTTACTCTAAAGTGTTTTTTATAACCAAAGTCCACTAGTCCATTATATCCTTTCCAACCATAAGAGTTAATAACACTATCAGTGCTAGTTTTATTTTTAATAATAGCTTGAAGTGTTACTCTATTACACTTTTTAATAATTTAGGTATAAACATTATCACCTCTTTTTTAATAAACTAAATACAATAGTTTTACCCATAGCACCACGACCGCGTTTACCTTTAACTCTTCTTGCTCCAAAACAAGATTCATCAACT
Source organism: Gammaproteobacteria bacterium (assembly GCA_965207335.1). GTDB lineage: Bacteria > Pseudomonadota > Gammaproteobacteria > PS1 > Pseudothioglobaceae. The sequence continues at coordinate 660,995 of OZ242267.1, forward strand.
TCAATCTGTCCTATCAATGGGACAGATTGAAGTTGATATTGGGTTAATGTTTTAAAAATCCTAACTCTAATTAGAGTTAGGATTTTATTAATTGTGTTTAAATTTAAATTCGTTAATTTAGCAATTTGAGTGGCATTTAAAATTGCCTAACTAGTTAAGACCCTTTAAAATTTATAATATAGGTTAATATTAATATTCCTAGTGAAAGTAGTAGGATAAATTATATTATCTGCAATCCAAATACCATTTTTTTGCTTGAAAACATTACCTACATTAGCACTAAATTTTAATTGTTTAGTGTATTGATTATCATAAGATATATTACTTATTTTAGATGCTTTTTGTCTTTGATTGGCATTATTTAGAAAATCACCATTAGCATGGCTACTACTATGATATTTACTATTAAAGACAAAATTTGATTTACTATTAATTTTATAATACAAACCTAGGCTAATATTATGTTTTGATACCCCCGGTAAATTTTTACCATTATAAGCACCATTTACAATAGCTTCTTCGTCAATTTTAGCGATAATATAGGAATAATTAGTGTTAAGGGAGAGCTTAGGAATTAATTGCTGTTTATATTGTAATTCTAAACCGTATTTATGTGATTTATCAATATTAGTATTTATACCTCCAAAAGCACTTGTTTGATAAAAATAGGCTTCATTTTTTAAATTTATCCTAAATAGTGTCAGTTTTATTTTGCTATTATTAGTTAAATAATTTATTCCTATATTTAGAGTTTTTACTTTAGCTGGTTTGATAAAATCATTAAAAATTTGTGCAGTTAAATCATCGTTAAAAGTAAAAAAACTATCAATATTTGGCGATAAAAAAGATAAATTATAATTACTAAATAAGGTTAAATTATAATTTAGTTTGATATTAAAACCAATATTATAAGCATTTAATTTAAAATTTTTACTTAGCGTAGTGAATGTGCTATTGTCTGGGGTATATTCATAGTTTATTTTCTCTTTTCTAAAACCTAAGGAAAAAGAATTGTCCCCAATTTTGTATAGGCTATTGACAAATATACTATTGTTATCTTTTGTAGTATTATCAGAAGTAGCACTAAATGTATTGGAGGCATAGCGTTTGCCATCAAATGCACTATATGCTGTGCTAATTGATAAATTCTTAGTATTATAATTTAGGGTTATTTGTTGCTGTTTATTTTCGTAATTATATAAAGAAAAAACTCCATTATTTTTGTCTGATGTTAAATAATCAAATTTAATAGTAAGATTTTGATTAATTTTGTGTTCTATATTAAGGTCAACATTATGTGCGTTATATTTTTGATTAGTGTATATTGTAGTTGCTGTTGGTATTTGACTAGGATCATTATTAAATTGTTCTAATGATAAAGCACTAGAATAATAAGCATTAATATGATCATAATTTTTAGACAATGAAATTGTTGTTTCACCAGTTGGTATTAATTTTAAGGTAATTTTATTATTACTACTACTGGATTTTGTGCTATTGCCTGTTGCATCTTCTTGAGCATAGCCATCTGACTTAATTTTATTAACACTTACTGCTATACTAAATTTATCACCAGTAAAACCAGTATTAAAATTAATTTTTTTGATGCCATAATTACCAGCCACAACATTAATACTACTATCTGTTCTATGTTTGGTAAAAATATGAATACTGCCTGCTATTGCCCCGTCTCCATAAACAACTGAGCCACTGCCTTTTGTTATTTCTATTTTTTCAATATCATTGATGTTAATATTAGCTAAAAATTGTTTTAAACTGTCAATATTATTAAGTCTTTTACCGTTTAAGGTAATTACCATACTATCATTAGCATTAGCCAAGCCAAATCCTCTAGCATCTATTGTTTGAAAAAAATAGTTGCCAAAACTATGTGTAACTAATATAGAAGTATTGTGTGTTAAAAAGTCATAAACATTACTAGCATTAGATTTTTTAATATCATCTGAGGTATAAACCTCTGATGTATGAACAGCATTTATATCAGTTGTATTAAGGTCATTACTACTTAATTTTATCTCATTATAAATTGGAATAGGCCCTAAAGATGCATTAGTATTAATAGATATTAATGCAATTATTATGGTAATAAATATGATAATTTTATTCATATTAATTTTTAAAGTTATTGTATTAAATGATAAAACTTGGAGTTTAAAAATTGTATGTAAGACGCTAATACATTTATTTACAAATTTGTATTTTTTATACTACTAATTATACATAAATTTTGCTATTGAAACTTAATAAAAATACAAATTATACTATATAATATATTTTATTTTAGAATAAATATAGTGAACAAATATTACAATTTTAGTGCCGGTCCTGCTATGTTGCCAGATACGGTATTAAAACAAATTCAAAATGAGTTATTAAATTACGGAAATTCTAAGGTATCAGTTATGGAAATATCTCACCGTAGTGCAGATTTTATTGCCTTAGCACAAAAATCAGAACAAAGTTTAAGAGATTTAATGTCAATCCCTGATAACTATAAAGTATTATTTTTACAAGGTGGGGCATCAGCACAATTTTCTATGGTGCCAATTAACATTTTAAGAGGTAAAACAAAAGCAAATTATGCTTATACTGGACATTGGTCAAAAAAGGCAATTGCTGAGGCTAAACGATATTGTGATGTTAATATTTGCACAGATAGTTCGGCTAATAAATACACCGATATTGATGATTTTTCATCATGGAATATAGATGAAAAAGGCTCTTATTTTCATTACACACCAAACGAAACTATTGCTGGATTAGAGTTTGATTTTATCCCTGATGTTAATATGCCTGTGATAGCAGATATGTCATCAACTATTCTATCACGAGAAATTGATGTTTCAAAATTTGGGGTTATTTATGCAGGTGCACAAAAAAACATTGGTCCTGCTGGCTTAACAATAGTAATAGTTAGAGAGGATTTAATTGGTAATGTCCTTGATAAACAACCATTATTATTTGACTATGCCACCTATTCTAATAGTGATTCAATGTTTAATACTCCACCTATTTTTTCTTGGTATGCTGCATCTTTGGTATTTGAATGGCTTAAATCCAAAGGTGGTATAGCTACTATGACTAAAATTAATCAAACTAAGTCTCAAACACTTTATAAGGCTATTGATGGCTCTGATTTTTATTCTAATCCTGTTGCTAAAAAATACCGCTCATGGATGAATATACCATTTATTCTAGCAGATGATAGTTTAGATAAATTATTTTTAGAAAAATCAGCTGATGAAGGTTTATTATCACTTAAAGGGCATAGAAGTGTTGGTGGTATGCGTGCTAGTATTTATAATGCTATGCCCCAAGAAGGTGTCGATGCTTTAATTGATTTTATGAATAAATTTGAAAAAAGGTATGGTTAATTATGAAAATTAAAACTCTAAATAATATTTCTGCTATTGGTTTAGAAAAATTACCAAGAGACAACTATGAAGTTTCATCAGAGATAAGTGACCCTGATGTAATTTTAGTGCGTTCTGCTAAAATGCATGATATGAAAATTGGCAATAACCTAAAAGCCATAGGGCGTGCAGGTGCTGGGGTAAATAATATTCCACTGGATAAAATGAGCAACAATGGCATAGTCGTGTTTAATACCCCTGGTGCAAATGCTAATGCAGTTAAAGAGTTAGTTATTAGCTCAATGTTATTAGCAAGTCGTAATATTTGTCAAGCATGGGATTATGTTAATAATCTTACTTTGGATAATCTTAAAATAAATGTTGAAAACGGCAAGAAAAAATTCGCAGGCTCAGAATTACCAGGGAAAACCTTAGGTATAGTTGGCTTAGGCTCTATTGGAGTACAAATAGCAAATGCCGCTAATAATCTAGGAATGGATGTTATAGGGTTTGATTCTAGTATAACTATTAAAAATGCTTGGAAACTATCGGCTGATGTTCATAGGGCGACTAGCATTGATGAATTATTCTCACAAAGTGATTTTGTCTCATTCCATGTGCCATTAGTGGAAGGAACTAAAAATTTACTCAATAAAGAAAGAATAAAACTATTGCCTAAAAATTGCGTTGTACTTAATTTTGCAAGAGATGGCATTGTAGATGAACAAGAACTTAAAATAGCACTTGACGATGGTAGGGTAAAATATTATGTAACTGACTTCCCTATTGATGATATGAAAAATCACAGTCGTGTTATTGCCTTGCCTCATTTAGGTGCTTCAACGGCAGAGGCAGAGGATAACTGTGCTATTATGGTGGTAAAGCAAATACGAGATTATCTTGAAAATGGCAATATTAAAAACTCAGTAAATTTTCCAGAGTTAATAGTACCAAGAGCTGGCAAGGAACGGGTAGCAATTACTCATAAAAATATACCAAATATGGTAGGACAAATATCAACAGTTATAGCTGATGCTAATGCTAATATTGTTGATATGTTTAATAAATCAAGGGATAAATTTGCTTATACTTTAGTTGATTTAGAAGATGAAGTATCTGATAAAGTAATTGAAAATTTAAAACAAATTGAAGGCACATTAAATGTTAGGGATGTTTATAAAATATGAACCAAAAAAAGCTTTTGGAACTAAGAGATAAAATTGATTCTGTCGATGATGAAATCCAAAAATTAATATCAGAAAGAGCTTTATTGGCAAAAAAAATTGCCAAAGTAAAAACCAAACAAAAAGACAACACTATTTTTTATCGCCCTGAAAGAGAAGCACAAGTATTAAATAGAGTACGCAAAAACAATACTGGTGTTATATCTGATGACACTATGGCTATGTTGTTTCACGAGATTATGTCTGCTTGTCTAGCATTGGAGCAAATTTTACAAATTGCATATTTAGGTCCTGAGGGAACTTTTAGTCAAAGTGCAGTTATTAAGCATTTTGGACATTCTGTTAATTGCTTAAATTGCAATACAATTGCTGATGTATTTAACCAAGTAACAAAAAATAATGCTAACTACGGTGTAGTTCCAGTAGAAAACTCTAGTAATGGGGTAATAGCTGCAACTCTAGATATGCTTTACACCCAAAATTTAAAAGTTTGTGGTGAGGTAGAAGTAGCTGTAAACCATCAATTAATAGCTAATAACTCAAAAGATGATATAAAAATTATCTATGGTCATCAGCAGTCATTAGAGCAATGCAGGTATTATTTGGCTAGTAATTACCCTAATGCTGAATTAATGTCTGCTAAGAGTAATGCTAGTGCGGCAAAAATGGTAAAAAATATCAAAAACAGTGCTGCCATAGCATCTAATTATGCTTTAGAATATTATAAATTAACTAAGATTGCTAACAATATTGAGGATGTATCTGGTAATAGCACTAGATTTTTAATCTTAGGCAAAGAGGATATTTTACCATCTAATAATGATAAAACATCACTATTGGTTATATCCAAACACCAATCTGGGGCTTTATTTGATATTTTAAAGCCTTTTAAAACAAGAGATATTAATATCTTACAATTAGCTAGGCACCCGTTATCAAATATTAAATGGGAATATTTATTTTTTATTGATATTGTAGGACACAAAAATGACAGCAATGTTAAAGAAGCATTAAATGAAGTAAAAACTAAAGCTATGAAGTTAGTAATTTTAGGTTCGTATCCAATTAATATATTTTGAGACCTTTGCATAAATATGAATAACCAGCAAAAACCCACTTTTCACCAACTTAGCAATTTTATTAAACCCAGCCTTAGCCCTATTTATGCAAAAGTCTCATTTTAAAATGCGTATTTGTGAACAAATAGCAAGCATTAAACCTTATATATCAGGCAAGCCAATTAGTGATTTACAAAGAGAACAAGGGCTTAATAATATTATCAAACTTGCCTCTAATGAAAACCCCAATCCAATTAACACTAAGACTCGCTTAGCAATTATTAATAATTTAGAGTATATTAACCGCTACCCTGATAGCAATGGATTTTCATTAAAACAAGCTTTAGCAAAACACTTAAATATAATTAGCGAACAAATAATATTAGGTAATGGCTCAAACGATATATTAGAATTAATTGCAAGGATATTTGTATGTAATTCTAATGATGAGGTTATTTTTTCAGAATATGCTTTTATAGTTTACCCCCTAATAACAAAAGCTTTAAATGCCAAAGCAATTATAACACCTAGTGCTAATTATGGACATAATTTAGATGCTATGCTAACGGCAATTACTAATAAAACCAAACTAATTTTTATTGCTAATCCTAATAATCCCACTGGTACATTTGTAAATTTTGATAAAATTTATAACTTCTTACTATCTGTCCCTAATAATATTATTGTAGTTTTAGATGAGGCTTATTATGAGTATATAAGTGATGATTATCAAACCTTAAGCTTAATTAATAAATTTGATAACTTGATAATTACTAGAACTTTTTCTAAAGCTTATGGATTAGCTGGACTAAGATGTGGTTATGGCATAGCTAATATTGAAATAATTGATTATATAAATAGAATAAGGCAACCATTTAATGTGAATAGTCTAGCACAAATAGCAGCTATAGTCGCCTTAGAGGATAAAAAAACTTTAGAATTTAATATTAAACAAAACAAAAAAGGCTTGATACAATTATACAAAGGGTTTGAAAAACTAGCATTAAAATACATTGAATCTAAGGCTAATTTTGTTAGTGTTTTTGTAGGTGATGCTGATAATATATACAACAAATTATTAGTAAAAGGTATTATTACTCGCCCTGTGGAAATGCAGGGCTTTATTAGAGTATCTGTTGGTTTAGAGGCGGAAAATAAAGCTTTATTGTCAAATTTAAAACAAATAATATGCTAAATAAAATTGCCATAATTGGTGTAGGTTTAATAGGTGGTTCTATTGCTAAGGCATTAAAATCAGCAAATTACAGCAAACAAATTATAGGCTATACACGAAATTTACAAACCTTAACAGCAGCACATGAATTAGGCATTCTTGATAATTATACCGATGATATTACTACTATTTGTGATGCTGATATTATAATTTTAGCAAGCCCTATATCTAGTTTTAAAAAAATATTAATAGCTATAAAACCACACCTAAATGCTAATACTATTATTACCGATGTTTCTAGTGTTAAAGGCTATGTTTGCAAGATGGCTAGTGATATTTTAACTAATAGTGGTGCTAAATTTATTCCAGCACACCCTCTAGCAGGCAAGGAAATAAACGGCTATTTAGCTAGTGATAGTAAATTATTTAACAATAAAAAACTTATTATTACCCCTATGGTTACAAACTCTAAACAAGACATAACTATAATTGCTAATATGTGGCAAAAAATAGGGGCAATTATTGAGTATTTATCAATAACAAAACACGATGAAATTTTAGCATCTACTAGCCATCTACCCCATGTATTAGCATTTAGTTTAATGAATTATTTGCCATTTAAAGACAAGAATTTTTACAACTATGTTGCTGGAGGTTTTAAAGATTTTAGTCGCATAGCATCAAGCGATAGTAATATGTGGGCTGATGTTTGCATTGCTAATAAGCAAGAAATAACAACAAGCATTAATGAATTCAATGATAAATTACAATACATTGCCAGTTTAATAGCAAATGAAGATAAACAAGAATTAATAAATATATTTACCAAATCAAAACAAGATAGAGATAATTGGCTAAAAACTCTCTAAAACTATGGAACATTTTGTTATAAATCCAGTCAAAAAAATCAGTGGCAAAATAACAGTACCTGGTGATAAATCCATATCACATAGAAGTATTATACTAGGTTCAATAGCCAAAGGCACAACCTTGATTAATGGCTTTTTAGCTGGCGAAGATAGTATGGCTACTTTACGAGCCTTTATTAATATGGGGGTAAATATAATAATAGATGGCAACGATATTACCATTAAAGGTGTTGGCATGCATGGTTTAAAAAAGCCTAATAATGCTATTAATTTAGGTAATTCTGGCACTGCAATGCGTTTAATGACTGGGTTATTATCAGCACAAAATTTTAATACTAAATTAATAGGCGATAAATCGTTATCATCAAGACCTATGAATAGAGTTATTAGTCCTTTGACTACTATGGGTGCTTTAATTAGTAGTAATGACAATAAACCACCTATTAATATTAACGGGGTAAATAATTTGCTAGCTATTAACTATAAAATGCCCATAGCATCAGCACAAGTTAAATCGGCAATATTACTGGCCTCTTTATATGCTAAGGGTGAAACTAATATACAAGAAATAGCACCTAGTAGAGACCATACCGAGCGAATGTTGGCTGGTTTTGGTTATGATATTAAGGTGCAAGATAATAAAATATCAATAATAGGTGGCGGGGAATTACAGGCAACAAATATTAAAATTCCTGCTGATATATCATCAGCATCTTTTTTTATAGTAGCAGCTTGTATTGCCAATACTGCTGATATAGTGTTACAATCAGTTAATATAAACCCAACTAGAACAGGTATTATTGATATTTTAAAACTAATGGGAGCTAATATTGAACTTAATAATAAAAGACAATTAAACGGTGAGTTGTTAGCTGATATTTATGTTAAGCCCTCACAATTAAAAGGCATTAAAATTCCAAGTAATTTAGTACCACTGGCAATAGATGAATTTCCAGTAATATTTATTGCTTGTGCTTGTGCTATAGGAGAAACTACCTTAACAAATGCCCAAGAATTAAGAGTTAAAGAAAGTGATAGAATTCAAACAATGGCGGACGGTTTAAATATTTTAGGTATAAAAAACGAGGTTTTAGCTGATGGTATTATTATTCAAGGCGGAGAATTTGCTAAACCTAAAATGCCCATAAATAGTAATTATGACCACCGTATTGCTATGGCTTTTGCTGTTGCTAGTTTAAGGTGTCAATACACGATACAAATAAACAACTGCGATAATATTAAAACTTCATTTCCAAATTTTGTTCAATTAGCTAATAAAATTGGTATGGATATAAAAATTATTTAAACTAACTAGCTTAACAAGTTTTTTGAATTTTGATACATCAGTGACACTGACCTTTTATATACACTGTCATTGTTAGCCATTGTTAGCATTTGTAAAAAGCGTGACAATATCAACCTATAAGTGTGGTGTAATCAGCATATTGCCCATCATTGCAAGCCTTGATAAAGGCGTGGCAATCTTGTGCTACAAAAGCGATGTGATTTAAAAAAGTACCCATAATAGTAAGCAAAGCTTACTTTGGGGAGTATCCCCAAACCCCTAACAGCAATTGTTTTTTTAATTGAGGGGCAGAACTAGTTTCCGTATTACAGTTACTGTACAACAGCCCCTCAAACTCCCCATATAGAGATTGTGCTTGTAAGGTATATTTTTGTTGTGAGATAATTCGTGGTGTGGTTTAAAATAAGTACCAAAAATGAATAATTGGAATTATACCCATTGTCATTGCGAGACTTTGTAAAAAGGCGTGGCAATCTCGTCTTACAAAAGCGATGTGATTTAAAAAAGTACCCATAATAGTAAGCAAAGCTTACTTTGGGGAGTATCCCCAAACCCCTAACAGCAATTGTTTTTTTAATTGAGGGGCAGAACTAGTTTCCGTATTACAGTTACTGTACAACAGCCCCTCAAACTCCCCATATAGAGATTGTGCTTGTAAGGTATATTTTTGTTGTGAGATATTAGTGATGTGATTTAAAATAAGTACCAAAAATGAATAATTGGAATTATACCCATTGTCATTGCGAGACTTTGTAAAAAGGCGTGGCAATCTCGTCTTACAAAAGCGATGTGATTTAAAAAAGTACCCATAATAGTAAGCAAAGCTTACTTTGGGGAGTATCCCCAAACCCCTAACAGCAATTGTTTTTTTAATTGAGGGGCAGAACGAGTTTGTACACTATAACCATTGTACAACAGCCCCTCAAACTCCCCATATAGAGATTGTGCTTGTAAGGTATATTTTTGTTGTGAGATATTAGTGATGTGATTTAAAATAAGTACCAAAAATGAATAATTGGAATTATACCCATTGTCATTGCGAGCCTTGATAAAGGCGTGAGATTGCCACACACTAAAAAAACAGTGTTCGCAATGACGAGAGTGAGTTGCCTGAGATTGCCACACTAAAAAACAGTGCTACACATATAAATAGTGCATAATGTACTATTTATAGCATTTTATTGATGCGTTTAACAAATTCTGCAGGCTCTTTAATTTGCCCGCCCTCTATTAAAACAGCTTGGTCAAATAAAATTTTAATTAAGTCTTCATCAATATTATCTTTTAATCTTGTAACTAACTTATGCTCTGGGTTTAGCTCAAGTATTGGCTTACTTTCTGGAACATCTTGCCCTAAGGATTTCATAATTCGTTCCATATTACCGCCCATATCATTTTCATCAACCACTAAACAAGATGGAGATTCTTGTAGTCTATTACTTATTTTTACCTCTTTGACAGAATTTGTTAAAATTTCTGATGCTTTTTGTATAACTTCTGCGAAATCTTGGGATTCTTTTTCTTTTTTATTTTTGTCTTCTTTAGTGTCTAAATCTGATAAATCCCCTTTGGCAACTGATTTTAGTTGTTTACCTTTATATTCAGTAAAATTACTAACCATCCATTCATCAACTCTGTCGCCTAATAATAAAACCTCAATATCTTTTTGTTTAAATATTTCTAAGTTAGGTGAGTTTTTAGCAGATTCAATATTATCTGAGGTAATATAATAAATATACTTTTGCTCGTCTGACATTCTTGTTACATAATCATTTAAAGATACATTTTGTGCTATATCACTATCTTTGGTAGTAGCAAATCTTAATAATGAGGTAATAGTGTCTTTATTAGCAAAGTCTTCCACTACACCTTCTTTCATTACCATGCCAAATTCAGCCCAAAATTGCGAATATAATTCTGGTTTATTTTTCGCTATTTTTTCTAACTCTGATAATATTCTTTTTACAGATACACTACGGATTTTATCAATTACTTTATTATTTTGTAAAATTTCTCTTGATACATTAAGAGGTAAATCACTAGTATCAATAACACCTTTGATAAATCTTAAATATAATGGCATTAGTTTTTCATTATCTTCCATTATAAAAACATGTTTTGAAAATAGTTTTATACCGCCTTTTCTTTTTGGCTCCCACATATCAAATGGTGCTTTTTTGGGTATGTAAAATAATGATATATATTCCATTTTACCCTCTACTTTATTGTGTATTTGAGCAATAGGTGGTTGCATATCATAACTCAACTGCTGATAAAAATCATCGTAATCTTTTTGTTTTAATGTTTTTTTATCCTCAGTCCAAAATGCTTTTGATTTGTTGATAGTTTCGTATTCAATAGTTGCATTTTTATCATCTTCTGCTATTGGTTTCAACATTTTTATAGGCACAGGTATATAATCAGAATAAGTCTTAACAACACTTTTTATACGATAATCTTCTAAAAATTCTTTTTCACCTGCTTTGACATGCAAAGTAACACTGGTGCCGTATTCTTGTTTGTCAATATTTTCTATACTATAATCGCCCTTACCTTGTGACGACCAACGAACGCCTTTATCCTTACTTTCTCCTGCTTTAAGGGTTTCAATTATTACTTTGTTGGCAATTATAAAACTAGAATAAAATCCAACTCCAAATTGACCTATAAGTTGATTATCTTGTACTTTATTTTTATCTAAATTAGCAAGGAATTTTTTAGTACCAGAATTAGCAATAGTGCCAATATTTTCTATTACTTCATCAATAGTCATACCTATGCCATTATCTTTTACGGTAATTGTTTTAGCATCTTTATTTATATCAATATGTATCTCGCCGTTTTTGAGATTTTTGGATAGTTTTTTATCAAATAAAGCACTAAATCTAAGTTTATCAACTGCATCAGATGCATTAGATATTAATTCTCTTAAAAAAATCTCCTTGTTAGAATATAAAGAATGAATCATTAAATCTAATAATTGACTGACTTCAGTTTGGAAACTATGTGTTTTTTTATTGCTCATAATATAATATTTAAAATAATAATTTAAGATTGTTGCATAATAAATAGTAATGGTTCTTTATTTTTCAAGTGAAATATTAAAAAAAATGTTTTATTATTTGTTAAAATACTAGCAATATTCTATAAGATGGTATTTAAAATAGCAAAATATTGCCTTAATACAATTTTATTACTAAATGAGGCCTTTGTATAAATATCTCTAAATAATTAAAATATTTCAAGTATATTATTATGGCTAAACCAATTGTTAGTATAGATATAGGAAGTTCAAAAATAGTAGTTTTAATATCTGAATATAAAGATGGAGTATTTAACATTTTAGGTGTTGGTACTAAAAAATCTGATGGCTTTAAAAAAGGTGCTGTAGTTGATATAAATATTCTTGCACCTGTTATAAAAGACACTATATCTGAGGCAGAAAATATGTCTAGATGTCAAATAAACGAAGTAATATTAGGTGTCTCAGGCTGTGGAATACAAAATACAAAGTCAATTGGTTCTACTGATATTCGCTACGGTGAGATTGATGAGTATAGCATTAATAAAGTACTAAAAAATGCAGAAAGTATAACAATGTCTGCTAATCAAGAAATTCTCCATGTATTTCCTAATTATTTTATGATTAATAAACTATCAAAAGTAACTAATCCACTAGGTATGCACGGCAATAATTTAGAAGCCCATGTTCATATTATAACTAATGATAGCAATATCGTCAAAAATACTATAAAAAGTATTAGTCAGTGTGGTGTTGCTGTGTCTAATACTATTTTAAATACGATAGCAGTTAGTGAGTCTTTATTAACCGAAGATGAAAAAAACAGTGGTGTTTGTGTTATTGATATAGGCTATGACACCACAGATATTATCATATATAAAGATAATTCTATTTGTCATACAGAAGTAATAGATATTGCAGGAGATAATGTTACTAAAGATATTGCTTATGCTTTTAGTTCTTCACACGATGATGCAGAAGGATTTAAAATTAATCATGGTCATGCACTAGAAAAATTAATTATTGAAGAAACATTTATTGATGTTCAACACAGTGGGGATTCACAAGCAAAACAATTATCTTCTAGAACTTTAGCAAAAGTTATTGAAGCAAGATATGATGAAATATTTAAGATTATTAAGCAATCTCTGGAAAATAAAGGTTATATAGATATGTTAAATGCCATAGTTATAACAGGCGGAGGTGCGAAAATTGCTGGCTGTGCTAATTCAGCAGAAATAGTTTTTAATAGGTCAACTAGAATTGGTACTATTGGAATTAATGATAATATAAAAGGTGCAGACCATCTTAATAATGATACTTGTTATGCAACAAGTATTGGCTTATTAATATTTAGTAAAAATAATAACATTAATATTAATCCTAATAATGATAATTTACAAAAGAAATCTTTATGGATAAAATTCAAGAACTTTATATCACATATTTAGAGGCTATTAGTCAACTTTATATTGTACAAACTAGACTTATTTTTATGATTATAAACTACTTTATAAATAATTATGATAAAACAAAGAAGTATTATCCACCAAGTAAGTGCAAGAGGTAAGGGAATTCATAGCGGTAGAAAAGTATTAATGAATTTACTGCCAGCACCTATTGATCATGGGGTAATATTTAAACGCCTAGACTTAAATGGCAAAACAATTAAAGCCCACAATGCATTCGTAAACGAGGTTATATTATCCACAGGGCTAGAAGAAGATGGCACCAAGGTATCCACAGTAGAACATTTATTATCAGCATTATCAGCATTAGGAATTGATAATATAATTGTGGAATTAGACTCATTTGAAGTGCCAATTATGGATGGTAGCTCGGCACATTTTATATTTTTAATTCAAGCAGCAGGAATAGTAGAACAAGATGCCTATAAAAAGTTTTTTGTTATTAAAAAACCAATTAAAATACAACATAATGACAGTTGGGCAGAATTATTACCATATTTTGGGTTTAAAGTTTCGTTAGAAATTGATTTTTATCATAAATTTATTAAAGATAGCGGACAAAAACTATCTTTTGATTTTAGTAATGAATCGTATTTAAAAGAAATAAGTAGAGCCAGAACATTTGGACTGCTAAAAGATTTAAAAGCACTACAAAAAAAAGGCAAGGCATTAGGTGCAAGTACGGAAAATGCAATTGCACTAGATGATGATACTATTTTAAATACTGATGGTGTGCGTTATACTAACGAATTTGTAAAACACAAAATACTAGATATTATTGGCGATTTATATCTATTAGGTAATAGTGTTGTAGGTGAGTATAAAGGCTATAAAACAGGGCATAATATTAACAATAAGCTACTCACTAAATTACTTGATGATGAAGATTCTTGGGAAATTCAAGAATTTGAAAAACAAGATACACCAATAACATTTTACTCTGACAGTGACTGGCAAAAAAACTTTATTTAGTTGCAACCTGCGACTATTTTATTGAGACCTTTGTATAAATAGGGGTTATTAGCAATAAGTTTTATTGCCATTTATATTGCTTATTTAAACAATAATCTAACCACCTAGATAATAAAATATTCAAATCCCACTTCAAGTCAAAATCGCTACATCCATTAATATATGGGTGGTTACTATTTATCATATCATCTTTACACATAGATATTGCCTCTATTAATTTAGCATCAAAATAAACCTTAATTTTTATGTCTGGTTTTTTTATTTCTATATCATCCAAACAAAATTTATGGCTAAGTGTGCAATACAAAGTATAAGTAGATTTTTTATCAATCCACAAATACAAATCATTATACTGCTCATGTTTTGCAATTATATCTTTATTTAAGCTCGATAAATTTGGAATTAAACGGGTTATTTTTTGATAATTATTTTCTAATAAGCGTTGTAAATACTCACTACTATAATACCTAATGTTATTATAAGTTTGTTTTATGCTATTATTATATAATTCTACATCCATACTACTTTATGTTTTATAGTGCCATTTATAGGTAATTTAAACTGTAAATATCCATAACTTAATTGTGCTTTATTAAATTGTTTAGCACTAGATGGACAACTAAATAATGCTAAATTATCTCTTGCAAAAAACTTATACTCATGGCTATGTCCCCAAGTAACAGCTTTAATTCTTGGGTATTTTTTTATAATAGCAAATAAACTATCGCTATTAGTTAGCGACAACCTATCATCCCAACTACTAGCCATAGATAAAATAGGATGATGTATAACTAATATTATATTGGGTTTTGAACTTTTTAGGACAAGGTTTTCTATTTTTTTTAACTCTAAGTCAGTAATAAATCCATAAACTTGCCCCTCTACTACCGAATTAATAAAAATAATACTCCAATTACCCAAACTAACATAGTCATTACAGTAATAACTAAGGTGTTTTGTTATTAGTTTAATATCATCGTGATTACCGCCTATTAAAGATATATTTTTAGCCTTTATAGTTTTTAATAAGTCTAATAAAATTTTATAATTCTCATTATTAGCATTACTGACTAAATCACCTGTTATTATCACTAAATCAGCATTAATTTTATTAATATTAGCAATTACTTTTTGCAGTTTATTTTTATTACTAACTTCTGCTGTTTTATCTATATGGCAGTCACTTATTTGTGCTAATATTTTATATTCCATAATTTAGTTAGTATTATTATGTAGTTGAGACCTTTACATAAATAGGAATGGTTAACAGAGCTCTGATTTTTGCTTAATGTCAGTGAGTGGAAAGCGGGGTTCTGATGATTATTCATGTTTATACAAAGGTCTCTGTTTAATTAACTACTTTATACTCAGCCTTAACATTATTTAATAACTCATAGGCAATAGTATTACTATGAAGTGCTATTTCTTCAATAGCCAAACCTTTACCCCATAAAATAGCATCATCATTAATTGCTACTTTATGATTTTTAATATCAACACATATTAAATTCATAGAAACAACACCTATTAAATAACATATATTATTATTTATAAGTACTGGGGTATTATTTTTAGCACTATACGGATAGCCGTTTGCATAGCCTATATTAACTACTGCCATATTAGTATCACTATTAACTTTATAAGTTTGTCCATAACCAATTTTATCACCTGCTGTTAATTTTTTTACTGTTATTATCTTAGCTGTTAATGTCATAACTGGTGCTAACTTAGCATCCTTTAATCCAAATGGCGAAACACCATAAAGCATAATACCAGGTCTAATATAATCCAAATGTACTTCCTTAGTAGTCATAATGCCAGCAGAATTAGCTATACTTTTGGCAAAATTATTATATTTTTTGCTATATTTTTTTAATAATTTTAATTGACTAAAAATACTATTTATATCTTTATCGGCACTATGTAAATGACTCATAATTGCGATAATATTTATATTACTTTTATTAATTAGTTTGTCTATATAACTGTTAAATTCAGCAAAACTTAAACCTAATCTATTCATACTAATATCAATTTTTAACCAAATATTGATATTTTTATCGCTATTTAGTAAGTAACTAATTTGCTTTACACTATAAATAACTACATGAAAATTATGCTCAACAATTAAATTTAGCTTGTCTTTTTGGTAAAAATCACTTAGAATTAATATTTTTGTAGTGCTAAGTTGTTGTAATTCTAGTGCTTCTTTAATATTTGCTACTGCAAAAAAATCTACTTCCTGTAACTCTTTAGCGACAATTTTTATATTATGCCCATAAGCATTTGACTTGACAACAGCAACTATATTACTACTGGAATATTCTCTAACTATGCTTAAATTGTGTTTTAATGCTGATTTTGATATATATGCTATAACAGACATAATGTCTATAAATTTGGGTCAAAATTATCTGTGTCTGTTAGAGTCCCATCAATAACATTTTCTAAGCCAGAATAATCATCATCATCAAAATTATATTTATTATGCTCATCGGCTATATCTGTTTCATAATTACTAGGTTGCATTAATAAATCTACATTACTAGGTAAATTAATAAACTTAGCATATTCTTTTTGAAAACCTAGTTTAGCCGTGCCAATAGGACCATTGCGGTGTTTAGCTATTTTAATATCGGCTTTATTTAATTCTTCTTCGCCTTTGTATTCACTATCATGATAAACCTCATCACGATAAATAAAAGCCACAATATCTGCATCTTGCTCTATTGCTCCTGAGTCTCTTAAGTCTGACATTTGAGGAATTCTACCTTTACTAGTTTTTGCTCTGGACTCAACGCTACGGTTTAATTGTGATAAGGCAATAATAGGCACTTTTAATTCACGAGCTAGTGACTTTAATGCTCTTGATATTAATGATATTTCTTGTACCCGATTTTCAACATTACTACCGACACCCATAAGTTGCAAATAGTCAATGACAATTAAAGCTAAATCTTTATGTTGGCGTTTAATACGCCTACATTTAGCTCTTATTTGTATCGGTGTTATTGATGGAGTTTCGTCAATAATAATATTACTACCATCAAAGCTATCAGTTGCTT
Organism: Gammaproteobacteria bacterium; assembly: GCA_965207335.1. Classification (GTDB taxonomy): domain Bacteria; phylum Pseudomonadota; class Gammaproteobacteria; order PS1; family Pseudothioglobaceae. The sequence goes on from OZ242267.1 coordinate 678,491, forward strand.
TTGTTATTTTATCCCAATCCTCATCATCTAAATTTCCTACTCTTATTTTCTGGGCATCAATCTTGCCACAAGATGAAATCATACGCATGACAATCTGTTCATAAGACATTTCTAAACTAAATATTGCCACAGGTTTTTTATCACTAGCATGAATGGCAATATTTTCAACAATATTCATAGCAAGTGCAGTTTTACCCATACTAGGTCTGCCAGCAATTATTATTAAATCACCCTCGTGCAGTCCTGATGTTATCTTATCTATCTCTTTAAAACCTGTTTTTACAGCAGGTAAACCACCATCTTGAATTTTTTGTATTTTATTTACTACTTCTTTGATAGCATCTTTTATATATATAGAATGCTCATCACTATTAACTAAATTTTCTGCTATGTGAAAAATTTCTTTTTCTGCAAAATCTAAAATATCATTATAATGCGAACCATCTTTTTTATATACCTTATCAGCAATTGCCCTAGCACTATCTAATAATGACCTTTTGATTGACATTTCACGCACTTGAGCGGCGTAAACTTTAATATTAGCAATGCTAGGGGTATTAGTACTTATTTTTACTAAATATTCAAAGCTACTAGTATTCGCAATTTTAGAGTCATTGCTTAAATATTCTCGTACTGTTAAAATATCAGCTGGCTTGTCATGCTCTATTAAATCACTTATAGCACTAAATATTATTTTATGTTCACTACGATAAAAATCATCTTTTGACAATATATCAGCAATATTATCCCAAGACTTATTTTCCAGCATTAAACCGCCCAATAATGACTGCTCTGATTCTAACGAGTAAGGTGGTATTCGTACTTCATTCATAACTATATTATAACTAATAATTATAAGTAAAAATTACTATATTATGTGATAAAACTAGGGTTTAAAAAGAATAAATCATAACAGGCAAGGCTTGTTATAACACTACAAACACACCCACCGTCATTGCTAGCCTTGATAAAGGCGTGAGATTGCCACACACTAAAAAACAGTGTTCGCAATGACGACATAATTGCTAAGATGAAAAAAAAGCCGACTTATTAAATCGGCTTTTTTATTTATTTTATAAACTTTCTTCTTCTATACAGGTAAATTGCAGATAGTAATATCAGTAAAATTAGCATAGGGTCAAACGAGCTATTACTATTTGTAGCTAAGCTACAACCACCACCGCTACCACTACTAGATGTGAATGTACTACCGCCAGATGATACAGTACTTCCTATTGAAAATCCAGAAAGACTACTAACTGTAAATGTAATACGAGCATTAATATCATCAATATCATCAGCATTAATTAATATTACTTCATAATTACCTGCCTCTAAGTCATTAATATCATCAGCATGATAAACAGCATATCTGCCATTTATCCAATCATCTCTTGATATGAGGTTGCTATCGTAATCCATAGTAATCTCTATTTCAGCATTGGCTACAAACTCTTTATTAGCAATAATTATATTATCCGATATATCTAATACCGATATATCTAAACGGAAGAATGTACCATCTGAGCCAGTAGCAACTCTATTAGTCCTAGTAGCTAAATTAACAGGGGTAAGAGTTACAAAAACTCTGCTAATTCCTGCTATATTAAGTGCTTCTGGTGGTAAATCTGCTTGTAGTGAGCGTACAACAGCTGTATCAGCAAGTGCAATATTTCCAATAGTATCATCAAACACAACACTAAAACCATTATTACTACTACTTACTCGTAGGCTACCTCCTAGTTTATCATCTGGTACTTTAACCCTATTATCACTATATCTTTGTGAGGCATTAGCAATATATTGATAAACAAATACTATAACACTACCGCTACTTATTGGTATTAAGGTACTTGTTGCAAGTACAGAATCTGTTAGTACAATAACAATACTATCAGTAGTACGTGTTTGAGAAAGAACAACACTATCAAAATTGACAAGAGAAGCACGAGAATTAGTAAAATCAGTATCGCCATTAGCATCAGTAATAGTCAGCTCATTACCAACAAAAATAGCTTGAAAATCAGTCGTTGGCTTAGCAAATAAAGTAAAGTTTTGGCTTTGATCTCCACCTGTCACATCAACAACCTGAGTAGTGCGGAAAAATCCTAATGCTTCAATATATATATTATAAGAGCCAATTACTAAACCTAAGGTATAAGTGCTACCAGTATTTACAAACTGGGTTGTTATATCTGAGCCTACTTGCTGTACAAATATAGTTTGGGTTTGGGTAGCATATGCATTAGTAATAGTTCCAGTAACACTATTAATTTGAGCTGTAAGACTGATTACTACATTAGTATCATTTGCATAACTAGCACCGCTAAATGTTTCTAAAACATAGCCTTGAGCTTCAACAGTTATATCATAAAAACCAGAGTTTAATTTAGGTGCTATTATCCTAAACTCTCCATTTTCATCACTTGTATCAATAATTAATAAATTACTATTTGTATTAATTGCTACATAGGCCCCAGTAACATTTGCATTACTAGCTCCTGTAACAACTCCTGTATATATTTGTGCTGGCACAACATTTATACTACTATTTGTCTCAACCGAGCCTGAGGTAACTGTAATAGCAACAGCTGTTAAACTATCAGGGTTAAAAGTAGCTAAATCAACACTGCTAATAGTAGTAGATGCTATATTTTGTCCACCTACTGCCACAGCAGTAATATTATCATTGGCTATTGTAATAATATTTGATGCACTTACAACAATACTATCAGTAGTATCTGCACCAGTTATCTCAATTACCGCATTAGCTAGATCACTACTACCAGCACCTGCTAATATTCCAGCCCTTAAACTAATTCCTAATGGCACATTAACAGTATGTGTTGTAGTAAAACCAGAATCATTATCAGTAATGGTAATGACATAATCACCTGCAAATGCACCTGTTGTAGGGGCAATAAATGTGTAATTGCCATTACCATTATCTGTTAATGATCCTCTATCAACACTAGCTATAATATCAGCACTACCATCACCGCCACCGCCAGTAATAGCAAAGTTCAAACTACTACCACTTATTAAAGTACTTGGTAGTGTAGTCGTGAATGCAAGTGCTTCTGATACTATAAATGCATAGCGTTTGGTAATACCTACGTCCCGGTCTATCCTATTGCCAGTACCAGTGGTAGCTACAATATTATTAGGGAAGTTTACATCGCGAATGTATATTGTCGTTATGCCAGCACTAACACCTGTTATAACACGGCTATTAGTAGTCAAACTCACTATGGCAGAAGTATCGCTAATTGCACCTGAATTATCGGCAAAATTATAGCTTACTGTGGCTGGGTTACCAGCACCTGCACTACCACCTGTAGTACCAGTAAAGGTATAACTCTCACCAAGGGTGATATAAGCTGTTCGAACATTATCTGTGCTATCTCCATTAACAAGCAAAGCATCAACAATGGTAATAATATCAGTTGTGGCACTTCTGGTACTACCATTAGCAAAAGCATCATCAGTGGTTACCACAAATGCAGTAGTACCTGTTGATATTGCACCTCCAAAAAATACATTAAATACTTGTACAACACTGGCATTAGTTGCTGTCAAAGTAACATTTGTAGGAATATTACTACTATCATATATAACACCACCGCCAGTAATAATTTGCGATATTCTGTCACTATTTTCAAAGCCTATGGGGCTATCATAAGTTGTATTACCAAATGCGTCTGCTCTTATAACAATACTTAATACAGGATAAACATTAATAACTATAACATCATTAGAATTAAGATTGCTGTCATAAGAGGTCAATGTTGCAACACCCGCTATTCCACCTGCACTATAAGTAATAGTACCTGCACTACCACTAGCATAAGCAATACTACCAATATTACCTTCTAAGGTAAAAGTAGTGGCACTTGATAATTGAGTAAAATTATTACTGCCTATAAGCAAAGATTCATTTACTAAAAACTTAGCATCGCCTGCTAAATTAAAGCCAAATATTTGCACCGATACATCAACAGAACCAGATAATGATACTCCGCCTGAGCTAACATCAGCTGTTATTACAACATCACCTACCGCATTTGCAATAGAAGTTACATCCACTGATGCTAAGCCTGTTGTAGTTGTAATGGCATTTGAATTACTTAAAGTTACAGTACTACCATTACTATTTTCGCTAAAGGTTATATTACTTGAGGTGGTTATTAAATTACCATCTGCATCTTGTAGTTTTGCGGTGAATGTTTCTGTATTTGCAGTTGATGATAATAGTGTGAAATTGTTAGGTGTAAGGACAACACTAGATAAAGCACCATGAGCTGTAGCATAGGTTCTGGTAGCTATAATACTGCTATTAACCCAGAATGTAATAATATCAGTGCCTACTTTATCAGCGGTATAGGTAAATGTTGCAAAAGCATTAGTAGTAGGATTAGGGGTAATTGTGTAACTACCATAAGTAGTATTACCACCATTGACAACTGGACTAATTGTATCATTACCTAGATTACCAGCATTATCTTTTAAGGTAATTAATAATGCAGCAGCAGAATTGCCTGCTATTAGTGAAACTGTATTTTCATCACCTGTCATCGTAGAAGTTGGTGTACCAACAACTGCACCCGGAACAATAGTAATCATTGTGCTAGTAGAAGCACCAGATTCATTATCAGTAATAACTAGGGTATATACTCCTGTTGCAGTCGGGGCAAATGTGTAAGTGCCATTATTAGCAGTTAAATCACCAATGCCGTTATCAACACTAACGGTAATATCAGCACTACCATCACCGCCACCGCCAGTAATAGCAAAGTTCAAACTATCACCACTTATTAAAGTACTAGGTATTGTAGTAGTAAATGCAAGTGCTTCTGAGACAACCACTGCATAGCGTTTGGTAATACCAAAATTTTGGTCAAATCCAGAAATACTATTAAGATTACCTACAGTATTATTAGGGAAGTTGACATCGCGAATATATATTGTCGTTGTGCCAGCACTAACACCCGTAACAACACGGCTATTGGTAGTTAAACTCACTACGGCAGAAGTATCGCTAATTGCACCTGAATTATCGGCAAAATTATAGCTGACTGTGGCTGGGTTACCCGTACCTGCACTACCGCCGGTAATACTGGTAAAAGTATAACTATCGCCAATGGTTACATAAGCTGTTGGAACACTATTTGTGTTACTTCCATTAACACGCAAAATATCAACAATGGTAACAATATCAGTCGTTGCACTTCTTGTACTACCATTAGCAAAAATATCATTAGTCGTTACCACTAGCATAGCAGTGCCTATTGAGACTCCAAATAGATCAATTGTATTACCTACTCTTACAACACTGGCATTGGTTGAGGTAACAGTAACATTATTTGGTATATTAACCGTATCACCACTATTAAAAGTTACTACAGTGTATGAAACACCACCACCAGTAATAAGTGATGCTATTCCGTCATTACTTTCAAAACCCATAGGACGAATATCATAAGCAATCTCATTAAATGCATCTGCACTAATTGCAATACTTAATGCAGGATAAACATTAATAACTATAACATCATTAGAACTAAGAGTGCTGTCATAAGAGGTCAAGGTTGCAACACCCGCTACACCACCTGCACTATAAGTAATAGTACCTGCACTACCACTAGCATAAGCAATACTACCAATATTACCTTCTAAGGTAAAAGTAGTGGCACTTGATAATTGAGTAAAATTATTACTGCCTATAAGCAAAGATTCATTTACTAAAAACTTAGCATCGCCTGCTAAATTAAAGCCAAATATTTGCACCGATACATCAACAGAACCAGCTAATGATACTCCACCTGTAATAGCATCAGCTGTTATTACAACATCACCTACCGCATTTGCAATAGAAGTTACATCCACTGATGCTAAGCCTGTTGTAGTTGTAATGGCATTTGAATTACTTAAAGTTACAGTACTACCATTACTATTTTCGCTAAAGGTTACATTACTTGAGGTAGTTATTATATTACCATTTGCATCTTTTAGTTCTGCTGTGAATGTTTCTGTATTTGCAGTTGATGATAATAGTGTGAAATTGTTAGGTGTAAGGACTACACTAGCCAAGACGCCATGGGTTACTGTAATAGTGCGAGTAGCAATAGTAACACCATTTACAGAGATAACTATAGTATCTGCGCCTACTAAATTAGTTGTATAGACTACGGTTGCAACACCTGTTAGGGTATTAGATGCAATAGTAATATCAACTCCTAAACTTGAAGCATTTGTGGTAATACTACCAGAAACATTATTGCCAAATCTATCTCTTAATTGCACATTAAATGATATAGAGCCATCTGCTGTTAAATTAGTGTTGGCATTGCCTGATATTGTAGAATTTGATGCTGATACAATATCTGGGTTAAATGTTATATTTTGAGTACCAATAACTGCACCATCAACTGCAATAGTTACAATTGTAGTGCCTGCAGTATTATTTGAGACACTTAATGAGTATATACCTGTTTGACTTGTTGCACTAAGGAAGCCACTACCATTATTTAGAGTAACAGTCACATTACCAGTAGTTGAGGTAAGACTATTGTCATTATTTCTACCCATTATAGTAATAGTAACACCAATAACATTACCAACAGTAGCAGTATTGCTTGACAATATAAAACTAGAATCACTAGCACTTGCCACTGGTATTATAGTTATGTTAATAGTGGCATTAATTGTTTTATTATTAGCTGTTAGACTAACAATAACAGTAGTAGTACCAGCAAAGTCATTTGATGGTTGGAACATGACATCAGTTGTACTTATAGCAGAGTTAGGACTTGCTTGAGAAAATGTTACAGTGCCACCACTAGCACTAGTACCAGACCAACTAACATTATCACCATCTAAATCAAAACCAGATAGGGTTGTTATCTTACTTGCTTGACTATTACCTTGTATTATAGTGTTGGCTGTTATAGTAGTTGTTGGAGTAAACCCATTAGGGAATTCATAATTTGCTTTTCTGCCACCAAAGCCAGAATTATTTTGTCTTAGAACAAATTGTGACATTAGTCGAGCAATAGTGCCATTTGCAAACTCGTTGGATGGTTGAGTACTGCTCCACTCTCTGTCATAAAATCCTGGATAAAGGCTATAAACTGTATCGGCTGTTACTTGGGCATAAATTTGTGTTGCTGAGTCTGTTACTTGTAATAAATTAAAGGGATAAGTAGTACTATCATTTGAACTAATAGCTTTATCAGTAACTATGCCATACCAACTAGTATTAAACCCAATGCTACCATCAATAAATGTCCTTTCCTGAGAACTATTAAATATTAGAAAATGACCACCTAAATCATCAATAACACCTTGAAATGTGCTAGCAGCACTACCATTGCCATTAGTGCCTAATGCAGAATCTGCATAAATACTACCACCAAAAACAGATACATTAAAAAGACGACTATCAAAGGCATTAGTAATTACAGGGCCACTATTTGTTTCAATTACTGTTACTGTTACTGATTTTGTTGTAGTATTACCTAATGTGTCTTGTAAACTAATATTAATAAGTCCTGTACCTATGGCATCTGGGATTACGGTGAAATAAAGATTAGCAGTAGTTGGGGTGTTACTTAATGCCATTGTCGTAACAATAGCATTAGTTGTAAAAGATACAACAGGTGCGGGGTTGGTGGTAAATATATTATCACCTGTTGTTGATATACTAAATGTATTATTCTCAACAACACCTTGATCTATAATATCAGTAATAGCTAATTGGTAACGGATAGTATTAGAGGCATTTTTTGTCAAGTTAACAGTGTTTTGTGCTAAGGTAAAATTTGCTGGTGCAACAAATGTAATAGCAGTTGAAGAATCAGAAACACCATCAACCATAGCAGTTATAGTAGTCAGCCCTGCTACACTATTTGTTATTGTAGTATTATAAGTTCCAGTACCATTTGCAACAGGTGTAGTACTATTAGCTGAATTATCTACTGATATTCTTAAATTACCGTCAGTTAAGTTATTATTAGTATCTCTAAGAGTTATAGTAGCAATAACTGAGGCATCAATTACAGCCCTATCAACTCCTAACTGTATACTACTTGTAACTGCAACACCTGCTTGTACTGTTATTGTTCTAGTGCCAACAAGGCTACCGTTTATATAAACTCCAATATCGTGTGACCCTGATACTACTGAGCTATAATCAATAGTTGCAACACCTGCTGATGTTACATTATTAATTACAAAAGATGAGTTTGCAAAATTGCTAGCAAATGTCAAGCCACTACTATTGCTTGTTGGATCACCGTTAGCATCGGTTAAATTAACCGTAAAACTTGTGGTTTCATCTGCTACAAAATCAACTGGATCAATTGTAATAGTTGCTGATGATGGTGCTAGTGGTGGGCCTTGGATTGTATAAGTAGCTACACCTACCCTATTGGTAAAGCCTCTACCTGTTGAACCTTGAGTAAATATTACATTGATATTTGTTTGACCTTTAGTAGTGCCGATCCAAGTAAATTTAGCTTCATACATATCCAAAGGAGATGGTATTACTGATAGTTGTCCACCAGTGGATACACTAAAATTAACAACGCCAGTGCCAAAAATTCCATCAAAAAAATCAGAGTTGCCAAAGTTTCCACTAGAATAAGCTCCCTCTGTCCCTGTGGCACCTGTTGAGTATAAATATACACCAGTTGAAATCAGAGTTGAAGTACCTAAAGTAGCTGCAATGGTTGTTTGGCTGTTTTGAATACCATAATTATATGCCTCAGGTGTTAGAACTGTTAAATCCCCATCATTGACAGTTCCAGAAAGATTAACCCAAACCGCATTTATAAATCTATCAGTATCAGCATCAGAATCTCTATCAGCCGTACCACTTGTAGGTTCTACTAAATTTACTGGTGATGTAATTACAGCTCTGCCATATAAATCAGTAACACTCTCAAATTGTATAACTGAACTATCATAAAACAGCTGAAAGCCTATAGTATTAATATCATTAGTAACATTAGAGTCTGTTGCAAATGAATGCACTGTTGTTAGGGTAATGGTAGGATTATTAAAATCAGTAGCATCAAAAGGCGAGGATGGATTAATAGTAATAGTTTGTGTTCCAGCAAAAACTGACAACGAGCATACTAAAAAAAGAATGTTAGATATAGTTTTTAATAATTGTTTTTTCATAATATTTTATATGTTTACTCATTAACAAGAGATTGTAGATATTGTAAAATTTGTGCATCATTTCTGCTTCTGTCGCTTGCGACAGCACCTGTGGTATCTATGGATGATTGCCCGCCCATAAACCTAATAATCAAAATACCGTCAGTAGATATATCAAGGTTACCACCACTGCCATCAATATCTAATTTATCAACATTATTTTGTAAATAACTTAAAATTTCTGCATCATCTCTGCTTCTGTCGCTTGCGACAGCACCTGTGGTATCTATGGATGATTGCCCGCCCATAAACCTAATAATCAAAATACCGTCAGTAGATATATCAAGGTTGCCACCACTGCCGTCAATATCTAAATCAAAGCCACTACTAACAGTAATAGTAACAGTTCCACCAATTCCTCCAACATACGCAGTAATAACTGCCATACCTATACTAGTATTACTTGCAGTAAAAGCAAGGGTTGCTATACCGTTTGTGATATTTCTTATAGTAGATTCCAGTCCATTAGTATCAAAAGCAAATATGGTAGTACTTGAGGTTTTAAATATAGCAGTACTGCTATTATCACTTGTTATAGTATTGTTAAAACTATCTCTTAGAGTTGCCACTAAAACAATACTTACCGTGCTAGCCTCTATAATATTTATAGGTGAGGCGGTTAATAATATATTAGCAAAATCTGCTGTTTGAATAGTAATTGTTTGTGTGCTGACTGCCAGAGTATTGCCTACATAAATAGCTATAGTGTATGTGCCTGCAACTGTTGTCTGATAATTGATAGTTACACTACCTTGTGTTGTTGCTTCAGCTATTGTAAAAAATCCAGCTGCAGTTCCAGCAAATGATAAACTGCTAGTAGCATCGGTAGGATTGCCGTTAATATCTCTTATTGTTATTGTAAAACTTGCATTATTTCCTGCTACAGTATTGGCTGGGATATTATTTGTAAGAGTTGCTGTTGTAGCTGTAAATGATGGTACTTTAACTCTTAGTATGCTAGTTGCACCTGATGTATAATCTCCACTAACACCAGTAGATTTTATAAGGGCTTTTACATACGATACACTTGTTGCTGTAGAATTCCAAGTAAATTTAAAGTTTACTAAATCAACTATTGTTGGTATTGGTAAAGATGATTGAGCGACAGTAGCACTGGTAACAGTAGAATCTTCACAATAGCCATAATCCTCTACAACCTGTGCAATAGTCGTAGTAGAAGCTACTAATTCTTGGGTAATACTATGTTCACCAGTACTACCATCATTACAATTATATATGCCTGTGTCAGCACGATATGTGACTTGAAACACCTTATTAGTTGTATCATCATTATCGGTATTGGATAAATCATCTGCTATTGATGGAGTGCCTATTAAATTAGCACTATAAATTAGTGAAACACCGCTGTCTGTTAAACTTAACTCACTGCTATTATAATTTACCACTACAGTAATATCTGTTATGCTAGCATCATTTGTTGCTGATTGATATGTGTGAACGGCATCAAATGATATTGTACTACCAATAGTAGAGGTAGTAGCATTAATATTAAGTGATGGGTATATTGTATTATCTTCTGTTGCACTGCCAAAAGTTATTGTTTGAGTACCTGCTGACAAACCATACGAAAATGCTAGTAAGGTAATAGCATATATTATTTGTAGTATTTTGTTTTTCATAATATAAAAATTATCTATATCCATTAAGAGTATCATAAATACTACTTCCTGATTGTGTTAATCCAGTACTTGTATTTATAAAGGTGTTTTTATTACCATTTGAGGTAATAAACAGTAAAATTAAGTCACTGTCTGCTGTGGTTAAACCATCTGTGTTCTCAACATTTAAATCGCCACTAAATTTATCTAAATAATTATAAATCTCTACTCTGTCTAATCCTGCTACCCCACCAATTTTAGCACTGGTATTTAAAAAAGTTTTGGAACTGTTCGAAGTAATAAACAATAAAATTAATTTGCTGTCTATTGTAGTCAAGCCACCAACTTTGTCAATATCTAAATTAAAGCCAGGCTCAACAGTAATAGTATTTGTACTCATTACCGTGCCAATAGAGGCTGTAATAGTTGTTGTACCTACGCTAGTATTAGTTGCTGTGAAAATTAAAGTTGCTATGCCGTTTATGGCATTGGTTGTTGTTGATTCCAGTGTATTGCCATCAAAGGTAAGTATAGTGGTACTTGAGGTTTTAAATGCGATGCTACTGTTATCAGCAATTCTAATGTTATTAAACTCATCTATTAAAGTTGCTACTAGGGTAATAGTAGCCTCCCTATCATCTCTAATAATAGTAGGTGTTACACTTAACAGTATTTGATTAAGTGTTGCGGCTTGTACTATGATTGTTTGTGATGCCATAATAATAACACCATCTAAATAAGCAGCAATTACTGTGTTTGTAGCTTGTGTTAGTGGGCAATTAACTATGGTAATGCCATTTGTATTGGGTGCAGTATTGCTACAATTTGCACCTACAAACGATAGACTGGCTCTGTTTGTAGGTATATTATTTGCTGATAAATTAATAGTAAAACTAGCATTTGTGCCTGCTATTATGGTACTAGATGAACCAAGTGCTAAGGTTGCTGTTGTGGCATAAGGTCCCTGTCCTTCTATTATCAAACTACTTGCTGAAAATACAAAGCCATTAGTAATAGTAGTAATGGCGAAGTTTATGCTTGTTGTGGCTCTATTTGCATTAGTTCTCCACTTAAACTCTGCTGTGTAAAGTCTTTGTCCTTGTAAAATAGCCCATATAGTATCAGAGGCCCAAATAGTTGTTATTTGTTTGTCAGTATTATCATCGTTATCGGTGTTATTAATACTGCTACTAGGGTCCGAGGTTCCAAGGTCGTTTTCTGCTATTGGTTGTATTTGAGTATCGCCTTGATAATCAAGAGCATATACCTTAGTAGCACTATCAAAAGAAGTGCCTATGTATTCTAATACTTCATTGTTAAAAAATAGTCGTAATCCTAATGCACGGACGGTATTAGATGAGGTGGATAAACTAGTGTCTGTTGCATATACATGTAAAACATCAAAAGTAAAAGTGCTAGCACTTGTTATATTAGCAATTGTGGTACTTGGATTAACAATATCATTAACCGCAATTGATTGTGACCTTTCTGCCCAAATATTTTGAGTTATCATAAAAAAACATACAACACAAAGTGTTCTTAAAATTTTCATTAATTAAATTATTTTAATACTATGACTATCATAACAATTATCAAACTCATGCTATTTTTAAAATCATACTATAACTTCGCCAATTATATAGTAAATTAAACAGTTATTTACAAAACTTTCATAAATTTAATATTACATACTATATTATACTAAAAAATAATACTACTATCAACATTAATTTTAATTATTATTTAATAATACATAATAAATATTGTGTTATGCATAGTACTGTTTTTAAATATGCTATTTTGTTTAAGATAATAACTTAATTCCATACAAAAAACTTGTTAAGTAGCTCAATAAAGACTGTTTTTTATACTTATTATAAGTAACCCGCTGTCATTGCAAGACTTATAAAAGGCGTGGCAATCTAGTGCTACAAACACGGTGTGATTTAAATCAGTGGTCTTTATTTATGTTCTAGTGCTAATACTTAAATCGCTAATAGGTTTACATTGACACGCTAGTATTTCGTCTTGTGATAGAGGAACTAAGGACTTGTTGTGAATTACATTGCCTTTTAATAACTGTAAAACACAACTACCACAATGTCCCTGACGGCAATTATGACTGATAATAATATTTTCTTGTTCTAACTCTGTTAGCAGTGATTTATCGCCGTAAATATAAATTTCTTGTTTATTGTTGTTATCATCAAAAAGCACCTTAAACATAATTAAAGGCCTTTGCATAAATAGGGATGATTAACATAGCTCTGATTTTTGCTTAATATAAGTGAGTGAAAAGCGGGGTTCTGATGATTATTCATGTTTATGTAAAAATCTCAAAGATTAAGTTCAGAAAAGTCATCACTATCTATAGATTTATCTATGGCACTAACTAAATATGAAGTTATTTCTGTTTCTTGTGGTGCTACTTGTACACTATCTGAATCTAGCCAATGGTTTATCCATGGCAGAGGGTTGCTAGTATTTTTAAATAATGGTTTAATGTTTAATGCACTCATTCTAATATTAGTTATATATTCTAGGTATTGTTGTAATATGTTTGTATTCAGCCCTACCATAGAGCCTTGATTAAATAAATAATGTGCCCATTGTTTTTCTTGATTACAAGCTTCAGTAAACATTTCTCGTACTTGATGTTCACACTCTTTGGCTATTTGTGCCATATCATAGTCGTCTTGACCTTTACGCATAATATTTAATATATGCTGGGTGCCTGCTAGGTGCAGGGCCTCATCTCTGGCTATTAGTCGTATTATTTTGGCATTACCTTCCATAATTTTCCGCTCGGCAAATGCAAAAGAGCAGGCAAAACTAACATAAAAACGAATTCCCTCTAAAATATTAACAGATACCAAAGTTAAATATAATTTAGTTTTTAAGGTGTATAAGTCTATGGTAATACTATTGCCTTTATAGTTATGTGTGCCCTCGCCGTGCAATAGATACATTTGACTATATTCTATTAACTCATTGTAATGCTTAGATATGCTTTCTGCTCTTTGGATAATACTATCAATTTTGGTAATATCATCAAATATGGCTCCCGGCTCATTAACTATACTTCTAATAATATAAGTATAACTACGAGAATGAACAGTTTCTGAAAATGACCATGTTTCTACCCATGTTTCAAGTTCTGGTATTGATATAATAGGTAAAAATGCAATATTAGGGGATCTACCTTGAATACTATCTAGTAATATTTGATATTGTAAATTACTAATAAAAATATGTTTCTCATTAGCAAGCATTTTAGCAAAATCAAATTTGTCTTTGCTTATATCAACCTCTTCTGGCTTCCAAAAAAATGATAATTGTTGTTCGGTTAATTTTTCAAATATTTTAAATTTTTGTTTATCAAATCTAGAAATATTAACTGTATGTCCAAAAAACATAGGTTGTTTTAAGGTGTCTATACTTTGTTTATTAAAAATATTGTATGACATATTATAATATCTCGTTTATAGCACTAGCAAGCTTAATGTCTTTATCTGTAATAGTATCATTGGCCTCATGGGTACTTAGATAAATATCAACAACTTTATAGGTATTTTCCCAAGTGGGATGGTGGTTTTGCACCTCGGCTAAAATAGCGACTTGGGTCATAAATGCAAATGCCTTTTGAAAGTTTTTAAATATAAATTGTCTGTGTAATTTATTATCTATAATTTGCCAGTATTTAGGGATATTTTCTGTCATATTTTTGTTATTATTTAGTTATTTTGTTGTTTAATTTATAATATAAATCTTGTATGCCATAAAACTATAATTTACAAACTCCATCTTCGCATTCATCATCATTATTTTGTTTACTATTATCACTATTGTAACTATCACGGGTAATATGATAGTATAGGGTTTTAATGCCGTATTTATATGCCTTTAAAATATCTGTTAATAATATTTTTATTGGTATTTTACCGTCAAAATCATAGGGGTTATAATGGGTGTTTGTTGATATTGATTGATCAACAAATTTTTGCATAATTGCTGATAACTGTAATATACCCTCATTACCTCTAATATCCCATAATAGCTCGTAATTATCTTTGAGTTTTTCGTATTCTGGCACTACCTGTTTTAGCACCCCGTCTTTACTTTGCTTGACCGATACAAAGCCCCTAGGTGCTTCAATACCATTGGTAGAATTGCTAATTTGACTAGATGTTTCACACGGCATTATTGCCGTGAGAGTTGAGTTTCGCATGCCGTATTTTAAAACATCTTTTTTTAGTTTTTGCCAATCATATTGTAGCTGAAAATTAGCAAACTCATCAATATCTCTTTTGTAGGTGTCAATAGGCATTATTCCCTGTGAGTATTTTGTTTGTTTAAATAACGGACAAGCACCAAGTTCTTTGGCTAATTTTACCGATGCTTTAATAGCATAATATTGCAGAGCTTCAAAAACACTATGGGTAATTTTATTGCCACTTCCGTCTGAGAATTTTACATTATTTTTAGCTAAATAATAGGCAAAATTAGTAACTCCTATGCCTAATGTTCGTCTATTTTTGCTGGAAATTTCTGCTGATTTAATAGGATATTCTTGATAATCTAATAGGCAGTCTAAGGCTCTTACAATAATTTCTGTGGTTTGCTCTAACTCGTTTATTGATTCTAATGCTCCTAAATTAACGGCTGAAAGTGTACAAAGAGCTATTTCTCCATTTTCGTCTTGTATTGAATTTAGTGGCTTAGTAGGTAAAGTAATTTCCATACATAAATTACTTTGGCGTATGGGAGCTAGTTTTTCGTTAAAAGAGCTGTGAGTATTGCAATGGTCAACATTTTGCAAGTAAACCCTGCCTGTATTTGCTCTTTCTTGGATAAATTGTGATAACAACTCTCTAGCCCTAATAGTTTTTTTGCGGATATTAGTATTATTTTCATATTTAACATATAATTTGTCAAATAATGCTTGGTTTACAAAAAATGCCTCATATAAATCAGGCACATCGTGAGGACTAAATAAGGTAATATTTTCATCTGCTAAAAACCTTTTATAAATTAATAAATTAAATTGTACTCCGTAATCTAAATGCCTGATACGATTTTCATCGGTGCCAGTATTGTTTTTTAACACCAATAAACTTTCAACTTCTAAATGCCATATAGGATAAAACAAAGTAGCCGCACCACCTCTAACACCGCCTTGAGAACAACTTTTAACCGCAGTATAAAAATGCTTATAAAAAGGGATGCAACCTGTATGGCTTGCCTCTCCTTTACGAATTGGGCTTCCTATTGCTCTAATTCTACCAGCATTAATACCAATACCTGCCCTTTGTGACACATATTTAACAATAGCCCCAGCAGTAGCATTTATAGAATCTAGACTATCATCTGACTCTATTAATACACAAGAGCTAAATTGTTTAGTAGGGGTTCTAACCCCAGACATAATAGGTGTTGGTAATGATATTTTAAACTTTGAACTAGCATCGTAGAATTTTTTAACAAATTTTAATCTAGTACTCTTAGGGTATTTACCAAATAGGCACATACCAACTAACATATACAGGAATTGAGCACTCTCATATATATCGCCTGTTACTCTGTTTTGTACTAGGTATTTACCTTCTAGTTGTTTCACGGCAGCATAACTAAAACTCATATCACGCCAATGATCAATGTAATTATCGAGCTTATTTACCTCATCTTGTGTATAGTCATTTAATATGTTTTTATCATAAACCCCTAACTTAATATTTTTGCTAATTAAATCATAAAAACTAGGTGGCTCAAACTTTTTATACGCCTTTTTTCTTAAATGAAATATTGCAAGTCTAGCCGCCAAGTATTGATAATCAGGACTTTCTATTGATATAAGGTCTGCAGCAGATTTTATTATGGTTTCGTGAATGTCTGAGGTTTTTATACCATCAAAAAATGCTAATCTAGCATTAATTTCAACTTGTGATACTGAAACACCACTTAACTTTTCTGATGCCCATTCTACAACGCGATGGATTTTTTCCATATCTAAATTTTCTAAACTGCCGTTTCTTTTTAAAACTTTGATATTATTTTTATTACTATCGTTCATTAAATAATAGTTAAGGCAATGAGAGGAAAATATTAAAAATCCGTAAAAAAGAATTTTAACACAATAAATAAACTTATTAAATTGTTTATGTAAAAAACAGTGTAATTAAAAAAAGTACCCATAATAATGAATTGGAATTATACCCATCGTCATTGCGAGACTTGTAAAAGTCGTGAGATTGCTACACACTAAAAAGCAGTGCTTACAATGACGGTGGGAATAATTAGTACCAGTATGTTGCCACACACTAAAAAGCAGTGCTTACAATGACGGTGGGAATAATTAAGTATTGTGTCCTTAAAACTTTTGTAATTGTCTCATCCTATACAGGAAAGGCTATTATTTTGTCTTTATCAAGCCCAGATTTTAATAATAAATCCACCAGACAAAGCACAATATTAGCTGGTGCTGCTAAGTAAACATTAGAATTTATTACAAAATTTAAATCAAGTGAAGAAAAAATATTTTTTGCTATTAGAAGATAATCACTTTCACTATTAGAATAGTCACAGGCGATAAAATCATAACTATAATCGTCAAATATTGCACACCAAGACTTAGCGTATTTAGATAAATATGGCTGTTGCTCTTTTTTAGGATAGCCCCAATAAAATTTAGTTTTTTTGCCTAAGTCTAAATCGTAATTATGCTCAATAACAGAGCGAATAGGTGCAAAGCCAATATCCCAAGCTATAAACGAAATATCTCTATCACTATTCTCATTAAGCCTAAATATGCCCTTAGGTCCTATAATATTTATTTTGGCTTTTGGTTTAATTTTTTTATCAAATAGTAGTTTAGCAAAAGGATCTTTGTCGTCTTTACGAATATGAAATTCTAGCTCCATTCTAAAACAAGGGCAAGATGCTATAGGATAGTCAATAGATTGTATGTCATTAAATGTTAATACTGCCTCTTGCCCTGCTATGTACTGTAAATTTTTAGCTCTTGACATTCTTAGAGTTAGTATTGCAATATCAGTATTTGCTAAAAACTCAATATTTTTAATATTAGCTTGTATGTTTTGTACTGCTATGTGTTTAGCTTCATTTTGCAACTGAGTATATATTTCAATATCAGATACAGCAGTATTGCAACACATTAAAAATGTATTTTCAGTAGCTTTATTTTGAGGAATTTTGTAATCGTGGTAAGATATTTTTTTTATCTCTCCAGACTTTAAAACCGCACTACACGCACCGCAAGTACCATTACTACACTCATATTTTAAATCTATTCCCTCTCGTAGCCCTGCTTGTAAAATACTATCGCTATCATCGCATGCTATGATGTATTTTTTATTACTATTAGTTGTTATATTAATTGTAGCAATTGTTGGCATTTTAAATTAGAGACCTTTGCATAAACATGAATAATAATTAATTAAGCAAAAATCAGAGCTCTGTTAATCATCTCTATTTACGCAAAGGTCTCATACTGCTTTTTAGGAATTATTATACAGGTCCTTTGTCACAAAAATTATAACCAGCATCAACATATAGCACCTCGCCTGTTACACCAGAGGCTAAATTAGAGCACAAAAATGCTGCAACATTGCCAACTTCTTGAATGCTGACATTTCGTTGTAATGCACTATTGCTAGCTGCATAATTTAATAGTTTAGAAAAATCTTTAATACCACTAGATGCTAAGGTTTTTATAGGTCCTGCTGATACAGCATTTACTCTAATACCTAGCCTGCCCAAAGAGCCTGCCATATAACGCATATTAGCCTCTAAACTAGCCTTGGCAACTCCCATTACATTATAATTTGGAATTACACGAGACGAACCTAAATAAGTAACGGTTAATAATGCTCCGTTTGCATTGAGCATTTTTTTTGCCACCTTAGCAAGTGCAGTAAATGTATAAGAGCTAATATCATGGGCTTTGATGAAGTTTTCTCTACTTGTAGCATCTATATAATCGCCATCTAAGGCATCTCTTGGGGCAAAAGCCACAGAATGTACTATAATATCAAAGTTATCCCAATAAGTATTTAATTTGGCTATGGCTTGTTTTATTTGCTCATCTTCTGCCATATCACAAGGAATAACTATATCTGAATCACATAATTTAGCACATTTTTCTACTCTAGATTTTAATTTATCATTTTGATAAGTAAAGGCCAACTCACAGCCTTGTTGTGCCATTTGTTCTGCTATTCCCCAAGCTATAGATCTATTTGATGCAACACCGGTAATTAGTGCTTTTTTACCTTTTAAAAACCCCATTTACACTCCTTTTTAGATAAAATATATGATTAAAACTCTACAATAAATGCAATATGTGTATAGTATGCCTATTTTACCTGTATTTAATGAGTGGGATAATAATGTTTTTTGCTCAAATAAGCAAGTATTTTGGTATCAACAAACAAGACTAGAAATTAACTAAATAATTTTATAATAATGAGAAATAAAAAGTTAAATAATATTGAAGAAAGTTTGCTAAATATTTTAGATAAAGATGAGGCTTTTGTTATTGCTTTATATGGTAGTTGGGGTATTGGTAAAACTTTTTTTTGGCATCAATTTAGCGATGAAGAATTAAAAAAAGACATAGTTTATGTATCTCTATTTGGCAAGGATAATATCCAATCTATTGACTCAACTATTGCAACTAAAGTATTACTTGATGCAACTAAAATATTACTTGATGCAACTAAAATATTTAATAATTCTATATTAAAAAAACTTCTTAAAAAAATTACCAAAAATAAAATATTTAGTGAAGAAGTTACTGAACTTCTTAAAAAAATTGCCGAAAATAAAATATCTAATAGAGCAAATATTGATTTATTACCAAAAGCATCTTTTCAAAATACCATTATTTGTATTGATGATATTGAACGAATATC
Organism: Gammaproteobacteria bacterium; assembly: GCA_965207335.1. Classification (GTDB taxonomy): domain Bacteria; phylum Pseudomonadota; class Gammaproteobacteria; order PS1; family Pseudothioglobaceae. Next base: position 698,262 of record OZ242267.1, read on the forward strand.
AAACGACATTGAATTACAAGATATATTAGGCATTATATCAATGTTAAAAGAGCAAAAAGAATGCTCTGTTGTAATGATTTTCAATAAGGATAAAATAGAAGAAGGAAAAACAGACATATTAGCAGAATATAAAGACAAGGTTATTGATTATGAGTTTTTATATAATCCAACACCAAAAGAAGCATTTGATATTATTAAAAGTAAAATTAAAATTAAATTTAATGAAGATAATATCTTAACTTATCTACAAAAGTGTGATATTAAGAATATTCGTATTATAAGCCGTATTATTAATGCTTTGAATGATTTTGAATTTATTTTGGATAAAATTAATAATCATTTAAAAATTGAAAAAGAGATAGTTGATGCTATTATGTTAATAGCGGTATTAAATGCACAAACTAGTAATTTAGATTATGGAAAATTATTTAGTTATATTTCCGAAAAAAAATCTCTTACTAGTAAGATTGGCGATGAGAAAGAAAATAACAAAAATAAAGAATACGATAAGTTAGAGAAATATTTTATTAGTAGTGAAAATGATGATATATGGTCATTTGATGATTATGCTTATCATATAAATGACATAAAATCATTAGTAATTGATTATATAAAAACTAGTATTATTAATAAGGATATAAAGGATAAAGTTAATGCTATTATTAAAGATAGGATAAAGCATTATTATTTATATAATATTAACGAACAACAGGATAAAATATATCGTAAAAGACATTTTGATTTTAATTATACTAGTGAAAATTTTGTAAAAGATTTATGGCAAGTTATGCAAGATAATGAGAATAATCTTGTTTTTATGACACATAGATATTTAAACCCAATAAACTTTATTCATGCTATCAAAGCTTTAAAAGAAGAAGATGAAAAAAATAAAAATAAATATCATACATTTGCAGTATCAAAATTAAAAAAATTACTAGATAATATACCATCATTAGAGGATGATTTTGATAGTAAAGGTAAAATATTAGGATTTGCTCCAGAAGTAAAAACACATTATGATAAATTAGTAGCTAAGCAAAAAGAAGTAAGTATTGATAGCAAAGAAAAAATTATAGCAACGATGCAAGAAATTCGTAAAAATATTAGTTGGAATAATGAGCCTGAATCGTTTGCCAAAATATCACAAGAAAACATCAAGCAATTTATTATTGATAGTCCAGATTTTATTAGTGGGGCAGAATTATTTATTAAAAAATATAATTCTAATGGTTTTGAAGTATATGCAAAAAATATTATAAATGTACTTAAAGAATTAAAAGAATCTAGTAATATTACTTATAAAGAAAAAGCAAAAAAAATACTATATCGGCTAGCTGATAATGAATCATTGAAAACGATGATTGATGAATAAAACTATAAAAAATCTTTTGTGCTATTAATACTATGAGTATTTTTCAAAAAACCCTTATAATTCGCAGTAGTTATTTTATTATTATATTATTAATATTGCTATTAGACCAATATACTAAATTAGTAATAATCAATAATTTTAATTTTAACGAATATTATGTGGTTAATGATTTTTTTAATATAGTTAGAGTACATAATACTGGTGCTGCTTTTGGTATATTAAGTGAATATGGTGGCTGGCAATTATATGTATTATCAACTTTTGCTATTATTGTTAGCTTAGTAATTTTTTATTACTTATTGATAACACCTATTAGCAACAAAATGTTGATGCTTTCTTTAACACTCATTGCATCAGGTGCTATTGGCAATACTCTAGATAGATTTTTTTATGGCTTTGTAATAGACTTTTTAGACTTTCATTATCTAGGCTACCATTGGCCAGCATTTAATGTTGCGGATGCAACAATATTTATTGGTGCTATATTTTTTTTATTCAGTAGTAACAAATGACAGATTGTATTATTATAGGTTGTGGCGTTATAGGAATGATGTCTGCAAAAAAATTACTAGAAAATGGCATGTCTGTTACTTTATTTGACAGCAAAACTTGCGGTTCTCAAAGCTCGCTAGCAGGTGCTGGAATTATTAGTCCCTTATATCCTTGGCGTTATTCTAAACAAGTAAACGAGCTTAGTATTAAATCACAGGCTATGTATAAAGATATATGTAGTGAATTAGCACAAGAGACAAATATAGCAATAGAATATATCAATAGTGGTTTATTAATGTACGATGATTATAATACCCCTGATGCTAAAAAATGGCTAGCTAATTATAAGCCTAGTGTTAAAAATAATGCCAACGGGCTATTATTTGACAAAATAATGCAATTAAGAACTCCTAGGCTATTATCTGCTTTAAAACTTAGATTATTACAACTAGGGGCTAAATTACTTGAAAATAGCAAGATAGAAAATATCATTATTAAAAACAATAAAGCTGTTGGTGTTATTGCTAATAATAATAAATTTTACAGCGAAAATATCATAATTGCCAATGGTGCTTGGGCTAGTAATATGGGTATTTTTAGTGTTGAAGATATTTACCCTGTAAAAGGACAAATATTATTGTTACAAGCCAAACCTAAATTATTAAAACACATAATACTAGCAGAAAATAAATATCTAGTACCTAGGATTGACGGCAAAATACTAATAGGTAGCACTTACGAAAAAACTGGTTTTGATAAATCAATAGACACTAAAACAGCACAATTATTATTTAACTTTGCCATTAAGTATTATCCACAATTAAAAGATGCAAAAATTATCAAGCAATGGGCTGGATTAAGACCTGCTAGTACTAGTGATATAAAAATTTCTAAACATTTAGAGTATAATAATTTATTCATAAATGTAGGGCATTTTAGTAATGGCTTAAATACTGCCCCTGCTAGTGCTGAGTTAATAACTAATTTAATAGAGACCTCTAATAAAAAATGCTAATTAACAATAAAATTTATGGAGTAATTGTATGGATATTTCTATTTGCTAATATAAATGCCTATGCACAATATATCAAAGTATCAAGTCAAGGCAAAGTATTAACAGATAATGCCAATAATTGGTCCTGTATTATTGATAGCAAAACCAATCTTATGTGGGAGGTAAAAACCACAGACAGCACTATAAATAATGCTAATAATAGCTTTACTTGGTTTGATGGTAAACTTGGTTTTATCAATAACGAATATAGTCGTAACTGCAATTTTAATACCAACTGCAATACTGAATTATATGTTTATGCAAATAATATTCGCAATTTATGTAGTTATGATAATTGGCGTCTGCCAACTTATAAGGAATTATTAACCATAAAAGAATACCCAGATGATAATCCTACCATAAATACAGATTATTTTCCTAATACCAAAAGCAAATCATATTGGAGCTCTGACATTGACAAAGAAGATAATAATGCAGTATTAGATGTGCCATTTTTCTATGGCGGGACAACTGGTAGCGGCATGTCTTTTGATAATTATATTCGCTTAGTTCGTAAACAAGTAAATAATGTAAACAAATAAATTGTGAAAAATATACCATTTAGTCAAGTTTTTTGTTGGGGAAAATGATTTGAAAGTTTTAGAGACACAATACTTAATTATTCAATTACACTGCTTTTGTTTATCCCCGTCATTGCGAACACTGCTTTTTAGTGTGTGGCAATCTCACGCCTTTATCAAGGCTCACAATGACGGTGGGTGTGTTTTAAGACGAGATTGCCACGACTTTTACAAAGTCTCGCAATGACGATGGGTATAATTCCAATTTGTTATTCTGGGTACTTTTTTAAAATCACACCGCAAATATCTCACGACAAAAATATAAATTACAAGCACAATCTCTATATGGGGAGTTTGAGGGGCTGTTGTACAGTGAGAGACCTTTGCATAAATATGAATAATCATCAGAACCCCGCTTTCCACTCACTTGATAATTTTTATCAAACCAGCTTTAGAACAACTAGGGCAGGCTTGATAAAATATCATCAATTAAGCAAAAATCAGAGCTCTGCTAATCATCTCTATTTATGCAAAGATCTCTAATAAAAAAACAATTGCTGTTAGGGGTTTGGGGATATTCCCCAAAGTAAGCTTTGCTTACTATTCTTGGTACTTTTTTTTATATTTTGGCAAAATACTGGTACTCAATTACACCGCGTTTGTAGGATAAGATTGCCGCGCCTTTATCAAGGCTCGCAATGACGGTGTAATTTACAAGTCTCGCAATGACGGTGGGTGTGTTTTAAGACGAGATTGCCACGCCTTTATCTACAAGCTTGTGTAACATTGCATAGTATATATTTTGTGTAATAATATATATTGTATTTTTAATTATAATTATGTATTATTATAACTAATCTTTTTAAACAAAAAAAAGGAGTAAAAAAAATGAAAGATAAAGTAAATGACGGCTTATTTGATAAAGAATTCCGTAGTAAGTTACGCAAAAACCCAAAGGTGATTTACGAGATGGGATTTGATTATCAAGACGATGTTCAGTATGAAGTTGTAACAAATACCAAGGATAAAATATATGTAGTATTCCCTTCACCTACACAAGACTGGGGTGATATTAGAGCTGGAGTGAGTGCATCTACTGCTAGTACTGTTGGTACTGTTGGCTCAGCTGGTACAGCTGGATGTATTAGTTCTCTTGGATCTGCTACTGGTACAGCTGGTACTTCTTTTACTTTGAGCTCTGCTGGAACATATACTACTCTTGGTTCACTTGGTACTGCAAAATGATAGCTTAATTATAATAATTTATGTAGTTATGATAATTGGCGTCTGCCAACTTATAAAGAATTATTAACTATAAAAAAATACCCAGATGATAATCCTACCATAAATACAGATTATTTTCCTAATACTAAAAGCAAATCATATTGGAGCTCTGACATTGACAAAGAAGATAATAATGCAGTATTAGATGTGCCATTTTTCTATGGCGGGACAACTGGTAGCGGCATGTCTTTTGATAATTATATTCGCTTAGTTCGTAAACAAGTAAATAATGTAAACAAATAAATTGTGAAAAATATACCATTTAGTCAAGTTTTTTTGTTTGGGAAAATGATTTGAAAGTTTTAGAGACACAATACTTAATTATTCAATTACACTGCTTTTGTTTATCCCCGTCATTGCGAACACTGCTTTTTAGTGTGTGGCAATCTCACGCCTTTATCAAGGCTCGCAATGACGGTGGGTATAATTCTAATTTGTTATTCTGGGTACTTTTTTTACATCTCATTACAACCAACACCCATAAAACAAATATCTCACGACAAAAATATAAATTACAAGCAAAATATCTATATGGGGAGTTTGAGGGGCTGTTGTACAGTGAGAGACCTTTGCATAAATATGAATAATCATTAAAACGCCCACTTTCACCAACTTAGTTATTTTCTTAAAACCAGCTTTAGCCCTGCTAGGGCAGGCTTGATAAAATATCATCAATTAAGCAAAAATCAGAGCTCTGCTAATCATCTCTATTTATGCAAAGATCTCAATTAAAAAAACAATTGCTGTTAGGGGTTTGGGGATATTCCCCAAAGTAAGCTTTGCTTACTATTATGGGTACTTTTTTTAAATTACATCGCTTTTATAGCACGAGATTGCCACGCCTTTTACAAAGTCTCGCAATGACGATGGGTGTGTTTTAAGACGAGATTGCCACGCCTTTTACAAAGTCTCGCAATGACGATGGGTATAATTCCAATTTGTTATTCTGGGTACTTTTTTTAAATCACATCGCTTTTGTAGCACGAGATTGCCACGCCTTTTACAAAGTCTCGCAATGACGATGGGTATAATTCCAATTCGTTATTGTGGGTACTTTTTTAAAATCACACCGCAAATATCTCACAACAAAAATATAAATTACAAGCAAAATATCTATATGGGGAGTTTGAGGGGCTGTTGTACAGTGAGAGACCTTTGCATAAATATGAATAATCATTAAAACGCCCACTTTCACCAACTTAGTTATTTTCTTAAAACCAGCTTTAGCCCTGCTAGGGCAGGCTTGATAAAATATCATCAATTAAGCAAAAATCAGAGCTCTGCTAATCATCTCTATTTATGCAAAGATCTCAATTAAAAAAACAATTGCTGTTAGGGGTTTGGGGATATTCCCCAAAGTAAGCTTTGCTTACTATTAAAAAAAGAGCAGTATTCTCTTTATTTATTCGCAATGACGGTGAGTATAATTCCAATTCGTTATTCTGGGTACTTTTTATATCGTCATTGCGAACACTGTTTTTTAGTGTGTGGCAATCTCACGACTTTATCAAGTCTCGCAATGACGATGGGTATAATTCCAATTCGTTATTATGGGTGCTTTTTTAAATTACATTGCTTTTGTAACACGAAATTACCACAAACAAAAAACTCATTGTATGGTAATATGCCATACAACAACTACATAATTGCTAACAGTTATTAAGCTATGAAATCAGAGTTTTACTTATCAGCTACTCATAAATCATCTGGCAAAACATTTGTTAGTTTAGGATTGTGTGCGATGCTCACACAAGATAATTATAATGTGCAACCTTTTAAAAAAGGCTTAGATTATATTGATCCTATATGGCTCTCTATGGCTAGTAATAACCCTTGTATTAATCTAGATTTTTGGACTATGGATAAACAAGAGATAGTTGATAAATATTACAATTATAATAAAAATGCTGATATTAGTATTATTGAGGGCAATAAAGGACTTTATGATGGGTTAAGTGTTGCAGGTGGAGATAGCAATGCCGATATGGCAAAACTATTAAAATTAAAAGTAGTTTTAGTAGTAGATGCAAGTGGCATTACCAGAGGAATAGCCCCATTATTACAAGGCTATATTAACTTTGATAATAGTAATATTGTTGGTATTATTCTAAATAAAGTAGCGACAGATAGACACCAAAGTAAATTAGTTAATGCTGTTGAATATTACACTGATTTAGCAATATTTGGTGCTATTAGAATAAATAATCCTACTATTGAACAAAGATATTTAGGATTAAGGCCTGCCAACGAAAACAGCAATGATATTAGTAATAAAATTATCTTAGATAGTGCTAAATACATCAAAGAGCAAGTTGATATTAAGCATATATTATCCAAAACTAAAACCAGTAATAATAATACTGTTAAAAAGCAAGAATTAGTTAAATTTAGTAGCAATATAAGTATAGCGATAGCAAAAGATAATGCCTTTGGTTTTTATTATAATGACGACTTAGAAGAATTTAAAAAACTAGGTGTTAATATTAAATATTTTAATACTCTAAAAGATAAAAAATTACCTAAGGTGGATGCCTTATTTATAGGCGGTGGTTTTCCAGAAATTTATGCACAAGAGTTAGGCAAAAATAGCGATTTATTGTTAGATATTAGTAATAAAATTAAACAAGGCATGCCAAGCTATGCAGAATGTGGTGGACTAATGTATTTATGCAATAATATTATTATAGCTAATGAAAGTTTTGCTATGGCTGGTGTTATTGATGCTGATGCTATTATGCATAAAAAACCAATAGGTAGAGGCTATGTAACATTAAAAACTAATAACAATCATCTTTGGCAAATTAAGGACAAGGATATTTCAGCACATGAATTTCATTATTCTAAGCTAATTAATATAAGTCCTAAAACAAAATATGCTTATAAAATTATACGAGGTTATGGCATAAATGAGGAAAATGATGGTATCATAGTAAATAATTTATTGGCTTGTTACACCCATATGCGTAATACTAAAACTAATAGTTGGATAGCAGAATTTATTAATTTTATTGCTGCAAAAAAAGTATGAAATACTTTTTGATAGTGTTATTTAGTTTACTTGCTAGTTGTGCTAGTGCAAAAATAGTAGAACAAAGTATAAATTACACCCACAATGGCGATAACCTTAAATCTTATATATATTATGACGATACTATAACCACAAAAATACCAGCTGTTTTGGTAGCTCACGAATGGTGGGGATTAAATGATTATGCTAAATATAGAGCAAAAGAATTAGCAAAATTAGGCTATGTTGGCTTTGCTATTGACATGTATGGCTCTGACAAAAAAACTAAACACGGCAAACAAGCAAAACAATGGATGCAAGGTATAACTAAAAATAAAGATATTTGGGTAGCTAGGGCTAATTTTGCATATAATTTAATAAAAAAACACAATAAAGTTAATGCTAATAAAATTGCTGCTATCGGTTATTGTTTTGGTGGTGCTACAGTAATACAAATGGCGTATAGCGGTATTGATTTAAAGGCTATTATTAGTTTTCATGGCTCGTTGATACCTGCTACTTATGAACAAGCTAACAATATAAAAGCTAGTATTTTGATAAATAACGGGGCAAGTGATAAATTTGTATCTACAGAGAGTATAAATAAGTTTCAAAAATCACTAGATGGTAGCAATGTTGATTGGCAATTTATCAATTATAGCGATGCTAAGCACGGCTTTACTAATAAAAAAGCTGATGAATACGGGCAAATAAATGCTATAAATAATCTAGCATATAATAAACTAGCGGACAAAAGGTCTTGGCTTGCTATGCAAAATTTATTAACAGAGGTTTTTAATAAATAATAATGATAAATATTACTAAAAGAGCAGCAGAAGAAATAATTTTGTCCTTGCATAATCCAGATGCACAAGGCATGTTGGTGCGTTTTGCAATAGCTAGCAAAGATAATCATTTTAATTATTTAATGGGTTTAGATGATAGAAAAGAAAGTGATATACATTTACAATCAAATGGGGTTGAGTATATTGTTGATTATGGACAAAAAAAACTATTAGATGGCATGGTTGTTGATTATGATGAGGTTGATAAAAAGCAAGGTTATTGTTTTATATTTATGAATCCTAACGACCCAAACTACCAAAAACCAGACAATAAACTAGCTCCAGATAAAAATTCTTAAAAATTCTTAAAAAACTTTACACAGTAATACAATATCTTAGTTTTTATCTAAGGTAATAACCTTATTAGGAAGAATAACAAGAACCAAGGCCCCAGATACCAACATAGCTAATGATGCTAGTAAAAATGGCGAGGTTAAAGCCTGAGTCCATTGTGCTACTAAGCCCATTGTTAAAGCACTTACAGCGTAGCCAAAATCACGCCAAAAACGATAAATACCAAGTATAGTTGCCCGCTTTTCAATTTGGCTAAAATCAGCAACACTAGCCCCTAGAGTTGGATATAGCATAGCCATACCAGTGCCTATAATAGCAGACTCAATACTCCATAATAATATACTATTGCTATACGGTATGCTAATAAGCCCAATAGCACACAGCCACATACCACCAACAATCAATATCTTTCGCCCTATTTTGTCTGATAATACTCCTGTTATAAGTTGTAATCCACCCCATGCTATACCGTAAATTAAAATAATAGCACTAGCTTCTAGTAGGCTTAATCCCTTAGCAATAAAAAATACTGGTAAAAATATCCATACTATAGAATCGGCAAATTTTTCTATTAAACCTGCTTGGTTTAAAGATAGTAATATTTTATTATCCCAACTTGCATAAATAAATAGTTTTGCCATACTTTGTTTTGGTTTGAGAATATTAGGTTTTTGTTCTAGTTTTACAAAATCCATAGTCTCTTTAACAAGAAATATAGCCAACACTAAACCTAAAAATATTACCACCGAACCAAATATAAATAAGCCTTGTCTTGCTCCAATTAAATCAACAAAATAAGCAGTAACAACTCCAGCAATAGCAACACCAACATACCCTGAAAATTCATTGATACCATTAACTAAGCCTTTTTGGTCTAAACGGGCTAAATCTAATTTAGAATTAATTGTCATTGACCAACATAGACCTTGATTAAAACCTAAAAATATTGTAGCAAATACAATCCAATTCCAGTTTTGAGCGTATAGAATTATAAAAGGAATAGGAATAGCCATAACCCAACCTATAATAAGCACTAATTTACGACCGTAATTATCACTCAAACTTCCTGCTAATAGATTCATTATTGCCTTAACTACCCCAAATACAACTACAAAAGACACAAGCAATAAAAATTGCTTTTCTTGTAAGCCAAACTCAGTATCAGCTAAACCGGGAATAACCGTTCTAGTCATACCTATTGTAAGCCCTACTAAAAATACTTGTATTAGTTGTAGTGCTATCTGGGTACTATTTTCAATTACACCGCGTTTTAGGGGTTGTTTTGCTGTTTTTATTGTCATTAAGTGCTAAAAGATAGCTGATATATTTTAGTAATTTTAGTATAAAATGACATATTAATTTTAATAATTTATAAATGTTTTTACTGCAAAGACAAGTCCCTAGTGATGCCTCATCGTTGTCATATTTATTTGGCTGTGGTGGTAAAGGCAAGGCTATTGCTGTTGATGTACATAAAGATGATGTTACTTGGTTTATTAAACAGGCAACATTAAAAGGCGTTAGTATTGATTATATAATTGACACCCATATTCACGCTGACCATATATCAGGTGGCAAAGAATTAGCTAAAAAATGTGCTGGGAAATATGCCTTGTACAAATCAGCTAGTGCAAAATTTCCTTTTTATGTACTAAATGACAATGACATGCTAGTAATTGGTAATGTTACTGCTAAAATTATCCATACTCCAGGACATACAGACGATAGTATTTGTCTATTAGTAAGTGATAATAGAAGAGCCAAAGAGCCATGGTTTTTAATAACAGGACATACCTTATTTGTTGGTAGCACAGGAAGACCAGATTTAAAAGGCCAAGAGTTGATAATGGCAGAAAAATTATATAATTCTTTATTTAATAAAATTCTAGTACTACCAGAGTATGTTGAAATTTATCCAGGTGCTCAAGCAGGTAGTGTTTGTGGTGCTGATTTATCCGCAAAACCAGTATCAACGATAGCATTTGAAAAACGCTTTAATCCTGCACTTAGTGCTGATAAAAAGACATTTATTGCTAATATTTTAGCAAATATACCACCACAGCCTGATAATATGAGGGCAATTGTTAGGCAAAATATTGGTGCTTAATAGTACTTCTTAATAATTATTTAAGTAATTTTTTTATATTGTAGAAAACACATCAATAAATTTTTGAAAACTATTAATATGTCCTGTTTTTTCCATGCGATCCTTAACTCTTTCATAATATTTATTATGTAGCAGTACTTGCGGGTTACTTTTTGTATATGTTAGATTTTTGTATTGTTCATTAAGTAATTTTCGTAAATACTTATTAGCAAATTGCGATCTATTAAGGTTTTCTTCTTTATTTTCAGGTAGTTTTTCTGGGTCTTCTTTTAACACATCAAATATTTTTTTATACTTTTTAACTGTTTCATTTTTTGGACTCTTTTTTACTATTTTTTTATTACCAAGAGCCCAAGTTTCAATGCAAAAATGTTGCACAATTATTTTGTATGTAATATTATTATTAAAATTATCAATATACTCTTTAATTTCACTATATTTTTTATCAAAAGTCATATCTTCAGAATCAATAGCTACTATTAAAATATCAAAATTATTATTTTCTACATCTTCAATCCCTGATTTTATAATATCAAAATAACTAGGATAGCCACCACCAGATACAATGTAAAAATTATTGTTACCAGCCTCTTCTATTTTTGAAATAGCCGATAAACTAGGATTTACTAAAGGTATTCAATGCGTGTAAATTTTTTTGTCAGTATTGCCCTCTACAACAATATACGCATTCATTAATTAGTAGCTAGGTATTGAGGGTCATTTATTAGTTGAGTAAGGGCTTTTTGTTTAGATATACCATACTGTTTTTTTAAATCAATTCCGCTGGTAATGTTTACTGTAGAGCCTTGACGATTAAATAAATACCAATACTCAACAGGCATATTATTTATTAAGTGAGGATGGTGTGTAGTAATAAAATACTGATTATTACCACCATGTTCTGCTAAAAAATCTGGCAAAAAATTTATAGCATTAACACCTAATGAATTTTCATATTCATCAATCATATAAATAGAGCCATCTGGTAATGTTAATATGTCTGTAATTATAAGTAAAACTTTCTGCATTCCTGATGATAACTCATTTAATCCTATCCATTTAGTAACTCCTTTTTCTTTAATAGAGAATAATGGGGCTATGTTATTTGGAAAAGGCGATAGCATTTCTTTAACTTCCATTTTTTCTATAGTAGGAAATATATCTTTAAAGTACTTTGTAGCAATACTATAAAGTTCTGGACGAAACTTTTTTAACAAATACATTTTTGCACTAACTGATTTGTATGGCAACAAATCATTTATATTTTTTATCTTTATATTTTTTGGTATATTTTGCATATTTATAGTATCTTGCAAACCTTCTCTATCAAAACTTCTTCTTTTTACTCTAGCAAATACTTCGTATAATGGTGATAAAATATTTTCTTCTTTTAGAAGATTAACGCTAGGAGTATCTCGTGGTAACTTAGGAAGAGTTTTTCCAAGAAATTTAAAAGATTCTGATGTTCTTTCAACTAAAACTTCTAGTTTAGAATTATTATTTATAGATTTTCGTGTAATACACTCAGTTATAATGCCTTTATTATTACTGGCTATTATTCCGTTATAACTCCAATCATATTTATATTTACCTACTTCTATTACTATGTGTAATTTTCCTAAGAAAAAACCTCCTGCACCTACTATTGTAGGCATTTGTCCAGTTACCACTGTGCTAGATAAATTAAAAAGTGCATTTAAAAACCTGCTCTTACCAGCACCAGAAACACCCACAATTAAATTAATATTGTTAAATTCTGTTTCAGAGAAACTCCACTCTTTTACTACAGTATATTTAAAAGATTTGATCATATTTTATTTATTTAATTTTAACTATTTTACTATATTTACTTGTTATCTGCCTCTAAAATCTCATTGCATTTTATAACTACTTCTTTATAATCTTTAAATAACTTTATAAAAGCACTAACAAAATTTGCTACTGCTTTTTCAATACTGCCATCGTCAATAATTTTATCAAGTATATCTTTCTTATAATAACTATTTGTCACAAGATACCATGTAGTTGGTTTTGTAATTAACTCACTTTTTTCTAATAATTCTTTAATAGTGCTATTTTCTTTTAACTCTTTAAAATCTACTTCATTATTTCTAACAACACTAAAATATGGAGCTATAAAATTACTTTCATTAAATTCAAAACCAAATAATACTTTTGATGTTTCAGATTGTCTTATTCTAAGCAGAAGTTGCCATTTTGGTGCTGCTTTTAATTTATCATCATCTATAACCTCCCAGCCAGCAAACTCTTTTTCTTGCTTTAATTTTGTAACAGACTTATCAAAAAAATCATCTATTTCTTTTTTTCTAAAAATTTTATATGCTTCGCTAATTTCCCCCATGGTTTTTACCAACTTTTGCCTATCATTTTTACCTTTTAAATACTCATTTAAGCCCATAACTTTCTCCTTGTAAGTTCCATAAAGTTTAGCTATTACCTCCATATACTGAATAATACCAACTGATAAATTAGTAATATTGGCAACTTGCTTATGTGATTTTTCTAGCCACTTTTTAATTTGTTTATTATAATTAATATTATAAAATTTGTATTCTTGTTCTTTTTCATAGTATAAACAGCCATTTTTAACTTCAAAATTATTCAAACTATATTTTGATGGCTCTCTTCTATCTAATGACAAATACATTACTATTAAATTATCATTATCTAAGCCTTTATTTTCTTTTTTTATTTCTTCAATATAACGGCTTATTTGTTTTTGTTGGTCACCCGCCCATATTTTATTTTCAATGATTATATGTTTAGTGCCATCAGTAATATAAATATCAATTTTTTTATACTCACAATAAACCACACAATCATCTAAATTACTAAAAAAATCTAACTCTATATTGCACTCTTGTAAAAATAACCGCAAAAATAAATCACCCTGATAATGTTCTGCATTTGGATCGAGTAAAAACCTTAAAAACCTAGAATGTAATCGTACTTCATCGCTTTTATTAAGTATGGTGGTAAAAATATTAAAATCATTTAAGCCACGCATTCTTTGCTGTTGCTTGATTTCTTTATAGTCGTTAAAAACTTCTATGCAATTATCTATTTTTGTATGTTCCATTTTTATTACTTTATATTAGTTAAATAGCATTTTAGTTTATTTTATATAGCTATTTACTACTACAAATACAATCCAGTATTAAAAGTTTTAGGGACACAATACTTAATTATTAAATTACACCGCGTTTGTAGGATGAGATTGCCACGCCTTTATCAAGGCTCGCAATGACGGTAAGTGTGTTTTTGTAGGTACTTTTTTTACATCTCATTACAACCAACACCCATAAAATAAATATCTCACGACAAAAATATAAATTACAGGCACAATATCTATATGGGGAGTTTGAGGGGCTGTTGTACAGTGGTTATAGTGTACAAACTCGTTCTGCCCCTAATGGAGACCTTTGCACAAACATGAATAATCATCAGAACCCCGCTTTCCACTCACTTGATAATTTTTATCAAACCAGCTTTAGAACAACTAGGGCAGGCTTGATAAAATATCATCAATTAAGCAAAAATCAGAGCTCTGCTAATCATCCCTATTTATGCAAAGATCTCTAATTAAAAAACAATCAAAACAACTTAACACAAACTAAACAACCTGTAATTGCTGTTAGGGGTTTGGGGATATTCCCCAAAGTAAGCTTTGCTTACTGTTCTTGGTACTTTTTTTTATATTTTGGCAACATACTGGTACTCAATTATTCCCACCGTCATTGCGAGCACTGTTTTTTAGTGTGTGGCAATCTCAGGCAATTATACTATTATTCAATTACACCGCGTTTGTAGGATGAGATTGCCACGCCTTTTTACAAAGGCTCGCAATGACGATGTAATTTACAAGGCTCGCAATGATGATGGGTATAATTCCCATTTTATTTGATATATAACTATTTACTACTACAAATACAATCCAGTATTATAAAATACCCTATATTATGAGACCTTTGCATAAATAGATATGATTATGAAAAAAATAATAATATTTTTGGTTTTTTTGTGCCTGTCTTTTATAGTTAATGCTGATGCACATAATAAAGAGGATAAACAATCGAAAGAAAAAGCATTTTTAGGTGTTGCCTATACATTAACTGATACCAAAAAATTTAACTATAAAACCCCAGGTTTTGGTTATGAGATTATAAGGGTATTAAAAGACACTTCAGCAGATGTTATTGGTCTTTTAGCAGGGGATATTATTATTGGCTTTAACGGGCAAGACTTAATAAAATTAAAAGAAAAAGAACGCCATGGGTTTTTTAGTAAATACATAAAAAGTAAAAATGTAGGCGATGAGTTTAATATTACGGTTTTACGGCAAGAAACAAATATTATACAAGGTACTAACACAAAAATTAATGATATTGAAACCCTAAAACAACTAATAGATAATCAAAATATTAAGCAATCTCTTAATTTTAGTATTACTAAATTAGTCCAAGTGTTAAAACTATCTGCCAAACTAGGTAATAGAGCAACAATTAGCAAGGATGACTTACAAGAAAATAATACACTTTTCCCACAATATCAGTATTTAAGCTCTATTTATACTGACTTAGTATCAAGTACAATTTTGCGTTATAATTTACTTGATGATTATAATGATTTATTAGACAGATACGAAAAAAATGAATTATGGGAGCAAGGATTTAGGTTGAATTTATTTCGCTATTTACACAGGGACCCTATTAAATTTACCCCTGTTATTGATACTAGATTAGAATATATTGCCCAACAAGCTAAAACACAACCTAATAATTTAATTAAACTAGCTGGTAGTTGGATTGATGTTGATATTAGTACAGTAACTGTTACTTATCCAAAAACAAACGCTAAAAATCAGCACTTCAACTTTATTATACGCACTCTAAATAAAGCAGAATTGCTTAGAAAACAAGCATTTGCTAAACTTAGTAAACAAGATATTGCCTATCTAAAAAATCAGTTGCCAAAATTAATGGCTAGGTTTAATGACTCTTTTTATATTGACAGGCCAAAATACAAAAAAGACACAGAGAATAATGTAAAAATTATTGAACTTACTAAAAAAATAAACTTTAACCTACTTTTATCAAGTGCAAATTTGTTAATGAAACTAACAGATAAAAAATGGCTGAATACCTTAAAAAATATTATAAATGGCAAAAATATTGAGTTAAATAGCAATGCAGGTGCTATTGTAATAGGTGGTTTTGGTAATAATCACTATCAAAAACCATACGGCCTTATTATTGATTATACTGGTAATGATATTTATAGTGGTGCTAGTGGTATTGCTAATGATAACATTAGTATTATTATTGACTTACAAGGGGATGATGAATATCAGCATACCAGAGCATATTCACAAGGTTCTGCCTTTTTGGGAATAGGTATTTTATTTGAAAATTCAGGAGATGATATTTACACAGCAGATAGTTATACTCAAGGGTTTAGTTTACTTGGTGTTGGACAACTTATAGACTTATCTGGTGATGATAAATACTTTAGCAGACAATTTAGTCAAGGTGCATCTTTTTGGGGTATAGCAACACTACTTGATAATCAAGGTAATGATAATTATCATGCTAATCTATATGCCCAAGGTTTAGGAGGTGTTAAAGGTTTTGGTATGCTCATTGACAATAGTGGCGATGATTTTTATTTTGCAACAGGTGGTAATGAAAGCTCTTATGGAGTATCTGGTATTTTTAAAAGTTTGTCTCAAGGTGCTGGTATTGGCTTTCGTGGTTATGCCTCTGGTGGTATAGGACTACTATTAGACGGTAATGGCAGAGATACATTTAGAGCAGGTAATTTTTCTCAGGGCATAGGTTATTTTTATGGCTTAGGTATTATAAAAAATTATGGCATGGGAGATGATACTTACATAGCATCTCGCTATTCACAAGGCACATCGGCACATTCTGCTATGGGTATTTTAATTGATGATGGTGGCAATGACAGCTACCGCTCACTAACACAAGTTAGTCAATCTGCAGCATGGGATATATCATTAGCCGCATTATGGGATAAGTCAGGTAATGATACTTATATTGGTAGTAATGCTTTTGCTAGCCATAATGGTTTTAGTTTATTTATTGATGAAAATGGCATAGATAGTTATAACCATATATCTGGAGGCGAGATAAACGACTATCATGGTGGCTCAAGTTTTGGTATTTTTATTGATGATGGTGGTGATAAAGACAATTACCCTCTTAATTATAAAAATAATACCAGTACAATAACTAAAAAATACGGTATATTCTTAGATCTACCAATTATAAATACACCTCAATAGGTTTATAATTTTATAATAAAAGGCAAATTTTTTATAAGCTACATTATAAAAACCGGTAAACTGAAAAAACTTAATTAAAAACAGTGTTAAATATGTAGTATTATGGTCTTTTTACTAGTGCTTTTATATCCATAGTCTTATAAAAACTAGCAACTTACGGAATAATTTAAAGCAATCACTTACAACATATTAAATATGATAATAAACATTAATTAACATGCCCTATCCAACTATTGAACAATTTATTGGTAATACTCCGCTTGTTAAACTACAAAGGATGAACCCTAATCTAAGTAATACTATATTAGCTAAATTAGAGGGTAATAATCCAGCTGGAAGTGTCAAAGATAGAGCCGCCTATAATATGATTACTAATGCCAGCAAGCAAGGGCTTATCAAAAAAGGTGATGTTTTAATAGAGGCCACTAGTGGTAACACTGGCATTGCATTGGCTATGGTATCTGCAATTTGTGGTTATAAAATGATATTAATTATGCCCGATAATCTATCACAAGAAAGGCGAGATGCTATGTGTGCTTATGGTGCTGAATTGATTTTAGTATCAAAGGAGCAAGGCATGGAAGGTGCTAGAGATTTAGCACTAAATATGCAAAAACAAGGCAAAGGCTTAGTATTAAATCAATTTGCAAATAATGCTAATCCAGAGGCACATATAATTGGCACTGCTCCAGAGATTTGGCGAGATACTAATGGCAAAATTACCCATTTTGTCAGTAGCATGGGTACAACTGGAACTATTATGGGCGTTTCTAAATACTTAAAAAACAAAAACAAAAATATTCAAATAATAGGCGTACAACCAAAAGACGGCTCACAAATAGCAGGAATTAGGCGTTGGAGTAAAGAATACTTGCCTGATATTTTTAATGCAAAAGCAGTTGATAAAATATTAGATGTATCGCAAAATGTGGCTGAGCATACCACTAGAGAATTAGCAAAAAAAGAGGGTATTTTTGCAGGAGTATCATCAGGAGGAGCTGTTGCCTGTGCTATAGAATTATCCAAGCAAATTAATAATGCAATTATAGTAACAATACTATGTGATAGAGGCGATAGATATTTATCAACTGGGGTATTTAATTAGGCTTACAATATATGTTTTACTTAGAAATTAGGTTTACTAATAAATACTATATTTGGGACTACTACAAGTATAATTAGCACTATGAATACCGCTAAAAATACAATTTTATTAGCTATTGTATTAACTATTTTATTCTCTTGTAGTGCTAATAACACCATTAATAATAAACAAATACAAGTTTATGTACAGGCTAATAACAATAATAAAATTGCTAATATTATTAAAAATAGCATACGCAATAACAAATCTAGTAATATAACTATTGATATAGGCAATGAAAAGAGAGGCAAAAACATAAGCACAATAAATAAAAATATCGCCACAGGACACAAATTAACACTACAAACCTTAGTAAAAATTTATAAAAATAATAAGTTAGTGTTTAATAAAATTCTAAAAAATAGCATTTATAGTAGTGACACTAATAGCTACCTTACTAATAATTTACAAGATGAGCTTAATTATGATAACTTACGAGAAAAAATTGCTCATAAATTACTAATAAAACTTTCTTTTTATGCAAATTAATGCTGATAAATTAAACTACGATTATGTCAAAAATAACAATATATACCTAGTATATGGCGAAGAAATTTTATTAGTTGAAAGTAGTGTTAATTTTATTAAAGCTATTGCTCGTAAACAACAATTTAATGAGCGAATTCGTTTTGATATTGATAGTAATTTTGACTGGAGCGATATATACCAAGAATTGAATTCTACCTCATTATTTAGCAATAAACAAATAATTGAATGTTATATGAGTATCAACAGCGAAAATACTAATAATATACTACAAATGATGCAAAATATTAGCGATGATATTATTATTATTTTTATAGTAAGAGATATTAGCTCAGCACAAAAGAAAAGTAAATGGTTTGAAACTATAAATAACTCTGGACTTATTGTTGCTAATTATTTATTAAAAGAGCAAGAAACCAAAAATTGGATAATAAATAAAGCCCAGCAATTAGATTTAAATATAGATGATAAAATAATAAGTAGTTTATTATTTAATAATGAGGGTAATTTATTTGCTATATCACAAGAAATACAAAAATTAAAACTAGCCTATGCAAAAGAGAGTGTTGATTATGATAGTTATTGTAAGCAAGTTGAGCAACAATCATACTACAAACCATTTGGTTTAGTAAATGCATCACTATTAGGTGACAGCAAAAAAGTTATCAAAATACAACAAATATTACAAGAAAATGGTACAGAGGCTATGCATGTTATTAATATTTTGATTAATGAGTTAAAAATTCTAATTAAAATATCAGTAACTGCTAAAAAAACTAACATAAATGAAGTGATAGCAAAATATCATTTTTGGTATGAAAAAGAAAACACCATTAAAAAAGCATTAGCAAGAAATAATACTGCACAAATACAAAAAATAATTATCTCACTAGGTAAAATTGAAAGAAATGCCAAAGGTTATGGTACACAAGATGTTTGGAGTAGTTTATTAAAATTATTGCTTAATTTATCAGGTAAAAAAATATGGATGGAATAACACAAATAGCAAAAAACTCTCAACTAGCCAGCAAGCAATTAAGAGTAGCTAGTACCAAAACTAAAAATTTAGTATTACAAGAAATTGCTAATAACATTAACAATAACCGTAATAATATTTTAATTGCCAACAATAAAGATATAGCAAATGCTAAGCAAAATAATATAAGTCTGGCACTAATAGATAGGCTGACTATAAATGATAATAGGATTGATGCAATAATAACAAGTTTAGAACAAATAATCCAATTAAACGACCCTATAAATGAAATATCTCAACTAAGTTATAAAAGTAGCGGTATAAAAGTAGGGAAAATGCGAACACCGATTGGTGTTATAGGAATTATTTACGAATCAAGACCTAATGTTACCATTGATGCAGCCTCTCTTTGTTTAAAGTCAGGCAATGCCTCGATTTTAAGAGGTGGTAAAGAGGCAATAAATTCTAATATAGCTCTTTATGAATGTGTTAAAAATAGCTTAATAAAAAACAAATTATCCGAGTACTGTGTGCAATTAATAGTCAATACTGATAGAAAATTAGTTAATGATATGATTAGTGCTAAGGGACTGATTGATGTAATAATTCCAAGAGGTGGTAAAGGTTTGATAGCAAGTATTGCTGATAATGCCAAAGTACCAATTATTAAGCATTTAAATGGTGTTTGTCATGTTTATATAGATAAATATGCTGATACAGAAAAAGCAATAAATATTGCCATTAATGCTAAAACTAGACGCTATGGAGTATGTAATGCTATGGAAACTTTACTAATTCATAAAGATATTGCCAGTAAAGTGTTAGCACAATTAATAACACAATATCAACAAAAAGGTGTGCAGTTAAGAGGTTGTATACAAACACAAAAATTTGCAGATGATATTATCCCCGCTACAGAAGATGACTGGTATGAAGAATATCTAGCACCAATACTTGCTATTAAAATAGTATCATCAACAGATGAGGCAATAGCACACATTGATAAATATGGTTCTGGACATACCGAAGCTATAGTTAGTGAAAATAACCACAATGCTAAAAAATTCTTAAATCAAGTAGATTCTAGCTCGGTAATGTTAAATGCATCTACCGCCTTTGCTGATGGTTTTGAGTACGGCTTAGGAGCGGAAATAGGCATTAGCACCGATAAGCTTCATGTAAGAGGGCCTGTTGGCTTAGAGGGACTTACTAGCCAAAAATATGTTGTCTTTGGCAAGGGACATATTAGGGATTAAAATATAGTTGCTTTTTTACTAAATTATAGTTATACTAAGTATATACCCGTAATTAAGGTTTTTTAGTGTAAAATATGCATTTTATTTTGTTATATGTTAGGATATAAAATATGAAGTTATGAAAGTATTAACCCTTGTAGTATCAGAAAAACTTAGTATCGAAAAGTATGTAAGAATGATGCAGGATAACAATGTAAATAATAAGATATTAAGTACCAAATATGAAATAAACCATGACTGGAATAGTACTGATACAGGGTATTTTGTTGTACAATACGATAGACCTATTCTGCGTGAAAAAACATTGTAATGTCAGATATTGTTACTACTAACAGTCCTAATGAAAACAAAGAAATTCAAATATTTGACCGTATATCTGCTGTTGAAAAACACAAATCTGATAATGATAAAGAAGTTCGTTTAGCTGAAATATCAACATCTGAAAGAATTGCTAAGGTTGAAATAGAAAACAAAAAAAATAATTTAGAACAAGAAAAAGATTTTAGGTTAACTAATACTAAAAGATTATATTAGATGCTATCCTTTGTATTTGTTATTGTTGTTGCATTTGTATCTATAATGATTTTTTCAGGAAATAAAGATATTGTTATCCCTGTTTTATCTTTTATTGCTGGCTCTTTAGGAGGCTTTGGTTACGGTAAAATCCGTAATTAAATATATTTTTTACCACTATAATGGCATTTAGCATTCAAGAATCACTAGATATTATAACAAAAGGTGCAGATGAGATTATCCCACTTGATGAGTTAGAAATAAAACTAAAAAAAGGCAGGCCTCTTAATATTAAAGCAGGATTTGACCCAACAGCACCTGATTTACACTTAG
Organism: Gammaproteobacteria bacterium; assembly: GCA_965207335.1. Lineage (GTDB taxonomy): Bacteria > Pseudomonadota > Gammaproteobacteria > PS1 > Pseudothioglobaceae. The sequence goes on from OZ242267.1 coordinate 720,274, forward strand.
GGCATACCGTTTTAATAAATAAACTTAAGCAATTTCAAGACTTAGGGCATAAAGTAATTTTTGTAATAGGAGATTGGACTGCTATGATAGGAGACCCATCTGGTAAAAATGCCACTCGCCCAGCACTAGATGAAAAAACCATACTAGCTAATACTAAAACCTACGAAAAACAAGTTTTTAAAATTCTAGACAAAGAAAAAACAACTATTGCTTTTAACTCAAAATGGCTAAATAAATTAGGCAGTATTGGGATGATAAAACTTGCTAGTCAAAAAACTGTGGCAAGAATGCTAGAAAGAAATGATTTTAGCAAAAGGTTTAAAAATCATCAAGACATAGCAATACACGAGTTTTTATATCCCTTAGCACAGGGCTATGACTCTATTGCTATAAAAGCTGATATTGAATTAGGAGGCACAGACCAGAAATTTAACTTACTTACAGGACGAGAACTACAAAAAAATGCCAAGCAAGAGCCACAAATTATACTAACAATGCCATTACTGGAAGGTACAGATGGGGTAAAAAAAATGTCTAAATCTCTTAATAATTATATTGCTATTGACGAGAATAAAGACGATATGTTTGGCAAAATTATGTCAATATCCGATGAATTAATATGGCATTATTTTGAGCTATTAAGTTTTAAACCCTGCAAACAAATACAAGATTATAAAAACCAAATTGCACAAGGCGAAAATCCAAGAAATATTAAATTTATCTTAGCCAGTGAAATCACTGGTCGTTTTCATAGCGATAAAAAAGCAGAAGAAGCTAAACAAAATTTTATTAACCAGTTTGCTAAAAACAAAATACCTGACAACATTCTAACAATAGAATTACAAGCAGGAACTAAAATTGCCAATGCCCTAAAACAAGCAAACTTAGTTAGTAGTACCTCTGAGGCATTTAGAATGATAACAGCAGGTGCAGTTAAATGCGATGGCAACAAAATTACCGACAAAAATGCACTACTTGACAAAAACAAAGCAGTATATCAAGTCGGTAAACGCAAGTTTATAAAAATAAGACTGCTATACGATGATAAAAAGCAAGGTAAAAAATAGTGTAATATTGTATAAATATCATCTTAAAAATCAAGCATGGCTTTTTAGAATATACTTTCTCACCAACAAGACCATTACAAAAATCTAAAATATTATTTTAAACAATAAAAAGCCCGTCTAATAAAACAACTAGACGGGCTTTTATTTGCTAATTTATTACTTTATAGCAGAACCGAAAAGATCTAAAACACCAGAGCGTATTGCATTAGCACTCATACTACCAGCTGTTCCAGCAGAGCTAACACTGGCCAGAGTTGTACAAGCAGAACCAACAGAACCAACAGAACCAGCACTACTAATACAAGCTACATCTGAGCCTGCTGATACTGATGAAACATCTAATCCAGCATCCTTTTTAGGAATAGCAATATAAACCAAATTTGCAGTACATTTAACAACCTTATAATTAACTCCTGTGGTTCCTAAAACAGCATTAGGATCGGTAATTATACTAGCACGAAATTCTTTATTTTGTAAATCTATCATTTTATTTCTCCTTAACATTATCAAAAAAAGCTTATAAAAATATAAGCAACTGGATATATAATACCAATTATATAATTACAAATCAAACACATTTACATAAGTAAATATATAGTTTAACTGTTACACTATTTCTATATGTATTATTACTGCATTAATTGATTGTATTGAGCTTTGGATAGAGGATAAAATTTAATCTTAAAAACCTAAAATATTGTTATTTAATATAAGTTTTTAATAATAAAGTTTGTAAAAATAATAATTAAGGGGTAAAATTAAAATTTTTGGGGATGATACAGGATTCGACGGGAAGATGAATCTTAAAAGAGCATGTCGAGGATGAGGTTAACTCGTAAAAATATACTTTAAAAAAATAGTTGCAAACGAAGACAACTACGCTTTAGCTGCATAGCTAACCGCTACTTTGAGGTTGTCTGTGCTTTTTAGATAGCGGTCATTTAGCAGACTAGCCTTATTGCTTTTTTAGGGCAATAAAGCAAAATTCAACTAAAATCGCACTAATATCCCTGTTGCTCGGGTGATTAGTTGTTAAACAAATAGAGCGAACTAAACATGTAGTATTTTTTAAGTGAAAATTTGCGGACGGGGGTTCAACTCCCCCCATCTCCACCAATTAATAATTGTCAAAATCTCATAAAGTCTTATGTATAAAGGATTTTAGCGTGTCAATAAAGTTTTATAAAAGCTACATATAACCGCCCTCAATACTTAAATTAATATAAAGTTATAATAACAAAGCTGGTAAATTATAATTATAACTCACTAACATAAACATATTCTATATCCTCTAATACTAAAAAACTAGAGGATTTATCATTATTAATAATTTCTTTAAAATAATTAACATCATACTTATATATTTCTTTTATATCAACTATTATCAGTTTTAATAAGTTTCTATTAGTATTGTTATCAATTAGACACCAAATTAAATACTTTGGATATTTTTCACCATTTTCTATATTATATTTTATTTTAAAATACTCAGATTTTATTCTGTCAGTGTGCTTAGAATTCTCCCTTTTATACCTTATTGTAGGATAATATTCTATTTTCATTGCTTTCTTCTGAACCCTGTATTGAATTGGACAATCATCAATATAGGCATCAATACAATTTTGAATGTCTTCTTTCTCAGTTGCAGTTTTAATACAAGCATTACTAAATAAAGTACTTTTTAATAATTCATTTTTTATCTCATTTGAACTAAATACTTCATCACTAAATTGTTTATCATCTTTAAAATACACCATCTTTTTACCTCATATAATTTAATTATAATTATTAACTTAAAAGTACATTATAAACATTATTGTTAAATAATGTAAAATACTATTTTATAATAAATTAATTTTACCCATATGTTAGATAGTCAAGAAATTATTGAAAAACTAAAAAAAGAAAATGCTGAGTTAAAAGAACGCAAGAAATATGGCTTAGTATGGGAAGATAAAAAAGAGTTATTTGATGAACAAGCACAAAATTCTTATCCTATTTTAAGCATAAAAAACGATAATAACTACCCTGATATTATCCAGCAGTCACAGCATAATAATAAAAATCCGCATATTTTAATAGAGGGCGATAATTATCATGTCCTAAGTGTGCTTAATGTAACTCATCAAAAAAAGATAGATGTGATTTATATTGACCCGCCTTATAACACAGGTAATAAAGATTTTAAATACAATGATAGCTTTGTAGATAAAGAGGATAGATTTAGGCATTCTAAATGGCTATCTTTTATGTCAAAACGGCTGAAACTTGCTCAAAAGTTATTAAAAGATGATGGAGTTATTTTTATTAGTATTGATGATAATGAGCAAGCTAATTTAAAAGTGCTATGTGATGAGATTTTTGGACAAAATAATTTTATTGCTAATATGGTTTGGGAAAGTAACAAAAACATAATGAAAGGTAGTAATCATATTAGAAAAGACCATGAGTATATTTCTGTTTATCAAAATCGCAATTTACATAAAATTAGATTAGAAAATACTGAATTAGAATTCCAAAATATAGATAATGACCCTAATGGAGAATGGCTAAATACAAATGCTAGCTACACAAATGGGGGTAATAATTTTGCTATTGAACTACCAAACGGAGATTTTTGTAATAGGAACTGGAGGTTTACTGAAGAAGAGTATAACAATGGCGATATAAATTTATATTTTAATAACGGTAATGTGCCAAGACTAAAAATTTATAAAACAGATTATAACTTATTTACCAAAACACCCTCATCTTTAGTACTAGAATTGGCAACTACTACAACAGGAAAAAATATATTAGCAAATATTTTTAATTGTTTGCCAAAAGATGTACCTTTTGACAACCCAAAAGACCCAAAACTCATATCTTATTTATTGTCTTTTAAAGATAAAAACATAATTGTATTAGATTTTATGGCTGGCTCAGGAACAACTGCCCATGCAGTATTAGAATTAAATAAACAAGATGGTGGTAATCGTCAGTGTATTTTAGTAACTAATAATGAAAATGGTATTTGTGAGGATATTACTTATGAGCGGGTAAAACGGGTTATGCAAGGTTATACCACGCCAAAAGGCAAAGAGATTGCAGGTTTAGACGGTGTATTGCATTATTTAAAAACTGCTTTTGTACCTAAGGACTTTGACGATTGTATTACTGATAATGACAAACTTAATTTATCTCATCAAGTAGGCATTATGCTAGCATTAAAAGAAAATACTTTTAACGAGCAAGAGAAAAATAATTTTTATCAAATTTTTAGCTCAGATGTAAAAATAACAGCTATTTATTTTAATGAAAATATTATTAAATTAAACACCTTGATAGAATTTTTAGCAAACCAAGAAAAACCTAGTATTTTATATGTTTACCCAGAGTTAGCTGATGATGAACTGGATGAGTATAGCAATATTACCCAGCAAAAAATACCAGAGCCTATTTTAGATATTTATCAAAATATTGGTACTATTTAGACTATATTGCGATTAAAACAATTCCAAATAAACGCTATTGATAAACTAAAACAAGCTTTTTATGAACTATATCAAGGCGGGAATAATAATACTAAATTAACTTTTAAGTCGCCAACAGGTAGCGGTAAAACTATTATGATTGCAGAATTTTTAAAGCAATTATGTAATGATGATGCCAGATTTGATGCTGATATTGCTTTTATATGGCTATCTAAGGGCGAATTAGCAACACAATCTAAAAATAAATTATTTGATTATTATGAAGGCGGTAGTCATTTGTTAGATTTGCATAATCTAAATGATGGCTTACTTAAAAAACACGAGATATTTTTTGTAAATTGGGAAAAAGTTATCTCAAAAGCCAAAGAAAACAGAAAATTACGCACTGATGGCGAAGCAAATACCTCATTTGATACTTTTATTGTTAATACTCATGCTAAAAATCGTACATTAATAGCCATTATTGACGAAGCACACTTAAACCTAGATACTCCTCTTGCACAAGAAATTATAGCTATTATTAATCCTAGAATATCTATTTATGTATCTGCAACACCAAAAAAAATACCAAATGCACTAGATGTTGAAGATAAAAAAGATAGCTTTATTCACATTAAACGCGATGAGGTAGTAGCGGAGGGTTTAATTAAAGAAAGTATTAAAATTATGCCCAGAGAAGAGATTGCTACTGAGGATATAAACGGTAAAGACTTAGATATTTTATTACTTGACTTAGCATTTAAGAAGCAACAAGAGTTAGAAACTGCATACCAAAATGAAAATATCAATATTAATCCACTGATTTTAATACAAATACCTAACGATGAAAAAAAAGCACCAGAACAAGAGGGGCAGAAAAAAATAGATATTTGCAAACAATACTTTGCTAGCAAAAATATTCACCCAGATGATATCGCTACTTGGTTAAGTGATAAAAAAGAAAATTTAGCTGATATTGTAAAACCTTACTCAACAATTAAAGCACTAATTTTTAAACAAGCGGCATCTACAGGTTGGGATTGTCCTAGGGCTAGTATTTTGGTGTCATTTAGAGAAATGAAAAATCCTATTTTGACAGTGCAAGTGTTTGGTAGAGTATTAAGAATGCCAGAGGCAAAACATTATCAAAACTCTGTTTTAAATCATGCTTATTGTTATACTTCTTATGAGAAAAAAGAAATATCATATGCTATTAATGCAGATGGTGAAAATAAAGACAAGCCATATATTGCTAGGATAAAACCTAATATAAAAAATATCAATTTAGAGTCAGTATTCTTAGGTAGAACTGATTATGGTGATATAGGTAGTAGTTTTCAAACTACATTTATTGAAGTTGCTGATAAGTATTTTAATATTACAAACAATGATATTTTAGATAATGCTATTGATAAATTAGAAGCTAAGAATTTTGATACTAATGCAACAAGTATTATTAATAAATTAATTATTGATGCTAATATTACTGTATATGACGATTTTATTAAGCAACTAAAAGATGCTGATGAGTTAGAGCATGAATCATCTTATAACGATACTCGTAAATTTTATGAGCTATTACTACACAAAGAATTAACACACCAAGAGGAAGAAAGTAAATTTAATAATGTTGCTCGTTCATGGAAGATTTTAAAATCTGCTTTTAATGTTTGGCTAAAATCTTATATACCAGATGAAACAACTAGGTTTAAGTTAATAAGCAATGATTTAGACAAGGATAGCAATAGTGTATTGAAAATAGTTATTACAGAAGCATTAAGGACATACAAGCCAATTAGATATGCTGAAATTAAACGAAAAGCAGAAAAAGCAAGAGAAATATTACCTTTTAAAATATTACCAGAATACAGTTATAGTGATAATTATAAGGAATGTGGCATTAATAAATATGTGCTAGATAAATGCTATATATTAGAAAATTGCTCAGCTGTTGAAAAGGTATTTATCCAGCATTTAGAAAGACAAAATGATATAGACTGGTGGTATAAAAATGCAGATAATGGTCGTGAGGCTTTTGGTATAGAATATATTAATGATAAGGATATAAACAGTGTTTTTTACCCTGATTTTATTATTAAGCAGGGCGATAAAATTGGTATTTTTGATACTAAAGATGGCATTACTGCTGATATAGCCAAGCCAAAAGCAGAAGCACTACAAAGATATATTGCTAGCCATTCTGGCACACATACTTATAAAGATAATAGTGGCAATTTAATTACTCAAAAGCAAATATTATGGGGTGGTATAGTTGTATTAGCAGAAAATGGCATATTTAAAATAAATGATAGTAAGCAATATAGTATTAATATTGATGATTTTAGAATTTTAGAATTAAAATTAGAAAAAATTTAACACAATAAGAAATATGCTAAAAATTTTAAAAACATAATAAAACCACAACAAACAAGCTATTTTGATGCTTTTAATCGTAAAGTTAGACAAACACACCAGAGCTTTGATGGCAGACTGGTTAACCAAGTTACTGAGACTACTGCATTAGAAAAAAGCACTCGTCAAAATGGCAAAAATAACGCTTGCTTTTTGTTAAAAAAACTTGTCAAGACGGGCGTATTAACTGTATTTTTTTGCCTCAAGCAAAGAATATTTTATACATTTTTACTTCGCACTTTTACCTATACATTAGTCTTATTACGACAACCTAGGTAGAATAACCAGAGCAAGTACACCATATTTTAGCAATGAACAGGCTTATTTTACTGGTACACAATACGATGCTATAGGTAGAATAATAAGTAATACAAAACATGTAAACAACCTTGAAACTGCCACTGAACGCACCGCGTATAGTGGCTTAATTACCACTATAACTAATGTCAATGAACAACAAAAAACTATTACTAAAAATGCCATTGGTAAAATCATTCGTGTTGATGAGCCAGAAGGTGCTTGGCTTACCCACTACCACGATGGCATTGGTAATTTAGTTAAAACTATAGTAGGTGATATCCAAACAACTATGGTTTATGATATTAGAGGCAATAAAATTCAAATGAATGACCCTGATATGGGAGTTTGGCAGTATGAATATAATGCTTTAGGACAACTTACAAAGCAAACTGATGCTAAATCTCAGGTAGTAACAATGCAATACGATGAATTAGGAAGAATGGTTAATCGTGATGAGTTAGAAGGACAAACTAGCTGGCAGTATGACGCCACTAGCAATGGTGTTGGTAAAATAACTAGCATACAGGCACCATTAGGTTATCGTAAACAATATAGTTATGATAATTTTGGTAGAGCTAAACAAACCACCACATATGCTGATAATCAAACATTTAATGTAACTAATCAATACGATAGTAATAGTCGTATTAATAAACAAATCTTACCGAAAAATTTTATTGTAGAAAATGTTTATAACAATCAAGGTTATTTATCTGCTGTTCGTAGTCCTAAGGGGCAAATTACTGATTATGACTGGGATCATCTAGCAGATTTATTAGAAGCAAGCCTAGTTAGTGTTGAGCAGGCACTAGAAAAAGCAAATTACTATGAGCAAAAAGTAGCACAATATAAAAATCATGCTCAATTATATCTTTGGTTGGCTGATGTTTTAAAAGAAAAAGGTCGGGTATTTAATGATATATCACGATATAGTAGTGGCCTAAATGATGTGGCTGAGCAATTAACAGAAGATGCAAATAGTCTTATTGTTATGGCAAATAAATTACAACAAGAAGCAAAAATGTATAAAGAAATTGCCGAAGCATTTTTTATCGCTATGAATAGGTTTATTTACCTATCAACAATGGATGTTCCAGCTGATAAGCAAAGAAGTTATATAGCAACAGATGAGCAAAAAAATAACTGGAGTATTGGATATTACTCATCATCAGGGCAAGTAGGTGCATCACATTCTAATGGCTATGCTAGCTGTAAAGATAAAAATTGGTGTGATATTTTGGTTAGAGTATCTAAAAGTATAGGAGACATGTTTATAAGAATTGCCCAACAAAAAGTACAACAAGCACAAGAGTTATTGCAACAAGCACATCACAAACAAATGTGGGCAGAAATATACTTAGATGCTGCATTAATAAATTCTACTGATATTAGTTTATACACAGAAAAAGCAGAAAAATACATACAAAAAGCAGAACAAGCAAGTGAAAAGGCGGTATTTTGGCGTAATATTGCCGAGAATGCAGTCAAAAATGATAATAAAGACCACTACCAAGCTATGTTAGCTGATAGTGATAATGTTTATTTTTGGCGTGCTAAGTCCCGTGATGCAGCAAATCGTCTAACTGGCAATATTTTTGGCAATGGTTTATCTACTGAAAAATCTTATAATAAAGCAAGTGGACATTTACTTACTATAAAATCAGGCTTTAGTTATAATAACAGCATAAGAGACCTAACATATCAATACGATAAAATGGATAATGTCATATCCCGTCAAAATCACATCAATGGCTTACAAGAGCAATTTAATTACGACAACCTAGATAGACTAACAAGTGCTTATACCATAGGTGATATTGGTGGTGTTAATGTTAATAGTCAGCAAGACTTTTACTATGACATCAACGGCAATATACTATATAAATCAGATGTGGGTAGATATGATTATCCACTAAATACAACTAGTTCAAGCTTTGCTAGTGATGACCAACAACATGCCCCAGTCCATAGTCCAACGACAATATCGCAACAACTGGCAAATAATTATAATTCAACTAACTTTAACTATGATGCCAATGGCAATATGACCAGAAATGACGATAAACAAATTGCTTGGACATCATTTAACAAGCCCAAAACTTTTAGCAAAGATAGTTTTAGAACAGAATTTGTTTATGCCCCAGATAGAAGTAGATACTTAAAAGTCCAAACAGGTTCAGGTATCCACAAACGCACTAACTATGTAGGCAAAGTATATGAACAAATAACTGATGCAAGTAGTACCCAGCACCGCTACTTTATTTATGCAGATAATCAACTAATAACTATCCACACCAAAATAGAAGAACCATTATCTTGTAAATGTCTAGTTGATACAGATAATAACCCCATAGACAACAACCAACAGCCTGATAAAACCCGCTATCTACACCGTGATAACTTAGGTAGTATTGATACCATAACAGATGGTAAAGGCAATATAGTAGAAAGAATGAGTTACGATGCCTTTGGTAAAAGAAGAACAGCCAACTGGAGAAGTGGCAATGATATTATTGCCCCAGCACTTACTAACAGAGGTTTTACAGGTCACGAGCATATAGATGAGATGGGACTTATCCACATGAATGGCAGAGTATATGACCCAAACATTGGTAGATTCTTATCAGCAGACCCACATATTCAAGCCCCTTATAATACCCAGAGTTATAATCGTTATTCTTATGTACTAAACAATCCATTAAAATATACCGATCCTAGTGGATATAATTGGTTTGACAATATTTGGAAAAGTATTAAAAAAACGGTTAAGAAATATGCAAGAGTTATTGTAGCAGCAGTAGCCAGTTATTATACTTTTGGCTTGGCATCTACTTGGATAGCAGGTAGTGGTGTATTATCAGGTATAGTAGGCGGTGCAGCTTCTGGTTTTGTGGGTGGCGGTATTGTTACAGGCAGTCTAAAAGGAGCAATAAATGGAGCTATAACAGGGGGAATTATGGGTGGCATTGCTGGAAATTATGGTAAAACTTGGAATGCTAATAGAGTAGGAGCTAATGCTGTTGGTGGTGGTATTGCTAGTGAAGTAACAGGTGGTAGGTTTAAAGATGGATTTAAGATGGCGGGGCTGACCTCAGCAATGCGGTATGTTTATAATGGTGTTACAGGTACTGACAGCACTTGGCGTAAAGGTGAAGGTTTAGCAAGTAAGTATGGTAATTATATTGACAAATTAGGTGTACCTAAAGGTGTTAATGTTATTGGTAATAATAAAAAGTTAAGTGGTAATTTTGGACAAGATTTTTGGAAACAAGGCGGTGCAGTTAGTAATGCTCTTAATAAGATTTATGGTGCAAATTCCACTGCCTACTTCCATGATACATTATTGTTTAATATACCAAAAAACATATTTACTAACTATACAACCATACCTTTATCGTTAATGGTTAATTATGGTTCGCTATTAGACCATAATGGACTCAGCACTCAGTTAGTGGTGCATAAAGGTAGTGTAAGATAATGATAGCAAGATTATTCGTTTTTTTATTAGTTATGAGTCTTTGTGCTTGTAGCGATTTATGGGAAACTGGGCATGGTTCGTTTATAGACGATAATAATACTAGTATTAAATATTGGAACATGAAAGCTATAGGTAATAAAATAGTGTACCATGGTAATAAGTTCTATCCAGATTCAAAATTATCCAAAGAAAGTTTTGGTGATGAAGATCGTTTTGCAAAACTTGAAAATTTAAAATCAATTAACAAAGTTGGTAATAATATTTATTATCATTACAGCTACCTTGGTTATAGTAAGAGTTATTGCAATTATCATTTTATTGTAAATGCTAATACTATGATGGTAATAGGATGGGGTTTTGATAAAGGTAATAATAAAGATGCTTGTCAGATTAGAGGCTAAAAAGCTATAACAGGGGGAATTATGGGTGGCATTGCTGGGAATTATGGTAAAACTTGGAATGCTAGTAGAGTAGGAGCTAATGCTGTTGGTGGTGGTATTGCTAGTGAAGTAACAGGCGGTAGGTTTAAAGATGGATTTAAGATGGCTGGGTTAACTGCGGGGATGCGGTATGTTTATAATGGTGTTGCAGGTACTGACAGCACTTGGCGTAAAGGTGAAGGTTTAGCAAGAGAAGATGGTACTTATATTGAAAAATTAAGTGTACCTAAAGGTGTTAATGTGATTGGTGATAATGAACCTTTAACAAATAATTTTGGACAAGATTTTTTAAGACAAGGCGGTGCAGTTAGTAATGCTCTTAATAAGATTTATGGTGCAAATTCCACTGCCTACTTCCATGATACATTATTGTTTAATATACCAAAAAACATATTTACTAACTATACAACCATACCTTTATCGTTAATGGTAAATTATGGTTCGCTATTAGACCATAATGGACTCAGCACTCAGTTAGTGGTGCATAAAGGTAGTGTAAGATAATGATAGCAAGATTATTCGTTTTTTTATTAGTTATGAGTCTTTGTGCTTGTAGCGACTTATGGAAAACTGGGCATGATTCGTTTATAAGCAGTATGGATATTTATGTTAAATATTGGTACATGAAAGTTGTAGATAATAAAATAGTGTACCATGGTAGTAAGTTCTATCCAGATTCAAAATTATCTAAAGAAACTTTTGGTATAGAGCCTAGTCTTGTAAGACTTGAGGATTTAAAATCAATTAACAAAGTTGGTAATAATATTTATTATCATTACAGCTACCTTGGTTATAGTAAGAGTTATTGCAATTATCATTTTATTGTAAATGCTAATACTATGATGGTAATAGGATGGGGTTTTGATAAAGGTAATAATAAAGATGCTTGTCAGATTAGAGGCTAAAAAGCAATAACAAGGGGAATTATGGGTGGTATTGCTAGTGAAGTAACAGGTGGTATATTTAAAGATGGGTTTAAGATGGCTGGATTAACTTCTGGGATGAGGTATGTTTATGGTGAAATAAGCAGTCAATATAATAAAACAGGCAAACCACATTTATGGCAATCAATTAAATGTTAATATTAATACTAGCACACAACCATCTAGCGGCAACTCAAGTAGTAATGGGTGGTTTATAAATATTTACACCAGCGATTAACAATGATAAAAGTTATTGTATTATTGATATTTTTATTTGTTTTCAGCTCTTGTGATGACAAACCTAAATATACTCGTAGCCAATGTATTACTAAAACACTATTGTTTTGGGATAAGGTTTTAACAAAAGAAGATAGATTAAAGGTTAGACATGATTTTCTTAAATCTGCAAATTTAATATGGTTAAATAAGGATAAACTTAAACTGTCTGTGCCTAGTATTAGATTCTCTCAATCAAAGGACTATCAATCTAAATTTATGTATAGCCAATATCAAGATGAGTGTAATCATAAGGAAAAAATGTTAATGGTATTTTTAGAGCATATTAAATTTTATGTGCCAAATTTTCCCAAATATAGAATTACACAAGAAGTAATCCAACCTAGTATCAACACCATTGAAAGTAATGGAGAATGGTGGATTGATGGATGTACATGGAAAGGCAATACATGTGTAAATAAAAAATAATAAGAACGCTACTATCTTTAACAGCCCCAGCACTTACTAACAGAGGTTTTACAGGACACAAACATATAGATTAGATGGGGCTAAAAACCAAGCATTACCCCTTTATTAGTGTTAATAGCAATGAGTAAAAATAATTATTCAACAAGGCAAATTATGCAGTTAATGCAAATTGCATTAACAAATAACTTAACACAGGTGAGGATGATTTTAGCTATTGGGATGCCTGATACAAGGGGTAATGCTTGGTTAGATATGAATGGCAGAGTATATGACCCAAACATTGGTAGATTCTTATCAGCAGACCCACATATTCAAGCCCCTTATAATACCCAGAGTTATAATCGTTATTCTTATGTACTAAATAATCCATTAAAATATACCGATCCTAGTGGCTACTTTTTTAAGTGGCTTGCTAGAAAAGTTAAAAAGTTTGTTAAACGTTATGGCAGGCAAATACTTGCTATTGGCTTAGGAATTGTAACACAGCAATGGGCATTGGCTGCCAAATGGGGTGCATTTGCCCAAGGTGTAGCTTCTGGCTTTGTAAGTGGTGGTATCTCAACAGGTAGTATAAGAGGTGCTATTAATGGTGCTATAACTGGTGGTTTTTCTGCTAGACTTGCTTATACTGTTGGACATGGTGGTGTAAATAATAGCTCTTTATTTGAGGGTAGTTTTAAAACAGCAGTAGCTCATGGTGTTAGTCAAGGTGCATTAACAAGAATACAAGGTGGGAGTTTTAAATCAGGTTTTTGGGGTGGTAGTATAGGTTCATATTCTGCTACATTTATGAATAAAGAAAGTGGTTGGACTAATATAACTAAACGAACTGCTATTGCTGCAACAGCAGGAGGTATTGCTAGCGAGTTAGGTGGTGGTAAGTTTGCTAACGGTGCTAGAAGTGCTGCATTTGTGCATTTGTTTAATGCGGAAGGTAACATATCAGAGAGAATTAAGAATGTTTTAAATACTGATGTAGGTGGTTCAGGCAGTATATTTGTGGGTATTTTTGGAGGTTCAGCATCTACTGGTGCTGGTATTGATACTAACGGTAACAAATGTTTAGTATCAACTATTTGCATGCAAGTTGGACTAGGAGCTTTTGGAGGTGTTGGTGGAAATTTATCTGGTGGTTATGATAAACATTTGATAACAGGTCGTAGTCAAAATTGGGGATTTTTTATAAATGGAGGGAAAGGTCTTGCAGGGGGGTTAAACATTAATCTCAATAATAATGGAGTAAGTGGAGCTAAAGGTTTTGGAGGTGGTGGGTTAGGTGGTGCTTTAGGTGTTCAATTTTGTGAAAGCTACACATCTTGCTATGATAATTAAACAATGACCAGAGAAGAGTGCAGTACTAAATATTTTAGTTTTATAAAAAAAATGTTATTATTTGGTGTCTTACTTGCAATAGTTTCATTTTTAGTATTTGGAATATGGTTAAAGTGGGATTTAATTTTTAATATAGGATTTTATGCAGGAATGTTTTTTAGTTGGTATTTTTTTATTAAAGCAATTATAGTTGTAACTAAGTATAAATTACAAAAAATAAAAGAATAAAAATATTACCCTCTTTAACAGCCCCAGCACTTACTAACAGAGGTTTTACAGGACACAAACATATAGATTAGATGGGGCTAAAAACCAAGCATTACCCCTTTATTAGTGTTAATAGCAATGAGTAAAAATAATTATTCAACAAGGCAAATTATGCAGTTAATGCAAATTGCATTAACAAATAACTTAACACAGGTGAGGATGATTTTAGCTATTGGGATGCCTGATACAAGGGGTAATGCTTGGTTAGATATGAATGGCAGAGTATATGACCCAAGCATTGGTAGATTCTTATCAGCAGACCCACATATTCAAGCCCCTTATAATACCCAGAGTTATAATCGTTATTCTTATGTACTAAATAATCCATTAAAATATACCGATCCTAGTGGCTACTTTTTTAAGTGGCTTGCTAGAAAGATTAAAAAATATGCAAGAGTTATTGTTGCTGTAGCTGTGAGTTATTTTTCTGCAGGCACTTTATCAGGTTGGGCGGCATCTTGGGGTTTTACAGCAGGTACTATTGCTAATGGGGCAGTAACTGGATCTATATTAGGTTTTACTAGTGGAGCCATTGTAACAGGCAATCTAAAAGGAGCAATAAATGGAGCTATAACAGGGGGAATTATGGGTGGCATTGCTGGAAATTATGGTAAAACTTGGAATGCTAATAGAGTAGGAGCTAATGCTGTTGGTGGTGGTATTGCTAGTGAAGTAACAGGCGGTAGGTTTAAAGATGGATTTAAGATGGCTGGATTAACTGCTGGGATGCGGTATGTTTATGGTGAAATAAGCAGTCAATATAATAAAACAGGCAAACCACATTTATGGCAAAAAGGTGAGAATAATGTAGGAATGCAGTTAGATGAGACTAATTTACAAAAAATCTCTAGAGGTGAAATAATAGCTCCTTGGTACTCTGACCAATCTAACCTTATGAAGACTATTGGAAAATATGTGCCTTTTGCAGATGCTTTTGGAGAGTTTCATGATGGCTTTCATAATTTACCTTATATACCAGAAGACCAACTTTCATTGATTGTTACCATGCCTTATTCTTATGCTTTTACTACTGTAGCCTATGCACAACCCTATACACATTTTTACATTACAGATAGGAACAACAAGAAAGAGAAGAATAGATAATGCAATATTATTATTGGTTAATTATTGGAATATTATTTTTACTAAATGGGTGTTATACAGTTGGATATGAGGATTTTGTTAGAATGGAAAATAATGTAATTGGTCAAAAAACCTCTTTTATTGAACCATTTAAATTTAAAGATGCAGGAAAATTAAACCGAGGTGATTTTCAAATCACAGGTCAAGGCATTACTGTTACTAAGAACCAAGATGGTGATTTAGTTGTTCATTGGGACTCTAGTGAAATTCTTCCAAACTATTATAATAAAAAGTGGGTAGGTAAATGTTTAATTTATGAAATCGTTGACCCAAAAACCCACATTATTAAGTCTTGGGGCTTTGATAAAGGTGGTAACCCTTTAAGTTGTCGCACTTGGCCATGAATACAAAGGGGTGGTAGGTATTATTAGAGTAAAGATTACTCTGCTGGACGAGTAGGTGCTAATGCGATTGGTAGTGGTGTTGCTAGTGAGGTAACAGGTGGTAAGTTTAGAGATGGGTTTAAAATGGCTGGGTTGACTGCGGGGATGAGGTATGTTTATAATGGTGTTACAGGTACTGACAGCACTTGGCGTAAAGGTGAAGGTTTAGCAAGTAAGTATGGTAATTATAATGACAAATTAGATGTTCCTAAAGGTGTTAATGTGATTGGTGATAATGAAAAGTTAAGTGGTAATTTTGGGCAAGATTTTTTAAGACAAGGCGGTGCAGTTAGTAATGCTCTTAATAAGATTTATGGTGCAAATTCCACTGCCTACTTCCATGATACATTATTGTTTAATATACCAAAAAACATATTTACTAACTATACAACCATACCTTTATCATTAATGGTTAATTATGGTTCACTATTAGACCATAATGGACTCAGCACTCAGTTAGTGGTGTATAAAGGTAGTGTAAGATAATGATAGCACGATTATTATTCTTGTTATTAGTCATTAATCTTTATGCTTGTGGAAACCCTTGGAAAACTGGGCATGGTTCGTTTATAGACGATAATAATACTAGTATTAAATATTGGAACATGAAAGCTATAGGTAATAAAATAGTGTACCATGGTAATAAGTTCTATCCAGATTCAAAATTATCCAAAGAAAGTTTTGGTGATGAAGATCGTTTTGCAAAACTTGAAAATTTAAAATCAATTAACAAAGTTGGTAATAATATTTATTATCATTACAGCTACCTTGGTTATAGTAAGAGTTATTGCAATTATCATTTTATTGTAAATGCTAATACTATGATGGTAATAGGATGGGGTTTTGATAAAGGTAATAATAAAGATGCTTGTCAGATTAGAGGCTAAAAAGCTATAACAGGGGGAATTATGGGTGGCATTGCTGGGAATTATGGTAAAACTTGGAATGCTAGTAGAGTAGGAGCTAATGCTGTTGGTGGTGGTATTGCTAGTGAAGTAACAGGTGGTAGGTTTAAAGATGGATTTAAGATGGCTGGATTAACTTCTGGGATGCGGTATGTTTATAACAACACAGTTGGTTATGATATTAATGCTAGGCCTGGTAAAGGAGCGGTTTATAAAGATGGTGATGGGCATCCAATTCAAGATAGGAATAATGCTGGGTTTAGTAGAATCACTAAAGATATAACATTAGTTGATAAAATAATTGATAATCCAACATTTTTAGAGGAGGGTAGCATGGTAAGTCAATGGATTAATAGTGCCCCATTAGGTAATGCTGTCTCAGGTTTGCATGATTCTATCTTTACTCAACAAGGCTTAGGATTGCCTTTTAACAATTGGACAAATATACCGACTGTGCCTCTTGCAATAGGGGTTACAGGGATTGGCTATTTAGACCATCATTATATAAAAGTGTCTTTATTAACGGATAAAAGTAATAGTAGGTATAGGTAATGGGTGTAATTTATCCTATATTAATACTTTGCTTATCTGTAATAGTTTCTGCTTGTAATCCTATTACTGGAAGCCCTTTTTATCCACTTAAGTCTGATTTTAGGCAAGAGTATTTAGAAAAAAATATTAAAAGGAGTGTTGGTAAAACATGGGGGGGTACTATAGGATATTATAAAACTGAATACTTGGCAAATGATAATTTTGCTCATTATTCTGTTTATGATTTTAACTATGGTGGCTGGATAACGAACTGCCAATACTACTACGAAGTAGATAAAGATACTAATATTATTGTAGGCTATAAAATAACAGACCCAAACCCTAATAAAAACTGTAGAATGCTACCAGGATATTAAAAGAATAAAGAAGCCTATCATAGAAATAACAGATGTTTTAAAATCGTATTAACACTATGCTGATACGACCAAGCAACAGGACACAAACATATAGATTAGATGGGGCTAAAAACCAAGCATTACCCCTTTATTAGTGTTAATAGCAATGAGTAAAAATAATTATTCAACAAGGCAAATTATGCAGTTAATGCAAATTGCATTAACAAATAACTTAACACAGGTGAGGATGATTTTAGCTATTGGGATACCTGATACAAGGGGTAATGCTTGGTTAGATATGAATGGCAGAGTATATGACCCAAACATTGGTAGATTCTTATCAGCAGACCCACATATTCAAGCCCCTTATAATACCCAGAGTTATAATCGTTATTCTTATGTACTAAATAATCCATTAAAATATACCGATCCTAGTGGCTACTTTTTTAAGTGGCTTGCTAGAAAAGTTAAAAAGTTTGTTAAACGTTATGGCAGGCAAATACTTGCTATTGGCTTAGGAATTGTAACACAGCAATGGGCATTGGCTGCCAAATGGGGTGCATTTGCCCAAGGTGTAGCTTCTGGCTTTGTAAGTGGTGGTATCTCAACAGGTAGTATAAGAGGTGCTATTAATGGTGCTATAACTGGTGGTTTTTCTGCTAGACTTGCTTATACTGTTGGACATGGTGGTGTAAATAATAGCTCTTTATTTGAGGTTAGTTTTAAAACAGCAGTAGCTCATGGTGTTAGTCAAGGTGCATTAACAAGAATACAAGGTGGGAGTTTTAAATCAGGTTTTTTAGGTGGTAGTATAGGCTCATATTCTAGTACATTTATGAATAAAGAAAGTGGTTGGACTAATATAACTAAACGAACTGCTATTGCTGCAACAGCAGGAGGTATTGCTAGCGAGTTAGGTGGTGGTAAGTTTGCTAACGGTGCTAGAAGTGCTGCATTTGTGCATTTGTTTAATGCGGAAGGTAACATATCAGAGAGAATTAAGAATGTTTTAAATACTGATGTAGGTGGTTCAGGCAGTATATTTGTGGGTATTTTTGGAGGTTCAGCATCTACTGGTGCTGGTATTGATACTAACGGTAACAAATGTTTAGTATCAACTATTTGCATGCAAGTTGGACTAGGAGCTTTTGGAGGTGTTGGTGGAAATTTATCTGGTGGTTATGATAAACATTTGATAACAGGTCGTAGTCAAAATTGGGGATTTTTTATAAATGGAGGGAAAGGTCTTGCAGGGGGGTTAAACATTAATCTCAATAATAATGGAGTAAGTGGAGCTAAAGGTTTTGGAGGTGGTGGGTTAGGTGGTGCTTTAGGTGTTCAATTTTGTGAAAGCTACACATCTTGCTATGATAATTAAACAATGACCAGAGAAGAGTGCAGTACTAAATATTTTAGTTTTATAAAAAAAATGTTATTATTTGGTGTCTTACTTGCAATAGTTTCATTTTTAGTATTTGGAATATGGTTAAAGTGGGATTTAATTTTTAATATAGGATTTTATGCAGGAATGTTTTTTAGTTGGTATTTTTTTATTAAAGCAATTATAGTTGTAACTAAGTATAAATTACAAAAAATAAAAGAATAAAAATATTACCCTCTTTAACAGCCCCAGCACTTACTAACAGAGGTTTTACAGGACACAAACATATAGATTAGATGGGGCTAAAAACCAAGCATTACCCCTTTATTAGTGTTAATAGCAATGAGTAAAAATAATTATTCAACAAGGCAAATTATGCAGTTAATGCAAATTGCATTAACAAATAACTTAACACAGGTGAGGATGATTTTAGCTATTGGGATGCCTGATACAAGGGGTAATGCTTGGTTAGATATGAATGGATGAGTATATGACCCAAACATTGGTAGATTCTTATCAGCAGACCCACATATTCAAGCCCCTTATAATACCCAGAGTTATAATCGTTATTCTTATGTACTAAATAATCCATTAAAATATACCGATCCTAGTGGCTACTTTTTTAAGTGGCTTGCTAGAAAAGTTAAAAAGTTTGTTAAACGTTATGGCAGGCAAATACTTGCTATTGGCTTAGGAATTGTAACACAGCAATGGGCATTGGCTGCCAAATGGGGTGCATTTGCCCAAGGTGTAGCTTCTGGCTTTGTAAGTGGTGGTATCTCAACAGGTAGTATAAGAGGTGCTATTAATGGAGCTATAACAGGGGGAATTATGGGTGGCATTGCTGGAAATTATGGTAAAACTTGGAATGCTAATAGAGTAGGAGCTAATGCTGTTGGTGGTGGTATTGCTAGTGAAGTAACAGGTGGTAGGTTTAAAGATGGATTTAAGATGGCTGGGTTAACTGCGGGGATGCGGTATGTTTATAATGGTGTTACAGGTACTGACAGCACTTGGCGTAAAGGTGAAGGTTTAGCAAGTAAGTATGGTAATTATATTGACAAATTAGGTGTACCTAAAGGTGTTAATGTTATTGGTAATAATAAACCTTTAACAAATAATTTTGGACAAGATTTTTGGAAACAAGGCGGTGCAGTTAGTAATGCTCTTAATAAGATTTATGGTGCAAATTCCACTGCCTACTTCCATGATACATTATTGTCTAATATACCAAAAAACATATTTACTAACTATACAACCATACCTTTATCATTAATTGTTAATTATGGTTCGCTATTAGACCATAATGGACTCAGCACTCAGTTAGTGGTGCATAAAGGTAGTGTAAGATAATGATAGCAAGATTATTCATATTTTTATTAGTTATGAGTCTTTGTGCTTGTAGCGACTTATGGGAAACTGGGCATGGTTCGTTTATAAGCAGTATGGATATTTATGTTAAATATTGGAACATGAAAGCTATAGGCAATAAAATAGTAACACATGGTCTTAAATTTTACCCAGATTCAAAATTATCTAAAGAAACTTTTGGTATAGAGCCTATTCTTGCAAAACTTGAGGATTTAAAATCAATTAACAAAGTTAGTAATAATATTTATTATCATTACAGCCACCTTGGTTATAGTAAGAGTTATTGCAATTATCATTTTATTGTAAATGCTAATACTATGATGGTAATAGGATGGGGTTTTGATAAAGGTAATAATAAAGATGCTTGTCAGATTAGAGGCTAAAAAGCTATAACAGGGGGAATTATGGGCGGCATTGCTAGTGAAGTAACAGGTGGTAGGTTTAAAGATGGATTTAAGATGGCTGGGTTAACTTCTGGGATGAGGTATGTTTATAATAATACTGTTGGTTTTGATATCGATGCTAGATCTGGCAAAGGAGCGGTTTATAAAGACGATGGATATCCAATCCAAGGTAGGAATAATGCTGGATTTATTAATTATGTTAAAGATAATTCTATATTGATTGATACAATCGTAAAAAATCCAAGATTTTGGCAAGAAGGTGGTACAATTAGCCAGTGGATTAATCATATTCCGCTAGGAAATGCCACAGCAGGGTTTCACGATGCTTTATTTACTAAAAAAGGATTAGGTTTAGTATTTAATAATTTTACTAACTACTCTACTATACCGCTTTCTATAAGTGTTACAGGTATTGGATATTTAGATTATCAACATATAAAACTAGCATTATTAACAAATAAAAATAATGTTAAATATTGACATGATTAGGTTATTTATAATAACCTTATTACTAATTTTTCTTTCTTTAACCATTATTTCATGTAAAGTTAATCCTACTAATGGTAGCCCTTTTTATCCACTTAAATCTGATTTTAGGCAAGAATATCTAATTGAAGTTTTAAAAGATGATGTAGGTAAATCTTGGAATAAGGCATTTATAAACCCAAAAATAACAGGTGTAAAAAACTTATCTAACAATAATATAGCATATTTTAGGACTATACGACTGGAATATGGTGGTTGGATAACAAACTGCCAATACTACTATGAAGTAAATAAAAATACTAATATTATTGTAGGCTACAAAATTACTGATCCTGATCCAGACAAAAATTGTAGAATGCTACCAGGATATTAAAAGAATAAAGAAGCCTACCATAGAAATAACAGAGGTTTTACAGGTCACGAGCATATAGATTAGATGGGGCTAAAAACCAAGCATTACCCCTTTATTAGTGTTAATAGCAATGAGTAAAAATAATTATTCAACAAGGCAAATTATGCAGTTAATGCAAATTGCATTAACAAATAACTTAACACAGGTGAGGATGATTTTAGCTATTGGGATGCCTGATACAAGGGGTAATGCTTGGTTAGATATGAATGGCAGAGTATATGACCCAAACATTGGTAGATTCTTATCAGCAGACCCACATATTCAAGCCCCTTATAATACCCAAAGTTATAATAGATATTCCTATACACTAAACAATCCATTAAAATATACCGATCCTAGTGGATATAGTTGGTTGGGCAATATTTGGAAAAGTATTAAAAAAACGGTTAAGAAATATGCAAGAGTTATTGTAGCAGCAGTAGCCAGTTATTATACTTTTGGCTTGGCATCTACTTGGATAGCAGGTAGTGGTGTATTATCAGGTATAGTAGGCGGTGCAGCTTCTGGTTTTGTGGGTGGCGGTATTGTTACAGGCAGTCTAAAAGGAGCAATAAATGGAGCTATAACAGGGGGAATTATGGGTGGCATTGCTGGAAATTATGGTAAAACTTGGAATGCTAATAGAGTAGGAGCTAATGCTGTTGGTGGTGGTATTGCTAGTGAAGTAACAGGCGGTAGGTTTAAAGATGGATTTAAGATGGCTGGGTTGACTGCAGGGATGAGGTATGTTTATGGTGAAATAAGCAGTCAATATAATAAAACAGGCAAACCACATTTATGGCAATCAATTAAATGTTAATATTAATACTAGCACACAACCATCTAGCGGCAACTCAAGTAGTAATGGGTGGTTTATAAATATTTACACCAGCGATTAACAATGATAAAAGTTATTGTATTATTGATATTTTTATTTGTTTTCAGTTCTTGTGATAACAAACCTAAATATACTCGTAGCCAATGTATTACTAAAACACTATTGTTTTGGGATGATTCTTTAACTAGAAAGGAAAGATTAAAAATTAATAATGATTTTGTGAATGCTAGATTTTTAATGTGGTTAAATAAAGATAGATTAAAATTATTGATTCCTGATAATGCGTTTTCTAGTTCTAATGAACACAAACCAAAATTTATGTATAGCCAATATCAAGATGAGTGTAATCATAAGGAAAAAATGTTAATGGTATTTTTAGAGCATATTAAATTTTATGTGCCAAATTTTCCCAAATATAGAATTACACAAGAAGTAATCCAACCTAGTATCAACACCATTGAAAGTAATGGAGAATGGTGGATTGATGGATGTACATGGAAAGGCAATACATGTGTAAATAAAAAATAATAAAAATGCTACTATCTTTAATAGCACCAGCACTTACTAACAAAGAATAAAAAAAATAAAAATATCAATATCAATTAAATATTGGCACAAGAAAAATTAGAGGTTAGTTTTAAAACAGCAGTAGCTCATGGTGTTAGTCAAGGTGCATTAACAAGAATACAAGGTGGGAGTTTTAAATCAGGTTTTTTAGGTGGTAGTATAGGTTCATATTCTGGTACATTTATGAATAAAGAAAGTGGTTGGACTAATATAACTAAACGAACTGCTATTGCTGCAACAGCAGGAGGTATTGCTAGCGAGTTAGGTGGTGGTAAGTTTGCTAACGGTGCTAGAAGTGCTGCATTTGTGCATTTGTTTAATGCGGAAGGTAGTAATATTGTTAGAGCTTTAGTACCTAATTCTATTGCTGTTCCAGGATTTGAGGGAAAATTAGGATTTGCTTCACTTAATGTTAGTCCTGCCTCTTTAGAAGCAAATATGACTAACCATGTTAATGCTGGTTATCCTGTTTTTTCTAATACATATTCAGGAACGATTGGAGGTCTAGGGATTCAAGCTGTTAGATACTCTTATGATTTAACTCAAACATGGACAAATTTTAATTATAGTTTTAAATCAGATTTTGGTGCTAGTAGTAATGGAGCAGGTATTTACTATCATGGGGGATTTGGTTTTAGACGAGGTGGATTAGACTATCAATACGATTTTAAAGTGCCTATTATTAGACCTGCATATTAGTTATGAAGTCAGTTAAATTGTATTTTGGATATTATTGTTTTTTTAGTTTTATATTTAATCTTTTAGCATTTCTGCCATTTTTCTTTGATTTTGCAATTGAAAATTATGGTTTACTAGTAAGTGGCTGGGTATCAGGTATTATTTTATTCTTCTGGATGACATATAATCTAATTACTAACAAAAATTTGCAATATAAATTTATTTGGTTTGCATCATTTTGTATTATGTTTTTAGGTGTTATTACTTATTTTTGGTTTGTTTATCGTAAAACCTTAAATACTAAATAACTAAAAAACAAAAATATCAGTTTTTTAAAATATTCACCATACCAATTAAGGATAAAAATAACTATAAATAATCAAGATTCTATTTGATAAAATAAGGTATTACAATGTTTAAATATAAATCAAACATTTAAAAATCATCCTATCTTTGTTTATTTTAATAATTATGGTAGTATAATAATCAATAAAATTATTTAAACTGTTTAGTATGAAATTAAGTTATTTAATATATCCTAAAAACTCATAGTAAGACTAGCAAAATCTAATTCTTTGCCAGCACAATTATTTTTTAATTATGTGTTGTGGCTTGGTTTAATCATGCCTATTAGTGCTTTTTTTTGGTACCTATTTTTATAGTTGGTCGTTTGGGTGGCACAGTCAATTAAATTAAGGTTTGAAACAGTATTAATTATTGCTATTTTTTATGTCTTAGTACTTATTATTGGTTTTTTAATAACAGCTATTATTATCAAATGGATGGCAAAAACTTATGCCCCAAAAGCTAATTTAATAGATAATGTTTAGCCTTATGACGGTGATATTTATAGCATTAAACACAGTATAGCAAAAGGCAGAACTAGGGTAATGCTAGCCAAAAAAGATAGAATAGGTAAAAGTACAGAATTAGAAACAGCGGTATTTGCTGGTAAATTAGGTGAAAAAGCAATTAAAAGCATAGAATTAGCCAAGCAATATTTAGATAATGATTGGTATGAAAAAATGCAAAAAATTATTACAGCAAATAAAGATAAAGAGTTAGATTATAACCTGCCTGAAAAAGGCGTAATAACTGGCGAATTACAAGATAGTGATGAACTACAAGCAATTATTGCCAAAGATTGGAATAAACTTGCAAAAATAAAAGAAGAGAAACGAAAACAACAACAAAAACAGTAATAATATTATTAAATAATAACTTTATTATTAACAGATTTTTAATACAATCTTACCGCTAATATGTCCTTTTTGTGATAATAGATGAGCTTTTTTAATATCGGTTAATGAAAAACAACTATCAATAGTAATGTCTAGCTTTTTATCATGTAGTAAACCAAGCATTTCATCTAATTGGCTGATTTGACTTTTATACAACATACCAAGGGCTTTTTTATTATTTTTTTTAGCAGTATTAATAATTTTATCAGCACTAATGGTAGGCACACTAAGTAATATACCATCTTGTTTTAAGGCTGATATAGTAGTTTCATCACCTACTAAATCAATAATGCCATCGTAATAATTAGCCTTTAATGACTGATTATGATAATCAATAGGATTTGCACCTAGTTTTTTAAGAAGTGAATGATTGTAAGAAGAGGCAGTTGTATCAACTAATAAACCTCTAAGCACGGCAAGTTGTACTGCAATATGACCTACACCCCCTGCTCCTGCTAAGATTAGCACTTTACTACCCTTAGTACATTTTATAATATCTAGTGCCTGATAAGCAGTCATACCAGCTAATGGCAATGCTGATGCTATTTTACTGTCAATACTGTTTGGAATTATGCTAATTTTACTAATATCAACACTGGCATATTGGGCATAACTACCGCCATTTTCTAGCATATTAGCAGTACCACAAACACGCTTATTAAGTAAATGATTATTTTTTGTATTATAACTATCAATTACAGTACCAGCAAAATCAAACCCTAATACCCAAGGTAATTTATCTTTGATAGCATCAGCACCCCAACTTAATCCTTGCCTAATTTTATAATCAATAGGATTAACAGATGCATATTGCAATTTAATCATTAACTCATTATCTAATAAGCTTGGCTTAGGATAATTATTATCTAATTCTAATACTGATTCATCGCCAAATTGTTTGAGTACTATAGCTTGCATTTTTATTTTTGTTATTATTTATTATCTGCTAATATCATATCAGAGCCTTTTTCGGCAATCATAATAGTAGGTGCATTGGTATTACCTGATACAATTTGTGGCATAATAGAGGCATCAATAACGCGTAAATTTTTAACGCCTATAACACGCAATCTATCATCAACTACACTATCATCATCACAGCCCATTTTACAAGTACTAGTAGGATGATAAATTGTTTGACTATACTCTCTAGCAGCATCTAATATCTCATCATCGCTTTGATAATTGGCACCGGGAACAAATTCTTCTAAAATAACTTCTTTTAATGGTGAGGTGTTAATAATCTTCCTTGTTACTTTAATAGCATCAATAGCTGTTTGACAATCACCTTTAGTAGATAGATAATTGGCGATAATTTTTGGTGCTTGGCGTATGTCATTTGCACAAATTTTTACCTCACCGCGACTTTCTGGGCGTAATACACAAACTGATATTGTAAAAGCAGAAAAGTTATGCACCCCATCACCAGGTTTATCAGCACTAAATGGCTGAATATGATATTGTATATTAGGACGACTACCATCTAGTTTAGTATTAAAAAAAGCATATACTTGAGAGGCACATAAAGTCAAAGCACCTGTTCTAAATAAAGCATATTCTAAGCCTACTAACATTTTCTTATACCAACTATTTAGCTCATCATTAAGTGTTTGTCTGCTAGTTTTATAAATTAGTCTTGTTTGTAGGTGATCTTGTAAATTTTTACCAACTGCTTTATTACTGTGAATTACATCAATATTTAATGATTGCAATAATTGTTTATCGCCAATACCAGATAATTGTAATATTTGTGGTGAGCCAATAGCACCACTTGCTAAAATAACCTCTTTATTAGCAAACACCTGTTTTTTTTGCTTATTATGGTAATAACTTACCCCTATAGCATTTTTATCTTTAAATAATACTCTCTCTGTTTGAGCTCTGGTTAATACCACTAAGTTAGAACGATTACGAATTGGTTTTAAAAATGCAGTAGCTGTACTTTGTCGCAATCCTTTATAAGCTGTTTGTTGAAAATAACCAATGCCCTCTTGTTGCTTGCCATTATAGTCTTTGTTAAATGGAATTCCAACAGCTTTAGCTGCTTTTATATAATCATCTGCAATTTGTCTTCGTAGTCGTAAATGTGAAACATGCAACTCGCCACTACCACCATGGTATTTACTAGCACCATCTTCGTGTTTCTCTGATTTAATAAAATAGGGCAAGCAATCTTTATAAGACCAGCCTTTGTTACCCATTGCTTCCCAGTTATCATAATCTTGTTTATCGCCTCGTACATACAACAAACCATTTAGGGCACTTGAGCCACCTAATACCTTACCTCTTGGCCATTGGATATTACGATTATTTAAGCCAATATCAGGCTCAATACGATACATCCAATCAAATTTAGGGTTATTAATAGTTTTAAAATAGCCAATTGGTATGTGAAGCCAAGGATTATAAGCCTTTCCTCCAGCTTCTAGTAATAATACTTGATTATTTTTATTTGCAGATAAACGATTAGCAATTACACATCCAGCAGAGCCAGCTCCTACAATAATATAATCAAAATTATTTTTCATCTGCAACTATTAATGTAGAAAATTTTATTTACCATAAAGTAACTCTGGCAACCATAAAACAAGCTGCGGGAATATAATAATTAACAACAAGCCAAACAATTGAATGCCAATAAATTGTAACATGCCAGCATAAATATCTTTTAAATCCCATTCAGGTACTACACCTTTTAAGAAATAAGCTGATAAAGCAACAGGTGGCGATAGCCAAGCAGTTTGTAAATTAACTGCAACTAAAATACCAAACCAAGTCAAATTAAATCCTAATTGCTCTACCAACGGCAACAAAACAGGAATAATAATTAGCACAATTGGTACCCATTCTAGTGGCCATGCTAACAAAAATATAAAAATCATAATAATTGCTAACATTACATAATCAGGTAAATCTAAAGTTAGTAGATAATCAGTAATCATAATTGGTGTGCCAAGACGGGAAAACACCGCACCAAAGAAATTAGAAGCTGCTACTAAAACCATAATAAGAACGGTAATCTCAAGTGTTTTAATTAAAGCATCTTTAAATGTTGCAAAACTAAGTTTACGATAAGAAAGTGTTAATATAATAGCACCAATTGCACCAATAGATGCGCCTTCTGTTGGAGTTGCTAAGCCAAATAAAATACTGCCTAAGGCTGCTCCTACCAGTGCTGTTGGTGGAACTAAGCCAAAAAAGAATTCTTTCCATACCTCTTTCATAGAGTCAGGGATAAGTTCTTTTGCTAATTTAGGCCCTAATGAAGGATTAATATAACAACGAATAATTGTATAGCCAGTATATAACATAGCTAACATCAATCCCGGTACAATAGCGGCTGCAAATAATTCTGTTACTGGCACTTCTAAAATGGGACCCATTACCACCAGCATAATGCTTGGCGGAATTAAAATACCTAAAGTCCCACCTGCTGTAATAGTTCCAGCTGCCATTTTAACATCATAATTAGACTTACGCATAATCTTACCAGACATAATTCCTAGTATAGTAACAGAGGCGCCAACAATACCAGTTGCTGCACCAAAAATAGTTGAAACTAATAGGACTGCAACAAATAAAGACCCATTTACTCTTGATAGTAATAATTGTATAGAATAAAACAAGCGCTCCATTAAATTTGCCTTCTCCATGAGAATACCCATAAATATAAACAAAGGCACAGCAGCAAGTGTTTGCTCCAACATAACATCGGAGAATTGAAAGGTAATTAAATAAAATACTAAATCACCAAAGCCAAGATAGCCAAATACTATCCCTAAAAAAATTAGAACAAATGAAATTGGAAAACCAACAA
This sequence comes from Gammaproteobacteria bacterium, assembly GCA_965207335.1. Lineage (GTDB taxonomy): Bacteria > Pseudomonadota > Gammaproteobacteria > PS1 > Pseudothioglobaceae. Next base: position 749,142 of record OZ242267.1, read on the forward strand.
AAATAGCTAGCAACATTACCCCAATTAAAATTAGCCCTAATATTTCAGTTGTCACGGCCACTTATTGTGTTTAACAGCATATAAGCATTTTAAAAACTCTGATATGCCTTGCAATAGTAGTAGGAAAGTCCCAACTGGTATTGCACTTTTTATTGGACTCATCATTGGCATCCAAGCAGTATCCATACCTAGTTGGCCACGAATCCAAGAATCCATTGCAAAATCTAGCGATGCAATAAAAAAGAATAAAAAACCAGGAAAATAAAATAAGACATATAATATCCCATCAACTTTTGCTTGTGTTTTAACTTGCCAATTGCGATAGATAAAATCAGCACGAACATGAACACCTCTTAACAAACCATACGCCGCACCTAGCATAAAAAATGCACCAGCAAACATACGGCTAATATCATAAGCCCAAAGTGTTGGCATATTAAAGAAGTGCCTTAGTACAACCTCATAACCCATAGAAAACATAATAGGTATAAGAAGCCAGCAAACTAACAAGCCACTCCAATAACTAAGCTTGTCAATAGGACCTATTATACTTGCCATCCAAGATGACATATCATCTGGCAGGGTCAGGTTGCCTCTGCGTTCAGCGATCAATTCATCACTTATATCTAATTGATCGCTATCAACAGGTTTTGACATTATTTCAATTGATCAGCAAAAGCTTTACCAAGTTTAGCATTTGATGTTTGTGCTCCAGACCAAAATGGCACTACTATTTTGGCAAAATCCCTTTGTGAGTCCCAAACTTTTTTGAAAAATTTATTTTTTCTAGAGTTTTTTTCTAAAATGTTTTTTGCAGCATTCATATAAGCAGGAAAATAATCAGCTGGAGTATCGTGTAAAATTACACCATGATTTTCAGTCAAGTCTTTTAATGCTTTACCATTTTCATAGATACGGTAAGCAACACTACGCATTAATGAGGCATCGGCTGATACTTCAATAGCTTTTTGTTGTAATCTAGTTAGTTTACGCCAAACACTACCATTTAGGTATAAGTCAGCATTAACAACTACCTGATGTAATCCTTGTAAATAATAATGTTTTAACACTTTGTGGAAGCCAAAAACACTATCAGGTTTAGGACAACACCATTCCGCTGCATCAATAGTACCTTTTTCTAATGCAGATAAAATATCGCCACCGCCCATTGCAACTGCTGCTATACCAATGTCATTATAAACTTGTCCAGGAATTCCAGGAGGTGCACGAAAACGATATTTACGAAAGTCAGCCATACTATTTATTGGTTTTTTAAACCAACCTAATGCCTCAGGTCCCACTGGTTGTAGCATAAATCCTTTAATATCAAGTCCCATCTCATCCCAAAGATCATCGTATAGTTGTTTACCACCACCATTTAAATACCAAGATAAAAATGCAAAACTATCTAGTCCAACTCCAGAACCTGCTATTGGTGAGCCAAATAACATAGCAGCAGGGTGGTAACCAGACCAATAATGTGTCCATGCAAAACCGCCATCAACTAACCCTTTATCAACAGCTTCAATAAGTTGTCTATTACCAACTACTGCATTTGCAGGCAAAATTGTTATTTGTACTTCACCACCTGTTAAGTCACTAACATTTTTAGCAAAGTCTTTTAACATAAATACCTCATCTGCCTTTGAAGGTATTACTGATTGAACTTTTATTTTCACTACTGCATGTACCATAGTGCCAAACAACAGCATTCCGATAAAGCATACGGAAGAAATTATTTTCCCCATTATCTCTCTCCTTAAGTTATATTAAAAATATATACATTACAAATACTTAAAAACTATAAATATTAAATAATATACAAATACAATTATAACACTATAAAAAAATAAAATATTAATAACTAAATAACTAAATAACTAAATAACTAAGATAATAAAAATATTACAAACTTTGCAATCAAAATTGCACATTAAAACTTCCACACTGGGTTTAATATATTAGGTTTATTAAATAAAATAACATTACACAAATTAACACATTTTATATCCCTAACCACAATACTAATTTTTATCATTATTTAAGTAATTCAACATTCCTCCAACATAAATAAATCAACTGCTTTTGTCTTATAGCCATACAATACAAGGTTTTTACTGCTATATACCAAAACTAGTAATTTTTGTTATTATCTGTACTTAGTTCATTAAATATTATTTGTAAATTGTCATCAGATATTGTTTTTTTAAAAGTATTATAAGTTGGTATGGTTTTTATTTTAGTGCATGGATTAACATCAATTATATTATTTTCTGTTGCAAAATTAAATAATGCTTTTAATTGCCTTAGATATGTGTTATAAGTTGTAGTAGTTGCTCTACTTATAATATCATTATGAGTTATTGTAATGATGCTATCATTTTTAATATCTCTACTAAAAAGGCTTAATAATTGGTTATATACCGCTATACTAGAAGCACTTAACAACCTTTTTTTTTATATGTATCAAATAAACGAGTTAGTGTATATATTTTTATTGGCATAATCCTATCTTTATCTTATAAAACCATATGTGTGTTATAAACTAAAAGCCACTTTCGTGGCTCTTAGATGAGTAAAATATTACTAGCAACTAGTTTATATATATTATTTAACCGCCTAATATAGTAATAATAAAGGCTGACATTACGAATAAAGCAATAATACTCTTATCTTTTACAGCATTAATCTCTGTCCTAAGTTCATCCCTAAAAGCATTAATCTCTGCTTTGAACTCATCACGGCATATTAATAACTCACCTTGCAAAATATTCTTAGTTAGTAACAATAGTGCCACGAAAAGCATCGGTTAATGCTTCTGCATGGCCATCTGATTCCTTATCACTAATACCAGCATTTCTTAGATGCCTTACATATGCTAAGGCATCAAACATAACTACGGGATTTTGGGCAACTTGTATCATATTAGTTTCTTTTCTTATTTTTTTGCTCCTTATTAAATTATAAAATTTGTTAAGAAACATACTCGTTAGGATTGCCTTCTAACGGATTATTAACAACAAACTCATCGCTTGTTGTTAAGTTTATTTTTGAAGAATAAACAAACTTTTAAGGTTTTATTATAACATCCATAGTAGATTAAAATAAACATTAATAATATAATAAGGCTATTAAAGCAAGGATTAAAATATAAACATTATGAGCACAATGATAACAGAGGTTTATGATGCACTTATATCAGCTGGTGCATCAGAGGATAAAGCTAAAAGAGCGGCTGAGGTTTTATCTAATGAGCAAGTAGCTACCAAGCAAGATATATTAAATGTTGAAAAACGGATAATAAATACTGAAAACGGATGAAAAAACGACTTGATTGGATGATAGGCTTTGTTATTATTGCAGGCAGTGCTGGCTTTGCTTATTTGCTTAATGCCATCAATAATAACCATGATTTATTGAATACTATTATTAGTAAATTAAGTTAGTTTATCTATTATATTGAATAAAAACAATTTTTACTTTATATACCACAAATGGTATACAATAATGTTATTTAAAAAACACAAACTAGCATTAGAGTTGAGGATGATTTATATCAACAAGCAAAAGTAGTTTTTAAAAAGTTTGGTTTGAGTTTTGCTGATGGTGTTAATATTTTTTTAGCTAAGGTTGCTATGGATAAATCTATTCCATTTGAGTTAAGTTTGCCATCTAAGGAACTTAACAAGCGTGTTAAAAATTTAAATAATAATAAAAATATTAAAGTTTATCAATCTGCCAATAAATTATTTAAAGACTTAGGCATTTAATGCTTGAGATAAAAATAAAAAAATTATTTAAAAAAGACTTACAAAGAGCAAAAAATAGCGGACAATTTAGTAATAAAGATAGGTCTTAACTAGTTAAGACCCTAATCTTTTATTCATAATCTTAACTGTTGATTTTTATGTTGCAGTTGAAAAAGCTAGAGAAAAACTCAGCTAGCTGGTTTAGATAGTAATTTATCAAGGCGATTAATTTACTATAATATGCATAGTCGCACTTAAATATCATTAAAATTACTGTTAATTGGCTATCAATAATATTATAATGTTCCTGCCATTTTGATATTAAATAGCACTCCTCGTCTTTATTGCCTATTGGAAGTTTATAAGTACCATCATCTTTTTTTAATAACTTATCCTTTAGTCCTTTTAGTTTATTATCAATATTATGGTATTTATTATTTAATATTTTTGCTTTATATAATTTAATCAACGAATTAATGTCATTTACATATTTACTTGTTTTTTGATAATTTGGTTGTTCGTTGCACTTGATTAATGTAATGTATTTAAGTTTGCTTGTCATTATTTTCTCCTGTTGTTAGTTGGTTAAATTCAGCTCTTTCACTAAGCTTGTAATTGCAGTTATGCTTTTTTGTGCTTTTTGTTGTTGTTTTTTATTATTATTAGCAAAGGCATTTACTGGTATTTTTAAAGTAGTAGCTTCTTTGAATGCTACAGCTTGAGGTATTACAGTGCTTAATATTTGATAATATTTATTATCTTTTTGGTTTTGTACTATAAGTGCTAATTTTTTAGCATCTATACTACGGTCTAATTTGTAAATAAGCCCGTATAGTATGGGTAGAGTTGTTATACCTTCTAAATTCTTTAGAGTGCTTATAGTCCCTCTGTTGAATTCCTTAATGCTGGTAATTTCAGGTAGAATAGGCGATAGCAATATATCAGCACTTAATATAGAAATATCTTGTAATATATCTCTTGCACCTTGGGTGTCAATTAAAATATAATCATATTTATCTCTAATATTAGTTAGTGCTTTTTTGAGTATTAGTTTATTGTTTTTTTTTAATACCCAGTGTTGTAGATTATTATTTTCATCGTTTGAATATATTAAGTCGCAAACAGTGGTTTTTCCTACTCCTCCCTTTGTGAAAATAATAGATATTTTCATAATTTCTATAATTATCACAAATCCATAAGTCAGGTTTATTGTATAATGCTAATTTTGCCGACATAGCACAGTTGGTAGTGCAACTGATTTGTAATCAGTAGGTCCGCGGTTCGAGTCCGTGTGTCGGCACCACCAACCTACAGATTATAAGTTAATTAACAATAATTAGCTTATGATGATAATATCAGTTGTTTCCACAAAGGGTGGAGTAGGAAAAACCACCTTAGTAGCAAACCTAGCTGGATACCTATCCAGAGTGGGCAAGTCTGTGCTAATGATAGATGCAGACCCACAACCGTCCCTTAGTTCTTACTATAAAATAACCCGCCAAGCAGATGGTGGTTTAGTAGAGGCTATATATAACCCAGAAAACATACAAAAATATATAAGCAAAGATACCTAATATTTTGTAGGTAAAATTTGTTGTTATATAACTACATTTCTCAACTGTTAAAATACTTATTAAAACTTTTAAAAATGGGTAGTGAGTAGATAAAAATCTGGTAAAATATTTATTTTTAAGATAAAAAATATGACTACTAGCATAGTTAAGGGTCACTATATTTATAGCATTGCTTATAGTTATACTTTTTGTTAATTTTTTAATAAAAAAGATGGTATTTAGACTATTTTTAACATTTTAAACTACCGTGTAACTGTCTCAATTTATGGGCAATAATACAAAAACATTAGATGACGGTCTGACTGCATATAAACAGCAAAAATATAAAGAAGCAGCAAAAATATGGACATCTCTTGCTACTAAAGGCGATGCAGAAGCACAATTTAACATAGGAATTATGTTTAAAAATGGTATAGGAGTACCACAAGATGATAGCAAGGCAATGTATTGGTTGCGAAAATCCTGTGCTCAGGACAATGAACATGCAAAATTAATTGTGGATGTGATTGATAGAGAATCAAAAGATAATATGAGCGATAGCTAAAAATTTGCTAAAATATTGGTTTTTAAGGCATAAAATATAGTCCCTAGCACTGCTAATAACAAGTTTTATAATAGAGACCTTTGCATAAATAAAGAACACTAATGTGAATTATTTTTTAGTATGCCGTGTAACATTCCCAACTTCCACACAACCACTACATCACAATTTTATAAACAATAGTTAAAATAATTTTAAAAAATCTTGACTTAATATTAATTATAGTATTAAATAGGCAAAAATTTAACTTTTACAGGAATAATTTAAATGAGCAAAATTAATAAATTAATAGTAATAGCAAGTGTTTTTTACTTTTCAATTTCAGCCATTGCTGAAACAAAAGTACTTTCTGTAAGTAGTCCAAGTATAAAAAATCAAACGATTGAAGTAGAAAATTATTCACAAGATATACCAATTTTATCTGCTGTCAATGTGGTAACAACACAGGCGGATAGATCAAAAACAGTTACTGTAATTACACGCGAAGAAACAAAAGGTGAACATTTTACTAATATTAATGATGCATTATTTAGTGGTACTCCAGGTGTTGTAACCTCTAGGAGGTCTGAAACTGGCTTTGGTGGTCCTAACTCTGGTTTTTTAATTCGTGGTTTACAAGGACCACATGTGCCAGTGTTTGTTGATGGTATCCCAATTCAGGTAAACAACCACTTTCATGCTCGTGTCGATCGTTATTCATCTGATATGATTGATAATATGGAGATTACCAGAGGTCCATCTGTGCTAAAACACGGTGCTAGTGCAGTTGCTGGTGCAGTAGATATTTATACCCGTAAGCCTAGTAAAGGTTATAGTGGTTTTATTGAAGGCAACTACGGCACCTATGATACCAAGGAAGTCTTTGGTGACTTTGGCTATGGTTGGGATGATGGTAGTTTTCTTTTTAGTGCTAGTGATAGACTAACCGAAGGTCCTCCGGTAGAGGGCAGTCCTTTCGCTGCGGAAGCCCATGATTTGACCAACCTTAATTTCAAAATTAACCAAGCCATTAATAACGAATGGAGTGTAGGTTTTCGTATATCTAATGCAAAAGAAGTACCAGAACACTTTCCTTTTGCAGCTGATGTGTCATATAGACGCTTTGGTCAAAACGAAACCGACAAAGTCGTTCACCTTGACCGTAAGAGCAAAAATTCTAATACCTTGATTGCTATACATGACGATATCCTAGACAACTACAATGGCAACTATACCAATGGGGCACTTAATACTGGGACAACATTAAGCACTAGAAAGGAAACAGAAACTGGCATTCTAGGTAAACATACTTGGTCACGCGGTAATGGTGATAGCACTACTGTTGGACTACATAGAGTTAAGTACACTGATGATAGATTTGAAGCTAACAATAAGAAGTCAAAAGGAAGTCATACGAGTGCTTATGTTCAATCTAGTCAAGGCTTTGAATATGGCATCCGTGTTGATGGTGGTGTACGAGTTACTAATGGTAGTGATTTTGACACCAATATATCACCTGAGATTGGCATTATAGCAAAGGTTAATCCTGTCTTAACTTTACGGGCACGCACTGGTAAGGCATTTCGTGTGCCTAGAATTGGTGAAACTGATGCAAACTTTCAATCAACCATAGAGCCAGAAGATTTTACCCATGCCGAGGTTGGACTTAATAGACGCTTTGCTAGCAGTGAGTTTGATGTAGCTGTATGGTGGATGGGCGGTGATAATCTTATCGTAAGAACTGGCAACATTGGCGGAGGTAACACAAATAGTATATATGATAATTCTGGTAAATTTAATAATAGGGGTGTGGAGGCATTATTTACCTATAAAATTAATAGCAATGTATCATCGTATCTAGCTGCTACATTTATGTCACTAGAGACAGAAAATAGCTCACCGCAAACATTTTTTGATGCTGGCGTAGAGTATCGTAAAGACGCACTCAGGGCGAACCTAAAAATCCGTGATGCCAAACGCAATGCAAATCCTGACTTAAGTGATGACGATTACACAGTGCTTGATGGTAGGGTTCAATATGACCTTGTTAAAAACACGACTATATTTGCTAATGTAGATAATATTAGTGACACAAGCTATAGAACCTATTATGATAGATTTTCTACTGATGCGCGTAATGTCGGACGACTAACTACTATTGGAATACGCTACTCATTCTAATTAGCAGGATTGCAAAAATTACTCAAATATATCTGCTTTTTATTAAAAAATTTATAGGCACTAGGCAGTGTATTTTTTACCTCAAATAGGCAAGTTTTATCGAGTTTTCCTAACTAGTTCTTTTACATTCTTAGTCTCATAAATAAGTATGTATAATATAATACTAGCAAATATTTTTACTTGTTATTGAACTTATATGATTGAAGTATTTTTTGCTGGTGGAATTATTATGTATCCACTGCTTTTATGTTCGCTTATTACCCTAACTATCATAATTGAGCGTACAATATTTTGGTGGAAACATAAAAATGCTAGAAATCCAGAACTAATTAAACAGTTGTGCAATTATGCCAAGAGTGGCAAGAAAATTATAGCAAATGTTGCTTGTAATGATTTAATTGTAAGAGTTCTAGTTGATGGTCTAAAATGTCCACGCTCTGAAGCCTCATATCGTATAAATCTAGTAGCAGAGAAGGAGTTGCTAAAGGCGTCCAGTTATATAATTATTCTTAACACTATGGTTACTCTTACACCATTGCTGGGAATTTTAGGCACTGTACTTGGTATCATTGAGTCATTTATGTTGTTAGGTGATTCTTCTATAACAGACCCACTAGCAGCTAATAGTGGATTAGCTCAGGCTCTAATAACCACAGCTTTTGGATTAAGTATTGCCATGCCTAGTTTGATTGCTAGTGAGATTTTTAACTCACAATCCCTAAAACTTCGTTGTGAACTTGAGAAGCATTGCACAGAGCTTGAGATATCACTTGGATTAAATATCAAGTTACCATAATGAATTATCAACATAATCGCAAAAATGAAATTTTCAACAAACGGGATAATTACTAAGGCACGAATAGAAATAATTCCATTGATTGATGTGGTGTTTTTGGTGTTAGTTACCTTTGTTTATGCCAGTATGTTTATGACCCAAAAAACTGGTATTGTCGTTGACTTGCCAGTCGCTAGCGAATCAGAAACACAAATTGCTAAAGTATTAACAATAACTATTACCGCTGATGGGACATTGTTTTTGGATAAAGAGTCTATTTTATTGGAGAATCTTGGTAATATACTATCTATTGCTAAAACATCTTCTGATAAAGATATTACTCTGTTTGTTGTGGCTGACAAAAAAGCACAACTTGATATACTAGTACAAGTAATGAATATTACACGCCAAGTAGGAATAAAAAGTTTAAATATAGCAACTGAAAGAATTACAAAGTGAGTCTATCATCTGATAATAGTAGAATGTTAATTGCTATTGTGTCATCAATACTAATACATATTAGTATAGCAGTTTTAGGTGGCTACCAGTTGGGAAAAACTAGCAGTAAAATTAACCATTTATCTGTTAAAATTATTAATAATACTAATAGCATTAAGCAACACTTAGTAAAACAATCTACCAAACAGACCTCTAAATTACCTGTAGCAGAATCAGTAACTACAGCTTCAAAAACTCCAATTGTAGATAAAATAATAACACCTGCTGTGGTAAAAAACACTGTTGCTGATAAACAAAAGTTACAAACTTCTAAGAATAAACCAGCAGAACCCATAATACACAAAAACATAGTTGCATTTGCTATGACTACTCAAACTTATAATAAAGAATCAACGCTTACATTAAACAATAAGCAATTAGACAAGGAAATAGACAATATAAGTCTATCATCTATTAAAGTTGCTAAACATACAAGTAGCACTATTAAGCAACAACTAGCAAAATCAGCTACGAAGCAACCACCTAAACTATCTGTAGCAGAATCAGTAACTACAGCTTCAAAAACTCCGATTGTAGATAAAAAAATAGTATCTACTGTGGTAAAAAGCAAAGCTACTAGTGGGCAAGAGATAAAAACTTTCACAAGTAAATCAACAGGTAAAATGTCTGAAAAAGGCCTTGTTAAAACTAACATACCCATGGTATCTGCTATCCCGTTATATCACTTAATCAATAAACCTATATATCCTGAGCGTTCTCGCGACTTAGGTGAAGAAGGCACTGTTATAATAACAATTAAAGTATCTAAAAAAGGCAATGTGATTAAGGCATATATATCAAAAACATCTGGATATACATTGCTAGACGGCAGTGCATTACTTTCTGTTAAATCACAATGGCATTTTAGACCTGCTCGACAAAAAGGAAAGTCAGTAGAGTCATGGATACGAGTGCCAATAAAATTTAGTATTAGCAATAATTAACTATGTGTGTTATTCCAACAACCTCATAGCATTTATTATAGTTGTTTTTTTTAAATGGAATACTACATAGATGAAAGTGCGAAGTAAAAATATATAAAATATCTCTACTTGGGACAAAAACCCAGTATAATTGATAATAATTAATAATACAGATATTGTGTTATAGTTTTTATTGTGTGCTTGTAAAAAGCACTAAACTATGTGTTTATATTTGAGGTAAATCATGTGTGTAGGTATTCCTGGAAAAATTATTAAAATTACCAATACTAAAGATAATTTAGCAATGGTTGATGTGTCTGGAGTAAAAAGAGAGGTAAATATAGCTTGTATAGTAGATGCAGATCACTCAGCAAAATCTTGTGTTGGAGATTGGGCACTAATTCATGTTGGCTTTGCTATGGCTCGCATGGATGAAAAAGAAGCAGCTAAAACTCTAAAACTGTTACACGAACTAGGCGAGGTTCAACTAGAAATGGACGCTATGCTATCATAATATTTTTAACTAATTTTAAATAAGGAGATACTAATGAAAATTGCAACAGTAGGTAAAGGCGGGTCTGGTAAAACCACTATAGCAGGTACTTTAGCACGAATATTAGCTAATTGTGGCAACAAGGTTTTAGCAATTGATGGCGACCCTAATCCTAACCTTGCTCTAACTTTAGGTATGACAAGAAATGATGCAGATAACATCAATTATATACCGCCTAGTATTATGGAAATGAAAAAAGATAGTAGTGGTAATTCTAAACTAAAAATGGCAATTTCAGAGCAAGAACTTATAGGAACTTATGCAGCTACTGCACCTGATAATATTGACCTTATTGTAATGGGCAAACCAAAAGATGGTAGTGCTGGCAGCGGTTGTATGTGTGCTTCCCATAGAGCTGTTAGAGGTGTTATTACTGAAATGAGTGGCTATGGCGAGTTTACTGTAACTGATATGGAAGCTGGTTTAGAACACCTTAAGCGTGGCACTGCTGCTAATGTTGATACTATGCTAGTAGTTTGTGAGCCTTATTACCGATCACTAGAAGCTGGCGTACGCACAGCCTCACTTGCTGCTGAATTAAAAATCCCTAATATTTATGTTATTGCTAATAAAGTAAAAAATGAGGCAGATAAAACTGCTATTGAACAATTTTGTAACCAACATAATTTATCTATAATAGGTACTATTCCATTTGAGGAAGAATTCTTAGAAGCAGAACGCCAAGCCAAAGCACCTATTGATTTTTCACCAGAATGTGCTGGCTCTAAGGCTGTTTATGATATTGCACTAAAACTATCAGAATTAAAAGTAGGAAAGCGTCCAGAACACAAATTTCCAGCATATAAAAACCGTGCTACTACCAAACCTGAATGTGTTCAAACCGTAAAAAATTAATTAATTTATAATATTAAATATTAGATTTGATGCATTATGGTCAATACTGGGTTTAGTAGTTATGGGTTAATTGGCTTATAACCACAATGAATCTAACCACAGAAAATGCAAACATTAGTATTATAGACGATAATAAGCTAGTATTTATAAATTGTAATGATGTGCTTAATTACCATACTGGTAATTCATGGTTTGGTGTGGTTGTTGCATTTCGTGCACTAGAAGTTGTAGCAAATGCATTTAGAAGTGCTAATAAAGATTGGGATAGAACTCAATTAACTATTTTATCTGCACATCCTGGACATGGTGTTAAAGATACAATTGAATATATAACTCATTGTATTAGCAACCAAAGATTTAACTTAACAGAAGAATGTGTAGACTCTGATTTTTGCAATAGTAATATGCAATTTGCTTGGTGGGTTAGTAACAATACTCACACTACCTATATTAGGTTGCGACAAAATTTTATTCCATCTTCATTTAATGAACTACTGGATAGACTAGGAACAATAAATGAAAAATCTAATGATCAACAGGAATTTGATATACTAAAAAAAAAATTAGCTAACCATATATTACAACAACCATTATTAGATAATTTTCATTATGATTTTTACCCAATATTACAGCAAGTGAGTAATAATCCTCAGACTTGAAAAAATAACTTAATACTAATTTTATATATTAAGAGTAATGCTTCTTGCTTTACTTATTTTTGCGTATTCCCCCTTTATAAGCTTTATTAAGCCAATATTTTGCTTTACTAGTATTTTTAGCAATGCCTTTGCCATATTTATACATAAGTGCTAAATTATATTGAGCGTTAACATAACCTTGTTTAGCCGCTTTTTTATACCATTTAATTGCTTTTTTATAATCCTTTACAACATCTATACTGCCTTTGTCATAAATAAGTGCTAAATTATATTGGGCATAAGGATTGCCTTGCTCAGCAGATTTTTTATACCATTTAATTGCCTTTTTGTAATCCTTTACAACGTCTATACCGCCTTTGTCATATATGACCCCTAAATTATTTTGGGCATATATATTGCCTTGTTCTGCCGCTTTTTGAAACCATTTAAGTGCTTTGTTATCATCTTTTAGCACGCCTCTACCATTGAAATATTTCAATCCTAAAATATATTGAGCATCAACATTGCCTTGTTTAGCTGCTTTTTGATACCATTTAATTGCCTCTTTGTAATCCTTTACAATGTCCTTACCACCTTTGTCATATATAAGTGCTAAATTATATTGAGCATTAGCATAGTCTTGCTTAGCTGCTTTTTGATACCATTTAATTGCTTTTTTGTTGTCTTCCAACACATCTTTACTGCCTTTGTCATATATAATTCCCAAATTATTTTGGGCATGGACATTACCTTGTTTAGCCGCTTTTTTATACCATTTAATTGCTTTTTTGTTATCTTTAATAATGCCTTTGTCACCATTATCGTAAACTAGTGCTAAATTATATTGAGCATTGCCATCTCCAAGGCTAGCCTTTATATATATCATCATTAAATAATTAAAATCGTCATCTGATATTTGTTTAACTATATTTGAATATAAACCATCATTTTCCAAATAAGTGCTAGTATAGGAAACCGCATTTAAACTTATTATTGGCAATAAATATAATACTATTTTGAATTTAATAATTTACTCTATTTATAAATTACTTAAAACAGGTATTTTATACATTCATACAAAAATATGCCAAATAGTTACAACAGTGATATAAGAAAAGTGTAACTATTGCTAAGTATTATGTAACTATTTGACAACTAGCAGAACTCAAGTTATAATAGATACATTGCATATACTTAGGTCTTTTATGTCCATAGGTGTTAAAACAAGTTTAACAAGCGGGATATTAGCTAGTATAGCCACATCGCTGTGCTGTATTGCCCCTCTTGTTTTATTAATGCTTGGTATTAGCGGTGCTTGGATTAGTAATCTTGTTGCATTAGAGCCTTACAGTCCAATCTTTATAGTAGTAGCACTAACTGCCCTATTTTTTGCATATAGAGGGATATTTGTTAAAAAAAGTTGTAGTAGTAGTGATGATAAGTTGTGTACAAAACCAAGTGTTAGCAAGCTATACAAAATAATATTCTTTGTTGTTGCTATTATGGTTGTTTTATCAATTGTTGCACCTTATGTAATTTTGTATTATAATAGTTAATATTATATAAAAGGAGAAATAAATGAAAATTATCAGGCAAGTTTTATATGTTTTATTTGCAATGCTATTTATTTATAGTAATTCTGTTGTTGCTCTAGACGAACAAGAAGTATATGAGCCAAAAGTAATTAGTTTATCAGTACCTACTATGAATTGTGCAATGTGTGTAGTAACAATTGCAAGGAGTTTAATGAATGTTGATGGTGTTGAAACTGCTGATACTAACAGTTATAATAAAACAGTAAATGTTGGTTTTAACAATAAGGTTACAAACATTAAATCATTGATGTATGCTACTAAAATAGCGGGTTATCCTTCATACCTGATTGATAAACAAAATAATTTATAATAAATTTAGGCTGGTTATATTCTTAAATAGATATTTATTACATACATAATTTGTTAAAATTTTAAAATATATCCTAAGGTAAACTATGCACTAAATACCAAAGAATATATTAGATTACTAAATGAGTTTCTTGCACTCTATGTATGCTAATTAGTTTTAACAACTAAGCAAATGTCAATAGTCTCAGAACTAACTATTTTGTCGCTAATTTGAGCTAAAAATCTAATAGTGTAAAGTCTAATTTTTTAGCTTCAATAAGGTTTGCCAAATTAGTGTTTATTAAAAAAGCAACCAATAGATAAAGACTGTTGCACAACAATCTTAAATGAAACCGTTGTATTATATAAAAGCACTAGTCAAAAAAGCCAAAAATACCCCTGCTTTTTGTTATAAAATTTACCAAAAGTGGTTAGGTAATGTATTCTATGCCCCAAGAGAGATATTATGGAGAGTTATAAATGAAATATATTGATGAATTTAGAGACCCAACTAAAATTAAAAAGATACTACAAGAAATAGATAAGATATGCATAGATATTAAACATACAGAAGATAGAGAAGTTATCAAAATTATGGAGGTTTGTGGTGGACACACACATTCTATTTTTCGTTATGGGTTAAGTCAATTATTACCAGATTATTTAGAATTTGTTCATGGACCTGGCTGTCCTGTATGTGTATTGCCTCGTTCAGTAATTGATAATTGCATCCTTATTGCTAACAGTAATGATGTTATTTTTACTACCTTTGGTGATGCAATGCGTGTACCAGGAAGTGAAAAAAATTTATTAGATATTAAGGCAGAAGGTGCTGATATTCGTATGGTTTATTCACCATTAGATGTACTCACCATTGCCCAAAAAAACCCTAATAAAAGAGTAGTATTTTTTGGATTAGGTTTTGAAACAACAATGCCTTCAACAGCTTTATCAATCATACAAGCTAAAAAAATAGCCCTAGATAACTTTTACTTATTTTGTAACCATATTACTATTGTTCCAACTATTAAAGCAGTTTTAGACTCTCCTGATATGCGTATTGATGGATTTTTAGGTCCTGGACATGTTAGTTTAGTTATTGGTACTAAATTTTATGATTTTATTGCTAATGATTACAACAAACCTTTGGTTACTTCTGGGTTTGAGCCATTGGATATTTTACAATCAGTTTGGATGATATTAAAACAACTGAAAAATGGTGAGGCAAAAATTGAGAATCAATATAGTAGATTAGTACATAAAGACGGTAATACTAATGCCTTAAATGTAATTGAAGAAGTATTTGAACTAAGAGATTTTTTTGAATGGAGAGGGCTTGGCTCTATCAACCACTCTGGTGTAAAAATAAATGATAAATATAGTAAGTTTGATGCTGAAATAGAATTTAAATTAAATAAAGTAACGCTAATAGACCCAGATATTTGTCAGTGCGGTGAGGTATTAAAAGGTGTATTAAAACCTTGGCAGTGTAAAATTTTTGGTAAGGAGTGCACACCTGAAAAACCTTTAGGAGCACTAATGGTTTCAACAGAAGGTGCATGTGCTGCACATTACTCTTACGGACTAAATATTGATTTAATTAATGTAGTTAATGAATAATAAATATAAAGGTAAAAAAATTACTATGGCACACGGTAGTGGTGGCAAGGCTAGCAGTGATTTAATAAGTGATATTTTTGTTAATACTTTTAATAATAGTTACTTAGCAAAAATGGAAGATCAGGCTAGACTTGATATTCCATTAGGAAAGCTTGCATTTACAACTGATAGTTATGTGGTTAGTCCATTATTTTTTAGAGGTGGCGATATAGGTAAACTAGCCGTTACTGGAACAGTCAACGATTTAGCTATGAGTGGTGCAAAACCACTATACTTAACATGCGGATTAATTTTAGAAGAGGGATTATCCATAGAAATATTAGATAAAATTATAAAATCTATGCAAAAAGTAGCCAAAAAAGCTGGGGTAAAAGTAGTGTGTGGTGATACTAAGGTTGTGGAACGAGGTAGTGCAGATAAGATTTTTATAAATACTTCTGGTATTGGTATTATTCCAGAAGGAGTTGATATCAGTTCAGTAAATGCATGTATTGGAGATAAAATTATTGTTAATGGTTATATTGGTGACCACGGTGCTACTATAATTCAATCTAGAACAGAATTTGCTATTTCTGCAGATATTAATAGCGATTGTCAAGCACTCAATCACCTAGTAGAAAAAATTCTCAAAGTGTCGAATAATATCCATTCATTACGCGATGCAACTCGTGGCGGTGTTGCTACAGTGCTAAATGAAATTGCCACAGACTCCAAAGTTTGTATTACTATAAAAGAAGATAAAATACCAGTTAGAGAACAAACTCGCGGGATATGCGAAATTTTAGGCTTAGACCCTCTTTACCTCGCCAATGAAGGAACTCTTGTTTGTATAGTCTCAGCAGAAGATGCGGATATTGTTATTGAAACTATGAAAAAAACTAAAGAAAGTAAAAATGCTTGTATTATTGGTGAAGTAATAGCAGGTCCAGAGGGTGTTGTTGCTTTAAATACTTTATTTGGCAGTAATAAAATTATTGATAAATTAGTGGGAGATCAATTACCAAGAATTTGTTAAATCAACTTTAATATTGCCTTTTTCATCAATCAAAGCAAACTATGCACTAAATCCCATAGTATATGATAAGTAACTAAGTGCGTTTCTTGCACTCTATGAATACTATCGGTTTCCACTGTTAGGCAAATATTAATATCTTTATTTTTTGCCATTTTACCACCTGTTTGACCAGAAAATCCTATGGTATAAAGTCCCATTTTTTTTGCTTGAGCAAATGCTGAAAGCAAATTATTAGAATTGCCACTGGTAGAAAAACCAATTAAAACATCATTAGCTTTTGCCAAACACATAATTTGGCGTAAAAATATATGGTCATAATTAACATCATTCGCAATAGCTGTTGTTGTAGCAATATCATTATTTAAACTAGTAGCAGCTAAAGCCCTTCTACCTGTTGTAATTGGGTGCATAAATTCTGTTACAATATGTGCCGCATCACATGAAGAACCGCCATTACCCATGGCAAATAAATGACCATTTTGCTTATAACTGTTAGCAATTATCTGAGCAATTTTTATTATTTTGTCGTTATTTTTTTTAAAAAAATCACTTTTAACTTTAATACTATCTTTTGCCTTTTTATTTATTGATTCTATTAAATTAATGTTAGTAGTATTTTTTTTTAAAAATGACTTAAAAGTAGATTCAGTTTTATTGTTTTTCATATCGTTTTTCTCTAGCAGCACAAATAGCTGCCTGACCTAAGCTAATACCACCATCCCCTAAAGAAATTTTGCTTGATACCAATAATGTTATATTTTTTACATCAGCAAATAGATTGTATACTAATTCAAGCAATAATTTATTATTAAACGCTCCTCCTGATAATACTACTGTATCAAAATAATGTTTTTTTTGCAACTTTATGACATATTTTATAATTAGTTTAGCCAAAGAATAATGAAACTTATAAGCAATTTCTGCTGGCTTTATCATATTTTTTATGTCATCTAAGATAAACATCCACATTTTATTTGTGCTGATAATATAGCGATTATTTATAACTTTGTAATCAAAATTATAAAATAATTCTTTATAATTGTGTTTATAATTACTAGCTAAACCTTCCAATTCAATTGCAGCTTGAGCTTCATAACTAACACTTTGATGGCAAATACCTAGTAAATATGCTACTGCATCAAATAATCTACCCACTGATGATGTATAGTGTAGTGCTAAATTACTTTTTATAAGTGCATCAAGCTCTTTTACAGCTTTCCCTATAAAGTGTTTTTTGGTATCTATATTGTGTTTTTTAAAATAAGAATATGTCATTCTCCAAGGCTCTTTAGTAGCTTTATCTCCACCTAATAAGGCAATATTTTCAAATTGTGCTAACCTTTTAAAACCTAAATAATCTGCTAATAAAAATTCTCCACCCCAAAGACAATTATCACCACCTAAACCCATGCCATCCCAAACTATACCCAATACTTTATTAGTATTTATTTTTTTATTATGCTCAAACAAACTTGCGGCAATATGTGCGTGGTGGTGTTGTATTTTATTTAATTTAATATTGTGTTTTTTAGAATAATATGTGGCATATTTAGATGATAAATATTCAGGGTGCATATCACAGGCAAGTAACTTAATATTTGTTTTATATAAATTTTTATATAAATTAATATTACTTTTAAAATCTTGATAACTCGCTAATGTTTTTAAATCACCAATATGCTGTGAAACAACAGCTCCAGAATTTGTAAATAGACAAAATGTATTTTTCAATTCTGCTCCTGTTGCCAATACACCATAAGAATCTTTAAACCCTTGAGGAAAGGAAATATAGCTAGGAGCATAACCTCTGGCACTACGAAGTATTCTTGGTTTTTTAGCCAAAAAATATACCACAGAATCGTCAACACGATTAACAATATCACGATTGTGCATCAAAAAATAATCTGCTATATAACTAAGCTCTTTTAATGCTTGCTTGTTATTTATAACTTGAGGATTGCTACTCTTATTACCTGAGGTCATAACTAATGGTTCTTTTAATTGCTCTAATAACAAATAATGTAGTGGAGAATAAGGTAGCATAAACCCTAAGTTATTTTGTTTTGGTGCTATTTGCTCGGTTAAATAACTATTAGATTTAGTAAGTAGCACAATAGGAGATGACTTATCTTTTAATAAGTTTTCTTCTGCTATAGAAACATTGCAGTATTGTTTAATTGTGAAAATATTTTTTGCCATTAAAGCAAAAGGTTTGTCTTTTCTATGTTTTCTTTTTCTAAGGGTTATAACCGATGATTCAATACTTGCAAGACAAGCTAAATGAAATCCACCAATACCCTTAATAGCAATAATCTTTCCTTGTTTTAATAAAGCAGCAGTTTTTTTAATAATATTGTTGCTAATAATATCTTTACCAACTGAATTAGTTAATTGCAATTGTGGACCGCAATTTTGACAAGCATTTGGTTGAGCATGAAAGCGTCTATTAGTAGGATCTTGGTATTCTTTATTACAATATTGACACATTATAAAAATAGACATACTAGTAGATTCTCTATCATAAGGTAGTGCTTTTATAATAGAAAATCTAGGTCCACAATTAGTACAATTTGTAAAAGCATAACCGTAGCGATGATTTTTTTTATCTGTAATATCATTTATACATTTATCACAAGTAGATACATCTGGCAAAATAATAATAGAGGGTATTTTTTCTTGATTACTATGGCTAATACTAAAATCTTTATATTTTTTATTATTAGAATAATTATTGATAGTAATACTAGTTATTTCTGCAAGTTTTGGTGTATTATTTTTAAGTGATAATAAAAATTTATCAAAATATATTTGCGAACATTGAACAATAATAACAACTCCTGCACTGTCATTATATACTTTGCCAAAAATATTGTACTGTTGTGCAAGTTTATAAACAAATGGGCGAAATCCCACACCTTGAACTATGCCAGTAATAGTTATTTTTTTACTTAACATTGTTACACTAATATAAAGTTGTCATAATGCGGTTCCTCCATTTGACTGAATACCACTATTAATAAATTTTAACACTATTTTATATCATCTTTTCATAAAATAGTTTTTCATAATTATTTGGTGATTTGTAATCAATAGTTGAATGCTGTTTTATCTTGTTGTAAAAAATCTCAATACATTCAAAATACTGCTATCTTTCTGCTTTCTTAGTTTACCTGATAAGGTTTTAAAGTATTAAAAGAGCTATATGTCATATATTTTTTGTTATACTATCAATTTATAATATCTATTAACATGGCAGATAAAAATACTAAGTAGAAATGACTGATTCAATGCGTATTGGCAAACTTGCAACAAAATTAGGTGTTACTACAAAAACACTAAGATTTTATGAAAAAATTGGCTTAATTGAACACCCATCTAGGTTAGAATCTGGCTATCGCTTTTATACAAAAAATCAAATAGATAAGGCCTTTATTGTTGTTAGTTTACGCCGTATTGGTTTAACAATTAATGAGCTACAACAACTAAAAAATGATGTAAATAATAATTTATTGCGTAAGAGTTTATCTTCTATATTGGACCAAAAACTATTTATAATTGATCAGGAGTTAGGAATTTTACAAGGTAAACGCGAGGATATTGGAATAAGATTCCAAGCCTTAGTATCTACTCCACACGAACGACTACCAAACTGTATTTGTGATTTATTACTTATTAATTGCACTTGTAAAACTATATTTAAAAAAAATAATTAAAAAACCCTTGACACTGCCCTAAGGACAAGGTGTATGATGTGCATAAATACTTAAAATAAGACGGATAATTTAATGAGTGATAATAACGAAACACTACTAAGTAATGAACATACGCCATTGTTTGCTAATGATGAGGGTCCTATTAAAGAAGTGCATGCTTTCTGGCTAGCAGGAATGAGTTGTGACGGTTGCTCCATCGCAGCGGTGGGTGCTAAAAACCCTAGCGTAGAACAATTAATTAATCAACAAATTCCAGGCTTGCCTAAAATTATTTTGCATCATCCAGTTCTAGCTGTAGAAGCAGGTCACCGTTTTATGGAGCCCTATTACAAAGCTGCAAAAGGTGAATTAGGTGCAACTTATGTTGTGTTGTATGAAGGCTCTGTTGCTGACGAACAAATAGCAAAAGATTCTGGTGGTTACTTCTCAGCTATGGGTATGGAAGATCTTGGAGATGGCAAGTGGCGTCCTTATCCAACGGCAGATATGCTGGATGATCTAGCACCAGGTGCTGCTGCAGTTATTGCTATTGGCACTTGTGCAACTTGGGGTGGTGTACCTGCTGCAATTGGTAATGTCACTGGTTCTATGGGTGTAATGGATTTTTTAGGTAAAGACTATCGTAGTGCTCTTGGTCTACCTGTAGTTAATGTACCTGGTTGTTCGCCAATAGGTGATAATATTACTGAAACTATTACTGCTGTATTAATGTTTTTAGCTGGTGTGGGACCTTTACCTGAATTTGATGAGTTGGGTCGTCCTGCTTGGATGTTTGACGAAACAGTACACCAAGGTTGTACGCGAGCAGGTTTTTACGAAGAAGGGGTTTTCGCTGATGAATATGGCGATAAAGAATGTTTAGTTGAATTAGGCTGTTGGGGTCCGGTAGTACAATGCAATATTGCTAGGCGTGGTGCACTTGGACATAATGGTGGCTGTATGAATGTTGGTGGTATTTGTATCGGTTGTACCATGCCTGGTTTTCCAGATGCATTTGCACCATTCTATAAAGCACCCCCAGGTAAATTTATTTCAGGAACAGCTAGTCGTATAGTGGGTAGTTTTATTCGTCCACTACGCGAGATTAGTAAACGTAAGGGTAATATGACCAACCGCTGGTTAAAGACTGAATCTATTCCGAGTGGCTGGGGTCATGTAGAAGCTCCAGGAGTTGTCATGAAAACGATTCATTATTTTTATAAAAAGATTCAAAGTTCAGGAACTCCTTTCAAACCAAGTGGTAGCAGTCAACAAAAGAAACTTCAG
Organism: Gammaproteobacteria bacterium; assembly: GCA_965207335.1. Classification (GTDB taxonomy): domain Bacteria; phylum Pseudomonadota; class Gammaproteobacteria; order PS1; family Pseudothioglobaceae. Next base: position 770,905 of record OZ242267.1, read on the forward strand.
ACTAGTAGTCATTCTGCTATGATAGATGCTAACAAGCGCTCTGACCAGCGTACACAAGAATTTGTACCAGTATCAAATACTGCTAAGGAGTTAAGATAAACTAAATATACTGTATTTAATTTTTTAGATGTAGTATATTAATTTTTAATAAGGAGTTTAAATGACTACAGAAGATATTTATTTTTACTTTTTTGTTTGGTTAGTCATAGCCGTAGTTCTAGTTATTGCTGCAGCTGCACTGTTAATTACTGTTATTTGGTGTGCAAATCGTATAAAAAAACTTGCAAGCGTTGCTTTGAAGGTGGTAGTAGATATTGAACAAAATACCAAACCTATTTGGAATCTTGATACTACAAAAACAGTTTCTGCTCAACTCCTTGGAGGTGCTAAAGCAATAGAAGGTAATGCAGTTGCAATTTTAGGAGCTTTATCACAAAATGAGAAAAAGTGATATAGTATAATTAATTTAATTGAGATATTAATATGGACATATTACCAACAGATGCGAATGCAGCAGCACTTTTTGTCTGGGTTTCAGCCTTGATAATTGGTCTTGTTGTTAGTCTTGTAGTCGCATTGTTATTGTGGCTGATTTTTCGACAAGCTGTGATTATTGATGGCGTTGCCTCTAAAATATGGGACGCTGGACAAATGGTAGCAAATAATACTATACATATTCCTATACTATATAGAATTAACGAAGATATAGATCAAATACTAGTCACTGCGTTAAGTATCAATGCTGGTGCTGCGGCAATCAAAAAACATGCTGAGGGTTGCAACGGTTGCCCTAGTTGTTTGTTATAACATCAAGGAGAAAATATGTTACTTTTAACTATACTTACTGCCTTATTGGTTATTGTCTTTTTTCTTGTATTAGCTTACGCTTTGATTAAGATAAGTACTGCACTTAGACATATTGGTGGAACCCCAACCAGTTATTTGGCAAAGCTTCGGTTAGGACTTCGTGCTATCGAGATGGAAACTAATCACTTAACACCACAAGTTGTTAGGGCAAATGAAAATTTAACTAAAATTGCCGGCGGACTTGTTGCGGTTGATGCTAATCTAGTTGGTATCATTAATGCGGCTGTCGCTCAAAAGAGGTATCAATAATGGAATACTTACTTAATTATATTGGTGGAATAGACCCTGCCGTCAGAACCCTGCCTGATTCAGTTTACTTTATTTGGCAGACCGTATTAATTATCGTAACTGTGGCTATAGTGCCATTGGCTATCTTTTTACTGCAACGCACCTTAAGAGCTGCATTAAACATTAAACGTTATTTTGCTGAAATGCTTACAGCTGGTGTAGTCATTGCCGAAAATACCAGTTCTATCACGGCTTTAAATGACACTATTAAGGTAGCAACTGGCATGGTAGGGACTAGTGCAAAACTGGATGAGCATTCTGCTACAATTGCTACAGTATTATCGGATCGTGCCACAGGAGGTACTACATCATGACACAGTTATTATTAGTAATTTCATTAATTTTAACCACCGCTGTTGTGTTAGTTGTAGTAGGTTATTTGATTGCCATTATTTACGCTTTAGTTGGTGCTTATAACAACCTTTCCAAACTCGCAGGCGGGTTAATCGCTATTAGAAAAAACACCGATCCACTCAGTGGTCATGTGGGAACTATTAATGAAGGTTTGACAGCATTGTTAACGAGTTTGTTAAAAGTAAATAACAATTTAGCTGCAATAGTTGGTGTTGCAACTGGTATAATAAAAAAATAATAATTATAAGGGGGAAACATGTGTTTTGAGAATTTACCTATTGAGTTTGATGAGCAAGGCAATGCTACATTAAAAAAAGGTGTTGCTAATCCATATTCATATAAAACTCAAACAGTAGAAGAGCGTGAAGCTTTTTTAAAAAATATTGCACGTAAAAATGGACAACTCAATGATATAGATTTTGACCCAGTTACAAGAGTTGCAGGTGCCTTAGCATTTCATAGTACGGTTAATTTAAAAGAACGCAAGGTAGTAGATACTGCATCTATGGCAACATTATTTCGTGGTTATGAGATAATATTGCGTGGTCGTGACCCAAGGGATGCAGCATTTATTAGTTCTCGTGCCTGTGGAGTTTGTGGTGGTGTTCATGCCACTGCTGCAGCATTAGCTATTGAAATGGCACTTGGAATTAAGCCACCTCCTTTGGGTATTATTATTCGTAATTTAATGCTTAGTTGTGAGTATTTATACGATAATCCATTACATTTATTTATTCTTGCCGGTCCTGATTTTTCTGAGATTCTAATTCGAGAAACTAATCCAGAAATATGGGAAAAAGCTAAATCTGCTAAAGCTAAATATACCAATATGCATGGTTATAAAACCATTGCTGAAATTATGACGGATCTAAATCCTCTAACTGGTAAACTCTACTTAGAAGCACTGGAATTGACTCGTGTAGCACGCGAAGCTTATACTTTGTTAGGTGGAAAATATCCACACCCTGAAACTATAGTACCTGGTGGAGTAACCACCACAGTAACCACTACTACATTAATAGAATTTTATCTTAAGTTAAAAGTTTATTTTGATTATGCTAAAAAATGTGTTGGTATTTGGGATGATATTTATGACTTTATGTATGAAGCTAATCCCGAGTATAAACATGTTGGAGAATTGCCAGTTAATATTGTGGACTTTGGTCAATGGGACCACGAAGATTATTACGATGCTAGTTATGAGAACTGTAATGAATGGGGCGAAAAACGCTGGTCAACTCCTGGTGCTATAGTTAATGGTAAACTGGTAACTACAAGGTTAACTGACCTCAATGTAGGAACAGAAGAGTTTGTTGAACATTCTTATTATGAGAAGTGGGAGGATTATCCTTTTAAAACTGATCCATTAGGAAATCCATTAAGTCCAAACCACCCTTGGAATAAAACCACTATCCCAAAACCTGGTGTACAAAATTGGAAGGAGCGTTATAGTTGGTCAACTACCCCTACTTGGGACCGTCATACTTTTGAAGCTGGTGCTTATGCTCGTGTTTATATTTCTGCCCTTGCTAAAAAACTACCTAAGAGTGACTATATAAAATCAACTGGAAACAGTCTGATACTTAATGTATCTGCTAACGAATTGCCAGAAATGAAACTAGAATGGAAGGTGCCAAAAATTTGGAATGCTTTTGAGCGTAATAGAGCTCGTGCTTATGCAGTTGCTTTTAATATGATGGTTACTATGGAAAATTGGGTTCGTGCTAATGATCTGGTAAAACGCGGTAAGACAAAGGTTGCTACATCTTTTAAAATTCCTAAAAAAGGACAGTTTATTGGTGTTGGTTTTTGGGGTGCAGGTCGTGGTTATTTAGCACATTGGTGCGTTATCGAAAATGGAGTCTTAGCGAACTACCAAATCTCTACACCATCTACTGTCAACGCATGTCCAAAAACTCCTTGGGGAGAGAGTGGTGCCTATGAGCAGTCTGTACTTAATACACCTATAATAGAGACTAATTTTAAGGATGAAAAAGACTTTAAAGGTATAGATATTTTAAGGACTTTACGCAGTTTTGACCCTTGTATGCCTTGCACTACACATGTTATGGTAGAGGGAACAGATAGAGTAATTACCCGTGAAGTTACCACATGTGCTTGTGGTATTTCCTAGTCATTATTAACCTATTAAAAAAGTAATGGCTAAAATTGGTATAGGATTAGTTGGTTATTACCAATTTGTTAGAGGATATCCTATTGGTCCAACTTTAAAAGAACTTATTGAAAAAGCAAATTGGTCTGATAATATTGAAATAAAGGAGATGAATTGGGGGCCTATTGCGATAGTGCAAGAATTTCAAGCAGAAAAAATCAAATACGATCGTTTTTTACTAATTACTGCAATTGATCGTGGTATGCCATTAGGTAGTGTTACTTGCCGTCGCTGGGTTGGTGGTGCAATTGATGTTTTAAGCATACAAGAGCGAATTTTTGAAGCTGTAACTGGTGTAATTAGCATGGATAATTTACTAGTTATTGGTGAGCATTTTGGTATTTGGCCAAAAGAAGTTGTAACTATTGAGGCACAACTAGCTGATACCGCTATGGGTGACTTAGTAATGTCTGAAATGGCAATAGATAAACAGAATGGTAAAATAAGTGTGATTGGAAGCAATCCTCTAAGTAGTGAAATGGAATTATTGGTAAATAAGTTGTTTGCACAGGTTGAAATGCTAGTTACTAATAGTATTAAAGCTACAAATCTTAAACATTTGGGAGTAAAACAACTTAATACATTAACAGATGTGTGTCATAATAGGTTTATGGAAAATTGTAAAACTTTAACAAATTAAACTAAATAATATTAAATACATTATGAAATCAAGTACAGAAAAAATAAAACAGCAAACAACTGAATTTGATAAGCTATTAAATCGTGAAGAAGTATTACAAATTTGTTACTGGTATCAAGGTGAAGGGTTTGGTAATGAATTTGACTCATCCACTATAAAAACATTCCTTAATTCTGATATTTATGCTATTGAAGAAGCATTTGTAGAATTACAAGAACAGAAATATTTAAAGCATATTAAGGGTTTTGCTACTACAACTTATAAATTTAGTGCTAAAGGCAAAAAAGAAGCTGGTTATTTATTTAATGATAATTTTTCTGAATTGCAAAAAGCTCAACACGGTGAATGTGCTGCTGGTTGCTGTGATGGAGATGACCATTCTCAGTGTGGAGATGAATGCTCATTAAGTTAAAATACTTTTTATTAAAAACAATAAAAAAATAGTATTATGGTATGTAAATAGTAATACTCTTAAAAATGTCTAGTAATAGTGAACGCATTGGTTATATGACATTAGCTGGTTGGGATAAACTACTCAGCCAAGTTAATTCGCAAATTGAAGAATTAGAAAAAATTTCGCACGCTGAAACAAAAGATAAAGTATTTACCTTGTTAGCTGGAATTGATGCTATTCATCGTGAATCTTTAGGTAGGTTAGTTAGTTTATTTAAAGAAGGAGTTCTTGAACAGGTGATTGCTGACCCACCAATTTATACTCTAATGGAATTATACGATTTATTACCTATTGATGTTAAAGATAATGAACAACAATATGATAAAAATGGATTTCCTATAATTCCACTCAATAATATAACTAAAGTAAAAAATACAACTCCAATAAAACCTAAAATTTCACATTGGGTTCCTGCATCTAATGCACAATCAACACTAGAACCTAATTCAACCAATCTAATTAATGTTGATGACCATAGTATTTTACTTTGTCGTGTATATGATGAATATTTTGCGTTAAATTCATCTTGTGCGCAAGATGGTTCTTCTCTTAAAGGAGCCACAATTAACAAATACACTCTAACCTGCCATAACCATCAAGGCTGTCATTACGATGTAAGACAAGGTACTCGTATTGCTGCTAGTGGAGAGGCTATTGAATGTTATCCAGTGCAAGCAGATGAAAATCGTGTCATGATAGGTATAGACATGGACTTTGTTCCAAATCTGCCAGTCTTTTAACCAATTAATATGAAAGATATGGATTGTAAGTTACTCATTGTAGGGGTGGGCAATGTATTACAAGGTGATGATGGTTTTGGTGTTAGATTAGCACATAGTCTTATGCTACGAACTGATCTTCCAAAGAATATAAAGTTAATGGAAACTGGTATAGGCGGGATGAGTTTAATCCAAGAGCTTATGTACGGATACGATGCACTATTAATATTAGATGCCTATCAAAATGGCGGGAAGCCAGGACAACTCTATTTACTAGAACCAATACTGCCAGATTTGTCAGGACTCAAACCTCATGAGCTTCGTGATTACTTTTCTGATACTCATTATGCAACACCTATGCGGGCATTAAATTTTTTGTCACATGTAGGACAACTACCTAAAGTGGTAAATATTGTTGGTTGTGAACCTGAAGAAATAGATGATATGACACTTGGCTTAAGTGAATCAGTCACAGCAGCTATTCCACAAGCGGAAAATATGACTATTGATTGGATAAATAAGCATTTAAACTCAGATGCCCACTCATTCAAATAACAAATATCTGAATTGGATAGTAATAACAAAAATTACTGGTTTTGGTCTATAAGCAGTAAAAACCTTGTATTATACGGCTATAAGGATAAAGCAGTTGATTTGCTTATATTGGAGAGATGTTGATTTTGATAAAAATATATATACATCGTTTTAGGCATACTATGGCAACAAAAGCTGCTAATATAGAAAAGGTTAATATTAAGACTGTGCAATAATTATTAGGATATACAAGTATAAGAACTACATTAAGTTACATTCATCCAGATATAAAATATATAAGAAAACTGCAAAAAAAATTATAATATAATTACAATTAGTGTATAACAAACTCTATATTTATTATTTTATTTTTCTTGTTGAAATTTGTAATCAGTAGGTCCGTGTGTAGGCACCATAAAACTAAAACAATATTGTTTTAGTGACAAAGTCTTAGTAATAATATTTAAACTGCTTCAATATCCTTTTGTTGGATAAATAAACCGCAACCTAAGATTCTGTATTTGCCTATACCCTGTTCTTGTAATTTTATTGATTCTACTTTTCTAATCCCTGCTATCATTAATGAGCGAGTTTTAATAGTAGTATTATCTAGTGTTATAATGTGTTCTAGTCCTACTAGCATTTTTTTAGGTTTAATTCCTAATTTATTTATTTCAAAGTGGCATTTTTCTAAAAATGTATTTTCGTCATCACCATCTTCGCTATAAACAGATTTTGCAAATACAATGTTACTATCGCTTAGTTTTCTTGCCTTGTATGATTTGACAATATCAATTTTATGGCTATTACAATTTAGAGTTTTGCCTATTAGTATTTGTTCTGCTAGTTTGAGTTTATTTTTTGGCATACGAATAGCTAGTTTTAAGCGTTTAGATGGATAAAATAATGCTCCATTACCATCTTGATTAAACCAGCCATTACCATTAGCTATACCAATATCATGCACACTAGCATTTGCCTCATGTAGCCAAGGCAAATGTTGTAATAATTCATTTGTAAGTGCATTTATATGATCTATGGGTAATGCTTTTGTTTTAATACCAAAGATTGCATCTTGTATGGTATCTGGTATTTTAAAATTTTCTTTAGTTATATCATCTTGCCAAAACATAGTTATTAGAATATTAGAATAATTGTAAAACTATTTTAACAATTTTTTACACTGTATTAGTATTTATATGGTAAATATTACTATATTAAGTTATTAAATTGGAGTTTTGTGTAGGAAATACATGAGTTAATGGTACAATAATGCATTAACACTTTGTCAGTATAAAAACTTGTTAAACCATTATATGAGAATTTTATTTATTTATGTAAAAAAATAGTATGAGACCTTTGCATAAATAGGGGTGATTAGCAAAATGATAGATTTTGCCTAATTGGTGAAAAGTGGGTTTTTGATGATTATTCTTATTTATGCAAAGGTCTCAGTATAGTTAAAAAGCAGTGTTACGCACATAAATTTTCTTATGCAGTGTTTTTTGGTAGTAAAATTTCTTGTATTAATGTATCAGTTTTGTTATGAATAAACTAGAAAAAAAAATAACATACAAATTTACTAACATAGAATTACTAAAACAAGCTTTAACCCACAAAAGTAATAACATAGATAACAATGAAAGATTAGAATTTTTAGGCGATAGTGTATTAAATTTAGTAATTGCAAAGTATGTATATAATAAATTTACCAGCATTAATGAAGGGCAACTTACTAGATTGCGTTCAAGCTTAGTAAAAGGTGAAACTTTATGTATTATAGCTAATGAGTTAAATTTAGGCGATGTATTAATATTAGGCAAGGGAGAGTTAAAAACAGGTGGTGCTAGTCGGTGTTCTATTTTAGAAGATGCATTAGAAGCATTATTTGGTGCTATATTATTGGACTCAAACTTTGAAGTTACAGAAAAAGTAATTTTATATGTGTACGAAAATAGACTTAAGAATATAAACCCTAATGTAGTTAAGGATTACAAAACTAAATTACAAGAATATTTACAAAAATATAAATTATCATTACCCAAGTATAGTTTGATAAGTACCGTAGGTGATGATAATAATGCCTTACATACAGTATTATGTCAATTAGATATGCCAAAAATTAAAATTCAAAAAACAGCAAATTCAATCAAATATGCAGAGCAAGATTGTGCTAAATCTTTGTTACAAACCATTGCAGATACTACAAATACAAATTATATTAATACCAATGGCAAATAATAATTTTAAGGCTGGTTTTGTTGCAGTTATAGGCAGACCTAATGTAGGTAAATCAACATTAATTAATGAATTAGTAGGGCAAAAAATAACCATAACTTCATCTAAACCACAAACAACAAGACACAGAATAAATGCTATTTCTACCACAGATGAGTATCAAATGATACTAGTTGATACTCCAGGCATTCATATTAATAAAGGTAGTGCTTTAAATACTTATATGAATAAAACCGCAAAAAATACTATAATAGGTGTAGATGTAGTATTATGGCTTGTTGAGGTGGGTAAATATACCAAAGAAGATGCTAAAGTGTCAGAATATCTAAATAATACTGATAATACTAATATTATTTGCTGTATAAATAAAGTGGATAAACTAAACAATAAATTAGATATACTAAAAAGCATATCAGAGTTAAGCAATAAAATAAAAATTAATAATATAATTCCTATTAGTGCTTTTAATAATAAAGATGTGGCATACCTAAAAAAGCAAATATTAAAATATTTGCCAATACAAAATATTATTTTTGATAGAGATTATATTACAGATAGAAGCAAGCAGTTTTTGGTAGCAGAATTTATCCGTGAAAAATTAGTTAGATATTTAAAACAAGAATTACCATATGGTATTACTGTTTATATAGAATATTTTAAATTTGAACAAAAAAGATATAATATAGCAGCCAAAATTTTAGTAGAACAAGACTCACAAAAAGGCATAGTAATAGGACACAATGGCACAATGCTAAAAAAAGTAGGTAGTGATGCTAGAAAAAATATTGAAGGTTTATTAGGTGCTAAGGTGTTTTTAAAATTATGGGTAAAAACTAAAAAAGATTGGAGTAATGATAAACAAGGCTTACAATTTCTAGGTTATGATTAAAGAAGTTACGGCATTTTTAATCCATAGAAGAACATACAAAGGCAATAGTTTATTATTGGATTTTTTAAGTCTTGAACTTGGTATGATTCGTTGTATTGCCAACGGCATGAGGACTGGTAAACATGGTTTTATACAACCATTTTGTAAATTAGATATGATCATTAGGGGCAAAAGTGAGTTAAAAACCCTAACTAATTTTGAAATTAATGATAAATCTAGAGTATTTGTTGGTGATAAATTATTAATACTTATGTATATTAACGAGTTATTAGTGAGATTATTACTGCCATTAGAAATACATACAAATCTATTTTATTTATATGTTGATTTTGTTAATAAATTAACAGAAATAGATACAAGCAATAAACAAAAACAACACTGGTTATTAAGATTATTTGAAAAAAATTTATTATCAGAACTAGGCTATGAATTAAATTATAAACTTGATATAAAAAATAATGCTATAAAGACAGATAAATATTATACTTACTGTCAAAACAAAGGTTTTTTAGCTGATAAAAATGGTGATATTTCTGGAGAATTATTAATATTTTTACAACTAAATAAATACGATGCTGTTGTTAATAAACTTCAATTAAAGGTTTGTAGAAATTTGTTTAGAGTACAACTAAGTTTATTACTAGGCAATAAGCCACTACAAAGCAGAATTTTAATGCAAAAATTAAAAGCTTAAAGAGAGACATTTGCACAAACATGAATAATCATCAAAAAACCAATAATACCAATATATATTTTTATTTTAAAAGCCAGAATATTTTTAACTTTTTTACAAACACTTTAATCAAATGCAACAATCTCCAATATTATTAGGTGTTAATATTGATCATATAGCTACTTTAAGACAAGCAAGGCTTACAGAGTATCCTAATATTATTGACGCAGCTTTGTTGGCAGAAAAATCTGGTGCTGATAGTATTACCATACACCTAAGAGAAGATAGACGCCATATTCAAGATAATGATGTAATAACTTTATCAAATACAATAACCAGCAAGATGAATTTAGAAATGGCAGCTAGTACAGAAATAATAAATATTGCTTGTGATATAGCTCCAAAAGATTGTTGTATTGTTCCTGAAAAAAGAGCAGAATTAACAACAGAAGGTGGCTTAGATGTGTTATCACAGCAATCACATTTAAAAAAAGTATGCCAAAAACTAGCCGATAATAACATTCGGGTATCATTATTTATTGATGCCGATAAACAGCAAATAGATGCCTGTTACAAAATAGGTGTACCAGTTATTGAATTACACACAGGACATTATGCAGACGCTAAAACAAGTACAGAAAAACAAAAAGAATTAAATAAAATTATAGCAGGTAGTTCCTATGCTCATAATCTAGGTCTGCAAGTTAATGCAGGACATGGACTGCACTTACAAAATACCAAAGAAATTGCTAGTATAAAAGAAATTGTTGAGCTAAACATAGGACATTCTATAATATCAAGGGCAGTATTTGTAGGGTTATCTAAGGCGGTAATAGAAATGAAACAACTAATAATAACAGCAAGATTATGATTTATGGTGTAGGCACAGACATAGTAAATATTGATAGAATTGGGTATATTTTAAAAAAAAATCCCGCGGCATTCATAAAACGAATTTTAACCAGCCACGAACAAGATTTATACAAAAATCGTGCAACTACCAGCTCTGGTGCTAGTTATTGTGCAAAAAGATTTGCCGCAAAAGAAGCTTTTGCAAAAGCACTAGGCACAGGTATAGGTAGTATAGTAGGTTTTAACGACTTAACCATTCGCAAAAATGAGCTAGGTAAACCGTATTTTCAAGTAAGTGAAAAACTAAGACAATATTTACTAAATAAAAATATCAAGCAAGCCCATTTAAGTCTATCAGATGAAAAAAACCATGCTGTGGCATTTGTGGTACTAGAACTAAAATAAGCATATAGTTTTTTTATAAATAATATACCATATAAAAAACAAGGTCTTTTAACTGTTAAGACTACTGCATAATAATATTTTGTGCTGCCTTGCTTTTTAATTATGCTGTTTTTGCATAATAAACTATCTCTATAAATAAGAATACTTAGTTAATAAGTATTTATTTTCCGTATAATATATTGAGACCTTTGCAAAAATTTAATTTTTGCTAATCACCCCTATTTATGCAAAGGTCTCATTTTAACAGCACCAACAGGATAGTAAAACAATGCCAGATAATACCTTAAACCATATAGCTATTATTATGGATGGCAATGGGCGTTGGGCTGTGAAAAATAATTTACCAAAAATCATAGGGCATAAAAAAGGTAAAAAAACCTTACAAGAAATAATCCAATATTGCAGTGAAATTAAGTTAAATACTCTTACTGTTTTTGCATTTAGTAACGAAAATAATAACCGCTCAAAAACAGAAGTTCAGGATTTATTCAAATTATTTTTACTATCACTAAAAACCGAAACAAAAACACTTAATAAAAATAATATAAAATTAGACATTATTGGTGATTTAAGTATTTTTAATAAGGAAACTCAACTAGAGGCAAAAAAATCCCAACAAAAACTAAAAAATAATAATGGTTTAAATTTTATTATAGCACTTAATTATAGCGGGCAATGGGATATAATTAATGCTTGTAAAAAAACTACTAAACAAGTGCTAAATAATAGTATAAATATTGGTAATATTAATGCAAATACCTTTAAAAATAACCTAAGCCTAGCAGGAAAACCAGAGGTTGATATATTAATAAGAACTAGTGGTGAAATGAGAATTAGTAATTTTTTATTGTGGGATATAGCGTATAGCGAATTATTTTTTACTGATACTTTATGGCCTGATTTTAATAAAAATGAACTGCAAAAAATTATTGCAAAATACCAAGATAGAGACAGGCGTTTTGGTAGCTAATATTATTGTTGCCGTTAGATAAATAAAAGAGATATATGCAAGAAATTATTGGTATCAACCATATAGGAATTAGAGTAACTAACCTTGAAAGTTCAAGAAAATTTTACGAACAACTTGGTTTTATATTTGTTGCAGGACCAATTGGCCCTGAACCTATTGCAATTATGAGGCATCCATCTGGTGTTATTATAAATTTAATTATTAATGCTAATAAAAACTTAAATGGTAATATTCTGATGGATATAGATGATAAATATGCAGGTTATACTCATATTGCCTTAGATGTCAATGATATTAAGTCTATACAAAAATCAATTAAAAAAATGCATATTCATATAACAGAAGGAATAATAACACTGCCAGATGGTGGAATGATGTTTTTTATTAGAGACCAAGATAAAAATGTAATTGAATTTCACCAAAATGCCTAGAATACCACACATTTTATTAAAAAAGCACTAAGAATAAAGAGAGAGAATTATACCCATCGTCATTGCGAGACTTTATAAAAGTCGTGGCAATCTCGTGCTACAAAAGCAATGTACTTTAAAAAAGCACTAACAATGAATAATTGGAATTATGCCAAATGTCGATTAAAAAAGCACTAACAATAACGAATTGGAGCAATTGAGTACCAGTATTTTGCCTGAGATTGCTACGCATAAAAAAACAATGCTCGCAATGACGATGGGAGTAATTGAGTACTATTATGTTGCCAAAATATAAAAAAAGTACCCATTGCCACACACTAAAAAGCAGTCGATTTAGATGAAAAAATTAGTCAAAAAATACTTGATAAACTTACTGTTCATGAGTGCGATATTTATATTTCAAGTAATCCAAAAATCATTTATATAGATGTATAACTACAAAGTATTAGTAGTAATTTTATTGATTTTATAAATCAGCAAATAAACAAAGTTATTGCTGAATTGGAATATGAAAAACAAGAAGAGAAAAATAATCGTATTAACATGGTAAACGAATTTATTAAGGCAACAAAACTACCAATTAATGATAATTAACCCCTGCTAAATAAAGGTGTTAGTGTTAATTAAATGTAAGTTATTGATATTATTTATTATAACTAACCTAATAAACCATTACAGCAGACTGGGAAAACACATCCCAGACACTGTAAAATCAAATGTGTCAGTATCACTTGATTTTATGTATATATAGTATTCTTTGTGAATAAAATAGCAATAAATACTATGCTTAGTAAAATGTTTTTATACACCAACCATCATTGCGAGACTTGTAAAAGTCGTGGCAATCTCGTCTTACAAAAGCGGTGTAATTTAAAAAAAGTACCTAAAATAATAAGCAAAGCTTACTTTGGGGAATATCCCCAAACCCCTAACAGCAATTACAGGTTGTTAATTGCATATTAAGTTGTTTTGCTTGTTTTTTTATTAGAGATCTTTGCATAAATAGAGATGATTAGCAGAGCTCTGATTTTTGCTTAATGTAAGTGAGTGGAAAGCGGGGTTCTGATGATTATTCATGTTTGTGCAAAGGTCTCCATTAGGGGCAGAACTAGTTCCTTCATTACAACTATGGTACAACCGCCCCTCAAACTCCCCATATAGACATTGTGCTTGTAAGGTATATTTTTGTCGTGAGATAATTCGTGGTGTGATTTAAAAAAAGCATTAACAATAACGAATTGGGATTATGCCAACTGTCGATTAAAAAAGCAATAACAAATTGGAATTATGCCAAATGTTGATTAAAAAAATTACTATATTAAGAAATTAGTTGAGGTTTTGAGGTATTATAGGTAAAAAACTATTTTTTAAAATAGTTGTTTTTACATTATTTATCTATATAATGACATTTTTTTTATAGGTTATAAATATATTATGCAAAAATTAAAAATAATGCTTGCAGTAATAATTGCTTTATTAATGACTTCTATAAATGCTAGAAATAATATAAATATAGTCGGTTCATCAACTGTATTCCCATTTTCAACAGTAGTTGCTGAAACATTTGGCAAAAAAACTAACTTTAAAACCCCAAAAGTTGAGTCAACTGGCTCTGGCGGTGGTGTTAAGCTTTTTTGTAAGGGTAATGGAGTTAATACCCCTGATATTGTTAATACTTCTAGGCGTATTAAAATTACAGAATTACAAAAATGCCAAAAAAATGGCGTTAGTGATATAACAGAGGTATTAATTGGTTTTGACGGCATTATTATTGCTAATAGTAATAAATCAAAACAATTTAATATAAGTCTAAGAGATTTATACTTGGCTTTGGCGGCTAAAGTACCAGCAAATACTAACAATAATAAATTAATAAATAACCCATATACTAAATGGAATCAAATCAATCCAAAATTACCCAATTATAAAATAAAAGTTCTAGGTCCTCCGCCTACTTCTGGGACAAGAGATGTACTGCAAGAAATAATCCTTGAAGGCGGATGTAAGACATTTAGTTTTATAAAAGCTATGCAAAAAAACAATATAGAACAATATAAAAGCGTATGTATGACGGTAAGAGAAGATGGTTTTTATGTAGAAATGAGTGAAAATGATAATTTAATTATCTCTAAATTAACTAGAAACAGACAAGCATTAGGTATTTTTGGTTTTTCATTTTTAGAAGAAAATGCTGATAAAATTCAAAGCTCTATAATAAATAATAAAGAGGCTAGTTTTGAAAATATTAAAAATGGTAGTTATCCTGTATCTAGGCCACTTTATTTTTATATAAAAAATACTCATAGAAATAAGATACTGGGTATGAATGAGTTTATAAGAGAATTTATAAGTATAAATACTATAGGTGAAGACGGTTATTTAGTGGATAAAGGCTTAATACCAGCATCTGATAAAACTATAAAAATAATGCAATATAATGCTAAAAATGCTATTAAATTAAGTATAAAATCATTAAAACATTAAAAAAAGAAAGTAGTCATAATATTAAACACTGGTGTAAAATTTACCACAGTGTTTGTCCTATGTAATTCTTATGTCAAATCTAAGTTTATTTGCACTTCTTATAAGTATTGGCTTTTTTGTGCATTTTTTAGCAAAAAATAAAGCAAATTCTCTGCAAGTAAATACAAAATTACACTCTCTTCCTAGATATTATGGTTATATGGTGGCAATGCGTACTGTTACTGCACCTTTGGCTATTTTAGGCTTGTGGATAATTTTTGAAAGCAAAGTTATAGCACTTATTACTTTGGCAAATTTTCCAGAACTTGCTAATTATAGCGAATCTCAAATAGGCCTAATCATTAATCAAGTATTAAATTCAATACAGAGTAATTCTATAATAAATGATAATTCTATGAGAAGTAATATAGCAATAATTTATCAGCAAAATTTATCGTATAGCAATATTATTAAAGCAGTAACAATAATAAGTACTATGATAGTATCATTTATGTTGTCATATAGATTAGTACAAGTTAATACTAGGGCGAGAAATAAAGTAGAAAAATATTTTATTTATATTCTAATATCCTGTGCTAGTATTGCTATTTTAGTAACAATAGGAATTATTTTTTCGGTATTATTTGAAGCAATAGAATTTTTTAAAAGAGTGCCTGTTTTGGATTTTTTATTTGGCTTACACTGGTCACCACAAATAGCAATTAGAGAAGGACAAACAGTTAGTTCTGGAGCATTTGGTGCAGTACCAGTATTTTGGGGTACTATTTTTGTATCATTAATAGCACTAATAATTGCTGTGCCTATTGGTTTATTATCTGCTGTATATTTATCTGAGTATGCTAGTAATAAAATGAGGTCATATGTTAAACCATTTTTAGAGATTTTAGCTGGAATACCTACTGTTGTTTATGGTTTTTTTGCAGCATTAACAGTAGGCCCTTTGATTAAAGACTTTGGTGTTTGGCTAAAAAGTGTTGGAGTCAATTTAGATATTGAATTGCTTGCTAATATTTCCGTATCAACAGAATCAGTATTAGCAGTTGGTATAGTTATGGGAATGATGATAGTACCATTTGTATTATCATTATCAGATGATGTTATATCTTCTGTACCTAATGATCTAAGAGATGGCTCAATTGCAATGGGTGCTACTAAATTTGAAACAGTATCAAAAGTTGTCATTCCTGCCGCATTACCTGGGGTAATGGCTAGTATTTTATTAGCAGCATCAAGAGCAATAGGTGAGACTATGATTGTGCTAATGGCAGCTGGAGTTGCGGCTAATTTAACCGTTAACCCATTAGCAACAATTACCACAGTAACAGTACAAATAGTCACTTTATTAACAGGAGACCAAGAATTTGATAATACTAAAACTTTATCGGCTTTTGCATTAGGACTTGGATTGTTTATAACCACTTTAATACTAAATATTATATCGCTAAATATAGTAAAAAAATATCGAGAACAATATGAGTAATAAAAATTTAGGACAAATAAATTTAAAATATCGTTATTTTAAAGAAAAAATGTTTAAGGTATTTAGCATAAGTGCTATCAGTATTAGTATATTATTTTTATTTTTATTATTAGCTGATATTACTAATAAGGCTAGGCCAGCATTTACTCAAACACATATTAAATTAGATATTAATTTTTCTAAAGAGTTATTAGGCTTAGAAATAAAGAATAATTATACAAAACAAGAATTATCACAAGCAAATTATAAAGGTTTGATAAACCAATCACTCAAAGAATTATTTCCAAAAGTTGTAAAACGCAAACACAAAAAAGCCCTAAGAACTATGATTAGTTCTGGTGTACAATACCAACTAAGAGATAAACTACTAGCTAATCCTAAACTATTAGGTACTAACATAAGTTCATGGTATTTAGCAGATGATGCAATAGATACTTTTTTTAAAGGTTTAATTGATAAAAATGTCAGTGAAAAAAATAGAAAAGTTAAGGATTATCAAATAAATTGGATTAATAAATTAAAATCAGAAAACCGTATAACAACATTTTTAAATTTTAATTTTCTTACACAAGGTGATTCTAGAGAGCCAGAACAAGCAGGGATATTAAGTGCCTTAGTTGGGTCTTTTTATACTATGTTTATAACATTATTATTATCTTTACCTATTGGAATTTTAACAGCCATATACTTAGAAGAATTTGCCCCTAAAAATTATTGGACTGATTTAATAGAGGTAAATATTAATAATTTAGCAGCTGTGCCGTCCATAGTATTTGGCTTATTAGGACTTGCTGTTTATATTAATATTTTTGGAGTACCAAGATCATCAGCCTTAGCAGGAGGTTTGGTGCTAACTTTAATGACACTACCTACTATAATTATTGCTACCAGAGCATCATTAAAATCTGTGCCGCCATCTATTAAAAATGCAGCACTAGCATTAGGTGCTTCTAAAATACAAACTACAATGCACCAAACGCTACCAATTGCTATGCCGGGCATATTAACAGGCTCAATTATTGGTATGGCACAAGCATTAGGTGAAACAGCCCCACTTCTTATGATAGGTATGGTAGCATTTATAGTTGATATTCCAGAAGGATTTTTAGACCCAGCATCAGCATTACCAGTGCAAATATTTATTTGGTCTGATTCGCCAGAAAGAGCTTTTATAGCTCTAACATCAGCAGCAATTTTGGTATTATTAGTATTTTTATTTGTTATGAATTTAACCGCAACAATATTACGCAAAAAATTTGAAATTAAGTGGTAAAAAATATGAATAACTTCACAAATATAGACTTAAAGCAAGAAATAAAAAAAACAGTAGGTAAGCCAATTATTGATAATCCAAATATTAGTTGCCGTGGTGTTAATGTTTTTTACAATAAAACTAATCAAGCAGTATTTGATGTAAACATAGATATTGCTAAAAATCAAATTATCGCAATGATAGGTCCATCTGGTTGTGGTAAATCAACCTTTATTCGTTGTTTAAATAGAATGAATGACACCATAGATGAGTGTGTAATTAAAGGTGATATAACTCTTAATAATACTAATATTTATGATTTAGACCCAGTATTATTAAGGGTTAGTATTGGTATGGTATTTCAAAAGCCAAATCCTTTTCCTAAATCTATTTATGATAATGTAGCTTATGGACCTAGATTGCACGGCTTAGCAAAAAATAGTGCTGAACTTGATGATATTGTACAATATAGTTTACAAAAGGTAGGTTTATGGGAAGAAACAAAAGATAGGCTAGATAAATTAGGAACTGGACTCTCAGGAGGACAACAACAAAGGCTTTGTATTGCTAGAACTATAGCTATTAGACCAGATATTATTTTAATGGATGAACCAACATCATCATTAGACCCTATAGCAACAGCTACCATAGAAGAGTTAATGCATGAGTTAAAATCATCTTATACTATTGTAGTGGTCACTCATTCTATGCAACAAGCAGCTAGAATATCAGACAGAACAGCATATTTCCATTTAGGTATGTTAGTAGAAGTTAATAATACTGACACCATATTTACTAATCCAATGCATAGATTAACAGAAAATTATATAACTGGGAGGTTTGGATAATGAGAGGAAAACATATATCACAAGAATACGATGATGACTTAGCAGAATTAAACGACCAGGTTTTAGCTATGGCTAGTTTAGCTCAAAAGCATTTTGTTGGTGCCACAGAAGCTTTATTAAATAATAATATTGAAAAGGCAAAAAAAATTGCCAAAAGAGATTATAAAATCAATGATATGGAGGTAAATATTGATGAAAGTTGTGCCCAAATAATAGCCAGAAGACAACCAAAGGCAACAGATTTACGCACAATTTTAATGGCAACTAAATTAGTAACAGACTTAGAAAGAATTGGTGATGAGGCTGAAAAAATAGCTAAATTTGCCTCTGAATTAGCATCTGATACAGATATGTCAAGTTTTAAATTTCGTAAAAACTTAAAGCATATTATTCGTGTCGCTCAGGATATGCTAAAAGGTGCTATATCTTGTTATAAAAAATTAGATGTTAAAAAAGCTGTGCTAATAAGTGCTATGGATTCTGAATTAGACCAAGAATTTGATGCTCTTAATCGCTTATTAATTACCTATATGTTAGAGGATAGTAAAAATATTGAAAATACCATAAAAGTTAATTATTGTGCTCGCTCAATTGAAAGAGCAGGTGACCATGCTAAAAATATCTGTGAATATGTGTTATATATAGTACACGGCAAAGATGTTCGTCATAAAAGATAATTATTAAAAACCACTTGTATCTTAATTAGCTAAAAATCTGCTAAAATATTGATAGAATATATATGCAATATTACTACTTAGTACTGATATATAGTGCAATATTACATACATAAGATACTGCATTAAGCCATTAGGTTATCCTTATGCTTATAAAATTAATCACCACCATCAAAATATAATTACTTTTAAAAAATGACACTACAAGAATTACAACAAAAATTAACAAATGGTTTGCCAAATGCAAAAATTGAATTATCAGGAGACGGTTGTAATTGCTCTGTTATTGTGGTATCTGAGAATTTTGAGGGAGTATCATTACTTAATAGGCAAAAAATGGTTTTAGCAGTAGTAAAAGATGAAATTGCCAGTGGAGAATTACATGCTTTAAGTATTAAGGCAAAAACCCCTAATGAATATAAACAACTATAATGAGACCTTTGCATAAACATGAATAATCATCAGAACCCCGCTTTCCACTCACTTGATAATTTTTATCAAACTAGCTTTAGAACAACTAGGGCAGGCTTGACAAGAATACCATCAATTAAGCAAAAATCAGAATTCTATTAATCACCCCTATTTATGTAAAGGCCTCATAATATTGTAGTAAAATACAAATAAATAACTTCAAAACATACCGTTATGACAAGTCATTTTATAAAAAAAATAAGTGTAAAAAATTTTAAATGCTTCAAAGAATTAAAGATAGATAATATTAAAAGAGTTAATTTAATAGGTGGGAAAAATAATATTGGCAAAACTGCTTTAATGGAGGGTATAAAACTTTTTGCATCTTCTAATAATAGTATAGATTTGGCAAATAATATTGGTGTAATGTTAGCAAGAAGACAATTAAGCATTAATGCAGACAAAAAATTAGAAATAGATTTTATCTACAAAAATAGCTCAAAAAAATCAAACATAGAATTTACTGTAAATGATAACAAATCAACAATTGAATATATTGATGAAACATCAGATTTAGCTGAAGATAAAGAGCCATCATTAAGACTTAAAGTAAAAAAAGATAATAAAGTATTTTCTATAAATAGATTAATTGATAGGTATTACCGTATATATGATAATTATTTTAGACATAGAAACAATGATAGAGATGATGCAGAAAATACTAATTTTATATCATCTACAATAATAGACGAAAATAGTATAGCCGAACTTTATGGCGAGTTAATGCTTATAAATAAAGAGGAATTTTTAAATAATTCTCTAAAATTATTTGATGAAAATATTATATTGTTCAAACCAATACCAGTAAAAGGAGGCAAAATATCTCTAAATATACAATTAAAAAATATAGTAATGCCAGTATTATTATCATCATTAGGAGAGGGAGTAAATAGATATGTTGCCGTTTTATGTGCTATATGGGCAAATCAAAATGGTTTTTTGTTTATAGACGAGATAGAAAATGGCATACATTATAAGAACTATGCAAAATTTTGGCAAATTATTTTTGAGGAATCTGAACAAGCAAATACTCAAATATTTGCAACAACTCACTCCAAGGAATGTATTGAAGCTTTTAATGAGTACCATAATGATAAAAGTAGTAACTACTTTGAGCTTTATAAAAATGAAAAAATAAATTTAATAGAGGCTAAACAAAGAAACAAAAAGCAACTAGAATATGTCCTTACTCATAGTGGAGAGATAAGGGGTGAGTAATCTAATAATAGTTGAAAGTAAAAATGATGAATATTTTATAGAGGCTTTTATTGATAAATTAAACTTAAATAATGACACAAAAATTAATAATAAGTATGAGCGTTTAAACGGACTTAATAATTTAGAAGAAACTTTGGGTGTAATAATATATGCTAAATATGACAAGCTTGGAATTATACTTGATGCTAATAAAGAAGGTATTAAAAAAAGATTAGAGTTTATAAATAAAGCTTTGAAAAAAAACCTTATTGATGTAAAAATAGATACAACAAATACACTAATAAAAAGTACTAAGTTAAAATTAGAAATAGCTTGCTATATTATGAATATTGATGGTTGTGGCGAGTTAGACACAGTCTTAAAAACCATAAAATCTAAACCTTCTGAATATGCTGATTGTCTTGATAGTTGGCGTAATTGTTTAGAAAAAGAAGGCAAAAAAATAAGCAAGAAAGATTTTGATAAGTTTTGGGTTAATAATTACCTAAGATTTGATACTTGTAGCACAAGACAAATGCAACAAGCATATAAAGAATGTGCTAGGAAGAAAGCTATGGAAAAAAATATTTGGAATTTTGAACATGACGCTTTAGTTAATTTAAAGGTTTTTTTAGAATTATTTAAGTAATTTTTAGTAAAAATAAACCTAAATTATATGCAAAATTTTATTAGATTAATTGGTATTTTTATAGTAATAATTCGCTATCGCTTAGATGACTTATTATTATCAACTTCAGTACTAAAAGCATTTAAACCACTAATATATTTAATGCCCTGGCATTATTTTATATCTAAGAATAAGCCAAGAGGAGAAAGAATACGCCTTAGTTTAGAAGCACTAGGTCCTATATTTATTAAATTTGGACAAACATTATCTACCAGAGGTGACTTGATACCAGAAGATATATGGTTAGAGTTAGGTAAATTACAAGATAAATGCCCTGCTTTTGATAGTAAAGATGCTATTAGTATTGTTGAAAAATCCTTAAATGCTAAAATAGATACATTATTCAAAGTATTTGATGTTGAGCCATTAGCAGCTGCATCAATAGCCCAAGTACACAGTGCCATAACCAATAATGGCGAAGAGGTAGTATTAAAAATAGTTCGCCCAAATGTTGCCAAGCAAATTGCCAAAGACATATCATTGATGAAAGTTATGGCAAAAATACTAGCAAAGCATCCTGATGGCAAGAGATTAAGACCTCAAGAATCGGTATTAGAATTTGAAAAAATTATTACAAATGAGTTAGATATGCTAAATGAGGCAGTAAATACTGACCACCTTAGAAAAAATTTTATTGATTCTGATTTATTATATGTACCAAAAGTTTATTGGGACTTATCTAGTAAAAATGTATTAGTGTCTGAGCGAATTTACGGTACTGCTGTTAATGATATAAAAACCTTAAAAGAAAAAAATATTGACCTAAAAAAATTAGCAGAAAATGGTGTTATTATATTCTTTTCGCAAGTTTTTGAACATAATTTTTTTCATGCTGATATGCACCCGGGTAATATTTTTGTTGCTGATAATGGTAAATATTTAGGGGTGGATTTTGGTATTATGGGTAGTCTTAGTGATGCAAACAAACACTATTTAGCAGAAAGCTTTTTAGGATTTTTTAATAAAGATTATCACCGCATAGCTATGGCATATGTAAAATCTGGCTGGGTAAAGGATGATATTGATATTGATTCCTTTACTAATGCTTTGGCTAGTGTATGTACCCCACTTTTTCAAAAACCACTTAGTGAAATATCATTTGGACATGTGTTATTAAGTTTATTACAACAAGCAAAACGCTTTGATATGTATATACAGCCAGAATTAATACTATTAGACAAAACTTTATTAAATATTGAGGGCTTAGGCAGACAACTATATCCAGAATTAGATTTATGGGCTACTGCCAAACCATTTTTAGAAAAACTAAATAAACAAAAATACAGTCCAAAACAAATATTAAAATCCTTAAAACAACAAGCACCAGAAATACTAGCTAAACTACCAGAGATGCCAATAATAACAAGTAATATTTTACAAACTTTAGAGGATAGTAATAAAAAACACAACCAACAATTACAGCAATTACAACAAATTAATAATAAACTACAACAACAACAAAATAAACAAAAAAACTTTATTTTTGCTACTATAAGCACAATTATGGCTATCATTTCTTGGCAAAATCCTACTGTTTTTTATGGCGATGTATTTTTTACTGTTTTTAGCATCTTAGCGGTTATTTTATTTTTTAGGAGTATAGTATGAGCGAATGTTTATTTTGTAAAATCATTGCCAAAGACATACTAGCTGATATTATTTATGATGATGATGAGGTAATTGCATTTAATGATGTAAGCCCTAAAGCACCTGTGCATTTTTTGGTAATACCAAAAAAACATATAACAACTATAAATGATACTGATAATGCTAATTTAATAGGTAAATTAACGATAATTGCTAGCAAAATAGCCAAAAAACAAGGTTTTGCTAATAATGGCTTTCGCTTAATTATGAATTGTAACCAAGATGGTGGACAAACCGTTTATCATATTCACCTGCATTGTTTAGCGGGTAGATTACTATCGTGGCCACCTGGCTAAGAATTTACTATTGTAAATGTTTGGCTCAGCCTATAGTTTGCTTCAATTATTATTTTGAGAAAATATATGATTTGTTTTCAGTGCAACATTTATATTTTATAAAAGATAATGTATGATTTACTATTATTATAATTTTATAGGATAATTAGGTTTAAGACTACTGCATAAACATCAGTTTTTTGCTGTGCAATTATCTTAATTTCTAGTGAAACAGAAGTTTTAATAATATTTATAAAATCTTAAAAGGAGATAAATGATTATGGATACAAATATGAAGTTTGATAAAAAATTACGCGATAAAATTAAAAGCGACCCTAAGAGTTATATGCGCAATCTATATAGTAGCATGCCAGATAATTTTGAGTTTATAGTAAAAGAAAATACTGCTAACACTATCTATTTTGTTCTGCCTGAAGAATCATCATTATATTTAGAAGGTGTAAATGCAGCAGGGTTATGGGGGTTACAGGCAGGTACTGCTGGTTCTATATCTACTGTTACCACAGCATCAAGTGCAACAAGCACACTTGCAACATTAGGTAGTGCTGGGACACTTGGCACTATTGATGTTATTAGTAAATTTTAATATTATATAAAACATACTAGGATGCTTTTATAATGTGTCATGTGTTTGTAAAATAACATATATCACCAATGAAAGTATCCTAATTCTTGTAAGCATTACAATTATAAACAGAGCATTAATAATTATTTATGTTATCAAGTACACCTACTCTTATTTGTAATTATCAATAATTCTTGCAATACCAACTAATTTTTCTCCCTGAGAGATATTTATTAATTTAACTCTATGGGTGTTTCTGCTAACTATTGATACTTCTGATATTTTTGTATGAACTAGAATACCAGAATTAGATATTAACATCATTTCATAGTTATTATTTACTGATATTGCCTCTATTACTTCACCATTTCTATAACTGGTTTTAATTGATATAACTCTCCCAAACCACCTGTGCATTTTTTGGTAATACCAAAAAAACATATAACAACTATAAATGATACTGATAATGCTAATTTAATAGGTAAATTAACGATAATTGCTAGCAAAATAGCCAAAAAACAAGGTTTTGCTAATAATGGCTTTCGCTTAATTATGAATTGTAACCAAGATGGTGGACAAACCGTTTATCATATTCACCTGCATTGTTTAGCGGGTAGATTACTATCGTGGCCACCTGGCTAAGAATTTACTATTGTAAATGTTTGGCTCAGCCTATAGTTTGCTTCAATTATTATTTTGAGAAAATATATGATTTGTTTTCAGTGCAACATTTATATTTTATAAAAGATAATGTATGATTTACTATTATTATAATTTTATAGGATAATTAGGTTTAAGACTACTGCATAAACATCAGTTTTTTGCTGTGTAATTATCTTAATTTCTAGTGAAACAGAAATTTTAATAATATTATAAAATCTTAAAAGGAGATAAATGATTATGGATACAAATATGAAGTTTGATAAAAAATTACGCGATAAAATTAAAAGCGACCCTAAGAGTTATATGCGCAATCTATATAGTAGCATGCCAGATAATTTTGAGTTTATAGTAAAAGAAAATACTGCTAGCACTATCTATTTTGTTCTGCCTGAAGAATCAGCATTACATTTAGAAGGTGTAAATGCAGCAGGGTTATGGGGGTTAGAGGCAGGTACTGCTGGTTCTATATCTACTGTTACCACAGCATCAAGTGCAACAAGCACACTTTCAACATTAGGTAGTGCTGGGACACTTGGCACTATTGATGTTATTAGTAAATTTTAATATTATATAAAACATACTAGGATGCTTTTATAATGTGTCATGTGTTTGTAAAATAACATATATCACCAATGAAAGTATCCTAATTCTTATAAGCATTACAATTATAAACAGAGCATTAATAATTATTTATGTTATCAAGTACACCTACTCTTATTTGTAATTATCAATAATTCTTGCAATACCAACTAATTTTTCTCCCTGAGAGATATTTATTAATTTAACTCTATGGGTGTTTCTGCTAACTATTGATACTTCTGATATTTTTGTATGAACTAGAATACCAGAATTAGATATTAACATCATTTCATAGTTATTATTTACTGATATTGCCTCTATTACTTCACCATTTCTATAACTGGTTTTAATTGATATAACTCTCCCAAACCACCTGTGCATTTTTTGGTAATACCAAAAAAACATATAACAACTATAAATGATACTGATAATGCTAATTTAGTAGGTAAATTAACGATAATTGCTAGCCAAATAGCCAAAAAACAAGGTTTTGCTAATAATGGCTTTCGCTTAATTATGAATTGCAATAATCATGGCGGGCAAACCGTTTATCATATTCACCTGCATTGTTTAGCAGGTAGGCAATTACTTTGACCGCCAGAATAAATGTATTTAATACTACTACATTAAACTATTGGGCTTATATTTGTGATATAAAATAATGCCTTAACTCTAAGCAAAAAATATACACCTAAAAATAGTTATACACACATAAATATTCTTATGCAGTGGTATTTATTAATGACTTAACACTAGCTAATGCTTTGTCAAGTTTATTTATATTGCTACCGCTACCTTGTGCCATATCATCTCTACCTCCACCCTTGCCATCTATTTGTTTGGCAACAAAATTTAGAATATCATAGGCCTTATATTTATTTGTTAAATTTTTACTAACTCCAGCAACAAGCGATACTTTATCGTTATTTACACTAGCTATTAGTACTATGGAATCACCTAGTTTATTTTTGGCTTTATCAACAATATCTCGTAAATCTTTCGAATTAGCATTATCTAATTTAGCACAAAGTAATTTAATACTGCCAATAGTCTGTACACTATTAAATAAATTATCGCCTTTGGCTAAGGATAACTTAGTACTTAATTGTGCTAATTCTTTTTCTAAGGTTTTTTTATCACTAATTAACTGTTCTAATTTATTGATAAATTTCTCATTGCTAGTTTTTAGTAATTTTTGGGCACTATGTAATTGTTTGGCTATTTTTTTATTATGCAAGTAGGCATTATAACCAGTTATAGCCTCAATTCTTCTTATGCCCGATGCTACTGATGTTTCTGTTGTAATTTTAAAGCTACCTATATCTCCTAAGGAATGAACATGAGTACCGCCACATAATTCCATTGAAAAATCGTTGTTACCCATAGATAAAACCCGCACCTCTTTGCCATATTTTTCGCCAAACAATGCTACTGCACCTTTTTTCTTAGCTACATCTATTGCCATAATTTCAGTATAAACCTTTGAATTTCCTAAAATTTTTCTATTTACCATTGCCTCTATTTTATCTAAGTCATTACTAGGAATATTATTATCATAAGTAAAATCAAATCTTAGTTTATCATCGTCCACTAGTGAGCCTTTTTGAGATATATTTTCACCTAAAACATACTTTAAAGATGCATGCAATAAGTGTGTAGCAGAATGATTTCTAGCAATATTTTTACGCCTATTTTTATCAATTTGTACTTTAACCTTATCGCCTAATTTAATACTGCCTTTATCTAATAAGCCATAGTGTAAAAATGCCCCAGATTTTTGTTTTTTAGTATCTAAAACCTTAAAATCAGCACTATTAGTAGTTATATTACCTATATCGCCAACCTGTCCGCCTGATTGAGCATAAAATACTGTATCCTCTAAAATTAATATTCCCGTCTCACCTTTTGATAAATTGTCCGTAAAATTATTATTTTTAATAATTTTAATAATATGACTGTCATTAAAATCTTGCTTATAGCCTAAAAAATTACTAGCCTTTTCAAACACTAAATCACTATCATTTTGAGAGAAATTACTAGCTTCTTTAGATTGTAGTTTTTGTGTACCCATAGCACTATTAAAACCAGCCATATCAATAGTTAGCCCTTTTTCTTTGGCAATATCAGCTGTTAAATCAACAGGAAAACCATAAGTATCGTACAACTTAAATACCGTAGCACCTGGTATTTCTAAATTATCTAATTTGGATATAGCATTTTCTAAAATATCCATTCCTTGTGCTATAGTTTGCAAAAATCTTTGTTCTTCTTGTTTTAAGGTTTTTTCAATATGTGCTAATTGTTGTTTTAATATTGGATAAACACCGCCCATTTCTAAGGTTAATACTGGTGCTAAACGGTAGAAAAATATTTTATTTACGCCTAATTTGTAGCCGTGCCTTATAGCACGACGAATAATTCTTCTTAATACATAACCACGGCCCTCATTATCTGGCATTATGCCGTCTGCTATTAAAAAAGCACTAGAGCGTATATGGTCTGCTATAACTCTTACCGAGCTATTATTTTTATCAGTATTTGTTAGTTTTGCAATAAATTTTAATAATGATTGAAATAAGTCTATATCGTAATTATTAGTTTTATTCTGCATAACAGCTGATATTCTTTCTAAGCCCATACCAGTATCTACACATGGGTTTTTTAGTGGTTTTAAATGTCCGTCTGCTTGTTTGTTAAACTGAATAAAAACCAAGTTCCATATTTCTGTAAATCTATCGCCATCCTCATCAGCATGCCCTGGTGGTCCTCCTGCTATGCTACTACCATGGTCATAAAAAATCTCAGTACAAGGTCCGCAAGGTCCGGTATCACCCATAGACCAAAAATTATCTTTAGTGCCACGGCGTGATATTTTATTTTTTGGAAAACCTATATCATTTACCCAAATATTTTCTGCTTCATCATCATCTTCATAAACACTAACCCATAATTTATTGGCTGGTATTTTTAATTCTTTGGTTAAAAAATCCCAAGCATAAAAAATGGCTTCTTTTTTAAAATAATCACCAAAACTAAAATTACCTAACATTTCAAAAAAAGTATGGTGCCTTGCTGTATAACCAACATTTTCTAAATCATTATGCTTGCCACCTGCTCGTATGCATGTTTGTGCTGACACTGCCTTAGTATAATCTCTTTTTTCTAAGCCACTAAACACATCTTTAAATGGAACCATACCCGAATTAACAAACAATAATGTTTTATCATTATGAGGTATTAATGATGCACTTGGCTCTTGTGTATGCTCTAAATTAATAAAGTATTTGAAGAATTTTTTTCTAATTTCGCTAGCTTTCATATATTACTCTAATTTTAAAACCACTACATAAGGACATTTATGTATAGCACTGCTTTTTGATTATGTTATTTTTTGCATTAGAAAAACATTGAATAATTATTTTACCATTAATTTAAACTTATTCTTAAACAAAACATATCCATCTAAAAAGTAGTATTTAATACATAATTCTATCTTAATTTTATTAATGCAGTGATTTTATATTTTTATAAAAAATCACTACTTGCCAAACCTTGACGAATAAGTTTTGGTTTGTCAATTAAGTCAATAACTGTTGTTGGCTCAGTAGGACAATAATCAACACCAACAATTAAATCAACTTGCTTACCAATATTATCAACAATATCACTTAAAGTATACATTTCTATATCTAATCTAAGCGATACACTCATTATTGGCTCATTTATAAGTTTTAATATATCTTGTACTATAGGATATTGCGATATACGGATACCTATGGTTTTTCTTTTCTTGTTTACTAATCTATTAGGCACAGATTTTGTAGCTGGCAAAATAAAAGTATATGCTCCAGGTAACACTCTTTTTAGTAGTCTAAAATTATTATTATTTAAATTTATATAACTGCTAATGCCAGCTAGCTCATTTAACATTAGGGTAAAGTGATGGTTTTTGCTTATATTTCTAATACTACAAATCCTACTAAACCCGTCTTTATTATCCAAAGCACACCCTAGTGCATATCCTGATTCTGTAGGATAGGCAATTATTCCACCTTGTGATAGTATTTCAACAACCTTTTTAATTAGGTTTTTTTGGGGGTTTTTGGGGTGAATATTAATGGTTTTCATTAAGGGTTAACTTCTCCCATACTGGTGTTAGTTTATAAGGCATAGGTGCTAGTTTTCCTAATACCCTATATTCATTTTCTAAGCCATGATAATCAGAGCCTTGAGAGGCTAATAAATGGTATTTTTCTGCTAGTTTGGTGGCAGTTTTAATTTCATAAGCATTACTTTGTGATATAACTACTTCCATGGCATTGCCAGCAGCTTTTTTAAAATCAAATAATAAGTTATTAATCTTATTAGTGCTAAAACGATACCTAAATGGATGGGCTAATACCGACAATCCATTAGCATTTTTAATCCAAGTTATTACCTCTTTATAACTTTGCCATTTAGCAGAAACGGCAGCTATTTTATTGTCAGCCAAAAATTTTTTAAAAACCGCAGACATATTTTTACAATGACCTTCTTTTATAAGCATTCTTGCAAAATGAGTGCGTGTAATCATTGACTTCTTAGATAATTGCTTTGTTTTAGCATAAGCATCTTGAATACCATAATCAACTAAAGCATCTGCCATTAATATCGCTCTCTTATCGCGGAATTCTTGATTATAATTAAGTCCTTGTTGTAATTCTTTAGAATTAATATCAACTCCTAGCCCAATAATATGAATTGTGTGTTTACCCCACATTGCTGATATTTCTACCCCATTTATTAAAGTAATATTACTTTTTTTAGCTTGGTTTTTGGCCTCTTTTATGCCACTTGTAGTATCGTGGTCTGATAGTGATAGCATTGTGCAATTTTTTAACTTTGCTAATTTAACTAAATCAGTAGGAGATAAAATGCCATCAGAATAATAAGAATGGCTGTGCATGTCTATGCCTTGATACTTATTAAATGTTTGAGTATTTTTCATTGAGACCTTTGCATAAATAGGGGTGATTAGCAAAAATTCAATTTTTGCCGAATTAGTGATTTTGAGACCTTTGCATAAATAGGATGATTAACAGAGCTCTGATTTTTGCTTAATATAAGTGAGTAAAAAGCGTGGTTCTGATGATTATTCATATTTATGTAAAGGTCTCTCATTATAATAAGTTTGCTAATAAATTTGTTATATGGTTTAGAGTTGGTGCTACTTGAATACCAGATTTTTCTAAATATTTTATTTTAGTAGTAGCACTACCAGCACCACTACTAATTATAGCCCCAGCATGTCCCATTCTTTTACCCTTAGGTGCGGTAATTCCTGCTATGTATGCTATTACGGGCTTAGTAACTTCATTTTTTATATAGTCTGCTGCTATTTGCTCTTGGTAACCACCAATCTCTCCAATTAGGATTATACTTTTTGTTAATGGATCTTGTTCAAATAATTCTAGACAATCAATAAAACTCATACCACTTATAGGGTCGCCTCCTATACCAATACATGTGCTTTGCCCTAGTCCTATTGTTGTGGTTTGTAGCACTGCTTCATAGGTTAGTGTACCAGAACGAGAGATAATACCAACACTTCCAGCTTTGTGAATATTGCCGGGCATAATACCTAATTTACATTGCTCTGGGGTTATAATTCCCGGGCAATTAGGACCTATTAATTTACTATTGCTATTTTTAAGAACATTATTTATTTTTAGCATATCTTGTACTGGAATACCTTCGGTAATACAGGCAATTACTGGTATTTGGGCATCAATAGCCTCTAGTATGGCATCATAAGCAAAAATAGGTGGCACATAAATCATAGTTGCCATATTTTCACTGCTATTACAAAAATTAACTGCATCCTTAACAGTATTAAATACTGGTCTATCTAAATGTTTTTGTCCGCCTTTATTTGGCGTTACCCCTCCTATAAAATTAGTACCATAGTCAATGCTATTTTGAGAATGGAAACTGCCCTGTTTACCAGTAAACCCCTGACAAATAACCTTGGTATTTTTATCTATTAAAATACTCATTGTGCTAATTCTACTGCTTTTTTGGTTGCCAAAGACAAATCATTTTCTGGATAAACCTTAATAGTACTGCTTTGCAGTATTTCTTGTGCCTGTTTGGCATTTGTACCTATTAATCTAACTACTATTGCAATATTAATATTTAATTCTTCAACTGCTTTAATAATACCCTTGGCTATCAAATCACAACGAACTATACCGCCAAAAATATTAACTAAAATAGCCTTAATATTACCGCTGTTTATGATAATTTCCAGTGCTTTTGCTACTCTATCTTCTGTTGTACCACCACCAACATCTAAAAAATTAGCAGGCTTACCGCCATAATAACTAATTAAATCCATAGTTGCCATAGCCAAACCAGCACCATTTACCATACAACCAATATTGCCATTTAAAGCAATATAACTAAGTTGGTGTTTTTTAGCTAGATGTTCATAGTGATTTTCTTGACTACTATCTTTTAGCAGTGCAATTTGCTGTTGTCTATACAAAGCATTATCTTCACAATCTATTTTAGCATCTAAGGCTATAATATTATTATTTTTAGTGATAATTAGCGGGTTTATTTCCAATAAACTTAAATCTTTTTCAATAAAAATCTGGTATATATTTTTAACTAAATTAGTAAATTCTTGAAGGTTATTGCTAGTAATATCTAAGGCAAAAGCAATATCTCTAATTTGGTATTCTCTAATACCAATACAATTATTAATATGAGTTTTAATTATGCTATCTGGACTATCACTAGCTACTTGCTCAATGTCCATACCGCCATATTTTGAGGTTATAATTGTTATGCTTTTACTATCTCTATCTATTACAATACTTAAATATAGTGCTAGGGCTATATCTTGTGTTTGCTCTAATAATACACTATTTATTTTTAAGCCATTACTACTAGTTTGCTTGGTAATTAATTGACTATGTAATAATTTATTGCTAGCTGTAATAACCTCATCAACACCATTACACATAATAATACCACCACTTTTACCCCTACCGCCAGCATGAATTTGAGCTTTTAGTACATAACTATCGCCCTCTATACTATCGCAAGCTGTTTTAACCTCGCCTATATTTGTTATTAACACCCCATTAGGACAGGTAATATTATATTGTTTAAGCAATTCTTTTGCTTGATACTCGTGTATATTCATTAATTTTCATTAAAATAATGTAAATTTTATCATTAACTAATACAAAAAATGGCATATTACTCTACAAACCAATTCAAAAATGGCTTAAAACTTATCTTAGATGGCAATCCTTGTATGATAATAGCAAATGATATTGTAAAACCGGGAAAAGGACAAGCATTTAACCGAGTAAAATTTAAAGACCTAATTAATGGCAGAGTTTTAGAAAAAACCTTTAAATCAGGGGAATCCTTAAAAGGTGCTGATGTATTAGAAATAAATATGCAATATTTGTATAATAACAATAATGAATGGTTTTTTATGGATGAAAAAACCTTTGAACAACACCAAGTTGATAGCAGTATTTTAGGTGATACTAAGTTATTCTTAGTAGCACAAGATGTTTGTGTAGTAACTTTGTATAACAACCAGCCAATATCTGTAATACCACCTAATCATGTGGTATTAGAAGTAGCCGAAACTGACCCAGGTTTAAAAGGTGATACCGCAGGCACAGGAGGTAAACCAGCTACTATGACAACAGGTGCTGTTGTTCGCGTACCGCTGTTTATTAATATTGGCGATAAAGTAAAAATAGATACCAGAGTCAAAGAATATATTGCCAGAGTTTAATTATTAGAGACCTTTGCATAAATAAGCAATACTTGTGCGGCTACTTAATAAGTTTTTAAGGATTAAATAATTTTTTACCGTATAACTCATATTTATTTAGCTTATATTTATTATGCTCAAAACCCAGTCTTATAACTTTTAAATGCTAAAAAATAAACTAAAAAATTGGGCAGAACTTAAAAGAAAAATTAATAATTATTTTTACCAAAATAATGTATTAGAGGTAAATACTGCAATTTTAAATAAATATCCAGTAACCGATGTTTATATTGATAGTCTAAGCCTAATTGCCAATAAAAATATTAATTGCAAACAAAAATATTATTTACACACCTCACCTGAGATAGCTATGAAACAATTAATAGCTAAGGGTAGCGGTGATATTTATCAAATATGCCCAGCATTTAGAGATAATGAATACGGTGAGTATAACCAAAATGAATTTAGCTTATTAGAGTGGTATAGAATAGGTTTTGATATTCATAAACTAATGCTAGAAGTTGGTAAATTAGTGTTTTTATTTATGCCTAAACAACAAATAATAAAACTAACTTATAATGAAGTATTCTTAAAATTTGCTAATATTAATATCTTAAATAACAGTTTAAGTGAACTACAAAGTATTGCTAATAAACTTAACCTAAACACTGATATAAATGACATAGCAAACTTACAAATGTTATTATTTGTCCATTTAATAGAACCAAAACTAAAAAATATCCCTGTATGCTTTATTTATAACTATCCCAAACAACAATCAGCCTTAGCTATCATAGAAAATAATACCTCTAAACGCTTTGAGTTGTATATTTATGGTGTTGAAATAGCAAACGGCTATCAAGAATTACAAACAGCTAAGGAATATAGCCAAAGGTTTAAGGTAGAATTAAATAAACGCAAGCAATTAAATAAGCAACAACTAGCGATTGATGTTGATTTTTTAGATGCCATAAAAAATGACTTACCAAAAGTATCTGGTGTTGCCTTTGGACTTAGTAGGTTTTTTTATTTACTACAAAATAAATATAATGATTAGGCTAACAGCATAAACTGTCATTACGAGATTACACAGTCATTGCGAACACAGTTTTTTGTGTGTGTGGCAATCTCATACTACAAGCGTAATATAATTGGTGGCAATTGCTGCCTGTAACAATTAATGCTTAGGTCGCTTTATCTTTTATGATAATATTTTTATACCATAAAGTAAAACACCAACAAAAAACAAAACAGTAAAAGATAATGCAATAGCTTCAATCATAGTTTTTCTATCTCCTTTATATGTTTGTTAATATATGAAAATATTATCAAACAACCAACTGACAGCAATAAAACAACACTAATACCAAGCTAAAATAAAATTGTAATTTTTTGAGTGATATACATTGTTGCTAAACTACCAATGGTCAAAACAATAACACCCACTAAAATAAAGAAAAATTTAGTTAAAAATGATATAATTTCTTTTTTAGCATCTAATTTAGCCATAGTTCATTCTATCATACTTTGTGTTTATTTTTATATCTAATACTGCATTACATCGTCATTGTGAGTACAGATTTTTTGTGTGTGGCAACATACTGGTACTCAATTATTTATTCTTAGTGCTTTTTTTAAATCACACCGCTAATATCTCACAACAAAAATGTAACTTACAAACACAATGTCTATATGGGGAGTTTGAGGGGCGGTTGTACAATAGTTATAGTGTAAAAACTAGTTCTGCCCCTCAATTAAAAAACAACCAAAACAACTTAACACAAAATAAACAACCTGTAATTGCTGTTAGGGGTTTGGGGATATTCCCCAAAGTAAGCTTTGCTTACTATTAATCGCATTACAACCAACACACTGGTACTCAATTATTCCCACTGTCATTGCGAACACTGCTTTTTAGTGTGTGAGATTGCCACGCCTTTTACAAGTCTCGCAATGACGGTGGGTATAATTCTTCCTCACTTTAATATCATAAAACAACCAACACCCATAAAATAATTATCTCACGACAAAAATGTAACTTACAGGCACAATTTCTATATGGGGAGTTTGAGGGGCTGTTGTACAATAGTTATAGTGTAAAAACTAGTTCTGCCCCTTAATTAAAAAACAAGCAAAACAACTTAACATAAACTAAACAACCTGTAATTGCTGTTGGGGGTTTGGGGATATTCCCCAAAGTAAGCTTTGCTTACTATTAATCGCATTACAACCAACACACTGGTACTCAATTATTCCCACTGTCATTGCGAACACTGCTTTTTAGTGTGTGAGATTGCCACGCCTTTTACAAGTCTCGCAATGACGGTGGGTATAATTCCAATTATTTATTCTTAGTGCTTTTTTTAAATCACACCGCGAATATCTCACGACAAAAATGTAATTTACAGGCACAATGTATATATGGGGAGTTTGAGGGGCTGTTGTACAATAGTTATAGTGTAAAAACTAGTTCTGCCCCTCAATTAAAAAACAACCAAAACAACTTAACACAAAATAAACAACCTGTAATTGCTGTTAGGGGTTTGGGGATATTCCCCAAAGTAAGCTTTGCTTACTATTAATCGCATTACAACCAACACACTGGTACTCAATTATTCCCACTGTCATTGCGAACACTGCTTTTTAGTGTGTGAGATTGCCACGCCTTTTACAAGTCTCGCAATGACGGTGGGTATAATTCCAATTATTTATTCTTAGTGCTTTTTTTAAATCACACCGCGAATATCTCACGACAAAAATGTAACTTACAGGCACAATTTCTATATGGGGAGTTTGAGGGGCTGTTGTACAATAATTGTAATGAAAAAACTAGTTCTGCCCCTCAATTAAAAAACAAGCAAAACAACTTCACACAAACTAAACAACCTGTAATTGCTGTTAGGGGTTTGGGGATATTCCCCAAAGTAAGCTTTGCTTACTATTTTAGGTAATTTTTTTAAATTACACCACTTTTATAAGACGAGATTGCCACGCCTTTTACAAGTCTCGCAATGACGGTGGGTGTTTGTAGAATGAGATTGCCACGCCTTTATCAAGGCTCGCAATGACGGTGCAATAAATTAATGTTATATATTCTTGTCTTTTAGGTTGTTATAGTTAATAATTTTTTTAATAGTCTTTATGTATTCATCGCCAATACCAGAATAACTACCCAAACCATCAGCTAAAGCCAAACCAGTGATTTTATGTTTATTACTTCTTAGATTTGCTCTTATATCTCTTAGTTTTTTATAAACTCTGTGGCTATTTAAGTTGTGCATATAACTCATAACACTGTGGGCTACATTTTTATATCGTGCTACCTCGTGTTTTTTGTTTTTTTCACGCTTTTTAGGAACTACACCACAACCTTTACTAAAACACCAGATACCAAAAAAATTATTATATTTTGCAGCAAACCTTGAGCGACCCCAGCTTGACTCAATAGCAGCTTGTGCTAGTGCTAAAGAGGATGGAATAATATCAATATGCATCAGTAAACTTGTAATATTAGGTTTAGTTTTGTATGTTTTTGCCAGTATTTTTAAGTTGTATTTTTGGGCATGTGAAAGCGTTGTTTTTTGCATTTTTTGTAGTGTATTTCTTAGTTTTAGTATTTTAGTATTTTCTAACTCTATAATAGGCAGTAAATAATTAAAAAATGCTTGCTTTCTAACATTAGTGTCCTTAATATTAGCAAAATCAATCTGCTGTTTAGCATGTATTGGCACTGAAAATAACACTAAAATAATAAAATATTTTATAGCAACCATGTTGTTTTTCATCATTATAAAAAGGTGTTTTTAATATAAGCCATAAAAAGATAGTCAAGCATAGTCATTAAGTATTTAGTTAGGCTTATTATAACAATAATTAATAAGTTATATTCTAGTTAATTATTTCTAAAAAAGTTAAACCTCTCTATCAGAAAATAGCAAGGTAAAAAAATAATCATTTTAATCATTCTAATTGTTTTTACTATGTTTTATAATTTAATCGTACTTTAACCCTAATTATTTCTTGATTTAATGAGAATAATTATTATTGTATTTTGTAGTTACACCATTTATGTAACTATTTGTATTATAGAAAAGTATGGCTTAGTTTTTCTTAGCATACTATTATTTTGATTAAACAATAAAAAATAACTTAACAAAAGCTAAACTAATACCAGCAACCGCAACCATTGCTAGTATTAAGCGATTAAACAACTCCGCAGAAGTGGCGGAAAGTTTAGCATCTAAATACTCTCTGGTGATAAGTTCTTTATTTTTATCATCAATAACCCTTGCAATTGCCTCAGCCTGTTCTTGTTTTAAACCTGTTGCAATTAATTCTTTTGATATTGTTAGTGTGTCCATAATGGCATTATATCATTTTTAATAAGCGAACTTATATAAAACAAAAAATAAAAGTAAGTTAATACTTAGTATGTTAGCTATGAGTTTTAGGGACATAATACTTAATTACACCGCATGTGTAGGATAAGATTGCCACGACTTTATTAAGTCTCGCAATGACGGTTGGCGTAATTCCAATTTGTTATTCTGGGTACTTTTTTTATATATCGTCATTGTAAGCACTGCTTTTTTAGTGTGTGGCAACATACTGGTACTCAATTATTCCAACCGTCATTGCGAACACTGCTTTTTAGTGTGTGGCAATCTCACGCAAAATATTGGTACTAATTACACCGCATTTGCAAGACGAGATTGCCACGACTTTTACAAAGTCTCGCAATGACGATGGGTATAATTCCAATTCTTAATTCTTAGTACTTTTTTTAAATCACACCGCTAATATCTCACAACAAAAATATAACTTACAAACACAATGTCTATATGGGGAGTTTGAGGGGCTGTTGTACGGTGAGAGACCTTTGCACAAACATGAATAATCATCAGAACCCCGCTTTTCACTCACTGACATTAAGCAAAAATCAGAGCTCTGTTAATCATCCTTATTTATGCAAAGATCTCTAATAAAAAAACAAGCAAAACAACTTAATACAAAATAAACAACTTGTAATTGTTGTTAGGGGTTTGGGGATATTCCTCAAAGTAAGCTTTGCTTACTATTGGTTGCTACACCTTTTACAAATCCTCGCCCATTAAAATATTGCTAGCTATCTTAGAGTAATCTAAGGTTTTATTTGCTGATTTTGGCAATAATACTATTACTGTAGAACCCATATTAAAACGCCCTAATTCCTCGCCTTTTTTGAGGGTAATGTTATTATTTTGATAATTAAAGGTTTTAATTTTTTTGCCATAAGGTGGGGTTATTCTACCCTGCCATGCCACCTCCATAGAGCCTACAAATATAGCACCTACTAAGATAATTGCTACCTCGCCAATATCGCTTTTAAAATAACATATAAGTCTTTCATTTCTGGCAAGTAAGGCTGGAATATTATTAATACTGGTTTCATTGACAGAAAATAAATTACCCGGAACATATACCATAGACAATAATTTAGCATCAATAGGTATATGCACTCGGTGATAGTCTTTAGGCGATAAATACAAAGTATAAAAATTACCGCCTATAAAATACTGGGCCTTGTCTGTTGTTGTTAATAATTGTTTTACGCTATAAGTTTTATTTTTAGCCGCGATAATATTACCATTTGTAATAATGCCTAACTGTGATAGCGTACCATCTGCTGGAGATACTAAATTACTTTTACCTATAGGACGGACATTATTTTTTAGCTCTCTTGTGAAAAAGCCATTAAAGCTAACATAATTAGTTATATTTTCTAGTTTTGCCTCTGATAAATTTACTTTATATTTAGCAATAAATTTATTAATTAAGAAATTTTTAAGCCAAACTATCTCTAATCTAGCAAAGTAAAACATTATGTTAGAAAGTAGATGCTTTGGAGTAATATATTGCCAAAATACCATTAGGAATTGCACTTAGTTATTATAAAATCTAGGGCATCATTTGTTGTAACAATGATTTTATCGCTATCTTTGCGGTATTTATATTCTATGCTGTTATTATCTATTAAACTATCGCTAATAACTATTCTATGCGGGATACCTAATAACTCAGATTTGGCAAACATAATTCCTGCTCTTTCTTTGCTATCGTATAAAACTACATTGATATTTTTATCTAGTAATAATTGATATAATTCATTACTATAATTAGCAACTCTATGCGATTTATGGTAATTAATTGGTACAATTATTAGTGCAAAAGGAGCAACAGACTCTGGAAAAATAATACCATTATCATCATAATTTTGCTCAATAATAGCACCAATTAATCTGCTAACACCAATGCCATAACAACCCATAATCAAAGGCTTAGATTTGCTGTTAGTATCTATAATATTAGCTGACAATATTTTTGTATATCTATCACCTAACTGGAAAATATGCCCAACTTCTATACCTCGTTTAATTACTAAACTACCTTTACCATCTGGGCTATCATCGCCTTGTCTGGCATTACGCAAATCAAAGTTTGTAAAACCTTTTATAATATCTCTTTGCCAATTAACACCTAAGTAATGCTTGTCGTCAATATTAGCACCACAAACAAAATCACTCATACAGTAGGCACGATAATCCACTAAAATAGGAATATCAAGTCCAACAACACCAATAGAGCCAATAGAACAATTTAACGCTTTTTGTATTGTCTTTTCATTAGCCATTTGTATAGGATGTGCTAGTATGTCTAATCTATTAAGTTTTGCCTCATTTAAACTATCATCTCCTCTTAATACTACAGCAAATAAAGCATTATTTGCATCTTCTATAATCAAAGTTTTAACAGTTTTTTTAATATCAATTTGCAAAAATTTTACAATATCAGCAATGGTTTTAGCATTTGGAGTATCTATTAGAGATAATTCTTGTGTTGGTTGTTTTGCTTGTTGCAAGGGTTTAAATGCTACTGCATCAATATTAGCTGCAAAATCAGAGCTATCAGAAAATGCTATTTCGTCCTCACCAGAGTCTGCTAAAACATGAAACTCACAAGAAACACTACCACCTATAGCACCAGAATCAGCTAATACTGGCTTATAGTTTAAGCCCAATTTGGTAAAAATATTACCATAAGTATCGTGCATTACTTGGTAGGTTTTTTGTAGGCATTCTAAATCTAAATGAAAGGAATAAGCATCTTTCATAATAAATTCTCTGGCACGCATAACCCCAAATCTAGGTCTAATTTCATCTCTAAATTTAGTTTGTATTTGATATAAATTAATTGGTAATTGCTTATAACTATTAATATATTGACTTGCTATTACAGTAACAACTTCTTCGTGAGTAGGCCCTAAACAAAACTCTCTATTATGCCTATCATTAAACTTAATTAATTCAGGTCCATACTTATCAAAACGAGCAGTTTTGTGCCATAATTCTGCTGGCTGGGCAATAGGCATAAGTATCTCTTGAGCACCTGATTTATTCATTTCTTTACGAATAATATTCTCAATATTACGAATAACCATAAGCCCTAATGGCAAGTAACTATATAGCCCTGATGCTAATTTAGATATTAGTCCAGCACGAAGCATTAACTTATGCGATATAATACTAGCATCATTTGGTACTTCTTTTTGTGTTGGTATTAATAATTGACTAATCTTCACTTTTAATATTTAAGTTAATAATTTGACTAATTTTACCGTAAAATACATACCTTAATTGATACTAAACATAGTTAATAATTTGACTAATTTTACCGTAAAATACATACCTTAATTGATACTAAACATAGTTAATAATGCAATTTTATAACTAATAATTTATGTTGACTAATATAAAAAAGATTTTTATATGTATAGCTATACTTTCTGGTATGAATTTATTTGCTATAAATGATACAGAGATATTAACTAAGCAATTATCAATAGCCGATAAAAAACTAGCTAGGCAACAAAAAATAGCCGAAGACTATAATATAAATATTAACTTAGTTAGACAGCAAAATATAGAAAATCTAGCAATATTTAATGCAAAAGAAAATAAATTACTAGAAGAAATTACTAAAAATGAAGATGCAATAACAGAATTAAAAAATAAAATTACTCAACTAAATATCGAACAAACAAATTATAAAAAGCAAACAAGTAACTATAAAACTAAACTAGAAAAAATTGAATTACAGCTGTACGACGCTAATAAATCTATTGCACAAATAGCCACTTTACAAAATAAAATATCTTATCAAAGCGAATACATATGGCAAATATTTAATAATAAAAATAAAATTGATAGCAAAATTTTAAATAAATTAAATGTCAATAAAACAAACTCTGTGCTAGTTGATGATAAAAATAATTTACAAATATCTGATTTAAAAGCTATTAGAAAATACCTAGCAAATAATGATGAATTATTAATAAATAATATAAATAACACCATCAAAAAATTACAACTAGCTCAAAATAACATAAGCAATCAAAACAAACAAATAAAAACTCTGATTAAAGAAAACAATAATTTTATA
Organism: Gammaproteobacteria bacterium; assembly: GCA_965207335.1. GTDB lineage: Bacteria > Pseudomonadota > Gammaproteobacteria > PS1 > Pseudothioglobaceae. The sequence continues at coordinate 812,497 of OZ242267.1, forward strand.
ATAAATAGCCAAAATAAATTAGCTGACAACAAAAAACTAGCACAAGACTTAATAACAGCAAATAAAGTAATACAAAATAGCAAATCAAAACTTCAACAAGAAATACAAAAATCAAATAATACAACAATAGAATTACAAACAATAACAACAAATAAACAGCAATTAGCACTAAAAATTGAAGGGTTAAATGCTAGGATATTAAAATTAAAATCCAACATACAAGATAGTAGTAAAAAACTACAACTAGCTCAAAATAACATAAGCAATCAAAACAAACAAATAAAAACTCTGATTAAAGAAAACAATAATTTTATAATAAATAGCCAAAATAAATTAGCTGACAACAAAAAACTAGCACAAGACTTAATAACAGCAAATAAAGTAATACAAAATAGCAAATCAAAACTTCAACAAGAAATACAAAAATCAAATAATACAACAATAGAATTACAAACAATAACAACAAATAAACAGCAATTAGCACTAAAAATTGAAGGGTTAAATGCTAGGATATTAAAATTAAAATCCAACATACAAGATAGTAGTAAAAAACTACAACTAGCTCAAAATAACATAAGTAATAAAAACAAACAAATAAAAACTCTGATTAAAGAAAACAATAATTTTATAATAAATAGCCAAAATAAATTAGCTGACAACAAAAAACTAGCACAAGACTTAATAACAGCAAATAAAGTAATACAAAATAGCAAATCAAAACTTCAACAAGAAATACAAAAATCAAATAATACAACAATAGAATTACAAACAATAACAACAAATAAACAGCAATTAGCTCAAAATAACATAAGCAATCAAAACAAACAAATAAAAACTCTGATTAAAGAAAACAATAATTTTATAATAAATAGCCAAAATAAATTAGCTGACAACAAAAAACTAGCACAAGACTTAATAACAGCAAATAAAGTAATACAAAATAGCAAATCAAAACTTCAACAAGAAATACAAAAATCAAATAATACAACAATAGAATTACAAACAATAACAACAAATAAACAGCAATTAGCATTAAAAATTGAAGGGTTAAATGCTAGGATATTAAAGTTAGAATCTACCATAAATAACAATAATAAAAATATATTATCTAGTAAACAAACCAACAATAAATTACGCTTACAACTCCAACAACTACAAAATAAACTAACTGATAATTCTCAAACATTAGATACATATACACAAAAAATATCAACCATATCTAACAAATTACAACTATCTAAAAATAATATTATATATGGCAAAAATCAATTACAAAGAATCAAAAATAAACTATTAATAACCCAAAATAAATTTACTAAAATTGATAAAGAACTAGCTCAAAATACTAAATTATCACAACAAAAAATAACAGAAATTAATACTTTAATAAAACAAAAACAAAATATAAATGATAAATACAATGAATTATTAAATACAAGTCAAATAACAAACAATAAGTTAGCCCAAATGATAAATAACAATAATAATATGCAATTACAAATTGATTATATCAATCATAAAATAACTACTGGCCAATTAAAACTATCTTTAAAATATAAAAATAAAATAAACCAATTAAATAGAACTATTGATAAATTATTAAACAAGGTAAATAGCTTAGAAAAATAAGGCTATAAAACTAAATCTTATACTAGAATTGTTGAGTTAATATGAGACCTTTGCATAAATAGGGATGATTAACAGAGCTCTGATTTTTGCTTAATGTCAGTGAGTGGAAAGCTGGGTTCTGATGATTATTCATGTTTATGCAAAGGTCTCAATATATTAAATAATTTATTAAGTGCAATAGCCCTGTGTGAAATGGTATTTTTGTAATCAATACTCATCTGGGCTGAGGTAATTGAATAATTATCAGGGTAAAATATAGGGTCGTAACCAAAACCATTATCGCCATAACACTTATCAGCAATACTGCCATGCCATTTACCCTGTGCAATAATAGGTGTAGGACTATCGCTAGATAATACCATAACAATAGCACAATAAAAATAGGCACTTCTATCTTTGCCTTTTGCCTTTTGCATATTAGTTAATAGTTTTTTTATATTGTCGCTTGAATTGCTCTTATCTCCTGCATAACGAGCAGAATAAATTCCCGGTGCACCACCCAAATAATCTACCACTAAGCCACTATCATCAGCAATAGCTGGCATATTTGCTTGTTTACTAGCACCTCTTGCTTTTAAAATAGCATTTTCTATAAAGCTAAGCCCTGTCTCATTGGTATCAACTACATTTAATTCTTGTTGTGGTATTAGGTTAAATTTATTATTATTTAACTTTTGAAAATCCTTTATCTTGCCTTTATTACTGGTGGCTAAAACAATACTTTGTAATTTAGTCATTATGTTATTATGTTGAGACCTTTGCACAAACATGAATAATCATCAGAACTCCGCTTTTTACTCACTTGATAATTTTTATCAAACCAGCTTTAGAACAACTAGGGCAGGCTTAATAGAAAATCATCAATTAAGCAAAAATCAGAATTCTGCTAATCATCCCTATTTATGCAAAGGTCTCATGTTATAATTTGTCAGTTAAATACTATATAGAATTTTACTATGAATCAAGATGAAATGAAACTACAAGTTGCAAAAGAAGCTCTAAAATATGTAATCCCTAACACTATTATCGGGGTAGGTACTGGCTCTACTGCTAATTTTTTTATTGATGAGTTAGCAAGCATAAAAGATAAAATAATAGCCACAGTAGCTAGCTCTGATAGTACTAGGGACAGATTAAAATCTCATAATATAAAAGTATTAGACTTAAACGAAGTTGGTAATATCTCGGTATATATTGACGGTGCTGATGAGATTAATGATAAATTACATATGATAAAAGGTGGTGGTGGAGCATTAACTCGCGAAAAAATAGTAGCCGCAGTTGCTGATAAATTTATCTGTATTGCTGATAGTACTAAGTTAGTTGATACTATGGGTAAATTCCCCCTACCTGTTGAAGTAATACCTATGTCGGTAAATTATGTAGTTAAAGAAATAGAAAAACTAACAACTGGCAAGGCAAAACTAAGACAAGGTTTTATAACTGATAATCAAAATGTCATCTTAGATATAACAGGTTTAACAATAAATGATGCCCCTAGTTTAGAAACTAAGTTAAACTCCATAGTTGGCATTGTATCAAATGGCTTATTTGCTAACAGAGGTGCTAATGTTTTATTATTAGGCACAAAAAATGGTGTTATTACTAAACAATAAGGTGAATTAGTCTTTTATTTTAAGTCCAACAACTTCATGTTATTTGTTAAATTAGTTAAATTATAATCAGTTATATCTTTAAAATCATTATCACTGGTAATTGCTGATGCTTGTTTAAGATGAATTAGTGCATCTTTGTAATTGCCTTGTCTAACTAAGCTATATGACTTAGCAAGATGGTATCTATCTACTTGCTTATTAGCTACAAATAGCTCTGCTAGTAAATCATAAGTTAAATAGCTGACTTGTTTAGTCTTTGTTGTTATTCTAAGTAGATTAATTGCCTTTTGTAATTCTTTGTTATTTTGATATATTTGTGCCAAATAATAAATTATAGGCTCAAAATTATCGTTATTTATAAGTGGGGTTAAATATTTTATAGCTTGCTCATGTTCATTATTAGCAGACAAAATTCTAGCATATAAAATATAACTAGTGCTAGATTGATTAAGCTTTAATAATTTTTGCATAGTATTTTTAGCTTCTTTATATTCTTGTTTAATAAATAAATCATAGGCATTGATATAAAGATTGATTTTTTTATCATTAGTAGGGTTTACCCGCTCAATAATTTTATAATATAATTTAGCTTTTATTACCTTATAAATGAAAGAATCTTTATAGTTATAACTAGTATTTATAGGTATTGTTTGTAGCACTGCTGTCATACGATTAATACTAAGAGGATGGGTTCTAATATATTCAATAGCACCTTGCTCATCTTTTAATTTAGTAAAAAAAGCTATCATACCTCTGGGATTAAATTGTGCCTTGGATAATATAATTGAGCCAACTCTATCGGCCTCTACTTCGTGCTCTCTGGTAAAGTTTACCGACCTTTGGGCAACCCCAGCTATAGTAGAGCCAATTATTGCTTGACTTAACTCTGAATTTTTAATAAATATAGATGCTAGTATTCCAGCACCTAATAAAATATTATTATCTTCTATTTTTGTTTGATAGCGTAATAAATGCCTCTGGGTTATATGTGCTATTTCATGTGTTAAAACAGCAGCTAACTCCGCCTCATGCTCACTAGCTAATAATAATCCAGTATGAATTCCTATATAACCATAAGGGCCAGCAAAAGCATTAATAGAACTATCTTGTAATAAAAAAAATCCATAATTTATATCTTTATCATAGCTATATTGTGTTAATTTATGCCCTAAATTTGATATATAAGATGATATTTCAATATCTTTTATAACTTTATTAGTCTTAAAAATCTCTCTTAAAAACTCAATTCCTTGCTTTTGCTCTGTTAATGATTGTAAAGAGTTATTATTAATTAATTGTTCTGCATAAATATTAGAAAACGATAATACAAAAAACATTAAAAAACCCTTAAATATTGCTAAATATTTACAATATTGAATTATTAGGCTTTTATTAACTATCTTTTTTTTGGCCATGACAGGTATTTATTTAGAATTAGCATAATTTTAACACTACAATAATAAATATTTATAAGTAAAATACCCGCTTATGTTATGCAATAGTTTAGAATTAAATACTACTGCATTAAGTTATAAGGCTGGGATTTTAAACAAAATTTATTATGACACTGTATAAAAGTTGTTTATTTGTACAGCAAACAACATAAAAACAATGCTACACACATAAATACCTTCTATACAGTAGTCTTTATTTATAATATCTTATGTTATTAATGATTGATAATTATGATTCTTTTACCTATAACTTAGTGCAGTATTTTAGCATACTAGGTCAAAAGGTAGAAACATACAGAAATGATGTTATATCAATAGCACAAATAGAGCAATTAGCACCAAAATATATAGTAATATCGCCAGGACCTTGTACTCCTAATGAAGCAGGTATTTCCTTAGATGTGGTTAAGTATTTTACAAATAAAATACCGATTTTAGGCGTCTGTCTTGGACACCAAAGCATAGTTCAGGCATTTGGCGGTAAAATAGTGCAAGCCAAAAAAATTATGCACGGTAAAATATCAGAAGTGTATCATAATGGTAGCTCGGTATTTAAAGACATAGTTAATCCTGTTAAAACTACTCGCTATCATTCTTTGGTAGCAGAGCAAAAAAGCTTACCAGAATGCTTTACAGTTACAGCTTGGACTAAAGAAAAAAACAACAAAATAGAAGAAATAATGGCTATTAAGCATAAAAAATACCCAATATATGGCGTACAATTCCATCCAGAATCCATACTCACAGAGCACGGAATGGATATGCTAAAAAACTTTTTACAAGGACAATAAATATGACAGATTTTATAAATTTTATGACTATGCAACCCATATTAGCAGCAATGTTTGGGATTTTGCTAGGCTTACTAATTTTTAGTTTTGTTAGCCCTAAATTTAAAAAATATCAAGAAATAAATGTCAATGAGTTAATAGAATTAATGAATAACTCTAAAATAACTATATTAGATGTTAGAGAAAAAAAGGAAAGAAAAGGCGGACATATTAATGGTGATATTCATATGCCTATGTCACAAGTAAAATCTAAACTAGACACCTTAGATAAAAAGAAACCAGTATTAGTGTATTGTAGAAGTGGTAGCCGTTCAGCTCATATATCACAAGTGCTAGGCAAAAATGGATTTACCCCTTATAACTTAAAAGGTGGTTTTAATGCTTGGTCTTCTGCTAATATGCCAATTAGTAAAAAATAATTAAGACTACTATATTAATATGGATTTTAAAAAATATAATAAATATAGGCTAACAATAAAACAATAGCTTAACTCTTATCCTATATAAAAACTTGTTAAGCAACTTTATAAGGACTATATATTTATACAAAAACAGCATAGTTTTAAAAAGTAGTATAACCACTATTTGCAGTAATATATAATAATATGATTAAACCAAACATAGCCATAATAGGTGCGGGAAAATGGGGTTCTGCCCTAGCTTTATCTTTGGCTGATAAATATCAAATACACTTACACTGCTACGACAAAGCAGAATTAAGTAATGCTAACAATCTATCTAATAATATTAATCCAACAGCTGATATAAAAATTATCAGCAAATGTAATGCTATATTAATTGTAGTGCCTAGTAATGCCTTTTGTGAAACCTTAGACAAAATAAAACCACACTTATTATCAAGTAGTAAAATTGCTTGGGCAACTAAGGGTTTTGATAGTAAAAATAAACAATTAATGCATAAAACCTTTGAGCAAAAATTACCAAACCATACAGCTACTTTAATATCAGGACCTAGTTTTGCTTATGAAGTAATAAAGCAAAAACCAACCACTTTAGTAATTAGTAGTGAAGATAATAATAATAATAAATATTGGGCAGATATTATCAAAAATAAGTACATAAGAGCATATACTAATAATGATATTATTGGTGCACAAATAGGTGGAGCTGTAAAAAATATCTTAGCCATAGCATCTGGTATTGTTGCTGGACTTAAATACGGTGCTAACACTCAAGCCGCCCTTGTTACCAGAGGTTTAGCAGAAATTACTAGATTAGGTTTAAGTTTGGGTGCAAAACAAGAAACTTTTATGGGTTTAACTGGTATTGGCGATTTGGTGCTAACTTGCTATGATGATTTATCAAGAAATAGAAGTTTTGGCAAAAATATAATTAAATATAAAGATATAAAAACTGCTATAACAAATACCAACGGCACCATAGAGGGCTTAAATGCACTAGATATGACACTAATACTAGCTAAGGACAATAATATTGAGCTTCCTATTTGTCAATATGTATATATGATAATTCATAATGATATTACCCCGCAACAAGCAATCTACGAGCTAATGACAAGGGAGCAAATAGATGAGTGGTAGCTAAAAATTACCATTAATTGTTGATGTGCTTGTATTTAACCATAAGTCCGTTAATTGCTTGGAATATAAAATATCATAGGGCATTACAAAATAACCTTTGTCGCTATCTAAGTCTAACTCATACCCTAAGTCTTTAGCGGTTTTAGCATAAGCAAGCCAAATATAAGACGAGCAATGTAAATCAACTTTTTTTATTTCTTGCAACAAAGCATCATCTTTTGCAAAAAATGGATTATAACTAGCTGTTACTAATTTATTAATATTAATTAAAAACTGTTTTTTAAATTTAGAGTCAAATTTTTTGTATCGCAAAACTTTAACATAATTTCTAGCAAACAACCAATCATAAATATTTACTTGTTGAAAACCGTAGCCTAATTTTGGATATTCACCTACTTCATCTTTGCTAATTAATAATGCTGAATGCCCAAACCATGATAATGGATTAGTCCAGTCTTTTGGAGTTATTAGAATATCGCCTACTTGAAGTTTTTCCCTAGCATTAACAGCAACTATATGAGTTTTTTGCCAATTATTTTTATGTTTAGATAGTCCAGAAAACGAACAGCCATCTAAAAAAATGCCTAAAATAATTAAATAAATAAATATTTTTATATTACTGATATTAGCGTTTAGAAAATTGAACACTCTTGCGTGCTTTTCTTTTGCCAACTTTTTTGCGTTCAACTTTTCTAGAATCACGAGTTACAAGCCCAACTTCTCTAAGTGCTGGTCTTAGGGTTTCATCGTATTTCATTAAAGCACGAGTAACACCTAGACGAATAGCATTTGCTTGTCCTATATCGCCACCGCCTTTAACTGTGATATCAAAGTCAAAATTATCTACCATTTCTACAACTTCCAGCGGTTGATTAATAATCATACTGGCAGTTATGCGGGTAAGATATTCTTTGATTGGTAGTTTATTTATAATCATTTTACCTTTACCTTTTTTCATGTAAACTCTGGCAATAGATGTTTTTCTCTTGCCTGTGGCATAATAACTTTGTTTTTTCATAATTAAATATCTAAAACTGTTGGTTGCTGTGCAGTATGAGTGTGTTCATTTTTTGCAAATACTTTTAGTTTTCTAAACATATCTCTACCTAATGGACCTTTTGGCAACATACCCTTAACGGCTATTTTAATTACCTCTTCTGGCTTTTTAGCCATCATGTCTTTTAGTGGTGTTGATTTTAAATTACCAACAAATCCTGTGTGTCTATGATACATTTTATCGTTTAATTTATTGCCTGTAACAGTTATTTTACTTGCATTTACTACTATTATGTAGTCGCCTGTATCCATATGTGGAGTGTATTCTGCTTTATGTTTACCTCGTAAACGAGTAGCAATAACACTTGCTAAGCGACCTAGTGTTTTACCGCTAGCATCAACTATAAACCATTGTCTTTGTATGTCACCTGCTTTAATACTATAAGTACTCATATAACTAAAAAATATCAAATTAATTTACAGCGGTATTATAAACTGTTTTAACTTTTTTTTATAACTAATTAATTAAAAAAATACCTATGCTAATTTTAGCAATTATTTTAGTTAAGTAATTTTGAGACCTTTGCATAAATAGGGATGATTAGCAGAGCTCTGATTTTTGCTTAATGTCAGTGAATGGAAAGCGGGGTTTTGATGATTATTTTTGTGCAAAGATCTCTTTATATTAAAACTTTTTTGTGCTCATTTAACCTTTTTTCTAATAGGCGTAAACCAGCAAAAATTATATAACTTACTACCATATAAAATAGTGCTGCAAATATGAATGCTTCAAAGGGAATAAAGTATCGAGCATTCATAATTCTAGCTGTTTGTGTCAGCTCTACAATAGTAATTGTACTAGCTAATGCTGTAGCTTGCATTAAAAATATTGACTCATTTGCATAAAGAGGGATAATTCTACGAATAACGCTTGGTAAAATGATATTTTTCAAATTACCAATACGACTAAATCCAAAGGCGCGGCCTGCCTCTATTTCACCCTTAGGAGTTGCTTTTATAGCACCGTATATAATTTCTGTAGTGTAAGCAGCCGTATTTAGTGTTAAAGCTAATAGAGCACAAAATAATGGCTCGCTAAATAAAACCCAAAAAATACTATCTCTTAATAATTCAAATTGTGCTAAGCCAAAATATATAATATAAATTTGCAGTAAACAAGGAGTACCACGAAAATAAAAAACTACTATATCAACTATTTTAATAGTAAAAGTCATGCTACCGTCTTTTATTACAGAAAATACAAGAGCTATTATTAACCCTACTATCAAAGAAAAAAAGGTAAGAAACATAGTCATGGCAAAACCTGAAAAATACAAGTCTATGTTGTCATAAATAGTTGCTATATCAAAACTCATAATTGATATTCCACATGATAGTGTTGCTTTATTTTATTTATTGCCTTAATAGATAGCCAAGTTAGCAATAAATACACTAGAGAAATAAGGAAATAAAATATAAAAGGCTGGTGTGTAGAACGGCTTGCTACTGTAGCTACAAATACCATATCGTGCAAACCTATTACTGAAAGTATTGCTGTTGCTTTTAATAATACTAACCAATTATTAGTAAGTCCAGGTAAGGCATGTAGCAACATTTGGGCGATAATAATACGCCTAATAATTAAGGACTTACTCATACCAAAGGCTTTTGCCGTTTCTATTTGGTCTTTATCAACTGCTAAAATAGCTGCCCTAAAAGTTTCAGCCATAAAAGCACCAAAAATAAAAGACAAAGTAAATACCCCAGCATAAAAAGCATCAATATCTATATAATCTAAGCCGTAATAAGTACCTATATTATTTATTGCTATTTGCCCACCATAAAAAACTAAAAACATCATCACTAAATCAGGCACACCACGCACAACTAAAGTGTATATATTTGCACTAGCTTTGGTTATTATGGTATTACTTAACTTAGCAAAAGCCACTAATAAGCCAATAATTATAGAAAATAATAAGGATAGTAGTGCCACAGATAAACTAATAAATAGTCCATTGGCAAATGTTGGCAAATAGTCTAAGAGCAAAACGATAATACCATTATAGTCTTAATCAAGCTAAAACTTAATCGCCGTATATATTGTAATCAAAATATTTACTGGCAATTCTATCATAAGTACCATTTGCACGGATAGTAGCAATAGCATTGTTTAAGTTATTCTTTAATGTTCTATCTGTTTTACGAATAGCAATACCTATGCCTTCACCAAACCAATCTGGGTCAGAATAACTAGGACCAACAAAAGTTAATTTATTGCCATTTGCTTTAATAAAACCATCACCTGGTCCAATTTCATTAAATACCAAGTCAACGCGTCCCACTAATAAGTCATTATTGGCATCTTCTTGGGTAGCATAGCGTCTAATTGTAACAATTCTGCCCCAATTATCAGTTAGGAATTTATCCATAATTGTCTCTTGTTGTACGCCAACTTTTAGTCCTTTCATTTTACTATTGATAATTCTTATGTTATTATTTGATTTTTTAATAAATCTAGCTGGAGATGAATAATACTTACCAGTAAATGCTACCCTTTTCTTGCGTTCTGCGGTAATAGACATAGAGGCTATAATAGCGTCAAATTTACGAGAAAGTAGTGCTGGTATCATACCATCCCAATCTTGTGTTACCAAAATACATTTAACTCCTATTACCATGCACAAAGCATTAGCTATATCAATATCAAAACCAACAACACTGCCATCAGGATTTGTTTTACTAAAAGGTGGATAAGCCCCTTCAACTCCTATTCTTAAATCTTTAGCATAGCCTACTAAAGATAATAATAATAACATACTAAATACAATAACTTTTTTCATGATTTTAATCTCCTTTTTAATTTTACAATTCCATTGTACCATACTACAATAAGAGTATATAAATTAAAATACGATGCAGTGAATAGACTATAACTATCTTACTAACCTATTGCAGCATTTTTAATAAAGTTTAAAAAAACAGCAGATTTAGGGGCAGTAAATATTGTTTTAGTATCACTAAATTCTTCTATTTTTCCTTGATGCAAAAATAGTGTTTTATTAGATACATTTTTAGCGAATTTCATTTCGTGAGTAACTACCAACATTGTTATTTCTTCCTTTGCCAGAGAGCCTATAATACCTAATACCTCTTGTACTAATTCTGGGTCTAGTGCTGAGGTTGGCTCATCAAATAAAATAATACTAGGTGTTACAGCTAATGCCCTAGCTATAGCTACTCTTTGTTTTTGTCCTCCAGATAATTGGCTAGGAAATTTCCTCTCATAACCAGACATACCAACTTTAACCAAACAACTAATGGCTTTTTCTGTGGCAGTTTTTTTATCAATTTTTAATACTTTAATTGGCACCTCTGTAACATTTTGTAAAACATTCATATGTTGCCATAAGTTAAATTGTTGAAAAACCATTGCAACTTTTTTTCTTATTTGTAAAACTTGTTTCTCATCAATAAATCTCTTGTTATTTTTCGTACTAAAATTAATATCTTCACCTAAAATTTTAATACTGCCAGAATCAGGTATTTCTAGTAAATTTAAGCATCTAAGCAGGGTACTTTTACCAGAGCCACTAGAGCCTAAAATAGCTATAACATCTCCTTGATAAGCAGAAAAAGAAACTTCTTTTAAAACATCTGTTTCCAAAAAAGTTTTTTTAAGTTTATTAACACTAATAATAGCATCCATTGTGACAATTTTAGTTTTTTGTTATTTTTGTAGATAAAGAGATTTTTGTATAAATATGAATAATCATCAAAAATCCTATGTCTTTTAGTCCTAACTATAATATGGTTAACTACACCTATAACAACCACCAAAATAGCTAAAATATAAAATTAATTTATAGCAGTACATTGTAAACTGTTTTAGCTTTTTTTTTATAACTAAATTAATTAAAAAAATTATTACTAAAAAATACTGCTGATAATTTATAATAAGTAGTTTTAGGAGATATAAATGGCTAGTATTCAACCGCCTATTTGTGATTTTGGCATACCTGCTATTGATTTTGCATTACAAGGGGTAGATAACAAAACATATACTCTGGCAGATTGTAAAGGTACAAATGGTTTATTAGTAATGTTTATTTGCAATCATTGCCCGTATGTTCAGTCAATTCGTCATAGAATCATCCGCGATGTTAAAGAATTAATACCCTTAGGGGTTAATGCTGTTGCTATTATGTCAAATGATCCAACTGATTATCAAGAGGATAGTTTTGAAAATATGCAAAAAATATCACAAGAATTAGCTCTGCCATTTCCATACTTAATAGATAGCACTCAAGAAATTGCCAAGAAATATGCTGCTGTTTGTACCCCTGATTTTTTTGGCTATAACAAAGATTTAGAATTGCAATATCGCGGACGATTAGACGAATCCAGAAAAGAAACCGCAGAAAATGCAAGCAGAGATTTATTTAATGCTATGGTACAAATTGCAACAACAAACAATGGCCCAAAAGAGCAAATACCATCAATGGGTTGTTCTATTAAATGGATTAATGCTAGTAATTAATTATAAATTTTAATAAAAGGATAAAAAATGTTAGAAATAAGACAAGCTTACACACAAAAATTATTACAAACAGTTGAATTAGACACCTTAGAAGATATTGAGAGAAAATTAAAATATGCTCATCAAACACACCTTGATAATCGTCAAGGTTTGCCAGCTTTTAAACGCATTAAAATCCTAGATAAATTAGCAAATTTAATGGCAAAAGAGCAAGATGATTTAGCCATGTTAATTGCCAATGAGGGCGGTAAACCGCTTATGGATGCTAAGGTGGAAGTAGCAAGGGCTATTGATGGGGTAAAACTTGCTATTAGCGAAATTCGCACTATGCGTGGTATGCAAATTCCTATGGATTTAACCCCAGCAGGTGCAGGAAAAATTGCTTTTACCACACCTGAGCCTATTGGTGTTGTAGTGGCAGTTAGTGCTTTTAACCACCCACTAAATTTAATTGTACATCAAGTAGTACCGGGTGTTGCTGTTGGCTGTCCAGTAATTATAAAACCTGCTGATACTACACCGCTTTGTTGTTTAAGATTTGTTGAACTAGCTAATAAAGCAGGATTGCCAAAATATTGGCTACAAGTTGCGGTATGTGCTATACCTGAGTCTGAAAAGCTAGTAACAGATAGCCGCGTTGCATTTTTTAGCTTTATTGGCTCGGCTGGTGTTGGCTGGTATCTTCGCTCTAAATTAGCCCCGGGTACTAGATGTGCCCTAGAACATGGAGGCTCAGCACCGCTTATTTTTGATGATTATCATAATATTGATGGCTTTATAAATGGGGTAATTAAAGCAGGGTTTTATCACGCTGGGCAAGTTTGTGTATCAGTACAAAGAATATTCATCCCTAGTGCTAGGGTAGAAGAGATTGCTAATAAAATTGCCGATAAAGCTAAGTCCTTAATAGTAGGTGATGCCATAAACCCAGATACCGAAGTAGGGCCACTTATTTCACCTAAGGAAGTTGATAGAGTAGAATCTTGGGTAAAAGAGGCAGTAGCAGAGGGAGCAACCCTATTATGTGGTGGTAAAAGATTAGGCTATACAACTTATGCACCTACTGTGCTACTTAATCCAAGTACTGATTCTAAGGTAACCAAAAAAGAAATTTTTGGCCCAGTTGTATGTGTATATAACTACGATGATGTTAATGATGCTATAAATGCAGCAAATAGCCTAGAAGTAGCCTTTCAATCTGCTATTTTTACCGACAACATCCAGTTTGCTATGAATACTGCGAAAAAACTTGACTCATCAGCAGTAATGATTAATGATTACAGCACCTTTCGCACCGACTGGATGCCATTTGCAGGTAGAAGACAATCAGGCTATGGTGTAGGCGGTATTGGTTATACTATGGCGGATATGTGCGAGGATAAAATGCTAGTAATTAATACTAATTAGTATTTTAACAGGCAATAATTGTCGCCAATTATACTGTGCTTGTAGGATGAGATTGCCACGCCTTTTACAAGGCTCGCAATTACGGTGGGTATAATTCCAATTATTCATTTTTGGTACTTCTTTTAAAACCACACCACAAATATCTCACGACAAAAATGTAAATTATAGGCACTATGTCTATACGGGGAGTTTGAGGGGCAGTTGTACCATAGTTGTAATAAAGGAATGAGTTCTGCCCCTCAATTAAAAAAACAATTGCTGTTAGGGGTTTGGGGATATTCCCCAAAGTAAGCTTTGCTTACTATTGTGGGTGCTTTTTATACCGTCATTGTAAGCACTGTTTTTTTAGTGTGTAGCAATCTCAGGCAATTATGCTGGGTATAAAATAATAATGTACCTGAATAAATATATCACAAGTCCGACTCGTGATTAATTAAAGAGAAATAAGGATATACTACATTTTTTTTAAACAGCCAAGAAATTACCCTAACAAAGTTAAGCAAAAAACAAGACTTAGGCAAATATAGTAAACAAGATGCAAATAAATGGCTTAAAGAATACAAACAGGCAGTAAAATAATAAATAGCTATATTGCCTAGGTTTTTAGTATTTTAACAGGCAAGGCTTGTTATAAATATTGCTTTTTTATTAAGATTCTTAACTAGTTAAAACCCAAAATTTATATATGAAACAAATTATAAATGCTACAAATATAAAACTATTTATAGGTTCTATTGTCACTGTATTTTTAGTTTTTTTTAGTTGGAAAATAACTTACTCATACAGTTGTTGGTCGCTATTTTTTCCAATAGTATTATTAGCAACTATTGCTTATGGACTAATTGAAATAAAATCTCATCAAAGAAATTGTTTTAAAAACTGTTATTTTAAAGAAGATTCATTTTTTGCAAAATTACTATCATCTAAAATTATGATGATAATATTTTATTTATTAGCATCTATAGTATTAACAATATCAACTATGCACAGCATTATTGATTACCCAATAGAATTATGGCTGTATATTATATTTCATACTATTATTGTTATAGCAATTTTTAAATTATTTAATAGACTACTTGCAAATACAGTCCGCTCTAAATATTTATACTTATTTTCAAGGGAGGCGACAATTAATATAGCAATATTATTACTTATTACAATATATTTATATACTATATTAAATGGTTATGCTCCAGCATATTTAAGAGATAACTTAGAGAGTACAATTGAAACTGCGACAAAATCAATCAATTCACAATGTTATATTATAGATTATGTTTTAAGACTAAAAACTGAGTTAGATGCTTTTCTTTGGTGGTCGGTAATAAAATCGTCAAATATTTTTGTATGGGTTGGATTTATTATTATTAATGGTCTAACAGTAATAGGCATTAATAGATTTATTGTACAAATTGTGTATATACTTGATAAAATATTTAGTCCTAAACAAGAAAATGATCAACAATAATACAAAACAAAAATTGCAAAATAAAAGCTCACAAGATAATATAAAAACAACAACTAAAAAAAGTTGGCTATCTAATCTTATATTTCAAATGTCTAAATTTGAAAAAATATTTTGGGCTGTTATTTTGATATTTATGTTAATTTTTATTATAGCCAGTATTATTGCTAGCATACGACCTGATACTAAACCAAAACCAGATGTAGTTCCAAAAATATATGAGATTCCCTTAATAAAAAATAATTTAGATAAAAATAAAGATAAAATTATTAAAGATAGAAATGAAAAACTAAATAAAATTCAAAAACAAGTTGGCTTAGAAGTAGATAAATTATTTAAAGAAGTTGAAGATAATGTGGATATATTTTTGGATTTTCATTATTCTGTTATCGGTGAATATACTGAATTAAGTTATGCAGTTGCAGGAAATATTGAAGAATTAATAAAACAAAAACTATTTAATAAGGATTTTGAAAATCAAGCATCAAAAACATTTAAAAATATAGATGATGAGTATGAAAAAATATTAAAAGAGCATTTAGATACACTTTATGATGCTAGTACTAATGGTGTTAAATTAAGTACTACAACTCTTAAAACTTTACACAATGATATTTATAAAAATGAAATAGTACAAGAAAGCAAGCTTGGTTTATTAATAGCCTCTCGCTTTGCTCCAAGATTAGTACAATCTATAAGCACAAAATTAGCAGGTAAAGCAATTATTAAAGTAGCAGCAAAAACTTCTGCAAAAGCAGTAGCAGCAACTGCAGCAGGTGTTGCAGGTATTACTTGCGGACCTTTTGTTTGGATTTGCTCACCAGTTGCTGCTATCAGTGTTTGGTTTTTAACTGATGTAGCAATAGTTTATTTATTTGAAGCACTTAATAGAGATGCTTTTAAAAATGAAGTTTTAAAATCAATTGAAAACGCTAAACAAGGATTAAAAAATAAATACAATGAGCAATATTCTAAATCATTTAATGATACTTCAGAAAAAATTTTAAACCAATATGGATACAAACTTATAAAAGTAAAAGATATAGTTACAAGTAGCCTAAAATAATTTTTACCTGTTATGATTTACAATTCTCCCTCGTCATTGTAAGCACTGTTTTTTAGTGTGTGGCAATCTCAGGCAATTATACTGGTACTAATTACACCGCTTTTGTAGGATGAGATTGCCACGCCTTTTACAAGTCTCGCAATGACGATGGATATAATTCCAATTCGTTATTCTGGGTGCTTTTTATACCGTCATTGTAAGCACTGCTTTTTAGTGTGTAGCAATCTCAGGCAATTATGCTGGGTATAAAAAAATAATGTACCTGAATAAATATATCACAAGTCCGACTAGTTATTAATTAAAGCGAAATAAGAGGATACTACATTTTTTTTAAACAGCCAAGAAATTACCCTAACAAAGTTAAGCAAAAAACAAGACTTAGGCAAATATAGTAAGCAAGATGCAAATAAATGGCTTAAAGAATACAAACAGGCAGTAAAATAATAAATAGCTATATTGCCTAGGTTTTATTACTTAAAAATTATGCCTAAAACAAAATCATTTAAAAATTACTTAAAAAATTATGCCTGAAAATATTACAAAATCTGAACATGATAAAAAAATTAAAAGTCTGCAAGGACAACATATACCTCAAAAAAATACCAACTCAAAAGAGTTTCAACAATTAGAACAATTAGAACAATTGACAATGGGCAATATAACAAATATTAAAAGTGCAGATAAAAACATTGCCCTACAAATATTACATCAATTAAGAGATTATTTAAGAGATAATTATGGCGATGATTTTTGTCGTTGTGCTTATAATATTTTTACTGCTACTATCACCTCAACTCACAATGCAATACTAGATGAATATCAAAAATTAGTGCCTGATGAAAAAGCAAAAGAAGATGCTATTGCTAAACTAATTGATAAAAACCCACTAGCTAAGCAATTAAATATAATTGTAGAAGAAGATTGGTTTAATCTACTTATTAACCATGACTACCCCACAACAACTATAAGCCTAGTAGGTGTTAATTTAACACGCACATATTTACGCCATAAAGATTTTAACAAAAGACTAGATTTATCTCATGTAAACTTGCAGGGTGCAAATTTGATTGGTGCAAACTTACAAGGGGCAAGGTTGTCTGATGCAAACTTACAAGGGGCAAGGTTGATTGGTGCAAACTTACAAGGGGCGAATTTGTTTGGTGCAAACTTACAAGGTGCGAATTTGTCTGGTGCAAAATTACAAGGGGCGAATTTATCTAGGGCAGAATTACAAGGGGCGAATTTATCTAGGGCAAAATTACAAGGGGCGAATTTGGGAGGTGCACAATTACAAGGTGCGGATTTGCGTCATGCAGAATTACAAGGGGCGAATTTGTCTTGGGCAGAATTACAAGGGGCGAATTTGTATGGGGCAAAATTACAAGGGGCGGATTTGCGTAATGCAAAATTACAAGGGGCGAATTTGTCTTATGCACAATTACAAGGGGTTTATTGTAGTGAAAAGTATGAAGGAATTAGTTTTAAAGAACGAATTAATGAACAAGTAGGTAAAAATGGTAATTTATCAGGTATTAAGATTAAGATTGAGTTTGAGTTTGACGAAAATAACAAGCAATATATTATTAACATGCTTAAAAAACTGCCTAACAAAAACTATATTGATGAGGCTATAAAACGCATAGAAAATGAAACTGTGCTAATTGACGATAATAAAAAACCGCAAGAAATTACCATAACAGAGTTAAGCGAAAAAGAAAAACAAGACTTAGGTAGTTATAGTCAAGAAGATGCAGATAAATGGCTTGAAGAATACAATGAGGCAATAAAATAATAACAAAATAAGGGGTATAAACATTAATTATTACAGGCAATAATTGCCGCCAATTATACTGTGCTTGTAGGATGAGATTGCCACGCCTTTTTACAAAGGCTCGCAATGACGGTGAACATAATTCCAATTTGTTATTCTGGGTACTTTTTTAAAATCACACCGCGAATGTCTCACGACAAAAATATACCTTACAAGCACAATGTCTATATGGGGAGTTTGAGGGGCTGTTGTACGGTAACTGTAATACGAAAACTAGTTCCGCCCCTAATGGAGACCTTTGCACAAACATGAATAATCATCAGAACCCCGCTTTTCACTCACTTACATTAAGCAAAAATCAGAGCTCTGCTAATCATCTCTATTTATGCAAAGATCTCTAATAAAAAAACAAGTAAAACAACTTCACACAAAATAAACACCCTGTAATTGCTGTTAGGGGTTTGGGGATATTCCCCAAAGTGAGCTTTGCTTACTATTGTGGGTGCTTTTTTAAACCACACCGCTTTTGTAGCACGAGATTGCCACACCTTTATTAAGTCTCGCAATGACGGTGGGTGTATAAAAACATTTTACTAAGCGTAGTATTTATTGCTATTTTATTCACAAAGAATACTATGTATATAGAGACCTTTAATTTTTAGTGGTAAAAAAATACCGTTAAAAGTCCAGTGGACTTTTGACAATGTTTTGACTTAACTCTTTAACAATATGGCTGTAAATCATAGTTGTTTGTAAGTTTTTATGTCCTAAAAGTTCAGAAATTGTACGGATGTCAATTCCATTTTGTAATAAATGTGTTGCATAAGAATGACGAAAAGTATGGGCAGAAATTTTTTTATCAATATAAGATAAACGAGCAGCATTTTTGATGTTCCTACCAAAAGTTGTTGGTAGTATATGGTAGCGAATTTGTTTCTTGCCTCTTGGGTCTTTTGAAATTGAACTCATAGGAAATAAATATTGCCACTTAAATTCTGTATTAGCATTTGGATATTTTTTATCTAGTGCAAATGGCAAATGAACATAACCAAAGCCATTAATAATATCTTTTTTATGAGTTTTTCTCACATTTTCAATATGAATTTTCAAATCTTCTTTTACTTTTAGTGGCAGAGGTAAAATCCTATCTTTTTGGCTTTTTCCATCCCAAATATAAACTTTGTTAAAGCTAAAATCAATATCTTTAATACGCAATCGTAATAATTCATTCATACGCAGACCGCAACCGTATAAAAGCTTTAGCATGAACTGGTAAATTCCCTTACTATTGAAAATAACATTTTTAACTTCGTCAATGGTTAAAACGGCAGGAATATGGATTTCTACCTTAGCTATAAGTGCAGATATGTTTTTATTTTTAATTGAAATTCCTAAAACTTTTTCGTATAAAAATAACAAAGCATTAAAAGCCTGATTTTGAGTACTAGGAGAAACATTGCGATTAACTGCTAAATCGGTTAAAAATTCTTCAATTTCAATTTTTCCCATTTGTTTAGGGTGTTTTTTATTGTGAAATAAAATATAGCGTTTTATCCAACTAAGATAGGTTTTTTCAGTTTGATAACTATAGTGTTTAAGGCGAATTTTATCACGAACAATTTCTAATAATTTTTTTGTCATTTATGTGTATTTAAATAAATATACTCATTATTATATACATTATAAATAAATAATTATGGTTATTTAATGTTAAAAATATTATTTTTTTAAAGTATTTAATAAAATTAAAAATAGTTAGTGTATAATTATGTGTTTAATAAATAGTTATGCACTAAAGGAAGCATTTATGAAATTTGAAAAACCACTAAAGACAAAAGTATTTTTTTGGTTTTGGTGTTATTGCCAATAAATTCGTTTGCGCAAGGTTGTTTCCAATCGTCAATTCTCAGCCCATCACCATTCATGGGGAATGACGGTGAAATATTTAAAATTGATGATGGTTCAATGTGGGAAGTTAAATACGAGTATGAGTATTTATATGAATATTATCCTAGTATAGTAATCTGTCCAAGCAAAGGTAAATTAATCATAGGTGATAAGTCACTAAATGTTGAAGTGATTTCTTCAGTGGGTCAAAAAGAAAATAGATCTCCCGCTAGCGCAGCCACGATTGAAACCCAGATAGATGGTGATTTTGAAGGGTTTGAGGGTGAAACAATTATTAAACTAATGAATGGACAGATTTGGCAACAATCTGAATATTGGTATCACTATCATTATTCATTTATGCCTAAAGTACTTATATATGAACAAGGCGGTAGCTACAAAATTAAAGTTGATGGAATTGATAAATCAGTCGGTGTCACTCGTTTACATTAATGCATACAGAGAAAATACACTTGAACGGCAAAAAGGACAAATATGGATCTTAATGTGAATTCAGCTTGGAGCGCAGTAAGTGCTGTATTGAAAAACACATTCTCCTTTTATGATATTAAGGAGATAGTAGGCTTGGCTGGCTTCGATTCAACAAAAATATCTCATCTAGTTCAACGCTCTGGTAGTAGTGTAAGCAAAGGGCAGCTTATAACTGTAATAGAGCAACACCTATCAGAGTTTAGCATTAGTGATAAACGCCACTTTCTAAATATTGTTGTTGAAGAAATGCTTGCAAGAAATAACATCATTGAAGAACAACTTGAAAAATATTTATCTCGGCTTGGTTGGCAGGTTATAGGTAGTTCTGTAATTCCAATCGAGATATTAGATCGAAAAGAGCTAGAAGAATTAGACGAATCTTGTAAACAAGATTTAATAAAAGCAGCCATGCGATTCAGAGATGGCGATCTGAGTGGTGCTTTATCGTCAGCATGTGGAGCGGTAGATTCAATTACTAACAAAATTTACAATGAAAAACAACTTGGGGACGCTGGGAAGGCATCTTTTCAAGAGCGTTGCAAAGTAACCCTAAATGCTGTTGGTATTTTTAAAAACGTAGAGAATGATTTAAAAGATATAAGCTGGGTAGATTCTGGCATAGTTCCGTTTAATAAAAACTTTGAAGGAGCATTAAATCAAGCTGCTTATGTGATGCAGAGCCTAAGAGCAAACATGTCAGATGTCCATGGCACTAAGCCAGTTTTAAAGTCGCTAGTGTTTGACAGTATTAAATGGGCTCAAATAATTATCCGCTTATTAGGTGGGCATTAAAGTGCATAACAAGGCGCTCGTTCGGACGCAAACTACGCTGCGCTTCGTTTGCGCCGCACAGCTTGGTCGTTATATCTAAAATACTACAAGGATAATATTTTGAGAAGTTTAGTCGAACAGATTGAAATTAAAATCTCTGAAACAAGCCAATTAGAAACTCGCAAAGTAAAAAACCTATCAATAGTTAAAAAAGCTAAACAAGATATCACATCAGCTAATAAGACTATATTTGAAAAAATTGTAGAAATAGTAAGCTTTGGTTTAATTCAATATAACGAAAAATATAATAATATTATTGAAATAAATCAGCGTCTCATTGTCAAGTTTGAGCAAGAAATAAATCAGATAAATCAAAGTATTGAATTTATTGAGGCGGAAATTAATGACCTTAAGATAAATCTCAAAAACAAATTAAATCAATTTAAAACCAAACTTGTAGAGTTTCAAAATAAACTAATATCATTTACAAACGATAGATACATTGACACCTACACAAGAATTGAATTGATTCATAAATTAGAGGGCATCATATCAAATCAAGAAGAATTTTTATTAGATAAAAATATACAACCTTTTATTGCTGATATCGAAGCATTTCGTCGCGATTCTAACAAATGGATTAGTAATAAAAACAAAGCCTTTGTTGCGAGTGAAAAAATAAAAGAAAAAAACTTCTTTGATACTGTCGAATCTAACCCATTAACAGAAAAACAAAAAGATGCCGTGCTTATTAATGAAAATAATAATCTCATATTGGCGGGGGCTGGTTCTGGAAAAACCAGTGTAATTGTTGCCAAAGTAATCTATTTGATTAGGAAAAATATTGTTCATCAAAATACAATATTGGTACTGGCTTTCAATAGAAATGCAAAAAAGGAATTAGAGGGTAGGTTTAAAGAAAAAAATATACATGTAAAAATAAAAACCTTTCATTCGTTTGGATTAAGCATTATTGCAGAGTCTATCTCTCAAAAGCCAGATTTATGTCCAATGACTGAATCACCTGTAAATATGACAAAATTCATTAAGGATACTATTTATGGATTGCTATCTTCAATGGGTGAATTTTTAGATAGTTTTACAAGTTTTATGGCTTATTTCAGAATCCCGTATAAGAGTGAATCAGAGTTTTCTAGTCTTGGAGAATATTATGATTATCAAAAAAGCTATGATATGAAAGCTCTAAAACATAAAGTTGAGGCTAAGGGTGAAAATCAAGGGGAAAATTTAACAACTTTAAAGGAAGAAACAGTAAAAAGTCATCAAGAGCTTGTAATTGCAAATTTTTTAACCTTGAACGGCATTAAATATTTATACGAAGAGCCTTATAAACATAAGACTTGGACAATAGAAAAAAGACAATATAAACCTGATTTTTATTTACCTGATTTTGATGTTTATATTGAACATTTTGGTATAGATAGAGATGAAAATACAGCACCTTACATAAATAAAAAGGAGTATTTAGATGGCATTGAATGGAAAAAACAAAAACATCAAGAGCATGGAACAACCTTAGTACAGACCTTTAGTTATGAATTTACTGAAGACATCTTGCTTCCATTGTTAAAAGAAAAACTGTTGAAGTGTGATGTTATATTTATAGAACTTACTTCGGCAGAAATCCATGAGCTATTAAAAGAAACGATTGAGGATAATACATTTACTAAATTATTCACAACATTTTTGCAACACTACAAATCAAATATGCATGAACTTGACGAAATAAAGCAAAAAGCTATTGAAACAAAAAGTCAAAGAACAAAATTGTTTATTAAACTATTTGAATTTATATTTACCGAATATGAAAAATTTCAAGATAGAAATGATTGTATTGATTTTGACGATATGATTGTAAAAGCTGTAAATTTAATAGAGTCTGGGAAATACACGCACCAGTTTAAGCATATTTTTATAGATGAGTTTCAAGATATTTCAACAACAAGAATGTTGCTAATAAGAAAATTATTACCAATTAACAACACCTCAATGACAGTAGTTGGTGATGATTGGCAATCCATTAATGCGTTTGCAGGAAGTAATATAAAAATTATTCAAGATTTTACAAAAATATTTGGACTCTCTCAAACAATTAAATTAGATTACACCTTTAGGTTTGATAATATCGTATCAGATATAGTCTCTGACTTTATTCAAAAAAACCCACATCAAATTAAGAAAAAAATTAAAACTATTAAAGAACAAGATTTAACCAAATTTAGTATTTTGCTATATTGGGACACTGGAGACACTCAGTCAGATTTAATAAAAATAATAGATCTAATTGCCAGAAAGGAAAATGATGCAGAAATATTAATATTGGCTAGATATAACTTTTTATTAACTGAGTTAAGGGGTGTTTTTAAAAATAAGTATCTAAATTTTGACATAAGTTTTTCTACTATTCATGGCTCAAAAGGGAATGAGGCCGATTATGTTATTGTTTTAAATATAAATAAGGGAAAATTTGGCTTTCCCTCAAAAATTGAAGACGATCCGATATTAAATTTGGTTATACCAGAAGGTGATGAATTTAAGGATGCAGAAGAGAGAAGATTGTTTTATGTAGCACTTACTAGAACAAAAAAGAATGTATTTTTACTTAGTAATATGTATGAAAAATCCACCTTTATTGAGGAGGTTATTAAAAATAACCAAGATGACATTTTCTTTTTAAACGACCCAAAAATAAAATTAATAAATTGTCCTGAGTGTAAAACTGGTTTATTGAGAAAAAGAAAGCAAGGTAAAAATACTAATAAACATTTTTATGGGTGTAATAATTTTCCTAGGTGTAAATATACAGAGAATGTGCAATATTGCCCAGAATGTAGCGAAGAAGTCTTTAGAACTGAAGACAATAAAAATGCTAAATGTTCCAATGATACTTGTGATTTTGAAACTGAATTGTGCGTAGAATGCGGGGGATATATGATAGAAAGAAATGGGAAATACGGAGAATTTCTAGGATGCACGAATTATCCAAAATGTAGTCATACATTGCAAGTAAATGAAAGCAATATTGTAACCATTAATGATGTTTTTTGATTTTGTTGCAAGTTTTAAAAAGATATAACAAAGCATTCCACCTGACCGCTAACGCGGCAGCTGAATTCAAGCGTTATATACAGAGAGTTTTAGGGACACAATACTTAATTACACCATATTTGTAAGATGAGATTGCCACGCCTTTTTACAAAGTCTCGCAATGACGGTGGGTATAATTCTAATTCTCAATTCTTGGTACTTCTTTAAAACCACACCACGAATTATCTCACGACAAAAATGTAACTTACAGGCACAATGTCTATATTGGGAGTTTGAGGGGCAGTTGTACCATAATTATAATGAAGGAATGAGTTCTGCCCCTCAATTAAAAAAACAATTGCTGTTAGGGGTTTGGGGATATTCCCCAAAGTAAGCTTTGCTTACTATTTTAAGTACTTTTTTTAATAGGCAGTTGGCATAATTCCAATTTATTATTCTGGGTGCTTTTTATATCGTCATTGTAAGCACTGCTTTTTAGTGTGTGGCAACATACTGGTACTCAATTATTCCAATTTATTATTCTGGGTGCTTTTTTAAATCACACCGCTTTTGTAAGATGAGATTGTCACACCTTTTACAAGTCTCGCAATGACGGTGGGTATAATTCCAATTCGTTATTCTGGGTGCTTTTTTTAATAGGCAGTTGGTATAATTCCAATTCGTTATTGTGGGTGCTTTTTATACCGTCATTGTAAGCACTGCTTTTTAGTGTGTAGCAATCTCAGGCAATTATGCTGGGTATAAAAAAATAATGTACCTGAATAAATATATCACAAGTCCGACTCGTTATTAATTAAAGCGAAATAAGGGGGTACTTTTTTTTAAATAGCCAAGAAATTACCCTAACAAAGTTAAGCAAAAAACAAGACTTAGGCAAATATAGTAAACAAGATGCAGATAAATGGCTTAAAGAATACGATAAGGCAGTAAAATCATAAATAATCATAATTTTAATTTTAAGGAGAAACATGAGTAAATACTTTGTAATAGTATCGTTTGAATTACACAAGGGGCAATTAGAAAATTGGCAGATATTATCTAAGGAGATTTACCAAGATTTAAAAACAGCCGATGGCTTTATTAGTCGTGATTCTGGTATTGATGAAAATAAACGGGTATATTGCCTAGTTAAATGGCAATCTAAAACCCAGCAAGAGTCGAACATGAAACGCTTAGAGTCAGGGGATAATTGGGGTAATACTATGGCACGATTTGGCAGTATTGCTAATATGGCTACTATGCAATCAAATAATTTAGATATTTTTTAAGTAGGTTTTATGCAAAACTTAATTACTATAAAAGAGGCTAGCATTTGGGCCTCAAATTATATAGGCAAAAATGTTAGTCCTGCTAATATATCGTATTTAATACAATATGCAAGAGTTGCTAAGAAAACTCATAATGGTAGTACTGTTGTTAATCGTGATGAGTTAAAACATTATTACAACTCTCAAAAACCCAAAGAAGAGCATTATAAAAACACCTTAGGAAATGACTTAAATTGGCATTTATCTTTTGAACAATATAAAGAGGCAGAAACTACCAAACATGTACATAGACTGCATTCTTATAAGGGTAAATTTATACCGCAATTAGTTGAGTATTTTTTAGATAGTCATACCGATAGCTTTAAAAAACAAGTATTTTTTAATAAAGGCGAGGCAATACTTGACCCTTTTTGTGGCAGTGGTACAACACTTATACAAGCAAATGAGTTAGGTTTAAATGCTATTGGTATTGATGTATCAACATTTAATGCTTTTATTAGCAATACAAAAATCGCCAATTATAATGTTGAGGATATTTTAAACGAGGCTACTAAAATAAGTCAAAATTTAGCAAAATTCCAACAACAAAAACAAAATACTATTTTTGAAACCGAGCTATTAGCAGAGCTTAAAACTTTTAATGCTGAGTTTTTTCCATCACCTGATTTTAAATATAAAGTTAGCCAAAAAATAATTGATGATAAAGCCTATGGCAATAAAAAGGCAGGCGATTTTTTAGTAATTTATCAAAACCTTATTAAAAAATACAATATAAAACTTACCCAGAATAGTAACAATAATACATTTTTGGATAAATGGTTTTTACAGGCAATTAGAGATGAGATAGATTTTGTATTTAAGCAAATTAAAACTATAAAAAACCCAGCAAGTAAAAAAATATTATCTTTAATACTAAGTCGTACAACCCGCTCAGTTAGAGCAACAACTCATGCTGATTTAGCAACTCTAAAAACCCCAATTACCACAACTTATTATTGCAAAAAACACGGCAAAATATGTAAGCCATTATTCTCTATATATAACTGGTGGAAAAGATATGTAATAGACACTGTAAACCGTATCAAAGAATTTGACAAACTAAAAACTAATACTTTTCAATATTGTTTAACAGGCGATAGTAGAGAGATAAATATAGCCAAAAAATTAACTAAAATAGCCCCACATATCAAAAAATTTGCTGGTATTTTTTCATCACCTCCTTATGTAGGCTTAATTGATTATCATAACCAACATGCTTATGCCTATGATTTATTTGGTTTTGATAGAAAAGATGAGCTAGAAATAGGCGCCTTATATAAAGGACAAGGCAAACATGCAAGGGAATCTTATACAACAGGTGTTGCTGATGTGCTAATTAATAGCAAAAAATATTTAAAACAAGATTATGATATATTTTTAGTTGCCAACGATAAATACAATCTTTATCCAAAAATCTCCCAGCTAGCTAATATGAATATTGTTAATAGATATAAAAGACCAGTATTAAATAGGGTTGAAAAAGATAGATCTGCTTATGCAGAAATTATTTTTCATTTAAAAGAGAAGTAATATGTCACTATCAAATAATCAAGTAATTGCTATACAAGAAATAATTACTAAAAGTTTAAAAAATAAATTTAAAACACATAATCCAGAACCAGCAGTTATGCCTTTTCATACTAGATTACTTGGAAAAGATAGACTGGCACTTTATTCATTTATACACTCTTTAAATACAAATTTTGGCACAACTATTTTTGAGCCAGTTGCTTTATCTATTGCCTCTAATCGCTTTAAAGTAACAAAAAAACAAATAAAATCTAGTACAAATATAAGTAGTCAAGCACAAACAAAAATCCAAAATATAATGAATGATTTAACTACTGCTAGTAAAAAGCCTAACAAATTAAAAGAGATTGAAATAATTAGAAAGGTTTGCCAAAAAGGTAAAATACAAGCTATTAAACCAACTAAAATTGATCTTTACCTTGAAGACCATAAAAATAATGTTTACTTAATTGATTTAAAAACAGCAAAACCTAATAAAGGTGGATTTAGAGAATTAAAACGCACATTATTAGAATGGAGTGCTACTGCTCTTTATAAAAACCCAGCAGTAAAAATTAATACCTTAATTGCCATACCCTATAATCCTTATCAGCCTAAGCCTTATCAACGCTGGACTATGGCTGGAATGCTTGATTTAGAATATGAGTTAAAAGTTGCAGAGGATTTTTGGAATTTTTTGGGTGGTGAAGATACATATAATGATTTATTACAATGTTTTGAATGCGTTGGTATTGAGTTAAGAGGCGAGATTGATGAGTATTTTTTAACATTTAACACCACTAAATAAATTATTTAGGTTAATATTATGGCACGATTTGGCAGTACTCTAATATGGATACTATGCAAACTGATAATTTAGATATTTTTTAAGTAGGTTTTTATGCAAAAAAGTATTATTAGTGAATATTTAGATAAAATTAAAACAAAAAATATAGAAGGTAAAAACTATATTTACAGAGGACAGTCATCTAAAAAATATGACTTTAAAGATGATATTGGCATACAATCAGCAATAACTAGACGCTATATTAATTCAAGTGGTTTAAAACCTAATGAAATAAAGCTTTTAACGCCCGCTAAAATAAATAATTTAAAACCTAGCCAAACAGAATATCTTGAATATCATAACAACTTAATTAAAGATGCTAAAAGCTATCGTTATGATGATAAATTAAATGATACAGAGTTATTACTGGAATTACAACATTATGGCGCAGCAACTGGATTAATTGATTTTAGTGAAGATATGCTAATTGCACTATGGTTTGCATGCGATAATAACGATGAGTACGGTAGTTTATTCTTCTTAGATGTGTGGAATGATAAATTTAAACATATTGATATTCAAAACGAACCAGATACTTTATTTAAAGAACAAGAAACATTATTTTTTATAAAAACAAATTTTAAAAGTAATAATCGTATTTTTGCCCAAAAAGGTGTTGCTATTTTTGGCTACCAAGATATTAACCAAGGCTATGATTTAGATAATATCATAATTGACAAAGATGATAAAAGCAAAATTAGAGAAGAATTAAAAAAGTATTTTGCCATTGAAGAGAAAACTTTATTCCAAGATATTTATGGTTTTGCACAAGTAAATAACCCACAGCATAAATTAACCGTTAAAAGTGGAGACGATTATTTTAAAGAAGCTTATGAGGAAAAAGATCTAGTCAATCAAATTAAGCTTTATAAAAAAGCCATTGAGGCTTATAAAAAAGCAATTAGGAAAAACCCTAATTATGATAGTGCCTATTACAATATGGGTACTGCTTATAGCAAGTTAAAGCAATATGATAAAGCTATTGAAGCTTATAAACAAGCTATTAAAATAAAACCTGATAAAGATGAAGCCTATTACAATATGGGTAATGCTTATTATGAGTTAGGGCAATATGAAAAAGCCATTGAAGCTTATAAACAAGCCATTGCAATAAAGCCTGATAAAGATGAAGCCTATTACAATATGGGTACTGCTTATGGTAAGTTAGGGCAATATAAAAAAGCCATTGAAGCTTATAAAAAAGCCATTGCAATAAATTCTAATTATGATAAAGCCTATTACAATATGGGTATTGCTTATGGTAAGTTACAACAATATGAAAAAACCATTGAAACTTATAAAAAAGCCATTGCAATAAAGCCTGATAATGATAGTGCCTATTACAATATGGGTATTGCTTATGGTAAGTTAGGGCAATATGAAAAAGCCATTGAAGCTTATAAAAAAGCCATTGCAATAAAGCCTGATTATGATAGTGCCTATTACAATATGGGTAGTGCTTATGATGAGTTAGAGCAATATGATAAAGCCATTGAAGCTTATAAAAAAGCCATTGCAATAAATTCTAATTATGATAAAGCCTATTACAATATGGGTATTGCTTATGGTAAGTTAAAGCAACATGAAAAAGCCATTGAAGCTTATAAACAAGCAATTAAAATAAAGCCTGATGATGAAGCCTATAACAATATGGGTAGTGCTTATGATGAGTTAGAGCAATATGATAAAGCCATTGAAGCTTATGAACAAGCCATTGCAATAAAGCCTGATAAAGATGAAGCCTATTACAATATGGGTACTGCTTATGTTAAATTAGAGCAATATGAAAAAGCCATTGAAGCTTATAAAAAAGCCATTGCAATAAAGCCTGATAAAGATGAAGCCTATTACAATATGGGTATTGCTTATGGTAAGTTAGGGCAATATGAAAAAGCCATTGAAGCTTATAAAAAAGCCATTGCAATAAAACCTGATAATGATAGTGCCTATTACAATATGGGTATTGCTTATGATGAGTTAGAGCAACATGAGAAAGCCATTGAGGCTTATAAAAAAGCTATTAGCATTAACCCTCAATTAACTGAACATGCTAAAAAACAAGATTGGAGTATATTAGAGAGGTGGATTAATAATTTAGCTGACTCTAACAAGAAAACTAATTACAAGTTAATACTTAATAAATTAAAAGGAAATGATGTTGATAAAACAAATTAGTTATATTGTTTTAACTCATAAAAACCCACCAACTAAAAATAACAACTCTAAAATATAGCCTCTACTAAACAAACACCCTTAAATGAACACTTTTTACTTTTACGATTTAGAAACCTTTGGTATTGACCCAAAAACCGCAAGAATTGCCCAGTTTGGTGGTATAAGAACAGATGAGGATTTTAATATTATAGCAGAGCCAGATATGTTTTATTGTCAGCCAACTGGTGATAGTTTGCCTGATCCACAGGCATGTATATTAACTGGTATTACCCCGCAATTATGCCAAAAAGAAGGTTTGCCAGAGCATAAGTTTATCCAAAAAATCTTAAATGAATTTAGTAAACGAAATACCTGTGTAATTGGCTATAATAATATTCGCTTTGATGATGAGTTTATTCGTTTTTGTGCTTGGCGTAATTTATTAGAACCGTATGCTTGGTCGTGGCAAAATGGTAATAGCCGTTTTGACTTAATAGATGTAGTGAGATTTTGTTATGCATTAAAACCAAATAATAGCTTAAAGTGGGCTTATGATGAAGATAATAAACCTAGTTTTAAGCTTGATAAATTATCCCTAGCAAATAACATAGAACACAAAAACGCCCATGATGCCCTAGCAGATGTAATGGCAACTGTTGAAATTGCTAAAAAAATTAAAAAAACTCAAGCACAATTATTTAGCTATGCCCTTAGTTTAAAAAACAAAAAAGCAGTTGCCAGTAAAGTCAAATTATTACAGCCTATGCTGCATACTTCTGGCATGTACTCTGCTACTGATAGTTGTACTAAATTAATAGCTGCTTTGGCATATCATCCGCAATATCAAGATAGAGTTATAGTTTATGATTTAGCTCAAGATGTTAATATTTTGTTAAATTTATCAGCAAATGAATTACAACAAAGACTATTTGTAAAACAAGATGAACTGCCAAAAGGAGTTGATAGATTAAATATAAAAGAAATGGTATTTAATAAAAGCCCTATGTTTATAGCTAGTGAAAAACCACCAAAAAACTTAAATATTGATACTAAATTATGTCTTAGTAATTTAGCTATAATCAAAGAAAACCACGGCAAAATACTAGCAAAAATCCTAGAAATATACAAGCAACAAGATTTTAACAACACTACTAAGGATGTAGAACAAATGTTATATGGCTATGATTTTATAGGCAATAAAGACAGAAAAATACTAAATGATATTGTACAACAAAATGATAAACAATTAAAAGACACTAAGTTAGAATTTACCGATAATCGTTTAGATAAATTATTATTACATTATAAGGCCAAGAATTACCCTAAATCCTTAACAAATAAAGAGCAAGAGTATTGGTTTGAAACTATACAAGAAAGAATACAATTAGGCTGTGATGGTTATTTAGCTATTGATAAATATTTTGCTATTATTGAGGCATTAACACAAAATTATCCAGATAAATTACCCATTTTACAAGAATTAAATGACTATGGCTCATCACTAATATGAGACCTTTACATAAATAGGGATGATTAGCAGAGCTCTGATTTTTGCTTAATGTCAGTGAGTGGAAACGGGGTTCTGATGATTATTCATGTTTGTGCAAAGGTCTCAATAAGTTTAACATTGTAATATTTTTTAATTATGGTATAATATTATGCTTTTTAACAGACTTTGTTATTATGGATGCAAATGCAAGATATAAACTTTTTGCGAAATTATTGGAAAAAAACCCAAATCCTTCAACAGAGTTAAAATATAATACTCCATTTGAATTATTAGTAGCAGTAACTTTATCTGCACAAGCAACAGATGTTAGTGTTAATAATGTTACCGATAAATTATTTTTAATTGCTAATACTCCAGAAACAATATACGAATTAGGCGAAGACAAACTAAGAGAAATTATTAAAACCATTGGTTTATTTAATTCTAAGGCAAAACACATAGTCCAAACCTGCAAAATACTAATAAACAAATATAATAGCGAAGTACCAGATACTAGAAAAGATTTAGAATCGCTACCCGGTGTTGGTAGAAAAACTGCCAATGTGATTTTAAATACAGTATTTGGACAACCAACTATTGCTGTTGATACTCATATTTACCGTGTTGCTAATAGAACTGCTTTAGCATCTGGTAAAACTGTGCTGGAAGTTGAGAAAAAACTTATTAAGTTTATCCCAGATGAATTTAAAGTTGTAGCACACCACTCACTTATATTGCATGGTCGTTATACTTGTTTTGCTCGTTCTCCCAAATGTAGTGAATGTATATTACTTGATTTATGTGAATACGAGGAAAAGAACTTACCTAACGATAAAAAAACTCCCAAAAAAGAGTTGATGGAGCAATAATTTTAAAATTTAATTACTAAGGAGCAAAAAACCCATGGTTAAAATTAGACTAGCCCGAGGTGGAGCAAAAAATAAACCTTTTTATTCTGTTGTAGTAGTAGATTCAAGAAAGCCTAGAGATAGCGGTTATATTGAGAAGATTGGTTATTTTAACCCCATAGCCAAAGGACAAGAAGTTAGACTAAAACTAGATATAGACAAAATTAATGCTTGGCAAACAAAAGGCGCTAAGCTTACAGACAGAATAAAACAACTAATAAAAGAGCTGGATAATCCAGAACTACACGATAAGAAAATTGCCCAAAAACAACTAAAAAAAGACAAAAAAATTGCCCTAAAAAATCAAAAAGCCAAAGTTAAAATTGAGCAAGAAACAGCAGAAAATAAAACTGATGTAGAAGTAACAAAAACAGACACAGTAAAAACTGAAGTAGAGGCTAAAACTGAAGTAGAGGCTAAAATTGAGCCAGAAGTACCAGAAAATAAAGCTGATGTAGAAGTAGCAAAAACAGATAAATCAGACACGGCAAAAACCGAAACAAAAACTAAAACTGCAAGTAAATCAGAAGCAAAAGAAAATGAAACTGATACAAAAGTAGCGAAAGCAGATAAAGAAGATAAACCAAAAACCAAAGCAAAAGCAACAACTGATAAACCACAAAACAAAGAATAAATATATTGAGACCTTTGTACAAACATGAATAATCATCAGAACCCCGCTTTTCACTCACTTGATAATTTTTATCAAACCAGCCTTAGAACAACTAGGACAGACTTAATAGAAAATCATCAATTAAGCAAAAATCAGAGCTCTGCTAATCACCCCTATTTATGCAAAGGCCTCATATTTGTACAACACTAAACATAACATAGACAATATGCTATTGGTTGGTAAAATCAATGGCATATTTGGTGTTCAAGGCTGGATAAAAATATTCTCTCACACCGAGCCAATAGCAAATATCTGCAAATATATACCGTTATATACTAAGTCTAAGGATAAATTTACTAAGTTAAATATTGCTAATTGTAAATTACATAGCAAAACTATTATTGCTAAAATAGATGCCATAGACGACTGCGATAAAGCTAGAGAATTATTAGGTTTAGCAATATATATTGATAAGCTACAATTACCAAAAACAAATAATAATGAATACTATTATTCTGATTTAATTAATATGGCAGTGGTTAATAAAAATAATGAAGATTTTGGCTTAGTTAGTTATTTATTTGATAATAGCGCACATGTTGTTTTAGTTACAAAAGATGATGAAAATGAGTATTTAATACCATTTATAGATCCTTTTATTGTTGATATTAATATAATAAATAAAGTTATTACCGTTGATTGGGGCAAAGATTATTAACGAACTTAGTTTTTTATACTGATACCTTACCTTTAATATGTTCGTGAGGATTATAATTTAAAAACTCAAAATCATTTGCCTTATAACTAAAAATATCTTTGGGTTTATTTTTTATATTTAAAGTTGGTAGCAACTTAGGTTTTCTACTTAATTGGGTTGTTACCTGTTGGCTATGGTTATTATAAATATGACAATCGCCGCCAGTCCAAATAAACTCTCCTACTGCTAAATTACACTGCTGGGCTATCATATGGGTTAATAAAGCATATGAGGCAATATTAAATGGCACTCCTAAAAATACATCGCAACTTCTTTGATATAATTGGCATGATAATTTATTACCTGCTACAAAAAATTGAAATAATAAATGACAAGGTGGTAATGCCATTTTATCAAGTTCACCTACATTCCAAGCTGATACTAATATCCTTCTTGATTGTGGGTTTTTTTTAATTTGTTTTACTACTGTTGCTATTTGGTCAATTGTCTTGCCATCATTACTTTGCCAACTACGCCATTGAGCGCCATATACTCGCCCTAAGTCGCCATTTTTATCGGCCCATTCATTCCAGATTTTAACTCCATTATCATTTAAATATTTTGTATTGGTGTCGCCTTTTAAAAACCATAATAACTCATGGACAACAGATGAAATATGAACTTTCTTTGTGGTAATTAATGGAAAACCTTGCTGTAGATTAAATCGCATTTGATGGGCAAATATAGCCTTAGTACCTGTGCCTGTTCTATCTGGTTTATCTATACCAGTATTTTTAATAAGTTGTAATAAATCTAAATATTGTTTCATGCTTTTTTTGCTTTTACTAATAAAATCATTGCTAATAAAATCATAGGCAAACTTAAAGCTTGTCCCATAGTAAACCAACCCCAAGCTAAGTAACCAATATGAGCATCTGGTTCTCTTACAAATTCTACTATAAATCTAAATAAACCATAAAACAATAAAAATAATGCCGATACTGACATAATAGGGCGTTTTTTACTGCTATATATCCATAATATTATAAATAATGCTAAGCCTTCTAGCAGGGCTTCGTATAATTGACTAGGGTAACGATTAACCAAAATCCCCAACTCATTAGGTGCATAAATGCCAAATGAACTGGTAGTTACCTTACCCCATAATTCGCCGTTAACATAGTTTGCAATTCTACCAAGACCTAAACCTAGGGGAACAAGCGGGGCTACAAAATCACTAACTTCAAAAAAACTTTTATTATTTTTATTAGCAAAAATAAGCATAGCAATAATAACACCTAATAAACCGCCATGAAATGACATTCCACCTTGCCAAACTTTAAATAATACTATTGGGTCTGCTAAAAAATAAGCAAATTGATAAAATATAATATAGCCAATTCTACCGCCTAAAATTACCCCAATAGCACCATAAAATATTAAATCTTCTACTTGTTTTTTTTGCCAATTTAGGTGTTTTATATTATTAATTCTATATTTTGCCAGTGTGAATGCCAACAAAAATGCGAATAAATACATTATTCCATACCAATGTATTTTTATAATACCTAAATCAATAGCTACTGGGTCTATTTGTATATAAGTCATATATTTATTTTATTTGTAAACTAATACACATTATGTACAACAAATAGTACTACCGTATTAAGCAATTAAGTTTAGTTTTAAGATGTCGTATGCAGGCATTGCTTTTTTAAATGTGCATTTACACTTGCTATAAAATATAAATTAAAACAATGAGTTAAATAATTCTTAAAAAACTTATTAAGCACTGTAAGACCTTTGCATAAGTGTGTTTTTTAATAACCACCCTTTCTTTTTGTTTCTGGTAGTCCGGCTATTTTACCTGCCTGTTTAGCAGGTCCCTTAGGGAATAAAGTATATAATACCTTAGTGTCTAATTTACCCTGCCAGTCGCCTTTTAATGCCTTAACTATATTTCTTTCATTTGGTTGATTATTATTATTATTTATGTACTCATCTCTTAAATAATTAATAACTTTAAAACTTAACTCATTAAGTTCAACACCAATCTCAAGTGCTATTTCGTTAGCAATATCATCATTCCATTCATCTAAATTAACTAAATAACCATTATCTGTTCTTTCTAAATTTGCCAAAGACATCAATACCTCCTAAAAATCAAAGTGAAAATTGTAATGTATTTTAAATTAATAATCAACATAAAAATGCAAAATATAGCAAACTACTACTAAATAATAAGATTAGGATTTTGGGTATTATGTTTTTAGCACTGTTTTTTATGTGTGTGTTTTCGCTTAGAATAAAATATAAATTAAATTTAAAATAATAAGTTAAATAATTTTACCAAGTAAAAAACTTGTTAGGCTACTTTATAAGGATTATTTATTTATGCAAAGGTCTCAACATAGTTAAAAATAGTGCCTAACATATAAATATTTTAGGTAGTGATTTTAAAAACTGTTAAAATATTGCAAAATAAAAATACTGTATTAGGAGACCTTTGCATAAAAATATTTTTTATAAGCCTTACTTGTGTGTATAAGTTTTGCCTGATATAGTTACATTAAAATTATATAAAAATTTCTATGATTAGTTTTGAATTTTTTCCACCAAAAGATAATACTAGTGCTGATAATTTAAAAGCAGTACAAACAAAATTAGCACAAATAAAGCCAGAATATTTTTCTGTGACTTTTGGTGCTGGTGGTGGCACAAGAGATAAAACCTTAAAAACTATTCTTGCTATTAATAACAATTATGATATTCCAGCATGTCCACATATATCTTGTATGTACTCAAACAAAGCAGATATTAATAATTTATTAACAACATACAAAAAACATAATATCAATAAATTAATAACACTAAGAGGTGATACCCCACTTACAATGAAAACTAACGGGGATTTTCATTATGCCTACCAATTAATAGAATTTATCAGGGATAATTTTGGTAATTATTTTGATATAAAAGTAGCCGCATACCCAGAAAAACATCCACAAGCAAGTACTATTAATGCAGATATAAAATATTTTATCAATAAGGTAAAAGCTGGTGCTAACAGTGCTATTACCCAATACTTTTATAATACTGATGCTTATTTTAGTTTTTGTGATGAGGTTAATAAAGAGATAGATATAGAAATAATTCCAGGCATTATGCCTATTACTAACTATGTGCAATTAAATAGTTTTTCTAAATTATCAGGTACTCAAATCCCTAAATGGATTTTAAATAAATTAATATATTATCAAGATGACTTACAAAGTTTAAGGTCGTTTGGCTATGATGTGGTGGCTAATATGTGTGCTAAATTACAATCACAAGGGGTTAATAATTTTCATTTTTATAGTATGAATAAAGCAGAACCATCATATTCTTTGGCTAATAATATAAAAAACTAGAATACCGCATAAAAGTATTTATGTGCGTAATGCTATTTTTTAACTATGTTGTTTTTTGCACAAGTAATAAGCTATTGTCTTGCCAGTAACTCATATTTATCCCTAAGATAATGCCCATCTAAAAGCAGTTTTTCACACATAATATCTACATACTAAACCTACTCATAATACAGTACCTTTATTCTTTATACTTCCAATCACCAGATTTACCACCTGTTTTGGTTAACATATGAATATTATTTATTACCATAAACCTATCCGATGCTTTACACATATCATAAATAGTAAGTGCTGTAATACTAACTGCTGTCAAAGCCTCCATTTCTACCCCAGTTTTAGCATTGGTTTTAACGGTGCTAATGATATTAATTTGGCTGTTTACCTCATCTATTATTATATCAATAGCTATATTAGATAGCATAATTTGATGGCAAAGAGGTATCAAATCAGAGCATTTTTTAGCACCTTGTATGCCTGCTATTCTTGCCGTTGCTATAACATCTGACTTTTTATTGCTATGTGATTTTATTAGTTCTATAGTGGCTTTTTTTAAGCTAATAGACGCAAAAGCACTGGCTTCTCTTGTAGTTATATCCTTAGCTGATACATCTACCATTTGCATCTCACCTTTGGTATTTACATGGCTTAGTTTACGCATACAATATTATAAAATTTTAATATATCTCCGCTAGAAAATCGGCTATTTTCTGGTATTTCTACTACTCCATCTGCCCATACTAAAGAGCTTAAAACATCAGAACTTTGCTTAGGATAAAGGTATGCAACAGGTATAGCATCTTCATATTTTAGCCTAACTCTAACAAACTCTCGTCTTCTTTGTGCTTGTACAGAAAAATTAATTTTAACTAGAATATGTTTATTAGCAATATTTTTATTGCCTTGTAGTTTACGAATAAATGGTGTTGCGAATACAAAAAATGTTACTATAGCAGATACCGCATTACCTGGTAAGCCAATAAAATGGGTATCATTAATATTGCCAAAAGCAAGTGGTTTACCGGGCTTTACATTAATACGCCATAACTGTAATTTGCCTAACTTTTCTACTGCTGGTTTAATGTAGTCTTCTTCGCCAACCGACACTCCGCCTGTTGTGATAATTAAATCACATTTTTTACTTAATTTTAATAAAACATCACAAGTAGCAGTAAAATCATCGGCTATATTGCCTAGGTTTATAATGTTACAATTCAGGTTTTTTAATAATGCTATTATGCTATAACTATTGGAATTATATATTTTACCGTGTTGTAATTTCTCTCCAGGTTGTAACAATTCATTGCCAGTAAAAAATACTCCAACTGTTAATTTAGGCGACACTGCTACTTTATCTATACCAACAGATGCAATTATGGCTATATCTTGGGGTTTTAATTGAGTGCCTTTTGTGAGAATTATATCGCCTTTTTTAATATCATTTGCCTTAGGGCGAATATTTTCCTGATGTCTGGGCTTTCTTGCTATAACAACACTATTACCATTGTCAGCCAACTCGCATTCTTCTTGCATGACTACTGCATAAGTATTATTAGGTGTAGGTGCCCCAGTAAATATTCTAGCCGCACAATTATTATCAAGACTATTACCTACCTCGCCTGCTGTTATTCTTTGCTTTATGCTTAATTTATAAGGTGGTTTATCGTTATCATTAATAGCACAGGCAAAGCCATCCATAGCAGAATTATTAAATTCTGGCACATTAATACTAGACTTAATATCCTTAGCTAAAATACAACCTAAAACTTCATTTAAAGATTTTATGGTGCTATTTGTTTTAGGGTTTGCTTGTTTTAATAAAAAATCTAGCGCATCATCAATGGCGATTAATTTATTAGTTAGAGACCTTTGCATAAATAGGGGTGATTAACAGAGCTCTGATTTTTGCTTAATTGATGATATTCTATCAAGCCTGCCCTAGTTGTTCTAAAGCTAGTTTGATAAAAATTGTTAAGTTGGTGAAAAGTGGGTTTTTGATGATTATTCATATTTATGCAAAGGTCTTGGTTATACTATCACAATTTATATTACTCATTATTTAAGACAACAACAATTAGACAAAAAATACCTATATTTTAGTGGCATTATTAGCAATAGCTTGTATTTTATTATACCATTTGTTAGTATTATTGATTATATTATGCTTATCTAAGGTAGTAAGCTTTTTATCATCTAACAAAATTTTACCATCAACCCAAACATTAGTTACTTGGTCTCTACTTGTAGAGTAAACAATTTGTGATACTACATCATAACAAGGTTGGCTAGCAATATCACCTAAATCAATAGCAATAATATCTGCTTGTTTGCCTATTGTAATTGAGCCAATTTTATCCTCTAAACCAAGTGCCTTAGCAGAATTTATGGTTGCCATTTGTATTGTTTGATAAGCAGATACTGCTGTTGCATCGCTTGCTACTGCTTTTGCTAATAAACTAGCACTTGACATTTCTGCTATCATATCTAAATCGTTATTAGATGATGCACTATCTGTTCCTATTGCTACATTAATACCGCTATTTATTAGTTTATCTACCTGACAAAAACCACTAGCTAATTTCATGTTTGATTGCGGACAATGAACTATACTGACATTTTCATTTTTACAATTAATAATTTCTTTATTTGTTAATTGTGTCATATGAACCGCTATTAATTTTGTTGTTAGCATGCCTAGTTTTTTTAATCTAGTTAATGGTCTTGTGCCATATTCTTTTATACTATTTTTAATTTCATCTTTAGTTTCGTGAATATGAATATGAACTGGCATATCATACTGCTTAGATAGTTTAATAATATTTTTGATAGTTTTATCACTGTTTGTATATGAGGCATGTGGGGCTAATGCAAAATTAATATTTGCAGTATCTTTATACTTATTGTAAACATCTAATCCTTTTTGAATATATTGCTCGCTATTTTTTGCCCATTTACTTGGACTCTCTAATGTTACTATGCCTATTGTTGCTTTAATGCCACTTTCTATTACTGCCTCTATTGTAGCATCTGGAAAAAAATACATGTCATTAAAAAATGTAGTACCACTTTTAATCATCTCCGCAATAGCAAGTGTTGAGCCATCTTTGACAAAATCATAAGTAGCTAATTTTGCTTCAATAGGCCAGATATAATTATTTAGCCAAACATCTAATGGCTTATCGTCTGCAAAACCTCGCAATAAAGACATTGCACTATGGGTATGAGCATTAATTAAGCCTGGCATTAAACAATGATTATTTAATGTTTTTATTTTTGATGCCTGATATTTCTTATATATCTTGCTATTAGGCATTATAGCAATAATTACCCCTTTATTTATTGCTATGGCATAATTATTTAATACTTTTTTGCTATTAATATCAATACTAATTATATAATCAGCAACTATAATTAAATCAATATGAGACCTTTGCATAAATAGGGGTAATTAGCAAAAATTAAATTTTTGCCGAATTAGTGATTTTGAGACCTTTGCATACAAAAAAATCAGCATAGTCATAAAGCAGTGCTATACACATTAATACTTTTAATTTGTAGAATCAAATTCTTGTAACCAAAAATTATCAGCACTTTTAATGAAGCCCGGTATATCTTTTACCCAAAGATTATTTACAGATTTGTTGTAATTCAAATATAGTTTATCGTCCACTATAGTCCATATTGTAGGGTCGCCATATACTTCTTTGCCATCTTGTGCTTCACGCCAAGCACAATGTCCACCATACTGAGGTGAATATTTTTGTGGGTTGCTATTGAATTTACTTTTATTTTCATTATTAGCAAACAACCAAATAGCACCGTTATATTTAGTGGAATAATCTTTATTCCCCTTAATTGGCTTACTATTATCAAAATAACTAGTAGCATCATAGCCACTAATAGCATATTTATTGCCTTCACCCCAATAACCTTGTTTAGTGTAAACAAAGTCAGCACAGGCATAACTGTTAAACAGCATACCAACAATAGCTAATAAAATAAATGTAATTTTTTTCATATTTCACCTCCAAATCAAGTATTATAAATTTATTTTACTAGTTTTATAAATGTTTTTATAAATGTTTTTATTAAATATGCAATTTATATATGGTAAAAGCAACATCAAGATAGTTTATTTTTAAAAGGCGATTATTATGAAAAAAACAATAACAGCAATAACAGCGACAATATTTTTTTTAGGGACTAGTGTTATAGCACTAAGTGCTAATGCAGGTTCAAAAGAAAAATGTTATGGCATAGTAAAATCAGGACAAAATGATTGTGCTACTAAAACATCATCTTGTGTTAGTAGCTCAAAAATAGATGGGCAAAAAGATGCTTTTATCGTTGTACCTAAAGGTTTGTGCGATAAATTAGTTGGTGGAGAATTAAAATCTTCTTAAACTTTGTTTAATTATTTATATGGATATACCTAATGACTGTGGTATAGGTCTAAGAAATCCTCATTACGAATACATATTAACAGAAAAACCAAAAATACCTTGGCTGGAAGTGCATTCTGAAAATTTTTTTAATAGCAATTCAATACTAGCAAAACAATTATTAAAAATAAGAGAATACTACCCGTTGTCTATGCA
The DNA here is from genome assembly GCA_965207335.1 of Gammaproteobacteria bacterium. Taxonomy (GTDB): domain Bacteria; phylum Pseudomonadota; class Gammaproteobacteria; order PS1; family Pseudothioglobaceae. The sequence continues at coordinate 854,545 of OZ242267.1, forward strand.
CGGAGTTGGTCTATCATTAGGCTCTTATAATCTATCAAAGTCACATTTAAATTTATTAAAAAAGACTATAGCCATATATCAGCCTAGTTTGGTATCAGAGCATTTAAGTTGGAGTGCTGTTTGTGGTAAATATTTTAATGATTTACTACCCTTGCCATATACCAAAGAAAGCCTAGCGAATTTTGCTGATAATGTTAAAAAAACCCAAGATTATCTAAATAGGCAAATACTAATAGAAAATCCATCTACTTACATAAGCTTTGCTAAGCAAGATATGCCAGAATGGGAATTTTATGCTCAATTACCTAGTCTTACAGGCTGTGGATTATTGTTTGATGTTAATAATATTGCCGTAAACGGACATAATCATAATTTTAACCCCTTAGAGTATTTAAAGATTTTAAATAAAAACGATATTTATGAGATTCATTTAGCAGGTGCTAAAACAAATACCTATGAAAATAAACAAATTATGATAGACGACCACGGCTCTAAGGTAAGCAATAAGGTATGGGATTTATATCAAAAAACACTTAACTATTTTGGTAATAAACCAAGTTTAATTGAATGGGATACTAATATCCCTGATATTTCAATACTATTAAATGAGGCTAAAAAAGCTCAAATTAAATTAAATGCAACTAAAAAAACTACAACAACAATTTGCTGACGATATAAAAAATCTAACAGCATCTATTAACTTGTATAATTACAATAAAGATTTTAGTGCTAAAGAATTAATATCGGTTTACCATAATAACTATATTTACACCTTAATTGATACTTTAAAATCTAGCTATAATTGTATTTTTAGGTTGGTAGGCAACGATTTTTTTAATTATATTGCTAAAAAATATATTAAAAATAATCCCCAAAGACAGGGCTATTTACAAAATTATGGCGATAATTTTAGTAGTTTTATTGCCAGTGTGCCAGAATGCAAAAACATGCCTTATTTGGTAGATATAGCATTATTAGAAAGATATTATGAATTATGCTACCATAGTAATAATACTGGCTTTGATTTTGCTAAACTGCCAGTTGGATTTAGTAAAAATATTAATAAATATGATAAAATTTTACCATTTATAAATGACTGTTATGTACTTAGTTCTAAATATCCAATACTAGATATATGGCGTTTAAATGAAAATAGTTCAAACTTAGACTTAGCAAAAAGTTGTGATAATGTATTAATTTATAAATATAATGATAGAGTTTGTGTTATTTCATTATCAAAATTAGATTATAAATTTATAAAAATTAACTATAATACAATGTTATTAAAATGATAATTACAATGGCAAAATTAATAAACCTATACAATTTATTTTTTACAACACTAACTAAATATATTGAAGATATATTTTTATTGTTTTTACGCTTATATGTAGCCGATGCTTTTTTTCGCTCAGGATACATAAAATTAACCTCGTGGGATACTACTTTGTATTTATTTGAAAATGAGTATAGTGTGCCACTACTTAATTTTCAACTAGCCGCTGTTTTAGGCACAGCAACAGAATTGATTTTACCTATATTATTAATATTTGGCTTAATAACTCGTTTTAGTGCTTTGGCTTTATTTGTTTTTAATATTGTTGCAATATACTCTTATCCTGCTATTTGGGCCAATGGTTTTTGGGACCATAAGTTATGGGGTATTATGATGTTAGTATTAGTTATTTACGGTTCAGGTAAGTTTGCTATTGATACTATACTGTGTAAAAAATGTTAGTAATTTATTAAGGAGAAAAATATGAGTGAAAATATTATGGCCATTGTTAGCTGGACAATACCATTTTTAGATGCTATGGTTACCTTGTTTGTATTTGCAGTAGGTATAGTTGTTTTAATTATTATCGTAGTATTTATCAAAGATATTACCCAAAAGAAAAATGCTATTTTGCATAATTACCCTGTAATTGGTCATTTTCGCAATATATTTATTAGCTTAGGTGAGTTTTTTAGGCAATACTTCTTTGCAATGGATAGAGAAGAAATGCCATTTAATCGTGCTGAAAGAGAGTGGGTTAAAAAAGCAGCAGACAATACAGATACCACAGTAGCATTTGGTTCTACTAGAAACCTTAATATTGTTGGTATGCCAATATTTGCTAATTGTGCGTTTCCAATTTTGGACGAGGATTCCATTCCTGCTAGTGTCATAACTATAGGTGATGGCTATTGCGAAAAACCATATACAGCAAAATCTATATTTAATATCTCAGGTATGAGTTTTGGTGCTATATCTAAGCCAGCAGTATTAGCATTTTCTAACGGGGCTAAAATGGCTGGTTGTTGGTATAACACTGGCGAAGGTGGTTTATCACCATTTCATTTAGAAGGTGGTGCTGATATTGTTTTTCAAATAGGTACTGCAAAATACGGTGTGCGTGATTTAGATGGTAGTTTAAGCAAAGAAAAATTACAAAAAATAGCGGAACATGATAATATTAAAATGTTTGAAATTAAAATGTCGCAAGGTGCAAAACCAGGAAAAGGTGGAATACTACCGGGAATTAAAGTAAAACCAATAATAGCAGAAATAAGAGGTATTAAAGAAGGTGAAGATTCTATATCGCCTAATAGACATTTAGAGATAGAAAAAGGCTCTGATTTACTAGATATGATAACTCGTGTTCGTAAAATTACAGGCAAACCAACAGGATTTAAGACTGTTATTGGTAGTGTAGAGTGGTTGGATGATTTATTTGAAGAAATAAATAAGCGGGGTAAAGAATCAGCACCAGATTTTATTACCTTAGACAGTGGTGACGGCGGTACAGGTGCTGCACCTATGACACTTATGGATAATGTTGGTATGACAATTAAAGAAACACTACCACTACTTGTTGATAAACTAACACAATACAATTTAAGAGATAGAGTAAAAGTTATTACTTCTGGTAAACTTATTAATCCAGGAAGTGTTGCCTGGGCCTTATGTGCTGGTGCTGACTTTATCACATCTGCTAGGGGTTTTATGTTTTCAATAGGATGCATACAAGCATTAAAATGTAATAAAAATACTTGCCCAACAGGTATTACTACTCATAATAAAAGATTACAAAAAGGTTTAAATCCACAAGATAAAGCGGTAAAAGTCGCTAATTATGTATATAATATAAATCATGCACTAGAAGTTATTGCTCATTCTTGCGGAGTTAAGGAGCCAAGGCAATTAAACAGAACTCATGTTAGAATTGTGCAAAATGATGGTAAATCAATAATTATGGAAAAACTATACCCAAATAAAGGAGAGAGAAATGAAAGCGTCTGATTTATTCGTTAAAGCGTTAGAAAATGAAAATGTAAAATATATTTTTGGCATACCTGGAGAAGAAAATTTAGATTTTTTAGATTCTTTACGAGAATCAAGTATTAAATTAATCTTAACAAGACATGAACAAGGTGCAGCATTTATGGCTGCTACTTATGGTAGATTAACAGGTAATCCTGGTGTTTGTATAGCTACCCTAGGTCCTGGTGCTACCAATCTTGTAACTGGTGCCGCCTATGCACAATTAGGTGCTATGCCTCTTGTTATGCTTACCGGGCAAAAACCTATTTTAGAGGGCAAGCAAGGCAAATTCCAAATAGTAGATATAGTGCGAATGATGGAGCCTCTTACTAAATTTACCAAACAAATTGTAAGTGCTAATACTATACCATCTTTGGTAAGAGAAGCATTTAGAGAAGCAAGATATGAAAGACCAGGAGCGGTACACTTAGAACTACCTGAGGATATTGCCAGAGAGATATCAACAGAGCCAAATATAATACCAGTACACGATGTGTATAGACCAAATGCTGATGAAGTTGTTATTGATATGGCTATAAAAGCAATTGAAGATGCTAGAAAACCAATTGTTTTAATTGGTGCTGGTGCTAATCGTAAGATGATTTTTGAGCCATTAAATGCCTTTATTGAAAAAACAAAGTTACCATTTTTTAATACCCAAATGGGTAAAGGTGTGGTTAGTTGTGAAAATGAATTATTTCTAGGAACAGCTGCTCTTTCTGCTGGTGATTATGTACATAAATCTGTAGAAATAGCAGACTTGATTATAAATATTGGTCATGATGTGGTAGAAAAACCACCATTTTTTATGAGCCATAATGGACAAAAGGTAGTACATATTAATTTTAATAAAGCAGATATAGACGATGTTTATTTTCCACAGGTAGAAGTAATAGGAGATATAGCTGATAGTATAATTAGAATTACAGAGGGAATATCTCCTAATCAAAATTCTAGTCTTGATGTATTTATGAATATTAGAAAAAAAACCAAAGAAGCTCTTCATAAGTCTGATGATGATGATAGTTTTCCTATGTTGCCACAAAGAATAGTGGCAGATGTTCGCAAATCTTTAGACAGAGATGCTATTATTGCCCTAGATAATGGCATGTATAAAATATGGTTTGCACGCCATTATCATACTTATATGCCAAATACTGTATTACTAGATAATGCCCTTGCAACAATGGGTGCAGGACTACCTTCTGCTATGACTTGTGCTTTAATATATCCAAAACGCCAGGTTATGTCAATTTGTGGCGATGGTGGTTTTATGATGAACTCTCAAGAGATAGAAACCGCAATTAGACTTAAATTAAACCTTGTAGTATTAATAATAAGAGATGATGCTTATGGAATGATAAGGTGGAAACAAGAAGTTCAAGAACTAGATGATTTTGGTTTAAAATATGGTAATCCTGACTTTGTTAAATATGCAGAAAGTTATGGTGCTTATGGACATAGAATTCAATCAGCAAAAGAATTTATACCTACTATTAAAAAATGCTATGCTCAAGGAGGAGTGCATATTGTTGAAGTACTTATTGATTACTCAGAAAATAGAAAAGTATTAATAAACGAATTGAGTAAATTATAAAAATTATTTAATAAAGCCATATAAAGCCTAATTTTAAAAATTGGGCTTTTTTTATTACATTATATTGATACCTGTATTGTGTATTTATTTGCTAGTTATTAGTATATATGTTATTTTTTTAGGTTATAATTGATGCATTTAGCAGATTGTTAATATTGTATCAGTCTATGTTATGACAACAACTCCAATGACTATTAAAGGTGCCTCTTACTTAGAAGCCGAGCACCTAAAACTTATCAATAAAGATAGAAAGAGGATAATAAAAGCTATTGCTACTGCAAGAGAGCACGGTGATTTAAAAGAAAATGCCGAATATCATTCTGCTAAAGAAGAGCAATCCTTTATAGAGGGTAGAATTGCCGAAGTAGAAGCAAAGTTAAGCAATGCCGAAATAATTGATATTCAAACCTTAATAAATCAAAAAAACATAGTATTTGGTGCTACCGTATCCTTAGAAGAAATAACAACTGGTAAAGCTCTATCTTATCAAATAGTAGGTGAAGATGAGGCGGATATTAATATTGGTAAAATATCTTATTTATCTCCCATAGCAAAAGCACTAATAGGTAAAGAATTAGATGATGAGGTAGTGGTAAAAGCACCTAAAGGCAATATAGAATATGAAATTACTAACATTCAATACATAATTTAACACCTATAAAGTGCAACACAATTTAATAATAAATAATATTAGTAAATCTTATAAATATCGCACAGTTGTTGATAATGTATCTTTGAAAATAAAAAGTGGTGATGTTGTTGGTTTATTAGGTCCTAATGGCTCTGGAAAAACAACTTGTTTTCAAATAATATCTGGCTTGATTAAAGCTAATTCTGGTGATATTTTTTTAGATAATAAAAAGCTCAATAAACTACCAATAGATAAAAGATCTCTATTAGGTATAGGATATTTATCACAAGAGGCTTCTATTTTTAGAGGTTTAAGCGTAGTAGATAATATTATGGCTGTGCTACAAACTCAAAAAAAAATCAAAAAAAAACAACGCCTAGAACAATTAGAACAACTACTAGATGAGTTTAATATAGCCAGTATTCGCAACTTAATGGGGGTAAGTTTATCAGGCGGTGAAAGAAGAAGAGTAGAAATAGCAAGAATCTTAGCTATAAAACCAAGGTTTATTCTATTAGATGAGCCATTTTCTGGTGTTGACCCTATTTCTATTACTGACTTACAAAACCTAATTTATAATTTAAAAAATAAAAATATTGGCATTCTAATTACTGACCATAATTTTAGAGAATTATTAGACACTTGCGATTATTCTTATGTTTTAAACGAGGGTAAAATTATCTCTGAAGGTAGTAAAGAAAATATTCTAAAAAATAAACAAGTACAAAAAGTTTATCTAGGCGAAAAGTACCATGGATAAATGTAATGATGATTTTTATACCTTAGGAATTGAAAGCTCCTGCGATGAAACAGCAGTAGCAATTTATAGTGAAAAAAAAGGTTTAATAGCTCATCAACTGCACAGTCAAATAGCTATTCATAATAAATATGGTGGAGTAGTACCAGAACTTGCATCAAGAGAGCATATTTTAAAGGTTATACCGCTTTTAAAAAAGACTCTAACTGCTAGCAATATTAATATAAGGCAAATAAACGGTATTGCTTATACCAAAGGGCCTGGGCTAGCTGGGGCATTATTAGTTGGTAGCTCTATTGCCAAAAGTCTAGCTTATAGCCTAAATATACCATCTCTTGGAATAAACCATATGGAAGGACATTTACTAGCGCCATTATTAGAAGTAAATAAACCAAAAATGCCATTTATATGTTTATTAGTATCAGGCGGACATACTATGTTGTTAGAGGTATCTGATTTTGGCAAATATAAATTATTAGGCGAAACTCTAGACGATTCTGCAGGAGAAGCATTTGATAAAACTGCTAAATTACTAGGTTTAGGTTATCCAGGTGGTGCTAAATTATCCAAACTAGCACAAAACGGCAATAAAACAAAGTTTAATTTTCCAAGGCCGTTACTTAATAAACACAATAAAAATAATTTAGATTTTAGTTTTAGCGGCTTAAAAACATTTGCCAAAAATACCATAGTTAATAACCCTGATAATTTAGCAGATATTGCTTGTTGTTTTGAAAATGCAGTGTGTGATGTTTTAACCACAAAAAGTATAATGGCATTACAACAAAGAAAATTATCTACCTTAGTAGTATCTGGGGGAGTTAGTGCTAATAGTACACTTAGAAATAGCATTAATAATATTTGTCATAATAATAATATAAAGGTATTTTATCCAAGAATTGAATTTTGCACAGATAATGCTGCTATGATAGCATTAGCTGGTCATATTAGACTAATAAAAAAGCAAAAAGATACTGATAATATCATCAGTATTAAGCCAAGATGGCCCTTAGAAGACTTAAATGAATAGCCTATCAAAACTATACACCAGAGCAGAGCAAGGGTTATTAGCACCCCTAGTAACAGTGGAAGTACACTTATTTAATGGCTTGCCTAATTTTTCCATAGTTGGCTTGCCAGAAACTGCGGTAAAAGAAAGTAAAGACAGAGTTGTATCTGCTTTAATAAACAGTAATTTTAAACCTTATAAGAAACGCATTACAGTTAGTTTATCGCCTGCTAATATACCAAAAAAAGGTGGACGATTTGATTTATCAATAGCAATAGGTATTTTAATATCTTCTAATCAAATAAGCCCTAATATTAATACTAGCAAACTAGAGTTTTATGGTGAGTTAGGCTTAGATGGCGAGTTAAAAGCAACCAGTGGTTTATTGCCAGCTGTTATTTTAGCTATTAAAAAAAATAATAAAATAATAATTCCAAAAGCTAATATGCCTCAAATGTCATTAATAGATGATAATTATCTAATACCATGTAGTAATTTATTAGAAGTGTGTAGGGTATTAAAGGGTGAAATTATTACTATTGAATCTAAAAAACCAATAATAAATACTAGATATAGTAAAGATTTTGCCCAAGTCAAAGGACAAGACAGAGCCAAAAGAGCCTTAGAAGTTGCTGCATCAGGAGGACATAATATTTTATTAATCGGACCACCAGGTGCTGGTAAAACTATGCTTGCTGAAAGACTTCCTAGTATATTACCGCCACTTAGTAAAAAAGATGCCTTAGAAAAATCTAGCATTTTTAGTGTTGCAGACCAAGCACTTGACGAAAAAGATATAATGATAAGAGCATTTAGAACTCCTCATCATAGTGCTTCTGCTGTAGCCCTAGTAGGTGGTGGTAGCAATCCTAAGCCTGGAGAAATATCACTTGCTCATAATGGGGTATTGTTTTTGGATGAATTACCAGAATTCCCAAGAAGTGTGCTAGAAATGCTAAGACAGCCAATAGAAAGTAAAAAAGTGCATATATCAAGGTCATTAGGTAGAATTAGTTATCCAGCTAATTTTCAATTAATATGCGCTATGAACCCATGCCCTTGTGGTTATTCGGGTGATGTTAGACATAATTGTAGTTGTACAGAAGATAAAATCCTTAAATATCGCTCTAAAATATCAGGGCCATTATTAGATAGAATTGATATGATTTTAGATGTTCCTGCACTACATACCAATGAGTTATTAGCAGAAAAACAGCAGTTGGGTAATGACAAATCAAATATAATACGCCAAAGAGTTATTAAGGCAAATAATATACAAATCAACAGACAAAATAAACTAAATAATATGCTAAGTTCTGATGAATTAAGTAGTATTAAATTAACAGATGACAATAAAAAATTACTAGAACAAGCAATTAATAAATTAAAATTATCAGCAAGAGCTTATTATCGTATTTTAAAAGTAGCAAGAACTATTGCAGATTTAGATAATAACATAAATATAAATAGCAAATATTTAAGTGAAGCTATTAGTTACAGGCGTTTATAAAGAGACCTTTGCATAAATATGAATAATCATCAGAACCCCGCTTTCCACTCACTTGATAATCTTTATCAAACCAGCCTTAGAACAACTAGGGTAGGCTTAATAGAATATCATCAATTAAGCAAAAATCAGAGCTCTGCTAATCATTCCTATTTATGCAAAGGCCTCATAAAAAAATTAAATTATGAGGAATTCAAAGATTTTCGCCTTAAATATTCAATAATAAACAGTAGTAACATAGATACTAACAGCAATAAAGTAGCAACAGCTAGTATGGTTGGATTTATTTCTTCTCTTAAACCTGAAAACATTTGTTTGGGTATTGTTTTTTGTTCTACTGTAGCCATAAATAAAACAATTACTACCTCATCAAAAGAAGCAATAAAAGCAAATAATGCCCCTGATATAACTCCCGGTCTAATAATTGGCAGGGTTATTTTAAAAAAACTAATTATTGGATTAGCACCTAAACTTGCAGATGCTTTTAATAAAGTTCTATCAAAACCTGCTAAAGTAGCAGTGACTGTAATTACTACAAAAGGCACACCTAAAATAGTATGAGCAATAATAATTGCAAAATTTGAGCCGGCAATGCCAATTATTGAATAGAAAAAATACATACCAGAGCCTATTATAATTAATGGTACTATCATAGGTGATATGGCTATAGTCATTATTGTTTTACGATATGGCATATACTTTGATGATAAACCAATAGCGGTTAATGTGCCTAAAATAGTAGCTAATATTGCCGAATTAATAGCGAAATAAAAACTATTTTTAATAGCAAGTTGCCATTGCTTGTCAGCAAAGAAATTTTGATACCATTTTAATGAGTAAGCCTCAGGCTCAAAGTGTAACATACCATAAGTAAAACTAAAAAATGGCTCGGCATTAAAAGACAATGGTATAACAATTAGTATAGGAAATACTAAAAAAAACAATATAAGTGCTACTATAATTTTAAGTGGTAGTTGCTTCATTATAGTTTTAAATGCTTAATTCCTACTAATTTATCGTAAATTATGTATAAAAATACTACTACAATAAATAAAATACCGCTAAGCGATGCCGCTAGAGCCCAATTACCAGTTTTACTCATATGAAATGCGATTAAATTACTAATTAATAGCCCGTCTATACCGCCTAATAATGCTGGAGTTATATAATATCCTATTGAAATAATAAACACCAATAATCCACCAGCAGCAGCACCTGGTAAACTAAGTGGTAAATAAATTCTTAAAAATGATTCTATACTATTAGCACCTAGTGATTTTGATGCTTTCATATATGTGCCATCTATGCCTTTCATAGTGCTATAAAGTGGTAAAATCATAAATGGTAATAAAATATGTACCATAGCAATTACAGTTGCAAATTGATTATATAAAATATCTAATGGCTTATCTATTATATTTAAATAACTAAGCAAATTATTAACAACACCATTAGTTTGTAAAATAGCTATCCACGAAGTTATACGCACTAAAAAAGATGTCCAAAACGGCAATAAAACAAATAATAATAATATATTTGCTACCTTGTTTGTTTGATGAGCAATAAAATATGCCACAGGGTAAGCAAGTAAAAAACATAAAACAGTAATCAATAACGCAATCCATAAAGTGCGTATTAAAATTGGCACATAAGAGCGTTCCAAGACAGGATTTTTGCTATAACTACCATCAATATTAACTTTATAATCTAAGGCATTAGCATAACTATCTAATCTAAAGCCGCCACTATAATGTTTTATTGCTCGCCAAATATTGGATTCTGCCCATGCTGGGTCAGCAGATATTAAGAATTGCTTATAATCTTTAATTTCTGCTATATTTATTTTAGCTATTTTGCGAATAGCCCTTTTAATAGCCCTACTAGAATTATGTGATATTTTATTTAATTGTTTTATAAGCTTTCCTGTTAGCCTATTTTTAGCTAAAACTTGCAGTTCAATAATTAAATATATATAGCTTTTTTCATTAGGAGTTTTGCTTTCTTTATAATCCCATGTTGATAAACTTTTTATAGTTCTTGGTAAGGCACTATCTACATCGTTATTATAAAAGCCATTGTATAATATGTAGGTTATTGGAATTATAAAAAACATTAATAAACTTACAATTAATGGTAAGGTAAACATTAATGCGGTTTTTCTGCGTTTATTATTTTGTTGTTTATTAATTAATTTTATATTACTCATTAAAAAACCGCTGCACAGTTATAAAAAACCTATCTGTAACTTAAAGAAACAAAAAAAATCTAGCAACTTATTATATTTATCCTTGTAATAACCAAGCTGTAAATAACTCACTAATATATTCTTCATTATCAAACCAAAACTCAGAATCTGCCTTTATTCCTTCGTGAAAATGTGCCGATGGTAAATATTTTTTAACATCATCTTCTATTAGCTCTAATGATGATTTTCTAGTAGGACCATAAGCAACATTTTGCATACCAGCTAGTGCTTCTGAGGTAGTAGCTATTTTGATAAACTCTAATGCCTGTTTTAATTTTTTTGTACCTCTTACTATTGACCAGCCATCTAAATCGTAAATATTAGAGTCCCAAACTATACTAACATTTGCTTTGTTATTTTTGATAATATCGTATATTCTACCATTTGCCGATTGGCTCATAACAACACTATTATCACTTAATAATTGTGGTGGTTGTGACCAAGAATCAAACCAAATAACATCTTTTTTTATGGTATCTAGTTTTTTAAATGCTCTATCTATGCCCTCTCTAGTTGCTAATAATTTATAAACATCTTTTTTAGCAACTCCATCTGCTATTAATGCCCATTCTAAATTATTCTTTGCTCTCTTATTCAAACCTCTTTTGCCGGGTATTTTTTTAATATCAAAAAAATCTGCAATAGTTTTAGGTTTAATTTTTAAATCATTTCTATAAGCAAAAATTGTCGCCCAACTAATAGTACCAACCGAACATTCACTAGCTATTGCTTCTGGGATAAAATCTTGTTTATAATTAACATTTTTGTAAGATGGCAATAAAATATCCTTAGGTATTACTTCTAATAAACCCTCAGAGCATGCTCTCTCAAGGTCAGAATATTCAATATCAATAACATCCCATTGAATATTTTTAGATTCTACCTGTACTCTTAATTCTGCTATGCCCCCAGAATAATCCTCAAAATTGACTTTTATTTTTGTTTGCTTGACAAATGGGTCTATCATATATTTTTTTTGTACCTTACTATAAGCACCTCCAAATGAAACTACAGTTAAGGCATCATCTTCTTTATCCCCACAAGAAAATAATAATAAACTAATAAGTGTTATAACTAAAATTTTCATAAACATATCCTCAATATCGTTAATTTATATGCTGAGTGCATAATTTTTAAACTAATTCTTATTACTTCATGCAATAGTCTTTCTTATATTAATGCCAAACAATTATCAGATAAAAATAATAAATAAATACTATCGTTTATTTTAAAATTACTATCATCTTGTTCTAAATGCTTAATCATAAAACTAAACTCGTCAAAAACACTAACACGAATCCTTGTGTAATCACCAACAAAAATAATATCGGTAATAATAGCATTAATACAATTATAATCTATACTGTTGTTATTAGTTTGAATAATAATATCCTCAGGTCTTATAAAAATATTAACTTTCTTATTTAACAAAGAATTATCATTATTACTAACAGTTATATCTGTGTTGTTTGTTAAGCTAACAATGGCTTTATTATCATCTAATATTTTTGTAACAGTGCCACTTAAATGATTATTTTCACCGATAAAATCAGCAACAAAACTATTTTTAGGTTTATTGTAAATGGTCTTAGTATCTGATATTTGTTGTACTATGCCTTTATTAAATATTACTACTCTATCAGACATAGTTAAAGCTTCTGTTTGGTCGTGTGTTACATATATGGCGGTAAATCCTAATATTTCGTGCAATTTTTTAATTTCATATTGCATCTCTTCTCTTAGATTTTTATCTAATGCACCTAATGGCTCATCCATTAAAACTATTTCTGGCTTATAAATTAATGCTCTGGCTAGTGCTACTCTTTGTTGTTGTCCGCCTGATAACTGTGCTGGATTCCTATTAGAAAAATCGCTTAATTTAACTAATTCTAAAAATTTATCAACTCTACTAGCAATAGTTTTTTTGTCTAAATTACGAAATTTTAGCGGATATGCTAAATTTTGTGCCACAGTCATATGCGGAAACAGGGCATATTGTTGGAATACCATACCAATATTTCTTTTGTATGATGGGGTATTAGCTATGGGATTATCGTCAATATAAATCTCACCACCACTAACATTCTCAAAACCAGCTAACATCATAAGGCATGTGGTTTTACCTGAACCCGATGGCCCTAACATAGTTAAAAACTCGCCTCTTACTATGTCAAGGTTCAATTTATCAACAATTAAATTTTCATCATCGTAACTTTTATCAACATTTATAAACTTAATTAATATATCTTGTTCCATAAAAACTAATTTTAAATAAAACTATATATTTATATTATATGCTGTAATACATATCAAACTCTACTGGATGTGGGGATGCTCTTAATGCTGTTACTTCTTGCATTTTAATTTCTATATACGAGTCAATCATACTATTGGTAAATACGCCGCCTTTAGTTAAAAATTCCCTATCTTTATCTAACTCACTTAGTGCTTGGTCTAATGAACTACACACTTTTGGAATTAATTTTTTTTCGGCTTCACTTAACTCATATAAATCCGTAGAAACAGGATCTCCTGGGTGTATTTTATTGATAATACCATCAAGTCCTGCCATTAACATAGATGCAAACAATAAATATGGATTAGCTGTTGGGTCAGGAAACCTAACTTCAATACGACGCCCCTTAGGATTAGATTCAAAAGGTATGCGAATAGCAGCAGAACGGTTTTTAGCAGAATAAACTAACATTTCAGGTGCTTCAAATCCAGGTACTAATCTTTTGTAAGAATTAGTAGAAGCATTAGCAAATGCATTCAAAGCCCTAGCATGCTTAATAATACCACCTATATAATAAATAGCTATATCCGATAAGTTACCATAGCCATCGCCATCAAATAAATTTACCCCATCTTTAGCTATTGACTGATGAACATGCATGCCGTTACCATTATCAATAGCTATTGGCTTTGGCATAAAAGTAGCTGTTTTACCGTATGCATGTGCCACATTTTGCACACAGTATTTTAAAATTTGAGTTTCATCGCCTTTTTTGACTAAGGTATTAAATAAGGCACCAATTTCACATTGCCCTGCTGTACCAACTTCGTGGTGATGAACCTCAGTTGTAACACCCATATCTTCTATGGCTAGACACATAGCACCTCGTAAGTCGTGCAAAGAATCAACAGGTGGTACTGGAAAATAACCGCCTTTAATTCTGGGTCTATGTCCCTTATTACCACCTTCAATATCGTCTCCAGACTCCCAATCTGCTTCTTCGGAATGAATTTCATAAAATGCTTTGCCAAGTCCAAAACCTGTATCCCATTTCACACTATCAAACACAAAAAACTCTGGCTCATTGCCAAAATAAGCAGTATCTCCTATGCCTGTTGATTTTAAATATTCTTCTGCTTTTTTAGCTATAGATCGTGGGTCTTTTTCATAACCTTTCATATCACTAGGCTCAATAATATTGCAACGGATAATTAAAGTAGGCTCTTCGGTGAATGGATCCATAACGGCTGTATCAACATCTGGCTGTAAAATCATATCTGAATCGTTAATACTCTTCCAACCTGCTATGGATGAGCCATCAAACATTTGACCTGTTTTTAGTTTGTTACTATTAATTTGATGGCTTGGAACACTTACATGATGCTCCTTGCCTTTGGTATCAGTAAAACGAAAATCAATAAATATTATTTCTTCATCTTTAATCTTTTGCATTATATCAACAGACATTCTCACTCCTTTTTTTAGTATGTCATAATAAAAACTTTGTAAAATATATTTTCTAAGAACTTATACTATTTTACCTTATTCTTTTTTTATATATATTACTATCTCATTATTGCTTTCAATAATTTTAGTAATTTTATGATTATGAACACTGCACCAAGCTGGTATATCGTGAAGTACGCCTTTATCTGTTGCTAGCATTTTTATAGTATCACCTATAGCTATTGTTGTTATTTTCTCATGTAAGCGAATAACTGGCATAGGACACAATAATTTTCGCACATCTAGGATATATTCTTGCATAAATAAATTTGTTATATTATTTTATGAGTAGATTTTAACACTAAATAAAACTACTACACTAAGCGATTAGGTTGGGCTTTGAGGTATTATGTATGAAACAATGCTTTTTAGATGTATATACTTTCTTGGGAGTAAATATGAGTTAAAGTTAAAGCAATTACTTAATCATTATCCCAAATAAACAACCTATTAGGCAACTGCACAAGGACTGCTTTTTATATTTAATGCGACAGTATTCCAAATTTTATATTGTCTAGTTTAAATAATAAAACATTTGATGTATAAAAAAAAATTAATACTACTGTGCTAAGCGATAATATTGCCGTATTTTAATAATCAAACTATCATTGGATCTGCTTTTAACTGAGTGCGAAACTCCTTGTCAAATATTCTATTATTAATCATTTTATTTCCATCCTTAAATTTCATATATTATGGTTTAATACTACTTGCTGTTGTTAGTGTCCCTACCGTACTAGCAGTACCGAATGTGCCAATTGTAACACCAGCAACAGTACCTAATGTGCCAACTGTGCAGCCAGCTGAACTTAATGAGCCAGCTGAACCTACCGTAGCACCAGCACTCAATATATTTTGCATATCTTCTTGTTTAATATTGCTATCAAAGTAAGGAATAACAACATAAAATATATCCTTACTAGATTCAACAACTTTGTATTCTAAATCCTCAAAATCAGCATCAACTAGTTTACTAAGTTGCAATTTTGGGTTTGCTTTTAATTGAGCACGAAATTTTTTATCCAATAATTTATCCATGTAATCTTCCATTATTACTCCTAATTATAAATTAATTTTTACTTGTAGTAATTGTAAACTGATAATACATAAAAGATTTACATTTAACATATAGTAATATAAAGTATATATGTTTACACTATTAAAAAAATTCTATTAAAAACATTTGATATAGCAGTGTTTAGAACCTATAATAAATTATTTTTTTTTGCTTTTTCTACTGGATTTTTATCCTTAATCCACGATACAATACCATTGTCTAGGTTATAAATATTTGTATAGCCTAATTCATTTGCTAATAAGGCACTTACTTCTCTTGAGCGGTATCCATGAGCACAAACTATGGCTATTGCTTTGTGTTGAGGTATAAATTGAAATTTACTTTTAATGAGCTCTGTTTTTAGTTTTTGCTTTCTATCTTTGGTAAATGTAGTTAATAATTTACTATTTGGCAAAACACCTGTTTGTATCCATTCACTTAAATAACGCACATCAATAATAGTAACATCATTATTTTTTATAAGTTCTGATAATTCAATATTACTAACATTGGTATATAAGTTTTTACTAAACATATTACTAAAACTAAATGCAGAAATTACTATAATAACAATGATAGCAATAATTATATTTTTAGCATTCATTTTATCTCTGATTAATGGCTAAACAAATTTTTATACTTATAAATGATTAAGTTGTTATTTTATCATTAATTTAGGTTTTATTCTCTCTCATAAAAAAACTCTAGCCTAATCGCTTAATGTAATAGTATTCTTTAATGCTCCAACATTAACTACTAGCCAAATATTATCCTTAAAAAATTTATTGCTGGCATTAATTATTTGTTGTTTTTGTAACTTAGTTATTTTTTCTGGGAAATTTTTAATATAATTTATGTCTAAGTTATAAAATCCAATTACTGCCAAATAACTAGCTATTTGCCTGTTAGTAGCAATTCTTAATGCAAAACTACCAACAATATTATCTTTGGCATCTTGAATTTTTTTATCACTAATATTAGTTAAAAAATCATTTACAGTTTGAAAAACTAAATTAATAGCTTTGTCTTTGCTGGCATTTTTAGTTTGCAAATTAATTAAAAAATACCCATTAGCCGCCATAGGTAAAAAATAGCTGTGAACACTATATGCCAAGCCATTTTGCTCACGAATAACATAACCTAACTGGGAATTTAATACCCTACCACCTAAAATATGATTTACTAAGTACAAAGCATAATAATCAGGGTAATCTCTATTGATACCTGTTTTACCTATTAAAATATGATTTTGAGTTGATGGATAGTCAATATTTAATATTTTTGATGCTGATAATGGCATTATTTTATTGATAATGGATGGTTTTTTACCTATTGGTAGATTATGGCTTAACTGCCTAGATATACTTTTTGCTTTTGCTCTTGTTATGTCGCCTACTATTACTATTACTAGATTTTTAGCAACATAATATTTACTATAAAAATCTCTAATATCGTTGATAGTTATGTTTGTGATACTGGCAGTTGTACCTAAAACATTATGTGCATAGCTATGATTAGCAAACACTTCATTAGCAAATGCCTGACTTGCTATCTCACTAGGATTAGTTTGACTTCCTTTAATAGTATGTAAATACTGTTTTTTTAATCTAGTTAGGGTTTTATTAGTAAATTTATTATTGGTTATTAACTCTTTTAACAAATTAACACTTCGTTGTAACACGCTATCTTGGGCTAGACTTCTAAGTGATATTATAGCCATATCCTTAACGGCTGAGGTAGAAAATATTGCCCCAATCTCGTTAAAACCTGTATTTATTTGTTCTTCATTATATTTTTTACTACCAGTACCTATCATAGCATTAGTAATATTTGCTAAGCCAAATTTATCATAATCACGGCTAGATGCTCCATCAAATACCAACTTAATATCAACAATATTATTGTCTTTAACATGACTAAACAATACTTTAGCACCTTCTGGGGTATGCCATACTTGAATATTAGGTGTGGCAAAAACTAAGTTGGCAATAGTCAATAAAGTTATTATTAAAATTGTGTTTATCATATATTTTTGATACTAGGTATTAATTCAACTGTTGATCTATTATTTTTAATAAGATACTTTATAGCAATATTTTGCACATCCTTAGCACTAATATTATTAATTTTATCAACATACTCTGTGCTTACTTTATAGCCTAAACCTATTGCTTCAAGAACACCTAAATAATATGCTTGAGTTTTAATAGAATCTTGACTATAAATATATTCTGCTTGTGACTGGGTTTTAATATTGCTTAAAATATTATTATCAATGACTTTGTTTTTAATATTGGCTATTACCCCATCAATTACTTTAACTATTTTATCAATACTTATATTTTCTATTGGTGAAAAGCTAATTTTTAAATTAGTAGCGTATTTATCATAAATATAATAACTTACTGCTACAAAGTTTACTAATTGTAACTCTCTTACTAACAACTTGGTTAAAATAGCATTATCATTACCAGTTAGCACATAAGATAGCATCTCTAAGGCATAAGCATCATTGCTATTACTAGTGCTATTTAAACTAGGTACAGGATATGACATAACAAAATATGGGTTTTTAGCTACTAAAGTCAAGCTAGAATTTTGTGCTAATTTTGGATATGATTGAATATATTTAGACTTAGGATAATAAGGGCTAATATGAGAAAAATATTTTTTGACTAAGCTATAAACCTCTTTGACATCAACATCTCCTACTACCACGATAATAGCATTATTAGGACTGTAATACTTTTTATACCAATTACTTAATTCTGCTAACTTGAGGCTTTTTAAATCATCCATAATACCAATAATTGGATAATAATAAGCACTATTTTTACTATAAGATATTTTTGATAATTTCTCGTAAACCTTAGCTATAGGATTATCTTCAACTAGCAATCTTCTTTCTTCTATTACCACATCTCTTTCGGTTTTAAAATCTTGCTCTTTTAATAATAAATTTTGCATTCTATCTGCTTCTAGTTTTAGACTTATCTCTAAATTATTACTATTCATCATTTGATAATAAGCAGTATAATCTCTGGAAGTAAAGGCATTATCAGTACCACCATTTTTGGCAATAATCTTAGAAAACTCTCCAGTATTATAATTTTTAGTTCCCTTAAACATCATATGCTCTAACATATGCGATATGCCTGTTGTGCCTAACTCTTCATAACTTGAGCCAATCTTATACCAAATCTGAGATATAAATATTGGTGCTCTATGGTTTTCTTTTACTATTAATTTTAAGCCATTGTCAAAATTAAACTCACTAATACTAGCATGTGTTGTTGGTGTTAATAACAAGCAAAAAATACTGCTAAGTATAAAAACTATATTTTTTAAATAATTTGTATTCATAAAAGGTAAAATATATCTCTAAAATAAGTTTTTTATGTAAAAACTGCTTTTTAAATGTGTGCTTTTTGCCTAGGATAAGTTATTATACTACCAACTCAAACTTACCCTCACCCCAAAGTACACCTAATCACTTAATGCAGTAATCTTAAATTATACAATGTTTAATATATTTAAAAAAAATAAAAAACCACAAACAAAAATTAGTTTTAAAGACAAATTACACAATACTAAACAAGCACTAAATAATAAACTTAGCGCCTTACTAAGTGGCAAAACTAGCTTATCAGACCAATTAATAGAAGAATTAGAAACAGTATTACTTAGTGCTGATATTGGCATACATACCACAGACAAAATTATATCATTAGTTAAAGAAAAAATTCATAAAAGCACCATAACTGATAATAATGATTTGTACAAAATATTAAAACCTATATTAAATAATCTATTAATTAGTGCTAAACCGTTAATTATAACTAATCAAAAACCGTTTGTAATTTTAGTAGTAGGGGTAAATGGTGCTGGTAAAACCACTACCATAGGAAAGCTAGCCAAACAATTCCAACAACAAGATAAATCTGTTGTATTAGTTGCTGGAGATACTTTTAGAGCTGCCGCTGTTGAGCAATTAAAAATATGGGGACAACGCAATAATATTCCAGTAATAGCACAAAAAACAGGTGCAGATTCATCTGCTGTTATTTATGATGGTTTAAGCTCGGCAACTAGTAAAAATATTGATATTCTTATAGCTGATACTGCAGGACGACTACATACTCAGCAAAACCTAATGGCAGAACTACAAAAAATCAAACGCGCACTTAGTAAAAATCGCCAAGATGCCCCAAATGAAACTATGTTAATTATAGATGGTAGTATTGGTGGTAATGCTGTTGAACAAGCAAAAGTATTTCATAATATGATAGGCTTAGATAGTGTTAGTATCACAAAATTAGACGGCACCGCAAAAGGGGGGGTATTATTTGCTATTTGTTGTGAGTTAAATTTACCTATTCGCTATATAGGTATGGGCGAGTCTATTGACGACTTAGAAGTATTTGATAAAAATAAATTTATTGATGCTATATTATAAAAATATAGAATAACAATTTTATACGCCGTCATTGCGAGACTTTGTAAAAAGGTGTGGCAATCTCATCTTACAAATATGGTGTAATTAAGTATTGTGTTCCCAACGCCTCAAGAACCAGCGGTGGCTTTTTCACCGTACGAGTTGCTTGGCTTGTTAGATTTTTTCTCTGTTGCCTTTATACCAGCAACACCAATAATGCTTTCTAAATGCTTTTGTCTCTCATGCTTAGCTATGTACCAATCTTTCATAAGAATCTCTATTAAGCCTATTAATAGTTGTGCTTCTTCGGGGTCAACATCAATAATTAAATTGATATCTTTTTCCATGTGAGCACCAATATTCCCGATACTTCGCACAGCGTCAATTGCTTGCCATATTATTGGGTCAACTTTATCCTGAATATCCCTGATCTCATCAACAAGGCGCCCTTTTTTAATGCCAAAGAAATCGCGAATAATTCCTTGCAGACAGCGCCTAGATAAAGTTGCGGATGCTTTTGGGCTCAATGCCTTTATAAGACAGGCTTCTTCATAATCAGCAATAATCGCCTGTGGTATAAATGATGGAAATTGTTTGGCTAAAGAGCTTGGCTTTAGATTCCATTCGAATCTTTTTGAATTTGGCGTGATTCTATACCCGTTGGAGTAGTTAGCAGAATGAAGAGAGCCTTTTATTTCGTACTCTTTACATTCATCACTTGGACAAGTTATTACCTCGGTAACAATTACAGACATACCATCTTTATTGTCCTCATCAAATACATGTAAATTTTGACTGTAATTAGAGTCGGTGATGGTCGCTTCTTTATTACAATAAGGGCATGCCCAATTGAATTTTATTGCCATGGTATATCCCTGTATAAATCTAACTATTTATTAAATACATAATTATATACTAACTATTTTTAATTTTATTATATCAGAGTCAGTATAACTTGATTTTATGTATATATAATATTTTTTGTGAATAAAATAGCAATAAATACTATGCTTAGTAAAATGTTTTTATACACCCATCGTCATTGCGAGGCTTTGTAAAAGGCGTGGCAATCTCGTGCTACAGTGGCAATCTCGTGCTACAAAAACGGTGTAATTTAAAAAAGCATTAACAATAACGAATTGGAATTATGCCAACTGTTGATTTAAAAAAGTACCCATAATAGTAAGCAAAGCTTACTTTGGGGAATATCCCAAACCCCTAACGGCAATTACAGGTTATTCAGTACATATTAAGTTGCTTTGATTGTTTTTTAATTGAGGGGCAGAACTAGTTTTCATATTACAATTCACTGTACAACTGCCCCTCAAACTCCCCATATATACATTTTGCTTGTAATTTATATTTTTGTAGTGAGATAATTCGTGGTGTGGTTTTAAAAAAGTACCCACAATAACAAGTTAGAATTATATCCACCGTCATTGCGAGCCTTGATAAAGGCGTGGCAATCTCATCTTACAAAACCCACCGTCATTGCGAGACTTGTAAAAGGCGTGGCAATCTCGTGCTACAAAAGCAATGTAATTAGTACCAGAATATTGCCTAAGATTGCCACACACTAAAAAACAGTGTTCGCAATGACTAGGGTACCTTTTTAACACTAGGCATTTTTAGCCTTGTATTTAGTTTTTGACTTAGATTTTTTGATTTGTGTTATTTTGCCAGCTATGGCATCTTCACATTCTTTTAGGCTTAGACTGTTTGGTTCTTTGTCGCCAAAAAACTTTTTAATAGTAATATTTTTTTGTCCCTTACCGCGTTTTTTGCCATTACTTATATAGGCGCCAAATCGTCCATTTAAAACCCTAATATCTGATTTATCAAAAGTTTTAATTATTAACTCTTTATCCTTTTTTTCTTTATCGGCTATTAGTTGTAGTGCTGTTTCTAGACTAACAGTTTCTGGGGTTTCTTCTTTTAATGATACATACTTCTTACCGTATTGAATATAAGGACCAAATCGTCCATAATTTGCCTTTATAGGTAGTCCATCATCAGTATTACCAACTAATCTTGGTAGTTTAAATAATTCTAATGTTTCTTCTAGGGTTATAGTCTCTAAATTTTGTCCTTTTTTCAGGCTAGCAAATATAGGTTTTTGTTCGTCGTCTTTGTCTCCTATTTGTGCAAAAGCCCCATAACGACCTAATCTAAGTGTTATATCCTTACCACTATCAGGGTCAATTCCTACTACTCTTGCATTATTCAATTCTTGTTTTGATAAATTACTAGCAAATTCTACCTGTTCATGAAACATAGTGTAAAAATCGCTTACTATCTTGTGCCAAATTTTATTTTTATTAGCTATTGCATCAAAATCAACCTCTAAATTAGCACTAAATTGATAATCAACTATATTGTTAAAGTATTTTTTTAAAAAATCGGTTAGTAGATAGGCAACACTAGTCGGTAATAATTTATTTTTATCATTATTAAATACTTCTACTATTTTGATTGCTATAAATTTATTTTGTTTAATTTGCAATAAATTACACTCTCTTTCTACCCCATCTATATTTTCTTTTACTATGTAGCCTCGTTCTTGTACTGTTGAAATCATTGAGGCAAAAGTAGAAGGTCTTCCTATACCCATCTCTTCAATTTTTTTTACCAAACTAGCCTCAGTATAGCGAGGTTTTGGCTTGCTAAATGTTTCTTTGGCATCAAGGGTGTCAATTGTTGGGTTTTGGTTTATTTTTAACTCTGGTAGTAATTTATCTTTGCTTGTATCAAAATCATAAACCTTTAAAAATCCAGCAAATTTTAGTACCTCTCCCTCCGCTATAAAAACCTCATCTTTATTAGCAATACTAATAACTACTTTAGTTTTGTCTAATATAGCACTAGACATTTGTGATGCTAGAGTGCGTTTTCTAATTAAATTATATAGCTTTTCTTCTTTTTCATTAGCACCTAATGAAGTTTTACTAAGGTCAGTAGGTCGTATGGCTTCGTGTGCTTCTTGAGCGGAGCTATTTTTAGTTTTATAATGGCGAGGATTAGCATAATCACTACCATATTTATTAGTTATAATACTTTTTGCACTTGCTAATGCAATATCAGATAAATTAAGCGAGTCTGTTCTCATATAAGATATATGACCATCACGATATAAATTTTGTGCTAGTGTCATAGTTTGTTTAACAGAAAAACCTAGTTTTTGTGATGCTTCTTGTTGTAAAGTAGAAGTCATAAAAGGCGGGGAAGGACTTTTTTTGCTAGGCTTAGTTTTAATATCAGTTATTTGTAGTTTAGCATTTAATAAATGCTTAACAAACTCTTCTGTTTGCTGTTTGCTTGCAAAACTTTTATTAAGTTTTACCAAAAATTTGCTATTATTGCTAATTAACTCAGCTTTGATTTTGTATGTTGTTTCTGCTTTAAAATTAGTTATTTCTTGCTCTCTTTCTACTACTAAACGCACAACTGGTGATTGCACCCTACCTGCTGATTTTGCACCAGATATTTTTCTCCATAATATTGGTGATATTTCAAAGCCAACTAAACGGTCAATAATTCTTCTTGCCTGCTGGGCATGTACCAAAGGCATATTAACGACTCTAGGATTGGTAATTGCATATTTTATAGCTGGCTTAGTTATTTCGTGAAAAACAATTCTACTAGTATCTTCTGGTAATTTTAATGCCTCTAATAAATGCCATGCTATTGATTCACCCTCTCTATCCTCATCAGTTGCTAGATATACTTTAGTGGCTTCTTTAGCTAGTTTTTTTAGTTTACTTACTATTGATTTTTTGCTAGGGCTTATCTCATATGTAGGCTTAAAAGAGTTTTTAATATCAATGCCCATATCTTTTTTAGACATATCGCGAATGTGTCCTACACTGGACTCAACCACAAAATCATTGCCTAAAAATCCCTTAATAGTATCTGCTTTAGCAGGGGACTCTACAATTACTAATTTCATTATTGTGAGGCCTTTGCATAAATAGGGGTGATTAGCAAAAGTTCAATTTTTGCCGAATTAGTGATTTTATTAAACCTTGTCCTAGGGCTAAGGCTAAGTTTAATAAAATTGCTAAGTTGGTGAAAAGTGGGTTTTTGATGATTATTCATATTATGCAAAGGTCTCATTGGATTGTTTGATGATGCTCATCTAAAATTACTGCTTCTAGCCATGCATTAGAATAATTATTGTTAGAATTATTGCCTAAAACCATAATTACTACCCATTTAAAATCATTTAAGGATATGTCTTTGGTGTTTAATGAGGTTACTTGTGAGATAATTAGCTCTCTTTGCATAGGATCTAATAAGCCTATATTTTCTAAAAAAAACAAAAAATTACGATTTTTTAAATTTATTTTTTGTTTTTCTTGCTCTGAATAAACACGCAAACTCTCATTATTAATAGCAAATGGTGTTATCTTACCATCTTGTAATGCTGAGATATTATCTAGCCATTTAAGTGCCATATGTATGCCTTTTTCATCAAATCCAGCATTTGCTAAATGGTTTTCTAGCATAGTGTCATCAATTTCTTCTTCACTGTTTGTTGCTTCAAATATGTAATCAAACATAAAGTTTAGAACATCTAAAATATTGTGATTATTTATCATAAGTTTATATTATTTTTTAAAACAAAGCCTGAATTAGGGATATTATATACCTCTCCTGATAATTCTAATAATAGTAATTTTTCATTTATTGTTTGAACATCTAAATTAGTTTTTAACACTAAGTCATCAATAGTAGTTGGATTATAGGTGAGGTATTTTAATAGCATATTGGATTGTTTGTCGATATTTTTTTTATTATTTACTACTTTATTTGTAACAGCTTGAGTATTTTCCATGCCTATATTAGTTAAAATATCATCAATACTATCGGTTAAACAAGCACCATCTTTGATTAATTTATGGCAACCTTTAGCTTTATAATTACTAATAACACTAGGAATAGCAAATACTTCCCTTCCTTGCTCTAATGCACACCTTGCACTAATTAACGAGCCACTTTGCAGTGTTGCCTCTACTACTAGAATACCTAAACTTAAACCGCTAATTACTCTATTGCGTTTTGGAAAATTATTACTATGTGGGGCAACTCCTATTGGAAATTCTGATATAACAGCACCATTTTCTGTTATTTGATGAGCTAAATTTTTATGTTTTGCTGGATAAACCCTATCTAAACCTGTGCCACAAACGGCTATTGTTTTTCCTTGATTTTCAATAGCAGAGATATGTGCCTTAGCATCAATTCCTAGGGCTAAACCACTAGTTACAACTAAATTATTAAGTGCTAGTTGTTTAGCAAAATAATAAGCATTCTCTAAGCCATGCATACTAGCCGCCCTACTACCAACAACTGCTATTTGAGGCATAGCTAAGGTTGATACATCACCCATAACATATAAAATTAATGGTGGGTCTGATATTTCTTTTAATAGTACAGGATAATCATCATCAATCAAAGTAATAATATGACAATTACTCTGCTCCGCCCAAATTAAATCTTTTTTAACTAAATCTATACTAGCACTATTAAACCAGTCAAGAGTCTTTTGTTTAAATAATCCAGAATTTCTGCGGGCTGTATCAGTACTAGTAAAAATATTTTCTGGACTCTCAAAATATTTTAATGCATTATAAGATGTTCTAATACCAACCAGAGGGGCTTTTAATAATAATAACCAATATGCTAATTCTGACACAAATTTTTACAACTCATTACGCATAGCATCAATAGTTGTCTTATAATCATCAGTATTAAAAATAGCCGAACCAGCAACAAAAGTATCAGCCCCTGCTTGTGATATTTCTTTAATATTATCTATTTTTACCCCGCCATCTATTTCTAAGCGAATATCTAGCCCACTGTCATCAATCATTTTACGGACTTGTTTAAGTTTGTCTAAGGTAGAAGGAATAAAAGATTGTCCGCCAAAACCAGGATTAACAGACATTAATAATATCATATCCAACTTATCAAATACATGCTCTAAATACGATAATGGTGTAGCAGGATTAAAAACTAAGCCTGCCTTACAGCCTTGTTCTTTAATAAGTCCTATGGTTCTATCAATATGCTCACTAGCCTCGGGATGAAAACTTATGTAGCTAGCACCAGCTTTGGCAAAATCTGGAATAATACTATCAACAGGTTTAACCATTAAATGTACATCAATAGGGGCAGTAATACCGTGCTTTCTAAGGGCATCACAAATAAGAGGTCCTATGGTTAAATTTGGCACATAGTGATTATCCATTACATCAAAATGCACTATATCTGCCCCAGCTAGTAAAACATTATCAACCTCACTTCCTAATTTAGCAAAATTAGCAGATAATATTGATGGTGCTATAAAATTTTTCTGTTTCATTGTAATACCTATAAAAATATTATTGAAGTTTACCTTAAAATAATAAAATTTAACAAATAAATTAGATAAATCTTGCTAAGATAATAGCAAATCTTTTAGGGTCTTAATTAGTTAATACCCATCTTTTTAATGTGTAAACACATAAACTATATAATAATTTTGTAAATATTTACTTATTATTAATATACTAGTGTTTAAATGTACTTAATTAACTTTTATTCTTAAGCTGGTATATTATGGACAAAAAACTATCACAACAATTAATAAGCAACACTAAAATACGCAAAGAATTTATTCAAAATCCAAAGCAATTATTGCATAAATACGATAATAGAGATTTTGATGATGTTGATATTATCGTCAAGGAAAACACACTAACTACATTTTATTTTGTTATTCCAGATTATGATAAAAAATTAGATTTATCAACTATTAATGCTGCTAAGGCCGCATTAGGAACATTAGCTTGCATAGGAAGTGTTGGCTCGTTTGCTTGTGTAGGTGGGTGTGTGTCTTCTGTTGGTTCAATAGGAACTACAAGCACTGCCTTGCCATCACGTTTTTAACTACACACATAACTATAAAAACTCATAAAGACAAATTGCATAACAATTAATCCAATATTGTAAATAATAACTTTACTTATATGCATTTTTTGTCTCAAACATATATAATTCTAAATTATTGCTAAAAGCATACAGGCATACCCTATAAAACTTAACTTTATCATAAATTTTTAGGATTATAAATACTATTTAAGCAACAATCTTAATAATGTTGTCATTATGTTATAATAATATGTAAAAGTTGTTATGCTATTGTTAAGGGTTATTGTTTAGCTTAGTTGGTTTTATTGCTAAAAGTTTTAGTTAAAATTATTTTTTTGTGTTTAAGAAATTTATTATGCTTATTAAAATAATATCATTTTTATTTTTATTAAATTTTGCCACAATAGTAAATGGTAATTTATTGCCAGCTAATGATGCTTTTAAATTAAGCTCAATAGTAAAAAATGACAATATAATCCTAAACTGGGATATTGCCGATGGTTATTATCTATACAAAGAAAAAATAAAAATATCAACAAACATAATAGAGCCACTAGGCAGGATTGTCTTCCCTATTGCTAATATTAAAGATGATGAGTTTTTTGGTAGAGTTGGTATATACAGAGATAAAGTCAGCTTAGTAATTCCTGCTAATAATATTAAAACAAAGCAATTTAATTTATCGGTAAGCTATCAAGGTTGTGCTGATATAGGTGTATGCTATCCACCTATTACTAAAAATATTAAAATATCACTAGCAAAAACAAATAATAACCAAAATTCACTAGCAGACTCTGTAATTGACACTGCAAGTAATATTGTAGAAAAAATTGCCAATAATAGTACAGGGTTTTTACAAAAATTTATCAACCCAGCACAAGAAGAGCATCCATTAAACCCAGATTTAGCCTTTAAATTTTCTATAATAGCAAAAGATGATAAAACTTTATTAGCTAAGTGGGATATTCATAAAGATTATTATTTATACGATAATAAATTCAAATTTAGCATAAAAGGTGCTGATTATATTGATATATTGATACCAGATGGCAAAATAAAAAAAGATGAGTTCTTTGGTAGTATAGAAACTCATAAGGGATATTTAGAGATTTTATTGCCGCTGAAAAATATTACCACTGCAAATATTACCAGCAAAATAAGCTATCAAGGCTGTTGGGAAGGTGGGGTATGTTATCCATTACAAACAAAAACTACTAAGTTATTATTGCCTTCAAATTCTAATTCTGGAGCAAAAAATACCCAACTAGAAAACAATAATACCCCTGTAAATACTACAAAAGAAACAGCAAAAAATACCAGTTATATCTCGCCTAAGTCTGATTTAGCGGTTGGTGATTTATTTAAACAAAGTAATTTATTATTAATACTATTAAGTTTTTTTGGTTTTGGCCTATTACTATCATTTACACCATGTATTTTTCCAATGATACCAATTTTATCTGGAATTATCGCTGGCAAAGGTGAAAGTATATCAACAAAGCGAGCATTTATTATGTCATTAGTGTTTGTTTTGGCGATGTCAGCAACCTATGCAGTAGCAGGTGTTTTGGCTGGATATTTTGGCGAAAATTTACAAATAGTACTGCAAAATAAATGGGTTATTATTACATTTAGCAGTGTTTTTGTAATTTTAGCTTTCTCAATGTTTGGTTATTTTGATATTAAAATGCCGTCCTATTTTACTAACAAAGTAAGTAATATAAGTAATAAACAAAAATCTAATTTACTAGGTGTTGCTGTTATGGGGGTTTTATCAGCACTAATTGTTGGCCCTTGTGTTGCACCGCCTCTGGCAGGAGCATTATTATACATTGGACAAACAGGGGATTTAGTACTTGGGGGATTATCGTTATTTTTTATGGGTATTGGTATGGGCGTACCACTTTTAATTATAGGAGCAAGTGCTGGCAAACTATTACCTAAGGCAGGCTCTTGGATGGATAAAGTAAAGGCTGTTTTTGGTATTATGATGTTGGCAGTAGCAATTTATTTACTAGATAGAATTATACCTAATATAGCATCGTTATTTTTATGGGCTAGTTTATTTACTATATCAACAGGAGCATTAGGTTTATTTAAGCCATTAAGCAAAGATTCTAGCCCATGGCATGGTATTTTTAAAACCATAGGTGCTATAATATTTATCTACGGTATATTATTATTTTTATTAGTTGCAAAAGGCGGTGGTAATATACTGCAACCTCTGGCATCTTTTAGCATAAATAGTAATCAACAAGCCAGTAATAAACTCAAATTTACCTATGTTAAAAATCTAGCACAATTAGACGCTGTTTTATTAAGTGCTAAAGAACAAGATAAAGTAGTAATGTTAGATTTTTATGCCGATTGGTGCATATCTTGCAAGGAAATAGAAAATTGGACTTTCACCGATAAAGATGTTATAAACTCATTAGCAAATGCTATTACTATTAAAGCAGATGTCACTGAAAACAACAATGATGACAAACAATTAATGGCTAAATTCAATATTATTGGGCCGCCAGCATTATTATTTTTTAAAGATAATGTTGAACTACGAAACAACCGCATAGTAGGCGAGATAGGGGCTAAGGATTTTATAGAAAATATGGCTAATATCAATCAAAGTTATTAGAGACCTTAACACAAAATAAACAACCTGTAATTGCTGTTAGGGGTTTGGGGATATTCCCCAAAGTAAGCTTTGCTTACTATTAATCGCATTACAACCAACACACTGGTACCAATTATTCCCACTGTCATTGCGAACACTGCTTTTTAGTGTGTGGCAATCTCAGGCAAAATACTGGTACTAATCACACCGCTTTTATAGGATGAGATTGCCACGCTTTTTACAAAGGCTTGCAATGACGGTGGGTATAATTCTAATTTGTTATTATGGGTGCTTTTTTTAAACCACACCACGAATTATCTCACGACAAAAATATAAATTACAAGCACAATGTATATATGGGGAGTTTGAGGGGCAGTTGTACCATAGTTGTAATGAAGGAATGAGTTCTGCCCCTCAATTAAAAAAACAATTGCTGTTAGGGGTTTGGGGATATTCCCCAAAGTAAGCTTTGCTTACTATTGTGGGTACTTTTTATATATCGTCATTGTAAGCACTGTTTTTTGTGTGTGGCAATCTCAGGCAATTATACTGTTATTAAATTACACCGCTTTTGTAGCACGAGATTGCCACGCTTTTTTACAAAAACTCGCAATGACAGTGGGTATAATTCCAATTTGTTATTGTGGGTGCTTTTTTTAAACCACACCACGAATTATCTCACGACAAAAATATAAATTACAAGCACAATGTATATATGGGGAGTTTGAGGGGCAGTTGTACCATAGTTGTAATGAAGGAATGAGTTCTGCCCCTCAATTAAAAAAACAATTGCTGTTAGGGGTTTGGGGATATTCCCCAAAGTAAGCTTTGCTTACTATTGTGGGTACTTTTTATATATCGTCATTGTAAGCACTGTTTTTTGTGTGTGGCAATCTCAGGCAATTATACTGTTATTAAATCACACCGCTTTTATAGGATGAGATTGCCACGCTTTTTTACAAAAGCTCGCAATGACGGTGGGTATAATTCTAATTTGTTATTGTGGGTGCTTTTTTTAAACCACACCACGAATTATCTCACGACAAAAATATAAATTACAAGCACAATGTATATATGGGGAGTTTGAGGGGCAGTTGTACCATAGTTGTAATGAAGGAATGAGTTCTGCCCCTCAATTAAAAAAACAATTGCTGTTAGGGGTTTGGGGATATTCCCCAAAGTAAGCTTTGCTTACTATTGTGGGTACTTTTTATATATCGTCATTGTAAGCACTGTTTTTTGTGTGTGGCAATCTCAGGCAATTATACTGTTATTAAATTACACCGCATTTGTAGCATGAGATTGCTACGCCTTTTACAAGTCTCGCAATGACGGTGGGTATAATTCTAACTTGTTATTGTGGGTGCTTTTTTTAAACCACACCACGAATTATCTCACGACAAAAATGTAAATTACAAGAACAATGTCTATATGGGGAGTTTGAGGGGCAGTTGTACCGTGAATTGTAATACGAAAACTTGTTCTGCCCCTCAATTAAAAAACAATAAAACAACTTAATACAAACTAAACAACCTGTAATTGCTGTTAGGGGTTTGGGGATATTCCCCAAAGTAAGCTTTGCTTACTATTTTAGGTAATTTTTTTTATATATCGTCATTGTAAGCACTGTTTTTGTGTGTGTGGTAATCTTAGGCAATTATTCCATTATTAAATTACACCGCATTTGTAAGATGAGATTGCCACGCCTTTTATAAAGGTTAGCAATGACGGTTAGTATAAAAGGACATTGTACCCGAAGTGTTTAATGGGAAACGCACTCTGACTTTAATTATTCCTCTTTCTATTCATAAGCCCATACTGCTGCTATTATTAAAAGCAAAATAAGTGCTATCTTTGATTTTGGCTTATGATTTTTTTTATCCAAGATTGATGAATAAATTATATGTAATGGTATTGTTATAAATAAAAGAACAAAACCAAATATGATTGCTAAAATATGTAGTACTAAGAATATAAAGTTACCCATAGGTATTATATTATTTTCTAAATTTTGATAGCAACCAACCAGCAGACGAGGCAACACCCAATGTTGATAGTATGTACCAAACCCCAATTTCACCAAGTATAGTAGGTTCAATTAATGCAATTATTGCTATTATAGGTAAAAATACAAATAATACTATACTACCTAAAAAAATTTTAATTTTTTTCATATTATATTTCCTACTATATCTAAACTTAAAATAAAATCAAAGGTGTCTAGCATCACTTGATTTTTGTTTGTTAAACCCCTTATCATTTTAACAGTTTTTTCTTAGGCAATT
This sequence comes from Gammaproteobacteria bacterium, assembly GCA_965207335.1. Taxonomy (GTDB): domain Bacteria; phylum Pseudomonadota; class Gammaproteobacteria; order PS1; family Pseudothioglobaceae. The sequence continues at coordinate 886,640 of OZ242267.1, forward strand.
TATGGTTTGATAGTTTATAGAAACAATCTTAGGCAAAATACTGGTATTAATTATATCGTGTTTGCAATATGAGATTGCCACGCCTTTTTACAAAGTCTCGCAATGACGATATATAAAAAAAGTACCCAGAATAGTAAGCAAAGCTTACTTTGGGGAATATCCCCAAACCCCTAACAGCAATTACAAGGTGTTTAGTTTGTGTTAAGTTGTTTTATTGTTTTTTAATTGAGGGGCAGAATTAGTTCCTTCATTACAACTATGGTACAACTGCCCCTCAAACTCCCCATATAGACATTGTGCTTGTAAGGTATATTTTTGTTGTGAGATATTAGCGGTGTGGTTTAAAAAAAGCACTAAGAATTGAGAATTGGAATAAATGCGGTGTAATTTAAAAAAGTACCCATAATAGTAAGCAAAGCTTACTTTGGGGAATATCCCCAAACCCCTAACAGCAATTACAGGTTGTTTAGTGCATATTAAGTTGTTTTATTGTTTTTTAATTGAGGGGCAGAACTAATTCCTTCATTATAATTATTGTACAACTGCCCCTCAAACTCCCCATATAGACATTGTACTTGTAAGGTATATTTTTGTAGTGAGATATTCGCGGTGTGGTTTAAAAAAAGCACTAACAATTAATAATTAGTACCAGTATGTTGCCACACACTAAAAAAGCAGTACTTACAATGACGATATAAAAAGTACCCAGAATAGCAAATTGGAATTACACCCACCGTCATTACGAGCCTTGATAAAGGCGTGGCAATCTCGTGCTACAAAAGCGGTGTAATTGGCGGTAGTATGTTGTCTGAGATTGTCACACACTATTAGATAAGGCAAAGGCTTTATTACTGCCTTTTAAAGATATTCCCAAGGCACAAAAATTGTTAAATACTATTAATGGGTTAAGTACTAGCAAAAATTAATTATTAGGCATTTAAAATTAATTTACAAACATAAAAAACCTAAGGTAATTTATCTATTACATTAAAATAACCGTAAAGCAATCGTTGTCCAAAACGCCTAAACGGTCTTAATGGATGACTAGGTAATTGTGAGGTAAAAACTGGTAGGTCAGATTTTTCATATTTTTTGTCAGCAACTAATTTGGCTAACATTTTTGCTGCATAAGCAGAAAAAGCAACCCCATTACCACTATATCCTTGAGAATAATAAATTTGTTGCTTAGGGTCAGGCTGAGATATACGAGGCATCATGTCATGGCTAATATCCATCCACCCTGAGCAAAAATACTCAATTTTTACCCCAGCAATAGCAGGGAATTTACGAGCTATAGCCTTTTGTACTACGAGTAAATGCTTAGGATTATCAGCATCACTACCGCTAATTGCACTACGGGTGCCAATTTGTAGCCTTTTTTCTTTTAAAAACCGATAATAATAACGAAGTTTACGACTATCGGTAAAAAAGATGTGGCTTTTAAAATTACAAGCACTTATTTCTTTGTCTGTTAAAACTCTTGTTACCGCACAATTTGCCATAATAGGCATGTTTTTATAAGCAAGTAGTTTATGTAGGCTATGATTAGTGTAGCCTGCTGTTGCTACTATTACTTTATCCGCTCTAATTGTAGCTTGTGGAGTATTAAGCTCATGTTTACCTTTGTTATAATTCCAAGATATAACAGGACTACCAATATGAACCTTAGCACCGTATTCACGGGCTATTTTAAGATAACCAAAAGCAAGTTTAAGTGGATTTACTGCAATACCAACAGGCTCTAATATACCACCATAAGCCTCATCATCTTTAATATACTCATTGTGTATGGTTTTTGTATCTAGTATTTTAGTTGGATAATTAAAAAACTCATTGCATAATTTTGATTGCTTAACTAAATTTTCATACGAGCTACGACTATGGGCTATTAGTAAACTACCGTTACCACTAGCATCGCAATCAATCTTTTTTGTTAATTCTGCAAATATAGCAAAACCTTTCAAGGTATCTTTATGAATTTTAAGTGCCATTTTTTTGCCCCAACGGCTTATCCATTGACCTCTGTTAAGTCTTCCCCAAGCTAGATGTCCTTGTCCTCCATTACGGCTAGTACAACCCCAACCAACCATATTTGCCTCTAACACAGTTGCTTTTATATTATATTCTCTGGCCAAAAACATTGCTGTTGCAAGACCAGTAAAACCACCCCCTATAATTGCTACTTCCGTATCATAGTTTTTATTAGCAATACCGTCATTTTGGGGCTGTTTACCTGCTGCTGCAACCCAGTAAGAAGGCGAATAATCAACATTACAACCTGGTGTTTTATCATACAAAGGATCGTATTTAGGGTTATAAGGGTTTATCATTATTTTTTATTATATTAAACTATCAATACAACTATTTTTGCATAACTATTAGCAACCACTAGATAGTATAAATTAAAAGCAAGTCTCAATTATACAAAATATTAAAATTCTTTATTTTTTAAAAGTTATTAGGCATTTTTTTTAAAAAATACCTAAAATAACTTGTTTTTATATAAAATTTATATAAAATAATAGTTTTAGCTAATAAATACTATAAATAATGGCAAGCAATAATTTACAAAAAGAGTTAGACACAAACGGCAAAAGTCAAAAAGAGTTAGCAGATGAATCTGGGGTATCAATAACAACAATTAGCAAGGTGTATAATAAAAAGAAAACTCCAGCACCAAAAACACAGGCAAAAATTGTTCAAGGACTAAGCAAGTTAGTAGAAAAGGAGTATAAAGTAGTTGATATTTTTATCTTATCTAAAAAGAAGTAGGTAATATGTCTAAAACAAACAGCAAAAGCACAACAAATAAAAGCGAGCATCAGATAATAAGAGATAAATTAATACAATCATCAGGGTATAAGGGGCAATTACCTGATGAAAATATTAACTCTGAGATAAAACATACTAAACAGGTGCCTTTTGAGGGCTCTGTATATCATAATCTAGGCTATTCTCTTAGTACAAAACAAATAAATAAAAAATATGATAAGTCCTTATTATCAGTGTGGTCAATTATTTTTTGGTCATTGCTAAAACCATTGCTAAAGTTAACCAAAAAATAAATTTTTATGGCTGATAAGTGCAGTGAAATTATTGATTTTTTAATACAAGACTACTTACAGGATTATACAGAAATATTAGGTATCACTGTTGGTATTGCTAACTTTTACCCACAACAAGCAGATAGCCAGATAAGAAATGCTTTAACACATTTATCTCGTGCTGCACAAACAGATAATAAAGACTTAATAGCAAAAGAAATTAAAAAAGCAAAAGGGCATATTGAAAGAGCTAAAAGAGATTGCCTAAAAATAGCTATTATAGAAAAAAGACAGCAAATAAAAGACATGATTATAGGTATTTATTTTGCTAAAGGTGGTCTGCCAAAAAAAATACAAAAAAAGCGTATTGAAATAGAAATAAATCGTAAAATTACTGCCATTAATGAAACAAAAGGGGAGGAAATTGCACAAGAGTTAGAATTTATTCTTAGCGAATTATTTGATTTAGAAGAACAAATCTTAGAGTTTGATACATTAGCACATCAACCTAGTAAACTAGTGCGTTATGTTACTGCAATTATTTTATATGCAAAAAAAATATCAAATATAATTTTAATAGTAACAATCAGTGCTTTTGTAGGCTATTTTATTAATGGCTTTCTATAACTACCAAAAATCAAACAACAAACGCATCAGCCTATTAGGTATGTCTGGGGTAGGTAAAACTCATTTAGCAAATATTTTAAGACAAACTGGCGATTGGTTTCATTATTCTGGTGATTATCGTATTGGCTCTAGATATTTAGATGAGCCAATTTTAGACAATATCAGAAAAACGATGATAAAAGATGATTTGTTACGCCAATTATTGTTAAGTGATGCCTTATACATTGGCAATAATATCTCGTTTGATAATCTACTATCAGTATCAAGTTTTTTAGGCAAACTGGGCAATCCAAAACTAGGGGCCTTGCCGTTTGATGAGTTTAATAAACGCCAAGCACTGCACGCAAAAGCAGAAGAAGATGCCATGCTAGATGTCCCTAATTTTATTGAAAAATCACAACATATTTATGACTGTAATAATTTTGTAAATGATGCAGGCGGTAGTTTGTGTGAATTAGACGATAGTATAATTGCTAAGTTGGCAAAACATACACTGCTTATTTATCTAAAAACCAGTGTACAACATGAAAAAATATTAATAAGTAGGGCAATTAGCAATCCAAAACCTATGTATTACCACCCTGATTTTTTAAAAGAGCAATTACAAAAATATCTAACAATAAATAATTTAGAGTTTGTTGCTCAAATTAATCCCAATGATTTTTCTACTTGGGTTTTTGAAAAATTACTTTATTATCGCCTACCTAAATATGAAGCACTAGCAAAAAAATATGGTATTACTATTGCTAGCGATGATTTATATAAATGCAATACAGCTAATGACTTTTTTATCTTGTTAGAAAAACATAATAAGAGACCTTTGCATAAATAGGGATGATTATTCATGTTTATGCAAAGGTATCAATAAAACTACTGCATTAAGCAATTAAGTTGAGTGTTTGAAAAAAAGAATAAATATAAGTTAATGGTAAAACAAAAACTTGCTAAACTACTGTATGTTAACTGCTTTTTATCCTTATGCAGTAGCCTTATAACACATAGCTTTAAGATATGAACATTCGTATTAAATTTTTTGTTTATTTATTATCATCATCAATACTAGCAATACTACTGGCATTTAGTGCTTATATTACCATAACTAGCAATATTAATATAATAGCTTTTATTCTTTTGCTAGTTGTCCTAGCTTGCTATTATGTATTATTTTTATTTATTAGAAAAGATTTTTTATTGCCAATGCTAAATTTATATAAATATTCTAATTACTATAAAAACCAACAAAATACCACAAAAGATAACAGCAATGTATTGCATTCTATTACTAAAATAATAGATGTTCTAGCAGATGAAAGTAAGGGTTTATATGATGATATGAGTATTATTTTAAACAAGCAAATTGAGCGATTAGCAAAAAAATCCAGCATTTTAGGTACTCTTTATAATGTATCTTCTTCGCTTAATAAAATTCATGATATTGATAAATTATTAAAATATTTTTTACAATTACTAATCAATATGACTAATGCTAATTCTGGTATTGTTAGAATTTTAAATAATAATCAAGAATTAGAGATAGAATTAGTAATAGGCAACACCGATGTTGATGGTCAAAAACTTATTATTACTAATAAAGATTGTGTTTGTTATAATATAGCCAGAGATAATGATAGCGTGCAATTTAGCATTAATACCTGCGAAAAATGTGTTGGTAAATCTAGCCAAAAAAAGTGTAAATACGGCACGATATTTATCCCACTTACTCATAAAAAAAATCACATAGGTGTAGTGGGTTTATTTTTTGATAAAACTCCATCTTTAAACCAAGATGAACGATCTTTATTACAAAGCATAGGCTATCATTTAGCACTAGCAATAGAAAAAGATAGAATAGATAAAGAAGCTAAACGCTTAAGTATCAATAAAGAAAGATTATTTCTGTCGCAAGATATTCATGACTCTTTATCACAAATATTATATAGTTTAGGTATGCAGACCTCAGTATTATTAGATATTATCAATAATGATAGTAAAGAAAATGCTCTTGATAAAGTACAAGATATAAAACTAGGTGTGCAACAAGCCAATGCAGAACTAAGAAACTTATTAAGCAATTTTAGAGAGCCAATTAGTAATTTAGGTTTAGTAGGTGATATTAAAAACTTAGTTTATAAATTTAAAAAAAGTAATAATATTGAAGTTTTTATACAAAGTGAAAAAAATATTAATATTAACTTAGAAAGTAGCGAACAAATATTAAAAATAGTACAAGAATCACTAGCAAATATTAGTAAACATTCTAATGCTAATAATGTTAGAATTCTAATATCAAAGCACAAGCTATTAATTGAAGATGATGGTGATGGTTTTGATACCACAATTAATAAAACTAATTATGGCGATTGTTTAGGGCTAAATATTATCAAAGAAAGAGCTTTAAGAATAGGGGTAAAATTAACAATTAACAGTGAAATAAAAGAAGGAACACAAATAATATTAGATATTCCTAACATGGTATGAATGTAGCAATTATTGATAACCACGCATTATTTAGAGAGGGCATCACTGCACTACTAGAAAGAAAAAATATTAGTGTAGTAGCATTTACAGACGGCGAGCATGCTCTTAGAGAATTAGCAAACTTTAAGTTTGATATAGTGCTATTAGATATGCGTATGCCTAAATTATCAGGCTTAGAAACTCTAATTGAACTTAAAAAACTCAATATTACCAAAGCACCAATAGTAATGCTAACTACCAGTTGTGAACAAAGAGACCTAAAACAATGCATAAAACATGGTGCACAAGGGTATTTATTAAAAGATATGCAACCAGATGAATTGATAGACTCTTTAAATGATATTAGTAAAGGTAATATAGTTGTTGCTAAAGATATGGTGCATTTATTAGCACAAGTACTTAAAAGCGAGTTAAATGATGAAAAAAATATTTTCCAAAAACTAAGTCCTAGAGAGCAAGGTGTAGCTTGTCTTATAGCCGATGGCTTGAATAATAAGTTAATAGCAAAAGAACTAAACATATCAGATGGTACGGTAAAATTACATGTGAAATCTATATTAAAAAAAACTGTTTGTAGCTCTAGGGTAGAAGTAGCGGTTAAAATAGTAAGGGGCGGTTATTGTGAAAATAGATAAATACCATTGTATGATAACAAAAAACAATTCTTATGCAGCGGTATCTAGTATTACAATGATACCTTTGCATAAATAGGGGTTATTAGCAAAATGATAGATTCTGCCGAATTGGTGAAAAGTGGGTTTTTGATTATTATTCATATTTATGCACATGTCTCACGATATGACATATAAAGAACTAGTTGCTAATGCCTTAAAAACTATACCCGAAGTAATGCCTTGGGATTTAATAAATGAATTTAGTAGTAAAACACCACCATTACTAGTAGATGTTAGAGAGCGAAAAGAATTTAATGCTATGCAAATCAAAAATTCTATTCACACACCAAGAGGGTTATTAGAAAGTGCTTGTGAATGGGGTTATGATGATACTGTGCCTATATTAGCTAGTAACAGGAAACAAAATATAGTGCTTATTTGCCGTTCTGGAAAAAGAAGTGCCTTAGCAGGAATAACTATGCAACAATTAGGCTTTAAATATATTCGTTCTTTAGCCCTAGGAATCAAAGGTTGGAATGATGCTGACTTAGAATTAATTGATAGTAATAATAATATAGTTAATGCTGATGATGCAGATAAATTACTAAATAAAAGACCCAGCAAAGAAAAATTACGACCGATAAAATGAACTTAATAGCTGTTATATTTTTACTATTATTGCCATTATTTAGTTATGCTAATTATAGTGTTAGCATCGGTAGTAGAGGTGTAGTGTTTGATGGCAACAACCAAACAACCGCATTAGAAGCACAATTATGCTCTGATATTCAATGTATATTTGTCCCTGATTTTGAGCTTAGTTTATTAGGATTAAACCTAGGTGATAATGCAAAAAAAATACTAAAATCTTTACAAAAAATGGATAATAGTGATAGGGCATTTTTGTTTTATCAATTAGATAGTTTAGATAATATTAGTGACATTTAAGCAGATTATTGATATAGCAAAATAACAACTAAAAAGTAGCAATTTTTATAGATGCAACATTTAAAAGACGGTATTTTATGTCTTATACTCCAAAGTTTAACCAAAAAGAAACCGCCGTATAAGAATGTTTATGTGTGCAATACTGCTTTTTAGATATGTGCTTTTGCTTAGGATTAAGTTATTTACCATTAACTTAAATTTTATCCCTGCACAAAATCCAAGCTAATCACTTAATGAGAAAGTCTGCAAGTTTTTAAATATTTATTCATAATTACCGCTAAATAATATATAATATATAATATTTTTAAACATTATAATTAGTCATTTTAGACAAAAAAACCGCTTTAACAAAATTATTGCAATTAGTATTATCTTCTAATGCAAACAAAACTAATTTAGTTAATTATCTACCAGAAGACGAGTTAGCAAAACGATTAAACTTGGATGCTAAAACCCCAGAAAATGATGTTGATAGCCTTTTTCAATGGATTAAGGATTATTTAGAATATTCGTTAAATACTGAGCATCCATATTTTAATAATCGTATGTGGTCTAGTGCTAATATTCCGTCAATTTTAGGTGAGATAATTGCAGCCCTAAACAACACTTCAAATTGCACTTACGAATCAGCCCCTGTTGCTAGCTTAATGGAGAAATATATGATTCAAGAAATGCTTGCTATTGTAGGATTCAAACAAGGTGAGGGGCAAATGACAACAGGTTCTAGCAATGCTAATATGATAGCAATGATGATAGCTAGAAATAAAACTATACAAAATGCTAAAAAACAAGGTTTATTTAATAATAAACCGTTATTTGCATTTGTTAGTGTTGATGCACATTATTCTTTTGATAAGGCTGCAAATATACTAGGCATAGGTAGTGATAACTTAATAAAAATTGCCACCAATGATAACGGGCAAATTGATATAGATGATTTAGAGAATAATATTAATAAAGTTATAAACAATAATGGTGTGCCGTTTTTTATTGGTGCTACACTAGGTACTACTGTTAAAGGTGCTTTTGATAGTATTAGTAGCTTATTAACTATTAAAAATAAATATCGGCTCTGGCTTCATGGAGATGGCGCTTGGGGCGGTGCTTGTATTGTAAATAAGAAGCTAAAAACTAAGTTTTTAAACGATATTGATAAGCTAGACTCATTTACTATGGACTTCCATAAAATGTTAAATAGTGCCTTAATGTGTAATTTTTTATTAGTTAATTATAGGGGTTTATTAAATTACACTTGTGCTAATGGTAATACTGATTATATTTTTCATAATAATATTGACATAGGTGTTAATTCATTACAATGTGGTCGCAGAGTTGATAGTTTAAAATGGTTTTTAGACTGGAAGTTTTTTGGCAAAAAAGGCTTTAGCACTAGAGTTACAAAATATTATAATTTAGCAATGTATGCAGAAAATATCATTAATAATAATGATAATTTAAACTTAGTAGTGCCCAGAGAATCATTTAACTTATGCTTTAATTTTATACCTAATAACTATGATGATATAGCATATATTAATGAATTTAATCTGCAATTACGCAATAAACTATATACCCAAAAATTAAATTTATTGTCCATAGCATATATTGACAAAATATTTGTATTTAGATTACTAATAAGCAATCCAAATATGACTAAAAAAGACTTGGATAAGCTATTTGTAAATATTATTCAACAGGCAATTAATATCCTAAATACAACCCATAAAAAAGCCCTAGGTGTAGGAGAAAATTATTAATAGTATAATTAGTAAAAATATAGCCCTTGATAAAAATATAGTAGAGTTTCCAGAGCTACATAGTTTGTTAAAAAATAATAATTATAATGATGCTGTAAGTGTAATAAAAAAAATTAGCCACAATATAAAAACAGAGGATTTTGAATTAGTAAAAAATTCGTATATTCGTTATATAATCAGCAATACTGATGATTATTGGCTTTCAATATTAAAATGGGATAAGGGAGTCAAAACATCAATCCATGGACATCCACAACAATCTTTTTTGTATGTATTAGATGGAGAATTTACCATAAATAATTATAAAAGCGATACATCCTTAATTAGTAGTAAAATATCAAAAACAGGTTATTATTACCACTGTAATGGCAAAGTTAATAGGTTAGATAATTGCATACACAGAATGGAATCTAATATAGAATGCTTAAGTTTGCATTTTTATTCTGATGACCCTAGAAAAGGCATAGTGTTTAGTAGTTAAAATTTTACCGCCAGCTAGATAATTGTCTCTTTTATTGTCCTTGCTCTTATATTAGTTTCATTATGTAATGATTTGTAATTTTAACTGTTAGTAACCTCTGTTAATCTTCCAATACCTTGCATAGCAACTAATTTGCCATTTATATAATACATAGCTAATTTATCTCTATACCAAGGGGGTATTTTCTGCTCTTGAATAATTTTTTTTAATGGCTGAGAGTGTTTTTTATTTTCTAATACGCAACGAATATTTTTATCTCTATAACTAATTTTTACATTTGCAATATTTGCAAAACTACTAGTTTTATCGCATTTAGGTGGAATATCACTAGTTGATATATAAATAGTATCTTGATAGCATCTAAGTTTATATTTCCCCCAAGTTATAAGTGTTTTTGCATCTAATTTAGCATTAAGAGCATTTTTAGTTATTTGTTGTAATACTTTACTGCTAGGCTGGATAATATTATTCACTCTAAAATAATACTTTAATACATTATTTATTCTATGGTCTGAGAGTATTTTTAACTTACTTATAATTATATTATTATTATTTATTAACTTATAATCATTTATATCTTTTATAGCTAACTCGTTTAATAATAATAATGCTTCTTGTTGATAACTAACAGATTTATTTATAGATTTACAAATATTATTATAGCGTTTTTCTAGTAATGGTATAACTTCTAGGCGAACAAAGTTGCGTCTAAAATCAGTATTCAAGTTGCTATCATCTTTAATATAGCATAGTTTGTGCAATTTTGCATATTTTATTATATCTACTTTTGTAGTATTTAATAGCGGGCGATATATTATTTTATTTTGTGCTGTTTTTAATTTTGGCATAGCTGATAAACCACCAACTCCAGCACCACGAAATAATTGCAATAAAAAAGTCTCAGCTTGGTCGTTATAATGATGTGCTGTTAATAATATGTCACTGCTATTTATATTTGACAATAAGGACTTATAGCGTTTATCTCTTGCTGATTTTTCAATATTATTTTTAGCAGTTATATGAATATCAATACTTTTATAGGCAATATTGTAATTTTTGCATAACTCGTTACAAAATTTATCCCAGTTATTAGAATTTTTAGATAAATTATGATTAATATAAATAGCTTTGAGTTTTTGTTTAGGGTAGTTATTTACCAAAAAGTGTAATAATACCGTAGAATCTATGCCACCACTTAGTGCTAGTATAAGATTTTTATTTTCAAATACATTACAGTCAATATTTAGAGGCCTTTGCATAAATAGGGGTGATTAGCAAAAATTCAATTTTTGCCGAATTAGTGATTATATTAAACTTTGTCCTAGCAGGGCTAAGGCTGGGTTTAATAAAATTGCTAAGTTGGTGAAAAGTGGGTTTTTGATGATTATTCATATTATGCAAATGTCTCTTTTAACTGCATTTTATGTTTTAAAGTTTATTTTTTATGTTCAAACTCGCCAAAATTTAAAATTTTATTATGGCGTTCTTTAATAATAGTTCTTATATCCATTTGTTTTAAACTGGTTAATTCAGACAAAATAGCATCTTTTAACAATAATCCAGCCTCATTTTGACCTCTATGTGCCCCACCTAATGGCTCGGGTATTACTCTATCAATCAAACCTAATTCTAATAAAGCATTACTGGTTAATTTTAAGTATTTTGCAGCCAAAGATGCCTTATTAGCATCTTTATAAAGTATAGAAGCACAACCCTCAGGAGAAATTACAGAATAAATACTGTATTGTAACATTAATAATTTATCTGCTACACTAATAGCAAGTGCACCTCCAGAACCGCCCTCACCAATAATACAAGAAATAATAGGTGTTTTTAAATTAGGCATTACAGATAAATTAGTGGCTATAGATTCGCTCTGCCCTCTTTCTTCTGCGCCAATACCTGGATATGCTCCTGGTGTATCAACAAGAGTAATAATAGGTAGGCTAAATTTTTCTGCCAAACGCATAAGTTTAAGTGCCTTACGATAACCCTCTGGTCTTGACATACCAAAATTATGGTTTAATTTTTCTTTGGTAGTTCTACCTTTTTGTTGCCCTATTACCATTACAGATATTTCATCTAACGATGCCATACCCCCTATTATCGCTCTATCATCTGCAAACACACCATCACCGTGCATTTCCACAAAATTATCAAAAATATCATTTATGTAATTTATAGCGTATGGGCGTTTTGGGTGTCTTGCTATTTGAACTATTTGCCAATCATCTAAATTATCAAATATTTGCTTAACTGCTTCTTTACTTTTCAAATTTAAAGATTTTAATTCTTCTGCTAAGTCAGAATTATTATCCAAGGATGCTAATGCTGATATTTTTTCGTCTAACTCAGCAATAGGTTTTTCAAAATCAAGATATTCTAAATACATTAAATTTATTTATTAGTGAGGCCTTTGCTAATTATTCATATTTATGCAAAGGTTTCTTAGTGTTATTCAATTATACTTGTGTTATTCAATATTATCTACATTAATATTTTTACCTGCTTTATTCCAAGCATGTCCGTAAATTACCTCATAAGTTGCGGGTATTTTATCATTTATGCGAAATTTTTCATATTCTTGTAACATTTTTTGAAACTTACCCTTGCCAGTTAAAGTCTTATTAGGGTTGTTAATATTATTAGCACCTAATTTTTTTAAATCTAACATTAAATGCCTAACTTTTTCGTAGGTTAGGTTAATATACTCGGCTTCCATTACTGGCGATAAAAATTTATTAGCTAATAGTATATCTCCTATGGTATGCATATCACTAAACTGATTAACATGATTATTATCTTCTACTTGTTGCCAACTATATTTTAATTCGTATAAGGTATCAGGTCCAAAAGTGGAAAATATTAATAGGCCATTTGTATTTAGCACTCGTTGTAATTCTTTGAATAACTCATCTAAGTTAAAACACCATTGGAGCATCAAATTAGAAAATATTATATCAACACTATTATCTTTAAGTGGTATTTTATAGCTATCAGCACATATTTGCTGAATGCTATTATTGTTATTGCGATTGATTATTAAAGTTTCTTTGGCAATATCTAATGCTAGAATATTACTTTTTGCAAAATTATCTTGTAATATCTTGCTAGATATTCCAGTCCCTGCACCTAAATCTAAGATTATGCCTGCATTTGCATTAATTATCTGTAATTTTGCCATTAATCTTGTTGCTATTTCTTTTTGCAACACAGCAACACTATTATAACTTTTTGCAGATTTATTAAATGATTGCTGGACTGAAAACACTTTATATAGTTTAATATTATAAAAATACTAACAAATAGATAAATAATAGCAAAGCCTAGTAAAATAATTACAGCACCTAGCACACTTTAAGTTTATTTTATTTTGCATTATATTTTATTTTGTATTATAAAATAGCGTCTAATTTATTACTTAAATTTATTAACTGTTTTTGATATTCATACATAACTTGTTCACCTTGATTATTTTTTGCATAACTTTCTTGTATTAAACCAACTAATAAAGTTAATGACGACATTATTATGATTTTTTCGCGATTACTGTTGCTATTATTATTTGTTATTTCATTAATTTTTTTTTGCAATAAATCAATTGCATTATCTATATGCAGTTCATCTTTTTCTTGACAATCTATTTCTAATTTATGCTTTAAAATAGTAATTGATTTACGCATTAATATGTTGGTTTATTTTATTAATTATATTGTTGACAACTGCCTTAGATGTCTCTATTTTTTCTATTTGTTCACTACATTGACTTTGCAATTGTTTGTTTTCTAATATTAAAGTTTCATTTTGCTCTCTTAATTTACTAATATCTTGTTCTAATAGTTTGTATTTAGTTATTATTTGCTCAATTTTTGTTGTTAATATAGTTAATTCTTCTGACATAATTATTTTAGTGATGTAAATTTTACAATTAAGATTATTGCATAAGAATAAAAACAGTCCTTGTGCAATGTCAACAAGTTTTTTTATTTATAGGGATTATTTAACTTGTTGTTTTAACTTTAACTCATATTTTACCATAAGTGGGAGTGCGTATTTAAAAAACAGTATTTCACACATAGTCCCAAAATCTAATCACTATAATGCAGTATTTTTGCATCTTATTTTAGTAATATAAATTTTACAATATAGATAATTAGCATTTAGTATTATAATTATTTATTACAAATACAAATAACTCTACAAGGCGAAGGATAGCCCTCAATAGTATATTTTGGATTGTCAGCATCTAAAAAATCAACCAGAGACTTTGCATTATCTGCCAACCATTTAGTTTTTCTTTGCTCTAATATACTAGTTTTATTGCTGTTAATAACTCTAATATTACTAAACCCGCATCTCTTTAAATAATTAATCAAAGTATCTAAACTAGGTAAAAACCATACATTAGGCATTTGTGCATAACGACTAGAGGGCATTAAACTATACCCTGATACACCATCTACAATTAAAGTCTCTAAAATTAACTCGCCATTTTTAGCTAGTAAGCTTTTTAATTTTAATAAATGCTCAATAGGGGATTTTTGATGATATAAAACCCCCATAGAAAAAATACTATCAAATAAAGTTTGATTATTAATTTGCTCTACCCTAAGTGGCAAAACACTAATATTTAATGCTGGTTTTATTAAATTATATAAAGCATAAAATTGGTAATTAAATAATAAATATGGCTCTAAACCTAAAACTAACTTTGCATTATTTAATGCCATAAGATAGCTAAAATAGCCATTACCGCAGCCAACATCTAACACTAATTTATCATCAAGTGGCGATATATGATCTTTTAGTCGCTCCCATTTCATATCACTACGCCATTCACTATCAATTAACACACCGCCTATATTAAAAGGCCCTTTACGCCAAGGAATTAATTTTTGCAGGTGTTTTGTTAATTCTTTATCGTAAACATTATTATTTATACTTACATAAGGTTTATCGTAGTGTAGTTTACCTTTTAAAATATTTCCAGTATAATCAATAACAGTTTGCCATGTTTTAATATTAGCATTCTTAACACCAAGAGAAGTTTTTGTTTTGGTTAATAAATACTGGTAATTTGGTAATTTAGTTATTGCTTGTAACTTTGCTAACATTTGTTTTTTAGAGTGCTATATTTTTTCATATTATTTTTTAATATTTTAAGCTAAGAGTAGCAATATCATTGTATAATAATAAATATTTTGTTAGGAGACTGTTGTGAAAAAAATTAATCTATTATTTTTATTGCTGATTTTTGCATTTAACTATGTTAATGCAGGTGGTGATGATAGAGGGTTAGGTCCTGTTGAAGTATTAGATATTATAGTAGAAGATTCTTATAAAAATGTATCTCCAATATTATCTAATCAAGAAAAAATTATAAAAAATACAAAGGCTAAACCACAAACCAAAAATACAGAAAATATTACCACTCCACAACTATTAGATACTATAGAATCTACAAAAGTAGAAAAACTAGAAGTTATTAAAACCGAAGTTGTAGAGATAGAAACTCCTGTTGTTAATCAAAGAATAGCCAAAACCAAAAAGCCAACTATTAAGAAAATAGCAGTTAGTAAAAAGCCAGTTGAGGTTAATTCAATGTTAGATACTGTTAATATTATTGCTGATGCAGTTTATAAATCAAAAGAAGAAAATAATGTAAGTAAAAATAAAGATTTTACAGACAAACCAGTAGGTTCTGCCACAGCACCACTTGAAGATGTAGGTGAAAAAATTTATAAAAATTGTGAAGATTTAACAAGTGATAATAACAAAATAGTTAGATTTACTTGCATTGCCATAATGGGAGTGTTTATTATATTATAAGTTTGCTACGAATCTAATTTGTAACAATCTAATTTGCAATAAAACATATATAAAACTGTTACTTTTGCCTTAGATTTCTTGTAATTGTTGTTCTTTTTCTACAATGATAGTATCAATATCTTTTGTATTTCTATCTGTGATTTTTTGAATCTTATCTTCGGCATTTCTAGCCTCATCTTGTGATATTTGTTTGTTTTTTAACAAGTTCTTAAAATCATTGTTAGCATCTCTTCTGATGTTGCGAATAGCGATTTTAGTTTTTTCACCCTCATCTTTTACTAATTTAGCTAACTCATTTCTTCTTTCTTCTGTAAGATGTGGTAGCGGTATGCGAATAACTTGTCCGTCAACATTTGGATTAAGCCCTAATTCTGATGTAATGATAGCCTTTTCAATGGGGGCTACCATATTTTTCTCCCAGGGCATTACTTTTAGGCATCTGGCATCTTCTACGGTAATATTAGCAACATTATTAATAGGTGTCATAGAACCATAATATTCTACTTGTATTTGCTCTAATAAACTAGGGTGGGCTCTACCTGCTCTAATACTTGTTAAGATTGATTTTAGAGAGTTTTTAGTTTTCTCCATTCTTTCTAAACTATCTTTATAAACTTCTTCTATCATAATATATTTTCTTGTATTATATAAAACTTAACTTTGCATTCTAAAAGTTAAGTTTACTTATTTTAATTTAATAGTTACTTGTAGGGTAATAAATATTTACAATTAAATTAATTTTTATGAAAATAAAATTAAAAAATAGTTGCATAAATTAATTTTAGTGTATAATTGCAGTATTTAATTTTAAAGTAATTATGATTAAAAAACATATTACAAGCAATAAATTTACCATATCATCAATAGCAAAACATACTATGAATACCAAAAATAAAACCTGCTCTGTTGTAAATACACTAAAATATCTTTTAGCTACACTTATTTTATTTACAGCATTTTTTAGTTCATCAGTTTATGCCATAGAAACAGCAAGCAATACATCTGGTGGCACATTTCTTGTTTATGATACTGGAGAAGTTGATAGTCTTATTGGTTCCGTATCAGCAACAGCAGATGCCGCATCAGCAATAGCAAATGCTATTGCAGCAACTGCAAATGCCGCATCAGCAACAGCAAATTCTGCCTCAGCAATAGCAAATGCTGCATCAGCAATAGCAAATTCTGCCTCAGCAACTGCTAATACAAACAGCCAGAATATTAATGATGCTACCCAAGGCATTGCTTTAATAACAACTAATACTGATACAGGTGTGGTTAATGTTGCAAGTGCCAATATTGGCACAGAAGGTTTAAATGTTACTGGTGATACCAGCCTAAGCACTTTATCAACCTCAGGACAAGCATCACTAGCAAGTGTTCAGGTTACAGGCACATTAAATGTTGGTGGCGATACTAATTTAGGCACTAATGCTAACTCTCAGGTAAATATTGCAAACGGTGGTAGTAGCACAGTTAGTATAGCAACTAATAATAGTAGTAACTCTGCAAACACTGTAAATATTGCTAATGGCAATGGCAATGGACTTAATGCTGTTAATATTGCCAGCGGTAGTGGTAATAATGAAGAGGTTAACATTGCTAATGGCACTGGAACTGATAAAAATGTTAATATTGCAACAGGAGGTACTAGTGGTGCTATTACAATTGGTAATGCAGACATTGATACAACTGTTGGCGGTGCTTTAACTGTTACAGGAGTACTAACAGCTAATGGCGATGTTAATTTAGGAGCTAGTGGTACTGTTGCGATTGGTTATACTGGCAATAATAACACCGTTGATATTGCCAGTGGTAATGGTAATAATCAAGAGGTTAATATAGCTAACGGTGTTGGCACTGATAATACTGTTAATATTGCAACAGGAGGTCTTAGTGGTGCTATTACAATTGGTAATGCAAATATTGGTACAACAGTAGGTGGCAGTTTTGCTGCTAGTGGTAGTATTAGCTTAGGTGATAATAGCACTGACCAACTTACAGTTAATACCCAACAGTTAAACATAGGTACTAGTTATGCATCTATAACTACTGACAATGTTGATATAGGTAATGATAATACTGGGCAAACAAACATTTTAAGCGATGATATTAATATTGGTAATACAAATACTGCAAACATAGATATTAATGGTGATACATTTACCACTAGTGTAACAAATCAAAACACTCTTGTAACTGGTACTTCAAGTGCAACTTATGGTACTCAAAATATTAATGTTACTGATACTCAAACCCTTGATATAACTAATCAAACAGGAAATATTAATACCTCAAATTTGACTTATCAAGACCAAACAGTAACAGCAGCCAACCAAAATTTTAATGTTACTGATACTCAAACCCTTGATATAACTAACCAAACAGGAAATATTGATACCTCAAATTTGACTTATCAAGACCAAACAGTAACAGCAGCCAACCAAAATTTTAATGTTACTGATACTCAAACCCTTGATATTGCTAACCAAACAGGAAATATTGATACCTCAAATTTGACTTATCAAGACCAAACAGTAACAGCAAACAATCAAACTAATAATATTACTACCCAAAATGATACTATTGGCACTCAAGCACTTGATATAACTAACCAAACAGGAAATATTGATACCTCAAATTTGACTTATCAAGACCAAACAGTAACAGCAAACAATCAAAATGTTAATGTTACTGATACTCAAACCCTTGATATAACTAACCAAACAGGAAATATTGATACCTCAAATTTGATTTATCAAACCCAAACAGTAACAGCAACCAACCAAAATGTTAATGTTACTGATACTCAAACCCTTGATATAACTAATCAAACAGGAAATATTGATACCTCAAATTTGACTTATCAAGACCAAACAGTAACAGCAAACAATCAAACTAATAATATTACTACCCAAAATGATACTATTGGTACTCAAAATCTTAATATTACTAACCAAACAGGAAATATTAATACCTCAAATTTGACTTATCAAGACCAAACAGTAACAGCAAACAATCAAACTAATAATATTACTACCCAAAATGATACTATTGGTACTCAAAATCTTAATATTACTAACCAAACAGGTACTATTGATAATTCAACATTAACTTATGTTAATCAAGTTGTTAATGTAACAGGTGGAGCATTTACAAATTATAGCAGTAGTGCTATAAACACAACAACTTATAGTAATGGTGCTAGAAGTGCAACAACAACAGTAGTTTCTGATTGGGCTGGATTTAATACGACTATTTCAAACTCTGCTAGTACCTTTATTTCAAAGCAAACAGTAGATGGTAGTAATAACAGTATTATAGATAATGCAACTAGCATAACATATAGTAATATTATTCAAGCAACCAACCTTATAAACTTAGGGGTAAGAAATCAAGGTAATAGTGGCTCTATCTATAATGGCATAGTAGTTAATGACACTCAAACATCATTAACAGGTGGTACTACTAATCAAACTACTCTTATACTGAATGACAATGGTGCTACATTTAAAAACGCTAGTGGTGTTCCTGTTCAAGTCCATGGTGTTAATGATGGTACAGGTCCTTTTGATGCGGTAAATTTTAGACAATTAGATAAAGTATCAAAAGGTGTTTCTATGGCTATGGCTATTGCCTCATTGCCTAAGGCATCTGGTGGACAAAGCTCATTTAGTGGCTCTCTTGGTGTTTTTGATGGTCATACTGCTATTGCTCTAGGTTTTTCACATCATGATGATGAAAATAATATTAAATGGAATTTAAGTGGCTCAACATCAGGCGGTGAAGCATCAGGTGCTGCTGGTATTGGCTGGAGTTTTTAAGATTATTTATTAATAATGATACTAAAAAATTATATAAGGCAGGTTATCAACCTGCCTTTTGTTATGAAAAATATAATAAAATTGCTTATATTACTTTTATTTTTCAGTAATAACAATTTATTTGCAAAAGATATTACTGTATGTGTTATTGATGGTAATAGCAAAAATAACCCCAAGTATTATCATATGCCAAATACAGCTACTAGATTAGTTTGTGAGTTAAGTAAGAATAGTGCTGTACAAACACTTGCTACTATGTATAACAGTGGCTGGAATTTAATTCAAGTGGTTAAAGTAGATGCTAGATATACAGATAAAGATAAACTTGCACCATCTCCAATCTTATACTTTGAAAAATAATTTTTTTAAGTGATAGATAAAATTAGTATTAGAGGTGCTAAAACCCATAATTTAAAAAATATTAGTGTTGATATACCTAGAAATAAATTAGTAGTAATTACAGGTTTGTCTGGTTCAGGTAAGTCATCACTTGCTTTTGACACTATTTATGCCGAAGGACAAAGACGGTATGTAGAATCATTGTCTTCTTATGCTAGACAGTTTTTATCTTTGATGGAAAAACCTGATGTTGAACTAATAGAAGGCTTGTCCCCTGCTATATCTATTGAGCAAAAAACCACATCACACAACCCTCGTTCAACAGTTGGCACTACCACCGAAATATATGATTATTTGCGTTTATTATTTGCCAGAGTAGGCAAGCCTAAATGCCCTACACATAATCTTGTGTTAGAATCACAAACCATAAGTCAAATGGTGGACTCTATTGTAAAACGCCCAGATGGACAAAAAATTATGATTTTAGCACCCATAGTGCAAAACCATAAAGGTGAATATAAAAAAACCTTATTAGAATTACAGGCACAAGGATTTTTACGAGTTAGAATTGATGGTAAGATTTTTTATTTAGATGATTTACCAGATATTGATGCTAAAAAATACCATACTATTGAAATAGTAGTTGATAGACTTAAAATAAAACCTGATATTTCTACTAGATTATCAGAGTCGTTAACAACAGCACTAGAACTAGGTAATAATGTAGTAAAAATTGCCACTATAGATAGTGATAACGATATTGAACAAGTATTTTCTGCTAAATTTGCTTGTATAAAATGTGGTTATAGTTTAGAAGAGTTAGAACCTAGATTATTTTCTTTTAATAACCCTATAGGTGCTTGCAATAAATGTGATGGCTTAGGTATTAGAGATGTTTTTGATAAGGATAAAATAGTAGCAAACCATAAACTTAGTTTGGCAGACGGTGCTATTTATGGCTGGGGTTGTGCAAATGGATATTTTTATCAAATGTTAGTTTGCGTTGCTAAATATTATAAATTTAATATTAATGTACCGTTTAATAAATTGGATAAAAAATACCAGAAAATAATACTTTATGGTAGTGGTAATGACAAAATAAGTTGTATTCGCGACTCCATGCACGGTGTTGTAAAAACTAAAAAACCTTTTTTAGGTGTTATTGAGCATATAAAACGCCGTTATCAAGATAGTTTATCTAGTTCTGTTCGTGAGCAATTATCTCGTTATATTACTAGCAAAGAATGTAACGATTGCAGTGGTGAAAGATTAAACATAGCAGCCAGAAATATTTTTGTAGCAAATGCTAACCTTCCAAGTTTAACTAAAAAATCTATTTCTCAATTGGTAGAGTTTTTTGATAATTTATCGTTAGATGGCTATAAAGCAGAAATAGCTCAAAAAATTGTTAGTGAAATATCCCAAAGATTAAAATTTTTATTAAATGTAGGGCTAGAGTATTTGAGCTTAGATAGAAGAGTAAGAACACTATCAGGAGGAGAATCACAAAGAATACGCCTTGCCAGTCAAATAGGTGCTGGACTTATGGGAGTTTTATATGTCTTAGATGAGCCATCTATTGGCTTGCATCAAAGAGATAATAAAAAATTATTAAATACCCTGATTTATCTTAGGGATTTAGGAAATACAGTAATTGTAGTAGAACACGATACTGAGACTATTAATACTGCTGATTTTGTATTAGATATAGGACCTTTTGCTGGACAATACGGTGGAGAAGTTATAGCAACAGGTAGCCCTTGTGATATTAAAAATAATACTAAATCTTTAACAGGTGATTATCTTAGTGGTCGTTTAGAAATTAAAGTCCCAAAAAAACGCAAGGGATTTAGTAAATATTTTAAAATATTTGGTGCATGTGCTAATAATTTAAAAAATATTAACTTAGCACTTCCTATTGGAGTACTTACCTGTATTACTGGTGTGTCTGGTTCTGGAAAATCAACCTTAATTAATAATACCTTATATCCTCTGGTGGCTAGACACTTAAATAACTCACAAATTTTAATATCAGAATATAAAAAATTTAGTGGGATGGAATTTTTTGACAAGGTTGTTAATATAGATCAAAGCCCAATTGGTAGAACTCCTAGGTCTAATCCTGCCACTTATACAGGAGTTTTTACCTTAATCCGTGATTTATTTGCTAAAACATTAGAAAGTAGAACAAGAGGTTATAAGTCAGGCAGGTTTAGTTTTAATATAAAAGGTGGGAGATGCGAGGCTTGTAAAGGTGATGGTTTAATAAAAGTAGAAATGCATTTTTTGGCAGATATATATGTTAAATGTGATGTGTGTCAAAGTAGTAGGTATAACAGAGAAACATTAGAAGTTTTATACAAAGGTAAAAATATTGCTGATATTTTGGCTATGTCTGTTGATAAGGCGTTGGAATTTTTTAAATCTATGCCAAAAATTAAACAAAAATTACAAACTATAATAGATGTTGGTTTATCTTATATTTTGTTAGGGCAAAATGCTGTTACTTTATCAGGTGGTGAGGCTCAAAGAATTAAATTAGCCAAAGAATTATCTAAAATTGATACAGGGCATACCCTATATATTTTAGACGAGCCTACAACAGGGCTACATTTTCATGATGTTAAACAATTACTAAGCGTAACTCAAACACTAAGAGATAGAGGAAATACTATTGTGATTATTGAACATAATTTAGATGTGATAAAAACTGCAGATTGGATTATTGATTTAGGACCAGAAGGCGGTGATAATGGTGGTAAAATTATATTTAGTGGCACTCCAGAGGACATAGTATTAAATAAAAAGTCCTATACAGGATTGTATTTAAAACCATACTTATAAATATCCTACTCCATATTATCAGTATAAATAGCTATTTTACCTGCTAAATTATGGTCTTTTAAGTGCTTTGTAATTTAACTTATATATATTTATGTAATAAAAAATTAGTGGTTATTTATTTTGGTATAATTTTGCAAGATTACATTATATAATTAGAATAAATACCATATATTTAATATAAAAGTAAATGAACTTATACATAATATTTAATAAATTTGATATAATTACTTAGAATGAAGAATCTAAAATACAACCTTAATAAAAATATAGTAATAGGCAAGTTTAGTCAAATAGATTTATCAAAGTTATGTCAATATATTACAGAGAAAAGTTTTAAATCTGGTAAAAAAATATTTTCTATAAATGACGAAATTAAACATTACTACTTAATTAAATCTGGTTCTGTTAATATTATTTCCGAGTCTGGAGAAGTCAACAATATAAATAAAAATGAATCTTTTGGGGATGAAAGCATTATAGGCTTTGATTGTGCTATTTCTAATGCAGTTACTAGTTCTGATTGTGAGCTAATACTTATAAACAAGGATTTTATTGCCCGCACAGAATCATTTCAACAAGAAAAAAAATGGGCACATAATAACCTGTTACGCAATATTAGTAAAAAATATAATGCTGAATTAATAGCAACAAATGATGCAATTAAACATGATGGTTATCTTGTATCTACTATTGGTTGGATAGTAAGTGTTATCGTACCTATATTGACAGTGTATGGTTTGTCATTACTGGATTATCCACCAACTAGAAACCAATCATTGTTAATATATATATTTCTATCGTCACTATCTATGTGGACTTTCAAATTAGTGCCTGAATTTGTACCAGCACTTTATTTATTATTAGGAATGATATTGCTCTCATTAGCTCCGAGTGCTGTGGTACTAAGCGGATTTTATTCTGATGCTTTCTTTTTAGCAATATCTTTATCAATACTAGGAGTCATAATTAGTATATCTGGACTCAGTTATAGGATTTTACTACATTTATTTGCAATTGGGCATAACAATAGCATGTGGAGACATTTTGCTTTATTCTTATCTGGAGCATTAATAACCCCTGTAATACCTAGTGCTAATGGCAGGGTAAATATTTTACATCCATTATTTCACGAAACATTATCGCTATATAAAATTAAAAAAGGCTCATTAGAATACCAAAGATTAATTGCTACAACCTTAGGCGGTATAAGCCTACTATCACCTATATTCTTAACTAGCAAATCTATAAACTTATTAGCATTAGGAATGTTATCTACACAAGATCAGTATAACTTTCAATTTTATTATTGGTTTGTATCTGCCTCTGTTGTTGGTATTATTATAGTGTTATTTTATAGTTTTTTTAGTTGGTTTTTGTTTCGTAATGAACAAAATAACACTATTAATATTGATTTTTTAAAGGTCCAACTTGATATTTTAGGAAGGGTTAGTGCAGAAGAAATTTTTGCTATTATTTCTATATTATTATTTGCAGTTATTGTATTTACTAGTAGTATTCATAATCTTCAAGTATCTTGGCTAGCAATGTTATTGGCAATTTTTTTATTTATACTAGGTGTATTAAAAAGAAAGAATTTTAATCACTCTATAGATTGGGATTTTTTAATATTTTTATCATCTTTGTTAGGTTTTGCTAATACTATGAGCTATTCTGGTTTAGATGATTGGATAAATAATTATACTAGCTGGATAACTGTTATAATGGACTCTAATTTTATTAAATTTACCGCTATATTATCAGTAATAACTTTTATACTTAGATTGTTTTTGCCTATTAATATAGCAGTAATATTATTAGCAAGCATATTAATTCCTGTTGCAACTAATGATGATAATGTTAGTGCTTGGTTGGTTGTTTTTATTGTATTGTTATTCTCAGAAAACTATACTTATAACTTTAGTGCTTCTTATGTTATGCAATTTGTATCATTATCGAATGATACAAAAGTTTATCCTCGCTTAATATTATTACAAGTACTGGTTTATATAGCTAAATTTATAGCAGTTGTTTTATCTATTCCATTTTGGATATATTTGGGTATTTTAGTGGTATGACTATTTTAATGGACAGCTAATTATGAAAGATATTGATGTAGATGGACGAATAGTAGGACCTATAATATTTATAATATTTAGTATCTTATTTTTATATTTTATTATATCTAAAACACCTAAAATATTAATACTACACAGTTATAATTCAGAATATATTTGGACTAGTATTGTTGATAAATCCTTGCGCTCAGAACTAAAAAAACAACAAGGTAGAAGAGTAAAGTTTTTTTATATGAATAGTAAGTATGTTTATAATAAAGCCACAGAAGTATCAGCACAAAAAGTAGTGGAGCAATATGACCCTGATTTAATAATTGCCTTTGATGATAATGCTCAAAAATTTTTGTCAAGATATTATTTAAATTCTGGTATTAAAATAATATTTGCTGGTGTTAATGGTGGGGTGGAACAATATAATTATATAAATAATAAAAATGTTACTGGGATTTTTGAAAGAAAGCCAATAACAGGAATATTGTTTATATTAAGACAATTAAATTATCATCACGATAAGCACCATAGAAAAGGTTTGATGCTTCTAGTAGATTCTAGTAATTCTAGTAAAAAAGATGCTGAATTCTTAAAATCCAAAGATTGGAAAGAATTTAAATTTACAAGCGAAATAGCTGTTACATTTGATGATTGGAAAAAACAAATACTTAATATCAAAAAAAGAGATATTGACTTTTTGTTATTATCAGGATATCGTAAATTAGTTGTTGGGAAAAAAGATGGTGTCGAACAATATGCTGATTATAAAAAAGTAGTTAAATGGACTAATAAAAATACCCCAGTACCAATTGTTGCACTAAATATTTTTGCGGCTAAAGATGGGTTTCCTTTAGCTATAGGTAGTTCTGCTTATGAACAAGTTCATATTGCTCTAGATATGGCAAATAAAATTTTTGATAAAAACACCTCGCCAGGAAGTATTCCTTACAGGTACCCTAAATTCTATAGTGTAAGCATAAATAAAACATCAATGTTAAAATCAAAGTATCACATACCCAGTTTTTTAGAGTCTTTTGCAGGCTCATCACACAATATTTATGAGTAGTAGAAAAATCTTAGTAACATCAGCGCTACCATATGCTAACGGCGAAATACACTTAGGACATTTATTAGAATACATTCAAACTGATATTTGGGCTAGATTTCAGCGCCTACTAGGAAACGAATGTCATTTTGTTTGTGCAGATGATGCACACGGTAGTGCCATTATGTTAAAAGCAGAAGAGATGAATATAAGTCCAGAGCAATTAATAGAGCAAGTTAGCATTAGGCATCAGCAGGATTTTGCTGATTTTAATATACAATTTAGTCATTACCACTCTACGCATAGTGTTGAAAATAAAACTATTGCCAATGATATTTATAAAAAACTACAAAAAAATGGATACATAACAAAACGCACTATATCCCAAGCATTTGATAGCGAAAAAAATATGTTTCTGCCAGATAGATTTATTAAAGGCATGTGCCCTAAATGCAATGCTAAAAACCAATATGGTGATAATTGTGAGGTATGCGGTGCTACTTATAATTCTCTGGATTTAATTAATCCTAGATCTGTATTATCAGATACCAAGCCTATTAACAAAGAATCTGAACACTATTTTTTTGATTTGCCGCAATTTGAAGATAAATTAAAAAAATGGATTGAAAAAGGTCATTTACAAGAGCAAATTAGCAATAAATTAAGCGAATGGTTTGCAAGTGGTTTAACGGACTGGAATATTTCTCGTGATGCACCTTATTTTGGTTTTAAAATTCCAAATACAAAAAATAAATATTTTTATGTCTGGCTTGATGCGACTATTGGTTATCTAGCTAGTTTTAAAAAGCTATGTGAATTAAAAAATATAGATTTTAATAAATTTTGGCACAAAAACTCAGATGCAGAAATTTACCATTTTATCGGCAAAGATATTATTTATTTTCATGCCCTATTTTGGCCTGCTATATTAATGGCTGTGGGCTACAAAACACCAAACGCAATTTTCGCTCATGGATTTTTAAGTATAAATGGTAAAAAAATGAGCAAATCAAGAGGTACATTTATTACTGCTAGAACATACCTTAACTACTTAAATCCAGAATATTTGCGTTATTACTATGCTTATAAACTATCAGCAAAAATAGATGATATAGATCTTAATTTAGATGATTTTAAGCAAAGAGTAAATTCTGATATGATTGGTAAAATTGCTAATATTGCAAGTAGGTGTGCAGGATTTATAATAAAAAAATTTAATTATAGGTTAGCAAGTAATATAGCTGACACTAATCTTTATAATCAATTTATATTTGAAAAAGATAACATAGCTAAACTTTATGAAAATAGAGAGTATTCTCAGGTAATGCGTATAATTATGCAACTTGCAGACAAAGCCAATCAATACATTGATACTAACAAGCCATGGCAGATAATAAAAGATGAAAATTTAATAGACAAAGTCCATAGCATAGTAAGTATGGGCTTAAATTTGTTTCGAGTTTTAATTACTTATTTAGCTCCAGTTGTACCCAATATGGCACTAAAATCATTTAATTTTCTAAACACTACTCTAAGTTGGGATGATATAGATAAACCATTAATTAATACAGTTATTAATGACTTTTCTCCACTTATAACTAGAATAGAAAATGATAGTATTGACAGTATTATTCAAGATAGTAAATAGGAGAGATGTCAGAGTGGCCGAATGAGCATGCTTGGAAAGCATGTAAGCCGTAAGGCTTCGAGGGTTCGACTCCCTCTCTCTCCATCAACTTTCACTTTTTGTAAAATTAATCACAAAAAGACAAAAAATCCTTCCCAAATACCTCTTTTATTTTTATCATTTTGGCTTAAACACCATAGTACACACGGTGACGGACACAATAAAGAAGTTATTTTAGAAAAATTTATGCATATTAATATATAATTGAACGCTAGTAATACAAACGGGAATTATATACTTTAATCTGCAAATTTTACTTTTTTTCTAGTCGCCACTTGATATTTTGTTGTGTTTTGCTTAGTTTTTTATTTTGCTATTTTGCTTTGGTAGGTGTTGGGGTTAGAAGTATTTGTTATTGTAAAATTACCTTTCGTAATAATATCCACACCAACAAGTATATCTACATTTCCTCCTATGCTTTCTGTTGATAATACAGCAATATTTTCTATTTTCATCTTGTTAGAAAATTTTGGGGACACGATACTTAATTAGTTTTAATGCACTGTCATATATAACAAGCCCTTTATACCCACCGTCATTGCGAGACTTTGTAAATTACATCGTCATTGCGAGCCTTTGTAAAAAGGCGTGGCAATCTCATCTTGCAAAAGAGATGTAATTTAAAAAAGTACCAAGAATGGTAAGCAAAGCTTACTTTGGGGAATATCCCCAAACCCCTAACAGCAATTACAGGCTATTCAGTGCATATTAACTATATTTGCTTGTTGTTTAATTGAGGGGCAGAACTAATTCCTTCATTACAATTCACTGTACAACCGCCCCTCAAACTCCCCATATAGACATTGTGCTTGTAAGATATATTTTTGTCGTGAGATATTTGTGGTGTGATTTTAAAAAAGCACTAACAATAACGAATTGGAATTATGTCCACCGTCATTGCGAGACTTTGTAAAAGTCGTGGCAATCTCATCCTACAAAAGCTATGTAATTAAGTACCAGTATGTTGCCTAAGATTGCTACGCATAAAAAAACAATGCTCGCAATGACGATGGGAGTAATTGAGTACTATTATGTTGCCTGATATAAAAAACAGTGCTTACAATGACGATATATAAAAAAAGTACCCATAATAGTAAGCAAAGCTTACTTTGGGGAATATCCCCAAACCCCTAACAGCAATTACAGGGTGTTTATTTTATGTTAAGTTGTTTTACTTGTTTTTTTATTAGAGATCTTTGCATAAATAGAGATGATTAGCAGAGCTCTGATTTTTGCTTAATTGATGATATTTTATCAAGCCTGCCCTAGTTGTTCTAAAGCTGGTTTGATAAAAATTATCAAGTGAGTGGAAAGCGGGGTTCTGATGATTATTCATGTTTGTGCAAAGGTCTCTCACTGTACAACAGCCCCTCAAACTCCCCATATAGAGATTTTGCTTGTAAGGTATATTTTTGTCGTGAGATATTTGTTTTGCGGGTGTTGGTTGTAACAATATGTAAAAAAAGTACCCAGAATAACAAATTAGAATTATACCCACCGTCATTGCGAGCCTTTGTAAAAAGGCGTGGCAATCTCATCCTACAAACGCGGTATAATTTAATAATTAAGTATTGTACCCCTAAAACTTAGATATTTTTGCAGATTAAAGTATATAATTCCCATACAAACTATTGCAAAAATAGAGTGAGTTAGGAGATTATCACTCATCAATTTATGTTCCAATATTGAATGCTTTTATTGCAGAACTTAAAAAATTAGATAAGAAAAATCCAAAACAAGTAGCAAAAAATCTTGTTACATATTTAGTTGGAAATAAAGACTTCTATAAAGTAATAAAAGGTAAAAATTCAATAGAAATACATGCCTATAATTTGAACGAAACATTGAATTTACCTTTTGAAAATATTGAACCTAAATACAAAACACCAAAAATATCTTTACCAACAAAAATTTTAGATATTAGTTTTAAGAAAGATAGCAAAACCACTATTATTGTGACCCTTGATAGTGATTGGACATTATCTTTTAGAATACATAATGCAAGTTCAAAGATAGAGCCATCATTAAAATTTGATATAAACTTAATTAATTCGCCAAAAAATCTTTTTAAAAATACTTTAAATATAATTCACAGTAAAAAATAATATGAAATTAATATCATTATTCACAGGTGCAGGCGGTCTTGACCTTGGCTTTGAAAAAGCTGGTTTTGAGGTTATTTGGGCTAACGAATTTGATAAGTCAATTTGGCCAACATTTCAAGCTAACTTTCCACATACCAAATTAGATAAAAGAAGTATCACAGATATTCAATCTAGTGAAGTACCAAAAGGAGATGGCTTTATAGGTGGACCACCATGTCAGAGCTGGAGTGAGGCTGGTACTAGACGTGGAATTGCTGATTCTCGTGGACAATTATTCCATGATTATATTCGCCTTTTAAAAGATAAAAAGCCTAAATTTTTTCTTGCTGAAAATGTTTCTGGAATATTACACCCAAAACATTTGGAAGCATTTTTTAATATCATAAATGAATTTGAGAATGCAGGATATAATGTATCTTATAAATTATTAAATGCCAATGATTTTAATGTTTCTCAAGATCGCAAGCGTGTGATTATAATTGGTTATAACAAGAATTTAAAGAAAAAATTTGAATTTCCAAAATCAAAAAATTATAAACCAGTCTTAAAAGATGCTATTTGGGATTTACAAGAAGCAAAGCCAGCTAAAGAAGGAAATAAAACAAACAACAAAAATGATTTATGGGCACCAAATCATGAATATATGAATGGTGGATTTTCTACTATTTACATGTCTAGAAACCGCGTACGTTCATGGAATGAGCCTTCTTTTACAATTCAAGCAGGTGGAAGGCATGCACCTATACATCCACAAGCACCTAAAATGAAATTTATTTCACAAAATAAAAGAATTTTTATGCCTGGAGAAGAAAAAAAATATAGGCGTTTGTCTGTTAGAGAATGTGCACGCATTCAAACTTTTCCAGATGATTTTATTTTTAAATACACAAGTATTGCAGATGGATATAAAATGATTGGCAATGCTGTTCCTGTTAATTTTGCTAAGTATATCGCACAAAAAATAATGGTTGATTTAAAGAAAATATAAATAAAGATAAAACTTCTATACTGCTACGGAATTAAAAAAATTATACAGTACAGCAAAGTTATTGAATCTTAAATAAACCAACAACCGTACAATATTGCTAACATTAAAGCTAAAATGGTAAAAAATGGGTTTGAAGTAGATAATTAAACTATTGTTGTTTACTTTTATATTACCTTAGGGATATATTGTATATTACTTATATGTTAGTTTAAGTATTACTATTTACTTGTAAAAAACTACAAGTTTATATATAATGTTACTTAGTAGTTATTTGTTTCCAACACATTATTAGGAGAAGTAAAAATGACAAGCAAATTATATAATACCCCAAACTTAGACGAATTAGAAAATGGACCATGGCCTTCTTTTGTAACAGGACTTAAAAGACTAGCAAATGATAAACATGCTGGTGCTGGTATGGCAAAGGATGTTTTAGCAACGCTAGAAACTTCCTATGTAACCAAAAAAGGTTACTGGAAAGGTGGTACTGTTGGTGTAATAGGTTACGGTGGTGGAATCATTCCTCGTTTTAACGAGCTTAAAGATGAAACTGGGGCTTACAAATTTAAAGATGCTGGTGAATTTCATACTTTGCGAGTTCAACCGCCAGCAGGTATGCATTATACCTCTGACTTGTTAAGAGACTTGTGTGATATATTTGTAGATAACGGTGGCTCTGGTTTAATTGGTATGCACGGTCAATCAGGCGATATAATGTTTCAAGGTGCCGATGAAAAAGGTGTGCAAAAAATCTTTAATGCACTAAACGATTATGGCTTTGATTTAGGTGGTGCTGGTCCTGCTGTTAGAACTGGCATGTCATGTGTTGGTGCATCTCGTTGTGAAATGTCTAATGCTAACGAAATGGCATTGCATCGCACACTAGTTAATGCATTTTTAGATGATATGCATCGCCCTGCCTTACCTTATAAATTCAAATTTAAAGTATCAGGCTGTGCAAACGATTGTATGAACTCTGTTGAGCGTTCCGACATGTCTGTAATTGGCACTTGGAGAGATGATATTAAAATAAACGAAATTGCATGGAAAAAAATGGTTGCTGATAAAGGCCATGATTATGTAGTTGATAATATTACTTCTCGTTGTCCAACGCAGTGTATGTCTTTAAATAAAGATGATTCTTTAACAATTGACAACAAAAACTGTGTGAAATGTATGCATTGTTTAAATGCTGTATCACCATTATCCGAACAATATGTTGATGATGTTAAAGATGGTGCAATCTTAGCAACAGGTGATGACAAAGGTGTTACTATTATAATGGGTGGCAAACGCACTCTAAAAATTGGTGATTTATTTGGTACTGTAATTGTTCCTTTTATGAAAATGGAAACAGAAGAAGATTATGAAGCCATAACAGAAATTGCTGAAAATACTATTGACTTCTTTGCTGAAAATGCATTAGAGCATGAAAGAACAGGCGAAATGATTGAAAGAATTGGGTTAGTTAATTTTTTAGAAGGTATTGAAGTTGATATTGACCCTAATATGATTGATAGCCCGAGATATATGTCTTATGTTCGTATGGATACTTGGGATGAAGAAGCAACTAAATGGTTTGATAGGAAAGCAGAGGCAAACGCTTAAATTTAACTAGCAATTTATTTAATAGTATATTTTACTTACTTTTAATTAAAATAGTTATAGTTGTTCTTTATCTATTATTAAAATTGCATTTTTTATAAAACTTATTTAATATAGGAGATTAATAATGTCTAATGTTAGAATGCCAATTGAATCAGGTGTACCTGATGCAATTCAATATATGCACCCAACAATGAGAAGAAACTTTGCCCAGTGGGCTTATCATTCTCGTCCTCGTCCTGGTGTTTTAAAACACACTTCTAAAAATAAAGAATATATTTGGACTGTTCGTTGTGGCACACAAAGGCAAATGGATGTTTATACAATTAAAAAACTAGCAGATATTGCTGACAATTATGGTGACGGATATATCCGTTTTACTATTCGCTCAAATGTTGAATTTATGGTTGATACTGAGAGTAAAGTCGCACCACTAATTAAAAAATTAGAAGAAGAGGGTTTTCCAGTAGGTGGCACAGGTCCAACAGTTTCAATGATTGCACATACTCAAGGCTGGTTGCATTGTGATATACCCGGCACGGATGCATCTGGTGTTGTTAAAGCCTTAATGGATGAGTTAATTGATGAATTTCGTGTTGAAGAAATGCCTAATCGTGTGCATATGACTACTTCTTGTTGTCAAGTTAATTGCGGTGGTCATGGTGATATTGCAATCAATATCCAACATACTAAACCGCCTAAAATTAACCATGATTTAGTAGCTAATGTTTGTGAAAGGCCGACAGTTGTTGCTAGATGCCCTGTTGCTGCTATTCGTCCAGCTATGGTAAATGGCAAACCAACACTAGAAGTTGATGAAAAAAAATGTATTTGTTGTGGTGCTTGCTTTCCTCCTTGTCCACCAATGCAAATAAATGACCCAGAGGCATCTAAATTAGCTGTTTGGGTTGGTGGTAAACACTCTAATGCTAGAAGTAAACCATCATTTCAAAAATTAGTTGCCTCAGGTATCCCTAATAATCCTCCAAGATGGCCAGAAGTAGCTGCTATTGTTAAAAATATCTTAGCAGTTTACAAAGATGATGCTAAGGATTGGGAGCGAGTAGGTGAATGGGTTGAAAGAATTGGCTGGCCAGCGTTTTTTGAAAAAACAGGCTTGCCATTTACTAAATTCCATATTTCTGATTGGAAAGGTACACGCCACCAATTAAATTCTTCTGCCTATATTCGTTTTTAGTTAATAGAGATCTTTGCATAAACATGAATAATCATCAGAACCCTGCTTTCCACTCACTTGATAATTTTTATCAAACCAGCCTTAGAACAACTAGGACAGGCTTGATAGAATATCATCAATTAAGCAAAAATCAGAGCTCTGTTAATCATCCCTATTTATGTAAAGGTCTATAATAATGAAAATATCTATTCAAATAAATGAAGGTCCATACCAACATCAGGCCACTGATACAGCATATCAATTTGCTAAAGCAGCAATAGAAGCAGGACACGATATTTTTAGGGTATTTTTTTATCATGATGGTGTTAATAATGCATCTAGATTTACTTTACCACCACAAGATGACCGTAATATTGTTAATAACTGGGCAAAATTAAAAAATACCGATGGTAGTAATGTTGATAAAGTTGTTTGTGTAGCTGCTGCCTTGCGTCGTGGCTTATTAGACAAATCTGAGGCAGATAAAAATAAAATTGATGGCAATAATATTAACCCTAGTTTTCGTATATCAGGATTAGGGCAATTAATTGAAGCAGGTATTCAATCAGATAGATTGGTAGTGTTTGGAGATTAAGATAAATGGTAATAAAAAAATTTATGTATTTAAACCGTAAAGCCCCTTATGGCACGATTTATGCATTAGAGTCTCTTGAGGTAGTTTTAATAGCTGCAGCTTTTGAACAAGATGTTAGTTTAGTATTTATTGATGATGGTGTTTACCAAATTACAAAAATGCAAAAAACTGATGGTATAGGAATGAAAAATTTTTCTAATACCTATAATGCCCTAGGTGATTATGATATTAATAAGGTATATATATCAAAAGAATCTCTTGTGCAAAGAGGACTTACAGAAAATGATTTAATGAATCTTGTTTACGAAGATGAGGATGATGATTGGGCAGAAAAATCATCTATCAAAATTGTATCTAATAAAGAATTATCTGTAATTATGGCAAAGCAAGATATTGTATTAAGTTTTTAAGGGGTTATTGATATGTTACATATAGTAAATAAATCACCTTTTGAACGCAATTCATTACAATCTTGTGTTGCTAGTTTAGATGATAAAGGTGTTATTTTATTAATTGAAGATGGTGTAATTGGTGCAACTAAAACTGATAAATCAGTTTTAATATCAGAATTAGCATTATCAGGTAGAGTTTATGCTCTAGTTACTGACTTAGAAGCAAGAGGTATTATTGATAAAGTAATAGATGGTATTAAATTAGTGGGTTACAAAGATTTTGTAAATTTAGTTATAGAGCATAAAGCTAATGCTTCTTGGCTCTAATTTTTAAAATATAGGAGAATAAATATGGCTATTATTGCGGTTAATGGTAAAGAAATTAATGTTGATGAAGAGGGTTTTTTATTAGAGTTAACAGACTGGACTCCAGATGTTGCTAACACCATGTCTAAAAAAGATGACTTAGTGCTAACAGACGAGCATTGGAATGTGCTAAATTTTTTGCGTGAGTACTATGAAGAATATCAAATAGCACCTGCTGTGCGTGTTTTAACTAAGGCTATTGGTAAAAAATTTGGTAAGGATAAGGGTAATTCAAAATACTTATATAGTTTGTTTCAATATGGTCCTGGTAAACAAGGCTGTCGTTATGCTGGACTACCAAAACCAACAGGCTGTATTTGATTAAATTATAGAAATATTATAATATAGTGAGACCTTTGCATAGTTTTTACAAGCTTTTAATAGTTTAACCTATTAAAAGATTGTTATTAATTATAATGGTCTCTACTAACTTAAAAGCTCGTAATGACTAATTTTAGTATTTTTTTTACAGTTTTATTTTATATTGTTTTAACGATATTTTTCGTAGGTTTATTCTTAAAAATTAAACAATATGCTCAAATACCTGCACCTCTAAAAATACCGATAGCACCAGCACCTCTAACAAGATTTGGTGTTATTTTGCGTATTATCAGAGAGGTGACAATTTTTGAAAGTCTATTTAAGTCTAATAAATGGACTTGGCTTTTTGGTTTCTTATTTCATTTTGGTTTATTATTAGTTGTGATACACCATATTCGCTTGTTTTGGCCAGGTGAAACCCCTAGTTTATTATTATTAGCACAACCTTTTAAATATGCCGCATTTGCTATGATTATTGGCTTAATAGGTTTATTAGTAAGAAGAATTGTTGTAGATCGTGTGCGTTATATTTCTGCACCTTCTGATTATTTAATGTTAATTTTATTGTTGCTTATTGGTATTAGTGGTTTTATTATGACTTTTACCGATAACCATACCAATGTTTTTGCTGTTAAAAAATTTGCTTCTGGTATATTAAGTTTTAACTTCTCAAACTTGCCAAATGAGGCGTATCTTATAGTCCATTTATTAGGTGTATTTATTTTATTAGCAATATTTCCTATTTCAAAATTATTACATGCCCCCGGCATTTTCTTTTCACCAACACTAAACCAAATAGACAATTCTCGTAAAAAACGCCATATTTCAAAATGGGCATTAACACAAGAGAGTAATAATGAGATTAAATTATCAAATACGCTAGGCAGGGACAAATAATGGCAGAAGATGATTTTGAAATTCCAAAACTACCTACTTTCATAGAAATACCTAAAATTCAAGTAGATTCTATGAAATCTGATGGTCCTTTTAAATCATCAGATGAGTTTCAAAAACCTTTAGGATTTCCAGGTAAAAAAATAGACAACTGGCACGATGTTGCCATTCAAAAATTAGGCGATATAAAAAGTAAATATCGCTCAGTGCAAGTTTTTTTAGATTCTTGCGTTAAATGCGGTGCTTGTGCAGATAAATGTCATTATTATTTGGGTTCATCTGACCCTAAAAATATGCCTGTAGCAAGACAAGATTTATTACGAAGTGTATATCGTCGTCATTATACTTTTGCTGGTAAATATTTTCCTAAATTAGTCGGTGCTAAAGAGTTAGATGATGACATGTTAGATGATTGGTATAACTACTTTCATCAGTGTTCACAATGTCGTCGCTGTTCAGTTTTCTGCCCTTATGGTATTGATACTGCTGAAATATCAATGGCAGCCAGAGAAATTATGGATACTATTGGTGTTGGGCAAAAATACTGTAATCAAATCTTAGGAAAGGCAATAACTATTGGCAATAATTTAGGTCTGCCAGAACCAGCATTAAGAGATACATTGCTAGATTTAGAAGAAGAAATAGAAGAAGAAACAGGGCTACCAATCAAATACCCTCTTGATGTTAAGGGCTGTGAAATATTACTAATAACGCCATCGGCAGATTTTTTTGCTGAACCACATATTGACGGTTTAATTGGCTATGGTAAAGTGTTTTATCAAGACAATGTTAGTTGGACTTTAAGCTCTTATGCATCAGAGGGCGCTAATTTTGGAATGTTTATAGGTAGTTATGATGTAATGAGAGAAGGGGCGCTAAGAATTAGAAAGGCTGCACTTGATTTAGGTGTTAGGCGTATTATTGTTGGCGAATGTGGTCATGCTTGGCGTGTAGCATATAGTTTTTGGAATACTTTATCTGGTGTTGGTAGTGGTGCTAGTGATGAATATTCAATTAAATTACAAGAGCAATTAGATGACAATTACCCGCAACCACAGCATATTATTGAATACACCTATAACTTAATACAAGAGGGTAAATTGAAGTTTGATAAAACTGCTAATGATGAACAAATTGTAACCTTTCATGATAGTTGTAATGTAGCAAGGGGTAGTAATATGGGCGGTATTAAAAACGGGCAATTTATTCTACCAAGAGAAGTGCTAAAGGCCGTGTGTAATAATTTCGTTGATATGGAAAGAGACACAATAATGGAATCGACTTTTTGTTGCGGTGCTGGTGCTGGCTTATTAACTGATGATTTAATGGAAGTGCGTATTAAAGGTGCTATGCCTAGAATGCAGGCTTTAAAAACCGTTGAAAGAACAGATGGCGTTAATACTTTAGTTGCTATTTGTGCTATTTGTAAATCACAATTTACCAAAGTACTGCCAAAATACGATTTTGACCCTTATATGATAATGAGTGCCCATCAATTAGTAAGTAAAGCAATTATTTTAGATAAAGTAACAAATTAAAAAAACAATTAGGAGTTTTATGCAAAAAAATGAATATAGAAATAACTGGAAGGGAGATAACCATACTTTTAGGCTATTTAAAGATGAAGGCGATAATATGCAAGAAGTATCTTGGGAGGAGAAAATATTCCAAGCTGATACCTCGCATCAATGTCCAACTTATGTAACCCAAACTCCTCCTTGTCAAGGAAGTTGTCCTAGTGGGCATAATATTCGTGGCTGGCTAAATATCACTAACGGAATTGAAAAACCTTCTGGCGATACTTCGTGGCAAGAATATGCATTCAAAAAAGCTACTGATTGTAATCCATTCCCATCAATTATGGGTCGTGTCTGTCCTGCACCTTGTGAAGATGGTTGTAATCGTAATGAAGTTGAAGACACTGTTGGTATTAATGCAGTCGAGCAATTTATTGGTGATAACGCTAAAAAAGAGGGCTATAAATTTGAAATTACCGCAAAAGACACTGGCAAAAAAGTTGCTATTATAGGTGGTGGCTGTGCTGGTTTAACAGCCGCATTACAATTACGCCGTAAAGGACACAAAGTTACTATTTTTGAAAAACATCCAAAATTAGGCGGTATGATGCAATATGGTATCCCTGATTATCGTGTGCCTAGAGATGTGCTAGATTATGAAATCCAGCGAATTTTAGCAACTGATATTGAGATTAAATTAAACACCAAAGTTGGTGAGGATATTAGTATAGAAGAATTAGAGTCTGATTATGATGCAACGCTATTTGCTATGGGTGCTTGGGCTGGTAGAACTTTACCAGTAGAGGGTGGAGATGTAAGTAATTGTGTATCAGGTGTTGCTTTCTTAGAAGCATATTGTAAGGGCAGACTACAACATATTACTGGTAAAGTTATATGTATAGGTGGTGGAGATACTTCTATTGATGTAGTATCTGTTGCACGCCGTTTAGGCAATATTGACTCAAAGGCTGATAAAGACCGTCCAGAACACATTATTTTTGATGATACTGCACATGATGTAGTAGATACCTCTAAACGCTTAGGTGCTGATGTTTTATTAATAACTCGTTCAACTCTTTCAAATATGCCAGCAGCAGAAGCAGAAATTAATGATGCAACCCGTGAAGGGGTAGAAATTCAAGGGCAGTTAAGTCCTGTAAAAGTAATTGTTGATAAAGCAACAGGTAGAGCAAAAGCTTTAAGAATTCAGCGTCTTGAAGAAGATGGTTCAACACCAATAAAAGATAGTGAGTTTGATGTTGAATGCGAATTAATAGTATCCGCAATTGGTCAAAGTTTAGAAACAGAGGGTATTGATAAATCTTTTTTTAATGAAAGAGGTTTTATTGATGCGGATAAAAATTATCAAATTCCAAATAAAAAAGGTTTTTTTGTATGCGGAGATGCAATTCGTCCTCACCTACTAACCACAGCCATAGGACAAGCGACAATTGCAGTTGAAAGTATTCACGATTATGTTAATAATAAAGAGCAAAAAGTCAGGCCAAAAATAGATGTTCATCATTTTGACCTATTGTCTAAATTACAAGAATGGGATTTAGGCCCTAAAAAGTTTGATAGTAAAGACGGAGATTTAAGAGGAACAGACAGTGCTAATTATGCTATTCACAATTATGAAGATCGTTCTAGTGCTTCTATTATTGCTAATGATGAGTTATTTTTAGGGCATTTTGATTACGAAAAAAGAAATGCTAGGTCTCATAAATTAATAGATTCTGATAGTGTTCTTAGTAATTTTGAAGAAAGATTGATTGGCTATAATGAAGAAGAGGCACAAAAAGAATCAGGTCGTTGTATGAGTTGTGGCTTGTGTTTTGAATGTGATAATTGTATAATGTATTGTCCGCAAGATGCAGTATTTAAAGTAAACAAAAAAATATCAACCTTAGGTCGCTATGTTGATACTGATTATGATAAATGCATTGGTTGTCATATCTGTGCTGATGTTTGTCCTACTGGTTATATTCAAATGGGGTTGTAAGTTTTAGAGAACATAATAATGCATATGATGCAGTATTTTTTATTATTTTTAATAATTATTAGTACTAATATTGTTGCTAGTAATGATATTGGTAGTTCAAAAGCATCAAAAAGCGGTATTAAAGGTATTTGCAATGGTGACCCTGTTGCTTATATTATTAGACAACACCCTAATTTATTAACCCATAAACGCGATACAGTATTGAGGCAAGGGGCAAAAAAATCTAATCAATACTCACTACAAGGGTGTATTAATTGTCATGCTAGTGTTAAAAATAATACAAAAAATTCCTACCATGAAATTAATGCACCAGGACAATTTTGTGCAACTTGCCACGAAGAAACGGCTACTAGCTTAGATTGTTTCCAGTGTCACAGGACAACACCTTATACTGGTAAGGGTTATTACAGAAATAATTATTAGAGGTAAATACAATGAATAAAGTTAATCGTCGTGAATTTTTAAAAACAAGTAGCACAGTTGTAGCTGTTGCCGCTGTTACTAGTGGTGTAACTTTAACAGCATTTGCAAATAAAAAAGCAAAAGATGGGGTAACAAACGATAAAAGATGGGGTATGTTGATTGATACTGATAAGTGTGCATCTGGTTGTAGTGCTTGTGTTAGTGCATGTAGTGATGAAAATGGCTGGGGAGAGACAGAAACTAAATCATCAGATTTACAACAAGCATCTTGGATTAAAAAAGTCCAAATACAAGATAGATCAACTAAAAAAGTTACTAATTTAGTATTAATGTGCCAACACTGTGAAAGCCCGCCTTGTGTTGATGTTTGCCCTACTAATGCTTCAATGAAAAGAGAAGATGGTATTGTTCTAGTTGATGCTCATCTTTGTATTGGTTGTCGTTATTGCATGCTTGCTTGTCCTTATGATGCTAGATCATTTGTGCACGAAACCATTACCGAGCAAAAACCTTATCGCCCTAGAGGTAGAGGCACAGTTGAATCTTGTACCTTATGTGTTCATAAAGTTGATAATAATGAAATTCCAGCTTGTGCACAGGCTTGTAGTGCAGAAAATCATCATGCTATATTGTTTGGTGATTTATACGATTCTAATAGCGAAATTAATAAACAATTAAAACAATATCCAAGCACTCAAATTAGAAATGATTTAAATTTAAATACTGGAATTAGATACACAAATTTATAGTTAGAGACCTTTGCATAAATAGGGATGATTAGCAGAATTCTGATTTTTGCTTAATTGATGATTTTCTATCAAGCCTGCCCTAGTTGTTCTAAGGTTGGTTTGATAAAAATTATCAAGTGAGTGAAAAGCGTGGTTCTGATGATTATTCATGTTTATGCAAAGGTCTCACCCAAAAGATTATACAATGAAAGAGAATGTGTTTGTAAAATTAGACGGTAATAGTAATGGTTATTATGCCTTATTAGGATTTTTATCAGTATTTTTATTACTTGGTTTTATCTCAGTATTATATGTTGAATACAACGGTCACTGGGTTACTAACATGAATAATCGCATAGCATGGGGCATACCTCATGTATTTGCTATTTTTATGATTCTTGCAGCATCTGGGGCCTTAAATATTGCTTCTATTGCATCCGTTTTTAATAAAAAATTTTATAAACCTATGTCCAGATTATCTGGCTTACTAGCAATTTTATTATTAATTGGCGGCTTAGTGATACTAGTATTAGACTTAGGCAGACCTGATAGGCTAATAGTTGCTATGACTGAGTATAATTTTAAGTCTATTTTTGCTTGGAACATTATTTTATACACTGGATTTATAGCTATAGTTATAGTGTATTTGTGGTTTATGTTTGAAAGAAAAATGAATAAATACACTTACAATATAGCTATATTTGCATTTGTATGGCGTATTATTCTAACAAGCGGAACTGGATCTATTTTTGGTTTTATTGTAGCTAGACAAGCTTATGATTCTGTGTTTTTTATCCCTATGTTTGTGGTAATGTCCTTTGCTTTTGGTTTGGCAATATTTATTTTAGTATTATTAGCTAGCTATAAATGGGCTGAACTTGAACTAGGCGAAGAGGTTATTTTTAAGTTAGCTAGGTTGCTAGGTTTATTTATTGTAACAATTTTATATTTAGTAATAGTTTATTATCTAGGAGCTACATATTTAGCAGAAGATAATGCTGCTACTAACTTTATATTATTTTCTGATAATATACATAATAAAATATTCTTATACGGGCAAATATTAATGGGCAGTATAATTCCTTTAATATTAATATATCATAATTCTCTTAATAAAAATATATCTATGGCTGGCTTAGCATCATTATTAGTTGTTATTGGTGGCTTTTCCCAATTATATGTGCTTATTATTTATGGACAAGAATTACCGTTGCAAATGTTTCAAGGCAAAGATATATTAATAGGTTGGCAATTAACAGAAGTTTTTTATTACCCATCAGCACCAGAAGTACTACTTGGCTTAGGTGGTATGTCTTTGGTTTTTATATTGTTAATATTGGCAATGAAAATTCTACCATTTTTACCCAAAGAGCTACCTAACAAACTGTTAAAATAATAGCTAAAAATAATTGTTATAAATTATTTTTTAACTTATTACCCCTAAAATTATGAAAATATTATTGTTTATCTTGTCGTTATTATTTATTAATACTACTTATGCAGCTAATACAGTACATAAACTAACCTTAGCCCAAACATGGTCTGAAAATACACCTATTCTAAGTGATGTAACAAGGCAATTTGCAAAACTAGCTTATGATATGTCGGATGGTCGTTTACAAATTAGAATAGATTCTGCAAATAAGCACAAAGCACCATTTGGTATTTTTGACCTAGTAAGAACCGCTCAATACGATTTAGGGCATTCCGCATCTTATTACTGGAAAGGTAAAGACATAAATACCTTATATTTTACTACTATGCCTTTTGGTATGACAACACCTGAGCAGTATGCTTGGTTTGTGTATGGTGGTGGTCAAGAACTTATGGATAAGGTGTATAATAAATATGGTATAAAATCAATACCCGGTGGCAATACTGGCAATCAAATGGGTGGTTGGTTTAAAAAAGAGATTAATTCATTAAAAGATTTACAAGGATTAAAAATTCGTATTACTGGTTTTGCTGCTGAAATTATGGCAAAAGTTGGTGCTAAACCAGTAAATATAGCGCCTGCAGAGTTATACAGTGCACTTGATAGAAAAACTATTGATGCTGTAGAGTGGATTAGTCCAGTATTTGATTTAAAAATGGGATTTAATAAAATTGCACCATTTTACTACACAGGTTGGCATGAACCAGCAGGAGAGGCGCAATTTTTGATAAATAATAAAAAATTTGCTACTCTACCTAATGATTTACAAAATATTTTAATAGCAGCTATGCGTTTATCAGCTTATGACGGCTATGCACACAGCACTTATGAAAATGCTCAAAGTTTACAAATTATACAACAAAACTCCAATATTACTATAAAACATTTTCCTAAACCAGTCCTAAAAGCACTTAAAAAGGCAAATGATGAATTACTATTAGAGCAGGCAAATAAAAATAAATTATCCAAAAAAATTATTAATTCGCAATTAAAATTTCTAAAAAAAGTTCGTGCTTGGACTAAAATATCAGACCAAACTTATCTAGAAAACACAGAGGGTCTTTAATCATGAGACCTTCGTAAAAACTAATATTACTTTTAAACTATGCTGTTTTTTATATGTGTGCTTTTATCTTAGAATTAAGTAATTGCCATTAGTTTCTACTTATTCCTTGTTATAAAACCTCAACCTCATAAGTAGCATCTAAATATATGATTATAAAAACCAGAGCAATAAATAAAAAATTATTAACCAGTTATGGTAATGATATTGCTGAATTTTTAAAACCTATTTATGCCTCAAGAAATGCTAGTTTTGCTAATCTAGACCTTAGACTTAATAACTTATTAACACCTAATTTTCCAGACTTAGATAAAGCCTTAACTATTTTGACCAGAGCATTTGATGCTCAAAAAAATATACTTATTATTGGTGATTTTGATGCTGATGGTGCAACATCTTGTGCAGTAATGGTAAGAGCATTGCGACTTATGGGTTATAAATCAGTAGATTTTTTAGTACCTAACAGGTTTAGTCATGGTTATGGATTAAGTGTTGATATTGTTGAACTTGCACAGCAAGAAAAAGCACCTGATATTATTATTACTGTTGATAATGGTATTTCTAGTTTTGAGGGAGTTTTACTAGCAAAATCTTATAATATAGAGGTTATTATTACCGACCATCATCTACCTAATATTGATATTCCCAAAGCTGATGCTATTATCAACCCTAATTTAATAAATTGTAATTTTACTTCTAAAAATTTATGCGGTGTTGGAGTAGCATTTTATTTGTGTATTAGCCTAAATAGT
Source organism: Gammaproteobacteria bacterium (assembly GCA_965207335.1). Lineage (GTDB taxonomy): Bacteria > Pseudomonadota > Gammaproteobacteria > PS1 > Pseudothioglobaceae. The sequence goes on from OZ242267.1 coordinate 930,583, forward strand.
CATTTAGAAAAGCTAGCCTATTTTACAAAACACAACATCAAAAAACCTAATTTAAGCAAACTACTAGATATAGTTGCCTTAGGCACAGTAGCAGATATGGTAACACTTGACCAAAATAACCGTATTTTAGTAAATGCTGGACTAAAAATTATTAATAACAATAATAGTTGCCCTGCTATATCGGTATTATTAAAAATGAGTAAAAAAGTTATTGGTAATATAGGTGCAAGCGATCTAAGTTTTAGTGTAGCACCAAAAATTAACGCATCTGGCAGATTAAATGATATTAGTATTGGAGTGCGTTCTTTAATAACCGATGATATAAATATTGCCTATAAATATGCTAATATACTAAATGATTTTAACAATAGTCGTAAAGCCATACAAGTAAATATGGAAGATGAGGCTAATAATATTTTACAAAGTATAAGCCTTAATAATAATTACAGTATTTGTTTGTATAACGAAAACTGGCACGAAGGTGTTATAGGCATAGTAGCTGGTAAATTAACCAGAGAATATAATTGTCCTAGTGTTATTTTTGCTAAAAATGGCAATATGTTAAAAGGCTCTATACGCTCTATAAGTGCTGTGCATATTAAAGACTTATTAGATATTATTGATAGAAAAAACCCTAACTTAATTGCTAAATTTGGCGGTCATGCTATGGCAGCAGGATTAAGTATTAAATTGACAAATTTGGCTAGTTTTAAAAGTATTTTTGCAGCAGAAATTAAATCACACTTAAATAATAATAAACCACAAGAGGTATTATTAACAGACGGAATATTAACAGCACAACAAATAACTATAAACAATGCTAAATTAATATTAAATTCACAGCCATGGGGGCAAGGTTTTGATGAGCCTATTTTTTATGGTTATTTTTATATACAAAATAGCAAAATAATAGCAGATAATCACCTAAAATGTGAGCTAAGTTTAACTAAAAATGGGGTATTTTTTAATGCTATTGCATTTTTTAATACTATGGATAATATAAAATTTGCTAAAATAATTTACAAACTAAACATTAATACTTACAATAATACAGAATCTCTACAATTAATAATAGACAAAATAATCCCTAAACCAACACCCACTGTATAAAGATAAAAAGTAGTGTTTCAAACAATTGCTAAGCCTCACAACTAAATATAGTAGTTTTTTGTATAAGTTAGTCATGGTTTTTTAAAGAAATTTTTAGTTAAAACTTGCAAGTATTTTTGCCTCTGTTGTCGGGGTAAAAAATAAATGTTGATATTGGTTTGCCAGCTCGGTAATTTTATCAGGCTCAGATAATTTTATTTTCTCTAAGCGTTGATAGGTTTGCTGAAGTTGCACTTTATTATCTACCACATCCCAAATTATACCTTTACCCAAATCAAGTAAAGGGTTTAGAAAAACGCCTTTATGACTACTAACAATAATAACCGAAATACCTAAGGAAACCGCCTCTAATGCTGTGCCACTAACAGAAGTAATAATAATCTTAACCAAAGGCAGATGCTGGTATAAATCGCCTGTTAATAAATTATATTGCTTAGCAATAATATTGGTATTAAGTGTTGGATGAGGTTTAATATATAAATTTTTAATACTATTTTGTTGGATTAACGCTAATATATTGATAGATTCTTCAGTGGAATAAGGCAGTAAAACCAGACAATTTTTAGCAGTTTTATCCATAACAACTTTAAATAATGCTTGATAACGAATAGCAAGGGCAACATAGTTGTATTGAGTTTTTTTAGGGATAAAATAAGGCCCTGTTACAATAATTTTATCAGGTGCTATACCTATTACCTTGTCTTGTTCTGGTATTTGCATGTTCATAAAAAAATCATACTTCATAAATTGCTGATAAGCATAAACCTTCCAAGTTTTACTATTATCTTTAATGCCTTTATAAAGGCATTTATCTACCACTTGATATTCACAATAAGATAATAATTTTGCATGGTTAAATTTTTGTGCCAAACGAATACCTATTAAATAGCGAATATAAGCAAGTAAAGTGTAATCTTGCAGACTATTTTCTAATGCATAATGAATAGATTTATTTAGCCTGCTATCTGTTTGTTGTTTTTGGATAAAGTTAAGCAATACTAAGGGATACTTGAAGACAAAAACCAGCATTTTAAAAAAATCACCCCAATTTAATAAGTCAAATTCAGTGATAAATTGATGTTCGGATTTTTTTAATATTTTATAAAGTTTATATAAACTTAATGGATTATAGCCGTCTTTATAAAAACAAGGTAAATAAGCATAGTTTAAGTTATTTTTCTTCATAGTATCAACTAATAAGGACAAATATCTATCCGAAAATTGCTCACTAGATACAATACTTTTTGATAAAACAAAAATATCAATCAGATGCAATTCATGGTGGTTAATGGTATTTTTACCAATGTTAGCACTATGAAATATTATTTTTTTAACTAGCCAAAGTATTAAAAAAGCACTGCTTTTAATAAAGTATTTCAATAAATAAACAATCTTTTTACCCACAGTATTTTTAGTGATTGCCTGTTCACTAGAAGCTGTTTTAAATCCATCGCCCGCATAAGGGTCTTTACTAAGGACATTATTGGTATAAAGCGTTATATCACTACCTAATGTGGCATTGATTTTATCAAGTTCTTGGCTATATTTAGCAATCATAATACTTATCCGGCATTTCACTAACTATCTTGAAAAGATTCTGACATACTGCTTTGCTATAGTTGACCACATACCACTCCATATTACTATTCTGATACATCACTAATATATACAAAATATAAATTAAAAGTTTTATAGGTTAATAATTATCCTATACAAGTAAATCCTGTGCAAATAGTAGATTTTATTAGAATTTAAAATAACACAATCAAAATAAAAAAAGCATAAGAATACTGACTCAAATCTAACATGAGAGTATTTGTCTAACTTTTACCACATCTTCAGGTACATCTACTGCCATTGAATTATTAGGCACATCAACCATTTTTACCTCATAACCTAATTCTAAAAAACGCAATATCTCTATATCTTCAATATTTTCTAATGGAGTTTTTCTAGTTTGCTTAGCAAAATCAAGCAAAGATTTTTTAGGAAAGGCATAAATACAAGTTTGCTTTTTAGCTTGAATAAATTCTGTTGATTTAGTTGTTGGTATGCCAGCTCTACTCATATAAAGCAGACGATTATCTAAACGAGTAACGACTTTTGGAATACTTGTACTATGAAATTCATCTGCCTTGATAACACTCATTGCATTAATAATAGATTCTGGATTTTTTAGACTGCTATCAATAACAGTCTTAATATTTTCTGGATCAATAATTGGCTCATCACCTTGCACATTGATATAAATATCTGCTGGTATTTTTTTAGAAGCTTCATAAACTCTATCAGTACCAGTTAAGCAATTTTCTGGTGTCATTATTACTTTAATATTAAGTGCTTTGCAGTGTGTTTGTATGCGCACATCATCGGTAGCAACATAAATATCATCTTTATCCATTACCAAACAACATTGATAATAAGTGCGTTCAATCATACTTTTGCCACACAAATCAATCAAGGGCTTAGCTGGTAGGCGAGATGATGCATAGCGTGCTGGAATAATTAACACAATTTTTAGGTTAGATTTTTTGAGCATAAATTGAGCCTTGTTTGACAATATTATTAGTAGGAGTAAGTGAAGTTATTGGCAATGATAAGGAATTTTTCTTATAGAGTGTTAATAACTCAGTAACTTTTTGCTGGCGATTGTCTTCTTTGTGATAACCATCAAAACCAACTAGGCTAACCTGCTTTGCACCTCCAATTGAAGCTAAGGATAAAACATAACCCAAGCTTAATTCATAAGGTAGGGTACATTCTAGTGGATTGATTGAAAAAGTATTAGGCTCAATATTCAAACCATAGTCCCATAGCTCTTTGACATTAATATTCTTATCAACAACTTTTTGTAATAATAGTTTTGGTATTACCAATGGTTTTTTTAATTTGCCATAATTTGAAAATTCAGCAAGCATTTTTGTCTCATTAGATACCGCATAAACATCAATTAATGCACTAGGAAAGTTTGGCTTCATATTTAGTGAGATAACAATTGGGCAATAGCTTTGAATATATTGGATAATAGCATTTTGATAGCTATCTAAACTTGCACCAGAGCCTAAAATTAAAATCTCTTTATCCGTACACCAGCAAGAGGCATCCCAACTACCTTTATTTTGAATACTGCCGCTTAGTCTAAGTAATAAATCAGTCTTATAGTGTGTTGCTTCTGCTGAGGCTAAAAAAGTAATATGTTGCAAAATATCATGACTACTATATTGTTGATTGGCTAGCATTTCTTGAATATAAGTTGGGTGTATATTGTAATTAGCAGCTAAGCTATACAGTAAACTCTCACCCCAGCCATAAATTTGTTTCAAAGGTAGAAAATCGGACAAAACTAGATTAAATAAAGCAGATGCCTGATATTTTTTTGATTGTAATTCTAGTAATAAATTCTCAGTTTGTGCATTGCCTGCTCCTCTTCCCATACCGCAAATTGTACCATCAATCCATGAAATACCATTTTTTAGTGCAACCATTGTGTTAGAAACAGCAATACCTTTGTTATTATGGGTATGAACTCCCAACTCCCCAGCCCAACTTTGTCGCAATGCTTTTATAGTTTTGATTATATCTTGATTGTCCATATTGCCTAGTGAATCAGCAAAATACAATACACTAACCTTATTCCATGAATCTATTAACCTAGCCGAATCTGATAAAACTTGTGTAGTTTTTCCGTGTGCTTGCATTAGGTTTAAACCAACTTGATAGCCTAGTTCATAGAGACGGGTAACAATGACTTGGCATTTAGGTAATTGCTCAAAATGAGTGGCAATACGCACTAAATCAACACGAGATTGAGATTTTTTTTGAAATAATAAATCAATAGTTTGCACAATGCCGTATGGGCTGTTTAAAATATGCCCTGCATCAATCATAACACCTACAGTTATTTTTTTATCAATAGCCAAACTAGAAATATATACATCGCCACTATAAGCAAATGCACCTAAGAATTTTTGCTGTGGTAATTGGCGAAAACCAAGTTCTACAACATCAATACCTGCCTTATCAATAGCGAGTAAATATTTTTGCACCAATTGCGTGTCAAAATCCCACTTATTATAATATCCACCATCTCTAAATGTGCAATCTAGTATTTTTAATTTTGTATGACTGTTATTCAAATTGATATATGGTTATCTGTAAAATACACTCATTTTATCATTATAAAAACAAAATACAATACAGCTAATTATAATCATTACCAACTTTATTGTAAATAGCTAAATTATTAACTGTTTTTATTGGTTTTTTGTACTCTTTTTAAGCCACTTTGGGTATCCGCTGATATAACTTTATTGCTAGCTCTTTGCTAGTATCATAATCTATTGTCGCAATCAACATAAATAGTATATTTTAGGTTAGTATTTTGCTTTGATTGGCATTAATGCAGCTATTTTTTGTATGTACTCATAAAATTATAGTAAGATTTTATCTGGGTCATTAATATATTCTTTGGATATTGTTTTTAAATCTTCATTATTAAATCCGTAAAAATCTATGCCATTATTTTTAGCAGCCTCATAGTCATTAATGCTATCACCTATTAGAATTGATTCAATTAGATTATGTTGTTTTAAATCTAAAATATTTTTTACTAAAATATTTTTATGAGTTGGAGAGCCGTAAATACAGTCAAAATATTTTGATATATTAAGCTGTTTACATAAGAATTGTAGTTCATTTTGCTCTGACCCAGATACAATGTGCATAGTATATTTTAACTGATTTTTTTTGATAAATTTCAACATACTAGTAATAAGATAACGCTTGTCAGTTAGCCTACTTCTCATAATTTGACTAAATCTATTAGCGTATTTTTGCACCTCTTCTTCACTAATTGGACTCTTTAATAATACATTGTAAAGGTATTTAATCTTATGAAATCTGGATAAACCAGCATTATGCCTATGATAAGCTATTAGTTGATTGATAATTTTTTTTGGATGCTTTGAGAAAATTTCCTTAAAGCCTTTGTCTCTTATGGCCATTGAATCAAGGATAACTCCATCAAAATCAAAGAAAATTACTTTTATCATAAAGTGTTAAAAAAAATTATTTTTTAATAAGTAGTATAGTTTAAATTTGCAACAAAACTAAACTCTTAGATTTTACTTATCTTTTTTAAATACCAAAACAAAATTAACCCCAACTTTATTAGAAATAGCTAAACCACCAACTGTTTTTGCTAGTGCTACTAAATTATTATTTGGAATACCGTAATCTTCGGCATTGATAATTACAGGTTTAATTGAGGTGACTAATAAGCGACTACGATAAACTTTTGCTACTAAAACATCTAGGATAATATCTTTGGTGGTGCCATAAAACTCTAAGGTAGCAGGTATTGTCATTTTTTTATAATAAGTTATTTTTTTTATATCTTTAGGGTTAATTGAGGCTTTTATTATTGCCTTAGGAAACTTAACAGTATTAAAAAATAATTGTTTTAATCTAGTATTTCGTATTGCAACATTAGTATCAACACTATTTAAGTCTATTGTTATATCAATCTCACCCAAAGCAGACATAGTGCCTTTTATATTAGGTATAACAGCAGGTTCTACTACAAACTGTTCTTTAATAATAGTAAAATTAACAACAGAGTTTTTACTATCAACGATATACTTATTTGCAGCTATAACACTAGCTGAAATAGCAAAAAATAATATAAATACTGCAATAAGTTTTTTCATGTTTTGTCCTTAATAAAAAATAATTGTTAATAATACCATTTTTTTTAAACTATATAAGTAATTTTATTAAAATTATTAAAAATAAATACTACAATTAAATTATAAAGTTGGGGTTTAAGCAAGGATAAAAATCAGTACTTACACATTAGTTTAACAAATTTTTTACATGTTACACCAACAGAATAAATAATTAAATCTAATTTTATTATTTACCCGTGAAAAACATCTATTTTATCATTATTATTAACAAAAATAACAGGTCTAGCCATAATCATTTTACTGCTAATAATCAATCTACTAGAGGCTGTTATTTGCTTGATAGTAAAAATAAAAGTTGCCCTAGAGTTGATGGTGGTTTGTTTTGTTGTTAATATTTTTTTAGTACTTGTTGATACTATTTGAAAAATAACTTTTTTACTATTTGCACTAGTATTAACTAATGCTATATCATAATTAACTTTTGGTAGTAGTAAGTATTGTAAATTATATGTACGATTAAGAAAACTATTGCCAGTTAGTAATTTTAGCATTGCTATCACTAGGAATTTTTGTTAATGGTTAATTGATAACCCAAGGTGCTTTTTTAATTTTTCTAACTAAATTATTCATATTTAAAAAAAGGCCTCTTTTTATGACAAAAATCTACTTGTTTTTACAAAATTAAATTTATTTGTACAAAATTGAAAAAAAGTATCATAACTTGATAATAATATTTTTTTTGTGGTAAAAATATTATTTAGGCTATTAACTAATTCTTCTGTATTATCATGATATTCATGTGCAACATCGTTTCTAATTTTTCTTAATTTTATCCAGCTATTTTTATCAAGCAATTCTAGTTTTTCCAAACGATTAATAATGTCTATAAATGGCTTATTTCTCCAATCTTCATTTAATAGTAACAATATTGTTGTAAAAAGCCTATCTCCCATTGTATCTTGTAATTTTGAAAATCTAAATAAAAATTGGTCAATATGACCGATGTTATCAGTATTAAAAGCGTTATATGAGGCAATACTTAGCGGTAAATATTTTTTAAGTTTGAAGTAAGCATCATCAATCATTTTTTTATGTTTATTGCACTCGTATAGCATATATACCAGTTTTTGTTCTAGTTCATTCATAGTTTTATGCCATCTCTAAGTGCAACTTGTTCAATAATTCTTGATTTATCTTTTGCAATGATTACATCTATTTTTTGCTCACCTATTAGCTCGTCAAGTTTGATTAAAAATTTTATTTTCCTTTCTCTAATATTGCTATATTTCTGCTTAATACACAAATACAGGTCTATATCACCGCCTCTTTTTGTATCATCTACGCGACTGCCAAAAAGATACACCTCTCCTTTTATAAATACCTCTAAAAAAGATCGCTTTATTGCTGTTATTTCATAATTTGTTAGTCTCATTTTGTATTTTTTATACTTATGCAATATTAATTTGTTTTAATTTTAATAAAATTCCTAATTGCCTGTGTTAATACTCTGTATATATCTTGGAGTATTTGCTTAGTGATAATATTTAGTTTAAATCCTAACATAATATAGCTGAAAATAAAGAGTAACTTAATACTAATTGCGCTAATATAACTACTATCAATAAAATTATTATGGTCAATTAAAGTCCATAAAATACCAAGTATAAAAACACCGTACAACAACCAAATATTACGCCATTGCCAAGTTATTTTAGCATATCTTTTAGCGATAAAATAACTAATACTTACCATAATAATACCGCTTATCGTTGTAGCAAATGCAGCACCTATAATGCCCCAATAAATAATAAAAGGTATATTCAACCCAACATTAATAGTAACACCTAATAGTGTCAATAACATTGATATGTTAGTTTTTTTAGCATAAATAAGTTGAATGCCAGTAATTTTACCAAAAAATAAAGAGGCATAATAAACACTTAATATAATAGTAATATTTGCTGATGCCAAATAAGATACAGGGAATAAAATAATAATAATTTCTTTGGCAAACATGCCAACTAATAAAGAAACAAAAATTGAAGCAAAGAAAAATGGCAAAATATAATCGTTAATTTCATTAGGATTTGTCTTGTGTTTATTGGCAAATAGTTTACGATAAATTTCTGGTTTAAAAACTCTATCTAGTGCTGTTGTAAATTGGAATATCGTTAAAGATATAGTTTGTCCAATATTATAAACACCGACACTAGCAATAGAGCTAATAAATCCTAACATCATTTTGTCAAATTGGGTATTTAAAAAGCCAAAAAATACATTAGGTGTTAAAGGAAGTGATATTTTTAGCATATTTTTTAACATTTGCCAATTAAATGTTAGTGGTAGTTTTTTGCTATATATTGCTATTAATAATCCAAATAATAATAAATTAGATATAAGCCAAGCGTAGGCAAGGGATAATGCTTTCAACTCTGTTAAAAATAATAAACTAATAACAATAATAAAATTAGTAATTGCCTGTAATAATGCAAATTGCATATAACGCTTTGCTAAGGAAGAGTTTTTAAAAAAAGTCAGGTAATATTGTGCCAAAGAATTACAAGCACCACCAATAAAAACAATAAATATTAAATTAGCAGAAGTGTTATTTGAGAATATTAATTGGCTAAATTCTGTTTTATATAACCAAACAATAATTGTTAGTAATGATAAATTAGTTACAACAAATAATAAGGCAGATGATATAAGTTGTGCTGATTTTTTAGCTTGTTTTTCATAAATAAAAAAATTCCGTTCATAGCCAACTATTACCCCTAAGTTAGCAATACCAACTACTATGCCTGTATAAACCTGAGCTAATATAAATTGTCCAAATTCATTAGGGGCTAATTGATGGGCAACAATAGGCATTAAAATAATCATAAGTACACCACTAATAGCAATTTGTAATAGATAAAAAGTAGTATTTTTGATAGTTTTATTATGCATTATTTATTGTTTTTACCCATTGTCTTAACTCATTAATACCAATTAAAACTATAATACCATGTGCTGCTTTATCATCTTTTTGTATTAAGCCTGATGGGTCATAATAAACAGTTGGCTTGCCCTCTTCTTTTGCAAGAAGTGCTGTTGAGGTAAATGGCATTGAGATAGTAGCTTGTGTTTGTTTTATCAAAGCTGTAGCAGATAAATCTGGATTAATATCTAGGTAATTATTAGCTTTTGCTAATTGTTTTAAATCGTATTTGTATTGCAGGTGCGTTTGTTTGCTGGTGCGTTTTATTTTGTGTGCCATTTGGATATTATTTTCTAATAGTACTATTTGTATATCAGTTAAAAATTGCCTAGCAATATTTGGTATGTAATATTCTATACTTAAACCTAATACTATATAAAAAGTTCTCTGTATAATACTAACATCAAAAACAGCAATGGTATTTTTATTAAGCTTAGCTAATTGTGTTGGTGCTGATGAAAACCAAGTTGGACTAACAACCTCTATAATCGCAGGATTAGTTGTATATTCAAGTTGGCTTTTATACCAAACTAAATAATGAGGCCAAGTTAGTAAAAACCAAGGCAGTTGAACAGTGTTTTTGTTATTTTTAGTTTGAAAATTTTTGTCATTAGTAGAATAAAAATAAAAGATAATCCTACTGCCTTTTACTTTTGCTTCATAGGTCCATATTGGACAATAAAATAAGCCAGAATTATGAAACATATAGTCTTTAGCTAGCTGTTTTTTATTGGCAAGTTTAACTTGTAATAATTTAATATACTCACCTAGCATAAATGCATAATGTGTTTTACCTACAATAAGCAATAATAAAGATAAAATTACGAAAATAGCAGATAAAATTACAAAATATATGCTTTGTAATAAAGTTAGTTTTGGCAAGCCATTATTATAAGCAATATTGATATTTTTATAGCTTTGGTATGCTATATTAGGGGTATTATGGCATATAGTATTAAGGTTTTTTGTATGGTTTTGCCATTTGTATAAATACCAGTTAATTATTGTATAATCTTTGTTAGTTTTTGGAATACTATCTGCTCGTATATTATTAAAATAAACCCATGTGCCAAGATCTTTTTTAGTTAGTAGGGCTTTTATATTTTTTATTAATATTAAAATACCATAACACCAAAGCATTAAAATCCAAGCTAGCCATTTCAAAGAACAAACAACCCTATTAACCGCTATACCCTCATTTATCAATACTTTTTGCCATTTAAATGGTAATGGGTATTTTAACGCCCTCCCTTTACCAGTTGCGTATAAAACTGCCTTATTAAAATTTGTAAAAATTAAATAAGTTATTAAAAATTGACGCACTGATAAATCAATGTTCTCAATATTATTATTTAATATTTTATTTTTAGAGTTTTTAAGTAATGGTGCAGATGCTAATTTATTTCTTAATTGCCTCAATAAATAAAGTTTATTATTATTTTTGAGAGTGCGATAGCCACGCATAATAGCTCGCAGGCGATTTCTTTTATAACGCTTAATGAGTGGGGTAATAATGGGAATGTTAGGCGATAACATCAAAGTTTAGCGGTGTGCCATAAGCAATATTTGTTTTAGCAATATTACCTATTATTTTATCATAATACTTAGGTTTTAAACCTAACCCAGGACGAATTGAGCGGATATTATTTTTGCTAAATTTTTCACCTTTTTTAATATCTTTAACAACATAAAGTGAGCGACGAAATTTTAAACCTGATTTTTCAGCATCTTTTAACTCATAGCCTGCAACACCTAAGGCTTTATAGGCTATTTTTGTTTGTGTACATAGTTGTTTTAACTCGTCTGGTTCTATAGAAAATTCACTATCAGGACCTTTATCTTTACGACTTAGGGTAAAGTGTTTTTCAATAATACAAGCACCCAATGCAATACTAGTAGTAGCAACAGTTATGCCTATTGTATGGTCTGATAAACCTGTTAATACATTAAAACGCTTGGCTAAATCAGCAATAGTATTAAGATTTGATTGCTCATACGGGGTAGGATAGCTACTTATACAATGTAATAATACTAAATCACAGCCATTTTCTCTTACAACCTCAACGGCTTCACTAATTTCATCTAAGTTTGCCATACCTGTTGACATAATAATTGGTTTTTTAGTTTCTGCAACATATTTAATAAGTGGTATATCTATTATCTCAGGCGATGCTATCTTATAAGCAGGGGTATTTAAATCTTCTAATAAATCAACAGCTGTGGTATCAAATGGACTACTAAATATGGTAATACCTATTTTTTTAGCATAGTCAAACAATGGTTTATGCCAATCATAAGGTGTCTCTGCCCATTTGTACAAATCATATAAGTTATAACCATCCCATAAGCCACCGTGAATTTGAAATTCTTCATTATCACAAGGTATAGTCATGGTATCAGCAGTATAAGTTTGTATTTTTATTGCATCTGCTCCTGATTCTTTTGCTATTTTTATGCTTTTAAAAGCTCTTTCTATACTACCATTATGGTTAGCAGATAATTCGGCTATAATATAAGGGGCTTGTTGGTTGTTTATTACTCTATTATTGATTTGCATTGCTTAATATTTTAGACTAGCTGTCTATTTTATAATATTTCACATACTAAGTTTATACTAGCACTGTCTAAATAAGCACCAGAATGATGATTTTCTTCTTCTGGTACTGCTTCATCATCAAAATATATTTGATTCATATCCATCTCTGGCATCTTATCCATTACCTCTTTATTAGAGGTTAATTCTATATTTTTATCACCAAATAAGTCGGATAAATTTATAGTTCTTTTAGCTAGTGTAATCATTTCTTGTTTTTTATTAAGCATTGCAACAATATTATTAATTGGCTGGTCTAATGCTTTACCTAGCACGATATTATTAATACCAGAAGTTAATGTTTGTGCAGTTATTTTAAATGATAAAGCAAATACATTAGATAAAAATAATTCAAAACCATTTTTCTTATTAATAGCAGATAATTCAACACAAACCTCAATACAACCTTTTATATCAACTTTTTCTTTAAATACAACTTTTTCAGCACAAGTTTTAAATACAGTATTATTTTGCAAAGAAATAGTTTTTACGGTATTAATGGAGGTTTTTCCAGCTCTTGGATACAGCAAAGTAAAAGATAAAGCATAATAATCCTCGTCTTTTCTTAAACTTAAAGCATGCTTATTATTAATAGTTAAATCAAGGTTTTTAATAGTTAATTGTATGGTTTCTATTGTCATATTTATAGTTTAATAAGTCTGCATATCTTTATCTTCTTGCATTATTTTAATGACATTATATGCCTAATTTATTGCTAAATTCAATTATCAAGATTTTTAGTGTTTATTTTATCAATATAATCTAACAAATCAATATTAACATAGCCATCAGCGGGTAATTTATGGCTATGTTGAAATTTTTTAACCGCTAGTCTGGTTTTAGTACCTACTATACCATCTGCCTCTCCAACATCAAAACCTAAGATATTAAGGGTATTTTGAATGGTAATTATATCTAATCTAGATATATAATCATTAGCCACAGGATAGTTTGTTAATTTAATACCTGTTATAATTTTATCTGATAGATGCCCTACTGATATAGCGTATAAAATGGATCTATTCCAGTTTAGTATAGCTCTAAAATTACGATATACCAAAAAAGCAGGTCCCTTATATCCAGCAGGTAATATTAATGATGCTAATAAATTACTTTTTGGTAGTGGTTTATTGTTAGCATCTGTTATGCCTAACTTTGCCCAATAGCCTAACTTTTTTTTGTGTTTTAACCCTGATAAATTGTAATCAAAATTGTTAGGCAAAATAACTTCTCTACCCCATCTTTCTCCCTTATGCCAGCCAATATTTCTTAAAAAATTAGCAGCACTTGCAAAAATATCATCTGTTTCTAGCCAAACATTTAAGCCGTTATTATTAGCATCTACTGCATAATTATAAATATTACTAGGCATAAATTGCAAACTACCCATAGCACCAGCCCACGAACTATTAGCATCGTAAGGAATGTTGTTATTATCAATATTTTTTAATGCATATATTAACTCATTGCTAAAAAACTCTCTTCTTCTTGGATTAAATGCCATAGTAGCTAGTGCTTCTATTGCCTTAAAATTACCAGTATTAGCACCTATATTACTTTCTAATGCTAAAAAAGCTACAATAATATTGCCCGGGACTCCGTATTTTTGGTATATTTTTGCTAAATTCTTCTTATTGGCAATATAGTATTTTTTTGCTTTGTTTACTCTATTATTACTTACTCTATTTGTTAGATATCTACCAAAACTTATAGTAAATTCTGGTTGTTTTTTATCTAGTGCTAAGATTCTATGATTTAATTTTATATCTGTTAGGGCTTTATTTATTGTTTCTGCACTGATATTTTGCTGGTAGGCTAATTTTTTAATATTATTTAAAAACCCTGTAAAATCTTCGTTATTAGTATCTGCATAAACTATGCTAGATATAGTTATAATTATAAGTACTATTAACTTCAATTTCATTAATGAAAACAATATTAAAGTTTATTATTTTACTAGCATTCTTAGGATTATTATCTTGTAATGATAATATTTATATAGATGGTAAATCAATGGGTACAACTTACTCAATAATATTTAGTGATAAAAATAGTATTGATAAAGCTAACATACAAAAAATACTTGATAGATTTGAGAGTATATTTTCTTCTTGGGACTCTAATTCTGAGCTATCTGTGATAAATAAAGCAGATATTGGTAAATGGATAAAGGTTTCTAACGATATGAAAAAATTACTGTCATTATCTATGCTTATAAATAAAAAAACTAATGGTTATTTTGATATTACTCTTGGAAATACACTAAAAGCATGGGGGCATAATGAGTATTTTAATAATAATAAAGCCAAGCCTAGTAGTATAACTATTAAAAAAACTATTACTGGAATGCAATATTTACTAATAAAAAATAATAGTATCAAAAAAACCAAAAATATTAAATTAGACTTATCCGCTATCGCTAAAGGTTATGCCTTAGATAATTTAGCAGAGGAATTTGTTAAAAAAGGCATTAATAATTTTAGTATTGAGTTAGGAGGTGAGGTAATAACTAAGGGTAAAAATAACAAAGAAGCTTGGAAAATAGATATATTTAATCCTTATAGTACTAATAAAAAAACTATAACTTTAACCAATAGTGCAATAGCAACATCTGGTAATTATAATAATTTTGTAATATTTAATAATAAAAAATATGGTCATATTATTAACCCAAAAACTAAATACGATAATAATGATTTTACCTCAGTTAGTGTTATAGCACCTAGTGCAACTATAGCTGATGCTTATGCTACAGCACTTATGGCTATGGGAGGTAATGGCTATAAATTTGCTAAGGATAATAATTTATCAGCTTTTTTTATAGATAAAAATAACAAAATACACAGTATTAATTTTAAATAAATATTCCTTTTGCAAAAAACATTACACCCAACTAAACAAAACTATATTAACAGAGACCTTTGCATAATAGCAATTCAAAATCTATCTTACAACTAATGTTACTAAATAGGATATAATTTTGTTAGAATTATCAAAGTATTACTAAGTTAGACCTTTGCAAAAATTTAATTTTTGCTAATCACCCCTATTTATGCAAAGGTCTCTAAGTAATTATATTAAATTTTGTACAGTTCAAATATATAATGAATATTCCTTTTGCACAAATATTACGCCCAGAAAATATCCAAGACTTTGTAGGACAAAAACATTTATTAGCTAGTGATTTACCCTTAGCAAAATTGATAGCAAATAAATTATTACATTCTATGATTTTATGGGGGCCGCCTGGGGTTGGTAAAACTACACTAGCACATTTAATTACTGATAATTGCAATATTATTAAATTATCGGCTGTTAGTGATGGTACTAAAAAACTAAGGCAGACTATACAAATTGCCAAAGACTACCAAAAAATTAACAAGCAATTAATATTATTTGTTGATGAAGTGCATAATTTCAACAAAACTCAACAAGATATTTTATTGCCTTTTATAGAATCTGGACTTATTATATTTATTGGTGCCAGCACAGAAAATCCAGCATTTGCTATTAATAAGGCATTATTATCTAGACTTAAAGTATATATTTTAGAAGCACTTAATAAAGATGATTTAGCCTTAATTTTAAAAAGAGCATTAACTATAATAAACCCAAAAATTACTATAACGAATGAGGCTAAAAAGCAAATTATAATTACTGCAAATGGCGATGCTAGAAGATTATTAAATTATTTACAATTACTAGTTAATGCTGATATTACTAATATTACCATAACTAATTTGCAGTTTGTCTTACAAGATAAAGTTATTGATTTCAATAATGATACTGATGTTTTTTATAGGCAATTATCAGCATTTCATAAATCTGTTCGAGGCTCATCACCTGATGGAGCATTGTATTGGTATGCCAGAATATTACAAGCAGGGTACGATGCTAAAATTGTCGCAAGGCGTTTATTAGCCATTGCCTCAGAAGACATAGGTAATGCCGACCCTAGAGCATTAGAAATTTGCTTAAATGCTTGGGATATTTATCACAGAGTTGGCGATAAGGAAGGACATAGGGCAATAGCACAAGCTATTATTTATTGTGCTATTGCCTCTAAAAGTAATGCAGTATATTTAGCATTTAACTCTGCTATGGCTGATGCTAAAAAAGAGTCGCATTTAAGTGTGCCTAAACATTTATGTAATGCTAATGATGAGTTTAGTAAAAAATTAAAAAGAGGTATTGGTTATCGTTATGCTCATAATGAAAAAGATGCTTATGCCAGAGGACAAAAATACTTCCCAGATGAGATTGATACAAGAGAGTATTATCAGCCAACAAATAGAGGTTTAGAGAGAAAAATAGCAAAAAGATTAAAACAATACAAAAAATGGGATAAACAATGAAAATATTATTAATAGCAATAGGTGCTGTATTTGGCGCCCTAAGTCGTTATTATCTAGTAGTATTATTAGAATTTTTTAACAAAAGCTCTGCATTAGGAGTATTATCAGCCAATATTATAGCATCATTTATAGCTGGTGTTGTTTTTGCTATAGTGCTTGAAAAACACCTGTCAGAATTAATTACACTATTACTATTAGTAGGTTTTGCAGGATCATTTTCAACTATGAGTGCCTTATCGTTAGAAACCGTGCAAATGCTTTATTCTGGCTATTACATCAAGGCTTTTTCTTATGCATTTATTAGTCTTTTTGGTTCTATAATAGCAACATTTATTGGTATTGTTATTAGTCGTAATTTTATTATGCAATAGTTGTGTTTTTCTGTATTTTTGGTGCCGAAGGTCGGATTCGAACCGACACAGCTTACGCTACAGCCCCCTCAAGGCTGCGTGTCTGCCAATTTCACCACTTCGGCATGTATTAAAACAACTGTATAATGGCATTTATATGCATAGGGTTATTTTTTAACTATACTATCGTACATTGTATAAACAATACTTATCTAGTAGTATAAAGTTTTTTCTTTGAGGCAAAGGTCTTTAACTAAGTTTGATACCATAAATAACGAAAATTATTCAGGTATAACTCCTAATTTATTATCTCTATTAATATTTGCTTCAGAGCTTGGTTTGACATTTTCTTGTTTGCTTATATTTTCTTCATTAATGAATGATGTTTGTTCGCTAAAATCAGTATTTGATGCTAAAAATGCCAAAGATAAACTAGTAGCAAAAAACAGTATTGCCAACCATGAGGTTAATTTGTATAAAAAAGAGCTAGCCCCAGTAGCACCGAATACTGACCCAGATGAGCCACTGCCAAAAGCAGCACCAGCATCAGCACCCTTGCCATGCTGAACTAAGATTAGCACAATAAGTGCCACAGCCATTAAAACATGAATTGTTAAAATAATAGTAAACATATTAGTTGAGACCTTTGCATAAATAGGGATGATTAACAGAATTTTTATTTTTGCTTAATTGATGATATTCTATTAAGCCTGCCCTAGTTGTTCTAAGGATGGTTTGATAAAGATTATCAAGTGAGTGAAAAGCATGGTTCTGATGATTATTCATATTTATGCAAAGGCCTTCTATTTGCAAATTTGTAAAAAATCAGTAGCACTTAAAGAAGCACCACCTACCAAACCACCATCTATATCATCACAAGCAAATAATTCTTCACTATTAGTACTATTAACACTACCGCCATAAATTATTGATATAGATTGTGCTATATTTTTGTCATTATCTGCTATTAAACTTCTAATAAAATTATGTACTCCTTGTGCTTGTGCTGGGGTTGCTGTTTTACCTGTACCTATAGCCCATATAGGCTCATAAGCAATAATCATATTATTAAATGCTCTAATACCTAAGGCTTTTATAATAAAGTTTATTTGTTTAGATATTACAGTTTCTGTTTGTCCTTTTTCTCTTTGTGTTAATGACTCACCAACACATAATATAGGAATTAAATTAGTATCTTGGGCAGAGTTAATCTTTTTTGCAACTATTTCATCGCTTTCACCATATAAAACTCTTCTTTCAGAGTGACCTACAATAACATACTCAACATTGCAATCAACTAGCATATCGGCACTTACCTCTCCTGTAAATGCACCTTTTTGATTACAATTAAGGTTTTGTGCCCCTAGTTTAATACAACTATTATCTATAATATCTGCTACATGTGTTAAATATGGATATGGCGGACAAACTATAACATTAATATTATTATTTAAGCCTGCAATTATCTCAATTAGTAATAATTTAGCATTATTTTTGTCGCCGTTCATTTTCCAATTACCAGCAACTGTTAATTTACGCATACACAAATAAAATACAATAAAGTAGCTACATTTTACGGATATTAAAAGATAAAAGCAAATTTATTACGATAATACTATTTTAAGGTAGTTGTACTAGCCCAAATAAATTTTAGCTGAGTGCTTATTTTAGTATTAAGCCATTGTTTAGTTAACTAATATTTACCTAAAATCCAACATAATAGCTTAATACCGTGGTCTTATAAACTAATTAATTTACTAACAATAATTTTAGCACTATTTTTTGTGGCTAATTGCTCTGCATTTTTAGCCATTTTGTATATTTCTTCATTACTTATATTACTTAGTATATTATCTAATTTATCAACCTTAATATCTGTATTAGGAATTAATATTGCAGCATTATGATTAACCAATATTTTTGCATTATAATTTTGATGATTATCAATAGCATAAGGAAATGGTACTAATATACTAGCACTTCCTGATAGCATTATCTCTGATACAGTCATAGCACCAGAGCGAGATATTACTATATCAGCCCATGCATAAGCCTTGGCCATATTATCAATAAATTTAGTAATTTGTGTGTGTTTTACATTAACAGTATTTTCGTATTTTTTTAATACTCTATCATAATCTAATTTTCCTGTTTGATGAATTATATTAACACGAGTTTGTAATTGCGGAATTATACTATTTATAGCCCTAGCACCTAGACTACCGCCAAGGACTAATAAATTTAGTGGATTTGATATAGGGGTTTTATCCTCTTTGGCAAATAAAATAGGATTGCCAACGGTAATTGCATTAGTATTTTTGTTAAAACTATTATCAAATGCCTGATAAGTGGTATGTGAGAATTTAGTTAAAATTTTATTGGTTGTACCTGCTATGGCATTTTGTTCATGAATAATAAGAGGAATATTAAATAATTTAGCTATAGCGCCGCCAATACCAGATACAAAACCGCCCATACCCAAAACAACACTAGGCTTTATTTTAAAAAAAATAATAATAGTTTGTAATGAAGATAATAATAATAAAAATGGTGCTTTTAACAAGCTAGTCCATTTTTTGCCTCTTAATCCTACAATATTTATACTATATAATTTATATTGATATTTAGGGATAATTGTCTGCTCCATACCTTTTTTAGAGCCAAGCCAAGATACTTTAATATCGTGTTTTTGAAGTTCATTAGCAACACTTAATGCAGGGAATATATGTCCTCCTGTACCTCCTGCCATAATTAAAATATGTTTTTTCCTCATTTTAAGGAATATGTTCGCCACGCTTCATATAGTGGTACCTATTTTCAGCATCAATTCTAAGTAGTATTGTTAATGATATTACGGTTATTAGCATACTTGTTCCACCATAACTAAACAAGGGCAAAGTCAAACCCTTAGTAGGCAATAAGCCAACATTAACCCCAATATGGATAAAAATTTGCAAAGCAAACCATATACTAATACCATATGCGATATACGAGTTATATTTGCTACCTTGTTTTAATGCCTCATTAGACATTTTTATGCCTCGGTAAATAATATAAGAAAATGTTACTAATACAGTTAACATTCCTATAACTCCTAACTCTTCACCTATAATTGCAAATACAAAATCTGTATGTGAATCTGGTAAAAAATTATATTTTTGTACACTAGAGCCAATTCCTGTGCCAAACCAACCACCATTTCCTATGGCTATTAATGATTGAATTAATTGATAGCCCTTACCAAGAGGGTCACTCCAAGGGTCTAAGAATGCTGTAATTCTTGCCATTCGCTCTGGAAAAAATGATATTAATACAGCCAATAATATAGCGATTATAATAGCCATCATCATAAAGCTTCTTAACTTAACATGGGCTATAAACAACATAGCCATTGCTGTGGAAACTATTATTATAGTAGCCCCAAAATCTGTTTCAAACAATAGTAGTAAACTAACAACTGTAATAAATAATCCAGTATTTATAAGCCAGCCCCATATAGTTTCTTTAACATCAAATTCTGCATCAACCAATAATCTTGCCATAAATAAAATAAATACTATTTTCATCATCTCAGATGGCTGGAAGGCAAATAATCCAAAATTCAACCAACGATAAGAGCCTTTTATTTCACCGCCTATTATAGGTACAAATACCAGTAATAATAAAATCAGCGTTATTGCAAATAGTACTTTTGAATATTGCTTGTATTTTAGCATTGAAACCTTAATTAAAAAAAATGCTACTACAAGGGATATAATTGCATAAAGAAGTTGTTTATTAAAAAAATAAAATGGATTACCAACCAATTTATTAGAATAATATATTGATGATGAGAATGACATTAATATTCCAAATAATAATAAAAATATCATTACCATTAGTAATTTTATATCTACAGTTTTTTTTATATCCATAAATTTATGACTGTTATGCAGTATTTTTTTATAATATCACTTATTTTATGGGATAATTCAAGCCTTGTAAATTTATTTTTTAATAAAGACTAATATATATGATATCTACTGCTAATATTACTATGCAATTTAGTGTTAAACCATTATTTGAAAATATTTCTATTAAATTTCAAGGAGGCAATCGCTATGGTTTAATAGGTGCTAATGGTTGTGGTAAATCAACATTTATGAAAATTTTAGGCTCTGATTTGAAGCAAACATCTGGCACCATAAGTGTAACAAAAGGACAAAGAATTGGTAAATTACAACAAGATCAATTTGCTTACGAGGATTTTAGTGTAGTTAATGTAGTGATTCAAGGGTATCAAGAATTATGGCATATTAAACAACAACGAGACAAAATTTATGCCATAGCAGAAATGACAGAACAAGATGGTATTCGTGCAGGGGAGTTAGAAATGGCATTTGCTGAGTTAGATGGCTACTCGGCAGAATCTAGTGCCAGTGAGTTATTGCTAGGACTTGATATTCCATTAGAGATACATAACACTTTAATGAGCGAAGTATCGCCTGGACTTAAATTAAGAGTTTTACTAGCACAGGCATTATTTTCTGAGCCAGATATTTTACTGCTTGATGAGCCAACAAATAACTTAGATATTAATGCTATTGCTTGGCTAGAAGGTGTGTTAAATGTCAGAAAAGCAACTATGGTAATAATATCTCACGATAGGCATTTTTTAAATAGTGTATGTAGTCATATGGCAGACTTAGATTATGGCACAATAAATGTTTTTAAAGGTAATTACGATAATTTTATGGTAGCATCAACGGCAATACAAGAAAAATTACAAATAGATAATACTAAAAAACAAAACAAAATTAATGAGCTAAAACATTTTGTCAGTAGATTTTCTGCTAATGCTTCAAAGTCAAAACAAGCTACATCAAGGGCAAAACAATTAGAAAAGATTACATTAGATGATATTAAACCATCATCAAGAGTTAGCCCTTATATAATTTTTAACCAAGATAAAAAACTATATAAAAATATTTTAAAAATAGAAAATATCAATAAAAACTTTGCCGATTTAAAAGTTTTGCAAAATGTAAACCTTAATGTAGAAGTAGGCGATAGGATTGCCATTATAGGTGCAAATGGCATAGGTAAAACT
Organism: Gammaproteobacteria bacterium; assembly: GCA_965207335.1. Lineage (GTDB taxonomy): Bacteria > Pseudomonadota > Gammaproteobacteria > PS1 > Pseudothioglobaceae. The sequence continues at coordinate 952,747 of OZ242267.1, forward strand.
ACTTTATTGAAAATTTTAGTAGGTGATATAAAAGCAGATAGTGGCAAAATAAAATGGTCTGAAAATAATAATATTGGCTATTATGCTCAAGACCATAATGAAGATTTTAATAGTGATTTAACTGTATTTGAATGGATGAGTAAGTGGCGTAACAAATCAGATAGCATTCAAGATATTAGAGCGACTTTAGGCAGACTATTATTTTCTAAAGATGAGTCCAATAAATCAGTTAAAGCTTTGTCAGGTGGTGAACAAGGCAGAATGTTATTTGGTAAAATTATGCTTAAAAAACCCAATATTATCCTAATGGATGAGCCTACTAACCATTTAGATATGGAATCTATTGAGGCATTAAATTTAGCACTAGATAATTTTGAGGGAACTATAATTTTTGTAAGCCATGACAGAGAATTTGTATCATCATTAGCCAATAAAATAATTGAGTTAAAAATAGATGGCGCTCATAACTTTTTAGGAAATTATGAAGATTATTTAAAAACTTAGATTTATTACTAGATACCTTTGCATAAATAGGGGTAATTAGCAAAAATACACTCTAAAAGCAGTATTTTACACATAATCCCCTACCCAACCTTAGCAATAATCTTTAATAGTTATGTACTAATAGCATACATAAAACCTTTTAAAACTAGCATAGTATTATTAGCTATTTTAGTATTTGCCTTTATGTCAATATAACTATTAGGCAATTTTTTTTTAGTATCAAGCATGGTAATTTTAAAATTATCATCAAAACTAAAATTTATAAAATAAAAACCTTTATCTTTATGTCTTGTTGAATGTATGGATTGAAAATTAGTATGCCATGCTAATTCTGCTTGATATACCTGACTACTATTATTTATCTTTTTTAATAGCACTAAAGTATCGCCAAAATGAAAAATAATATTATCTACCGTACAATAAGAAGCATTTTTGTGTTGCAATTCTCCTGATTTTATAGCTTGAGCAATTTTTTTTAATTGGCTATTGGTTAGTTTAATATATTTACTATTTAACCAATCATCTATATTAGAAGTTGGATAATTATTTTTAATAAAATCAATAATCTCTTTTAACATAACTAGCTATCATCCAAAAAATCTTTATATTTTATACTATAAGCATGAAAAATACTAATAGCCATAGCTGCTATTATAGGTCCGATTAGCAAACCTAGAATACCGACTTGCAAAATTCCTGCTATAGTTGATAAAACAGTAATAAAAGTATGGTTTAAGGCACTAGGTTGATTAAACCTACTAGATAATTTTTTAATAACAGCAGGACGAACAACATTATCAATTAAACCCCCTATTAAAACACCGCCCAATATTACAATAAATATCGCATCAATATATGCCCCATTAATAAATAAATAAATACTAAGTGGCAACCAAACAATAAGTCCGCCAATAATAGGCATAAAACCTGCTATTGCCATAGTTAGCCCAAAAAATAATGCTGGTAATCCTATAAAAGACACCCCTATTGCAAAACTAATACCTTGTAAAACAGCAATAATAAAAGTACTACCCACTAAGGTAGCTGCTAGTTGAGCAAATTGAATTATTAAAATATCGTCTATTTCATTATCTATTGGAGTTAAATATCTGATTCTTTGTACTAATTTTTCTCCATCTAAATATAAATAAAATAATGCAAATACACTAATTAAAATAAAAACTACAAAGTTAATAGAAAATTTAGTAATACTTTGTAATACAAAAACAACAATATCTTTCAAACTTAATAAAATATCTGGGGCATATTTTTCAATATTAGCCATCATTGTATTAGTAATATTACCAGGCAATGGCAAACTAGATATTGTAGAATTAATTAATGCACTAATATCATAATCCTTAAAATTATTTTGCAGTACAACTATTAATTTTGATGCCTCTGTACTTGATACTAATAAAATATAAGTAATTGGTATTATAATTATGACTAATACCAAAAATGACATTACTAATGATGCTATAGTTCTAGGTATTTTGCTACTAAGTATTAAAAAATACCTATAACTAGCTATGGCTATTAAAATAGCAAAAAATAATGCTGGTAAAAAAGACCAAAATAACCATAACATGCCAATAATAGCAATAATTACCAGCAATAGCATAAAGTTGTCTGCAAATGGTGCTTTTTGTTTATTCATAGATAATTTCTAATACAGTATATGCTACTTCCTCGTAGGGATGAGATTTTTTCATAGCAATAATAGTATTTTTTAAACTGCTCTTACTGCACAGTAATTCTAATTTATATTCTGTCACAGTTGTTAAGTTATTCAATTTTCCAATAGTTGGTTTTGCCAAAGACACTGGTTTAAATTGTCCCTTGCCTTTGGTTTGCCATGAGCACATTTCATAATTACCCAATACTCCTGCACCAGCTTTAAACATTGTATTTTTTACAATTTCTAAGCTAGACTCTGGAATATAAACACTAATTTGATACATTTTGCCCATATTTTTATAAAAAACATTAAAATTTAGTAAATTGTATTATACTTGTATCCTAAGGAGATGTTACTATGTCTAAACAAGAGACTTATTTTGCTGGTGGGTGTTTTTGGTGTGTTGAAGCAATATTTCAAAGAATAAATGGCGTTATTAGTGTAATGCCAGGCTATTGTAACGGTAATGGTGAAATGCCAGATTATCAAAAAGTATGCACTGGCACAACAGGCTATGCTGAGGTTATAAAAATAGTATTTGATGAGGATGTTGTTTCTTTTAATGAGTTATTAAAAATATTTTTTGCAACCCATGATGCCACTACTTTAAATAAACAAGGTGCTGATGTAGGCACGCAATATAGAAGTGGTATTTTTTATATAAATAATATCCAACAACAACAAACACAAGATTATATAAAGTCCTTAGTTAATCATAATAAAATAACAACAGAAGTAGCAAAATTAGATAATTTTTACAAGGCAGAAAGCTACCATAAAAACTATTTTAATAATAATAAATCTCAACCTTATTGCGAAATGGTTATTAGTCCTAAAATAAAAAAGTATTTTAATGAATGATAAGCAATTATTAAGATATGCTCGCCACATAACACTAGATAATATTGGCATATACGGGCAAAGCAAACTTCTAAAAAGCACAGTATTAGTTATAGGAGTAGGCGGTATAGGTGCACCAGCTAGTATATATTTAGCAACATCTGGGATAGGGAATATAATATTGTTAGATTACGATAAGATTGAATTATCTAACCTAGGGCGTCAAATAACATATAGCACAAATGATATAGGCAAATCTAAGGTATTATCTGCTAAGAAAAAACTACTACAATTAAATCCTGAGATAAAAATTACCACCTATACTAATATCACAAATGCTAAATTAGCAGAATTAGTTTGTTTAGCAGACATAGTCCTAGATGGCACAGATAACTTCAAAACTAGGTTTAAAGTAAATGAAATATGTATTACAAAAAAAACCCCGCTGGTATCATCTGCTGTTATTGGCTATACTGGACAACTAGCAGTTTTTAAAGGTTATATGAAAGACAAGCCTTGTTATCATTGCCTATATGATAAAGATAAAGCACAAGATGATGATACTTGCACAAATAATGGTGTATTAGCACCTGTTGCTGGAATATTAGGTACTATGGGGGCTACTATGATAATAAAAACATTATTAAATATAGGTAATATTCTAGATGAACAATTATTATTATTTGATGCCTTAGATATGACAACTAGAACAATAAAACTAACAAAGGACCCGTATTGTCGTATGTGCAATATCTTCCTAGAATAAAAAATGTAAATTAGTGAGACCTTTGCGTAAATAGGGGTGATTAACAAAAATTCAATTTTTGCTTAATGTAAGTGAGTAAAAAGCGGGGTTCTGATGATTATTCATGTTTATGCAAAGGTCTCTAGTATATAATTACACAGGTTTAAAAAGCAAAATTATGAATAAAGACATAATCAAAGAAATACTACAAGACAGCATAACTCTTAGAGAGCAAATATTAAGCGATGCTATTATTATTAATAATATTACTAAATTAGCAGAATTAGCATTAAGTACTTTAAAAAAAAATAATAAAATAATTCTAGCTGGTAATGGCGGTAGTTTTGCTGATGCTCAACACATATCAGCAGAATTTATAGGCAGATTTGTACAAGACAGAGCGCCACTAGCGGCAATATGTCTAGGGACTAATTTATCTAGTGTTACAAGTATTAGTAATGATTATAATTTTAACGATATTTTTGCCAGAGAGCTATCAGTCATAGGACAATCTGGAGATTTATTTATCGCTATTAGCACCAGTGGTAATTCACAAAATATAATTAATGCAGTTCAAGTAGCACAACAAAATAATATAAATATTTTTTGTCTATTAGGAAATGACGGTGGTAAATTAGCTAAATATGATAATATAACAATTCCATCTAACAGCACCGCAAGAATCCAAGAAATGCACATTACCATAGGACATATGATATGTGCTATTGTTGATAATGCAATAACACTGTGACACCAAAAAGTAAAACAATACTAATAACAGGTGGTTCTGGGCTACTAGCTACTAATTGGGCTTATTATATAAAAAATAATTACAAAGTCATATTGCTATTACATAATAAAGACATTAGTTTAAATAGCATAGAAACCATAAAACTAGCAAATATTACCAGTGCAAATATTACTAAAATAATAATTGCCAATAACATAGATATTATTATCAATACTATTGGACTAACTAGCATTGAACAGTGCCAAGAAGACCCCCTACTTGCAAAAAATGTCAATGTACAAACCGCCAAAAATATTGCTATTGCTTGTGCTAAAAATAATACTAAACTAATACATATATCTACAGACCATTTATTTGATGGTAGCAAAAAAATAGTAGCAGAAGACGAAAAACCAAAGCCCATAAATGTTTATGCACAAACCAAATTAAATGCTGAAAAAAGTGTGCTAAAACACAAATCAAATAGCCTGATAATACGCACTAATTTTTTTGGTTATGGCAATCAATATCGCCAATCATTTAGCGATGTAATAATATCTACACTTAAAAATAATAACAAAATAGAGTTATTTAATGATGTTTTTTATAGTCCTATTTTAATTAGTGAATTGATAAAGAACATACACCAACTAATAGAGCAAAAAGCCACAGGAATATTTAATGTAGTAAGCAATGAAAGAATTTCAAAATATGAATTTGGCTTAAAAATTGCCAAAATATTTAATTTAAATGTCAAACTAATTAAAGCCATTAGCATAGATGATAAAAAAAATCTAGTTATACGCCCTAAAGATATGAGTTTGTCAAATACTAAATTAACAAAAAAACTTAAAAACTTAATGCCTAGTATTGATACGCAAATTAAAATTTTAAAACAATCAAATAGTTTAATTATAAAAGAGATAAATTAATGAGTGATATTTTAAGAAATAAGGCATAATTATTTTTTTGTTGCATATATAGTCATAATATTACCATAAAAAGCTGGAGATACTTTAGAGGTATCAAATAGGCGTTCAAGGTTTTCCATTGTAAAATATTCGGTATCAAAAAATGGATAATCAATACTCTCTATTTGAAAACCAAAATCAGTTAATAAATCACTAAGTCCTTTATCACCGAACAAACTACAATGGGTTTTATCATGCAACATACGAAAATTATCGCCAAATCTTCTTGCCATAGCTGAATCAAAATTAGGACAACTCATTATTAATTTACCGTGTGTTTTGAGTATGCGAGCAATCTGTCTAACAAACTCAATGGGTTCTGGTACATGCTCTATGACATGAAAGCAAAATACCACATCAAAAAAATTATCTGAAAATGCCTTATTATCTAAAATACCAATATGTAACTTATCTTTATCATAAGTTTGTTTAGTTAATTCTGTTACTGATTCTGGAATTTCAAGCCCATATTTTTCATAACTATCATCAAAACAAATAGACATAGCCCCTGTGCCACAACCTAAATCTAAAATTTTTTGTTTATCTTTTAATTTAGCTAATTGGTTTATATGTACTATTTCATCTTGAGCAAGAGATGCCCTGTGGATTATTTCATCTTGGTTAGTAATATTTCTAATCATACCATCTGGGTCTGACTGGGCTTTATAATAATCTTTATAGTCACCATGATAGAGGCGTTGCTTATAGTAAGTTTTAAATTTTATGCGTTGTTTCTTTGCTAAAATCGCCTCCGTAATTTCTAATTCTTGTTGTGTATCAATATCAATAGCTGATAAATTATCTACTTTAAGATAACTCACAGGCTTGCAAATACGATTATTATTTTTCTTTAAATCTACCACTCTTGTTATCCAAAAAACACCTGATTCTAATTTTCTAGCTGTCTTTTTTTGACTCATTGGCCTTGTTAATAAATCATCATCATCAACAAAAAAACCTTTAAAATCAGTGTAAGTAACAATACTAGCACTATTTTCGCTTACTATTAATTCTAAGCCATTAGTAATGTCTTGAGGACTGATAATTGGGTTGCTTGGTTGCATCATCACCACATTATCAAACACTTCTCCTTGTGCTTCTAGTACTGCTAAACTATGCAATAAGGCATCTTCTGATTTACTATTATCATCAGCTATATTTTCAGGTCTTATAATAACCTCAATATCATAAGACTCTGCTATTTTTTTATACTGCTGGCTGTCAGTGGATAAAACAATCTTATCAATAAGTGGCACCTGTTTAGCACACTCAATAGGGTAAGACAATAAAGGCTGTCCTGCAATAAGTTTAATATTTTTATCTTTAATGCGTTTACTGCCTGAACGGGCAAGTATAATGGCTATGTTTTTCATGATTAAATTTCTACTATAATATATTTATTTTCCAAAAATTTCTAACAAATAAATGAAAACGATTAATGATAGTTGTTTCTATTTGTGTAAAGGTTTGCAATACTTACTATTGACTATAATTCATTAAAATAGGCTATCCATGTAAATTACTTAAAATCATTAAGTATTTTTTTAAATATACTGCTTTTATAAGTACCCAAACTGGCAATATAAATATTAAACTTTTTAGCATTTTCTACAAATATTTTTGGATAGTCAGTTGGATAATAACGAGATAAATAATCAGTATAAAACAACTGATCTTTTAGGCTACCCTCACCTTCTTGTGTGATTGCCCTTTTTTGTGAATTTTCTAAAAATCCATTCATGCTATTTTCATTACAAGCATCCCAATAAAAAACATATTTTGTATATTCTTTGGGAATATCATTATAGTCTGGTTTTGCTTTACTAGGTTTAGATGATTTATGAAATAAGCGCGAGTCAAAGAAAATAAAATCGCCTGCCTTTACTGGGGTTTTGAATGCAAAATATTTTTGCTTTACTGGTAAAAGTAAAAAACGATAAAGGAAAGCTCTAAATAAACTAAAGATTCCTTGTTTTTTTGCTAAAACAAAATGATAATAGTGAGACTTTGGAATTATATCTATAGCTCCTCCCCAATTTTTTGTGTTGTCTTGCAATGGTAAGCCACACTTAGCAAAACGATAATCACTATCGCCAAGATATGGATTAGTTTGTTCACTACTACTATCAAAGTGCCAATTACTTATGCCAAAAGCATTTTTATGTATATTAATATCAGCAAAAAATGCCAATTCTTCACCCAAGCTTTCTTTTAAAGATTTTACAATCTTTTTATTAAACATAATATCCAAAGATAAGCCCAATAATTCATGATTGCCAAATACATGCCTAGTATGTAAGTATTTTTCTGTTTTTTTATGCTTTAAATATTCTTGACTTAATGAAAACCTAGCTTGTTTAACTTGTTGCTCATTTAAGGCATTTTTGACAATTCTAAAACCATATTTTTTAAAACTATTGGGTGCTTCATATTTACTACTTGAATTAAAAATCATAATTAAAAATTTCTCCTTTTTTAATGTGTTTACTGCCCAAAAGGGCAAGTATAATGGCTATGTTTTTCATGATTATTTTTTCTTTAAAACACAACGAATTAAATTTCTATTACCGCCATATTTAAAATTAATATCATTGTAAAACTGACTATGGGAGTGGTAGAAAAAATTATAAAATTTTAAACTGTACTTATACAAACCAAATGCCTTAATAACTTGTTTAGTTACTTCTATTAGATTTGGAGTTTTCTTTATTAACTGCTCTTTTTTAGTATTGGTTTGTACAGAGTTTGACTCTGTTAATAGTGTTCCAACGGTATTAATAAAACATAACTCAAAATCAAATTTATTAGCTAGCTTACTTAAACTATCTAACGAAAAAAAACTTACATGAGGTGTATCATTAAATCTATTTAAGATATTTGAATCTCTTAAATCAGCATTAGGCACTTCAATTATTAAAATACCATCATCTGAAAGTGCATACTGAATATCTTGGAATAAGGTTTGCATATCATCAATATCAAAATGCTCTAACGAATGAGACATAAGCAATATATCAACCTTTTCTTTAACCTCTACAAGACTGTTATAAACTATTATATCATTCAAATAACGCTGATAAAATTCCTTGGCTTCATTATTTGATTCTATTGCCGATAAGCTAATATTTTTAAATATTTTTCTTGCTGATATAAAAGATTTTCCATCTCCAGCCCCAATATCTAAAAAATGATATTTTTTCTTATTGGAACAATATTGCTTACCTAATAATAATTGAGAAATTGAACGATAATCTATAATAGAATCATCTAAAAAAATTTGATTAAAATTAATATACGATAAACTACTTTTACTTCTATATACCTCTTCGTAATAATGTTGCAAATCAATATTATTAATCTTAGGTATGATTTGTCCAAAACCGCAGTATTTACACACAGAAATAGATTTATTTTTAAATAAACTATGATTAAACCTATCAATATAGTCTATATTGTTCTTACTATTTTTTTCACTATTACACAAATAACAAGAGTTTGTTAATTGCTCCATGTCAAATGCTGGCGTAAATTTTTAGCAATTGGAGCTTCTTCTGGAATGACTTTTTTCACACCATCACCTATAGCTATTTCAATTTTACGCACAGCTCCTATCAAATTTCTAAACCCTGCTGGTTCAACAGAGGCAGATTGATCAGAACCATACATAGATCTATCTAGCGTAATATGCCTTTCAAGTGATGTAATACCAAGAGCAGCGGCAGCATAAGACACTGCCAAACCAACCTCATGGCCACTATAACCAACATCACAATTATATTTATCTCTTAAGGTTTGAATCATTTTAAGATTAGCATTTTCAGTTTTCATAGGATAAGTTGAGATTGTGTGCATAAGCTCAAACGGGCAGTTTGCTGCTATAAAAATAGCAACAGCATTATCAATATCAGCATAAGTTGTCATGCCAGTGGAAATAAAAGTATGCTTGCCTTCACTGGCAATTTCTTCTAATAACTCACTATAAACAATCATTGCAGAGGCGACTTTATTATGGGGGCAATAAAACTGTCTTAGCCATTTTTGACTTTTAATATCCCATGCTGATGCAAACCACTTAATGCCTTTTTTCTTACAATAGGAATCAATCTCCTGATAGTCTTTTAATCCAAATTCTAGTCCTTCTTTTTGTGCTCTTTGAGTTGTCCCCCATGTTGATTCTCTGGGTGAAGATAAAAATTCTTGAGTATAAACACTATCAATAGTGCGTTTTTGAAATTTAACACAATCTGCACCTGCATCAGCTGCAACATCAATTAATTGTTTACAAATTGACATATCGCCATTGTGATTTATTCCTATTTCTCCAACTATTGTAATTGACATTTTAATACTCCTTAATTAACATTGAATAATATTTTCATAAAATCTAAATTAAACACTTCTTCTAATAATTCTCTTACAACTCCATTACCGCCTTTTGCATTAAGCACAATATCTGCAATATCTTTTATTTTTGCATGACTATCACTAGGGCAAGCACTATACCCACAAAATTGCATTGCCTGATAATCATTCAAGTCATTGCCAACAAACAGTATTTTATCACTGTTATAGTGTTTATTTTTTATTATTTGTTTTAAGCTATCTACTTTATTGACAGAGCATTGTAATACTTCTATTTTTAGTTTATTAGCACGAGCACTAACAACTGTATTACTCTCTGTAGATAAAATAAAAGCAGGTTTTGAAAGTTTTCTTAATACATCAAAAGCTAATCCGTCACTACGACTACAGCCGACAGATTCTATACCATCTTGATTGAGATAAACTAAATTATTTGTCAAAACCCCATCAAAATCAAAAATCAATACATCAATATCATCTAAGTTAAAATTCATTCTAAATGTAAATATCCATTATAATTAATTTATCTTCAATGTATTCCATCAAAGCATGTCCTACGGTAATATGTGCTTCTTGAATTCTACCTGTATCATCACTAGGTACAATAAATGCCTTATCACAATATGCTAGTGCTTTACCACCTTTATAACCAAGAAATCCAAAAACCCTAACACCCATCTTTTTCGCACTTTAAATAGCGAGTATGATATTTTTTGAATTGCCTGAGGTAGTAATAGCAATTAAAATATCTTTTTTTTCCTAAAGATTGTAGAGTTCGTTCATATAATTTATCATACCCAAAATCATTACCGCAAACTGTAATAGTAGAGGTGTCTTGAGTTAATGTAATTGCTACTATGCCTGAACGATTATTATTTGTACGCAAGCAAATTAACATTTCTGCTGTATTAAATGATGTTTCAGCTTTCTCTAAAGCATCACAAATGCTTGTATTATCCCGCTATCAAGTTGTTGATATTGATACAATGGATGATTTTAAGGTAGCTGAAAGACTTTTTAAAATTTCAAGAGACTTATAAACCATACAAAAAACCAATACTAACTAGTAGCCTTATCCTTGTTCTTATATTCGTCAATACTAAACTTACCAGCACCTGTTGTAGCTAAAACAAGTAAACCACCTATCATAGCCATTTCTTTTAAAAATACCCCACCTAAAAAACTATGAAAAATAAAAGCGGTAAGCACGGTAAACACAACCAAAGCCAGAGCAGCAATACGGGTTTGATAACCAATAATAACAGCTAAACCACCAACAAACTTCACAACAAAAGCCAACCAAACTAATATCTCTGGAATACCTTTTGAAGCGGCAAAATCAATTGGTAGTCCACCAGTAAATAAAGCAGTACCTCCAAGTACATAAATTAAACCCAATAAAAACCTAGCAATTAATAAAGTAACAGGGCAATTATCCATTTTTGATAACATCATAATACACTCTCCTTTTTTAGTTTGTGTTCTTTATAAAACAAAATACCTTGAGACCTTTGCATAAATAGGGGTGATTAGCAAAAATTGGGTTTTTGATGATTATTCATATTTATGCAAAGGTCTCCTTTGACTAATTATATACTAAGTGAGATAATTAATAAAGACTACTGCATAGATAAAAGTATAAGGTAAAAATGTAAAATAAAAATAGTATAACTGTCAGTTTACCTCTTTGTATGCATATCTTTTGGATTAGGATATTAAAATAGTTGTAACAATACATTCAATTAATATACAATGTATATATAAAATTTTGCAGACAGCGTTAGAATAAAGTAATGAAATTTGCCTAGAGTGATGCTAAAAATAACCTTTTGCTGGCATCAAGAAATGTATGCTTTGAAGATGTTGTTACCAGTATTAACAAGGGAAAATTACTTGATATAAAGAGAAATTTAAGTAAGAATTTTGCTAATCAGTATTGTCTTGTTGTTGAGATTAATGGTTATGCTTATGTCGTTCCTTTTGCCAAAGACAAAGATTTATTTTTTTTAAAAACTATTTTTCCCAGCAGGAAACAAAGCAAAAAATATTTAGGAGTATAGCCATGAAAAAGACTGAAATTGAAACCACAGAAGAATTAAAAACTTTACAGGATTTTGAAAACAATAAGTTTGCTGAGTTAAATCAAAGTGAATTTAATGAATTAAATGCATCTTTGCAAAATGCTGCAACCAATACCATTAAAAGGCTTTCTAAAAAGAAATCTATTAGTATGAGACCTTTGCATAAACATGAATAATCATCAGAACCCCGCTTTCCACTCACTTACATTAAGCAAAAATTAGAATTCTGTTAATCACCCCTATTTATGCAAAGGTCTCAGTATCAGATTGCTTGAAGATGATATTGATAGATTAAAGGCAATTGCAATGAACGAAGGCATGCCCTATCAAACTTATATTAGTCATGTGCTTCATAAAATAACCACAGGTCGGGGTTTTAACTAATTCCTAAAAGTTAATCAATACCGCTAAAAAAATAAAATGCAAAATAAAAACATATCAAACACCATACTTTATATATTTATGGGTGTAGCACTGTTTTTGAAGGGTGCTTTTGTCTAATTAAGTGTAATATTAAATATTTCTTAACAAGTCATTAATACTAGTTTTAGAGCGTGTTTTAGCATCAACTTGCTTTACTATTACCGCACAATATAGCGAGTAAGTTCCGTCTTTTGCTGGTAAATTACCAGACACTACAACAGAACCAGCAGGAACCCTGCCATAAATAACCTCTTTCGTCTCACGATTAAATATTTTTGTGCTTTGTCCTATATAAACCCCCATAGATATTACCGAGCCTTCTTCTACTATAACACCCTCTACTACCTCAGACCTAGCACCAATAAAACAATTATCTTCAATAATAGTAGGGCTAGCTTGTAATGGCTCTAGCACCCCACCTATACCAACACCGCCAGATAGATGGACATTTTTACCAATTTGAGCACATGAGCCAACAGTTGCCCAAGTATCTACCATAGTTCCTGTATCAACAAAAGCACCAATATTTACATAAGAGGGCATTAACACTACTCCGCTAGCTATATAAGAGCCATAACGAACACTAGCTGGTGGTACTATTCTAACTCCGCAACTCTCTAAATCCTTAGCACTAGCATTGGCGTATTTTGATGGCACTTTATCGTAATATTTCGTCCAGTTATTATCAATAACTTGATTGTTATTTAATCTAAATGACAATAATACTGCTTTTTTTAGCCATTCATTAACAACCCATTTGCCTGTTGATTTTTGATTAGCAACCCTTTGTTTACCGCTATCTAGCAATTTTATTGCCTCTGATACTGCTGTTTTTACTTCAATAGATGCATTTTGTGGGGTGATATTATCCCTATCATAAAAGGCTTTATTTATTATATTCTCTATAGTCATAATTAGGTAAAATACTTGATATTAAAATTAATAATTTTTGAGAGGTCTCTATTATACTTGTATTTGCTAATTAATTTTTATATAAAATACCACACAATGCCAATTAAACACAATAAAAAAATTTATAAAAACCAAGTTGTGGTTTCTATGGTAATATTGGTTTTTATACTAGGTATCATTATTTATATAGTTATTTTTGTTAATAATAATTTAGAACTAACAGCAAAAAAAACTCTAAAACAAGACTATAATTACAATGTAAAACTAGCAAATAAACAAAAAATATTAGCCCAAGGTTATAAATTAATAGCAAATATTCCAGATAATATTAAAACTAATATAGTCAATACCTACAAGATAAGAATTACCAATAAAAATCAAGCTATAACTAATGCTAGTGTTGTGGCTTATTTTACCACTCAAACAATAAAAAATATGACTTTTATATCCCGTTAAAAGATATAGATAATGGTGACTATCAAAGCAAAATACAACTAACATTAAAAGGTGTTTGGAAGTTGATTATAAAAATAAAAAAAGATGATTACTTGCAAATAAGTACTTTTGATTTACTGGTAAAAAACAATTAAATATGGATATTATCTTAATTTTAGTAAGCACTATATTAGTCAATAACTTTGTTTTAGTTAAGTTTTTGGGTTTATGTCCGTTTATGGGGGTATCTAATAAGTTAGATACTGCTATTGGTATGAGTTTTGCTACTACTTTTGTATTAACCTTATCTAGTATTGTTAGTTATTTAATAAATACCTATATATTAATCCCTTTAACAATAGAATTTTTACGAACTATTGTTTTTATTGTTGCTATTGCTGGTATTGTTGGCTTTACTGAATTAGTAGTTAATAAAATAAGTCCATTGTTAAAACAAACCCTAGGAGTGTTTTTGCCTTTAATTACTACCAATTGTGCAGTGCTTGGAGTTGCATTACTTAGTGTAAGTAAACAGCATAGTTTTTTAGAAGCAGGAATTTATGGTTTTGGTGCTGCTGTTGGCTTTTCTTTGGTGTTAATTTTATTTTCTGCCCTAAGAGAAAAAATAAATGGAGCAGATATTCCTAAGCCATTTCAAGGTGCACCTATTGCTCTTATCACAGCTGGTATTATGTCTATGGCTTTTATGGGTTTTATTGGCCTAGCAAAATGATAATATCAATAACTATTCTTGCTGTTTTAGCCTTGTTATTAGGCTTAATATTAGGCATATCAGCAATATTTTTAAAAAATAATGCTAATACTATAGTAGATAAAATAGATGCAATATTACCGCAAACTCAATGTGGGCAATGTAATTATCCCGGGTGTAAGCCTTATGCAGAAGCAATAGCAAAAGGAGAAGCTAAAATAAATCAATGTCCTCCAGGGGGTCAAGAAGGAGTTGATGCCTTAGCAAACTTATTGGGGGTAGAAACTATGGAATTAAATGGCGAGAATGGCGAGGAAAAACCAAAAAGTGTGGCATTTATTAGAGAATTAGAGTGTATAGGATGCACTTTATGTATTCAAGCATGCCCTGTTGACGCTATTTTAGGGGCCTCAAAAACAATGACAACTATTATCGCTGTTGAATGCACTGGTTGTGAGTTGTGTATCCCACCTTGTCCTGTTGATTGTATTGATATGGTTGCTATAAGGTCTAGTATTGAAAATTATATTCCTAACATGGCAACAATATAATGACAGTAGTTACAACGGCAAGTAATTTTTTTGGTGGTTTAGAGTTAGCAAAAACTAGCCAAAATAGTAAGTTAGATATTATTACTGCTAAATTACCAACTGAAGTTATTTTGCCGTTAGTACAGAAACACGGTATTTTTACTAAACCTACTGTAAAAATAGGTGATAGAGTTTTAACAGGGCAAATAATAGCAAATAGTGCGGGAGATTTATTTGATAATCCTTATTGTCAGGCACTTAGAAGCAGTATATCTGGTGTTGTAGTTGCAATTCAAGATAATAAATATATTCATTCCTCAAATTTAAAAATAAATTCAATAACAATTAAATCAGACGGTAAAGACGAGCATATTACAGGTTTTGGCTGTGGTAGTGATTTTACTAAATTTGATAGCGAAACTTTAATTAAGTATATTAAAGATTGTGGCATTATTGGCTTAGGTGGCTCAGGATTTCCCAGTAATATCAAGCTTAGTAAACTAAAAAATGCCCATACAATAATTGTTAATGGTGTTGAATGTGAGCCAAATATTAGTTGTGATGATGCATTAATGCAAAATCGTGCCCAAGACATTATTATTGGCACTAAAATATTGCTCCATATTAGTAATGCCAAAAAAGCTATTATTGCTATTGAGAGCGGTCAAACATTTGCTCTGGAAAAAATAAAACAAGCAAATGATGATGGCAGGATAGAAATAGCAATAATGCCTAATAAATATGTATCAGGTTATGAAAAGGTTTTGGTAAAGTCATTATTAAATATTGCCATTCCAGTAGATAAACATACCGTTGAAATGGGAGTTTTATGTCAAAATGTAGGAACGGTAATTGCTATATATGATGCAATAATTAATAACAAACCGCTAATATCAAGAGTAATAACTATAACTGGTAATGTGCTTGAAAAACAACAAAATTATTTAGTACGACTAGGTTGTGATATAGCAAGTTTACTACCAAAATCAATTAATAAACAAGATATTAAGGACAAAAAAATAACTATCACAATAGGCGGACATATGATGGGGATTAATATAAAAGATGCTAATTACCCTATTAATAAAACCACTAATTGTATTTTTTTAAATAAAAAACAACAACAACCTAAAGAGCAAGCTTGTATTAGGTGTGGTATTTGTCATCAAGCATGTCCTATTAAATTATTACCGCAACAATTATATTGGTATAGTAGGTCGAAAGAAACAGAAAAAGCATTAACTAATAATTTACTAGAATGTATTGAATGTAATTGTTGTACTGCTGTTTGTCCTAGTAATATTCCATTAACTGATTATTTTCGTCATGCTAAAGCTATACATAATAAGCAAGAAATAGAAGTTAAGCAATCAAATATTGCCAAAGATAGATTTGAGTTTAGAAATTATCGCCTAGCAAGAAATACAGTAGAAAGAAAAAAAATAATGGCAGAAAAAAAAGCTAAAATACAACAAAAAATGCTGGTAGAAAAATCACAAAAAGATAAAATACAACAAGCACTACAAAGAGTAACAAATAAAAAACATAATGATAATATCAACAAGTAAATTAATGAAAAATGTTATTTATGCTTTGATATTAGGCATTATTGCCAATGTGTATTTTTTTGGTTTTGGAGTTATTATTCAAACTATATTAGCAATAATAACAGCTGTAATTGTTGAGGCTACTATACTTAGATTAAGAAATAAACCAGTATATGAGACAATTAGTGATAATTCTGCTATTTTAAGTGCTATATTATTAGCAATATCAATACCAAGTATAGCACCTTGGTGGCTAATAGTGATTGGCGTTAGCTTTGCTATTATTTTTGGTAAGCAAATATACGGTGGCTTAGGCAATAATAGTTTTAATCCAGCTATGGTTGGCTATGTGTTTTTATTAGTATCATACCCCTTAGAAATGACAGCATGGCAAAGTGATTTTTTATCTTTTAGCCAAACTATAACACACATTTTTAATTATAATCCTGCTGATAATATAACTAGTGCTACTATTTTAGATATTAGCGGTAATAAAACAAGTTTACAGACAATACAATTATCAGAGCCGATACTATGGATAAATATTGGTTTTTTGCTAGGCGGAGTATATTTATTATTTAGAAAAATTATCTTTTTTCATATACCAATATCGTTATTATTTGGAATGATATTTACAGTGCTATTATTACAATTATTTACTGACACAAATAGTATTGTCGTGCATTTATTTGCAAGTTCTACTATGTTGGGGGCATTTTTTATTGCCACAGACCCTGTTACCGCTAGCACAACAAATACAGGCAGATTAATTTATGGTTTTAGTATTGGAATGTTGATAATTATTATCCGTGAATTAGGCGGATATTACCCTGACGGTATAGCATTTGCAGTACTGTTAATGAATATTGTAGCTCCAATATTAGATACTTATACAAAACCCAAAACATTTGGTAAATAATATGGCAAAAACAAATATAACCCCAGCTGTTAAATCAGCAATTAGTTTGGCTGTTTTTACTATAATTTGTATATTTTTTGTAGAGCTTACACACAGTATAACCAAAGATATTATAAAAGAAAATATAGCTAAAGTCCTTATAAAAAATATTAATGAATTAGTTAGTAATTATGATAATGATATTATCAAAGATAAAATTATTATAAAGGCCATGCTATATAACAATAAGCAAGACATAACCATTTATTACGCTAAAAAAAACAACAAAGTTTTCTCTTATCTAATAAGTTATAGCTATCCTAATGGCTATAATGGCGATATAAAACTACTTAGTGCTATAAGTATAAATAATAAAATCATAGGCACTAGGGTAATTACTCATAAGGAAACTCCAGGCTTAGGTGATGGCATTCAAACAAATAAATCTAATTGGATAAAGCAGTTTAATAATAGTAGCTTAAAAAACACCAGCTTAACACAATGGCAAGTAATAAAAAATGGTGGTAAGTTTAAGCAATTAACTGGGGCTACTATTACTTCAAGAGCTGTTATAAATGCAGTTTATGAACTACTATTGTATTTAAATGCCAATAAAAAACTTTTGCATAAACATGAATAATCATCCCTATTTGTGTAAAGGTCTCTATAAAAAGCAATATGTTCCTTAATGACTTTGATTATTATCTGCCTAAGGAATTAATAGCCCAAAATACCACTAAAAATAGAGTAGATAGTAGATTATTAGTAGCAGGTGATAAAATTATTGATACTAAGTTTAATGAGTTAAGTAAATATTTAACTTCTGGTGATTTATTGGTGTTAAATAATACCAAAGTAATGCCGGCTAGGTTTTATGCCAAAAAAACCACAGGTGCTAAGGTAGAAATAGTACTTAATAGAATTTTAAGTAATAATTGTGCACAGGTAATTATAAAATCCAATAAAACACTAAAAATTAACAGCAAACTAATTATAAGCACTAATATTAATGCTATAATTTTGGCAAAACACGATTATTTATACACTTTACAATTCAGCGGTGCAAAAATAAATGATATTTTAAATAAATACGGCAACACTCCATTACCACCTTATATAAAAAGAGATGCTACAATAGATGATAAAAGCCGTTATCAAACTGTTTTTGCTAAGCACTTAGGGGCCATAGCCGCACCTACTGCTGGACTACATTTTGATAAGAGGCTATTAGTAGAACTAGAAAAACAAGGCATAAAACATACTTTTATTACCTTACATATTGGATTAGGAACATTTTTACCAGTTAAAACTAATAATATCAAAGACCATAAAATGCACAGTGAACAATTTAGCATTAGCCAAGATAGTGTATATAAAATTAGGCAAACCAAGCAACAGGGAGGTAAAATTATTGCAGTAGGTACTACCGTTGTTCGTACGCTAGAAAGTGCAATAAACCCACACAATAAACAACTGCATGCCGTGTCAGGAGATACTGATATTTTTATATATCCTAGCTTTAAATTTAATATTGTTGATAGTATTATAACTAATTTTCATCTGCCAAAATCAAGCCTATTAATGCTAGTAAGTGCTTTTGCTGGCTATGATAATATTAAAAATATATATCAACACGCAATTAATAAAAAATACCGTTTTTTTAGTTATGGCGATGCCATGCTTATAAAAAAGTCAAGCATATAATTAAAAGTGTTTTAAGATACTGTAATTAATCAATAATATTGGGTATTTGGGTAAAGAATAAATATAAGTTAATGGCAAAATAATAACTAATCCTAAGCTAAAATTATACACCTAAAAATAGTGTTTAACACATAGTGGCTATGTAAAAACTTTTTGTGATAGTATGTTTTAAAAAAATAAAAAACCTAGACATAAAAGATAAAATGTGTAAAATGTGCTAAGATTTTTTAATTTATTAGGTGTTATATTTTGAGATTTATTTTCATAAGTTTCAGCACTTTCATTATGGAGTAGGCATGTCAAAATTAGTTTCACCACATGGCAGTGATTATCTTATGCCATTACTAGTAGAAGAATTAGAATTATCATTAGCAAGAGCAAAAAAATTCCCCCAAATAAGACTTAGTTCCAGAGAGGTTGGCGATATAATAATGATGGGTATTGGCGGTTTTACTCCTCTTACTGGCTTTATGACAAAGGCAGACTGGCAAGGTGTTTGCGATAATATGACTATGGCTAATGGCTTGTTTTGGCCTATTCCTATTACTCTGTCCGCTAGCAATAAAGAGGCTGATATTATTAACATAGGTGATGAAGTCGCTTTAATAAATGATGAAAACAACGAAATAATTGCAAGTATTACCGTTGCAGAAAAATACACCATAGATAAAAACCATGAATGTATGCAGGTTTATAAAACAACCGATGCACAGCACCCTGGTGTAAAAATGGTAATTGAGCAAGAAGAAGTAAATATAGCAGGAGATATAAAAGTATTTTCAGATGGTGGTTTCCCCAGTCAATACGGTGAGTTATATATGACACCAGCACAAACCAGAGAATATTTTAACAATAAAGGCTGGACTATGGTATCAGCATTTCAAACTAGAAACCCAATGCACCGCTCGCATGAGTATTTAGCAAAAATAGCCATAGAAATTGGCGACGGGGTAATGATTCACTCTCTTTTAGGAAAATTAAAACCCGGAGATATTCCAGCAGAGGTTCGTAGCAATGCTATTACAAAATTAACAGAAAACTATTTTGTTGATGATACAATACTACAATCAGGATACCCTCTTGATATGCGTTATGCAGGACCAAGAGAAGCATTATTGCACGCATTATTTAGACAAAACTACGGTTGCTCACATTTAATTGTTGGTCGCGACCATGCGGGTGTTGGTGATTATTATGGGCCATTTGATGCTCACGATATTTTTGAGCAAATACCAAAAAATGCTCTGGAAACTAAACCACTAAAAATTGACTGGACATTTTGGTGCAATAAATGTGGCGGTATGGCAAGTATGAAAACCTGTCCTCATGATGCAGAGGATAGATTATTATTATCTGGTACTAAATTAAGACATATGTTAAGTGAAAACCTAGATGTGCCTGATAATTTTTCTCGTCCTGAAGTATTAGAAATACTACGAGAGTATTATGCTAGTCTAAAAGATGATGAAAAGGTTAAAGTAGAACTATCTGGACATTCTGCTAAATAACAAATTTATAATAAACTAATTTATTTAACAAGGAGAAATATTATATTATGATTACTATCAACCCATTTTTTGAACTTTCAAACTTTATACAACCTATGGTAATGCAAGTATATATAATTACTATGTTAGTATTGGTAGTTGGAGGAACAATACTTGATATGATGCACAAAAAAAGTGCTCAATACTTTTTTGAAAATTCTAAAAAATCAAAGAAAAATGCAAATATAGAAGTTAGTGGCAGTGAAAAAGTCTCTATTGCATTAAAAACCTTAACAAAAGATGTTTTAATATCTGGTGAATTTTGTAGTATGAAGCGTAGAATAGCCCATATTCTAACAATGTATGGCTTTATTATCTTTGTTATTACAACAGTTATTTTAATATTCTCTTATCCAAATGTTAAAACACCCAGTATTTTGCCACAATTGTGGCATTTAGGTGCAATTATGCTAGTTATTGGTGGTTATTGGTTTTGGTTTTTTATTAGAGTTGATGTTGCGGCTGAGGGCAATAAATGGTATCGTGTAATTCGTGCTGATTTATTTATTCTTGCACTTATGGCAACCTCTACTTTTGCTTTAATTTGGTCTTATTTACAATCATCAGCAATCATTGGATGGACAAGTTTATTTTTTGTTTTGTTCGTTGTTTCTAGCACTGTTTTATTTGGCAGTGTTTTATGGTCTAAATTTGCCCATATGTTCTTTAAGCCTGCAGCAGCATTTCAAAAACGAATAATCCAAGCCGATGGCTCAAGAGAAAATTTACCAAAACCTGCCGATAAACCAAAAAAATTTGGCTTAGGTATAAAACGCGAAGCACCTCAACATTATTAAAGAGACCTTTACATAAACATGAATAATCATCAGAACCCCGCTTTTTACTCACTTGATAATTTTTACCAAACCAGCTTTAGAACAACTAGGGCAGGCTTGATAGAATATCATCAATTAAGCAAAAATCAGAGCTCTGTTAATCATCCCTATTTATGCAAAGATCTCTTAAAATTTATTTAACAACTAAAAAAGGAAAACTAACATGCCAACTTTTGTATATATGACCCGTTGTGATGGTTGTGGACATTGTGTAGATATATGTCCATCTGATATTATGCACATTGATAAAACTACTCGTCGTGCCTATAACATTGAACCTAATATGTGCTGGGAGTGTTACGCCTGTGTAAAATCCTGTCCACAAAATGCAATTGACTGCCGTGGTTATGCTGATTTTGCACCATTAGGACATAGTGTTCGTGTGCTTCGTGAAGAAGAAAAAGGCACAATTTCTTGGAAAATTAAATTCCGAGATGGACGAACTAAGAATTTTGTTTCACCAATTACAACCCAACCATGGGGTAAAAAAATTCCAAAACTTGGCGAATTAGAAATGCCAAGTACAGAAGATATGAAAAATCAATTACTTTGTTTTGAGCCAGATGCATTAAATACCAATAAAGGCCTGCCAAGTATGAAAAACTTAACACTTAAAGAAGGAGTGTATTACTAATGGGTAAAATTAAAACAGTTCATGTAGATTGTGATATTTTAGTTGTTGGTGGTGGAATGGCTGGTACAGGTGCTGCATACGAAGCTAGATACTGGGGTCGTGATATGAATATTGTCGTTGCTGAAAAAGCTAATATTGACCGTAGTGGAGCAGTAGCTCAAGGGCTTTATGCTATTAATTGTTATATGGGCATGCAATGGGATGAAAATCAACCAGAAGACCATGTTCGTTATGCACGAAATGATTTAATGGGTTTGGTACGCGAAGATTTAGCCTATGATATGGCGCGTCATGTTGATTCTGCAGTACACAAGTTTGAAGAATGGGGTTTGCCTTTTATGCGTGACCCAAAAACTAACCGTTATCAACGCGAAGGTAAATGGCAAATTATGATTCACGGTGAAAGTTATAAGCCTATTGTTGCTGAGGCTGCTCGTAAATCAGCGGATAAAATCTATAACCGCATTATGATAACACACTTATTAGTTGATGAAAAACATGAAAATAGAACAGCAGGAGCTGTTGGTTTTAACTGTCGTACGGGTGATTATCATGTCTTTAAAGCTAAAACTGTTATAGTTGGTGCAGGAGGTGCATCGCATATATTCAAACCTCGCTCTGTTGGCGAAGGTATGGGACGCACTTGGTATGCTCCTTGGAGTAGTGGCTCAGCTTATGCACTACCAATTGGTGTGGGTGCTAAAATGACTCAAATGGAAAATCGTATTGTTTTAGCACGATTTAAAGATGGTTATGGCCCTGTAGGTGCTTACTTTTTACACCTTAAAACTTACACTCAAAATACTTATGGAGAGGAATATGAGTCTAAATGGTATGAGCAAACAAAAGAAATTGTTGGCAAGTATATTGACCATACTCCAACTCCTACATGCTTACGAAACCATGCCTTTATAGAAGAGGTAAAAGCAGGTAGAGGGCCTATACACATGGTAACTATGGAAGCTTTTCAAGACCCTCATTTAGAAGAAATAGGTTGGGAAAACTTCTTAGGTATGACTGTTGGTCAGGCTGTGGTTTGGGCATCTCAAAATATTGACCCTAAATATACTAATCCCGAGCTAACTACATCTGAACCTTATGTTATGGGCTCTCATGCAACTTGTTCTGGTGCCTGGGTTAGTGGTCCCAAAGATTTATCTCCACCTGAATATTTTTGGGGATATAACCGTATGATGACTGTTGATGGGCTTTTTGGTGCTGGTGATACTGTTGGTGGCACTGCTCATAAATTCTCATCAGGCTCTTTTACAGAAGGTCGTCTTGCTGCTAAGGCAGCTGTTAATTACATACTTGATGGGCGTGCTGAAAACATTGAGGTTTCTAACGAGCAAATTAAAAAGCTAAAAAAGATTATTTACCAACCACTAGAAAATTATACTGTGGGGCGTAATGAAATTACTGCTGGAACTGTTTCTCCAAGTTATTTACTACCTATTCAAGGCTTGCAAAGACTTGAGAAAATTATGGATGAATATTGTGGTGGTATTGGTGTTAATTATATGACTAACGGTAATTTGCTAAAACGATGTATTGAGTTATTAGGTATTTTGGATGAGGACCTTGACCATATAGGGGCAGAAGATATGCATCAGTTACTGCGTGCTTGGGAATTAAAACACCGTCATAGTACTTCTGAATGTGTTGCTCAACATACACTATTTCGCGAAGAAACTCGTTGGCCGGGTTACTATTATAGAGGCGATCATATGAAATTAGATGATGAAAATTGGCATTGCCTAACTGTATCGCGTCGCGACCCAAAAACTGGTGATTGGACTATGGAAAAAGCCCCAGTTTATCATCTCGTTGATGACAAAGAAAAAGAAGCAGAGTAAGTAATGATGATGCTTTATTTATTAGCAGGTATTAAATGAAACTTCTTGAAAAAACAGATGAGGAAATTTTTAAAATTGCTAATCCTTTATGGGGTGAATTAATTAAATCTTCTAATAGTCAAAACTATATTAGTTTTACTAAGCATTTTTGTAAACAAATGATGAGAGGTGCTAACGAAATAGAGATTGGCAAACAATGGGCAAGAAATGATTTAACCAAAAACCTATCAACAAAAATCAACCCTTTTGGTTGTTTAAGACGGGGCGAGCATGTCAGCGTTCTTTACAAGCAGACTAATGAAAAAATTTTAGGCGACTATCTAGGAAGACTAGTGCTAGGAATTGAAGATGGTGAGGTTAAAATATTTGGTGCAACAATATTCTAATGCCATTAGAAATTATTACAGAAAATAAGTTTGTTGAACTAAGTTATAAAATTACCGATAAATCTAACGGCAAAGTTATTGCCAGAGTAGATACCCCCCTAGGTTATGTACAAGGCAATGACTCACCGCTATTTGAACAAGTAACTCTTGCACTAGAAGGTAAAACTGTAGGCGATGTAATTGAGACACCAATTGATTGTTCTAAAATATTTGGCAAAAAACTTACAGACCTTACTTTTACTGATAAACTTGATAATGTGCCAAAGAAATATAGAAAAGTTGGTGCTACTATTACTACTGAAAATAAAAAAGGTGAGCCTAAAGATTTTGTTGTTACTAAAATTGAAAATGGTAAACTAACAGTTGATGGCAACCACCCACTAGCTGGTAAAAATATACTCTTTACATTAAAAGTATTATCAGTTCGTGATGCTACCAAAGAAGATATTGAATCAAGTGGAAATACAGATATTAGCATGATTAATAAAAGTTAAAAAATGGTTAAAAAAATAGCAATTATATCGGACACACATGGATTTGTTCACCCAGATATTATAAGATTAATAGCACGGTGTGATATAGCAATACACGCTGGTGATGTTGTTCTAGAATCGGTGTTGGATAAGTTAAAACCTTTGGAAAAATTAATAGTAGTTGCTGGCAATAATGACTCTCATATAACTCACTTAAATGATATTGCTATTCTACATTTATTTGGTAATAAAATAGTAGTTGAGCATGGGCATAAGCATGGCCATCATCAAGTATCACACCAGTCATTACGCAAAGCACATAATGATGCTAAATTAATTATTTACGGACATACCCACAAGCAAATTATTGATAAAAAGCAAACACCTTGGGTGGTAAATCCTGGTGCTGCTGGCGAAACTAGAACAAATGGCGGTGCATCTTGTCTTGTACTAGAAGCATCTGCTAACAAGCAGTGGAATATTGAGCCATTTCGTTTTATTGACAACTAATAATAAGAGATATTTGCATAAATATGAATAATCATCAAAAACCCCTATTTATGCAAAGGTCTCAATAAATACAATTAATTATTACCACAAACTGTTTAAGATATAATAAGCAGTTTTATCATTTTATAGAAAATATGAAAAATGCTTTTTATGCTCAATCTGGAGGAGTTACTGCGGTAATTAATGCATCTGCTTGTGGTGTTATTGAAACTGCAAAAAAATATAGTGATAAGATTGGTACTGTTTATGCTGGTGAAAACGGAATTATTGGGGCACTTACAGAAAATTTAATTGATACTTTTCAAGAATCAGTATCTGATATTGCGGCACTAAAACACACCCCTTCTGGAGCTTTTGGCTCTTGTCGTTATAAAATGAAATCCTTAGAGGATAATAAACGCGAATATCAAAGACTAATAGAGGTTTTTAAGACGCATAATATTGGTTATTTTTTTTATAATGGCGGTGGCGATTCTGCTGATACTTGTTTAAAGGTATCCCAATTATCAAAAAATATGAATTATCCAATTCAGGCAATTCATGTGCCAAAAACAGTAGATAACGACCTGCCTATTACCGATAATTGCCCTGGATTTGGCTCTGCGGCAAAATACATTGCTATTTCTACTATGGAGGCTAGTTTTGATGTCTCGTCAATGGCAGCTACTTCTACTAAGGTTTTTGTATTAGAGGTTATGGGCAGACATGCAGGCTGGATTGCAGCCGCTGGTGGCTTAGTTGATAATTCTATTCCTGTGGTTATTTTGTTTCCAGAGGTTGATTTTAACGAACAAAAATTTTTAGCAAAGGTTGATGCTAATGTTAAAAAATTTGGCTATTGCACTGTGGTAGTTTCTGAGGGTGCAAAATACACCAACGGTAAATTTTTAGCACAGCAAAGCAATAAAGATGATTTTGGACATGCACAATTAGGCGGTGTTGCACCTGTTGTTGCTAATTTAATTAAACAAAATTTAGGGCATAAATATCACTGGGCGGTTGCTGATTATCTCCAAAGAGCAGCTAGACATATATCATCAGGTTCTGATGTTAAACAAGCATACGAATTAGGCAAAAAAGCAGTTGAATTCGCTATTAACGGTAAAAATTCAGTAATGCCTACAATTATACGCACATCAAACAATCCTTATTCGTGGGAGATTGGTTGTGCTGATTTAAAGGATGTAGCAAATGTTGAAAAAATGATGCCTATTGATTTTATAACAAAAGATGGTTTTGGCATTACTCAAAAATGTCGTGATTATTTACAACCGCTAATTTTTGGTGAAGATTATCCGCCATACAAAAATGGCTTACCAGATTATGTAGTACTTAAAAAACAAAAAGTAGCCAAAAAATTACCACAATTTACAATTTAATTTAAGGAAAAACATGAAAATTATTTTATTAGGTCCGCCAGGGGCAGGAAAAGGAACACAGGCAACAAATATATGTCATAATAAATCAATACCACAAATATCAACAGGTGATATGCTTAGAGGGGCAGTAAAGGCAGGCACACCATTAGGAATTAAAGCAAAGCAAGTAATGGATGCTGGTGGTTTAGTATCTGATGACATTATTATTGGACTTGTTAGAGAAAGAATTCAGGAGTCAGATTGTAAAAATGGCTTTTTATTTGATGGTTTTCCAAGAACAATAGCACAAGCACAAGCATTAAAAAACGATGGTATTAATATTGATTTGGTATTAGAAATTCAAGTTCCAGACGAGGATATTATTACTAGAATGTCAGGTCGTAGAGCACACTTAGCTTCTGGACGAACATATCATATTATTTACAATAAGCCAAAAATTGACGGGATAGATGATATAACAGGAGAGGATTTAGTACAAAGAGATGATGATAATGAGGCAACGGTTAAATCCCGCCTAGTAGTTTATCATAAGCAAACACAGCCATTAGTTAATTATTATAAAAATCTAGCAAAAACAGATAATAATGCACCTAGCTATCATGCTGTTAATGGTGTTGGTGGTTTAGATGATGTTAAGCAAAAAATACTAGCAACTCTTTGAAAAATAAGCATACTTTATTAGAGACCATTATATTGGTACTCAATTATACTGCTTTTGCAAGATGAGATTGCCACGACTTTATCAAGGCTCGCAATGACGATATATAAAAAAAGTACCAACAATAACGAATTGGAATTATGCCAACTGTTGATTAAAAAAAGTACCCATAATTAAATATTTTTAATTTTTTATAAACATTGTAATATTTTAATGTTATAATTTTAAATGTGTCTGTTGTGTTTGTGATTAGGTTTTTATGCTCCAAACCGATATTGTATAAAAATAGGAGATGAGATTTAATATTTGTGTGCAAACTTATCTAGTAATAAGGAGCCTAATGATATTATTCAAACTTCCGCCTTAGACCATAGGTTTGAGGAATAAATCTAACACGGCACATTGGACACACTACTTATAGTTGTAATATGAGAGACCTTTGCATAAATATGAATAATTATCAAAGACTCAATTTTTGCTAATCACCCCTATTTATGCAAAGGTCTCATGAATAAGTTTAACACTAGATTACATTTACGCAAACTGCGTAATAACCTTAGTTCCTACCAACAAAAAAAGCATGCTAAAAGTTTATTATATCAATGTCAAAAGTTAGCTATTTTTCGTTTACCTTATAGTATAGCCTTGTACTATGAGTTTGATGGTGAAATAGCAACTAATTATTTACAGGAATTTTTAAAAAAGCAAGGTAAAAAAATTTATATGCCAGTTATTGATAAAAAGGTACTAAAATTTGTTATTCAAAGTAAAAAAATTAGTAAAAATAGTTTTGGTATTCAAGAGCCAAAATTTGTCAACCCTAAGCATCCAAAAAAACTTAATCTAATTTTAACGCCATTAGTTGGTTTTGATAATAACCATAATCGCTTGGGTATGGGTGGTGGTTTCTATGATAGAACATTGGCATTTAGCATTAAAAGAAAAACTAATTTTAGCTTAAAAGTTCATTCTTTAGCACATAGCTTACAACACCTAGATAGCATTAAGCCATCAACACACGATATTAAAGTAAAATCCATTATTACAGAGATAGGAAGCTTTTAAAATAAGTTTAAAATTTAAAAACTACTACAAAACTTATTTGTTAACAAATATTAACACTGACAAAACAACTATATTTAGTATAATTTATCATAATAAATGGAAAATAAGACAATAAATAATGCTAAACTTATTACTCCATATTTGTATTACAAAGTTTATTAAAAATAAATAAACCAGTCACAGTGTATGTACATTTCCCTAAATTACCAGTATATAAAGTTTTTGGTAAGAAATTTATTGATGGGTATCCACCTTCTAAGAGGTCTGAAAATATAATATTAAACTCATTAGACAAAAAACCAATAGTATGCACACAAAGATAAAAAAATGAAAACAAAAGACTTTGCAAAAACAGTTAATATTATATCATAGCACAAAATAATGCATAAACCTGCTCGTCAGCTGTAAAAAGCAGTATTAAATAAGTTTTTTAGACCTAAGTAATTTTTATGGTAATAAATACATAATTCCCAAGGTCTCAATATATAACTAACCTTGGTTTTAATGCAATATTAAGCATTATTACAAACTAGATTTTGTTTTGCTATTCTCATTTAAATATTTTTAACAAAAACATTAATTATTTATTGACATAAAGCATTACAAACAGTATAATCGTCTGCTTTTTTCTTATAAATAATTTAAATGGTACACTTTATTTTTAAAGTGCTGTAAATATTATGGCTACTATTAATCAATTGGTTCGTAAACCTCGCAAAAGAAAGGTTGTTAAAAGTGATGTTCCTGCTTTGGATAAATGTCCACAAAAACGCGGTGTGTGTACGCGTGTTTATACTACAACACCTAAAAAGCCTAACTCGGCATTACGAAAGGTTGCTAGGGTTAGACTAACAAACGCAGCAGAGGTAACAACTTATATTGGCGGTGAGAGTCATAAATTACAAGAGCATTCAGTTATTTTAATAAGAGGCGGTAGAGTCAAAGATTTGCCTGGAGTTCGTTATCATACTGTTAGAGGTGCATTAGATGCTAACGGCGTTGAAAACAGAGCACAAGGTCGTTCTAAATATGGTACGAAAAAACCAAAAACTAATACTAAGAAATAAATTTTAAAACAATTATGAGAAGAAGACAAGCACCAAAAAGAGTAATTTTGCCAGACCCAAAATACGGTGATTTAGTACTGGCAAAATTTGTTAATATTTTAATGTTTAACGGCAAGAAATCTGTGGCAGAAAAAATTGTTTATAATACTCTAGATACCATTGAAAGTAAAGGTAATGCTGACCCAGTTGAATTATTTAAAAAGGCATTAAGTAATATAAAACCTAAGGTTGAAATTAAATCAAGAAGAATGGGAGGTTCAACTTATCAAGTGCCAATTGAAGTTAGGTCTGAGAGAAAAATAGGCTTAGCAATGCGTTGGATTATTGAAGCAGCAAGAAAGCGTAGTGAAAAAGGTATGCAATTAAAATTAGCAGCCGAGGTATTAGATGCAGTTGCTAATCGCGGTTTAGCAATTAAAAAACGCGAAGATACACATAAAATGGCTGAGGCAAATAAAGCATTTGCACATTTTCGTTGGTAGAAAGTTAGTTGCAAATTAAGGATATATAATGGCAAGAAAAACCCCTCTAAATCATTATCGCAATATTGGAATTATGGCACATATAGATGCTGGTAAAACCACTACAACAGAGCGGATATTGTTATATACAGGGCGTACACATAAGTTAGGAGAAGTACACGACGGTAGTGCAACTATGGACTGGATGGAACAAGAGCAAGAAAGAGGTATTACTATTACTTCTGCGGCTACTACTTGCCACTGGAGAGGTATGGATAATCAATTTGATGACCATAATATTAATATTATTGATACTCCTGGACATGTTGATTTTACTATTGAAGTAGAGCGCTCATTAAAAGTTTTAGATGGTTCTGTTGCGGTATTTTGTGCGGTAGGAGGAGTTGAACCACAATCAGAAACAGTATGGCGTCAAGCTGATAAATACCAAGTACCAAGAATAGGTTTTGTAAATAAGATGGACCGTCAAGGTGCTAATTTTTTAGGTGTTGTTGCTAAGGTTAAAAAAATATTAGGAGCTAACCCAGTGCCAATGCAATTAGCTATTGGTGCAGAAGAATCATTCAAAGGAATAGTTGATTTAATTCGTATGAAGGCTATTTATTGGAATGAAGATGACCAAGGTGTTACTTACAATGTTGAAGATATTCCTGATGATTTAGTTGATTTAGCAAATAAGTATCACCAAAAAATGCTGGAATTAGCAGCAGAAGCATCTGAAGAGTTAATGGATAAGTATATAGAAAATGATAGCTTGTCAGATGAAGATATTAAAAAAGGAATTCGCATACAAACAATTGCTAATGAAATTGTACCTATGTTTTGTGGTTCTGCTTTTAAAAATAAAGGTGTGCAATCAATATTAGACGCAATTATTGAATATATGCCCTCTCCACTAGATGTACCAGTACCTAAAGGTATATCAACAGATAATACTAAAATTACTCGTAAAGCTGATGACAAAGAGCCATTTTCAGCATTAGCATTTAAAATTGCTACCGATCCGTTTGTAGGAAATTTAACTTTTTTCCGTGTTTATTCTGGCACCCTAAAAGCTGGAGATTTTGTTTATAACTCAACTAAGGATAAAAAAGACCGCATTGGTCGTATGGTGCAAATGCACTCAAATAATCGTGAGGAAATAAAAGAAGTTTATGCTGGTGATATTGCTGCTGCTATAGGTTTAAAAGGAGTAACAACAGGTGATACACTTTGTGATTTGCAAAATAAAATTATTTTAGAAAGAATGGAGTTCCCAGAGCCAGTAATAGCAATTGCAGTTGAGCCAAAATCTAAGATAGACCAAGAAAAAATGAGTATTGCACTAGGCAAACTAGCACACGAAGACCCTTCATTTGTAGTGAGTTCTGATTACGAGTCTGGACAAACAATAATATCAGGTATGGGAGAGCTTCATTTAGATATTATTATAGATAGAATGAAACGAGAATTTGATGTTGAATGTAGTGTTGGTACACCTCAGGTTGCTTACAGAGAATCTATTACTAAAAAAGTTGAACAAGAGCATAAATTTGCTAAACAATCAGGTGGCAGAGGACAATACGGACATGTTTACTTGCGTATTGAGCCAAAAGAGCCAGGAGAAGGCTATGAGTTTGTAAATGCAATTAAAGGCGGAGCTATTCCTAAGGAATATATACCAGCTGTTAATAAAGGCGTTCAAGAACAAATGAAAAATGGTGTAATTGCCGGTTTTCCATTGGTTGATATTAAGATAACTGTTTATGATGGCTCGTATCACGATGTTGATTCTAGCGAAATAGCATTTAAAATTGCAGCTAGTAAGTGCTTACAAGAAGGAGTTAAAAAAGCAGAGCCAGTTTTATTAGAGCCAATTATGAAAGTAGAAGTGTCAACTCCAGAAGATTATATGGGTGATGTGATGGGTGATTTAAATCGTCGTCGTGGTATTATTCAAAGTATGGATGATTTATCAAGTGGCAAGAATATTAAAGCAGAAGTACCATTATCAGAAATGTTTGGCTATGCAACTGATATTCGCTCAATGTCTCAGGGCAGAGCAAGTTATTCAATGG
Organism: Gammaproteobacteria bacterium; assembly: GCA_965207335.1. Classification (GTDB taxonomy): domain Bacteria; phylum Pseudomonadota; class Gammaproteobacteria; order PS1; family Pseudothioglobaceae. Next base: position 984,772 of record OZ242267.1, read on the forward strand.
AGTTTTTAAAATATAGTCATTCACCACAAAATATTGCTAATAAAGTAATAGCAAAATTTAATTCTTAATTTATAAATAAATATTATGGCAAAAGAAAAATTTAAAAGAAATAAACCCCATATTAATGTTGGCACTATAGGTCATGTTGACCATGGTAAAACAACCCTAACAGCAGCACTCACAAAAGTAATGTCAGAATTAGTAGGCGGTGAGTTTAAAGATTATGCAGATATTGACAATGCCCCTGAGGAAAAAGAGCGAGGTATTACCATATCAACAGCACATGTTGAATACGAATCAGAAGTGCGTCATTATGCCCATGTAGATTGCCCAGGACATGCAGACTATATCAAAAATATGATAACAGGTGCTGCCCAAATGGATGGTGCTATTTTAGTTTGTTCAGCAGCAGATGGTCCTATGCCTCAAACCAGAGAGCATATTCTATTATCAAGACAAGTAGGTGTACCATATATTATTGTGTATATGAATAAAGCCGACCAAGTTGACGACCAAGAATTAGTAGAGTTAGTAGAAATGGAACTTCGTGAATTACTAAACGAATACGAATTCCCAGGCGATGACACTCCAATTATCTATGGTTCAGCACTAAAAGCATTATCAGGCGATGATAGCGATATTGGCGTTCCTTCTATTATAAAATTAGTTGAAGCATTAGATAGTTATATTCCTCAACCAAAAAGAGATACTGAAAAACCATTCTTAATGCCAATTGAAGATGTATTTTCAATATCAGGTCGTGGCACAGTAGTAACAGGGCGTATTGAAAGAGGAATAATCAATGTCAATGATGATATTGAAATAGTTGGTATTAAAGATACTCAAATGACAACTTGCACAGGTGTAGAAATGTTCCGTAAATTACTAGATAGAGGAGAAGCAGGAGATAATGTTGGCGTGCTACTTAGAGGAACAAAACGCGAGGAAGTAGAAAGAGGACAAGTTCTAGCAAAACCAAAAACTATTAAACCTCATACCAAGTTTGAGGCAGAAGTTTATATTTTAAGTAAAGAAGAAGGTGGCAGACATACGCCATTTTTTAGCAACTATCGTCCCCAATTTTATTTTAGAACAACAGATGTAACTGGTGCTTGTGAACTTCCAAAGAATGTAGAAATGGTAATGCCAGGTGATAATATAAAAATGATAGTTGAATTATTAGCACCAATTGCTATGGAAGAAGGTTTAAGATTTGCTATCCGTGAAGGTGGTAAAACGGTTGGTGCTGGGGTTGTTGCTAAGGTTATTGATTAGTTATTTAGGTAAACTATTTAATTACTAAAATAATTGCTGATTATTTTGTATAAAAAATAGGTATAATTCTTGGTTTTTGTTTAAACAAGTTTAAGAGATGAATGAGAATATTAGGATTAAATTAAAAGCTTTTGACCATCGTTTGATTGATAAATCAACATTAGAGATTGTTGAAACGGCTAAAAGAACAGGGTCAACTGTTAAAGGACCTATTCCCTTACCTACTAAAAAAGAAAAGTGGACAATTTTAATATCTCCACATGTAAATAAAGATGCTAGGGATCAATATGAGCTTAGAACTTATCTTAGACTGATAGATGTAATTAACCCTACGGAAAAAACTATGGATGCTTTGATGAAATTAGACTTAGCGGCTGGTGTTAATGTGCAAATTGAATTAAGAAAAGCATAAAGATTAATAAAGGTACAAAAAATGGCAATTGGAGTAATAGGACAAAAATTAGGTATGACACGCATTATATTAGCTGATGGTGTTACTACTGCTGTTACTGCTATTAAGGTTGATGAAAATCGTATTATTCAAGAGAAGACTCTGGATAATGATGGTTATAATGCCATTCAAGTGACTACTGGATTAAAAAATAACAAAAAAGGCGAAGCAAAAATTAAACGAGTTTCAAAAGCCATAAAAGGACATTATGCAAAAGCATCAGAGAAAATTGGCTTGGGTTTATGGGAATTTAGAATTAATGAGAGTGATATAGATAGTAATAGCATAATTGATTTATCATTATTTAATGAAGGACAATTTGTTAATGTTACTGGTAAATCAAAAGGAAAAGGTTTTCAAGGCGGTGTTAAAAGACATCATTTTAAAATGCAAGATGCAACTCATGGTAATTCTATATCTCATAGAGCTATAGGTTCAACAGGACAATGTCAAAATCCCGGCAGAGTTTTTAAAGGCAAAAAAATGGCAGGACATATGGGCGATGCCAAGGTTACAGAAGAAAATTTACAAATTATAAAAATTGATAATAAACTTAATGTTATGTTAGTAGCTGGTGCTGTTCCTGGTGCTAAAAATGGCTTTGTTAGTATAGCATTATCACACAAGAAAAATAAAGAAAATAGCAAAGTAGCAAAAGATGCTATCAATAAAAGTAGCAAAGGTTAAAGATGAAATTAGAAGTGTTAGATTTAACAGCAGATAAACCAACTAGCATTGTTGTATCAGATGATATTTTTACTAAGGATTATAATGAGTCTCTAGTTCATCAAGTAGTTACTGCTTATATGGCAGGGGCAAGGGCTGGTACTAAAGCACAAAAAAACCGCTCTGCTGTCTCAGGAGGCGGTAGAAAGCCACACTCACAAAAAGGCTCAGGTAGGGCTAGAGCTGGAACTATAAGAAGTCCTATTTGGCGTGGTGGCGGAGTAACTTTTGCAGCCAGTAATAGAGATTATAGCAAAAAAGTAAATAAAAAAATGTATCGTGGTGCTATTAGAGTTATTTTTTCAGAATTAATAAAGACTAATAGATTAACAGTAATTAAAGAAATAAATATTGCTAAACCTAGTACTAAAACAGCAGTTAAATTGCTAAATGACTTGAAATTGACGGATATTTTAATTATTACAGAAAATTTAAATGAGAATTTATATTTATCGGTTAGAAATTTATACAATATGGGTACAATAGGAGTTAGCGATATTAATCCTGCTAGTTTAATTGGCTATAAAAATGTAGTAATAACCAAAGATGCACTAGTAAATATTGAGAAATGGCTATGAGTAAAGAAAAATTATACAAAGTATTATTATCGCCTATTATTTCTGAAAAAACTACTATAGCATCTGCTAACAACCAGTATGTTTTTAAAGTATTAAAAAGTGCAACTAAAAAAGACATTAAATTAGCAGTAGAGCTACTTTTTAATGTTAGTGTAAATAAAGTTCAAACTTTAAATATGATAGGTAAGCAAAAAGTTTTTGCTCGTAAAATTGGTCGTCGTGCAAGTTGGAAAAAAGCAATTGTTCGTGTAGCAGAAGGACAAATGATAGACACAACAGCATAGGTAAAAATATGACACTTATTAAAAGAAAACCAACATCGCCAGGTCGTAGGCATGTAATTAGCATTGTTAATAGCGAACTTTACAAAGGCAAGCCTTTTGACGGTTTAACTGATGCAAAAAATAAAACTGGTGGACGCAATAATAATGGCAGAATAACTTGCAGACATAAAGGCGGTGGGCATAAACAAAGATATCGTATTATTGATTTTAAACGCGAGCAAGATTCATGTGAAGCCAAGGTAGAAAGATTGGAATATGACCCAAATCGTAGTGCTAATATAGCCTTAATTTTATATTCTAACGGATTAAGAAGTTATATCATTGCCCCTAATGGTTTAAAAGTTGGCGATATTGTACAATCTGGCGATAATGTAGCTATTAAAACTGGTAATAGCTTACCAATGAGTAATATTCCACTAGGTACGGTTATTCATTGTATAGAGTTAAAATCTAAAAAAGGTGCACAATTAGTAAGGAGTGCTGGTAGTTCAGCACAATTAGTAGCAAAAGATGGTAATTATGTTACCATAAGACTTCGTTCTGGAGAAATGCGTAAGATATTATCAAATTGTCGTGCAACAATAGGACAAGTAAGTAATGTTGAAAATAGTTTGAGAAAACTAGGTAAAGCTGGAGCAAATAGATGGCGTGGTGTTAGACCTACAGTAAGAGGTGTAGCTATGAATCCAGTTGACCATCCACATGGTGGTGGTGAAGGTAAAACAAGCGGTGGCAGACACCCTGTTTCGCCATGGGGTATGCCTACTAAGGGATACAAAACTAGACACAATAAACGCACAGATTATTTAGTTGTGCGCAGTAGGAAATAATACAAAATAAGGAAAAAATTATATGCCAAGATCGTTAAGAAAAGGACCTTTTATAGATGAGCATTTAGTAAAAAAAATGTTACTTGCACAAGAACAAAATAGTAGAAAACCAATTAAAACTTGGTCTAGGCGTTCTGTTATTGTTCCTGAAATGATTGGCTTAGTAATTTCTGTACATAATGGCAGACAACATGTGCCAATATCTATTAATGAAAATATGATAGGGCACAAATTAGGTGAATTTTCATCTACTAGAACTTTTAGAGCCCACCCTGTGGATAAAAAAGTTAGTAAATAAAGTAAATTATGGAACAAGTATTTGCAAAATATAAATATGCTAGAATATCACCTTTTAAACTTAGGTTGGTAGCAAATCAAATTAGGCTTAAACCTATAGAAGAGGCATTAAATATTCTTTCGTTTAGCAATAAAAAAGCCGCAGTATTATTAAAAAGTGTGCTAAATTCAGCAATATCTAATGCTGAGCATAATGCAGGGCTTGATATTGATGAGTTAAAAGTAAGTAGCATATATGTTGATGAAGGCTCAACAACTAAGAGAATTCGTCCTAGGGCTAAGGGTAGAGCAAATAGAATTTTAAAACGCAGTAGTCACATAACTGTTGGTGTAAGTATTTAAGGAAATATAGTATGGGTCAAAAAGTTAATCCAAAAGGAATTAGACTAGGAATTATTAGAGATTGGGATTCTAAATGGTATGCTGATAAGAAGAATTATGTAAAATATTTATTAGCAGATATTACAGTTAGAGACATGTTATTTGCTAAATTAAAAGATGCATCTGTTAGTCGTATTATTATTGAAAGGTCTGATAATACTGCAAAGATAATTATTTACACTGCAAGGCCGGGTGTGGTAATTGGCAAAAAAGGTGCAGGTATAGACCAATTAAAAGATAAAGTATCAAAAATTTTAGGTGTAAATAGTTTTATAGTTATTGAAGAAATTAAAAAACCAGAATTAGATGCTAGATTAATCGCAGAAAATATTGGTCAGCAATTAGAACGCCGTGTTGCATATCGTCGTGCGGTTAAAAGAGCAATAGCAAATGCAATGCGTTTAAGTGTTAAAGGTATTAAAATTCAAGTAGGCGGTCGTTTAAATGGTGCTGAGATTGCCAGAAGTGAGTGGTATAGAGAAGGTAAAGTACCATTACAAACATTTAGGGCCGATATAGATTATGGTACATTTAGTTCTAATACCCAATACGGAGTTATCGGTATTAAAGTTTGGGTTTATAATGGGGAAATATTAGACCATAAGAAAGGCACTTTAGCAGATATTGCTAAACGACACAAATAGTAAGGAATTAGTATGTTACAACCTAAACGAACAAAGTATAAAAAAGTAATGAAGGGGCGTAATCGTGGATTAGCAACTTCTGGTAATAAAGTAAGTTTTGGTAGTATTGGACTGCAAGCTACTACCAGAGGCAGAATTACAGCTAGACAAATAGAATCAGCACGCCGTGCTATGACTAGGCACATAAAAAGGCAAGGCAAGGTTTGGATTAGAATTTTCCCAGATAAACCTATTACCAAAAAACCATTAGAGGTTCGTATGGGTAAAGGTAAAGGCAGTGTTGAATATTGGGTAGCACAAGTTAAGCCCGGCTCTATGCTATTTGAAATGCAGGGAGTAGATGAAGATGTTGCAAAAGAAGCTTTTTCTTTGGCGGCATCAAAATTACCTATGAAAACAATAGTAATTAAACGCAAGATAATGTAATGAAGTCAAAAGAAGAACTAAAAACTCTAAGGGTTATGAGCGGTGCTGAATTAAGTGAGCATTTGCTAATTGTACTAAAGCAGAACTTTGATTTGCGTATGCAGCATAGTGCTGAACAACTTAGTGATATTAGTAAATTAAACAGTATGAAAAAAACTATAGCTAGGATTAAAACATTAATAAAAGAAAAAGAAAATAATGAGTGAAAAGAATAAATCTAAACGAACATTAATAGGAAAAGTAGTAAGTAGTAGTCGTGATAAAACTATTGCTGTTTTGGTAGAAAGAATGGTTAAGCATCCAATATACAAAAAAATTATTAAAAGAAGTACCAAAGTTCATGCTCATGATGAAAATAACGAGTGTAAAGTAGGCGATAAAGTTAAGGTATCAGAAGCGGTGCCATTTTCAAAAACCAAGCATTGGGCTTTAGTAGAAGTTATTGAGAAAGCTATTACCATAGATTAGCTAAATTAAGGAATTATTAATTATGATTCAGATGCAAACAAAACTACATATTGCTGATAACAGCGGTGGTATTAAGGCTATGTGTATTAAGGTACTAGGTGGCTCAAAACGCAGATATGCAAATATTGGCGATGTTATTAAGGTTAGTATTAAAGAGACCAACCCACAAGGTAAAGTAAAAAAAGGTGATGTTTATAATGCTGTTATAGTTCGTTCTGCCAAAGGTGTAAGAAGAAAAGACGGTTCATTATTAAGGTTTGATAGAAATTCAGTGGTTTTATTAAATAATAAATTAGAGCCAGTTGGAACTCGTATTTTTGGTCCTGTTGCCAGAGAACTACGAAGTGCTAAGTTTATGAAAATTATTTCATTGGCTCCAGAGGTGCTATAAATGAAAAAATTAAGAAAAGAGGACGAAGTAATAGTTATTACTGGCAAAGACAAAGGGTCTAGGGGAGTTATTGATTCTTTGGTAGGTAGTAATAAAGTAATAATTGAGGGTGTAAATATAGCTAAAAAACATATAAAAGCAAATCCTAATACTAATACAGCAGGAGGTATTGTTGATAAAAACATGCCTATTGATATATCTAATATAGCTATTTTTAATGCTGAAACAAAAAAAGCAGATAGAGTTGGTATTCGTATTAATAGCGAAGATAAAAAAGAGCGTTTTTATAAGTCAAATGGTAAAACTATTGGAGAGTAATAAAAATGTCGGAATTAAGAGCTAGATTAAAACAAGAATATTTAAACAATATTGTAGTCAAATTAAAAGATGAGCTTGGCTTAGATAATATTATGTCGGTTCCAAAAATAGAAAAGATTACTATAAATATGGGTTTAGGCGATGCAGTTGGAGACAAAAAAATAGTACAAAATGCCGTTGATGAAATGGCATTAATAGCTGGACAAAAGCCAATTGTAGTTAAGGCTAAAAAATCAGTAGCAAGTTTTAAATTAAGAGAAGGTATGTCTATTGGGTGTAAAGTAGTGTTAAGAAAAGATAAAATGTATGAATTTTTAGACCGTTTAGTAAATGTCGCCATTCCTAGAATTCGTGATTTTAGAGGTTTAAATGTTAAATCTTTTGATGGTAGGGGTAATTTTAGTATGGGTATTACCGAGCAAATAGTTTTTCCAGAAATAGATTTTGAAAAAATCCAAAAAATTAGAGGTATGGATATTTGTATTACTACTTCTGCAAAAACAAATGAACATGCCAAGAAATTATTGGCAGCATTTAATTTCCCTTTTAAAAATTAATACAAGGAAAAATAATGGCTAAAAAATCTATGATATACCGTGATGTTAAAAGAGCAAAAATGGTAGCTAAATATCGTGTTTTGCGTCAAGAGTTAAAAAAAACTATTAAAAGTGTGTCTGTAAATGAGCAGGATAGATTAAATGCAATTATTAAGTTACAGTTACTACCAAGAGATTCATCTCCAGTTAGAATGAGAAGCCGTTGTAGTTTAACAGGAAGACCTAATGGTGTATATAGAAGGTTTGGCTTAGGCAGAACTAAATTAAGAGAAAAAACCATGAATGGTGAAGTTCCTGGATTATCTAAATCAAGTTGGTAGGAGGTTAAATATGAGTATGTCTGACCCAATAGCTGATATGTTAACAAGAGTGCGTAATGCACAATTAGTTAATAAAAGAACAGTACAAATACCTAGTTCAAAAATTAAAGTTGCAATAGCTAAGGTATTACTAGATGAGGGGTATATTGAATTTTATAATGTAGATAATAATATGATTACTGTTAATTTAAAATACTATCAATCTAAGGCGGTTATTGAAAGTATTCATAGAATTAGTAAACCAGGATTAAGGGTTTATAAAACCAAAGACACTATGCCTAGTGTTATAGGTGGTATGGGAATTGTTATTGTATCAACTTCAAAAGGTGTTATGACTGGTAAAAAAGCTAGTCAAGAGCAAGTTGGCGGTGAAGTATTATGCAGTGTTTATTAGGCATTATTTAGGAATTTATTATGCGTAGAATAGCACGAAAATCAATTGAAATTACCAGTGATATTGAAGTTTCGATAAATGGTAATAATGTTAAAGTGACAGGCAAGTTAGGAGAGATGAATTTAGCTATTCATCCTGCTGTTAATGTTACAAAAAACGATAACACAATAAGCTTTTCTGTTGCTGATGCTAATAAAAAAGAGGCTAAGAATTTTTGGATGCATGCTGGAACTTGCAGGTCTAACATAAATAATTGTGTAATAGGTGTTTCTAAAGGGTTTACAAAAAGACTAAATTTAGTAGGTGTTGGTTATAGAGCAAAAATACAAGGAGAAAATTTAGAATTATTTTTAGGTTATTCGCACTCAATTAAGTATAATATTCCTGCTGGCATTAAAATAGAAATGCCTGCAAAGTCGCAAACAGAAATTATAGTAAGTGGTTGTGATAAACAAAAAGTAGGACAAGTTGCCGCAAAAATAAGAGCATATCGTCCACCCGAGCCCTACAAAGGCAAGGGAGTATGTTATGTAGGTGAGAATATTTTCCGTAAAGAAGTTAAGAAAAAATAAATAATAAAGTGAAATAAAGTGAAATTTTCTAAAAAACAAGCACGATTGAAAAGACTAATGAAGTTTAGAGTTAATAATAGAGTTAATAATAAAATTACTCTTTGTGTTAATAAAACCTCTAAACATATTTATGCACAAATTATTAGTGAAGATGGCTCAAAAACATTGGCCAGTATATCTTCTATTGGAGCCAAATTAGCAAATGGCGGTAATATTGAAGCGGCTACTAAAATTGGTGAATTAATAGCTAAGGCATCAAAAAAGAAGAGTATTACCAAAATTGCTTTTGACCGTTCTGGCTTTAAGTATCACGGTAGAATTAAAGCATTAGCTGATTCTGCCCGTAAACATGGTTTAGAATTTTAAGGATTTTATATGGCAGATAATAGTATTGAACAAAACGGAGATTTAATTGAAAAATTAGTATCGGTTCGTCGTGTTGTTAAAGTAGTAAAAGGTGGTAGAGTTTTTAGTTTTTCAGCATTGTCTGTTGTAGGGGACGGTAATGGACGCGTAGGTTATGGCACGGGGAAATCTAAAGAAGTACCTATAGCCATTACTAAATCTATTAATAATGCCAAAAAAGTCATGAAAAAAGCACCATTAACAAAAGGAACTTTGTATTATCCAGTAGTTTCTAAACTAGGTGCGGCTAAGGTTTATATGCAACCAGCATCAGACGGAACAGGAGTTATAGCAGGAGGAGCTATGCGTGCGGTATTTGAGGTTGTAGGTGTGCGTAATGTACTTGCTAAGTGTAATGGTACTAATAATCTTATAAGTGTGGTGCGAGCTACAATTAACGGTTTAGTAAAAATGTCAAGTCCAGAGCATATAGCAAATAAGCGTAGTAAAAAAATAGTGGATATACTACCAACAAATAATAATACTGATAGTACAAATTTAAAACAAGGCTAATAAAATGGCAAAAAAAACATTAAGAGTTACTCTAATGAAAAGTTTTTTTGGTAGATTACCTAAACATCGTGCAACTGTTAAGGGGTTAGGTTTAAAAAAAATTAGACAAACAGTTGAACTAGAAGATAGTAAAGCAATAAGAGGTATGATTAATAAAGTTTCATATCTAGTCAAAGTTAAGGAATAACATGTACTTAAATACATTAAGTTTTGCCAAAGGTGAAAAAAAATCTAGAAAACGAGTAGGTAGAGGCATAGGTAGTGGCTTTGGTAAGACATGTGGCCGTGGCCATAAGGGACAAAAATCTCGTACTGGCGGAACTATACAAATAGGCTTTGAGGGTGGACAAATGCCATTGCAAAGACGACTGCCTAAGATTGGATTTAGCTCTATGGTTTCTAAAATATCAGATGAAATTACCTTATCAGAGTTAAATAAAATATCAGAGGATAATATTGATATTATGGTATTAAAAAAACACAATCTAATAACTAAAAATGTTAAGCATATTAAAATAATATCATCTGGCAGTATAAGTAGAGCTGTTAATATTAGTGGTATGTCAGTAACCAAAGGTGCTAAATTAGCTATTGAAAATGCTGGTGGAGTTATTAACTCTTAATGAGACTTTTGCATAAACATGAATAATCATCAGAACCCCGCTTTCCACTCACTTGATAATTTTTATCAAACCAGCCTTAGAACAACTAGGACAGGCTTAATAGAATATCATCAATTAAGCAAAAATCAGAGCTCTGCTAATCATCCCTATTTATGCAAAGGTCTCTTAATGATATTACAAAAAAATAAATAATTACATAATGAGTACACAGTCACCAATGTTAGCATTATCTGATGATTTAAAAAAGCGCATTCTTTTTTTATTAGTTGCACTTATTGTTTTCAGATTTGGCACTCATATTACTATTCCATTTATTAACCCTATTGCCCTAGCTAGCTTAGTTGACCAACAGCAAGGAACTATTTTAGATATGTTTAATATGTTCTCAGGCGGTGCATTAGAGAGGCTATCTATTTTTACACTAGGTATTATGCCTTATATATCTTCATCAATTATCGTCCAATTAATGACTGCTGTTGTGCCTTCATTAGAGCAATTAAAAAAAGAGGGCGAAGCAGGCAAAAGAAAAATTACCCAATATACTAGAATGGGTACGGTGTTATTAGCAGTATTTCAATCTTATGGTATTTCTATCGCCCTACAAAGCCAAAGTGCTGGTGGTGTTGCCTTAGTTACTCAAACTGGTTTTGAGTTTAGTTTTGTAACCGTGGTTACTTTAACAACTGGAACCTTATTTTTAATGTGGTTAGGGGAGCAAATTACCGAAAGAGGCATAGGTAACGGGATATCTATGATTATTTTTGCAGGTATAGTTTCTGGTTTGCCTGGTGCTATTGGCTCAACATTGTCTTTGGTTAATACAGGCGAGTTAGCTATAATTTCGGTAATATTAGTATTTTCTATGGCATTATTAGTAACTGCATTTGTAGTATTTATGGAAAAAGGGCAAAGACGAATTACCGTTAATTATGCCAAAAGACAACAAGGCAGAAAAATGTATGGCGGGCAATCTAGTTATTTACCTTTAAAAATCAATATGGCTGGAGTAATACCACCTATTTTTGCCTCAAGTATTATTTTATTTCCTGCCACTTTAGGTGGTTGGTTTGCCCAAGGTAGTGATTTAGGCTGGATAACTAATTTAATAGCAAGTATATCCCCTGGACAACCTTTGTATATTATGTTTTACGCCTTAGCAATTTTGTTTTTTACATTTTTTTATACCGCATTAGTATTTAATCCGCAAGATATTGCTGATAATTTAAGAAGGTCAGGTGGTTTTATTCCCGGTATTAGACCGGGCAAACACTCTGCTGATTATATAGATTCTGTTACTAGCAGATTAACATTTGCTGGTGCTATTTATATAACAGCAGTTTGTTTATTGCCTGAATTTTTAATACTGTATTGGGATGTGCCATTTTATTTTGGAGGCACAAGTTTATTAATTATTGTAGTTGTAGTTATGGATTTTATGGCACAATTACAAACTCATCTTATGTCTGACCAGTATGGTGGATTGATGGAAAAAGCTAATTTACGGTAAACACAGGAGTTTTATTATGAAAGTAAGAGCATCAGTTAAAAAAATTTGTAAAGATTGCAAAATAATTAAACGCTATGGAGTTATAAGAATTATATGTAAAGATCCAAGACATAAGCAAAGGCAGGGATAAAAATATCTTGTATATTTATTATTTATAGTGTAAAATCGCTTTTTTTAATTTTAGTTATATATGGCTCGTATTTCAGGAATAAATATTCCACCACATAAACATATTGTAATAGGTTTACAATCAATTTTTGGAATTGGTGGTACTAGAGCCAAGAGTGTTTGTTTAAAATCAAAAATACCAGAAACCACTAAGGTTTCAAGTTTAACAGAGCAACAACTAGAAACTATTAGAGCTATAATTGATAGTTATGAAGTAGAAGGAGATTTGCGTAGAGAAATATCTATGAATATTAAACGCCTAAGAGACTTAGGTTGTTATCGTGGTATTCGTCATAGAAAAGGATTGCCAGTTAGAGGGCAAAGAACTAAAACCAATGCTAGAACCAGAAAAGGACCTCGCAGACTTATTAAATAATAAACATTTATGGCTAAAAGTATAAAAAGTACTAAAAAGAAAGTAAAGAAAATAGTAACAGATGGTATAGCACATATTCACGCTAGTTTTAATAATACTATAGTTATGATTACAGATACTCATGGCAGTGCATTATGTTGGGCAACATCAGGCGGTAGTGGTTTTAGAGGCTCCAGAAAAAGTACACCATTTGCAGCACAAGTTGCAGCTAGTAATTGCGGTAATTCTGCTTTAGGATTTGGTATGAAAAGTGTTGAAGTTCGTGTTAAAGGACCAGGACCTGGTAGAGACTCAGCAGTTAGAGCTTTAAATGCTAGCGGATTAAGAATAAAAAGTATAGTAGATTTGACACCAATTCCTCATAATGGTTGTCGTCCACCTAAGAAAAGAAGAGTGTAATTAGTAATTCATTAAAAGTATAAAATAATTATGGCAAGATACATTGGTCCTACATGTAAATTAGCACGAAGAGAAAGAACTGATTTATATTTAAAAAGCGGTGTTAGATCCTTAGATAGTAAATGTAAATTAACGCAATTACCCGGGGTTCACGGTCCTAATGCTAGAAGGCAAAAAGACAGTGATTATGGTTTACAGTTAAGAGAAAAACAAAAAGTTCGTAGAATTTATGGTGTGTTAGAAAAGCAATTTAAAGGTTATTACAAAACCGCTAGTGCTAAAAAAGGTTCTACTGGTGAAAACTTATTAAATTTATTAGAGCATAGGCTAGATAATGTTGTTTATCGTATGGGTTATTCTAGCACCCGTGCTGAAGCTAGGCAATTAGTTTGCCATAAAGGAATTATGGTTAATGAAAAGATAGTAAATATTCCATCGTATCAAGTTTCTGTTAATGATGAAATTGAAGTTTGCATTAAGGCTAAAAAACAAGATAGAATTAAGTTAGCCATAGAAATTAGAGAGCAAATTGGATTTCCAGACTGGGTTGAAGTTGATGCTAAAATTTTTAAAGGTGTTTTTAAAAGCACTCCAAATAGAAGTGAGTTGTCAGCAGATATTCAAGAACATTTAATTGTTGAATTGTATTCTAAGTAGGATTTAATATGCAAGGTAATGCCAAAGATTTTTTAAAACCAAAGTTAGTTGATTCGTCGTCTTTATCGGACTATAAGTCAAGAATTGTTTTAGAGCCCTTAGAAAGAGGTTTTGGACATACTCTTGGTAATGCTCTGAGAAGGATTCTATTATCATCCATAGCAGGTAGTGCTATTTCTGAGGTATCAATTGAAGGAATTAATCATGAATTTTCCAGTATAGAAGGAATTCAAGAGGATGTTTTAAATATTTTATTAAATTTAAAAGAAGTTTCTGTAGCATTACATAATAGTAATCATAAGCAATTATTAATAGAAAAAAAAGGACCTTATGTATTAAAAGCATCAGATATAAGCGATGCCTCTGCTGATGTTAGTGTGTTTAATCCAGAGCAAGTTATTGCAACTATTAATGAAGATACTAAACTCACTATGAGTATCACAATAACTAGTGGCATAGGTTATGTTGCAGCGAGTAATAGGGAAGCTACAGAGACCACAGTAGGTAATTTATTATTAGATGCTAATTATTCGCCAATTAAAAAAGTATTTTTTAATGTTGAACCAACTAGAATTGGTAAAAATGTTGATTTAGATAAGTTAACCATTAATTTAGAAACAAATGGTGCTATTAATTCAGAAGATGCCATTAAAAGAGCAGCGACTATTTTAAAAGAACAACTAAGCTCTTTTATAGAGTTAGAGTTAGCAGAAGAAGAGCTTCCTCAGCCAACTTCTGAAGATTTTATGCCTATTTTATTAAGCGCTGTTGATGAATTAGAGCTTACAGTTAGGTCGGCTAATTGTTTAAAAGCCGAGCAAATTTACTATATTGGTGATTTAGTACAAAAAACAGAGCAAGACTTATTAAGAACACCAAACTTAGGCAGAAAATCTCTTAATGAGATTAAAGAAGTTTTAATAGATAAGGAATTATCCTTAGGAACAGTTATAGAAAACTGGCCACCAATAGACTTGATTTCAGAATAAATACAATATGAGACATAGGAAATCTGGACGCAAATTAAACCGTAATTCTTCACATAGAAAAGCAATGTTTAAAAATATGGCTAATTCTTTGTTTGCTTATGAAACTATTCGCACAACTTTAGCAAAAGCAAAAGAGCTAAAAAAAGTAGCAGAGCCTTTAATTACTAAAGCAAAAATTGATAGTGTTGCAAATAGGCGTTATGTTTTTAACAAATTAAGAGATGATAAGATTGTTGCAAAGTTATTTGTTAAGATAGCTAGTTATTATAAAGACAGGCCAGGCGGTTATACTCGTATTTTAAAATGTGGATTTAGAACAGGAGATAAAGCACCTATGGCATTTGTGCAATTAGTAGGACTTAGCGATATTAATGAAGTAGATGATGAACAGGAAATTGAGTAAGAATAGGAATAGTTAAAATATGCCAGAAATTATAGTTAAAGATAACGAGCCATTTGATATAGCATTAAGAAGATTTCGTAGATCTTGTGAAAAAGCAGGTGTTATTACTGATGTTAGAAAAAAAGAATTTTACGAAAAACCATCATGGGTTAAAAAGCGTAAAAAAGCATCGGCAATAAAACGCCAACATAAGGAATCATCTAAAAATCGTTTATTTCGTAAGCGTTTATATTAATTAGTGGCTTAATTATGCTATTAACTTAACAACAAATAATCCTTAATTACTTAACAAGTTTTTTATACGGGGAAAGGATTATATTTTATCCTCAATAAGAATGTACATCTAAGAATAGTGTTTCACACATAATCCATCAAAGTCCTAACCTTAAATAATACTTATGTCAAAATTAAAGCAAACCATAATTAGTGACATGAAAGCTATGATGAAAAACAAAGATTCTGATGGTCTTAGAGCAATTAGAATGTTACTTGCGGCTATTAACCAAAAAGAAATTGATGATAGGATAGAATTAGACGATATAGGTATTGTTGTAATAGTTAATAAGATGCTAAAACAACGCCGTGATTCCATTAATCAATTTAGTAAAGCTGGGCGGAATGACTTAGTTGATAAAGAAAAATCAGAGATTGATACAATAACCAGTTATATGCCTAAACAAAAATCAGAAACAGAGATAGTAGCAGATATTAATCAAGCTATAGCCGATACAAATGCCAATTCTATGGCCGATATGGGAAGTTTAATGACAGTATTAAAGAAAAAATTAGACGGTAGGGCTGATATGTCTCTGGTTAGTAAACTTGTAAAAGATGCTTTGATTAATTCTTAGAGACCTTTGCATAAATAGGGCTAAGGCTGGGTTTAACTCTCTTAAACAATTAACTCATATTTTATCTCCCCAACCTAGTAACTTAATACAGTAGTTTTATATGGTATAGTTTTATAGACAATATTTATAATAAACTATTAAACACTATATTAGTTAAACTAACTACACCAACAATTTTACCGTCTTCTATTACTGGACATCTTGATAAATTAAACCTAGTTAGTAATTTAGCACAATGATGAACATCCATATTTTTATGTACTGATAATATAGGTTTTTGCATAATTTCATAAATATTAACTCTATCTAATGATTTATTTTGTGCTATTACCTTAGAGGCAATATCGCTAACAATAACTAAGCCATACTCATCATTTTCATCCTCTTTATCTACTATTAAAAGTTTAGTTTTTTTGTATTGCATTTTGTTTAATGCTTGCCTTACTGTATCCATAATATTAACAATATCTACATCTTGCCACATAACATCTTTTACTAGTATTTTGTCTGTCATATTTTCTCCTTTATGGTTTTATTTAATTCTTGAATTTGATGCGATAAACCAACAGTATCTTCAACATCTATTTGCAGTGCCATGCCTGTACTATCTTCTTTATCAAATTTAGCTACTTTGGCAATGGTTTCTAAAATATTCCTAGCTAAATGCTCTTCTACAATAAATAGCACCACATCTGTGTGCCTTGCTACACTTAGTCCCAAAAATGTTTTTTTAGTATCTATTCCCTCTCCTCTTGCCTGAGATAATATAGTAACACCCTTAGCACCAGCATCTCTGGCATATTTAATTACCTTATCAGTTTTTAACGGGTCTATGAAAGATATAATTAATTTAAAATGCATAACTTAACCTCCTATTTTTTATAAAGAATATTAATTGCCCAAAAATATAACATTACACTAATAATTGGGAATAAACTAGCAAAAGCTATTAAACCAAAACTATCAATTAATGGATTGCTATGTGCTAAATTATTTGATAATCCAATACCCAAAGATGCCACAATAGGCACAGTAACCGTTGATGTTGTGACACCTCCTGAGTCATAGGCTAGTGCTACTATGTCCTTAGGGGTAAAGAATGTTAGAATAATAACTAATATATAACCAGGAATAATAAAATACTGCAACGGTATATTTAAGATAATTCTGTAAGAGCCTACGGTAATACCAATTGCAACACCAATAGCAACTGCAATTCTTAGGTTAAATTTATTAATTGCCCCTCCTGATACCATTTCTGCCTTATATGCTACTGCCAATAGCGACGGTTCAGCAATTGTGGTAGTAAACCCTATTAAAAATGCAAAAACATATACCCAAATATAATCAAACCAAGAATTATTATTAGCAATAAAATCATTTGATGTTAATTGCTTAGACATTAATTCTCCGATTGGAAAAAGTGCAGTGTCTAAGCCAATTAAAAATAAACTAAGACCCAGCCAAACCAATAATAAGCCAAATAAAATATTTGCTATATTTGTTAGCTCTTTTCTAATTACCAAAAATTGGAATATAAATAATATTAGCACAACAGGCAAAATATCAAATAATGTTTGTACAAAAATATTCATTTACAAAACCTTTGATTGGTATAATATTCCAAATATTAAAACCGCAATAATAGGCATAACAACAGTGATTGCTATCATACCAAAACCATCATTAAGAGGATTTCTATTTTTAATACTACTAGCTAAGCCAACACCTAAGGCAGTAATAAGTGGCACAGTAATAGTAGAAGTAGTAACACCACCTATATCATAAGCTATACCTATTATAAAGTCTGGGGCAAATAAAGTAATTATGATTACCAGTGAATAACAAATGGCTATAATATAGTGCAGTGACCAATTCTTAATAATTCTAATAACTCCAAGAACAACAGATAAGCCAACAGATATTGCTACCGTATAACGAATAGTTGTTGCATAATTTTGCATAGCTTGTTTATTGTCATTTATAATACCGCCACTACTAGCAATTTCTGATGCTTTATTAGTAATGGCAATAAGTGCTGGCTCGGCAATTGTAGCACCAAAACCAAGCATTGCTGCAAATACTAATAGCCAAAATATATTACCCTTTTCTACAAATGAGTAGGCAAGAGACTCACCTATTGGGAATAATGCTATGTTTAAACCATAAATAAATAAACTAAGTCCAATAATAGTAAACAAAAACCCCTCAGCTATTACCAGAATGTTAGGCAATCCTTTTTGCAATACTATAAACTGGAAGAATGCTATTACAATAATAACAGGCAATAAATCCTTAACGCTAGATATGAAATATCTATAAAATTGTAATAATATATTTTTAATCATACAGCTATATTTTAATTATATAAAAGATGAAAAAAAGCATTATTGCCATAATTAATGGTAAATTTAATAATAAAGTACCTATTACTAATAGAAACTTGCAATACGGTGATGGTATTTTTGAAACCTGTATTATTAAAGATAGTAAACTATTATTTTGGCACAAACATTATCAGCGTTTAAAATTAGGCTGTGATAGACTAAATATAGTTAATATAGCAAACACTAAATATCTTAGGGATATTCAAAAATTAATTAATCGTAGTAATATTAAAAATGGTATTATTAAAATTATTGTAAGTCGTGGCAATAGTAACAGAGGCTATCGTTATAATGCAATTGATCCTGTGCGTATTATAACAATTAGTAAGTTAGAATATAGCCATAATAATAATTTTGAGTTAAGTATTTGTACTAGTGGCTATCAAAAAAATAATATATTATCTGGTATTAAGCATTGCAATCGTTTAGAAAATATTTTAGCAAGTGCTGATATAACAGGCAATGACTGTATAATGCTTGATGATAATGATAATGTCATTTCTAGTACTTTTGCAAATATATTTATTGTCAAAAATAATATCTTAATAACACCAGATACTAGTAATTGTGGTATTAATGGTACCAGAAGAGATGTTATATTAGAGTTAGCTAAATCATTAAATATTAGTCATAAAATAAGTAAAATTACCATTGATGATATTAGAGACGCTAATGAGGTGTTTATTACTAATAGTGTATTAGGTATCCAAAAAATAACCAAATTTCAAAATACAAACTACAAACAATATCCAATAACTGATTTATTAACAAAAATATTTAAAGATAGCGAGTTTGAGTCCAAAATAGTTATAAAACCAAAAATTAGTGTTATTAAATTGTTAGTTACTATTAGCATAATATTTATGTTAATGTTTGTTTATGCAAATAAAACCCTTAAATTAAAAAATAATAATGCAATTATTCATATCAAGCCTAACACTACACTGACACAGATTAGTAAACAATTAAAAACCCAAAATTTAATACATTCGTATTATTACTTTATAGCACTGGCTAAATTATTTAATAAAGAAAAAAATCTTCAAGCTGGGTACTATCTTATTAAACCAAATACCGATACTCTGGACTTGCTACTAAATATAAATAAAGGTAATGTTATTAAGCATACTATAACTTTGGTAGAAGGTAAAACTAGCAAAGAATATTTTAATATTTTACAAAAAAACCCTAACATTATTAGTAATAATACTATTGAACAAACATTAGTAGAAGCTGGAATAAAATATCCTTATGAAGGTATGATAGCACCAGATACTTATCAATTCAACCACAAAACTAAGGCTAGCGATATTTTTAAACAAGCTCATAATCAGGCAAAAAAAATCTTAAAAGAAATGTGGGCTAACCGTGATAAATCTATTGCTATTAAAAATCCTTATCAGGCAGTAATACTAGCATCACTTATTGAAAAAGAAACTGCGTATAATAATGAAAAAGCACAAATATCAGGGGTATTTAATAGACGATTAAAATACAATATGCGCTTACAAACAGACCCAAGTATAATTTATGCTTTGGGTGATAATTATAAACCGCCTTTGAAACGAGATGACTTATATATAAATAGCCCATACAACACTTATATTCATAAAGGATTACCGCCTACTGCTATTGGTTCTATAGGCAAAAAATCGTTGTATTATGCCCTACATCCAGATGCTAGTGAAGATTTATATTTTGTATCTAAAAAAGACGGCAGACATGCATTTAGTAAAACATACAAACAACATTTAGATAATATTAATAAGTATTTAAAAAATAAATGAACTATAAAATTTTTGCTAATAGATTATTTTATTACTTACGCAACCATAAAACTAAGATTATAATCACGGTATTAGCTGTTATTTTGTCTGCTATATCTAATAGTTTAGTACCAGAGATTACAGGTAGAATTGTAGATAATTTATTTACCGAGGTTAGAAATAGTGACGATGCAATATTTTATGCATCAGTTTTATTATTAGTTGGGGTCTTAGGAGCGTTATTTACTTTAATTTATGTTGCTAGCAATACTTGGGTTTCTAACAAGGTAATTATGGATATTAGAGAGGATATGTTTAATAAAATATTAACATTACCGCAACAATATTTTGATAATAAAAATACAGGAAATATATTATCTAAACTTACTTTTGATGTTGAAAAACTAGCTAGTGCCACAACAACTATTTGGATAGATATTTTTCGTTCATTTATAATGGTTGTGGTTTTAGTTGGGTATTTATTTTATAAAAACTACCAACTAAGTTTAATGCTATTAGTGCTAATGCCTATTATATATATAACTATTAAAATAGCGACAAAAAAATTGCGTAAAGCTAGTAATAATGTCCAAAAAACTATGGGAGCAATAACTCATAATCTAAATGAGAATATATCAGCAAATAGCATAATAAAAATGTACAATGTCCAACAGCAAGAAAAACATAAATTTTATAATCTTAATAATAATTTACGCCAGCAATTGTTTAAATTAAATATAACCGAGGCACTTAACACTAGTTTTATTGGCCTAACTATTATAGTTATTTTAAGTTTAGTTGTTTATTTATCTAGTGCATATCTTAATATGACCTCTGGTGATTTTTTGGCATTTTTTACTGCAATGGCTATATTGGTAAAACCTGTTAAAACCATATCACAAACCAATAAACCATTACAAGAGGCATTAGCTGGTGCTTATAGTGTATTTGATTTAATAGACTCTACCGCCGAGGTTAATAATGGCAAACTAAAACTAGCTAATATAAATAATAGTATAGTGTTTAATAATGTTAGCTTTGGCTATGATGATAAATTAATATTAAAAAATATAAACTTGAGTATAAAAGTTGGACAAACTATTGCCTTTGTTGGCTCAACAGGCAGTGGTAAAAGCACTATTACTAAATTATTATGCAGATTTTATAATCCAAATACAGGCAATATAAGTATTGACGGTATTGACATTAAGGATATTGATATTAATAGTTTACGCCAACGAATTGCATTAGTTGATCAAAACATGCAATTATTTAGTGATACTATAGCTAATAATATTTCCTTAGGACAAAAAAACATCAATGATGAAGATATAAAAATAGCGGCAAAAAATGCTAGTGCTATTGAGTTTATTGATAAATTAGACAATAAATTTTCTCAGCAAGTTGGCGAAAATGGTACTAAACTATCAGGTGGACAAAGACAACGCTTAGCAATAGCCAGAGCTATTGCAAGAGATAGAGATATTTTGATACTTGACGAGGCAACATCAGCCCTAGATAGTAATACAGAAGCAAAAATCCAACAAGCTATTAATGATATTAGTAAAAATAGAACTACACTAATAATAGCGCATAGATTAAGTACAATAAAGCAAGCTGATAACATTATTGTGCTAGAAGATGGTGTGATTGTAGAACAAGGCAAGCATCAAGAGTTACTAGCAAAAAATGGCTACTATAAAATTTTATACAATAAACAATCTAATAATTAATGCTATAAAAATAATGGTTTAAAATAAGGCTAACACTGCTTTTTAGTGTGTGAGATTGCCACGACTTTTACAAAGTCTCGCAATGACGGTGGGTATAATTCTAATTCGTTATTGTGGGTACTTTTTTTAAATCACACCACAAATATCTCACGACAAAAATATATCTTACAAGCACAATGTCTATATGGGGAGTTTGAGGGGCTGTTGTACAATGGTTATAGTGTACAAACTCGTTCTGCCCCTCAATTAAAAAAACAATTGTTGTTAGGGGTTTGGGGATATTCCCCAAAGTAAGCTTTGCTTACTATTATGGGTACTTTTTTAATAGGCAGTTGGCATAATTCCAATTCGTTATTGTTAGTGCTTTTTTAAATTACATTGCTTTTGTAGTACGAGATTGCCACGACTTTTACAAAGTCTCGCAATGACGGTGGGTATAATTCCAATTCGTTATTGTTAGTGCTTTTTTTAAATCACATCGCAAATATCTCACAACAAAAATATAAATTACAAGCAAAATGTCTATATGGGGAGTTTGAGGGGCTGTTGTACAATGGTTATAGTGTACAAACTAGTTCTGCCCCTAATGGAGACCTTTGCACAAACATGAATAATCATCAGAACCCCGCTTTCCACTCACTTACATTAAGCAAAAATCAGAGCTCTGCTAATCATCTCTATTTATGCAAAGATCTCTAATAAAAAAACAATAAAAACAACTTAACACAAACTAAACAACCTGTAATTGTTGTTAGGGGTTTGGGGATATTCCCCAAAGTAAGCTTTGCTTACTATTTGCATGGGTTTTTGATTTTTAGTGGTAAAAAAATACCGTCAAAAGTCCAGTGGACTTTTGACAATGTTTTGACTTAACTCTTTAACAATATGGCTGTAAATCATAGTTGTTTGTAAGTTTTTATGTCCTAAAAGTTCAGAAATTGTACGGATGTCAATTCCATTTTGTAATAAATGTGTTGCATAAGAATGACGAAAAGTATGGGCAGAAATTTTTTTATCAATATAAGATAAACGAGCAGCATTTTTGATGTTCCTACCAAAAGTTGTTGGTAGTATATGGTAGCGAATTTGTTTCTTGCCTCTTGGGTCTTTTGAAATTGAACTCATAGGAAATAAATATTGCCACTTAAATTCTGTATTAGCATTTGGATATTTTTTATCTAGTGCAAATGGCAAATGAACATAACCAAAGCCATTAATAATATCTTTTTTATGGGT
The DNA here is from genome assembly GCA_965207335.1 of Gammaproteobacteria bacterium. GTDB lineage: Bacteria > Pseudomonadota > Gammaproteobacteria > PS1 > Pseudothioglobaceae. The sequence goes on from OZ242267.1 coordinate 1,007,697, forward strand.
TTTTCTCACATTTTCAATATGAATTTTCAAATCTTCTTTTACTTTTAGTGGCAGAGGTAAAACCCTATCTTTTTGGCTTTTTCCATCCCAAATATAAACTTTATTAAAGCCAAAATCAACATCTTTAATACGCAATCGTAATAATTCATTCATACGCAGACCGCAACCGTATAAAAGCTTTAGCATGAACTGGTAAATCCCCTTACTATTGAAAATAACATTTTTAACTTCGTCAATGGTTAAAACGGCAGGAATATGGATTTCTACCTTAGCTATAAGTGCAGATATGTTTTCATTTTTAATTGAAATTCCTAAAACTTTTTCGTATAAAAATAACAAAGCATTAAAAGCCTGATTTTGAGTACTAGGAGAAACATTGCGATTAACTGCTAAATAGGTTAAAAATTCTTCAATTTCAATTTTTCCCATTTGTTTAGGGTGTTTTTTATTGTGAAATAAAATATAGCGTTTTATCCAACTAAGATAGGTTTTTTCAGTTTGATAACTATAGTGTTTAAGGCGAATTTTATCACGAACAATTTCTAATAATTTTTTTGTCATTTATGTATATTTAAATAAATATACTCATTATTATATACATAATAAATAAATTATTATGGTTATTTAATGTTAAAAATATTATTTTTTTAAATATTTAATAAAATTAAAAATAGTTAATGTATGATTATGTATTTAATAAATAGTTATATTTATCTAAAAGCAAATCATGCAAAATATAAAAATATTAATCTTGACTTTATTTGTTGGTATTCTCTTAATAGGATGTGCAGCAATAGGAGTAATATCTACAAATGACCCTAATCAAAAGATTGCTGATGCTTTTTGGTTATTTGACGAGCAACAGAGAGGGATACCAGCTGAAAGACTTATACGAGAAGCTATTACGATTTACAAGACTAACAATAATACGACTGGTTTAGCAGAGGCATATCGTGCATATGGGTTCTTTTTTCGTTCTGGTGCTGTTAAAAAAAATCATATAATTTATAAAAAATATGGATTTATGGATAAAGATGCAACTTATACCAACAGATATGAAAAATCTATTAAATACTTTAAACTAGCAACTAATATTTTTGAAAAAATGAAGAGGTATGGCGCATTAACAAATGTTTATCTTAATATGGGCTTTACTTATGAGTTTGCTGGTATGCCAAATAAAGCTTGCGAGGAATATAAAAAAAGTATTATCGTTAATGAAAAATTTATAAAACAAAATTCAAACGCCAAATTAAATATTCCACAAGGGTATAGTTCTTACAAAGCATACATGCAACCTTTTTTCAACAGATTAATGTGTAAATAGAGAAAATATAACAAATCATTCCAGCGGACGGGCAAAAGCAGCCCGCCTCTGAATTCAAGCGTTATACACAGAGAGTTTTAGGGACGCAATACTTAATTACACCATATTTGTAAGATGAGATTGCCACGACTTTTTACAAGTCTCGCAATGACGGTGGGCGTAATTCTAATTCTCAATTCTTAGTGCTTTTTTAAAATCACACCACAAATATCTCACGACAAAAATATACCTTACAAGCAAAATGTCTATATGGGGAGTTTGAGGGGCTGTTGTACAATAGTTGTAATGAAGGAATTGGTTCCGCCCCTCAATTAAAAAAACAATTGCTGTTAGGGTTGGGGATATTCCCCAAAGTAAGCTTTGCTTACTATTTTAGGTACTTTTTTTAAATTACATAGCTTTTGTAAGACGAGATTGCCACGACTTTTACAAAGTCTCGCAATGACGGTGGACATAATTCCAATTCGTTATTGTGGGTACTTTTTTTAAATCACACCACAAATATCTCACGACAAAAATATATCTTACAAGCACAATGTCTATATGGGGAGTTTGAGGGGCTGTTGTACAGTGAATTGTAATGAAGGAATTAGTTCTGCCCCTCAATTAAAAAAACAAGCAAATATAGTTAATATGCATTGAATAGCCTGTAATTGCTGTTAGGGGTTTGGGGATATTCCCCAAAGTAAGCTTTGCTTACCATTCTTGGTACTTTTTTAATCGACATTTGGCATAATTCCAATTCGTTATTGTTAGTGCTTTTTTAAAATCACACCGCGAATGTCTCACTACAAAAATATAACTTACAGGCAAAATCTCTATATGGGGAGTTTGAGGGGCTGTTGTACGGTAACTGTAATACGAAAACTAGTTCTGCCCCTCAATTAAAAAAACAAGCAAATATAGTTAATATGCACTGAATAACCTGTAATTGCTGTTAGGGGTTTGGGGATATTCCCCAAAGTAAGCTTTGCTTACCATTCTTGGTACTTTTTTAATCGACATTTGGCATAATTCCAATTCGTTATTGTTAGTGCTTTTTTTAAATCACACCGCGAATATCTCACGACAAAAATATACCTTACAAGCAAAATGTCTATATGGGGAGTTTGAGGGGCTGTTGTACAATGGTTATAGTGTGCAAACTAGTTCTGCCCCTCAATTAAAAAAACAATTGCTGTTAGGGGTTTGGGGATATTCCCCAAAGTAAGCCTTGCTTACTATTTTAGGTACTTTTTTTAAATTACATAGCTTTTGTAAGACGAGATTGCCACGACTTTTACAAAGTCTCGCAATGACGGTGGACATAATTCCAATTCGTTATTGTGGGTACTTTTTTTAAATTACACCACAAATATCTCACGACAAAAATATACCTTACAAGCAAAATGTCTATATGGGGAGTTTGAGGGGCTGTTGTACAATAGTTGTAATGAAGGAATTGGTTCCGCCCCTCAATTAAAAAAACAATTGCTGTTAGGGGTTTGGGGATATTCCCCAAAGTAAGCTTTGCTTACTATTCTTGGTACTTTTTTAATAGGCAGTTGGCATAATTCCAATTCGTTATTCTTAGTGCTTTTTTTAAATCACACCGCGAATATCTCACGACAAAAATGTAACTTACAGGCACAATGTCTATATGGGGAGTTTGAGGGGCGGTTGTACAGTAACTGTAATACGAAAACTAGTTCTGCCCCTAATGGAGACCTTTGCACAAACATGAATAATCATCAGAACCCCGCTTTCCACTCACTGACATTAAGCAAAAATCAGAGCTCTGCTAATCATCTCTATTTATGCAAAGATCTCTAATAAAAAAACAAGCAAATATAGTTAATATGCATTGAATAGCCTGTAATTGCTGTTAGGGGTTTGGGGATATTCCCCAAAGTAAGCTTTGCTTACCATTCTTGGTACTTTTTTAATCGACATTTGGCATAATTCCAATTCGTTATTGTTAGTGCTTTTTTAAATCACACCGCATTTGCAAGACGAGATTGCCACGACTTTTACAAAAGCTTGCAATGACGGTGGGTATAATTCTAACTTGTTATTATGGATACTTATTTTTTAAAGCAGATTTTATAGTATTAAATATTGTTTTAGGTGTAATATTATATAAGCACTCACTTTTACCACTATTATCACAGCCTTTTTGATTACAAGGTACACAAGGCATACTTGCTTGGAATATATTTATATTATCGTATGTTTTAATGCCATTATTTGCAACTACTGCATCGGCACATTGTTGTAAATTATTAGACCATGGTGACCATGTTTTAGTGTTTGTAGGACCAAAAATAACAAATATATGCTTATTTTGTGCTACTGCTATGTGCATATTTAAAGTATCCATACCAATGTAAGCATCTGATAGACTACTAAGTGCTATTAATTCCCCTAAAGAAGTTTCAGCAATAAAGTCATAAATATTACTAAGATTTGGCAAAGTGCTTTTAATTGTTAAATCAATTTTTGTCCTGCCGCCTGTTATTATAATTGCTATGCCTAGATTATTTAACATAGTTAATAATTCATCTCTTAAATGTCTAGGATATATTTTGTAGTTATACTGTGCTGATGGATGAAAAATAATAAATTTCTTTATTTTTAGTTTAGCTAATTTTTTATTAATGCTTTCTAAGTCTTTTATATCATAATTAGCATTAGATATTATTTTATTATTAGTTATGTTTAGTAATTTTAATGTTGCGATATTATTTTTTATGGTATGTTGTTCTTTTAATAGGTAATATTTGTGCAATAATAGTTTTTTCCACCACGATTTTTTATTTTCTTCATCAACAACACTAATTGATATTTTAGTCGCCAATATAGCATATAAAACACTTCTATCACTTGTGGTTAGATTGATTGCTAAGTCATACTTTTTATATATTTTTTTGATAATTGCAATATCTTGTTTAAATCCTATTTCTTGTTTTTTTTTATAAGAAAAAGTAATAATATTATCAATATATTGCAAGGTTTTGGCAACTGCCAAGGTATCATCATTTATAAGTAAATCTATATTAGGATTATTATAATGCTTATAAAGTACTGTTATTAATGGATTAGCTAAAAAAACATCGCCATTTGAGCGTTGAATTATGATTAGAATATTGTTAGTTTTTGGCATAGTTTTATAATGTCATAGTTATAATCCAAACTATGATAAAAAATATTCATATTATTTTTTGTAATACAATTTGTATTTGTGCCAATGCTTGCCCTAAAGTTTGGTCGATAGGAATGCCAATATCTTTACTATTATTTAAATAATATTTTTTATATAAGGCTTTATATGTATTTTTAGCCAATAAACTTTTTACATAATTCTTAGAATATTGCCATTTATATATTTTTCTTAATAACTTAGTAAATTTTTTATATTGTAAATTATAATCGTAATTTAAATCGTGTTTTTGTATATTAATAATGTAGTTATTAGGTAAGTCTTGGCATAATTTGTGTAAATCATACGACACACAAGACCAACTATTTTTTTTATTAATTCTAAAGGTTGCCTTATGGTCGGTATTAAAAATAGCAGGCCAGCATTTTTGCTCATATAAATCCTCATCTGGAACTACAATTATCATATAGCCATTAGGTTTTACTAATTGCCACCACTGTGAAATAGCATTTGGCACATCTACCATATGCTCTAGGCAATGGGAACTATAAACACAATCATAGGATTCTTTAGTTTTATATTTTGTGATATGTTGTGCATTGCCATCTGCTAAGTCAAAAACCTCAGCATAATCAACAATATGGTCATTACCGCCACCAATATCTAAAATTTTACCAACTAAATATTTATTGATAAAACTACTATCTCTTAATTGTTTTGTTTTACTAGATTCATTACTCATTTAGTATTTATTTCATCTAATAATAATGAAAATTTTTCTAAAATATTATTAGCACTAATATTGCTAACGCAATCTTTATCATACAGTATATAGTTTTTGTTTGCTTGTACTACTCTCATATCTGGTTTAACATGATAAGAGAATAATGCAATAATAGGGGTTTTAACTGCATTAGCAACATGCATTAACCCGCCATCACAACATAGTAATATTTTAGATTTTTTAATAATTTGTGCAGTTTGTATAAAAGTATATTTTCCTACTAAATTGATAACATTTTTATTATAGTCATTGGTAATTATTTGAGATTCTTGTATAGCATTTTGTGTACCAATTAGTACAATTTTTTGTACTAATTTTTTTGCTAAAATAATTTTTATAACTTTATTCCAGTAATTAAAAATACGATTCTGCTCTCTACCTCCTATAGCAATAGTTATAAAATTATCAGATAATTTAATACACTCTATTATTTGTTTATCTTTGCTGTTAATTGACAATAAAGGCTTTGCTGTATTATAAATATTTTGTTCCTTGTAAGGGTAAGATAATAATTGATTTATACGAAAAAAACTAAATAAAGTGCGATTAAAATTATGTCCACCATAATAACCATGTAAGCTAACATAAGGAAAGTGTGATAAATATTTTCTAATGATTTTTAAACTTCTATATCTATAACCATCTATTATAATTAAATCGTATCTATTGGCACTACACAGCTTAGGATTTGTAAATACAGTATCAAATATATCGTCTTGTTTATAAATACTGGCGACATTTGCTTGTGTTAATAAATCAATTTGTTTGCCCTGTAACAAAACCCTAGCCGATAAATCCATTAAACTATCTCCTAAATAAGGATCAGTCCAATGCAGCCATAAAATTTTTTTGTGGTTTTTGCTAATATGTGTTAATTCTTCATTGTCTCTAAGGGCTATTAGTTTGTATAAGTAACGCCCAAAAAATCTTCTAAATCTTTTATAGTTAGAAGTATTGGCAAAATGTGTTTGTAAGTCTGCTGGAATACTTGCTTTAAATGGAGTTGTATAGGTGCGATAAAAACTAAACATCGTAATATATTTTAATTATCAGCATAATTTTTATATAAAAATGCACTAAAAAATACAAACATTTTTTTTGTATAATGCCAAATTAGATATGAATCACTAAACATAATAACTAAAAATAAAATAGAAAATGCTATCCCCACCATACCTAATGATTTATTTTTTATAGAAATACAATGTTTAAACTGATAGTAAAACAAAGAAAGCATACTTACTAAGCCTATAATTCCAAGCTGTGTAATGATTATAGTGTACATATTGTGAGGATTATAAGTTGTGTGTAAGTTAGGCGTATTAATATTATTTATTTTTGCATATTCACTGGGGAAATCTCCAGTACCTACTCCTATAATAGGATTGTTTTTTATTATATGCCAGCTATTTTGACTATATGCTAAACGAGATCCAACATTAGTATTTTTGTCATTATTATAATTGCTAATACTATATATGGCTTTGTTTACTCTTTCGTAAAATATAGAACTTGTTAGGTATGCACTAGTAAAAATACCAGAAACAACAATTATAGATGTCAATAATGATTTAATTATATTGTAGTTGAAATATTGAAATATTAATACTACAGTCATTACAAAAAATACTATTTGTCCAGCCCTTCCTCCTGTAATAAACATATTTACTATCATACTTATTAAAATAAAAATATAAACAACTTTCATTATTTTAGATGTATTATTAATAATTAATAGTCTATGTGCAACTAGATATATAGCAAATGCTAATAATGGATTATAGGATATATGCCCCATAAAAACTATTGGCTCGTAAACGGTAGCATGTCCAAAAGTAGGAATGAGTTCAAACCAAATCATATATGATAATAATTCTGATAATGTCATTGCTAATATAAATGCAGATATGTAGTATTTAATAAAAGGTTTTTTTGCAATATTGATGAATATAGGTAAAATTAATAAATAATACCAAATTTTTCCTATTATATGAATTCCCCAGTCTATATTATAAGTCCATAGTAAGCCAATAAGATTAACCATAAAAAATATAATTGAGGCGACAGCAAGTTTATTACTTATAGTTTGTTGCCATTTTTGTCTGTAATTACCAGAAAAAAGCCATATTATCACTATTAAGGATTGAATTATATCGCCAAATTGTGCACTTAATGGAAATATAAGGCCATAAAAAATAAGCAAGTATTGGTAAGTTTTATCTAGTCTGCTTAATCCAATAAATACGCTCATAATCTAATCTTTTAAAAGTTTAAAATGCTTTTTGCTTAACTCTAAGCCAAATAATTTTTCTAGTTTTAGCATCAAAAAATGTTTATTTTGTTTATTACTAGGACGATAGTTCTTATCCACTTTAAATAAGCCTTTGTCACTACTTAGTAAATTTTGCATTATTGTAGGGTGTTCTCCATTAAATGGCTTAAAAATTCGTCCGTCCATTTGGGTGTAATTTATATCTGGGTTAGTTTTATTCCAGTATTTTTCTATCTTTTTATTTTTTAACTTCATTTTTGCCTCATCTCTAACCCAGCCATAATGATAGCAATACACACCTGTTTTTTTTGCCCTAGGATACCTACCTACTTTATTTTTATCTAGCACCAGCCAAAACAAGCCATCAGGTGCGTAACTACGAATATTGTTTTTGATAATCCTAGCCTCAGAGCGATACCAGCCAGGCGAGTCTAAATAAGTATTGCTATTGCCATAAAAATGATAATAGTCCATAACTAATGCTTCCACATTATTATCGGCTAAATGAGTTTGCATTGCTTGTTTTATCTTAGGCAGGTCTTTTTCATGATAAACTTCGTCGCTTTCAACATAAAATGCCCAATCTCCCGTACAATTATATTGAGCAATCATTTTTTGCTGGCCATAAACAAACCCTGCATTACGCATATTATCGTTCCAATTGTTTTGGATGATTTTTATTTTTGGATTATTAATAGATTTTACTTTCTCTAAAGTATCATCTTCGCTATTGCCAACATTAACTATAAATTCATCGCAAATAGATAGCACAGAGTTAATAGATTGGATAAACGGATAACCTAGTATTTCGCCATTTTTAATAAAGGTAAAACCGCTTATTTTCATTATTTTTCCAGTAATAGTTTTTTAGCTTTGCTAACTACATCTGCTACTACGATATTCCTAATTGAAAAATCATTTTTATCTATTTTATAAGGATTTACATTAGTGTTTGTACTAATTGTCAGATTGGTATTAGTTTGATAGCAATTCCTATACCAAGGAGTTGGAGCAAATAAAGTTATAGATGGAATATTTAATGCCCAAGCTATATAGGTTGGGCCAGTATCACCCCCTATTACTAAATTTACCTTTGCTACAAGTTGTTTTAGTGCGTTTAATGATAATTTTGGCAGTAATTTAGTATTAGTAGTATTTGTAAAAATATTTTTGCATATATTTTTTTCAACATCATTGCCCCATAATAATAAAATATTTGCATCCAATGCATTTGCTAGGGTGCTATATTTATCTTTTGGGTATTGTTTGGCCTTAAATGATGCCCCAACAACAAATAGTATGTTTTTTTTATTAGTCGCTATAATATTATCTGTATCATTAGGAGTATTAGCATATAAAAAAGGTTTTTTGTTAGAAATATCAATATTTGATACACTAATATCTAAAAAATTACATGCTAGCGCTACATTACGATTAATAATATTTTCACTATAAGGGATATTAATTTTTTGATGATAAAAAATACTAGCTAGTGGCTCACGAATAGATTTTTTATCAAAACCACATATTTTTTTAGCACCTAAAAATTTAGCAACAATAGCAGATCTTAATAACCCTTGAGCATCAATAACTAAGTCATATTTACCAAATTGGCGTATCTTTTTAAATTCTTTTAGTAATAAAATTAATGATTTTCGTTGTTTTACTTTGGTTAAATTTACAGTATGAATTTTATTTATATCTGGATTATATTCTAATATTCCCTTAAATCTTTCCTCTACTATCCAGTCGATAATACAATCTGGACGATATTTTTTAATAAATTGTAGCACAATCATAGTATGAATAATATCACCTAATGCTGACAATTTAACAATTGCTATTTTCATAAATCTGTTTTTGCAAGCCAATTAGCGATAGTATGTATTTCTTTATGCTTAGTCATATCTATTTGTAAGGGAGTAATAGATACAAAATTGTTACTAATTGCATAAAAGTCCGTGCCTATGCTATTATCTGCCTCTTTACCATTATCACCTAATTGATAAACACCATTTTTTAATTTATTCTCAATAATGCTGCCAGAGCAATGCCTAGCACCTAATCTAGTGCTTTTATAGCCAGCTAAATTAATACTTGCAATATCAGGGACATTGACATTTAAAATGATATTTTTTGATAATTTACTATTACTAATATTATTTACTAAATTAACAGCAACACTTGCAGCGGTATCAAAATAACCACCAGCTTCACCAGCTAATGATATAGCTATTGATGGTAAACCCAAAAACCTACCCTCAATAGCGGCTGCCACAGTTCCTGAATAAATAACATCGTCGCCTAAATTAGCACCTAAATTAATACCACTTACTACTAAGTCAAATTTACATTTAAAAAATCCTCTTAATGCTAAATGTACGCAATCGCTAGGAGTACCATCTAAAATATAATGATTTTTTTTTACCTTGATTGGAGTTAAATTTCTTGCTATGGATAATGAACTACTAGATGCAGATTTATTGGTATTAGGTGCTAAAACAAAAACCTCAGCAACACGGGATAACTTTCTTATTAATGTTTGAATCCCATTAGCATAATAACCATCGTCATTACTTATTAATATACGCATTTAATATTTAATCAATTTTAGAGCTAACAAAAATTACTAAACAAATAAGGTTTTTTATGGAATGTCAAGTAAAGAGTTTATTTTACCATAATTAAAAATAACTGCATAAGAGCATTTATGTGTGTAGTGCTTTTATCATTATTTTATCTAAAAAATACTCATCTAAAAAGCAGTGCTTCAAAAGTTTAACTTTAATTTAATACAATAATATTAGTTTCTTCAATAAAATTATTTAATTTTGTATATGCAGCACCAGATTTTAAAATATCTTGTGCCATACTAATGCCTGATTTTATACTACTAGCAATACCAGATACATAAATAGCACCGCCAGCATTAAGTGCTATTATATCTCTGGCAGGACAATCTTTACCGCTTAGTGATTCTTGTATTAATTTTAGGCTTTCTTTAGCACTATTAACCTTAATACTATTTAATGGCTTGCTTTGAATACCAAAATCCTCAGGTCTAATACTATAATACGATATACTATTATTTTTTAACTCTGCTATATGAGTGGTGTCTGCTATACTTATCTCATCTAAACCATCATTAGAGTGAACTACTAATACTTGATTACTGCCTAACTTTTGTAAAGTTTTTATCATAGGCTGTAATAATTGCTTATCATACACTCCCAATACTTGATTTGGTGCACTAGCTGGATTAGTTAGTGGTCCTAAAATATTAAAAATTGTTCTTAGTGCTAGTCCTTGTCTAGCTTCTATGGCATATTTCATAGCACTGTGGTGCAGTTGTGCAAAGATAAATCCAATACCAATCTTGTCGATAATATTACTTATTTGTGTAGGATTAAGAGTTAAATTTGCCCCAGATAATTCTAAAACATCGGCACTACCAGACTTGCTAGAAATAGATCTATTGCCGTGTTTAGCAACTCTTGCACCAGCTGTTGCTGCTACAAATGCACTTGCTGTTGAGATATTAAACAAACTCTTGCCATCACCACCAGTACCACATGTATCAACTACATTTTTATTATTGGCTAATTTAATAGGTAATGCCAATTTACGCATAACCTTAGTAGCACCTACTATCTCAGATACTGATTCTCCTTTAGTTGCTAGTCCAATTAAAAATCCACTAATTTGGATATTAGAAGTTTTACCAGACATAATATCTTGCATGACTTCTTGCATTTCTTGTTCTAATAAATCCTTTTTTAATATAATTTTCCTCGTAGCTTCTGTTATATTCATATTTAAAAACCTTAATACTATTTACACAATGTCATTAATTGCTCTATTTCATCAACTTCTTTTATTATATCTTTACTTAAAACTTCATTGCCATTATCTGTTACTAAAACATCATCCTCAATTCTAATACCTATATTCCACCATTTTTTATCTATGTTTGGGTTTTCTCTAATATAAATTCCCGGTTCAACAGTCATTATCATGCCTTTTACAAAACTTCTATAACTATTATTTATTTTATAATCTCCAACATCATGTACATCTAAACCTAGCCAATGCCCAGTATTGTGCATAAAAAATTGTTTTAAATCATTATTTGTACTATTTTTGGCCAATAAGCCTAGTTTTCTTAATCCATCTGTTATAACTCTGGTGGTAATTTTATGAGGTATATCTATGCAAATACCAATTTTTATGCTGTTAATTGCTTGTTTTTGGGCATCTAAAACAATTTTATATAATGCTTTTTGCTCACTATTAAAACTACCATTTATAGGAAAAGTCCTAGTAATATCAGATGCATAATATTTATATTCAGCACCAGCGTCTATTAGTAGTAAATCACCATTTATTAATTTTTTATTATTAGCTATATAATGTAAAGTACAAGCATTTTTACCTCCTGCTACAATAGGTAAATAAGCATGTTCTATATTATGTTTGGCAAAAATATTATTAAAAATAGCCCCTATTTCATACTCATATTGAGTATTTTTTATACTTTGTATTGTTTGTTTCATTGCTTGTACAAAGGCTTCTTTTGTAATACTAGCTGCTAGTTTCATAGCTTTTATTTCATCATTATCTTTAATTAAACGCATTTCGTTTAATATTTCCTGTAATGAATTATGACTAGGTTTTATAGTATTAAAATTGATAGCCTTGGTTATTTTTTTGTCTATATTATCTCTAATACCAAAATCATAATAAACATTAGCAAAGTTTGGAATAATGGCAATAATTTTATCGTTAAAATCATCTATATTGTATGCTTTATCAGCGTTTAATTGCTTTATAGCAGAAGTAGTACCTAATCTATCTGAATCCCAAATTATATTTTTTTCATCAATTTCTTGTAAAAATAATATAAATTCAGTCTTATTATTTTGCTTAGATAATAGCAAAATAGTATCTGCTTCATTAAAATTAGTTAAATACAGAAAATTACTATGCCCTCTAAATGGATAATAAGTATCACCACTTCTTTGCTTTTTAGTATTTGTAGCTAAAATAGCAATGCTATTATCTTTTAGTTTAGAAAATAACTTATCTCTTCTATTTTGATAAATATCTGTAATTTTCATCTTATTAATTTTTAGCAATATTTTTATACAATAAGGGTAATTAGATGTGCTATTTGTATTTTGTATTATAACTTATTATGTTAAAATTATTTTGCAGATTATTTTTTATCCACACTTCTTATATGTAAATTAAAATAGTTAATGACAGCATCATTAAAAAAAAGTTTTACCTCTGCTATCGCTATAATTAAACTAATTCTTCCTATATTATTTGCAATAGAAATACTAAAATATTATCAATTAATAGAGCCATTATCCATACTGCTTTCCCCTATTTTAGAGTTATTAGAATTGCCAAATGAATTTGCAATTATTTGGATAGTTGGTATATTTACTGGAATATATGGTGCTATTGCAACTTTTTTTTATATTGCTACTAATCCAGAAAGTTATACCATTGCTCAAGTAAGTATATTGTCAGTGTTAATTTTAGTGGTACATGCCTTACCAATTGAAGCAAAAATATCACAATATTTAGGGGTTAATTATTGGAAGATTATATTTTTTAGATTTGCTGTTGCTATAATATATGCCCTAATAGTTAAATACTTGACAGATTTTTTTGGATTGTTACAAGAAAAAGTACACCTAACAACTATAATAACAACTCAGCAAGATACCAGTATCTTCTCAATAATTACCGGCCCTATAATTACCTGTATTGAGATTGGCGTAATAATAGTGGTTTTGTATATGATAATTGACTTTTTAAAAAAAATTAATGTCATACGCTATATTGAGCTTATATTAAAACCTATCACATATATTCTAAAAATTGATAATAGACTATCAAACTCACTGTTAATTGGTATGGTATTAGGACTTTCTTATGGTGGGGCAATTTTAATTGAGGATTTGAAAAACCTAAAAAAAGTAAGTAATAAAGAAAAAAATAAGGTGGTGTATTTACTAAATATTCTTCATTCTTTGATAGAAGACACAATATTAGTATTGCTTATCGGGGCAAATATTTTTGTTGTTTTACTAGGTAGGATTGTATTTTCAATATTAATAATGTTATTAATTAACGTATACCATAACAAAATTAAGCGTATAACTTAACAAACTTTATATAGGCGTATGTGTTAAAAAACTGCTGTATTTTAGCTTAGGATTTAGTTATTTTTTAACCATAAATAGTAAAAAAGTATTTTAATTGCGATATTTTAGCATTTTTTAGACTATCTTTAAAAATAACTAATGGCTTTTTATCGGTGCTTATTATCAGTAAATATGAACTACTAAATAAAGGTTTTGCAATAACTTGCTGTAGTTTACTGCCATTTTTGTTATGCAAAATTATACTATTTGGATTTATCTGTATAGCAATAATATCATCGCTTTGAGAGCCTGTAAGTTTAGTAAAAAATTTAGTGGCAAAATAAGCAATAATTAATAATAATACCAGCATTAATAATAAATTTGCATAACTAATAACAATAGCTATGCTAAATATATAAATAAATATTGCGAGTATTAAGTATGTTTTTGACGGTTGTAGGTAAAAAATATTATTTTGCAAACTCATCTGCTAATTCTTTTGAGCGTAAATACGCTGACTTTATAGCACTTTTGATATTTATAGCAACATTATTATTCTTCATATCTTCAATAGCAGCATAAGTAGTGCCATTAGGTGATGTTACCTTGTCTCTTAGTGTTTCATATTCTATGGTGTTTTGTGCCATAAGTGATGCACCTAGTGCGGTTTGTGTTGCTAGTTTATGGGCACTTTTTTTATCTAGTCCTAATTCAACAGCACTCTCTATCATTATTTCTAACATATAAAAAAAGTAAGCAGGACCACTGCCAGATATAGCGGTAATTGTGTCTATTAAGCCCTCATAATCCACCCATACACCAATCCCAATACTATTGACTATATTATTTATTTGTTGTTTGTGACTACTACTAACAAGATTATTTGCATATATACCAGTAGCACCATAGCCAATAATAGCAGGGGTATTAGGCATTAATCTAACAATGGCAGTATTATTAGATAAGCCATTATTTAGCCAAGTTTCAATACTAGTTATTCTAATTCCTGCTAGCACAGATACTAATAATTTAATATTACTACCAGCTATTTCTTTACATACTTGTTTAGCAATATTAGGCTTTATTGCCAATACTACTATATCGCAAATACCTGCTAACTGTTTATTGTCATTAATAATATTTATATTTAGAGTTTGTTGTAATTTAGTAAGTACATTTTTGTTAATATCGCTAATATAAATACTTTTATTTGCATAAGAATTTTTTAATAAGCCAGTTATTATAGCAGTAGCCATATTGCCAGCACCAATAAAACCTATTTTCATTATTATTAGTTTTTAGTATTAAATATGTAAATAATACTCTAAAATATAGATGTTTATATCTAATTTCCTGTATATATTACTTGAAGAGACCTTTGCTTATGAATAAACTTAACCCTGACTTAATTTTAATAGATGTTGATGGTACGCTAGTAGATAGTGTGCCAGATTTAGCATTTTGTATTGATGAGATGATGCTAGCATTAAACCATACAAAACACGGCGAAGACAAGGTTAGGCAATGGGTTGGTAATGGTGTGTCAAAATTAGTACAAAGAGCCTTAACAGGCGGACTAGAAAAACAAGTGGATGATAATGAGTTTGCAAAAGCTTATGCAATTTTTTTAAAATTATATGCCCAAAATACCTCAAAAAGATCCTACTTATACTCTGGGGTAAAAGAGGGCTTAACTTACTTAAAATCTAAAAATTATAAGTTAGGTTGTGTAACTAATAAAGATGAGCAATTTACTCATCCATTACTACAAAACTTAGGTATTTTTAATGATTTTGGGATAATAATTAGTGGCGATACTCTAAAACAAAAAAAGCCAGACCCAATGCCATTATTACATGGCGCTAAACACTATAATATAAAACCTGCAAATTGCCTAATGATAGGTGATTCAATTAGCGATATAAAAGCTGCCCGTAGTGCTGGATTTAATATTATATGTATGTCTTATGGGTATAATCATGGCGAAGATATTAGTGATTCTAAGCCAGATTTAGTAATTGATTCTATGCTAGAATTAAAAAATTATTTGTGAGTAGAGACCTTTGCACAAACATGAATAATCATCAGAACCCTGCTTTTTACTCACTTGATAATTTTTATCAAACCCAGCCTTAGCCCTGCTAGGACAAAGTTTAATAAAATCACTAATTCGGCAAAAATTGAATTTTTGCTAATAGCCCCTATTTATGCAAAGGTCTCAAGTAGTATTTATGGTTGTTTAGGTTGCATTATTTCATTTTTGCTTCTTTATAAATTACATGTTTTCTTACTTTTGGGTCGTATTTTTTTACTTCCCATTTTTGATTGTTGAGTTTTTTATTTTTAGTGGTAGTATAAAAATGTCCTGTGCCAGCACTAGATACTAATTTAATTTTCTCTCTCATATTTTCTCTCCTCTGGCACGCATTTCAACAAGTACTGTGTCAATGCCTTTTTTGTCAATAGTTTTTAATCCTCTGGCGGTAGTTTTAATTTTTACAAAGCGATTTTCACTTTCAACCCAAATACGATGAGAGTGTAGATTTGGATAAAAACGCCTACGAGTTTTATTATGTGCATGGGATACATTATTACCAAAAATAGATTTTTTCCCAGTCACTTGACATACTCTCGCCATAATAGCACCCTTAAAATGATAAAACAAGCCATTATACTTTAAATAATTATTTTTTGTAACAGGTTTAAGTTTGCATATTAAATTAATTATAGTATCATATTGCAACATAAGCCTTTTCATAATTCCAAGGCTTGATAAAAGTTAGGCAAAATAATTTTGATTAAGATTTACAACAATAATCACTATAATTTTAGCCATTTTATTTGTTGAGCGAATTATACAAATGTTGTATAGGAGAGATGGCAGAGCGGCCGAATGCACCGGTCTTGAAAACCGACGAGGGGCAACCCTCCCTGGGTTCAAATCCCAGTCTCTCCGCCAATCACATCGCTTTTGTAGTGCGAGATTTCCACGACTTTTACAAAGTCTCGCAATGACGGTGGACATAATTCCAATTCGTTATTCTGGGTACTTTTTTTAAATCACACCACAAATATCTCACGACAAAAATATACCTTACAAGCACAATGTCTATATGGGGAGTTTGAGGGGCGGTTGTACAATGGTTATAGTGTACAAACTCGTTCTGCCCCTCAATTAAAAAAACAATTGTTGTTAGGGGTTTGGGGATACCCCCCAAAGTAAGCTTTGCTTACTATTATGGGTACTTTTTTAAATCACACCGCTTTTGTAGTGCGAGATTTCCACGCCTTTATCAAGTCTCGCAATGACGGTGGGTATAATTCCAATTCGTTATTCTGGGTACTTTTTTTAAATCACACCACAAATATCTCACGACAAAAATGTAACTTACAAGCACAATGTCTATATGGGGAGTTTGAGGGGCTGTTGTACAATGGTTATAGTGTACAAACTCGTTCTGCCCCTCAATTAAAAAAACAATTGTTGTTAGGGGTTTGGGGATATTCCCCAAAGTAAGCTTTGCTTACTATTATGGGTACTTTTTTATATATCGTCATTGTAAGCACTGTTTTTTGTATCAGGCAACATAATAGTACTCAATTACTCCCATCGTCATTGCGAACACTGTTTTTTAGTGTGTGGCAATCTCACGCCTTTTTACAAAGGCTCGCAATGACAGTGGGTGTAATTCCAATTCGTTATTCTGGGTACTTTTTTTAAATCACACCACAAATATCTCACGACAAAAATATACCTTACAAGCACAATGTCTATATGGGGAGTTTGAGGGGCTGTTGTACAATGGTTATAGTGTACAAACTCGTTCTGCCCCTCAATTAAAAAAACAATTGTTGTTAGGGGTTTGGGGATACCCCCCAAAGTAAGCTTTGCTTACTATTATGGGTACTTTTTTAAATCACACCGCTTTTGTAGTGCGAGATTGCCACGCCTTTATCAAGGCTCGCAATGACAGTGGACACAATTCCAATTCGTTATTCTGGGTACTTTTTTATATATCGTCATTGTAAGCACTGTTTTTTGTATCAGGCAACATAATAGTACTCAATTACTCCCATCGTCATTGCGAACACTGTTTTTTAGTGTGTGGCAATCTCACGCCTTTTTACAAAGGCTCGCAATGACAGTGGGTGTAATTCCAATTCGTTATTCTGGGTACTTTTTTAAAATCACACCACAAATATCTCACGACAAAAATATACCTTACAAGCACAATGTCTATATGGGGAGTTTGAGGGGCTGTTGTACAATGGTTATAGTGTACAAACTCGTTCTGCCCCTCAATTAAAAAAACAATTGTTGTTAGGGGTTTGGGGATACCCCCCAAAGTAAGCTTTGCTTACTATTATGGGTACTTTTTTAAATCACACCGCTTTTGTAGTGCGAGATTGCCACGCCTTTATCAAGGCTCGCAATGACGGTGGGTATAATTCCAATTCGTTATTCTGGGTACTTTTTTTAAACCACACCACAAATATCTCACGACAAAAATATACCTTACAAGCACAATGTTTATATGGGGAGTTTGAGGGGCGGTTGTACAGTAACTGTAATACGAAAACTAGTTCTGCCCCTCAATTAAAAAAACAATTGCTGTTAGGGGTTTGGGGATATTCCCCAAAGTAAGCTTTGCTTACCATTCTTGGTACTTTTTTAATCGACATTTGGCATAATTCCAATTCGTTATTCTGGGTACTTTTTTTAAACCACACCACAAATATCTCACGACAAAAATATACCTTACAAGCACAATGTCTATATGGGGAGTTTGAGGGGCGGTTGTACAGTAACTGTAATACGAAAACTAGTTCTGCCCCTCAATTAAAAAAACAATTGTTGTTAGGGGTTTGGGGATATTCCCCAAAGTAAGCTTTGCTTACTATTATGGGTACTTTTTTAAATAGCATCGCTTTTGTAGCACTAGATTGCCACGACTTTTACAAAGTCTCGCAATGACGGTGGGTATAATTCCAATTCGTTATTCTGGGTACTTTTTTTAAATCACACCACAAATATCTCACGACAAAAATGTAACTTACAAGCACAATGTCTATATGGGGAGTTTGAGGGGCTGTTGTACAATGGTTATAGTGTACAAACTCGTTCTGCCCCTCAATTAAAAAAACAATTGTTGTTAGGGGTTTGGGGATATTCCCCAAAGTAAGCTTTGCTTACTATTATGGGTACTTTTTTAAATAGCATCGCTTTTGTAGCACTAGATTTCCACGACTTTTACAAAGTCTCGCAATGACGGTGGACATAATTCCAATTCGTTATTCTGGGTACTTTTTTTAAATCACACCACAAATATCTCACGACAAAAATATACCTTACAAGCACAATGTCTATATGGGGAGTTTGAGGGGCGGTTGTACAATGGTTATAGTGTACAAACTCGTTCTGCCCCTCAATTAAAAAAACAATTGTTGTTAGGGGTTTGGGGATATTCCCCAAAGTAAGCTTTGCTTACTTATTCTTGGTACTTTTTTTTATATATCGTCATTGCGAACACTGTTTTTTAGTGTGTGGCAATCTCACGACTTTATCAAGTCTTGCAATGACGGTGGGTATAATTCTAACTTATTAATTATGGGTGCTTTTTGGCAAAGGCTTATATTCCCAATCTATTACATTTTTTGTAATATTTTTCTATTTTTTAGTATCATTCCACATGATTTTTTGAATGCTTTTTACTATTTTCCTTGATATATTTTTGTTTGGGATTATTGGGTGTATCGGGGTGATTCATTTTAATTAGTCCTTGTTTTAAGGCAGGAAGAAGGTAGTTTTTTCTAAATGTTGGTTTGTGTGATAAACCCACTTTTGCCATAATTTTAGCACTACTTAGATAACCTTCATCCATCACGGATAAGAGCTTTTCAACTGGGTCGCTTACTGGGTCGCTTACTGGTTCGCTTACTGGGTCGCTTACTGGGTCGCTTACTGGGTCGCTTACTGGGTCGCTTACTGGGTTGC
Source organism: Gammaproteobacteria bacterium (assembly GCA_965207335.1). Classification (GTDB taxonomy): domain Bacteria; phylum Pseudomonadota; class Gammaproteobacteria; order PS1; family Pseudothioglobaceae. Next base: position 1,027,372 of record OZ242267.1, read on the forward strand.
TTACTGGGTCGCTTACTAGGTCGCTTACTGGGTCGCTAGCGTTTATGCTATCTAAAATAATAGCCAGCATAAATTCAATAAATACCGTGCTGTTAGCTTTATCATCGGCACTAGCAAGTGCATCGTAATAAGCTTTTTGGTTATTTTTAATCGTGTTTTCAATCGGCAAAGAATAAAAAAGTGAGTGCCATTGCCCTAAAATCAAAGTCTGCCAAAGTCGCCCTATTCTGCCATTGCCATCACTAAAAGGATGAATAAATTCAAATTCATAATGAAAAACACAACTACGAATTAACGGGTGATCATCAGTGTTTTTAAGCCAGTTCAATAAATCTTTCATTAAAAATTGAACACGGTTTGCCTGCGGTGCAATATGAATCATTTTATCGCCTTTATGAACACCGACACTACCACGTCGAAAGCACCCTGCATCTGGCAAAATCTCTTCGGTCATTTTTTTGTGAGCATCCAGCAAATCATTCATGTTATGCGTTTGAAACTGTCCCAAAGCTTCATAAGCTTTTATCGCTCCTCGTACTTCAGCAATCTCTCTTTTTGAACCACGAACAGACTTACCCTCAATAATTGCTGACACTTGACCTAAATTAAGCGTATTCCCCTCAATCGCCAATGTACCCGTAATCGTCTTAATACGGTTTTGTTTACGAAGCTGTGGCGAATTTTGAGCATCAACCATATTAGCACCTGCAACCGCCTCACTGATTTGTGCAACCAGTGATAGGATTTTTGGGGTTATTGTGTAGGGTGGAGTGTGGGGCATTAGTTTTAGCTTATTAGTTTGTGTTTTAAGGTTTTAATCCGCTGACATTAGTCATTTTTGTTGTTTTCTTAATGATTCAATGCTTACTCAATATCTTTTTCATGTTTATCTTCATTCTAATCATAACCAGTATTAATTTTTCTATAGTGTCACTCATCTATAAGTCCACTACCACATAGTAGCAAGATATTTTCTAGATCATTTCTATAATATTCCTTTTTATGTGAATAGCTATAAAACAATTTCACTTTATTTATAATATGTACTTATGTCGCATAAATCTATTATTCTAATTATGCAAATGCTTGCAAATACTGAATTTTACACCTGATAATAAAAATAATCATAGCAAAATTAAGACAGGTTAAAGTCCAAATACTTTAGTTTTGGTATGTGAGATTGCCACGCCTTTATCAAGTCTCGCAATGACGGTGGGTATAATTCCAATTCGTTATTGTGGGTGCTTTTTTTAAACCACACCGCGAATATCTCACGACAAAAATATACCTTACAAGCACAATGTCTATATGGGGAGTTTGAGGGGCTGTTGTGCAGTGAATTATAATACGGAAACTAGTTCTGCCCCTAATGGAGACCTTTGCACAAACATGAATAATCATCAGAACCCCGCTTTCCACTCACTTACATTAAGCAAAAATCAGAGCTCTGCTAATCATCTCTATTTATGCAAAGATCTCTAATAAAAAAACAAGCAAATATAGTTAATATACATTGAATAACCTGTAATTGCTGTTAGGGGTTTGGGGATATTCCCCAAAGTAAGCTTTGCTTACTATTCTTGGTACTTTTTTTTATATTTTAGCAACATACTGGTACTCAATTATTCCCACCGTCATTGCGAACACTGTTTTTTAGTGTGTGGCAATCTCACGCCTTTATTAATGCTCGCAATGACGGTGGGTATAATTCCAATTCGTTATTCTGGGTGCTTTTTTATATATGGTCATTGCGAACACTGTTATAACAAGCCTTGCCTGTTATGGTTTGCAATAATAGATATATTTTGTATGTATAATAGTGTTTTATGTATTTTTATAAAAAATAATACGGTAAATATGGGGCGATATTTGTTGTTATGTTGTTACAAGGTATAGTATGCAAGTTAGTACTGTTTTAGAAAAACTTAGAATTATAACAAGCCTTTTTGTTAAGGGTTTTTTGTTGGTTAGGATATTATGAAAAAATACATAAAATTATTACTATTATTTATTACACCATATATTATTTTTGTTACAAATATTAATGCAGACACTCACATAGGTAGTCCAGAATGGGCACAACAAGCCTACATAAAAGCAAGTAATACAGGTAGTGGTGATGAGTTTGGATATAGTGTTGCATTAAGTAGTGACGGCAATACCTTGGCAGTAGGTGCTATTAAAGAGAGTAGTAATGCTACTGGCGTTAATGGTAATGATAGTAATGATGACTTAAGTGATAGCGGTGCTGTATATGTTTTTACTCGTAGTAGTACTGCTAGTGGTACTTGGATTCAAGAAGCCTACATAAAAGCAAGTAATACAGGCGGTGGCGATGCTTTTGGATATAGTGTTGCATTAAGTAATGATGGTAATACCTTGGCAGTAGGTGCTATTAGTGAAGATAGTAATGCCACAGGTATTAATGGTGATGAAAGTAATAATGACTCAGTTGGTAGCGGTGCTGTATATGTCTTTACCCGTAGTGGCAGTAGCACTTGGATGCAACAGGCCTATATAAAAGCTAGTAATACAGATATCTTTGATTTTTTTGGATATAGTGTTGCATTAAGTAGTAACGGCAATACCTTAGCAGTAGGTGCTATATATGAGGATAGTAATGCCGCAGGTGTTAATAGCACTGAAAGTAACAATAACTCAAGTAGTAGCGGTGCTGTGTATGTTTTTACTCGTAGTAGTAGCGGTAGTAGTACTTGGCAACAACAAGCCTATATAAAAGCCAGTAATACAGATAGTAGCGATATTTTTGGATTTAATATTACATTAAGTAGTGACGGTAATACCTTGGCAGTAGGTGCTTATTTGGAGGATAGCAATGCCACAGGTATTAATGGTGATGGCAGTGATAATAGCTCAAGTAATAGCGGTGCTGTATATGTATTTACTCGTAGTAGTAGTGACACTTGGACACAAGAAGCCTACATAAAAGCCAGTAATACAGGCAGTGATGATAGGTTTGGACAAAGTATTGCATTAAGTGCTGACGGTAATACCTTGGCAGTAGGTGCTAATGGTGAAAATAGTAATGCCACAGGTATTAATGGCGATGAAAGTAATGATGACTCAAGCGGTAGTGGTGCTGTATATGTCTTTACTCGTAGTAGTAGTGGCATTTGGACGCAAGAAGCCTATATAAAAGCCAGTAATACAGGCGATAATGATAGGTTTGGACAAAGTATTGCATTAAGTGCTGACGGTAATACCTTGGCAGTAGGTGCTATTGATGAAAATAGTAATGCCATAGGTATTAATGGTGATGAGAGTAATAATAACTCAGGTGATAGCGGTGCTGTGTATGTCTTTACCCGTAGTGGCAGTAGCACTTGGATGCAACAAGCCTATATAAAAGCCAGTAATACAGATATCTTTGATTTTTTTGGATATAGTGTTGCATTAAGTGATGACGGTAATACCTTGGCAATAGGTGCTACTAACGAGGATAGTAATGCTACAGGTGTTAATGGTATTGAGAGTAATAATAGTTCAGTTAATAGCGGTGCTGTGTATGCTTTTTACCTAGATACTATTACTACTATAGGTAGTACCCCTAATCAATTTTATTTTAATGATGTAACTAATACTTATCTAGCAACCTTGACTTATTCAAACTATATTACTATAAGCGGACTGACTACTACCAGCACTTATATTAGTGTTTATAATGGCGAATACATTATAAATAATAATGCAGCTACTAAAACTTATGTTAGTAATGGTGATGTTGTGCAAATACGCCATACATCCAGTAGTAATTATAATACTAGCATTAGTACTATTGTTAATATAGGCGGGGTAACAGCAACATTTACCTCAACAACTGCACCAATAGCATATTATGGACTAGATGTTAATCAAATAGGTGGTAGCGGTACTATAACTTCTAGCCCAACAGGCATTAGTTGCGGTAGCACTTGCTCTGCTACATTCACACAAGGTGCAACAATTACTTTAAGTGCTAGTGCTAATAGTGGTTATTCATTTACTAATTGGGGTGGTAGTTGCTCAGGCAATGCTAATCCATTAACGATAAATTTAACCAATAACCAATCTTGTGTGGCTAACTTTGTAACTATATCTAATAACTCTAATGCACTCACTTTCCCACAAGGTAGTAATAACGAATATATACAGGTTGTCCTAGTACATAATACAACCAGTACTATTACTTGGAATACTTCAGCATTTGGTTCTGGTACTATCAATATTTATGTGCTTAGTGCAAATAATATTAGTAACAATATCAATACTTTAATCGCTAGTAGCACTCAAATAGCCAGTAATATCAATAACAGTGGTAATTATGCTATCAATCCAGCAATACTGGGTAGTACAGGTAGATATGTTGTCTTTATTACCAGTAACAATAATACTGTTTGGGATATTAGCAATGCACCATTTGTGGTATTTGAGCCTGCTAGTATTTCTATTTTGCCTATTACCTTTGTCTTTGAATTTGAAAAAGATAGTTATGGCAAGTATAGTTATAATAAAGACACTATCTCATCCACCACATTTACCCATAGTGGTTATGACATCATCGCAGGGATAGTAACACCCAGTATATATGTAAATGAATACACCTTAATCAATGGGCAATGGTTAATAGAGAATGCCAGCCATAGTCTTACTCTAACAGCAACAGGTTTGTATTCTTATTTTTTTGGTGGTTATGCGAATATCTCACCTGAATTTGATATTAGTAATACAACAATCACCTTAGAAGATGTTGGTGATTTAACAGTCTTAATGCCAAGCGGGGCAAAAGTAAATTATATTTATTTTAAAGGCACAGAGCCCAGAGCCTATATTTGGCACAAACAACGCGATTATCAGCAATCAGGTGGTGTTTATTTTGATTCGTATGCTCAGTTAATCACTAACTTCTGTGGTAATGTCAGCAATAGTTATTTTGGTACAGGAAATAATATAGGCTACGCTTTTGCAGGTAGTCAGCAAAATGCTAGTAACACCTATATTTGTGATAATACAGCTACTTCTGGTAATATTGTCCAACTTGATACCAACCCTACCACTATTGCCAACACCGATGCTGGTACTTGGACAATTACTCAATTCCAAGGGGCAACGCTACTTATTGTCCAGCCTTATAACAACCAAAATGAGTATAGTGATATACCAATATTTACCTTATTTAATGACGGTGATGGTGAAGTTATTTGGCAAGGTAGTATTGAAGGCTTAGAAAATAGAATATTTGCTGGTTATAACACCATTGCCGAGCAAGCAATTATTACTACGATTGCCAGTCAGACTGTGGGGGTATTACCCAATGCTCTAATTAGTCCTAATGGCGGTGAACAACTTAATAGTAATATTACGCAAACTATTAGTTGGCACAATAACCAAATAACAGGTAGTAATATCAGTATATACATTTTATATAATACTTATAATTTAGAGCAATACGCCAGTAGTGCAAGTTCATTACTAGACAGAAATCAACATCAGCAAATCGCTAATAATATTATTAATACAGGCAGTTATCAACATTTGTTTAATAGTAATGGCAATAACTTTAACGGTGACGATTATGTCATATTAGTACTAGATAATAATAACCAATGGGATATTAGTGATAGTGGGTTTAGTTTATTCCCTATTGCTAAATCAAGTAGTACAACTTTTTATACTCTAAACATTGGTAAAACAGGTAGTGGTACTATAATATCAAATCCAGCAGGTATTAACTGTGGTAATATCTGCTCTGCCACTTTTACCCAAAATAGCACTGTAGTGCTAACAGCAACAGCAGATAGCAACTATACCTTTACTAATTGGGGTGGTAGTTGTTCTGGTAATAGTAATCCTATTACTATTGGCTTATACAGTAACTTATCTTGTAGTGCTAATTTTGTTCTTGATAATAATAATGGTATAGGTATAGTAAATCAAGCTATGTCAAGTGTATTACCTAGCAATATTGTTAATACTAACACCAGTACCCCTGTTAGTTTTTTAGTTGTTTTAAAAGATAGTTTTGGCAATAATATTACTGCAATAGCTAGTAGTTTTACTTTATCTGGTATTACAAACGGCGGCACTATTACGACTGCAAACACCAATAGCAATATAGCAACTCTAACCTTTACCCCGCAGTTAGTTGGTACTGACACCCTAACTATTACCTATGGTGGTGTGTTACTTGCAACTAGGACTATTATTACAAGTAGTGGTAGTGTTAATAAAGATAATTCAACTATAACAGGTAATGCTATTACTAATATTAATACAAGTAACTCAATTACATTTACTGTTATTTTAAAAGACAGGTTTGACAATAATATTACTGCAATACATAGTAATTTTACCTTAGCAGGTGTAGTTAATGGCGGCACATTTATAGTTACTGCTACTAATAATAATATAGCAACTCTAACTTTTGCCCCACAATCAGCTGGCACTGATACCTTAACTATTACCTATGGTGGTGTGTTACTTGCAACTAGGGTGGTTATAACTAATACCAACGATGCCCCAACATTTACTAGCACTGCAATAACCAGTGTAAATGAAGATGTCCTTTATACTTATACTGCCACAGCTACAGATGATGATGGCGATAGTCTAACTCTAGCCGCAGCTACACTACCTAGTTGGTTGACTTTTACTACCACAACAGGTGTTTTATCAGGCACACCTGCTAATAGCGATGTTGGCAGTGTTAATATTACTTTAACCGTAACAGATGGCACAGTATTTGCTACTCAATCATTTACTATTGTTGTTATTGATAATGATGCTAATGCCGATACTGATAACGACGGCATCCCAGATGATGTTGAAACTGCTAATGGCTTAGATCCACTTGATGCATCAGATGCTAATGGTGATTTAGATGGTGATGGATTTAGTAATTTAGATGAGTATTTATTTAATAGTCTTATCAATGATGCTAGCTCTATTCCTATGTATCAAACTACCTATATACAACAAGGAACTAGTGTTTATATTATTTCTGGTACTAATACTTTATCTATTTACTATGATGTCAGTGATAATGATAATACTCTAACAGGTTTAGGATTTAGGGTACATTTTGATAGTAGTAAATTAACTTTTGCTGGTATTAGTAATACCTTAAGTACTAATCTTATTGCAGTTGATAACCAAGTGCAACCTGATATAAGTAATACTGATAATTATATTAATACTGATGCTTATATTGGTTTTTCTTGGGCTAATTTTAATGGCAGTTGGCCAAATATAGCATTGCCTGTTAAACTAGCAGATATTAGCTTTATTCCAAGTAGTACTTTAATGGTTGGTTCAGAAACTATAATTAGTTTTAGCAGTATATCAACTGCTAATAATTATTCTTTCAAAGTACAATCTAGTATTGTAACACTAAGTGATATTAATGCAGATATTGATGGCAATAATAGAGCAGATGCACTAACAGATGGTATTTTATTTATTCGTTATTTATTTGGCTTTAGAGGTGCAGTGCTAATTAATGGTGTAGTTGCTAGTGATGCTACTAGAATAACTGCAACGGATATTGAAGAATATTTATCTCGTATGGTAGCAAGTAATAGAGCAGACATTGATGGCAATGGTATGGCAGATGCACTAACCGATGGTATTTTATTTATTCGTTATTTATTTGGTTTTAGAGGTGCAGTGCTAATTAATGGTGTAGTTGCTAGTGATGCTATTAGAATAACTACGCAAGATATAGAGGCATATCTATCTACATTAACATCTGGAGTGCAATAATGACTAAAATATTATTAGCAATAATTGCAATCACTTTATTGTTAACAAGCAATATTATTAGTGCAAAAACCCAAGTAATAAGCACTGATATTATAAATAGTAGTGATAATACTATTAGTATTAGCATTATTCATTCAAGTGATGATATAGATAATTTACAAGGCTTAGGTCTATTATTACATTACGATAGCAATATATTAGAATTTATACGCCTAGAAAATATTTTGAATACTAACTTAACTGCTACTGATATAAAATCAAATAAAACAATAGATACAAAAGGTGTAATTAATACTGCATGGGGTGCTATAACTAGATGGAATATAGTAAATAATCAAGTTTTATACACAGCAGTTTTTAAGTATAAAAGCGATATTCAAGCTAGTACAAAAATTAACTTTACAAGTATCAGTAAAACTAATGGCTATGAATTTATTGCTGATGATACTTGGGTTTATAAGTATTAAAAGCTTTATTTTGTTGTATATTTTAAAACTATATAAATAAGAATTCCTAGTTAAAACCACCATATAAGTATAAAAAAAGAAATTTATACAACATATTATTTGCCATATTATTTATAATATAAGAGTTTTACGGCATTTTTTGAATTAACTATAATGGAGGCATTTATATAGATATGAATAATCATCAACTTAGCAATTTTTTAAACCCAGACTTAGCCCTGCTAGGACAAAGTTTAATAAAATCACTAATTCGGCAAAAATTGAATTTTTGCTAATCGCCCTTATTTATGAAAAGTTCTCAATGAAGAAGATAATTAGTTTCTTTTTACTGCTTTTAGTAGCAACATTTTCTTATGCACAAACACAAACTATCAGCACAGAGTTTGATAAGTATGTAGTTAATAGCAACACTACAACTACCCTTACAATTAATTATAATGTCAGTGATAATGATAATACTCTAACAGGCTTAGGATTTAGAGTACATTTTGATAGTAGTAAATTAACTTTTGTTGGTGTTAGTAATACCTTAAGTGCTAATCTTATTGCAGTTGATAATCAGGTGCAGCCTGATATAAGTAATACTGATAATTATATTAATACTGATGCTTATATTGGTTTTTCTTGGGCTAATTTTAATGGTAGTTGGCCAAATATAGCATTGCCTGTTAAACTAACAGACATTAGCTTTATTCCAAGTAGTACTTTAACAGCTGGTTTAGATACTATAATTAGCTTTAGCCAGACATCAACTGCTAATGGCTATGCTTTTTTGGCAACACCTGTAATAATAACCAATACTCCAGAAATAATAACTGGTAATAATCAAGCAATTATAACAGGAAGTATGTTAGATAATTTTGTGCTTGACTATGGCAAAAATAACTCTGGTGTATTAACTACTTTTACCGCACCAGTTGGCACTAGATTTGCAAGTTCAAATTCAAATATAGAGACTGTAATAACAAATAGTATAGGAATTGCTACCTCATCTATTTTAACAACAAGTACAACAGCAGGCGATAAGTTTGTTTTGGTTACTGCCAATGGTTTTGCAACGCAAACAATATACTATACCACAAGCATATTTATACCGCATTATGTTACTAAGAGTGCAGACGGCGTATATTCAGTACATATAGCAGATATTGATAATGACAATGATAATGATGTGCTAATAGGTATTTCTTATAGTGATATTGTTGCATGGTATGAGACTAGACCAAGTAATACATTTAGTAATAGAAAAACTATAACTGATACTGCTGATGCCGTAAGGTCAGTATATGCTATTGATTTGGATAATGACGGCGATATTGATGTGCTTTCTGCTTCACAAAATGATAATACTTTGGCTTGGTATGAGAATAATGGCAGTGGTGTATTTATTGCTAGTTATACCATTACTACAACAGCAAGTGGTGCAATAGCAGTTTATGCTACTGATATTGACGGTGATAATGATAACGATGTGTTGTTAGCATCTTATGATAATGATACGGTAGCACTTTATGTTAATAATGGTAGTGCAAGTTTTAGTGAAATAATACTAGATAACAATGCTAATGGTGCGGCTTCTGTTTATGCTATTGATGTAAATGGCGACGGCAACAAAGATGTATTAAGTGCCAGTGCCTTAGATAATACTATAGCTTGGTATGAAAATAATGGCAGTAATACTTTTACTAAACGCATAATTAGCACAACAGCTAGCGGTGCTAGGTCAGTTTATGCTACTGATATTGATAACGATAATGATATTGATGTACTTGCTGCTGCTGATAATGATGATAGTATTTATTGGTATGAAAACACAGGTAATGCTACATTTACTATTAATACAATTACTAGCAATGCAGGCGGTGCATACTCGGTTTATGCCCTTGATATTGATAATGACGGTAATATTGATGTGCTAAGTGCTTCTAAGGATGACAATACTATTGCTTGGTATAAAAATGATGGCAATGAAAATTTTAACAAATTAATTATTAATAATAATGCCGATGGTGCTGTATCGGTTTATGCTACTGATTTTGATAAAGATGGCGACATAGATGTGCTATCAGCATCTTTTAATGATGGCAATGTTATTTGGTATGAAAATACATTAAACCCCGTGCAGTATGTTTTAAATATTAATACTAATAATGGCACGGTAGTATCAAATCCTACTGGTATTAACTGTGATAATATCTGCTCTGCCACTTTTACCCAAAATAGCACTGTAGTGCTAACAGCAACAGCAGATACCAGTTATACTTTTATAGGTTGGTCTGGCAGTTGCTTTGGTACTAATACTATATTTAATTTAGTGATAAACTCTAACCAATCTTGCATTGCTAATTTTGCACCTGATAATGATGGTGATGGCATAGCAGATAATTTTGATAGTGATAACGATGGTATTCCTGATAGTTATGAGATTGCTAACGGTTTAGACCCTAATAATGCTGATGATGCTAATCTTGACTTTGATAATGACGGACAAAGTAATTTAGCAGAATATAATGCCGGAACAGACCCTAATTATCGTAGAGTGGAATATTTTAATATTTTTAATCGTATTAAAGCAAACGGCTCAATTACTACACAATTAGATGCAAGATGGCATGGTAGTATTGAGTTAGCTACTATTGCTAATGCTACAATATTTACCACAGCTATACCTAGTGCTACTTATAAGGTAGATTTTGATGGAGATTGGACTAGTGCTAGATTTCCAACCAACTTTCCAATATTTGATGGTAATTCTTTTGACCATTTTTCTGGTTTAATAGGTGCTACCCATAATGAAAATGCTGTTTTTTGGCAAACAGGTGCTTCTGCCTCTCTTGGTATTGAAGATATGGCAGAATTAGGTTCTAAATCACCTTTAATTACAGAAATTGAAACACAAATAAACAATAATAATGCTCAATTTATACTAAATGGTAATGGCTTAAGCTCTGGTACTGATAGTACTAGCCTAGTATTTGATATTACCAAACCTTACTCTACAGTTACTCTGGTTAGTATGATAGCACCTAGTCCAGATTGGTTTGTCGGGGTTAATAATGTTAATTTATTTGTAGGTAATAATTGGGCTGATAGCGTAACCAGAGATTTACGAGTATATGATTCTGGTACTGATTCAGGTGAGACTTTTATTGCTTTTGATGCAGATAATAACGAGCTTATAACTAGATTAACTTCTCCTGCAACTGCTACAGATTTTGTAAACGGTGTTCATAGAGACCATCCTGATAGATTTGTGGCAAAATTTGTTTTTGAAAGACTAGCTACTATTACTGGTAGTACTAATAGTATCTACCAATTTAATATCATAGATGATGTTAATCCTGCTAATATTATTAGCACTAATACTATTATTTTAAGCTCTGCTAGATATGATTTAAGAAAACCTTTATCTCAACAAAACCCAGATAATTACACTTTAGAGGTTAATTATAATAACAGCTCAAAAGAGGCAGTTAATGCAACATTAGCTAATATCATAACTGATATACCAACTATACTAGTTGCAACACAAACAGCAGGTATTAATAATTTATACTTTACTTGGCAAGCCAGTAGTAATACATACCAAACCATTATTACTAATGCAACACAAAGTTATTATTTATTTTATCAAATTAATTTATTAACCAATAGTGGTGGCAGAAAAATAACAAGAACAATCCCCATAAATAGCACCAGTTTTACCATTGCTAGAGCATTATTAGCAGATAATAATATTGACCTTAACGGCTTGCAATATCGTATTGATATTGCTATTGCAGATAGATATGGTAATATCAGCACTAGGCGAGATGGTAGCTTTTTTAATATTACTGGCAATGTTAGTAGCTATACTTTAATTATTACTACAATAGGCTCTGGCTTAGTATCATCAAGCCCAGTAGCTATTAACTGTGGTAATATCTGTTCTGCCACTTTTACCCAAAATAGCACTGTAGTGCTAACAGCAACAGCTAATAGCAATCATATTTTTACAGGCTGGTCTGGCAGTTGTTCTGGTACTAATACTATATTTAATTTAGTGATAAACTCTAACCAATCTTGCATTGCTAATTTTGCACCTGATAATGATGGTGATGGCATAGCAGATAATTTTGATAGTGATAACGATGGTATTCCTGATAGTTATGAGATTGCTAACGGTTTAGACCCTAATAATGCTGATGATGCTAATCTTGACTTTGATAATGACGGACAAAGTAATTTAGCAGAATACAATGCTGGTACCAATATTAATATAGCTGGTTTGATTAGATTTAATGTATTAAACCGTATTTATAATAGCGGGGCAACATATACCATGATATATGCAAGATGGTATCAACAAAGTAGTTTGTTAAGTGTTAATAGTGCTAGTGTTACTAATATTAATGGTAATGTTTATGAGTTTGATAATAATGATCAAAATCGCAATTTAAGAATAGTGAATGGTATTATTTTTGACCGTGCTGACTTGGTAAGAAATGCTAGCTCTAGCCTAAGTATTACTAATACTAGCACTCTTGGGACTTATACATTAACAGCCTCTTATAACGATGTTTCAAATACGATAGAAACATTAACTAGCCAATTAGAGCCTATTATTAACGATATTCCTAGTGTTACTATCACCAGTCAAAATATCAGTAATAATTACATTAATATTGCTTGGCAACCCAGTACTGATAATTATCCAGCAACATTCACAAGTACCAGCCAAAACCATTATTTATTTTACCGTGTGTTTTTAAGAGATAGTAGTAGTACAGTATTTAGCACAACTAGAATAGATTCTACTAGTACCAGTATTAATAGTAGAGTTTTTACTAATAATAATATTAATTTGCTAGATATGAGTTTTAGGGTAAATACCTACCTAGCCGATAGACAAGGTAATGCTAGCACCCGTAGAGATGGTAAATATCAAGCCTTAGGTGGTGTTGCAATAACACTTAATGTTGCTACAAATGGTAATGGCACTGTTAGTTGTACTACTAGCAATACTATTAATTGTAATCAAAGTTTTATAAGAGGCACAAGTATTACTCTAAGTGCAAATCCAGCAAGTGGTTATGTGTTTAATTATTGGGGCGGTAATTGTAGTGGTTATGGCAATGCTAACTCTATTGAAATTACCTTAGATAGTAGTAAGTATTGCATTGCTAATTTTGCCTTAAATATTGCTAATACTATTAGTAATAATTTGACATTTAACCCAACAAATACTAATGATGCCAACTGGTTTGGACAAACACATTTTAGCATACAAGGCAGTTCTGCTGCTAGAAGTGGTAATATAAATAATAATGAGCAATCTTGTTTACAAACAGAAGTTATGGCTCCGGGTAATTTAAGTTTTTACTGGCAAGTATCTTCTGAGCGAAACTATGATTTTTTAAGTTTTTATATAGGGGATAAAAAACAAGCCAGTATCAGTGGCAATATAACTTGGAAACAACAAACATTTACCTTAACAAATGTAGGTAGTCAAACTCTTATCTGGTGTTATAAAAAAGATAATTCAATAAATAAAGGCAATGATGCAGGCTATATTGATAATGTAGTATTTAATCAGCATTATAGTTTAAGTATTAATACCCCAACAGGCGGCATAATAAATAGTAGTGACAATATTATTGCATGTTATGATAATAATAGTACAACTAATACTAATGTTTTAGAGCCTTTATACTATAAATTACCTAATTGTAATAATAATTATCCAGTTGCTAGCACTATTTCCTTAACTGCAACTGCCAATGATGGGTACATATTTACCAATTGGGGTATTGATTGCTCAGGTGGTAATAATCCATTAGCTTTTAATCTAAATACTAATAGCACCTGCTCGGCTAGTTTTACTATAAGTACCATAACTATTGCTGATGCAGTTGATAATAACTCTTTGAGTTTTATCAGTCCAGAAAATAGTAGTGCTAATTGGTTCAGTCAAACAAATAGCACAGCTAATGATAATGATACTGCTAGAAGTGGTAGTATTAGTGATAATCAACAATCTTGTGTACAGACTACCACCACAGGCGGGGCAGAACAACTACAATTTGACTGGAAAATATCCTCTGAGCAAAACCATGACTTTTTAAGTTTTTATATAAATAATCAACAACAAGATAGCATAAGTGGCAATATTAACTGGCAAACTAAAACCTATAATCTAACTACTAATTCAACTCTTACTTGGTGTTATAGCAAAGATGATTCAGTAAATGTCGGTATGGATAGTGCTTATTTAGATAATATTCGCCTAAATAATGCCTTAACTTATACTATTGGTGTAATAGTAGTAGGTAATGGTGCAATAACTGGATTGAATAATCCCTACATAGCAGGAAGTAATGCAGTTTTAACTTCTAGTGCTAACTCAGGTTATAGCTTTGATTATTGGACAGGTTGTGATAGCACGGATACTAATAAATGTAATATTATAGTAAATAACAATAAATCAATAACGGCAAGTTTTAGATTAATAAACGATACTATCCCAGATAGTTTTAACTTTACCTCTCGTGCATTTGTCCCTATAAATGCTAGTATTACCTCAAGAGCTGTTGTTATAACAGGCATTAATACCCCGACTATTATTGCTATTACTAACGGACAGTATAACATTAACAATGGCGTATTTACCTCTACTAATAGCACACTAAACAATGGTGATAGTGTTCGTATTAAGCTATTATCAAGCAGTCAGTTTAATACTATGGTTAGTACTACTATTACAATAGGAGGTGTAACTGCAACATTTAGTGTTCACACTAAGGCACAAGATATTACCCCAGACTTATTTGCCTTTAATACTCAAAAAAATAAAGAATTAAATACTCAATTAATATCAAATACAGCGATAATTACAGGTGTTGATGGTAATGTTGTTATTCGCATTATAGACGGAGAATATAGTATTAACAACAGTGTTTTTATAAGTAATGCCAGTACTACTAAAAACGGTGATAATATAATAGTTAGACACACATCAAGTAGTACTTATAATGCTAATGTAATTACTGCGTTAGTAGTTGGTAATACCACAGCAACCTTTATATCTAGCACTAGTAGCAAAGATATTACCCCAGATAATTTTAATTTTAATAGTCAAATTAATGTTGTTAAAAATACCATTATTAGCTCTAATGTTGCAACCATAACAGGTATTGACAACACTACAAGTATTAGACTTAATAGTGATTATCCAGCAACTTTACTAATAAACTATCAGACAACTACTAGTAATACAATTAGTAATAATGATAGTGTACAAATTATACTATTATCAAGTCCTAATTCACAAGGTAAAAGAGTAGCTAGGCTAATAGTAGGTGGTGTATTAGCAGAGTTTAGTATTATTACCAGTGGTGCTGATACTACGCCTAATATCTTTGGTTTTGAATCTAGGGCAGGAGTTACAACTAATACTATAATTACCTCAAATATTACCCCCATTACAGGTATTACAGATAGTACCACAATTAGTATTACAAATGGTTATTACTCTTTATCAGGAACACAACCAACTAATACAATAGGGCAAATAACAAATGGTGCCACAATTACTATAAGTCATACCTCAGCAAATAATTTTAATACTACAACTAATACTACTATTACTATTGGTGGTATTAATGCACTCTTTAAATCAACTACCAGAAAAACACCTATTTTATTAACTATTAATAAAGTAGGTTCTGGCATTATTACTAGTATTCCAGCAGGTATTAGTTGCGGTAATAATTGCAGTTATAATTATCGTTTAAATAGCAAGATTAGGCTGAAAGCAATACCTGATGATGGTTATCGCTTTGCTGGTTTTAGTGGTGCTTGTAAACTAAGAGTAGTTATAGCTAGCACAAATACTATATGCTCTGCAACATTTACAGTTATACCTAGTAATACCTTAGTGGATTTTTCTAGTCAAACTATTAGTAGTGGCGAGCATACAGGTTTAATTATAGCCGATATTAATAACGATGATAGTCCAGATATAATAAGTGTATCAGCAGGTAATTTACAATACTATGATGCTAGTAATACTACAAGCAATATCATTGCTACTAATCTTTTTGGCAGAATTGCCTTAACCGCTGTTGATATTGATAATGACGGTAATTTAGATATATTAGCTGCTATTAACAACGAGAATAGCTTAGTTTTATATAGTAATAACGGTAGTCAAATATTTAGCAAGGTAAATATTGATAGTAATATTAATAATCCTCTTGCTATTAGTAGTGCTGATATAGATAATGACGATGATATTGATATTATTGTATCTACTTATGATAAGGTAATTGTTTATCAAAGAGGTAGTAGTAATACCTTTACAAAACGAACTATAGCTAATAATTTAGCTGGTGTTGTTAGTTTGCAAGTATTTGATATTGACAACGACAATGATAATGATATTGCCTTAACTACTATAAATGGCAATTCCTTAGTGGTATTAGAGCAAGTAGCAAATAATAATTTTATCAAACACATAATTGATAGCACAAGAGGTGGTAATCAAGTGGTAGTTGCTGATATTAATAACGATAATAAGCTAGATATTGTACTTGCCTATGCTTTTATAAATCAAATAGTTTGGTATAAAAATATAGATTCTAGCTTGAGTTTTAATAAAGTTGTTATTGATAGCAATGCTACTAATACTAACTCTATTTATGTAGCCGATATTAATAGTGACGGTAGGCTTGATGTAGTCGCTAATAGTAATAATATAGTTAATTGGTATCAAAATAACAGTAGCAACACCTTTAACAAATACATTGTTGGTAGCGCAAACAACCAAAGTAATGCTATTAGTGCTGTTAATATAAATAATACCCCACATATTATCACTAGCACAAATGACGGCATTAAACTTTATCGTGTTCAAGATGCCTATGACATAGCAACAATAATAGATGGCAATGGCATAATTAGTAGCAATACCAGAGCAGTAAGTGGCACTATTATTACTCTAATAGCAACCCCAACAAATGGCTATTCATTCATTAGGTGGCAAGGTAGTTGTAGTGGCAGTACTTCTAGTACTACAATTATTAGTAGTAGTGCAAATAGCATGACCTCTTGCATGGCAGTATTTAGAGATATTACCCCTAATGTTTTTAGTTTTACCCCTAAAATAAACCTAGAACAAAACACAGTAATCACCAGTAATATAATTACTATTACAGGTATAGACGGTAGTGCAACACTTGATATTATAGGTGCTACTTATACCATAAACGGTATCTTATCTAGTGCTTCTAGGGTAATTAGGAATAATACTACTCTAAGTATTAGTTTACTTTCAGGCAATTATGGTAGTAGCAAATATGCTACCCTAACAATAGGTGGGGTGCAATCAGTATTTATGATAAACACTCGCAACCAAGATTTTAGCCCTAATAGTTTTAATTTTAATGCTATTAATAATGCTACTAGAAACATGGCATTCAACTCAAATACAGTAATTATTAATGATATTGATAGCACGACTACTATTAGTATTATAGGTGGTGATTATCAAATAAATAATAACCCAGCAACTAATACAGCAGGTATTATCAGTAATAATGATATTGTTAGTATTCGTATTATTGCTAGCAGTAATTATGATACTATAAGTTATGCAACTCTTACAGTAGGCAATATAAGTAGAGTATTTAGCATAACAACAGCACAAACTCCTGCTACTTACACCCTAATATTAGATGTTAATGGCAATGGCAGTATTAATGCTAATCCAAGTGGAAGTATTTATCAACACGGTAGCAGCGTGCAATTAAGCACAGTAGCTAATAATAACACAGTATTTAGTCATTGGTCGTTAGGTTGTTTAGGTAGTAGTAGTAAACTTACTATTGTTATGGTCTCTAATCGCTCTTGTATTGCTAATTTTGTTAGTATTTTAGCCCCTGTTAATGTCATTGCTTCAAATAACAACGATACTCAAGTAAATATTAGTTGGAATGCAATTAGTAATGCTGATAGTTATGAGGTATATCGTAGTAATACTATAATAGCAACAACAACAATAACTAATTATACTGATACCTTAGCTAGTACAAGCACTGCTGATTATCAAATCAAAGCTTGTATGGCTAATACTTGCAGTGATTTTAGTCAAGTAGCACAAGGTAGCATACAGCAAAGATACACCGTAAATATTACCCCAACTTTAAACGGAGTTGTGCAAGCATATGGCATTAACTGCGGTAATGATTGTACTCAAAGTTATGCAAATAATAGTGATATTGAACTAAGGGCAATAGCCAATAATGGCTACATGTTTACAAGTTGGAGCGGTAATGGTGTTTGTAGCAATAGCACAACTAATCCATTGGCTATTAAATTAACAAGTAATAAAACATGCCAAGCTGTTTTTAATACCATTACTTATAATTTAAGCATTATCCAAACAACAGGTGGTACAGTTACTGCTAATAAAACTTGCAATGGCACAAGTTGCACCCTAAACTATGATATTAATACTCATGCAATACTAACAGCACAAGCACAAATAGAATATCGTTTTATGAATTGGACTGGAGATTGTAGAGGTAATGCCAACCCACAACGCATTTTAATAATAAGTGATAGGGCTTGTTCTGCGGTATTTAGTAATGAAGATACTACTGTTGATTCATTTAGATTTTACCGTAAAAGCAATGTCCTACCAGAAACAGCCATATTATCTAATGCAATTACTATAAGCGGTATTAGTGTAGCAGTACCTATTAGGATAGAAAACGGGGAGTATAGTATTAACAATGGCACATTTACCATAGCAAATGGCGTAATTAAAAATAATGATAGCTTACAATTACGCCATTTATCAGCAATAGGTGGACAAAATAGCCAAACTACTATTGTTAGAGTGGGTGTTATTGGTACTAGATTTATATCTACTACCAGAGTATTAGACACTGATAACGATGGTATTATAGATAGTATTGATACCGATGATGACAATGATGGAATGCCTGATAGTTATGAGATTGCTAATGGTTTAAATTCAAAAGATGCCAGCGATGCTAACCTAGATAATGATGGCGATGATTTTACTAACTTAGAAGAGTATATCTTAGGTTATAACCCCAATATTTTTGCCTCAGCACCTACTAAAACTCAAATAATTTACGGGGTTATAAATGGCAATGCTAGAATTAATGGTTTGGCAACTGCTAGCATTTATTATAATACTAGTAATAATAATAAAACTCTAAGTGGCTTAACATTATTTACTTGTTTTGCAAGTAATACTTTAAATAATGTAGTCTTTAACAGTGTAGCAACTAGTAGCTTATTCACTAATGATAGTATTGCATTTTTAGATATTGATAGCGACCAAGATAATAATAATACAACTGATGCTTGTCTAAATACTGTTTGGCTTTCATTTACATTTGAATTTCCAGGACTAACTACTAATTTACCTTATAAATTATTTGATTTAGTATTTACTGTTAGTCCATCAGCAACAATAGGTAGTACTACAACTATTGACTTTAAAATAAATACTGCATCTAGTTATGAGGCTGATAAAACACCACTTATACTAGAAATAGCACCAAATGTTACTTTTGATGTTGATGGTAATGGTAGTATTCTTTCATATCAAGATGGCTTTGCAATTTTATATTACTTAATTAGCGGTAGTGTACCAAATAAATTTATTGCCTCAAATGCCACAAGAAATAATATACAAATACAAAACTATATTCAAAACTTAGTAGATAATAATATTTTAGATGTAGATGAAAACAATACAATAGGTGTGCTAACTGATGGCTTGGCAATTCTATTGTATATGTTTGATGAGGACAATATAAACGATAATAACATTAATAAAATTAGAGGCAGTAATTCAGATTTAACAGCTAAGGATATTAAAAGAAATATTGAACTTTATATGAGAGTTAGATAGTATGAGACCTTTGCATAAACATGAATAATACTTATCTAAAAAAAGTATGTTAAATTATGGAATAAAATAATGGCTAAATACAAATCAATATTATTATTTATGTTAATAGGTGTTAGTGTAAATGTATTAGCATCTAAACAAATAATAACAACTAATAATAATTATTACAATTTAACAGTAGGCGAGAAATTTAGTTTAATGGTTTACCATAACACCGATGATATTAATCCTAAGCTAAGCGGTTTAAAACTTAATTTATTCTATGATAATGCAAAAATAGAACTACTTAATGTAGATAATATCTTAGGTAAGAATAATATAGGTAGTGATAGTATAAATGCTATTACTGATACAAAAAATCTAGATAATAATTTGACTACAAATAAATACTTTACCCTAGCTTGGTTAGATTTTGCTACTATTAATTGGCTAGATAGTAGCACAACAAAGCTTTATCAAGTAACATTTAAAACAAAAATAACAGGTAATACCAGTATTAGTTTTGACGGTGAAAGCACAGTTGGTTATGATTTAGAAACACCATCCATAATATTGGATATAAGATAGTATATTGTTATAGACAAAAAATAATGACACAGTATTTAAAATTTAATCTTATTTGGCTATTAGTATTATTTTGTGCTAATGTTTATGGGCAAACACCAACCATTAATGCTAGCACGACTAGTGGTACTAATACTAATAATGAACTAATTATACCTGCAAGCAGCAACTTTTTACTAAGCATTCAATATAGCGGTACTAATACTCTAAATGCCTTTACTTTCAGAACTTATTTTAACTCAAATAAGTTAGTATTTAGCACGGTTGCAAATATTTTACAAAATCAATTTCAAACAAGCACTAGCATTGTTGATGATACTAATAATGCAGATAGTGACGATAATACTGATAAAAGATTTGGCTATTCTTGGGGTAATAGTACCAGTAATTGGCCAGTTGCAGATGCTAATAGTTTGCCCATAGAATTATTTCAAGTTAGTTTTTTAAGCAGTCAAAACATTTTTACAGACAACAGTACTATAAACTTTTCTGATAATAATAATACCGAGGGTGGTTTTGCCTCTACCCCTGTTGTAATAACTAATACTCCAGAAATATTAACTGGCAATAATCAAGTAATTACGACAGGAGCAACTCTTACCCCTATTACCTTGTATTATGGTAATAATACAGTTAGTGTAACTTTTTATGCATCTAATGCTACTTTTGCAGATACAGGTATTAGCAGTACGACTATTAACACGGTTAATGGTTTTGTAACCGCACCTAGTATAACCGTTGCAACAATAAGTAATGATTATCAAATAATAGTTAGTAGTCTAGGTTTTGTTACTCAAACCATAAATTATAATGTCCAAGCAGGTATAGTAAATGCCACACAATCAATTATTACATCAAGTACTACAGCTAACATTACAGTTGGCAGTCCAGTAACTTTTACCTTGTCTATTAGAGATGAAAATGGTAATGAAGTTAATAATGTTATACCAGCATCAATTACTACTTCAAGTCCAAGATTAACAGGATCTAGTTGGGAAGTAAGCAGTATTTTAGCAGGCTCAATAAATGTTGTTTATACCTCAGGTACAGAAGCAGGTACTGAAAGTTTAGCTATTTTCTTTGATGGCATACAAATAGGCACTAGCATTATTATTACCTCTATCCCGCCTATACCAAATATAACAACCACGGCACAAACAAGTAGTACAATAAATATATTGTGGGCTATTAATACAGCTGGTACAGGATACTATATTATTTATAGTGCTACACAAAGTAATTCTTATAATGAAATAGCATCTAATACTGTGGCAAACTTTACCATAGGTTCAACTCTAAGCTATATCCATATGGGTTTAAGTCCAAGCACAACTTATAAATACCAGCTAAGAGTATGTATAGATAGTAATATTAGCACTTGTTCTGCATCATCTGTAATAAGCATAGCAACAACAAAGGCAACATTTAGCTTAGATGTTGATAATAATGGCATAACAAATATTAATGATGGATTGTTAATATTACGCTTTTTAGCAGGTAGTAGTAATGAAAACTTAGTATATAATTTAGTAGATGCTGCTAGTGCAACTAGAAATGCAACGATGATAAAAACATATTTAATAAATGCTATTACTATATTAGATGTTGATAATAATGGCATAGCAGATGCTGCAACAGATGGATTTTTAATAATTCGTTATTTACTAGACATAAGAGATAATAATCTAATAATCAGCATCATAGGCAGTAGTGCAACTAGAAAAACAGTAACAGAAATTATATATTACTTGAATCAGTTTAAAAGCACAGACTTGTAATAATCTAAGGCCTTTGCATAAACATGAATAATCATCAGAACCCCGCCTTTCCACTCACTTGATAATCTTTATCAAACCAGACTTAGAACAACTAGGGCAGACTTGATAGAATATCATCAATTAAGCAAAAATCAGAGCTCTGCTAATCATCCCTATTTATGCAAAGGTCTCAAATAATGGATATTGAACAATACATAGTATTTATTACAGTAACTTTAATAATATTCATGTCACCTGGTCCGGTGATTTTGGTTGCTATTAATAACGGTATAACTTATGGTGCTAAAAGATCTGTATTAGCTATATTAGGCAATGTGTTAGCAATGCAAATACTGATTTGTTTGAGTGTATTAGGTATAGGCTCTATATTAATGGCATCAACTACTGCTTTTAATATATTAAAAATAATAGGTGCTATTTATTTAGTTTATTTAGGGGTTGTGACTTGGAGTGCTAAAAATTATTTTAATACTTTTAATGATGCCGATGATAAGGAATATAAGAATAAATATTTTTTATTTAAACGCTCATTTTACACAACACTATCAAATCCAAAAGCACTTATTTATGTTACTGCCTTATTGCCACAATTTATTGATACTAATAAGGAAATATGGTTACAATTTTTAATTCTAGCACTTACAATTGCAATCATGCAATTTAGTGCAATTGCTTTTTATGCTATACTGGCTAGCAAAATTCGTAATTGGATTACAAAAGCAAGTAATTATAAAATATTCTTCCGATTTAGTGGTGCTACATTGGTAATATTAGGTATTGCTCTATTATTTACAGATAAATAACAGTTACTTCAGTTTTTTAAATTCATTAAATGCAAATTCTTCGCCATAAAAAATATAGATTTTATCTTCTTCCTCATGTTTATTTTTAGTACTTGTTTTTCTAGTATCATCTTTAATAAGGCAAATTTTATTGTAATTTATTTTATATAATTTTGGTGCTATATTACAGTGTGTAGTTAGTAGTTGTTTTAAATAGTACATCAAAGGAATACTATATTTTAATTGTTTTTTAGCTTTTTTAAAATTATTATATGATTTTTTTAGTTCACACAAAATACAATTAATTTCGTTATCATTAATACTTATAAAAATGTAATCACAATTATAGTTATATCCTTCATAGATTTGTTTGTCTTCATCTTTTTGAACAACAAATGAAGCATGAGAGTTTTTACCAATATCAAAAACAACTAGGTTAATATTTTCCTTTCTTTCTATATTTATTGAAATATTAGTTTTATACCTACCTTCTTCTTTACTACCTTTTAAAATAAATTTTTCATCTTTTAATCTTAGTATATTTTTAACTTTAATAATCTTATCAAAGCAACTAGATAAACTATCAGTCATCTTCATTACCTAGTGTTGCTGTTAAGTGGCGAGATATTTTATTAATTTTAGCAATAGTATTATCAAATATTGTAACTTCTAAGCCAAATTTATCAATCTTACATTCATTTATAGTGCCTTTTTCACAAATATAGCCACTAACTTTTTTCTCTGATAGTATCATTTCTTTTTTATATTCTTTTAAAG
The DNA here is from genome assembly GCA_965207335.1 of Gammaproteobacteria bacterium. Lineage (GTDB taxonomy): Bacteria > Pseudomonadota > Gammaproteobacteria > PS1 > Pseudothioglobaceae. Next base: position 1,051,427 of record OZ242267.1, read on the forward strand.
GATAATCTTTTTCATCAATACTATTTAGCATAATTAAGTTATTAATTTCTTGAATAAAATAATCGCTATGTGTAGTTACTAATACTTTTACCCCAGCATTTACACACATAGCCAAAAGTCTAGCCATATAAATTTGATTTTTAGGAGATAGGTGACCTTCTGGCTCGTCAATAATTAATAATTGCCCTTTTTTAGCGGTAAATTTTAAGAAAAAATACAACTGCAAAAATCCTCTAGTAGAGGATGATGCTAAATGCAGAGGTATATCAAATTTATCATTTTCTGTGCGTTTTTTAGATATTAGTCTTCTTTCATTTTTATCAACTTTATAATAGGCATTCATCATATTTTTAATATAATCAAAAAGTTTAGCAGTATTAATATCTGATATTTTTTTTGAATGAGTGTCTAAATCTCTAATATAGTCTATATTATCTTGAATTGCTCCTGCATAACGAGAGGAAAATTTATCTATAATATCAAATGGTGAGAGTTTACGCCTTTGTTTTTTATTTTCCATTTTTTGCAATATTTCAACAACGCGGTTTTTAGCTACATCTAAATCTTTATAAAATAAAGATATGCCAAGCCTTTCTGCAGTAATAATAAATGGCGATTGTTTATTTACTAAAAGTCCAATAACAACATCATTAACCATATCTTCTATAATAAATTGTGGTATTTTTTCTGTATATGCCAATGTAAAAATTAACTTATTTGTTTTACAACTAATTTTTATGAAATTTTCGTTTTTATCGCCTTTTTTCTTAAATACTATTTTAAGCTCAGTTTTATTACTATTATCAATATTAAAATTAACCTTAGTATTTTTAAAATATTTTCTTTCTGAGCTAAAAAATTCATGTAAGTCTTCAGAGTAACTCTCAGATAATATCTTTACAGCATCTTCTTTTAAAGTTTTTAATTTATTATCATCTATTTTAATATCAGCAGTACCTTTAAGTAATAATTTTTTTGCAATATCTTTTATGTTAATACCATCTTTTGCTGAAACTTCAGCTTTATGCCTGTAAGTATTATTTAAAAATCCATATATAGTATAGGCAGCATAAGTCTTGCCAGAGTTATTTTCACCTGCAATGATAGTTAAATCATTTAATTTTATTGTGCCTTTTTTAATAGGACCTAAATTTGTAAATTCTGCTGTTATCATACTTTAATTATTTGTATTATAAGGTCATTATACTTATGATTATTTATTTTGTAGTATTGTTATTTTTAATAAGTTAAAACTATAAAATTAATCTAACTATTTGTAGTGTTTAAAATTTTTAATCTTAGGGCATTAAGAGCTATAAATCCTTGGGCATCTTGCTGATTGTAACTACCTTTATCGTCTTCAAAAGTAGCTATTTCTTTGCTAAACAGGCTGTTTTTTGATTTTCTACCCACAATAATTACATTACCTTTGTATAGTTTTAAACGCACAAAGCCATTAATATTTTTTTGAGTATTATCAATTAATGCTTGCATTGCCTCTCTCTGGTGGTAAATATACAGTAAAGGATTACCTGTTAAACAAACACTTTTCTAAGCCACCTGTGTGGTGGTAAATAAGAAGTGGTAAGCAAAGAAACATTAGATAAATTTCTAAGCCACCTGTGTGGTGGTAAATGAGTTAATACCAAACCCTTGTTTATATTTTCTAAGCCACCTGTGTGGTGGTAAATAAACATTTGGTGAGTGGAAACGCTAATTATTTTTCTAAGCCACCTGTGTGGTGGTAAAATTAGACAACAGAATTGATTTTGTAAATGTTGTAAATAGTGGTATATAGGTTTTACTACATAATTTCTAAGCCACCTGTGTGGTGGTAAATTTATGAAGTTATTGAAATAAAATAATTGCTTTTCTAAGCCACCTGTGTGGTGGTAAATCCATCTTGTTGCTATAATTATTCTTAACAATCTTTCTAAGCCACCTGTGTGGTGGTAAATTTAACAGCATTTCTAAATATGAAAATTTATATAATGAATTTCTAAGCCACCTGTGTGGTGGTAAATATAAAATAATCAAACAAACATTAAAAGAAAAATTTCTAAGCCACCTGTGTGGTGGTAAATAGAATTGCAAGCACAAGACAATCACAAGTTCATTTCTAAGCCACCTGTGTGGTGGTAAATTTAAACCCTTTCTAAGAGTTTTAAAACTCCAGTTTTCTAAGCCACCTGTGTGGTGGTAAATTTTCTTGAGTTGCATTTTGAATAATGCCAGAATTTCTAAGCCACCTGTGTGGTGGTAAATAAAAACAATATTCAACAAACAGGTATCAGCGATTTCTAAGCCACCTGTGTGGTGGTAAATTTAATGATGATGAGTTTGTTTTTGCAAGCATATTTCTAAGCCACCTGTGTGGTGGTAAATGCTAGACTTAATAAAACTAAATTTTAGTCAGTTTATTTCTAAGCCACCTGTGTGGTGGTAAATACTAGTATAAATTAGCTATATTTAATTTAATTAGACTTTTTCTAAGCCACCTGTGTGGTGGTAAATTTAGCTGTATTTTTCTAAGCCATGGTGGTAAATTAAAGACCCTTGTAGTGCTGCTCAATATTTTTCTAAGCCACCTGTGTGGTGGTAAATAATTATTGCATTTTGTTTATACTTTTCATATCATTTCTAAGCCACCTGTGTGGTGGTAAATACTTCTAATTTCCAATTAGTGCAACATCATTTCTAAGCCACCTGTGTGGTGGTAAATCAATCTTATCAGCCTCCATTTTATTAAAAACTTTTCTAAGCCACCTGTGTGGTGGTAAATTTATCCAAATATGCACACGCATATGTTAGAGTTTTCTAAGCCACCTGTGTGGTGGTAAATCAAAGACGGCTCGTACGCAACTCAAGCGGCCATTTCTAAGCCACCTGTGTGGTGGTAAATATAATAATATAATAATAGGGTCTAGCTAGCTTTTTCTAAGCCACCTGTGTGGTGGTAAATGGTAAGTTTAATAAAGATATACAGAGCGTAGATTTCTAAGCCACCTGTGTGGTGGTAAATATTTTATTGTTATTAAGTCATCTGCCTTGCTTTTTCTAAGCCACCTGTGTGGTGGTAAATACCAAAAAGACACCCAATTATCAGAAGCAATTTTTCTAAGCCACCTGTGTGGTGGTAAATAATCAACAGCACTTTGCGTGCTGTATCTGTTATTTCTAAGCCACCTGTGTGGTGGTAAATTCTCTAATAGCATTTTCTAACTTAGAAGTTGTTTTCTAAGCCACCTGTGTGGTGGTAAATCCCGAATTTTGCAATGACGCAGTCTTGGTTGATTTCTAAGCCACCTGTGTGGTGGTAAATACCAATGACGCTTAAAACGATATTCCACCAATTTTCTAAGCCACCTGTGTGGTGGTAAATATTTATAATGTTTGCCGCCATTACCGCTATATTTTCTAAGCCACCTGTGTGGTGGTAAATTAAATCATGTGTTGTTCCGTTTGGAAAAGAGTTTTCTAAGCCACCTGTGTGGTGGTAAATAACAGCAGTAGCAATGTATATTTTTTTAATTTTTTCTAAGCCACCTGTGTGGTGGTAAATTGGTAAGAGGTGCCACAGGCACCTTTTTACTATTTCTAAGCCACCTGTGTGGTGGTAAATAAGTACGGGAAATGGCGGCTCTGGTGGTGCATTTCTAAGCCACCTGTGTGGTGGTAAATTTTGGCATCAGTGCATTAAGATTGATTGAAGATTTCTAAGCCACCTGTGTGGTGGTAAATTGTTATTACAGCCAAATCCTCAACTGTAACATTTCTAAGCCACCTGTGTGGTGGTAAATGTGGGGCTAAAGGTGATAGTCAAGGTGGTTCATTTCTAAGCCACCTGTGTGGTGGTAAATGAAATAACTGGCGACATAATATATGGTGTAGTTTTCTAAGCCACCTGTGTGGTGGTAAATAAGCCAAAATATGAGGGTCATCAATACTAAAATTTCTAAGCCACCTGTGTGGTGGTAAATATTTCAATATCTCTCTATCAGTTATTTTAAAATTTCTAAGCCACCTGTGTGGTGGTAAATAAGAAATATTGATTTTAAGAGATGTTTGTGTTTTTCTAAGCCACCTGTGTGGTGGTAAATGTGCAGCACTACAAGGATTCGAATTATCGGGATTTCTAAGCCACCTGTGTGGTGGTAAATAGTATTTTGAACAAAAAAAAATAAGCTACAGCAACGATTTAGTGGCAAGATTGATATTTTGACCAATGATTTTTATCGTTTATTTAACTTATTGATTTAAAATAAATTTTTAAAGAGCACCAAATTAATGGTTTAAAAAATTATACCACAACTTCATCTGGGCATAGTCAATAAATTTGTTCGGCTAAATAAAGAGGTAGTGAGACGATATTCAGTTTATTTAAACTATTTGGTGGTTGTGTGTTTATCAGATGGCAAGTTGAGATTTTTTTCTTGCATAAATAGATGCAATGATTTAAGGCTTCCTATTTTGCCTGCTTTTATCTCAATTGGCACAATGCTACCACCACAAGAAATAACATAATCAATCTCTGCCGAACTTGATTTTCTCTCTCGCATCTAATAATGCAACTCGGGCAATTTATGATAATCTTGCCTAACAATTAACGCCTAAGCCCCCACTGCTGCTAACATTCCAGCATTTACCGTTATAATATCTGTGCTAATAAACGCTTGATAATTTAAGTTTAATACACTTGATATTAGCTCAATATCTAAAAAAATCAAAAATAGGCACAGTAGCAGTTTTACTTAGCCCAAAACGATTAAATTCACCAGTAACTGCTTCTTTTTGTGGTTTTCCAAATTGCATATAAAGCCGATATTTGTTATTTGTTGAGGTGCTTTGCAATTCCAAATAGGGATTATCAAGCCCAGTTTTAAACATTTTAGTTTTATATTGTTTTTCATAAGCCTTAATGTCGTCAGCCGTTTTTAAATAACCTTTGGATTTTTGGTGGGCTATCTTTTTTTGCAACCTTGCAATGCTCATATTTTGACGAATGCGAGATACCGTTTGATAGCCATCTACTTTATCAGGCACAGGTAAAATCTCACTCACTTTGCAATAACCTGATAAGCCACCCAACCAATTAAGATTTTGCAATGCTTGTAATTTATCTTGGTTTGAGTGAATGCGAATAACACAGCCTAATTTAATTTTCATTTGCGGAAAACTAATGCCAATATCTGTGGCTTTTAGGTCGTGTATTGCTTTGTGGAGTTTGTTAAATAAAGCATTTCTAAGGAATGGCAAATCACATTCTTCGTCTGGCAGAAGTTTTATTATTAAATAATAAGTCATTTTTATTTCTTAACTGTCATTCACTTTTACTTCCAAAAACGCCACCTCTAATTAATACAGCTATCACAAAGTGTTGTTCATTTTCTTCTAACTTATTATTTATCCATTTAAGTTGCAATGTTTTGAAATCATTTCCTGATGCTCTATATGCTCTACCTCTATGAGTAACCGAACCATAAGGTTCAACTGCGATAGGGTTGTTATCTTCGCCATTTTGATACCAAGTGTCAATAGTTCGAATGGCGTTGCCAATTTTTTGTGAATGTATGGCGGCACAATTGTTTAATTGAAATAACCATCTGCTTTTCTCTCCCTTTGGTATATTGGTTCTCATTTCCTGGGAAGGCCACACTCGTTGACCAATACCAAGCTTGGCAAACGCATCAATCTTGACAAAAGAAAAAGATTCGCCACTCAGGCCTTGTTGTATTATTTTAGTCAACTCCACGACATTTAACTCTTTTTCTATATTTGTTCCTGCTTCTTTGGTTTTAACAACAATTTTTATCTCTTCGGCAGAAGCTTTATTGCGCCACAAGAATCTGCCGTTCATTATATTTTGAGCATACAATTCAGATAATTTCTTAAATTTATATTGACTACTATAAGAATTGATGACTTCTTTAAACGCCTCTTCAAATTCAGGTACATTGCAGGTTGATGGTGTTTGTATATTACCAAGTATTCTTAATGTCCAACTAACTTTCAATGTGTCGTGATTAAGGTTTAATGGCAAATTAGCCTCATCACCCCATACAAGGTTTGGCTTTTCCGCTTCTTCTTGTATGGTTTCTTCACTAGTGTTAGCCTTAAAATTACTTTTAACCGCTCGATTTCTACGCTCTGTAATTATTATTGGTTTCCATTTTTCTGTCTTTGAGTCATTAATATCACTCCAGTGACCAGAAAACATCAAAGCGTCTGAGTTTTCTAATTTTCTTTCAAATGCCAATACTGTTGGTATTACTATATCTGTCATAATTATTCTCCTAGTTTAAATTTTTTAAAAAAGATTCGGCATTAGTATTTTGTGATAACGCCTCTTTCTCGGATTGAAATGATATTTTTTGCTTACACAAATAAAAACCATCATTTATTTCATTAAAATCATATTCCCATATACAATCAGAAATATCACTCAATCTATGCACACCTTGCCACTGTGCGATACTATGAACCGCCTCAACAAAACAAGTTTTTGTTTTGTTGTTGCGTGTATTTTCTACTTCACCTGCTGGATAAATAGCAGAAATTGCCTTGTACCCATTCATAATCGGCACTAGATAGCCTGATTGTGGTTTTGGCATATACTCCCAAGTTGCATCAGTTTTTTCGTTAGGATTGCAATAATTTTTCCATTGCTCTAATAGTTTTTTGTCAAAGTCATTATTAGCAAAATGATATTCAACCAACTCTGTAGGAATTTTTTCTTGCTCATACGGCTTCTCTAAATGTTTATTCCAAATCTGGAATATTTGATTATTTTTATCATTTTTACCTAATTCTATAAAATGCTTATTGATTAAATCTGCTTCTGGTTTCGCTTTTTGTTTTAGGGCGATAAAATCTAACCAAGCATCAAATAATTCTGCATTAGAGTCTTCTTTTTGCCTCTCTAAATAATGCTTTTCCAAATAATTAGCCCTATCCATTAAAATAAACCCAGGTAATAAAAGATTTTTTATTTTTCGATTAATTCTTTTGTTATCCTTTTCAGTGTTTGCATTAAAAATTTCAATTGATCTAATGTCAGTAATCGTACCGCCTGCGAGTCTCTGTTGATAACATAAATTTTCTAATTGCTCTTTGAACATTCTTAGTCCATTTTCACCATTTAAGATGGAACCTTCATATTCAATAATGAGCGATACAACTAAGTACATTTTTCCCTCTTCAATAATTGGCGGAGGCTTATGGTCTTTAGAATTTAAGTCAGCGGCTTGTCTTTCTGTATCAGCAGGATTTTTAGTTTGAATAAACTCAAAATCTGAATATCGAGAGTTTGCTTGATAAGCGTATATTTGATGATGGTGAGACACTACACCACAGCCCGTTAAACTAATGCCATCCTCTAATTTTCTAGATAAATTATGTATAAATCCCAAAAAATTAGTAATAGCTGGAAAGCCCCAAGTAAAACCAGCAACGGCATTCGCTTGTTGAACTGATATTTTTTCTAAAACAATATATGAACTCATTATTTAGCCTCCACAACCGCATTAAATTCTCTTAATTCTGGCTTGAATATATCTTTGAAAACCTCAATTTGAGCCTGACCTAATTTTAACTTTCTATGTTTTAAAGCGTCATTAACAAGCCAGCTGGCAAAGTCTTCACAAATTTCCTTTTGCCAATCAATCGTTTTCTTCATTTCTTCAAACTCTTTTTTATGAGGATCAAGCCATATTTGGTGTGATGGCTTGAGCCTTGTATTTTTTAACCAGTCATCTTTTTTATCTAGTTTATTTATCAAAGAAACATAATCAAATAGTTTATCAATAATATTATTAGTCAATTCTACCAACTTATTCCAGTTTTGTGGTTTGTTGAGGCTAATTTGATTTAATTTTACTGCCACGATTAGATTTCTTAGTTCTTTTGTTATATCTTTGACTTGATATTGAAATTCGCCATAAAACAGTTGTTTTCTGTTGACAGGTAATTTGACAGTGCTTTTCCAGATGGATGGCTGACTATTAAATAAAAACATTCTACCTCTTCTTTTTCCATTTAGAATGGATGAGTTTTGATGTCGGCTAGATGTTATTTTTAAAATGGCTTTTTTAGGGTAATAAACTATTTTTTCTGGTGAATATTTTTTTTTATTTTTAAACTTTTCTTGTATTTCTTTATTGAATTGATTGATTTCCTTGCTGCTTGTTTTTTTAAATATTTCATGAGATAAAGATGAAGACACAAGTACTGATAGAAGATGGTAGTCTTCATCATTTATAGCACTTTTTTTAATAGGAAAAAAAATCTGCTTGGATAAGTTGTGACTCTTTTTAATTGACTTATCCAATGCTTTTTTAAGGTTTTCTACCCAATCACTTAACTGTTGATTATTATTTGAAAATACTTCTAAGACACTATAATTATTTTTTAATAACATTTCGTATAAAAACACACTGTCATACTCTAACAATAGAAACGATCCTATCGGTGCATATATTGCATTTTCATAACTGCCATCAAGTATAGGTTTTTTTATATGGGCAGTCGTCAAGTATTTGTTATTTATGGATTGACTTCTATCATAAAAACAAGACCCTTTGTTTGATGAATGGGTTAGTTTTGCTATATGGGTTGCGATACTAACTTTATCGGCGTTTTTACATTCGGTATTGATCCAAGTATTAAAATCATACTCATCTTTAATCTTTTGCAATGAGGCTTGGTATTCTTTGATGTCTGAAGTATCAGAAAATAATTCTTTAGCTAAAAGTTTTAATTTATTGAATTTGTCTTGCTGAAAAGATAGTTCTGTTTGTTCTTTTAGTTTTTTAGCATCAATAATTTCTTTTAATTTTTTCTCATCATGGCTTGATGAACTTTTAATAACTTTAGTTAATTTAATGTTTATTCCGCCTTTTCCTGATTTTTTTGGCTTATCTTTTAATAAAGACACTTCTTTTCCATTTTTTCTGTCAGTAATGTAATTTTTAATTACATCGCTCATTGACTTTTCTTCTATCATTTTTAATGCTCTCCAATATCTTTATATACACCTAATTGTGGATGCCAATGCCAAGGGTTTTCGTTAGTTGTTTCTTCTAGTCTTAATTCGCCAAATTTTTCACTAACAATAGCAACGCTTCTTTTCTTAGTAACCAACTCTTCATAAATACCTTTAATGTCTAAATTAAGCCAAAAACTATTTCCTGTTTCTATAAAAAACTCGTCCTGATTATTTATTTTACTTGTATATTCATCATTAATATAATTATTTTTTTCCTTCCATTTTAATGTTGAGCTATTATCATGTTGATATAAATAAAAAATACTATCTGGTATATTTTTGTCTCTAAATCTTTGATTTTTTTGTATTTCACCACACCATGTAACATCTTTATCCCACCACAACTTAGCATAATTACTATACTTATTAAAGCCCAGTAATTGACTTAATAAAGCGTAATGCTCTAGCAACAATAAATCTATATATTCACCATTGTCATTTTTAAATTTCTTTTGTGTATCAAAATCTATTCTAGGAATAGAGTTAATATTTTTATAATATTTTGGTTCTAATATTTTCTTAATATCATGATTAAATAACGCACGATTAGTGGTTTCAAATCCAGGTTTGCAATAAGCAGGTTTTTTGTGTTTCAAAGCTTTAAAATTCTTGGATAAAATCAACATATTTTCACATTTTGATTCTTGTTTTCTATGGCGTTGTATTCTGCCTGCTAATTGAATAATTGAACGCATTGAACTAGGTTCAGCAACTGCCCAATCATAATCATGATCCCTGCCAACTTCTGCTACCGATGTTGCTAAAACAACAAAAATATGGTTTGTAGCATCTGAATTTGATATTTTATCGTTTATATATTCTTGCCATACTTCTTTTCTCTTCTTTTCATCTTTATCATTTATTTTTGCTTTACGATTTAATATCCAATCCAACTTATTTTCAATGTAAGAACGAAGTGCTAAAGGGTATTTACCATGATAAATACAATAATAAATTTGATAACCTTTATCAGGGGCGTAAGATAATAATTTTTTTGCGGTAGCAACAAGTGGATTGATGTTTGCCATTCTCACTAAACCAATAGAAATGGTTTTACTATTCATTATTTGATTATTATTTTTATGTAGTTGGTGTATTCCTTGGTGAATAGCTTTGGAAACTGTATCAAGTGCCTCACTGGGGCTACCATTAACGGGCAATAATTTACCTCTACAAAGTGCTTGCTTCTCCCTAAGTTTAGCTATTCGTTTTTCAACAAAATCAGAATGCTGAGTTTTAAAGTTTTGAAAAATATCAATACTTTTATCAATTGGCTTTTGAGTTTCGTCAAACCATGTGCAAATTACTTTTGAAGTTTTACCTTTTTCTCTGTTGATTTCTGTGTAATGTTCTCTACCATTTTGGTATGCTTGAAACAGGGAATAAGCCAATACAGGTGGCATAGTTGCTGTTGAAAGCAAAACTTTACTGCCAAGCATACCAGCCCAATTTACTAGGCGACAAAGTGCAGGCAAATCCTCTAAGCCAAAATCATCTGGCTCATCTAAAATCAAATCAGAGGTGAACAGTCTTAGCATTGGTGCAATTTGCTTTCCCCCTCTGACTCCCTCAGTTGCTGGGATAAGGTGGTCAATGGTGCTAACTAAAAGCGGGGCAGCGATAAGTTTTTGTAATTTTGGGCTTTTGTCTAGCCATTTTTCTAATATTTCATTATCTATAACACCATTCCAAATAACTTCTTGTCCCTTGCCTAAATCTTGGGCTGAGGCACTGCCATTATTGTTTTCTTCTTGTTTTTCATCTTGATTTAAATCATATAATTCTTTTACTGCTTGAGAGCCAATTAAAACCCCACAATCTCCCTTTTTAAGCACTAAATCTTTGACTAACGCCTTGCCAGTTTGTAGGGTTAATGTTCTCAGCCCCAAGGCAATAGAAATCCTACAATTATCCTTGTCTGATAAAGCAGACATGATACGAGCATTAGCAATTGTTTTACCTCTGCCTGTTGATGCCATGTTGATGCCAAAAAAACCATGTTCTGTGGTTTTATTTTTTATTTTTTTAGCCAATTGATAAGCCTCATCTTGCCAGCCGTAAAATTCTCTTTCTGTTGCATCTTGATAATCGCTATGAGTAAATTTTTTGGTAATTGATATACAGGGTAAATGTTTTTTTAATGTTGGTAAAGATTGGGCTAACAGATAGGCATTTTTTCCGACACCAATATTATGCTCATCTAGCCTTTGTGTTGCGTTTGCAAGTGCATGATAGTTATGGTCTCTCCAATCTGGGTTTAATTGTTCTGAATTTAAAGAAGAATAATAATGGTCTGACAACATGACACAAAGCCTTGATATATGTGATATAAATCTTTGCTCTAGCCATTTTTGCTTAAATAGAGATTCAGACAAAAGTGCATTTGTCGCTGCTTTTCTTAATTCTTTTTGCCATTCAACACTTCTAAAAGGCGTACCTGATGTAAACTCCCAGTTTTTTTTACATTCGTTATTTTTCCATTCTTTATGGTGGTGAGTAGCATTCCATAACACATCAACTTCTTTATTAAGCCAATTATTTATATTTTTATATTTTGGATTATTTTCATATTTTTCATCTTTTGGATAAGCAGGCAAACGATGATGGGAAACAATTAACCAAGCGATAATTTTTGCAACTGGAGATAAGTCTTTAAATTGATTATCAGCAACTTTTGTAATATCTAACTTCTTTAACAACTCTCTCTCGGTTTTATTATTGATATGAGTTAATTCTTGTAACCAATCTTTATCGCTCTTATCTCCAACAAAAGTTTTAAATAAAACCAAAGAAACCCATTCATGGCGATACGGCTCAAAATTTTTGCTTCTATTGCTTTTGTCTAATTTATTTTGAAATAAGTTGTTTGCCTTGCCAATGTCATGAAAAAATCCAGCAATTTTTGACAGTATTGCTATAACTTCAATGTTTTTATTTATCACTTCTTCCCCTATAAATTTATCCTGTTCTGTATAGTTTACCGCCACAACCCCCTCATTATTAAACTTATCTCTATTTCCTACTATCCATAAAAGTTCGGTTCTAATGCGTGATTTTAACTGATGACAACTGATGGCGGTGTTTTTGCTGGCGGTTTGGCGTAGTAATTTTTTTACTGCATCTAAGCCTTCTTCGGTGATGGGGGTTTGCCAAGTGTTGCTACCAATGCGGTTAGCAAAAGCGTCTAGTACGCGTCTGGTGCGTTTGTGGGCTTTTTTTTCGCATTCGCTGATGAAAGTTACTAACATTTTTCATCTTGTGCTAGATTTTGTTGGGTTTGTTTTTGTGCCTCTTCGCAAATCTCTTTAACAGTGGCAAACATGAAGTCTAGTGCTTTGTGTTTGGTGAAGTTTTGTAAGGCTAGTTGCCTGAATTCTTGTTCAGTCATTCGTTCTTTAGCGGCAATGAATGCCCATGGTAGGATTAGGGCATCTTTGATTAAATCAGCAATATCAAACACCAAGGCACCACGGCGAGTTTTGCCGTGCATTAGAGCGAAACCGTGAGGGATACCTAGCACCCAAAGTGTTGTTGCTGCCAAGCCATAAGCCAGATAATTGCCGTGATTAAGAAAATCATTGGCTAAATCTGTGCTGTCGTGTTGGCGGGTAAATTTTTTGGTTTTGGTAGTGACTGCGGCTTGTTTGTAGAGGGTTTTGGTGAGTTGCATTTCATCGGTTAGCAGTTTGTTGATGCTGGTGGCATTGGTGATTTTTTGCTTAAAATCAAGTAATAAAGATTCATTCACACTAAAGCCTTCAATCTGTAAATCTTTATCATGTCCCCATATTTGTTGCAAAAAATCAAGGCGTTTGCTTTGTAAAAATTTAGCAAACCGCAGGCGTTTTGCCTCATCAAACCAAAAACTCATCCATGCTTGGACATATTGGGTTGGGCGATATTCGCTTTGTGGGTTAAGCCACTCTATCTCACAACCTGCAATTAGTGGTGTACCCCCTGTGCCAGAAAAACCAACTAATACACCAGCTTGGGCAAGCATACGCATCGCCGCCTGAGTGATTGAAGTGCCACCACCTAATAAAATACAGGTGGTATTGGCAATGGGGATATTCCAGTATTGTTTGTTTTCTCTATCTTCGGCAAGATATAAAACCCGACCATCTTTTTGCATTACCCGACAATACTCTAAGTAATAAATATTAGCTCGTTTTGAGTGAAGGATTGCTTTTAGGTCTGTTAATGGTTGCATTATTTATTTTTATGCAAAGGTCTCAAATAATAACAACTAGCTATTTGTAGTGTTTAAAATTTTTAATCTTAGGGCATTAAGAGCTATAAATCCTTGGGCATCTTGCTGATTGTAACTACCTTTATCGTCTTCAAAAGTAGCTATTTCTTTGCTAAACAGGCTGTTTTTTGATTTTCTACCCACAATAATTACATTACCTTTGTATAGTTTTAAACGCACAAAGCCATTAACATTTTTTTGAGTGTTGTCAATTAATGCTTGCATTGCTTCTCTCTCTGGTGAAAACCAAAAGCCATTGTATATAGTTTTGGCATATTTTGGCATTAACTCATCTTTTAGGTGCGATGCCTCTCTGTCTAAGGTTAATGATTCTATCGCTCTATGGGTACGGAGCATAATAGTCCCTGCTGGAGTTTCATAACAACCTCTTGATTTCATACCTACAAAGCGATTTTCCACAATATCAATTCTGCCTATGCCGTGCTTGCCTGCTATTTCATTCAAGTCAAACATTACCTGTGCCGGAGATTTTTTAACACCGTTTATGGCAATAATATCACCACTTTTATACTCTAATTCTATGTATTGAGGTTTATCTGGTGTGTCTTCTAACTCGTTAGTCCAACGCCACATATTTTTATTAGGCTCTTGATAAGGATCTTCTAATTCTTCGCCTTCATAAGATATGTGCAGTAGGTTTGCATCCATAGAATATGGTGATTTTTGGTTTTGTTGTTGATAGTCTATGGCTATATTATGTTTTTTAGCATAAGCTAATAAGTCAGAGCGAGAATTAAGAGTCCATTCACGCCACGGGGCAATTACTTTAATATTAGCATTTAGGGCATAAGAATTTAACTCAAATCGTACTTGATCATTACCCTTTCCAGTAGCCCCATGGGCTATGGCATCTGCACCTACTTCTTTGGCTATTTCTACTAGCCGTTTAGATATTAATGGCCTAGCAATAGCAGTCCCTAGCAGATATTCGCCCTCATATATAGTATTGGCACGGAATATTGGGAATACAAAGTCTCTGGCAAATTCTTCACATAGATTTTCAATGTATATTTGTTTAACACCCATTGTACTAGCTTTTTTGCGTGCTGATTCCACCTCTTCACCTTGCCCTATATCAGCGGTAAATGTTATTACCTCAGCATTATAGGTATTTTGTAAATATTTGACAATAATACTGGTGTCTAAGCCTCCAGAATAAGCCAAAACAATTTTTTTTATACTCATAACTTATAATAGTCAAATTCTTTTTCTAATAGTATCTCGCCGTCTTCTTTAATAACTTGTACCATCCAAGTACCAAGCCAATTATGCCAGATATTTTTAGAAGACCAAGTTCGCCAACGAGAGCCACCAATATAAAGTTTAACCTCTGCCATTACTCTGTCTTTATATAACCATCTATGAGTAATTGTCTCACCTTTTAATTTGCGGATATTGGTAAAAAAGAATATTTTTTTTAATGTGTTGTCACTAGATTCAATAATATCTTGTGGCTCTCTATTATTGATATTTTTTGCAAATACTGCCTGTGAAATATTAGTAGTTATCCAGTTTTTTGGCTTTTTTATTTCGTTGCTGACATTTAAGTGGTTTTCTGCATTTATTTGTTTGCTAAAAGCTATAAAACTTAGTAATATTAAAAATATTGTTATAGTTTTCATTTTTCATCCTATTTTTAAAAAATATAATATTTTTTTACTTATTAGAATTTTTAGTAGTTAAATTATTTAGATAATTTAGCAATAAACCAGCTTTTTTATCACCCTTGGCATTTGCTGTTTCTGCCCAGTATATAGCCTTATTAATATCTTTTTTCGTCCCTTGTCCTTGTAAATACATAATTGCTAAATTGGTTTGTGCTATTGTCAAACCTGAGTTTGCTGAGACAGATATCCAGTAAAAAGATTTTTGCTTATCTTGCTGTAAAAGTTGTCCTTCGTAATACAGTGTAGCTAGATAATATTGGGCATAACTGTCGCCATTTTTTGCCATATTTATAGTATTATCTAAATGATTTTGTTGGGTATATTTACTATTATCTATTAGTGTTTGTATTGTTTTTGTTGTGCTAGTTATATTATTTACTGGTGTTTGTGCTGTTAATTGCTTGGTTTGCTGTGTGGCTGTTATTGTATTTTTTGGTTTTGTAGTGGCAAAATTAATAGTATCTTTGTTACTAGCAATAATTCCGTCTAAGTTTTGCTTAGTGCTTGTTTGGTCATAATTAGGTTTGCTTTCTAATACGCTACCAGCTAAACTACTTGCATTTATTTTTTCTGTAATTTTTTTAGTATCTAGTTTTGGTTTATTAGATTTTTGAGCTGTTCTTTGCTTATTTTGTAAAGATTCTAATTTTTCTATTGCCAAACTATAATTTTGACTGGCTGATTTTTCTAGCCATTTTAGGGCATCAGCATCCTTATGCTGATTATATAGTTTTATTGCTAGATAATATTGAGCTTGTGCATATCCTGATTGTGCTGACCTTAATAGCCATATATTTGATTTTGCACTATCTTTTGGTACTACTAAGCCTTTTTCTAATAATATGCTTAGGTTATATTGGGCCATTGGATGTCCCTTTTGTGCTAGTTTTAATAATATAGCACTGGCTATTTCAGGGTCTTTTTTAATATTTTTCCCTGTTAGTAATTGTTTTGCTAAATAATACTGTGCTTCTACATTGCCATTTTCTGCTGATTTTTTATACCAATATAATGCTTTGTTATAGTTTTTCTCAACCCCTTGTCCTAGTTGGTATCTAAGTGCTAGGCTGTATTGTGCTCTATGGTGGTTTTGTAATGCTGCTTTTTGAAATAATTCAACTGCTTTTTTAAAATCTTTTTCAACCCCTTGTCCTAGTTGATACCTAAGTGCTAAGCTATATTGTGCTAGTACAAAGCCTTGTTCTGCAGATTTTGTAAATAATATAATGGACTTAGGAATATCTTTTTTAACAGCATCTCCTGTTAAATAAATAGTTGCTAGGTTATACTGTGCCTTCATATTGTTATTGTCAGCTGCTTTTTTATACCACTTGATAGACTCGGGTATGTTTCTAATTGCTTTATTGCCCTTTCTGTAAATAACAGCTGCTAAATACTGTGCCAAGGCATAATTTTTATTAGCGGCTTGTAATGCCCATTTTAAAGCTGTTTTATCATTTTGTTTAACAAGTAAACCTATTCTATATAATATTGCTAGGCGATATTGAGCTAACACAAATCCATTTTCTGCTGATTGCTTGTATAAAGACAAGGCTTTATTTTTATCCTCTTTTTCAAAAATTTTTGCTAAATAATATTGCGCTTCAAAATCATGTTGTTCTGAGGCTTTTTGATACCATTTTTTTGCTTTTTCTAAATCTTTTTCTACACCTACACCACTCTCATAAAGTTTAGCTAAATTAAGCTGTGCTGGAGTGTAGTTTAAGTTAGCAGCTTTTTGATACCATTTTATAGCTTCATTATTATTTTTTTTAACACCCTTACCAAGCCTATACATTACTGCTAAATTATATTGTGCCGCAGTAAAGTTTTGTTGTGCAGCTTTTTGATACCAATAAAATGCTTGTGCTAAGTCCCTACTAACACCAATACCGTGATAATAACTATTAGCAACATTAAACTGTGCTGATGCATATCCTTCTTTAGCAACTTGCATATACCAATATAATGCCATTTGATAATCTTGTTTTATATTGATACCGTTATGATACATATTACCTAAGCTAAATTGAGCACGCACATCACCCTGTTTAGCAGTTTTTGTTAGTTGTTTTAGCAGTTGTTCAGTATCTAAATTAATATTTTTATCTTTAATATTTTGTGCTAAATATACTTTCTGGTTGTCTGTTTTTGGTTGTAATAATTGTAGTGCATTACTATTGTTTGTGATTGTAAATAAACCAATACAAAATAATAATTTTATATTATTGGTAATATTTTTCATAATAAGTTTTGCAAGAGGAATAAATGCTATTTTATAACAAGAAACTATTGCTTAGTAATAAATAATCTAATTTTATATTTTTTAAATCTTTAATATTTGCCAAGTGCTTATATAAAAAGGAAGATAGAAAAAATTGCTAATATAATACCAATAAATTTCTTTTTGTTTATTTCTTCTTTATAAAATAGCATTGATAAAACTATTGGTATAAACATGGAATAAGCAACTACTTTATATATAATGCCTATAGGTCCAACCTCATATGCAGCAAAAATAAAATATAAAAATATAGTATTTAATATTCCACAAACACTAAAAAATAAAATATCTCTTAATTTTTTTGGGTAGTTTTTTATCTCATTTTTTAGATGGGTAATATTAGCAAAAATCATAATTAAAATTCCAAATAAACCTTGAAAAAATAATGATGAAAATAAATGTATGTCACTAGACATCATATACTTTGAAACTGTGTGAAGTAATATAGCAAGAATAACTCCAATAAATAAATATTTCATTCCCTTTTTAAAATTAGAGCCTTTTTTTGTTTCTTCTCGTTCATAAAATAAATAGAAAATAACAAATCCAATTATTAAACCAATATAATCTTGTACTCTAAATCTTTCAAAAAAAACTATATGTCCAACAATTATTAACACTAATGATAAAGTAGATCTATAATATATAAAATATGTTGATAATAAAATATTTTTTAATGAAATAAATCGTATATTTAAAATAGTATAATATAAAAGAACAAATAAAAATGAAAATATTACTACATCAGGAGTATAAGTAAAATCATTATTTGTAATTACAATAGCAGTAGCAGAAAAAATAATTAAAGAAAGAAAAGAAAAAAAGAAAAAATAAAATTTATTCTTACTTTCTTCTATTAATATTTTTATAATGAAGTTGACACAGCCAACACTTAAAGAAGCAATCAAAGAGTAAATTAGCCATATTGGCATATCAATCATAAGTTTATTATTGTAATTTAATAAGCGGTTTTCCAGTCATCTCTTTTGGCACTTCTAAACCCATAAGGGTAATTAAAGTAGGTGCTATGTCGGATAAAGATGCAGTATTATCTGGGGCTATTTTTGCATTTCTACCTATAAAGAACAGAGGCACAGAATTATTAGTATGTGCAGTATGAGGAGTATTTGTCTTAGTATTATACATTAGCTCGGCATTACCATGGTCTGCGGTTATTATCATTTCTGCATTATTGTACATTATAGCATCATAAACCTTACCCAAACAAGTATCAACAGCTTCTACGGCTTTAATAGTTGGGGCTAATTTGCCACTATGTCCTACCATATCAGCATTAGCATAATTACAAATAATTAAATTATATTTTTTGCTATTTATACTGTCAACTAATCTTTCTGTAAGTTTAAAGGCACTCATTTCAGGCTTTTTATCATAAGTTAGTACATCAGGGGATGGAATTAAAATCCTGTCTTCGCCATTAAATGGTTTTTCTACACCGCCATTTAAGAAAAAAGTTACATGGGCATATTTTTCAGTTTCTGCAATTCTAAGTTGAGTATAGCCTAGGTTTGAAAGGTATTTACCTAAAACATTATTTATTTTTCTGTTTGGATATGCTACTGGTAGGTTAAATTCTTTTTTATACTCAGTTAAACAAAAATACTGTATTGGCAAATAATTACCTATTGAAAAACCTTGAAAATTTTCATCAGTAAAGGGTTGAGTTATTTGTCTAGCTCTATCAGCACGATAATTCATAAATATTAAAACATCGCCTTTATTGATGAGAGTGCCAGTTCCTATTTTTGTGGAAGATATAAACTCGTCACTCTCACCTCTGGCATAAGCCATATCTACCGCCTCTGTGGCATCTTTGGCACTGAATTTAGCCATACCATAACGAATTAACTCGTAAGCATGACGAATACGCCCCCAACGATTATCTCTATCCATAGAGTGATACCTACCAATTACAGAAACTATCTTGCCAATGCCTAGTTTATTGATTACCGCCTCTAGTTTTGTTATATATTGTTTTGCACTTTTAGGTGGACAATCTCTGCCGTCGGTAAAAATATGAATAAAAACCTTAGAGCATTTTTGTCTAGCTAACATATCTAGCATTGCAAAAATATGTTCTTGGTGGGAGTGTACGCCACCATCTGATAATAAACCCATAACATGAATAGCTTTTTTATTATTATTAGCATAATAAATAGCATTTTTAAAAATATGGTTGCGATAAAAATCGCCGTTTGCAATATCGTCTGTTATTCTAGTAAATTCTTGCTTAACAACTCTACCAGCACCTAAGTTAATATGCCCTACCTCAGAGTTACCCATCTGCTTGTTTGGCAGTCCAACATTACTTCCTGATGTGTGAATTAAGGTGTGTGGATGCTTAGCAAATATTTTGTCTAAGTTAGGGGTTTTTGCTTGTGCTATAGCATTGTATTGCTTAGCACTAGAATGTCCCCAGCCATCTAGGATAATTAGTAATTTAGTGTCTTTTTTCATTTGCCAATAATATCTTTGTTGTTAGCATTATCTATATTTTGTAGAAGTGTTTGCTTTATAGTTAATAACTCTTGATTTAATTTTTCGTTATATTGCTTAACATCACTAACTAAATTCTCTTTTACATATTTGCCTAGAAACATATTTACAATAGGAATAACAATAAATACAATGGCTATAATAAATAAAGATATTTAATAAACCCTGATTTTTTAATGCCAGTGTTTTTAACCTCTTTATAAGTAACTCTGCCCCCAGACAATTCTTCAATTCTTCCTAATTTATCCATATCAATATAGCTTGAGCATTTTAATAAGTCAATTTTTGTTTGTTTTTTTCTTGCTATATATAAATACCCATCTATCTGTTTTTTAATATTTTTAATATAGCTAAATTGATTAAAATTTAAATATGCCAAAGAAACACCTGTTCCTATTTGTATAATAAGTATTAATTGAAATAAAAAAGATGGCTTTAATTCTTTTAAGGATGTATTAATATTAAATAATGTTTGAGATAATCCATATAAAAATGTAAGAGTAGTAGGAATATCTGGCATTATGTATTTTACCAGCTATATTTTTTACTTAATCCGTTAATAGTATCAAAGATAGTATTTAATTTAGTAACCCTACCTTTTTCACCAAATTGTGAAATAGCTTGATATTCATCTCTATCTCCTTCAAAGCGATAGCCATAATTATCCATAGTCAAAAAATTGTATTTATATTTTTGCTAATGATACGACCAATGACTAATTGTTTATATTTCTCCATAATATCATCCTATTTTCATTAATTGTGTAATAATTATAGATTAAGCAATAATTATACATAAATTAAGCAATAATTATACATTAAATAAGAAGTTGAGAATATCGCCATCTTGAACTATATAGTCCTTGCCTTCGGTGCGTAATTTGCCAGCATCTTTTGCCCCTTTTTCACCGTTATATTTAATAAAATCATCATAAGCTATAACTTGAACACGGATAAAACCCCTTTCAAAGTCTGTATGTATTTTACCAGCCGCAGTAGGGGCATTATCGCCTATGTTTATTGTCCAAGCTCTGACCTCTTTTTCTCCAGCAGTAAAGTATGTTTGTAGGTTTAGCAATTTATATCCTGCTAATATTGTTTTATCTAAGCCTGATAAATTTTGTCCTAGGTCTTGTAAGAATTCTTTTTTATCTTTTGTGTTTAATTGAGCTATTTCTGCTTCTATATCAGCACATACAGCAACAACTTCATTATTACTTTCTTTCGCATAACTAGTAGTAGCATCTAAATGCTTATTATTAGTGAAGCCATCTTCGGCAACATTAGCAATCAATAAAACTGGTTTGCTAGTCAATAGCGATAATTCTTTTAATAATTGTATGCTATTATCTGCAAATGATAAGCTATTAGCAAGTTTGCCATCTGATAGCGTTTGTTGTAGTTTTGTTAAAATTTCAATATTTATTTTGCCGTTTTTATCGCCAGATTTTGCTAATTTAGTGTTTTTATTTATAGCATTTTCAATTCTAGTTAAATCTGCTAATATTAACTCTGTATTAATAGTTTGAATGTCATCTAATGGGTCTATATTATTGGCGACATGGATAATATTATCATCTTCAAAACAACGCACTACATGGATAATAGCATCGGTATTACGGATATTTTCTAAAAACTTATTACCAAGCCCCTCACCTTGTGAGGCACCTGATATTAGCCCAGCTATATCAACAAACTCCGTAGTTGTTGGAATAATTTTTTGCGGCTTAACTATAGCACTAATTGCATCTAATCTAGGGTCATTAACAGCAACAATACCAATATTGGGGTCAATAGTGCAAAACGGATAATTTGCAATTTCAATCTCTGCCTTAGTAAGTGCATTAAATAGGCTAGATTTACCTACATTTGGCAAACCAACAATACCACAATTAAATCCCATTTTAGCCCTCTGTGTGTAAAATCTGCATAGCCCTATCTATATTGTTGCTTGTTATATCAATTATCAAAGAGCAAACATTAGCAATAACATCATTGGCTATTTTTTGTTGTTCTTTGGAAAAATTACCAAGCACAAAATCAACAGTATTGCCATAATCTGGTCTTCCTATACCTAATCTTAAACGATAAAAATCTTTGCTAGATAAGCAACTAATAATATCTCTTAAACCATTATGTCTGCCATGTCCGCCTGATAGTTTTATTTTTGCCATTCCTATTGGTAAATCTAGCTCATCATGGACTATTAAGATTTGTTCTTTTGATATATTATAAAAATTAGCAATAGCAACTACCGCTCTACCGCTATTATTCATATATGTGCTAGGTTTTAATAGATATATATTATTACCTGCTATGTTTGTTTTGCTTAATTTTGCAAAAAATTTCTTTTCATTTTTAAAATTAGCATCAAGAGAGGTGGCAAGATAATCCAACAACATAAAACCGTAATTATGGCGATTACTTTTATAATTGCTATCAGGGTTTCCAAGCCCAACAATCAATTTAATTGCCATAACTATTTTTTATCTTCGCTGTCTTTTTCTGTATCTGAGGCTTCAGTGCTATCTTCTGTTCCTTCTGCTTCTTCTGTTTCTACAACCTCATCTTCTTCAATTTCTATTATTTTAGGCTCTGATATAGATAATACGGTTTGATTATGCTCTTCTTTATTGCCATGAGTTAAACTCTTTATGACAACACCTTTTGGTATGTCTAAGTCTAGTAGACTAATATGTGCGTCAAGTTCAAGCTCTGATATATCCACATCTATACCATGAGGTAAGTCTTGTGGCAAACAAACAATCTCAATACTATTTATAATTTCATTTAGCACCGCTCCTAGTCTTAAAGCATTATTTTTATCGGCATTAAGAACATTTACTGGTATCATAGTAGTGATTTGATGCTTGTCATCAATTCGTAAAAAGTCAGCATGAGTTATATATCCAGAACGAGGATTGCGTTGTAAGTCTTTTAAAATAACAGATTCTTTTTTCCCATCAACATTTAAATCAATGGCACTAGTATAAACACTGCTATCATATTCTAATATATAATTGAATTTATGAAAATCTAAACTTATTGATAATGGCTGTTTTTTTATGCCATAAATTATTCCGGGAATCAAAGACTCATTACGCATGCGACGGCTTGCCCCTTTGCCCTTAGTGGTTCTTAGTTTAGCCTCAATATTAACCCCCATAATAACTCCTTATTTTTAAGATTAGAAATTATACTCTAAAAATAGCGATTATTAAGTCTTAATTTTGTGTTTTTGGATCTTTGTAAAATAAATAGCTAAGGCTTAAAATTGCTGCCATAAAATAACTGCCTGTTAATATTGTATGCAAGCTATTAACTTGACTTGCTATTACTGCTATTGTTACAAAAAATAGGGCAATAAAACTCTGAGACTGATAACTTTTTATGAATAAATAGCTGTGGTTATTTGTGTGTTTTGCTATGTCAAAAAATCTTTTATTAAAGGCAAGCCTAAAAAATGCCGTACTAAATGTTATAGTAATAACCAGTAAAAAAATATTTAACAATTCTTGCCCTTCTTCTACTTGGGTTCTTAATAACCAAGATAATAAGTACATAAATACCCCCACTTTATAAATAATATTTCTTGAATATTTATCAATAATATTTTTTATCAAATAAAAAATAACTGCTAAAATAATTGCTAGACTAACAATTAGTGTGCCTAAGGTAAGAAAACTTTCACGGGATATAATAAATAATGATATTACCCAAAAATAACTCTCTAAAAATAAAAATAAACCATCAACAAAAAATACATACTTTGAGCCAAACTTATCTTTAAAAAATATAATTTCTTTAATTTTTAATGGCTTGTTTTGATGGTGATTAACATATACAGAACCACTTTTTGCATAGAATAAAATAGCAATAATAGCCACTGAAGTAGAAACTATATATACTGCATAAAAGCCAAGTTTTTCCAATAAAACAGCACCAATTATTATGTTGATATTTAGCATAACAGCAACAAATATTTGAAAATTTCCAAATCTTCTACCAGAATTATCAGTATTTATAGTATCAAAAAATAATGCTCTTTGAGTAATCCAAAAAAAGCAATTATATACCCCGTTTAAAATAGCCAAAATAATTAAAAATAAATAGTTACTTTCATCAAATATAAGGTCTTTAGTACTATTTTCGCTAAAAATAATGCTCATAAAAATAATTTGCACTATAAATGAGATAATAATAATTTTTTTAAAAGAGTATTTGTGGTATATCTTCTCCCACATTATTAAAGCAACAATAAACCCCAGACTAGTGATAGCAATAAAAATAGCTAAA
This sequence comes from Gammaproteobacteria bacterium, assembly GCA_965207335.1. Classification (GTDB taxonomy): domain Bacteria; phylum Pseudomonadota; class Gammaproteobacteria; order PS1; family Pseudothioglobaceae. Next base: position 1,075,503 of record OZ242267.1, read on the forward strand.
TTAGCTATACTTATGCCTTTCGACCATAAAAAACTAGGTAATAAAATTTGAAATAGCCCAACTAAAATAGTGTGAACACTTAAAAATTTATAAAAGAACTTTAACTCTTTTGTTAGTTTACTAAAAATTATCACTTTTTATTTTCTTACTATCAAGTATTTTTAAGTATTTTGATAAATCTGGTTTTTTGCCATATCTAGGATTGTCGTGCATAGCTAAATAAGGCCTTGAATTTAGTTCTAAAAATATACATTTTTGTTTATTAAAGTCAATCTCTAGTGTTTCGCAAATAACATCTACACCCAAAATATTAGCAGATACTTTATCCAAAATACTGAGAATTATATCAATATTTTCTGAACAAAGTTTTACATTATGAATAATCTCAACAATGCCTCCTGTTGCTAGTGATACTTTGTTATAAAGTATAACTTTTTCGCCCTTAGCTGGAATATTGCTTAAAGATAATTTGTTTTGTTTTAGGTATTTTTTTATTGTTTTGTTTTTTGGAATAGCACTCATAACAGGTAATAACTTCATAGTTATTTTTTGTTGATTTTCTTTGTTAATTAAAGTATTAATATCATTTTTACCATCACCAATTACAAATGGAGGTTGTCGTCTTAATATAGACATAATTTCACCCTCTATAGCAACTATTCTATAATTATTAGCTAACATATAAGACTCAATAATACTACTAGGCCACCATATTTTGACTAAAAAACTAGCTTTTAGTAATTGTAAGTAATTAACAATAGGAAAATGTGCTCCCCTAGAAAATCCGCTTACATTGGGTTTAATGACAACAGGGTAGCCATATTTTTTTACAAAACTAAAAACCTTAAATGGATTATAAAATAATAAACTAGGGGCAGTAGGAATATTTAGTGATTTAAATATTTGCTTTGCTTGGTTTTTAGAACGACATACTCTACGCACTGATAACGGATTATAGTCGCTACAACCAGCTAAAAACCATTTTTCTACTAACTTATATATATAGCTTCTCATTTAGGTTGAAACCTATTTTGTACTATAATGATAGATAATTTTTCTAAGGAATATGAATTTTTTAAAATAAGTCTTAGGCATGTTAGAACACAGTTTTGCCAAATAATACATATTTTTTTTAATAAATTCTATTTTTTTGTGTTTGCTAATATTGGGATCTAGTAAGTTAAGAGGCATAGGGGCAAACAAGTTAATTTCAATAATCTTAAAATTACCTAATATTAAATCATTTTTATTATTTGTTTTTATTCCAACCCTAGCAATTTTAAATGTCGGTAATTGCTTTAAATAACCTTTAATAATATTTAATTCTTTGTTATTAAAATCACCAGTAATATCAAAGTATTTAGTGTTAGCATTAAAAATAGAATTAATAGGGATGCTATCTTTGGTGTTAATAGTTTCGGTAATGGTTATAGTAGCAAATTCACACTTATCATTTTGGATATAAAATATTTCAAACTCTTTATCAAAATTAGCGAAAGATTGAATAATATATCTTAATTTAGTTCTTTTTTTTAACTTATCACAAGAATCGTTAAAATCTGCTAAGGACTCTATTGCTCTAACTCCATTACCATTTTGTCCCCATTCTGGTTTTAAAAATACTGGATATTTATCTGGAGGATTATTTTTATCTAAAAAATCTTGTTCTAATACCCATTTAGCAGGGATATATTTGTTAATATCAATTTTAGAAAATGCACCTATTTCGTTATTAAAGTATTGGGCATTAATTTGAAAATAACGCCACGGAGGAGAAAATAATCTTAGTGAATATAAAATAAAATAAAAGATAAGTCTAGTAACCATAACAGGTGCATTGTAAGTTAATACTTATTATGATTGTTTTCTATTGATAAATGCAACAACCAAACCTAGTATTAAAATAGATAACGCTGCCCAAGCCAACCCGTTATCTACACAAGTATTATTTACAGCATTAAATGCTCCATAACAACTACTAGCACTATCAACACTCCAAGTTGGATACCATCCTAACGGAGTAAAAAGATGAAAGAATACCGCTCCAGCCATTACTACTGATGCCATAAGTCCGCCAATACAATGTAGTATTGCTCTGTGTTTCCATAATATAATAGGGGCTATAAGAATTAAAGAGGTAATAAGTTCAGCGCCGCCAATTAAATACTGTCCAAAATTAGCAAACAAATCTCCTGCCAAAGTACCTAGCACATCACTCATCCAAGCACCTATGGTGTTAAAAATATGTTGAGGTTCTAAAGCTGTTGGGTCAAATTTGAAAAATAATGATGTTAAGAAAACCTTACATGTCCAAATGGCAAACAACCAACTAAAAATTGCCTTTGCTTTACTCATAACATTCTCCCCTTGTTTTGTATTATGGCTATTATAAACCAAAGTATGTATAAAATGGGTTTATTTGTATTTTTAGAGAATTAAACTAAGCTTTAAAGTAAGTTAAAGTGGCTTGACTACTGCCAAAATAATAATGGCGATTACTATTAATACTGGTATTTCATTAAATATACGATAAAACTTAGTACTTTTAGTGTTATTATCGTTTTTAAAGGTATTAACAAAATAACCACAGACAAAATGATAGCCAATTAATAATCCAGCTAACACTAACTTAATAATTAGCCAATATTGGCTACTATAAGCCATCCAAGCATAAGCAAATAATAGCCATAATCCTAGTATGGTTGCTATAATAAAACTAGGCATCATAATGCCGTAATACAGTCTTTTCTCCATTGTTTTAAACATTGTACTGCTGGTATTATCTTTTATTTTTGTGTGATATACAAATAGCCTAGGCAAGTAAAAAATACCAGCAAGCCAAGTAATAACTGTAATTATATGAAACGCTTTAACCCATAACATAGAATGTCATTTTATATCAAAATCAGCACTTAAATAACTATCTATCAAGTGTTTAGCATTTTTTGCATCAGCATCATTAGTTGTAATATTAAACAAATCGCTAGCTGGCAATAAGCCAACACCACCTAATAGATTAGTACCATTAACAAAGGCTTGAATGCCTTCATCATTTAGCATCGACACTAACATTTGTGCTTCTAATAAGTCTATAGGTTTATAAATTATCTGCATAATAAGCAATAATTTTAGCACATTAAGACCTATAAATACAAACTTACAGTTTAATGCATTCTAGCATATTAGTAGTACTAAATCCTTAAAGTAATATTTTACTAATTCCTGCTACACCAAAAAAACCAGTCTTATTAGCTAATGATAAATCATCTGTACTAACACCTCCTAGTGCAAAAATAGGTATAGGGCTATTGTTAATTATTTTTTTAGCATTATCCCAACCTAGCGGTGTTATATTTTTGTGGCTACTGGTTATATTAATAGATGATAATAATGCAAAATCGGCATTTAAATTAAATGCTTGTTGTAGTTGTTCTTTGTTATGGGCTGATACAGCTAATAGTTTATTTACATTTAGGTTTCTAGTCTTTAATATCTTAGCATCATTAGTGCCTAAATGTAGTCCATCTACTTTATTTATTAAGTCTTTGTTATGGTATTTTTTGGCTATATTTAGCAATATTTTTGCACCGTATTGCTTGCATAATTGAATGCTGGATATTAATAACTGTTGTTTGTTGTTATCCATAACTCCTTTGTTGCGAAATTGTACCAACTTTAGCCCTTTTAATAGTTTTTTTTGTAGTTGCTCTAAGGTAAAATCATCTGGTGTTATCCAATATACTGGCGATAATTTAATAAAATTAATAACCTTATACATAGTAGGCAATAAACGATAGTTATTAATAGTGTTTTCATCAAGCCAAGCTAGCTTATGTCCCTCATTATTATTAATATTACCGTTAAAATTAACAATACTAAATACTGATACTAAAACATTTCTATCTGGATATTGATGGCTAATTTTTAAACAAAATTTAGCTTTTAAAACATTGATATTTAACTCTTCTTTAAGCTCTCTGGCAAGAGCTGTAATCTCATTTTCTTTTGCTTTTATTTTACCTCCAGGTAATTCCCAAAAATTAGCCATAAAACTTCCGTTAGGTCTTTTTATTATCAATATCTCATTATGGTTATTTTTTATAATTCCAACGGCTATTAAAATCTCTTTTTGCATAAGTTAAACAAATAACAGTAAAATAACCTTTATTATACAAACAAAACTTTTTTAAAGTAATAATGCCTTGAATTTAACAGAAAAAATAATTAAGCTTAGTAAAAATAAAAAACAACTAACAAAAAGTCTTATAGGATTAGAAAGAGAATGGTTAAGAGTATCTGTTGATAAGTCCATAGCAACAAGCATGCATCCAAAAATATTTGGCTCGGCATTAACCAACCCTTATATTACCACAGATTTTTCTGAGGCACTATTAGAGATAATAACACCACCTAGCTCTATTGACGAAACATTAGTTTTTTTACAAGACACCCAGCATTTTATTTATCAAAATTTAGCCAAAGATGAATTACTTTGGGCACAAAGTATGCCTTGTGTTATTCGTGGAAAAACACCAATACCCATAGCTAAATATGGTACTTCTAATATAGGCAAGATGAAAGAAATTTATCGCATAGGGTTAGCAAACCGTTATGGTAGCAGTATGCAAGCAATATCTGGAGTGCATTTTAACTACTCTTATAGCCAAGAATTTTGGCTATCTTATCAAAAATATTTAGACAACAAACAAAATATTAGAGACTTCATTGATGAGAATTATATGGCTACTATTCGTAACCTACTTAGATTTGGTTGGATAGTAGTATATTTATTTGGTGCCTCTCCTGCTATTTGTGCCTCTTTTTTATTAAACTATCACAAGCACTCACTAACACCATTAAAACCTGGAACTTTATACGGTAAGTACGCAACTTCTTTACGGATGGGCGATATTGGTTATCAAAACCTAAAAGAAGATATTTTTGGTATTAAGGCTAACTATAATAGTTTATCTCATTATACTAATAGTTTAATGTTAGCAACACAAACCTTGTGTGCAGAGTATCAAAAAATAGGCATAAAGGTAAATAACAAATACAAGCAATTAAATGCCAATATTTTACAAATTGAAAACGAGTATTACTCCAGTGTACGCCCTAAACAAACTACAATAGGTATGGAAAAGCCAATGCAAGCATTAGCAAGACGGGGTATAGAATATATTGAATTGAGGTCTATTGATATTAATCCATTAACACCGCTAGGAATTAATAAAGAGCAAATATTATTTTTGGAGGCTCTAGTATTATTTTGCCTATTAGAAGAATCAAATATAATAAACTCTAAAGAGAGAGTAGATATTGACTTAAATATCAATAATATTGCCCATAATGGCAGAGATGATAAGGTAAAACTATATAATAATAGCAATACGACTAGTCCAAAGATATGGGGTAATGAAATTTGTAATAAAATACAAAAATGTGCTGTATTATTAACCAAAGAGCATGAACAAGCAGTAAATAATATTAAGCAAGGGTTTAATAATAAGGAATTATTGCTATCACATAAATTACTTAACTTAATGTTAGAAAATAATAGCGGGTTTTTTAGTGTATCCGCTAAATTAAGCAAACAGTATCAACAATCATTTAAAAATAAGCACATAAATAAAGCACATTTTGCTAAATTAATAAAAACCGCCAAAAAAAGTATTTTAGAACAAAAAGTACTAGAACAAGAAAATATGCCTTTTGATGATTATTTAAATAACTATTTTACCAGTTAAGACTTATATCATATACACAGGTGTAACAAGTTTTATACTGTTAAGTTATGGGTAAAATACTATTTATTTCTTAAACTTTCAACAATATCAATTGAGACATTTGCAAAAAGCAGAATTCTGCTAATCATCCCTATTTATGCAAAGATCTCTAATAAAAAAACAAGCAAAACAACTTAACACAAACTAAACACCCTGTAATTGCTGTTAGGGGTTTGGGGATATTCCCCAAAGTAAGCTTTGCTTACTATTATGGGTACTTTTTTTAATCAACATTTGGCATAATTCCAATGCTTCATTCTTGGTACTTTTTTTAAATCACATCGCGAATATCTCACGACAAAAATATAAATTACAAGCACAATGTCTATATGGGGAGTTTGAGGGGCAGTTGTACAATAGTTGTAATGAAGGAATTAGTTCTGCCCCTCAATTAAAAAAACAATTGTTGTTAGGGGTTTGGGGATATTCCCCAAAGTAAGCTTTGCTTACTATTATGGGTACTTTTTTAAATCAACATTTAGCATAATTCCAATTCGTTATTGTGGGTACTTTTTTTAAATCACACCGCGAATATCTCACAACAAAAATATAAATTACAAGCACAATGTCTATATGGGGAGTTTGAGGGGCGGTTGTACAATGGTTATAGTGTACAAACTCGTTCTGCCCCTAATGGAGACCTTTGCATAAACATTGAATAATCATCAGAACCCCGCTTTTCACTCACTTGATAATTTTTATCAAACCAACCTTAGAACAACTAGGGCAGTCTTGATAGAATATCATCAATTAAGTAAAAATCAGAATTCTGCTAATCATCTCTATTTATGCAAAGATCTCTAATAAAAAAACAATTGTTGTTAGGGGTTTGGGGATATTCCCCAAAGTAAGCTTTGCTTACTATTTTAGGTACTTTTTTTAATCACATAGCTTTTGTAGCACGAGATTGCCACGCCTTTATCAAGTCTCGCAATGACGGTGGGTGCAATTTTAACTTGTTATTGTGGGTACTTTTTTTATACCGTCATTGTAAGCACTGCTTTTTAGTGTGTGGCAATCTCACGCCTTTATCAAGTCTCGCAATGACGGTTAGTGTATAAAAACATTTTACTAAGCATAGTATTTATTGCTATTTTATTCACAAAGAATACTATGTATATAGAAACCTTTGCATAAATATGAATAATCATCAAAAACCCACTTTTCACCAACTTGGCAATTTTTTAAACCCAGCCTTAACCCTGCTAGGATAGGCTTTATAAAAATCAACAACTGGGCAAAACTTACCTTTTATCCAACATCTAATCCTAATGCAGGGGATCTCATTTTGTTTATTCTGTATTTAAATATTGCCCCTGAACGCCAATGCCATGAATATACGCCAACTTACCACCATAATTACCCGTAATAGAAACTGACATCACAGTAAACAGCAATATGGTTATATATGCTAGTTTTATTGGTCGCCAAGGTAGGCGAAAATAAACCAATCCAAGCAATACAGAAATAGTGCCAAGCCATAAAGTTGTGTAGGCAAAAAAATCATGTTTACTTAAGGTGTTTAAGGCATTTTGGTCAAGATTTATCGTGTGAGGATGCATAGGAAAAGCTGCGATAAAACCACCAATTATGCCAAATAAAAGAAAACCCACACCGAGTTTAAAAAACAATTTATTAAAACTAAAAATACTGATAATGGCAAATATTAATGCAAGAGGTATCAATATCACTGGTATGTGCACAACCATAGGATGTAGAGTTGGGAAATCTTTGTGGCTCATATCATCCAATACGCCTGTAAGGTAGCGAATACCTCCATTCTGTTTTTCAATCAGTTCCGATGGAGCATGTTTTGATCCATGTTGCTCTATTTTTAGAGTTTTTGTTATTGTCTTAGAGTCATTATAGGAATCATTGCTATGTGCAAACACATTACCATAAAAGATACTAAATAATAATAGATAAAATACAACTTTAGAGTAGTTTTTCATAATACCTCCTAGTACGCTAATTAAGATATAAGCCCCTATCAAGAGCTGATATCGTTTGTTTTGTTTAAAGCCAAAAACGCACACCTAAGACAGCTTGACTATCTTCGATATCCTCGCCTTCAGCACGACTAAAATCAGCAGTATTGCCAAATTTCTTTTCCCAATTAACACCGATAAAGGGTGCGAATTCACGGCTAATTTCATAACGCAACCTTAGTCCAAGCTCAATATCAGATATCCCCCTACCAATACCAAAACCTACCAGTATTAAAAAATCTTAGGGTTTTTGCTATGAATATTATAAATAGTAATAATAAATTAAAAAAGACTATCCAAAATATAGCATCTGGAATATAATACCATTATAACTATCACAAGTCCAACTTGGCTTTTTATTTATCATAATGATGTTTGAGTTTTAGAGGTGCAATACTTAATTACACCATATTTGTAAGATGAGATTGCCACGCTTTTTACAAAGTATCGCAATGACGATGGGTATAATTCCAATTCGTTATTCTGGGTACTTTTTTAATCAACATTTGGCATAATTCCAATGCTTCATTCTTGGTACTTTTTTTAAATCACATCGCGAATATCTCACAACAAAAATGTAAATTACAAGCACAATGTCTATATGGGGAGTTTGAGGGGCTGTTGTACGGTAACTGTAATACGAAAACTAGTTCTGCCCCTAATGGAGACCTTTGCATAAACATTGAATAATCATCAGAACCCCGCTTTTCACTCACTTACATTAAGCAAAAATCAGAATTCTGCTAATCATCTCTATTTATGCAAAGATCTCTAATAAAAAAACAAGCAAAACAACTTAATACAAAATAAACACCCTGTAATTGCTGTTAGGGGTTTGGGGATATTCCCCAAAGTAAGCTTTGCTTACTATTATGGGTACTTTTTTAAATCACATAGCTTTTATAGCACGAGATTGCCACGACTTTTACAAGTCTCGCAATGACGGTGAGTATAATCCCCATCATTTATTCTTAGTACTTTTTTATACATCGTCATTGTAAGCACTGTTTTTTGTATCAGACAACATAATAGTACTCAATTACTCCCATCGTCATTGCGAGCATTGTTTTTTTATGCGTGGCAATTTCACGCCTTTATAAAGTCTCACAATGACGGTGGTATAATTATAAATCAAGTGATTACAACCCCATTGATTTTATTTTTGATTTTTTTGCAAAATATGCTAAAATCAACTTATGTCTGAAGAAAAAAGAATTGAACAAGAAATAGGCTGGTATAAAGTTGCATTTGCTATTTTAGTTGCAACTGGCTTATCTTTATTGGCATGGTTTGCACAGAATTATGCATCGGCAAAATCTGTGCTACTTATTTTATGTTTTATTAGTATTGTTGTCGTTATTACAATAATATCTTTAATTAATAGAAGAGTTTTTAAGTGTCTTGATAGATTGGAGGAATTATAATCATGGGAGAATATTTATTTATATTAGCAGTTGTTATTTTTATTGGTGGGCTGGCAAATATTGCCTATCAATCTCTTAATCATAAATTTCCAAAACACCATAAAACCACCTAACAAATCATTCCAGTGGACTGGCAAAAGCTGCCCGCCCCTGAATTCAGGCGTTATACACAGAGAGTTTTAGGGACACAATACTTAATTACACCATATTTGTAAGATGAGATTGCCACGACTTTTACAAGTCTCGCAATGACGGTGGGTATAATTCCAATTCTTAATTCTTAGTACTTTTTTTAAATCACATCGCTAATATCTCACGACAAAAATATAAATTACAAGCACAATGTCTATATGGGGAGTTTGAGGGGCGGTTGTACGGTAACTGTAATACGAAAACTAGTTCTGCCCCTAATGGAGACCTTTGCACAAACATGAATAATCATCAGAACCCCGCTTTTCACTCACTTACATTAAGCAAAAATCAGAATTCTGCTAATCATCCCTATTTATGCAAAGATCTCTAATAAAAAAACAATTGTTGTTAGGGGTTTGGGGATACTCCCCAAAGTAAGCTTTGCTTACTATTTTAGGTACTTTTTTAAATCAACATTTGGCATAATTCCAATGCTTCATTCTTGGTACTTTTTTTAAATCACATCGCGAATATCTCACGACAAAAATATAAATTACAAGCACAATGTCTATATGGGGAGTTTGAGGGGCTGTTGTACGGTGAATTGTAATGAAAAAACTAGTTCTGCCCCTCAATTAAAAAACAATCAAAACAACTTAATATGCACTGAATAACCTGTAATTGCTGTTAGGGGTTTGGGGATACTCCCCAAAGTAAGCTTTGCTTACTATTATGGGTACTTTTTTAAATCAACATTTAGCATAATTCCAATTCGTTATTCTGGGTACTTTTTTTAAATCACACCGCGAATATCTCACGACAAAAATATAAATTACAAGCACAATGTCTATATGGGGAGTTTGAGGGGCAGTTGTACAATAGTTGTAATGAAGGAATTAGTTCTGCCCCTTAATTGAGACCTTTGCACAAACATGAATAATCATCAAAACCCCGCTTTCCACTCACTTGATAATTTTTATCAAACCAGCTTTAGAACAACTAGGGCAGGCTTGATAAAATATCATCAATTAAGCAAAAATCAGAATTCTGCTAATCATCCCTATTTATGCAAAGATCTCTAATAAAAAAACAATTGTTGTTAGGGGTTTGGGGATACTCCCCAAAGTAAGCTTTGCTTACTATTATGGGTACTTTTTTTATGTATCTAAATTTTATTTTATTGCTATTTTTGGTTTAAATAATAGTATCAACCTTGGTAATAAGGTTAAATTAGCAAATAAGGCGGTAGTCATAGCAATAGCTGTGAATACCCCAAAATAAATACTAGGTATAAAATTAGAGAATACTAATACCAAAAAGCCTATGGTAACTGTAACTGATGTGTAAAACATAGCAACACCAATACTATTATGAGAGCGATACATGGTTGCAATATAGTCGCTGTCTTTGACAAATTCTGTTTTAAATCTATGGATATAATGAATGGCGTTATCAACACCAATTCCTATAGCTATAGATGCTATGGTAATAGTCATTAAATCAAGTGGTATGCCTAATATACCCATAATACCTAAAACCAAAAATGATGGCAAAACATTGGTAATAATTGCTAATAAAGAAAATACAAAAGATCTAAATACCGCTAAAAACATAATAAATATCATCACAAAAACTAAGCCCATAGTTTCTATTTGCGAGGTAAATAAACTTTGCAACATATTGTTGTACAATACTAAAGTGCCAGTTATATTAACTATATCTTCTTTTATATGCATATTGTTAATTAAATGATTTTTAATTGTTGCTATTAATTCATTTCTATTTAGGGATTTATCTGTATCTTTAACCCTAACAACAAATCTTAACTGCCCTATATCTTCAGAAATATATGGATTAATAGCATGTTTTTTTGCTACTTCTGGAATTTTTGTACGCACTATATTTAAGAAAAAACCATTTAATTTTTTATTATTATTAATTATAGTTATTATCTGTAATGGAATATCAATTGACAGAACTTTGCCAGTAGATGGTAGGCTTTCTAGGTATTTTTGTATATCATGAACTTGCTCTCTAACATCTTCATCATACCAATAATCATATCCTAAATCATCAATAATAATCTCCAAAGGTGTAGTACCTCCTAGCTTAGTATCTATTAATGATAGTCCCTGACTAATTTCGGTATCAGCTTTAAAATAATCTATGAACCTATTTTCAACACTTAATTTAGAAATGCCAAAAATAGATATTAATAAAATAAATATAGCGGCTATTATGATAGATTTATTATGTGTATCGGTAAATGATGCTAAATATCCAGAAATAGAAAGGCTTTCTTTACTTTTACTAGTTTTTGGTTTTGGCATTAGTGATACCGCAATAGTAAAAAATAAAAATGATAATACCAATGCTAATACTACTCCAACACTCATCATATAACCAAAATCAATAACAGGCCTAATACCACTTATTAATAAGGATGCAAATGCAACTACAGTAGTCAAAGTGGTATATAAACAAGGTTTAAACATTGTTCTTAGTGTTTTTTCAATAATAATTCTATTTTCAAGCTCTGGATTTTTATCAACTAACTCACGGTATTTAACAATCAAATGTACCATTACCGATAAAGTCATAACCAGTAATAACGATAAAAAGTTAGATGAAATAACGGTTACTTTCCAATTTAAAAATGCTAAAACTCCAGTCATGGTAACAGCGGTTATTACACTAACTACAATAGGTAGTATTGTCCATCGCAACTTGTCAAACAATATAGTTAGCATCAACATAATAATAACTACTACTGCTATACTAAATACAATTAAGTCGTTTTCTATATAGGATATTATGTCTGTTGTAATAATAGGTAGTCCGCCTAAAAAAATTACCGCATTTTTAGTAAAAAAATCACTTATAAAACGAACATCTTTAACTATTTTTTTTTGTATTTTAGAATTTTCTGAGGTATTTTGCTTAACTATAACCTCTAAATCATTTAATTCTTGTTGTTGCTTTTGAGATAATTTATTATTTTGTTTTAATAATCTTAGTTGGTTGCGTTTATCTCTATTTTTTATAGCTTCTAGGTTTGGATTTAAAGTAATTAAAATAGCAGTTGTTTTGCCATCCTCACTAATTAGATTATTAGAGTACAGTGGATTAGATAAAAGCTCTTTTTTTGCTAGTTCTAAATCTATATTTTCACTTCTTAGTGATGCCCTAGAATTAGCTATATTGGCTATATTAATAGGTGGACTTCTAAATAATGGAGCATCTAAAATAGTAAAAACAGATTTTATATGTGTTAATTGTTGTAGCTGTCTTTGAAAAATATCTAAATTTTGTAATTGCCTTTTATCTATTAACTCTCCTTTTTTAGGAGTATAAGCTATAATTAAGGTATCTTGATTTGCATATTCTTTGTGAATTTTGTGATAATATAATAAATCTTTATCATTTTCCAATATTAATGAATCAGCTGATGCATCTAACTCAAAATCAGGTATTTGGTAAACAAAAAAACCAATTATAGTTAGCAATAATAATGCTATGGTTTTAGGGTAATCTAATAAATAATTCATAAGATACCTTTGCATAAATAGGGGTGATTAGCAAAAATTCAATTTTTTGCCAAATTAGTGATTTTGAGACCTTTGCATAAATAGGATGATTGACAGAATTTTGATTTTTGCTTAATTGATGATATTCTATTAAGCCTGCCCTAGTTGTTCTAAAGCTGGTTTGATAAAAATTATCAAGTGAGTGTAAAGCGTGGTTCTGATGATTATTCATGTTTATGCAAAAGTCTCATTATATTAAACTTTGTCCTAGCAGGGCTAAGGCTGGGTTTAAAAAATTGCTAAGTTGGTAAAAAGTGGTTTTTTGATGATTATTCATATTTGTGCAAAGGTCTCCATAAATTAAAATATAAATTTAACTGTTGGTTGTAGTCCCTGCATAATGCTAAGCTGGGTTTCAAATAAAACTTCTGTTTGCCAATCTTTATCGCTAGTTCTGGTAATTAATTTAGCTTGCATAGATTTACTTACGCCTTCAACTACAAACATTCTGCCGTTAATATTCAATAAATGAAAATACATTCTAGTTACTTTTGGAATAGCACAGCCAATTACTACTACATCAAAAAATACTTTATTTTTAAAAATATTAGCAACATCGCCTACTAATAAATCAATATTTTTAATATTTAATTCTGATAATTTCTTTTTGGCTAATAAATACAATTCTTTATTAATATCAATACTTGTTATTTTAGCACAAAGTAGGGCTATAACTGCTGTTAAGTAACCACTTCCTGTTCCTATTTCTAATACTGTTTCTTGTTTTTGTATATTAAGTGCAGATAGTATTCTACCCTCTATCTTAGGTGCAAACATCAATTGATTATAACCAATTGGTATTTCAATATCAGAAAAAGCTAATTTTTTGTATTTTTCTGGCACAAATAATTCTCTGGGTGTTTTTTTTAAAGCATTATTGGCTATGTAATTTAACCCTCCCCAAGTTCTTACCTGCTGTTTAATAACATTATCTCTGGCTTTATCTATATTCATAATTATCAACTATAATATTGCAAAATATTAGTACAACTAAAACCACTGCATAATTATTATATTACAGTTATTATTTTTTCTTAGGCAATAAGTCAGTAATTGTTCCCTCTGCCATCTCTACTGCAAAAGCAACAGTCTCAGACAAAGTAGGGTGTGGATGAATAGTTAGTGCTATGTCTGCCATATTGCAACCCATTTCTATAGCAAGAGTTGCCTCTGCTATTAACTCACCAGCATTAACACCGCAAATACCCATACCTAATAATCTATTAGTTTTTTTATCAAATAGTGCTTTACTTATACCATCATTTCTACCAATACTTAAATTTCGTCCACTTGCAGCCCAAGGAAAAACACCACTTATGTATTCTACACCATCTATTTTTAGTTGTGTTTCTGTTGCACCTACCCAAGCAATTTCTGGGTCTGTATAAGCTACAGAAGGAATACTTAAAACATCAAATGCTGATTTTTTTCCACAAATAACTTCTGCCGCTACTTTTGCTTCGTGTACTGCTTTATGAGCTAGCATGGGTTGAGATACAATATCACCAATAGCAAAAATATTAGCAACATTAGTTCTCATTTGCCTATCAACTCTAATAAAGCCATCATTATCAACAGCAACCCCTGCCTTATCGGCATCAATTAAATTACCGTTTGGCGTTCTACCTATGGCAATTAAAACCTTATCAAAACTAGCATTAGTTGTGCCTTTTTTGTCTTGAAAAACAATATTTACACAGTCTTTTTTGCTGGTAATTTTGACAACTTTAGTATTTAATAAAATATCCTTATAAAGCTTACTAATACGACTATATAATGGTTTAACTATATCTTTATCAGCAGATGATATTAAATAATCCGCTAATTCTACTATGGTAATTTCACTACCTAATGCCTGATAAACACATGCCATCTCCAAACCAATAATACCTCCACCTATTATTAATAAACTTTTTGGTATGTCTTTTATTTCTAAGGCATCGGTTGAATCCATTATTCTAGGGCTATCAGAGTCAAACATACTAGGTCTAGTAACTCTAGAGCCTGTGGCAATAATACAATTTTCAAACTCAATAACATCATTACCTACTTGAACTTTATTGTTTGATATAAATTTAGCATAGCCGTTAATTACCTTAACTTTTCTGGCTTTTGCTAATGCACTAATGCCTTTTGTTAGTTTACTAACAATACCAACTTTATTATCACGAACTTTGTCTAAATCAATATTAATACCCTTAAAACTAATGCCTGTATGCTCTGTGCTTTTAGCTTCATTTATAACTTCTGCGGTATGTAATAAGGACTTAGAGGGTATGCAACCAACATTAAGACATACTCCACCTAAATTTTTATGTTTTTCTATTAATACTACCTTAACTCCTAAGTCAGCCAATCTAAATGCAGCACTATAACCTCCAGGGCCTGAACCAATAACTAATGCCTTAGTTTTAATAGTCATAACAAATTCCTTAAGTCTGCTAAAAGGTTTACTAAATCAGTAATAAACCTAGCACCTTGTGCACCGTCAATTACTCTATGGTCGTAAGATAATGCCAAAGGTAGCATTAACTGCGGGACAAATTCGCTGCCATTCCATATTGGTTTTATCTTGGATCTTGAAACTCCTAAAATAGCTACATCTGGAGCATTTACTATGGGGGTAAATTGCATACCACCAATACCACCTAAACTAGATATTGTAAAACAACTGCCTGCTAAATCATTCATTGATAATTTACCATCTCTTGCTTTTTGTGATATATTGGTTAATTCTTTTGATAATTCAGTAATAGATTTAGTGTTTACCGCTTTTAGCACTGGGACAATTAAGCCATTAGGAGTATCAACTGCTATGCCTAAATTAATATATTTTTTAATAATTAGACTTTCGCCATCAGATGATAAAGAAGCATTAAATCTAGGGTGCATTTGTAAGGCTTTTGCCACTGCTTTAATAATAAAAATTAGTGGTGTAAACTTGTTTCCTTGAGCTTTTTGCTTTTGTCTAAATTGTTCTAAATCATCAATATTTGCCTCGTCAAATTGAGTAACATGGGGAATATTTAGCCAACATGCACTTAAATGTTTAGCCGATAGTTTATTAATTCTTGTTAGTGGTATTTGCTCAATTTCGCCAAATTTAGAAAAATCAACACTAGGTATATTAGGTATAGCACTACCGCCTATTCCTGTTGTCAAAGCTTGTTTAACAAAAGCCTTAACATCGGTTTCTAGAATACGACCATTATTACCGCTACCTGATACTATGGCTAAATCAACCCCTAACTCTCTGGCTAATTTACGCATAGACGGTGATGCATGAAAATCTTTACTTGGAGTAACTTCAACTACCGTTTGCTTAGTATTTAAATTTTGCTTAGTATTTTGGGTATTTTTAGTTTCTTCTTGCTTAATTTCTGTTGGTACTTGCTTGGTTTTATTATCAATATCTGCATGAGTAATAATTAAACTTAAAATATCACTGCCTAATTTAACCTTATCGCCTAATTTAACAACTATACTATCAACAATACCAGCTACAGGTGATGGTATCTCCATAGATGCTTTATCAGATTCTAGGGTAACAATACTTTGCTCTTTGCTAATTTTATTGCCCTTTTGTACTAGTATTTCTATTACTTCTACTTCATCAAAATCGCCTATATCTGGTACAGGTATAAATTCTATTTTAGAGTTTTTAGAGTTTTGGCTATTTGCAACATCATTACTATTATCATCGGCTTTATTTTCTGTTAATAAAGTTTCTTTTGTTAACAAGGTTATTATTAAATCATCATATTTAACCTTATCGCCTAATTTAACAACTATACTATCAACAATACCAGCTACAGGTGATGGTATCTCCATAGATGCTTTATCAGATTCTAGGGTAACAATACTTTGCTCTTTGCTAATTTCATCGCCCTTTTGCACCAGTATTTCTATTACTTCTACTTCATCAAAATCGCCTATATCTGGTAATTTAATTTCAATTTTATTTGTCATATTCTAAAAATATTTGAGAAAATTATAATTTATAACATAAATAATGCTATGGCATTAGTTAATTATAAATAGTGCATCTAACACACCTTAAAAAATTCACTAAATTTGTTTATCATAAAGCATTATTATCTAAATTAGATACTGTATTAATGTCTTTATCGCCCCTTCCTGATAAATTAACAATTATATTTTTACCATAACCTATTTTTTTTGCAAGTTTAACAGCATAAGCTATAGCATGGGATGATTCTAATGCTGGTAGTATTCCCTCTTTTTTAGTTAATAAATGAAAGGCAGCTAAAGCTTCATTGTCATTTATAGCAACATAATTAACTCGTCCTATATCTTTTAAATGAGCATGTTCAGGTCCAACTCCAGGATAGTCTAACCCCGCTGATATAGAATGAGTATCTATAATTTGCCCATATTTATCTTGTATTAAATAAGTTTTATTACCGTGCAAAACCCCAACACTACCAGTACATAAAGGTGCCGCATGTCCTGCTACTTTATCTAATCCATAACCACCTGCTTCAACACCATAAATATCTACAATATTATCATCTAAAAACGGATAAAATAATCCTATGGCATTTGAACCGCCGCCAACACAAGCCACTAAGGCATCAGGCAAACCACCTACTTGCTCATTAAATTGTTTTTTTGCCTCTTTACCAATTACAGTTTGAAAATCTCTAACCATCATAGGATAAGGATGAGGCCCTGCCACTGAACCTATAATATAAAAAGTATCATCAACATTAGCCACCCAGTCACGCATTGCTTCATTTAAGGCATCTTTAAGTGTTTTAGAACCAGAGCTAACCGAGCGAACTTCTGCACCTAATAAACGCATTCTAAAAATATTTAATTCCTGCCTTTTAATGTCTATCTCTCCCATATAAATAACACATTTAAGCCCAAGCCTAGCAGCAACAGTAGCAGTTGCAACTCCGTGTTGTCCAGCCCCTGTTTCAGCAATAATGCGTTTCTTACCCATCCTAGAGGCTAATAATATTTGTCCTATGGTATTATTTATTTTGTGTGCACCTGTATGTGCTAAATCTTCTCGTTTTAAATAAATATTAGCTCCGCCACAATACTTAGTTAAATTTTTAGCATGATATAAAGGGGTTTCTCTGCCAACAAAATGCTTTAAATCTTTTTCAAAATCAGATAAAAAATCTTTATCATTTTTATATTTAGCATAAGCATCTTTCAATTCTGCAACGGCTTTAATTAAAGTTTCGGCTACAAAAACACCGCCATATTGTCCAAAATGCCCTTCATTGTCAGGAAAATTATAAGGCATCAATGTTAGCCTTAGCTATAAATTGTTTAATTTTTGTAATATCTTTAATGCCTTTTTTAACTTCTACTCCTGAAGATACATCAACGCCATAAGGTTGGGTAATTTTGATTGCCTGTTGCACATTATCAACATTCAAGCCACCTGCTAAAATTATTGGTTTATCAATTTTAATATGTGCTAAATTCCAATCAAAAACCTTACCGCTACCGCCATAATAACTATTACTATCAGCATCAAGTAGTAAAGCCGATGCCTTATGAAATTCATCAGCATATTTACTTATATTAGTATTATTGTTTACTTTTACAGCTTTAATGTATGGCATTTGATACTTTTGGCATTCAGCAGCTGTCTCATTGCCATGGAATTGCAAGGTATCAATGGCAACACTATTTAGAATTTTATTAATATAGTCAGTATTAGAATTTACAAACAAACCTACTCTATTTATAAAAGGCGCTAATGATGCAATAATATCATTGGCAGTATTTACATCCACAAAACGAGGCGATTTATCATAAAATACTAAGCCAATAGCATCTACAAATAATTCCTTAGCAATATTAGCACTTGTAATACCGCATATTTTTATTTTAGTCATACAGAACTACTATCTATTTGTTTGTAAATATCTTCTTTGTTTACCCACCATTTATCACCTATTAATTGGTTGATAGCATGTGATAATTTTTTTAAAAATACATCAGAATTATTAAGTTCAAGTGCTCTGTGCCAAACATCAAAAGTTTTTTGGTCGCTAATACGGCTGTGATTATCAGCAACACTAGCTAATAATTGTGAGGTAAAAAATGTTAAGTCAGAATTATCTTTACAACGAGTAGTAGCTATATAATGTGCCACTGTAGCGGCTACAGCCTTAGTCTCTGATTCGTTTGGCGATTCATCTACTAAATGTTGTAATATTGCAACAGTAAGTTCTGGGTCTATTGGAAAGGTAATACCTAGCCACAAAGCATGTCCTAAAGCAACCAAAGAGTCTGGGCCTTCTGTTAAAAATAATACATCACAAGCCTCAACTGCTAATTGCCATAAATTGTCTTTTTCAGCAATAGTAAATGCTAAAAAAGCATTATTCCAAGCATCTTGCTTTTTATAAAGATCATTTTCTACTCTTGCTAATTGCAGTAAATCTTCTATCCGCTCAGTATTAGTTTGATTTTTGCTTGGATTATGTAATTTATTTTGATAAAATTTTAATTGTGCTTCTAATTGCTTAGTATTTGCTTGTAAATCATCTGCATCATCTGCATCAAACAAATCTTTACCTTTATTGATATATTTAAAACTCATATTATTCTAAATGTGGATGTTTTGAGACCTTTGCATAAATAGGGATGATTAACAGAGCTCTGATTTTTGCTTAATTGATGATATTCTATCAAGTCTGCCCTAGTTGTTCTAAAGCTTGTTTGATAAAAATTATCAAGTGAGTGGAAAGCGGGGTTCTGATGATTATTCATGTTTATGCAAAGGTCTCATTTAACAAAATGCTGATTCTAAACGATCTTCCCAATTATTAGGTATACCTGTAAATTGAGGCTTAACATCTATTTTAAAAAATATTTCTCCAGATGACTTAGCTATTTTTGTAATCATTAATTCTAATGATTCAAAGTCATCTATTTCTGGGTTAGCTATTAATACTTCACTTAACTTTAACATAATAAAAAAATTAAATAGATTAATTTTACTCTAAATACCTCAATAAAAAATACAAATTAAAACTACTTTTATTTTAATACTTGTATTTATTATTATGCTAAATAATTGCAAACCTAAATTACTATAAATCTTAAAATAAAAAATTATTATATAAAATTATATTATATTTATGTATAATAAATGGCATTTTATTAACTTATTGTATTAATGGAACAATCTAAAATATACAAAAAAGCACTACAAGAAATAATCATTTTAGGTAAAAGTCAAGGCTATATTCTTTACAAAGACTTAAACGATTTATTACCAAGCGAATTATTAGCAGAAGGACAAATAGAGATAATTATCACTATTTTAGATGAGTTAGATATAACTGTATCAGAATCTGTCCCCGATGCTGACACCCTAGTAATTGAAGAGGGGGCAAAAGCACAAAGCAACAGCCAAGAGACAACTATAGCAGCATTAGCAGCATTAGACTCAGAATTTAGCAGAACAACAGACCCAGTTAGAATATATATGCGTGAGATGGGTATTGTAAACCTATTAGAGCAAAGTGATGAGATTATAATAGCTAAAAAAATAGAATCAGGTGTATTCCAAATTATGCAAGGAGTTGCTCAATACCCTAAGTCAGCTAAAATATTCTTTAAAGCCTATTTACGACTAGAAGAAGGAAAATGCAAAATGACCGATGTTGTTATTGGTTATCAAGGCGATGATATAAATGTAAATAATTGTAAAACAGTAGTAACTGAAAAATATCAAGAAGATGCAGAATTTGACCAAGAATACATAGGACCTAATGCAGATATTGTTTACGAAAAAATAGCCATAATAAAAGATAAATATAGCAAATATATTAAAAATAAAGAAAAACTTGGCTATGAAAACAAAAAAACTCAAAAATCACTAGCAGAATTTTCTAATGTTTTGTCTAATTTAAGAATATCACCTAAATTAGTCAATAATATGGTGGCAGAAGTAGAAAAACAAATGAAATATGTGCGAGAATTAGAAAAATCAATTTTAAATAGTTGCTTAGATGCTGGCTTAGAAAGAGCTAAATTTTTTGAAAATTTTGCTGGCAATGAAACAAATATAGATTGGATAAAAGAAATGGCACTGCCAAAAGATATTAATAATAAATTTAAACAAAAAAATATAGCCGATAATATATACTTTGCCCAAAGAAACTTAGCTATCAAAGAAAGTGAAATACAAATTCCAATAGCACAATTAAAAGAGTTAAATAAAATACTAAAAAAAGGCGATAGATACGCTAAAAAATATAAAAGACAAATGATTGAGGCAAATCTAAGACTGGTTATCTCTATTGCTAAAAAATATGCCAATCGTGGCTTACAATTTTTAGACTTAATTCAAGAGGGCAATGTAGGACTTATGAAAGCTGTGGATAAATTTGAATATCGCCGTGGCTATAAGTTTTCTACTTATGCTACTTGGTGGATTAGACAAGCAATTACTAGGTCAATAGCAGACCAAGCTCGCACTATAAGAATTCCTGTGCATATGATTGAAACAATTAATAAGTTAAACCGAGTCCAAAGAACACTACTACAAAAATATGGCAGAGAAGCAAAACCAGAAGAGTTATCAGAAGAAATGGATATGCCAGAATATAAAGTTAGAAAAATATTAAAAATCTCCAAAGATCCATTATCTATGGAAACACCTGTTGGCGATGGCGAAGATTCTAATATAGGTGATTTTTTAGAGGATGCAAAACTATTATCTCCCTTAGAAATTGCTACTAAAGAAGGTTTAAAGGAAATTACTAATGAGTTATTAAATAGTTTATCTCCAAGAGAGGCTAAGGTTTTAAAAATGCGTTTTGGTATTGGTATGAGCAATGATAATACCCTAGAAGAAGTAGGTAGGCAATTTGATGTAACCAGAGAAAGGATTCGTCAAATAGAATCAAAAGCACTACACAAGCTAAGACACCCCTCAAGAGCACATAAATTAAATAGTTTTTTAGAATAAAATTAGATATTCTCTTATAAAACCCTAAGAATTTATTAAAACTTAGGGCCTGTAGCTCAGCTGGTTAGAGCAATCGACTCATAATCGATTGGTCGTAGGTTCAAGTCCTACCAGGCCCACCATATTTAAAGCTAATGAAAAAATACTTAAATTGCCTTCTTTTGCTTTATTACCTATAACTTTGCAAATATCCTATGTTTGCTAGTGACATAATTCAACAAATCATAAAATTAAGCACAATAGCTGGTGCCAAAATCATTAATTACTACCAAAAAAATATTGATTATCAAACAAAAGATGATGGTACTTATATAACAAAGGCAGATACAAGCTCGCATAATATTATAGTCACAGGCTTAGCAGAAATTATGCCAAGTATTCCAATATTATCAGAAGAATCCAAAAATACCCCATATAGTATAAGAAAAAAATGGAATGAATATTGGCTAATAGACCCGTTAGATGGCACTAAAGACTTTATAAATGGCACTGATGAATTTTGTATTAACATTAGTTATATTAAAGATAATCGCCCTATTTTTGGTTTAATTTATGCACCTGTTACTAAAACCCATTTTTATGGCATAAAAAATAAAGGTGCTTTTTTATACAAAAACCAAACTACAACTAAAATAACAGCTAGTAAAAAACACAGTCCACTTAGAATAGTAATTGGTAATTATTCATACAATAACAAATATTTACAACAACACCTAAAAAAACTAGGAAAATACAACATACAAACAGTTGGTAGTGCATTAAAATTTGTCTATATAGCAAATGGTAAATACGATTATTATCCTAAATTTAGCCCTTGCTCAGAATGGGATACAGCGGCTGGTGTATGTATATTAGAAGAGGCTGGGGGTAAAGTAGTTGATATTAATGGTAAAATATTGTATTATAATAAATCGGACAATTTATTAAGTACTAATTTTATAAGCTCGGGAAGATAAATGCCATATTTAGTAAAACAATACCGCTGCATAACAACCTAAAATGCTAAAAATAACTCAAATATTTTTAGCTATTTCTTGCCACTGCATAATAATCTCAAAAAGTTTTATTGCCCTAATTTTGCTAACAACTAATATTTATGCAGTAGATGTAACAGAAGAAACAATAGCAAATATAAAAATAGGTTGGTATGAAAATGGCAATAAAAAATTTACTAAAAAATATAAAGACAACAAGTTACACGGCAAAACTACTTGGTGGTATCTAAACGGTAAAAAATGGGCAGAGATAAACTATCATAACAACCTAAAAAAAGGCAAGGCTACTTGGTGGTATGATAATGGACAACAAAAAATAACCTCAACTTATAAAAACAGTGTTTTAAACGGTGATTACACAAAATATTATTATAATGGCAACAAAATGTTGGCTACAACTTACATTAATAATAAATTATACGGTAATTTTAAATATTGGAATAAAAACTCTAAATTAATAACAAATGCCTTGTATGTAAACGACAAAATTATTCAATAAATAATTGTACTAACTAGCGAGGATTTAGTTGTGTACAAGTTGCTAATTTACAACTTGCAACTTTTTATATTTTCATAACAAGTTCTCTATACCATAACCAAAAAAATAGTATTATAGTAAATATGTAATAATATACTTGGAACAACACTATTATATCGTTGATAAAAAAATCCAAATATCAACGACGGAACAAAAATAGCAAGTGCTATAGTTGGTATATTGTTTAATAAATGTAATGATGCAAATACTATGCTAGTTATTAAATTAGCATAACTTATGCCAATAATACTTGTTAAAAATATCTTATATTTTAATAATGTACTTTGTAAATACCCTCTAAAAACTATTTCTTCTAATATAGGATATAGCAATATTACTAAAAATATTGTTGTTAGACTATGGGCTATATTATTATTTGATATATCAACTAGCAATAAAAATAACCATAATAATAATGGTGCTAATAATATACTTAGCCAAAAAATATAATCAATAAAAATATTTTTTATACTCATTTAAACCACCAACCTCATCTAATACTTCTATTATACTATGATAAATAGGGATTATTAACAGAGCTCTGATTTTTGCTTAATGTCAGTGAGTGGCAACATACTGGTACTAATTATTCCAACCCGTCATTGCGAACACTGTTTTTTAGTGTGTGGCAATCTCAGGCTTTTTTACAAAGTCTCGCAATGACGGTGGGTATAATTCCAATTCGTTATTGTTAGTGCTTTTTTAAACCACACCACGAATTATCTCACGACAAAAATATACCTTACAAGCACAATGTCTATATGGGGAGTTTGAGGGGCTGTTGTACAATAGTTGTAATGAAAAAACTAGTTCTGCCCCTCAATTAAAAAATAACTAAAACAACTTCACACAAAATAAACAACTTGTAATTGTTGTTAGGGGTTTGGGGATATTCCCCAAAGTAAGCTTTGCTTACTTATTCTTGGTACTTTTTTAAATTACATCGCTTTTGTAGCACGAGATTGCCACGACTTTTACAAAGTCTCGCAATGACGGTGGGTATAATTCCAATTTGTTATTCTGGGTACTTTTTTTAAATTACACCACGAATTATCTCACGACAAAAATATACCTTACAAGCACAATGTCTATATGGGGAGTTTGAGGGGCGGTTGTACGGTGAATTGTAATGAAAAAACTAGTTCTGCCCCTTAATTGAGACCTTTGCACAAACATGAATAATCATCAGAACCCCGCTTTTCACTCACTTGATAATTTTTATCAAACCAGCTTTAGAACAACTAGAGCAAGCTTGATAGAATATCATCAATTAAGCAAAAATCAGAGCTCTGTTAATCATCCTTATTTATGCAAAGATCTCTAATAAAAAAACAAGCAAAACAACTTAACACAAACTAAACAACCTGTAATTGCTGTTAGGGGTTTGGGGATATTCCCCAAAGTAAGCTTTGCTTACTATTCTTGGTACTTTTTTAAATCACATCGCTTTTGTAGCACGAGATTGCCACGACTTTTACAAAGTCTCGCAATGACGGTGGGTATAATTCCAATTCGTTATTGTTAGTGCTTTTTTAAACCACACCACGAATTATCTCACGACAAAAATATACCTTACAAGCACAATGTCTATATGGGGAGTTTGAGGGGCTGTTGTACAATAGTTGTAATGAAAAAACTAGTTCTGCCCCTCAATTAAAAAATAACTAAAACAACTTAACACAAACTAAACACCCTGTAATTGCTGTTAGGGGTTTGGGGATATTCCCCAAAGTAAGCTTTGCTTACTTATTCTTGGTACTTTTTTAAATTACATCGCTTTTGTAGCACGAGATTGCCACGACTTTTACAAAGTCTCACAATGACGATGGGTGTTTGTAGGATGAGATTGCCACGCCTTTTACAAGTCTCGCAATGACGGTGGGTATAATTCCAATTCGTTATTCTGGGTACTTTTTTTATATATCGTCATTGCGAACACTGTTTTTTAGTGTGTGGCAATCTCAGGCAACGCACTGGTACTAATTACACCGCATTTGCAAGACGAGATTGCCACGCCTTTTTACAAAGTCTCGCAATGACGGTAGGTATAATTCCAATTCGTTATTGTTAGTGCTTTTTTAAACCACACCACGAATTATCTCACGACAAAAATATACCTTACAAGCACAATGTCTATATGGGGAGTTTGAGGGGCTGTTGTACAATAGTTGTAATGAAAAAACTAGTTCTGCCCCTCAATTAAAAAATAACTAAAACAACTTAATACAAACTAAACAACCTGTAATTGCTGTTAGGGGTTTGGGGATATTCCCCAAAGTAAGCTTTGCTTACTTATTTATGGCTTTTATTTTACAATGCTACCCACACATTGCAAGGCTTATTATGAAATAGTAATAAAAAACCCTGATGCAATATCAGGGTTTTTGTTATGTCAAGTGGTGTTTAAGCCACTTTAAAAAATCTATTAATTTAGAATTTAACAGAGATTTTAGCACCTACAGAACTACCACCAGCATATGTACCATAAGATGCTTTGATGTTAGAGCCTTTACCTAAAGAACGAGTAACAATAATGTCTTTAAAGGTTTTTGTTTTACCATATAAACTAGAAGCAGCTTCGCCATTACCTAAGTCTAGTGTACCAACTGCAAGTTGAACACCCATACCAGCTATTTTAAGGTCAGCACGAATACCAATTACTGAGGTATCACTAACAACACCATTACTATTAACATTACCTAAGGCTATTTTTCCATTAACACCAGGTGCTGAGCCTAAGATAGATACACCTAATGGTGAAAACTTAGAATTACCGCCATTGCCACCATTATTACCATATACACCAGATATTCCTCTATCCCAAGCCGCTCTTGCTAAGTGATAAGTAACACCGTTTACAGTCTTCCAAACATGGAATACATTGGCATTACCACCAGAAGTAGCACTATTAGCTTGAGCATCACTAGTTGCATACTCAACAGCAATACCTATACCAGCTATTTTACCTTTAACTAATATATCAGTATAACTAGGAAGAAGTTCATCACGAGAACCACCATCGCTTGTAGGGGCAGCATTAGAATTAAAATACTCAACAACAATTTTAAAGCCACTTACTTTGCCAGATACAGTATATCTTATTGGTGTTTGTCCTGCTTTAGTTTCTAGTGCTAAATTAACTCCGCCCATACTAGTACTAAACTCTATTGCTTCAACATTAGAAACACCTTTACGAATTAAGCCAACACCAGTAGTATCCCACCAATCACCAATTTTTAGTTTAATAGGACCAATTTTGGTAGTTAAAAATAGATAATCAACATTTAAAGCCGCAATATTATCGCCACTACCTGCACCAGAACCAGTCTTTACTTCAGCGACAGAACCATCACTGGTTGTACCTCTAATACCATTAGAAACCCTAGTACCGCCATCGTTTCTTAAGCCCATTTTAATAGTAGTATCGCCCTTTTTACCAGTGAAATGTAAACGCACTCTTTGGGCTGTGCTATTTTCAGTATCATCAGAACCAATTGCTTCTTTACTGGCATAACGAAAATGAGCATCGCCTTTGATTGAGATATCAGCAAATGCTGGTATGCTCATAGTTGCTGCTATTACAGCAGATAAAATAACTTTTTTCATTTTAATATCCTTGTTTGAAAAAAAATAAAGTAGTTTGAATAAACAAAAAACTACGCTATATTGTTAAAAAATAAACAAAAAACAAAAAATATTTAACATATATGTTGCACATTATGCCATAGAAAAAATATTTGTCAAGTATTTTTTGCAAAAAAAATACAAAATGTAGTATTTTTGCAACTTTTTATATTAATATAAGACTTAAAATTGTAAAAATAACAACCCTAACAAGACTAAACACAGTTAAAGTATTGCCTATTAGGGTTGTATAGCAAAAGCTGTTTGACTTTTAAAAGCCAATACCACTTTTATAACCAACCATACATAGTAGCATAGGGATAGATAGCATAACATTTGTTCTTGATGCTAGGCTTGCTATTCTTTTAGCTTTAGCTTTTTCTTCGTCTGTTGCTTCTTTGATGCCTAAAACTTTTTTCTGATTTGGCCAAATAAGCCCCCAAACATTAAATAACATAATAGTACCAAGCCATGCACCTATTCCTATAATAACAAAACCATTTTGTAGCATAAAGGCATTAGTAAAATTAGCACCTAATAGCCCAGCACCCATAACCCATGTTGCTAAGGCTGACCAACGAAACCATAATAATGCATTTGGTGCGATATATTTACCAATAGCAGCAGGTCCTGGCCCGTCTTTATCTGCTAATGCTAATGCCATAGCTGGTACTTGAATAAAATTGAAGTAATATAATAATCCAATCCAAGTAATACCAAATATTACATGTAGCCAAACCATTATTGATAATACACTGTAGTTAGATGCAACAGCTAATAAAACAATAAGTGCTAAAACTACACCGCTAATAATAGTGCCTTTTATTGAATCTAATGGATTCATAGTATATCCCCTTGCTATTAAAAAGTATAATAATACATTAAATTGCATAAAAATACAATAAGACTGATACATTAAGTTATAAGTTAAACAATAAAAATATAATGCCAGAATTACCAGAAGTTGAGACAACAAAAAATGGCTTAGTAAAATTAATAGTCAATAAAACCGTAACTAAGGTAGAGATTAGAAGAGCAAAACTACGCTTTGACATACCAAAACACTTAATAAAAACTTTAACAAACAAAAAAATAATTGCTGTTACAAGACAGGCTAAATATATTTTAATCGACATAGATACTGGCTCATTAATTGTACACTTGGGTATGTCTGGTTCGTTAAGTGTGGTTAAAAATAATGAAAAACTAGAAAAACACACCCATTTTATTATTTATTTTGATAATGATAAATGTATGCGACTAAAAGACCCTAGAAGATTTGGTGCTGTTTTGTGGATTGACAAGGGTAAAAAGCATAAATTATTAGCAAAATTAGGCTTAGAGCCATTAACAGATGATTTTAATGGTAAATATTTGTATAATATATGTAACAATAAAAAACGCAGTATAAAAGCAATTATTACAGATAGTCATATAGTAGTTGGTATAGGTAATATTTATGCACTAGAGGCGTTGTTTTTATCTGCTATATCGCCAATGTCTGAGGCTAAAAGTTTAACTATAACAAGGCTAGCTAAATTAGTTAAGGCTATAAAAGAAATATTACAAGAGGCAATAAAACAAGGTGGCACTACTTTAAAAGATTTTAGTAATGTTGAAAAAAAAGCTGGATATTTTGCCCAAAAACTAGCAGTATATGGCAGAGTTGGTATGCCTTGTATTGTTTGTTCTGGTATAATAGTTAGGACTATACAAAATAATCGTTCTAGTTTTTATTGCCCTACTTGTCAAAAAATATGCAATTAGACAACCCTAAAGATTTAATAAAATCTACTTGTAGTACTAATTCTGAGTCTTATGCTTTGCAAAATTTAGGCGATATGATGGAACCTGAATTTAGTGAAAACTGTATTATTGTTATTGACCCTAGTATGCAAGTACACCATCAAGCCTATGCTGTTATTGATTATAAAGACGAGTTATATTTTCGGCAATATATAGAAGTTGATGGTAAAAAGATTATGTCTTGCGTCAATAAAAACTATGCGGATATTGAGTTAAACGATGAGTTTAGTATTCGTGGCTGTGTGGTACAACAAAAGCAAAGAAAACAAAAACCAAAGCATTATTACCACTTAAACAAAACCAGTAAAGAAATGGATTTTAGTTTATATGGTAAGGAAAAACTAAAATAAAACTTTAAACAAACCAAATCAAACTTGCCATTCGCCCTGATTTTGCCCCTTGTCTTTTGTATGAAAAATATTTATTGGCGTTACTATAAGTACATTCTGTACCACCAGTAATATTATTAATGCTGTGTTGGTTAAAAATCATAATTGCCATTTGATAGATACTTAGGTGATAGTTAATGCTTTTTTGCTTAAAACATTTACTAAACATGTCTTGTTTAGCTATAAATTTTTGATACATTTGCGTATCTAATGCTAAAAAATTTTGACTAATACCAGCACCTAAATGCACTAATATATCATTAGGTTTAACTGGAAAACTCTCAATAAATTTTTCAATAACACCATTTAATAAGCCCTGATAACCAGCATGAATAATACCTACGGCATCTGCTTTTTTACTAGTTACAAAAATAGGCAAACAATCGGCACTTAACATAGCACAAACTATATTTTTATTAATAGTCCAACTAGAATCTGCTTGAGGTTTATTATTTATATCATCTGCTATAAGGCAAGTATTAGAGTGGGTTTGGCTTAGCCATTTTGGCTCACTAGGTAGTTTATATTTGTGCATTAATAAACTATAATTATTAGTTAGTGCTGTTTTATCATCACCTACATAATCAGCTAAATTAAAATTTTCATAAACGCCATTACTTGCCCCGCCTGTTAATATTTTAGGGGTAGTTAAATAAAGAACATTATCTGGAAAATTAACTATATTATTCATATTTTAAGACCACTACATAAATATAATCTATGTGCATAGTACTGCTTTTTGACTATGTTGTTTTTTGTATAAATATTTAATATTTTTTATCGCTATATAATTGTTGCTTATCGTATATTCTAAGCTCATCTATTAATAGTTTTATATCATCTGCTAAATTAGACTCCCATGACATTATTTTGCCACTAACTGGATGGGTTAGGGATATTTTTTTTGAGTGTAATGCCTGTCTTGTTATGTTTTGTAATGCTTGTTTTAATTCTTGACTAGCACCTTTTGGAAAATGACAAACTCCACTGTATTTACCGTATAGTTTATCGCCTAGCAAGGCATTACCTATATGTGTCATGTGAACTCTAATTTGATGGGTTCGCCCTGTTTCTAATACTAATTTAACAACACTATGATTGTTAAACCTTTCTAATACTCTGTAATGGGTAATTGCTTTTTTTCCTAATGGATGCACTGCTTGTTTAACTCTATTTCTAGGGTGTCTGCTTATTGGTTCTGTAACTACTCCGCCTGCTATCATACTGCCGTAAACTACAGCTATATATTCTCTAACTACTTTATGCTGTTGTAACTGCTGTATTAAAGATTTTTGTGCTATTGGACTTCTAGCAACTACTAATAATCCTGAGGTATCTTTATCTAATCTATGAACTATGCCTGCTCTATCTAATTTTGCTAAACTGGTATCAAAAAATAATAATCCATTTGCAAGAGTATTATTACTATTTCCAGCACCCGGGTGAGTAACTAGCCCTGCTGGTTTATTGATTATTATTATGTCTTTATCTTGATAGACAATATTTAATGCTATGTCTTGTGCCTGCCATTTATATGCTGGTTGTAATTCAATTATTATATCTAGTGCTGTTGCTTGTTTAACTCTATCTTTGCCGCTTATAGTTTTGCCTTTTATGCTTGCCTTGCCTTGTTTTATCCAAGTGCTAATTTTTGCTCTAGAATAATTTGGCAATAATTTTGCCAATGTAAAATCAAAGCGACAGCCTATATACTCGGGTGAAATTATTATTTTTTCTGTTTTATTATTTATTGTCATCTAAAAATAAAGCCTGTAAATCATTTAAAAAATTGAAGCCTTTGTTACTAGGTATTATTTTGTCACCGTCAATTATTAATAAACCCATATTTTCTGCTATTTTTAACTTATCCATTATGGTATTTATTGCTATTTTAGTTCTGGTTTCAAACAACTTTTTCCTAAACCCTGCCTTTAATCGCAACGCATTTAACATAAATTCAAATGCTATATTTTGCACTTTTTTATACTTAATACTTTGATTTTGCAAATATTTATCTGGGGATTTAGGTTTTAATCCACGAATAATATCGCCATTTTTTAGAGTTATTTTACTATGTGCCCCTGCTCCAATACCTAAATAATCGCCAAAATGCCAATAATTTAGATTATGTTTAGATGGTATTTTGCCATAAGCTGATATTTCGTATTGTTTATAGCCATTATTTTCTAATAATTTTTTAGCACTATATTCGGCACTAAACAATATATCATTATCTGGCAATTTTGGTGGATATTTAGCAAACAAAGTATTAGGTTCTATGGTTAGCTGATAAAAAGATATATGGCTAGGGGCAAATTGAATAGCTGTTTTTATATCTGTTAATATTTGTTGTTTATTTTGAGATTCTAAACCATACATTAAGTCAATATTAAAATTATCAAAACCGGCTAATTTTGCCATTTTTATTGCATTTTTAGCCTCATTTGCACTATGTACCCTTGATATTGTTTGTAATAATTTATCATTAAAACTTTGTACCCCAATAGACAACCTATTTATGCCAGATTCTTTAAAAGCACTAAATTTTGCCATATCAGCACTAGATGGGTTTGCCTCTAAGGTTATTTCAATATCTTTTGCTAGTTTTGCTTTGTTTTTAATAGCAGAAATTAACCTATTAACCTCTATTTTTGACATTAAACTAGGTGTGCCTCCACCTATAAAAATAGCTTGTAATTCTCTATTTTGAATATATTTAATATCATTGTCAAAATCAGCCAACAAAGCATCAATATAATTACTTGTATTGTTTGTAATTGTGTGTGAGTTAAAATCACAATACGGGCATTTTTTAATACACCAAGGATAATGAATATATAAAGTTAATGGCGGTAATTGCATTGCTTAGTAGTATTTAGAGACATTTACACAAATCCAACTTTTGAATTATACAATAGTAATTCTAACACAACCAAAAGTTGAACTTAATTGTTATTAAAATTACAAAGATACCTTATTTTATTAAAAAATTAACTATAATAAACATAAAATTTGAATAAAAAAATAGTTAAGCCTTATGTTACTTAGTTAGTTACTATAAAAAGTTAATTTAGTTTATCTACTTCTTAAATATTATAAATTATGTCAGGCAATACAATAGGAAAACTTTTTACCCTAACAACAGCAGGCGAAAGTCACGGTTATGGACTTGTAGGGATAGTTGATGGCTGTCCGCCTAATATGATGCTATCAGAGGCTGATTTACAAGGTGACTTAGACCTTAGAAAACCTGGTACTTCAAGACATACTACCCAAAGACGAGAAGATGATTTAGTAAAGATATTATCAGGTGTTTTTGATGGTAAAACCACAGGCACTCCAATTGCTTTATTGATTAAAAATACCGACCAAAGAAGTAAGGATTATAGTAATATTGCCAATAGTTTTAGACCAGGGCATGCAGATTATACTTATTGGCATAAATACGGTATTAGAGATTATCGCGGTGGTGGGCGTTCATCTGCTAGGGAAACAGCTATGCGTGTTGCAGCAGGAGGTATAGCTAAAAAATACCTAGCTCAAACTTATGGGGTAAAAATCAAAGGCTATTTATCGCAATTAGGTAATATAGTAATTCCAGTTACAAATTTGGACGAAACAACTAACAATCCATTTTTTGCCCCTGATAAAAATATAGTACCAGAGTTAGCAAATTATATAGATAAACTAAGAAAATCTGGTGATTCTATTGGTGCAAAAATAACAATAATGGCATACAATATGCCAGTAGGTTTAGGTGAGCCAATATTTGATAGATTAGATGCTGATATAGCCCATGCTATGATGAGTATTAATGCGGTAAAAGGCATGGAAATAGGTGCAGGTTTTGCCTCTATTAGTCAAAAAGGTAGCGAACATAGAGATGCAATTAGCAAAGATAAAAATAATAATCATAAGTTTTTATCAAATAATGCTGGTGGAATTTTAGGCGGTATTAGTAGTGGACAAGATATTATTGTCAATATAGCACTAAAACCAACCTCAAGTTTGCGTTTACCAGTTGCTAGTATTAACACCAAAGGCGAGACAGAGCAAGTAATAACAACAGGAAGACACGACCCATGTGTAGGGTTAAGGGCTACTCCTATTGCCGAGGCTATGCTTGCTCTAACACTAATTGATCATACGCTTAGACATAAGGCACAAAATGGTTAGCGACAACTTTTTAATAAAATGCTTATAATACCAGCGATTGACTTAAAAGACGGAAAATGTGTACGACTAAGAAAAGGCATTATTAACGAATGCACTGTTTTTTCCAATAATCCTGTTACAATGGCTAAAAAATGGTTTGATAAGGGTGCAGAACGCCTACATTTAGTAGATTTGGACGGTGCTTTTGCTGGCAAACCTATAAATATTGACATTATCAAGCAAATTACTAAAACACTACCTAAACTAGCGATACAAGTAGGTGGTGGTATTCGCAATATTGATACTGCTAACTCGTATATAGAAGCTGGTGTTAGTTATTTAATTATTGGTACTAAGGCTATTGTTGAACCTGAATTTATTGAAAAGCTATGCAAGAAATTTAAAGGTAAAATCATCGTAGGCTTAGATGCTAATAATGGCTTAGTAGCAACAGATGGCTGGGTAAAGCAAACCACCATTAAAGCAATAGACTTAGTAAAAAGATTTGAAAAATATGGGGTTAATAGCATAATTTATACCGATATTGCAAGAGATGGTATGATGACTGGCGTTAATATTGAAGCTACTAAAAACCTAGCTAAGCAAACTACTATTCCTATTATTGCATCTGGAGGAATTACTAATATAGACGATATTATTAAACTAAAACAAATAGCAAACTATGGTGTATCTGGTGCTATTACTGGCAGGGCTATTTATGAGGGTAGCTTAGATTTTAGACAAGCACAAAAATTAGCAAATGATTGATATAGAAGTAGCTTATGCTCTTGCTAATGAGCAAACTATACTAAAACTAACAGTATTAGAAGATACTACAGTCAAACAAGCTATAATAAAATCTAATATTACTAAAAAATACCCGCAAATAAACCTAGCAAATGACAAAGTAGGTATTTTTGGTAAAATAACTACTTTGGATACAATATTAAGGGCAAAAGATAGAGTAGAAATATACCGTCCTCTTATTGCCGACCCTAAGGAAGTGCGTAAAAAAAGAGCCGAAGAAAATAAAAGCATGCGTAAAAATACTAAAAAATAACGGTGTAATAATTTTAATTTAAAATTAGTAAGTGAGTTTGTATTTAGATTAAATGAGGGCAATTGCCAGATTGATACCAAGGGCATAATGGTATATATATTAAAAAGTGTTTAGTAATAATAGAATTAGTTACAATGACTTAAAGGATTGATATTATGGCAAAAAATGAAGCACAAACGGATATTGATTTATTTAACTATTTAACCAATAAAAAAAGTTTTTCAAAGCAGTGGAAAACAAAGAAAATAACAAATATTTATATTGTAGATGTTTTAAGCACAGCAACCAAATCAAACACAGGTAAGGATAGGGGTGAACCTGATTTAATTTATTTGAATGAGGATAAAAAGATTTTAATTCTTATTGAAAACAAGCCGCAAATTAAAGACCACAAAGGTGATAATATACAAAAATATGCGACTGCTGGAGTTAGACATTATTTAAAGTTTTTTCTATCCAAAAGTCTAAAAATAAAAACAGCTGCAACATACAGATTTTTAAAAGACTTTAGAATTATTGGTATTGCCTTTAGTGGTGATATTGACGATGAATACAATCACTTGATTGATACATTCATTATTCAAGATGACAAAATCAAAAACATTTCTATCAATGAATTTTTAAATGAAGACGACTATATTTCATTATTTGAAAATTTAAATTTAGAGTTAATTGCCAAAAACATATCTAAAAGTTCTAGTGAAATTAACAGAATGCTTAGAAATATAGACTCGCAAAAACGCCCAATATTATTAAGTTCTTTAATGATATGTTTGTATGAAAAAAATAATTTTGGTAATGACTTTAAAAATAATTATCAGAACTATAAAACTCAAACAATCATTGATAATATCCCAACAACTATTAATGCCATATTAAAAAATGAAGGTATTAGTCCAGAAAAAATAAAGATTTTAACCAATGAATTATCTTTTATAACAACAGATAATGACTTAAATAATAGCGATATTTTGAGCGATATTTTACAAGAATTAGAAGATAAGGTTATTCCATTGTTTAATAAAAAAACCAGTTACGATATTATAGGTAAATTTTATGAGGAATTTTTAAGATATGCTGGTATTGCTAATGTTAAAAAAGGTATTGTTTTAACACCTAATCATATTACAACTCTATTTACCCAGTTAGTACCAATCAAGCCTAATGATAAAATTTTTGATGCCTGTTGCGGTACTGGGGCATTTTTAATTAGTGGAATGAATACCTTGATTGATAAGATTGAATCTTCTGATATAGCAGATAAAAGTAATAGAATTCAAAAAATAAAACAAAATCAATTATTAGGTTTTGAAAAAAGTAATACAATGTATTCGCTTGCTATATCAAATATGCTTTTTAGAGGCGATGGTAAATCTAAGATACATAATATTGATTTTTTCAGCGATGAAGCAATATCTACCTTAGATAGTGAAAAGCCAACAATAGGTTTTATCAACCCACCTTATGGCGGATTGGATAATAAAAAAAATCCAACAAATAAAGAGATACAATTTTTAGAGAAAATGCTAGATAATGTTAGTCGTTATGGAGTTATTATCGCCCCTCAATCGGTGTTTTTTAAAGATGGGACAATTAGAAATAGAATACTAACAAAACATACTTTAAAAGCAGTTATCAACATGCCAAAAGAATTGTTTCAACCAAATGCCTCAACTCATACTGCTATTGCTATATTTGAAACACATTTGCCACATAGTAATGCAGAAGTTGTTTTTTATGACTTAAAAGATGATGGGTTTGTGTTATCAAAAAACAAGGGTAGAACAGATGTTTATAATAAATGGAATGAAATAAAAATTAACCTGTTGGACAAAATAGAAAATCCAAAGCAATATGAAGACAATATCAGTTTAGTTTGTAAGGCTATTGTACAAGGT
This sequence comes from Gammaproteobacteria bacterium, assembly GCA_965207335.1. Classification (GTDB taxonomy): domain Bacteria; phylum Pseudomonadota; class Gammaproteobacteria; order PS1; family Pseudothioglobaceae. Next base: position 1,111,856 of record OZ242267.1, read on the forward strand.
GATGAGTGGATATTACAAGCCCATCAAAAAACTGATTATTCCAATATTAGCGATGATGACTTTGTAAAAAGCATTAAAGAATATATTATTTTTAAAACTAAATTAGATTTAGATATTTTAGATATTTTAGATAAAAAAATAGATGAAGTTTCACTACTAGAAATTTTAAACAAAAACAACATATCAGCTAACTCAATATTGGAAATTGATGATGAAAACTGATATATCACAATGGCAAGAGTTTGATTTTAGAGATATATTTTCAATAATGCGAGGAAAAAGATTAACAACTGCTAAACAAATATCAGGGGATATTGCCTATATATCATCAACTAAAGAAAATAACGGTATTGATAATTATGTTATTCCGCCTGAAAAACACCATGTTTTTAATAATGCCATCACTTTAAACAATAGTGGTAGTATCGGTTATTGTTTTTATCACCCCTATGATTTTATTGCTTCAGACCATTGCACTGTTTTGGATATAAAAGATGAAAATATTAAATTAAATACAATACTCTTCTTGTTTTTAAAGCCTGTAATTGAAACTATGAAGCAAAAATATGGATTTGCTAGAGAGATGAGTAATGACAGATTGAGTAAAGAAAAAATACTTTTACCAGTAAAAAATAATTTTCCAGATTGGAAATTTATGGAAGACTACATTAAAGATAAGGCAAAAAATATTGTTTACAATAATCCTGTTATATATCCAAAAAATATAATTAGTCTTGATAGTGTTAAATGGGGAGAGTTTAGTATAAGTGCGTTATTTGAAATAGAAAAGGGAGAGAGATTAACAGAAGCATACAGAGTAAGTGGGGATACTCCTTTAATAACTGCTTCAGCATATAATAATGGAATTACAAATTTTATTGATAAAGACACCTTTAAAAATAGTAAAAGTTTGTTTGTAAATAAAATTACAATAGATATGTTCGGTAATGTTTTTTATCATGATTATCAATATTTTAGTGATGACAATATCCATACCTTAATTTTTAACAATGAACTAAATATTAACTTAAGTAAATATACTTACTTGTTTTTAATCGCAATTATAGAACAAATATCCTCTAAATATGGATTTGGCAGGCAAGTCAGATTGCATAGGTTAAAAAAAGAGGTTATTTTATTGCCAGTTGATAGTGAGAACCAACCTAACTGGCAATTTATGGAAGACTACATCAAATCACTACCATACTCAAAATCATTATGATAAATTTAAAACAAATGGAAAAAGCCTTGAAAAAGGTGCTACTATCAAAACCAAAGCAAAATACGAAAACAAAAAGCCGTCTAAAAATTAAAAATGAAAACTTGATGAAAGATCTTAAAAACTGGTTTTGTAGATTTAGGTATATAATTCCCTAAATTTTATAGCAAAATATTAGTATTTTAGTGGCCAACTGTTTTAATACAAAATAACGCAAGTTTTACCTATGCAAAATTACAAAAAACAAAAAAGTATAGTTTATTTATTCCCTTGTAATTTTTCTATAAGAGCTATTGGTAAAAAAGAAAATCTAAAAAATATAGTATGTAATATAATAGCCAAACACACAGACAAAATAAAGCCTGAAAATATAAAAACAACACCCTCAAAAAATAATAATTATTTATCAGTTAGTGTAAAAATTAATGCAAAAAGTAAGTCTCAATTAGATACTATATATAGCGAATTAAATGCTCATAATAATATTTTATACACCTTATGATTATAAAAGATATGGGTTTAGCATCTTATGTAAAAACCCTAGCAAAAATGCAGAACTTTACTGATAATCGTACAAAAAACAGCGAAGATGAACTATGGTTATTAGAACATAATGCAGTTTTCACAAGTGGTATTAGAGATAGTAGTAAAAATTTATTAACTAACCCTGACAATATTCCATTAATAATAACAGACAGGGGTGGTATGATAACCTATCATGGCAGGGGACAATTAATCATTTATTGTTTATTTGATATTAAACGCTTAGGTATTGGTGTTAAAAAATTAGTTTATGTATTAGAACAAACCATTATTGAATTACTTAGCTATTATAATATACAAGCACAGCATAAAAATAACGCCCCTGGGGTATATGTGAATGATAAAAAAATATCTGCTTTAGGGCTAAAAATAAAAAATGGCTATACTTACCATGGCATAAGTTTAAATATGGATATGGACTTAACACCATTTAGCTACATAGAACCTTGTGGCTATAAAAACCTACAAATAACACAGATGATAAATGAAACTGACAAAACAATAATCCAAAAGGCAGTCGCCAAATTATTAACTGCTATACTAGTAAAAAACCTAACTTATAACAGTAAACTGTTATAATATATTAGCAATAACATAAAAACAACTATGCAACAAAATATTGATATACAAGCCCTAAGAGGTGAGTCCAAAGTATCGCGTTTAAAAATAAAGCCTAACTATTTACAAAAACCAATAAAAAAACCTCATTGGATTAGAATAAAACACGGTAATAGTGCCAAGGTAAAAGAATTAAAACAAACACTAAGAGAGCAAAAATTATTTAGCGTTTGCGAAGAAGCACAATGCCCTAACCTCAATGAATGTTTTAGCTCTGGTACTGCTACTTTTATGATTATGGGGCAAATATGCACTAGACGATGTCCTTTTTGTGATGTAGCACACGGCAAGCCACTACCACTAGATAATAATGAACCGCAACATTTAGCGAATACTATTTTTAAAATGAAGCTAAATTATGTGGTAATTACCTCTGTAGATAGAGATGATTTACGAGATGGCGGTGCTATGCATTTTAAACAGTGCTTAAATGCTATATATACAAAAAACCCTAACATTAAAATAGAAATTCTAACCCCAGATTTTCGTAATAGATTAGATAAGGCATTAGCTGTTTTAGCCGATATTAGACTAGATGTTTTTAATCATAATTTAGAAACAGTACCTAGTCTATATGCTAAGGTTCGCCCTGGTGCTGACTATAAACACTCATTAAAACTACTACAACAATTTAAAAAAAGACACAATAAAGTTACAACCAAATCTGGCTTAATGCTAGGCTTAGGTGAAACCAAAGAGCAAGTATTAAAAGTTATGCAAGATTTAAGAAAACATAATGTGGACATGCTGACCTTAGGGCAGTATTTACAACCTAGCAAATATCACTTAGCAGTTGAAAAATACCTAACTCCAGAAGAGTTTAGTAAGTACAAATATATAGGTGAGAATATGGGTTTTACAAGTGTAGCAAGCGCCCCTATGGTGCGTTCCTCGTATCATGCTGACTTACAAAATCAAGACAATACCTTAGCTATATAATAATTATTCCTTGTAAATAACACCGTCATTGCGAGACTTTGTAAAAGTCGTGATATTGCCACACACAAAAAACAGTGTTCGCAATGACGATATATAAAAAAAGTATTGACAAAATTTGCCAACTGATGGTAAACTAAAAATATTATTTTAAATAAATTTTATAGGACAAAAGTAGAACTTTTCAAATAAATTATCTCTATAGGGGAGACTATGAAGCATATTATTTTATCGGTTGCTATTGCAACCAGTTTTGTAACAGGTTTTGCTACAGCTACAGTATCTAAAGATTTAGTCTATCCATCAGGCAGTGTTTCTGCTAATGATGTGGCTAATCAAAATTACTTTGTTAATCATTTTTATTCATTTGATAATTACGGCATTAGTAAAAAAGGCAAAGAAGTAACGGCGCTTATTCTTAGGTCTAAAAACTCTAACCCATTGACACTTACTTTAGAGCGTTATTTAAATAATAATCCTAAAAAATCAGGTGTTAATGCACAAGATTTAGCAATTTTCCGCTCAGGCAAGCTTAAAGGTACGGGTATGTTGATTACTGACTTTAAAGACCAGAGTAAATCGCAATCATACGAAATTTTTATTCCATCTATTCGTAAAGTTCGCCGTTTTGCTCAGCCTGCACGCGATGACGCATGGGGTGGTTCAGACTTTACTTTTGGCGATGTAACTTTGCGTAAGCCAAATCATGAAAATCATGAATTATTAGGCACAACAATAATGTCAGGTTGTTTAGGCATTATGAAAGACATCAAGCGTAATAAGTACACGCAAAATGCTGACATTAAGCCAGATTGCTCTGTTGACGGCAAATCAGTTTATAAGCTTAAATCAACCGCAAAAGATGCCAACTGGTGGTACGACAATCGTGTGAGCTATATTGACAGTAAAACCTTTGCTGATTACCGCACGGAATATTTCAAAGGCGGTAAACACATTAAAACCATTGATAGAAGTTGGATTCCAGCAGGCTTGTCTGACCCGCGTTCAAGCTATTGGGGTTACTGGTACGGTATAAACCACAGCACAGGTCATGAAACCTTGGCATTCATTCCATTAGGTGTCACTAAAGTTAATCATAAATATAAACGCAAAAATCTATGGAGCATCAAAACTCTTAGAAAAATGCCAAAGAAAATTAAATAAAAATCAACCTTGATACGAGCCTTGCCCGTATCAATATTTTTAAAAAGAGGAAAAAATGAAGAAAACATTAGCCATTGCCTTAGCAACATTATTTACCAGTTCGCTAGCCATTGCCGAAACAGAAGTAACGGGTAAATTTACACAAGAAAGTGCAGTATTCACCAAATCAGGCAGTAATATTGGTGATACCACTAAACATTTATTTAAGAGTGAATATAAAGTGCAGGTGTTTTTTGATGGTGATGTAGGTAAAGAAAGCACTTTTCATGTAGAAGTTCAGGTTGTGATTGACAACAAGATGGCTGACGATTATGATTCTGCTGAACCTTACACCCAACGAGAACCATTGCGTGAAGCCTATATTGATACCGAGACAGGTGATTGGTCAATTCGTGCAGGTAAACAGCAAGTGGTTTGGGGTACGGCTGACGGCATTAAACTACTAGATTTGATTAATCCAACCGATTATTCTGAAATGGTGCAAAACACCCCAGAAGACTCACGCATTACCACTTGGATGATTAACACTGAAAAAGAGTTTGATAATGGGGGTAATTTTCAGATCATCCTTTCTCAACCTAAAGAAAACATCTTTGCTGGGTTGAATCGTGACATTGATACCAGTGTTAGAAGCAACGATTTAGCCAATGCAACCGCTCAAGGAATTCCTGATATTGTTTATAGTGGTACCAATCAAGGTCATCCGTTTATCTTAAAAGGCGTTGATACCATTACAGGTCAAAGAAATGGCTTTTTAAATATTGCCCCTGATTTAGGCTCTGTTGCTGCTGGTTTTGGTGCTAATTTTTTACCACTTGGAACACCTAATTCCTTTGCTGGACTTAATCCAGCAGCCAACCCGTTAGCTACTTTGTTTACAGTTGGCGGTTTTACAAGTGGTGCTACTTTGGCTGAGTTAAGCACTCAATTAACAAACTTAGGTTCACCAATAGGATTTGATGAAATGAATTTTGGTCTTAGCATAGCTGGTTTAGCCTGTCAAAATCCTAACTATACTGGGGGCGGTTCTCCTGGTGCTGCGCAGTGTGCTAATTTAGTGAGTACTATCCCTGCGACAATACAAACAGCAGTCACAGCAATTTTTAACGAAGTCGGGGGTCAATTTACAGGTGCTCAAGTGTTAGATACTTTTGGCAATGGTTATGATTCTAATCTTTCCTCTTATTCTGCCAATGATGGTGATAATTCAGCCTTTGAATATATGAAATTAGCCTCTTTTGCTACTTTTGATGCTTTTGTGAACGCCCGTTCGCAATATGTTTATAATATGCCTGATGATACCGATGTAAATTTTGCTTTTCGTTGGAAAAATAGCACGAATAAGGGTTTAAATTATTCATTGAATTATTCTTACAATTATGATACTAATCCTGTGATTAACTTATCTTGGCGTAATGATGCTGGCGAGGTTTTGAAAAAAGACTTTGTTACAACTTTAAATGTTGCTAATACAGGGGCTACAGGTTATCATTTGGCATTAACTGATGCTGCCGACATTGCTTATGGTGGTTCAAGCAATAATTCTGCTATTTTAACTTTTGAGCAGACTTTAGAAAGGGCGCATAATATTGGCGGTTCGTTAGATTATGCCCTTGATACTAAGGTTTTGGGTGCAGTTGTATTGCGTGCTGAAGCCTTATACCAAAAAGATGTTTATTCACCTATTATTGATAAATCAAGATTGTCATTCGGTGATTTGACTGATGCCTTAAAAATGATACCAGGTGACCGTTTCAAATATGTGCTAGGTGCTGATATTACGGTGATGACTAACATGTTAATTTCTGCCCAGTTTATTCAAGATAGAAATCTTGATTATGTTAATGGCAATGGTGCCTTAAATACTGAATGCCGAACTTCGGTAGCTGGTGCGATAGCTCAAGGTGTACCTAACTTAAATGCCGATGAAGTGTGTGTGCGTTACACAGCTGATTTTTCCTCAATGCATTTAACCAACGGTTTGCAAAAAGCAGAAAAGAACAAAAACTTTGTTTCGCTATTTTTATCTAAGCCATTTGGCGAGAGTCAGCAACATCGTTGGAACAATATTATTATTTTTGAAGACCAAGACACTGGTGGCTATTGGAATCGTCTAGATATGGAATATAGTATTAATGACGATACACAATTAACAGCTGAATACAACAGATATTGGGGTGAGGAAAATTCACAGTTTGGACAGTTGAAAAATTCTTCTAATGTCCAAATTGGACTTAAATATGATTTTTAAGCATATTTAAATGACCTTAAAAAAGCCTACAGATATGTGGGCTTTTTTATGTACGAAAAGTAAATAAGAACTTAATAATAATCTTATATTACAGAGAATAAAACTATGAATAATTTTGCACAAAAATATGCCTCTTTTGTTGTGGAAAATCGTAAGATTTTATTAGTCTTTATGGGTGTGTTCACACTGCTTTCTGCTTTCTTTATTAAAGATTTAGACATTCGTAACGACCCTGATACCTTGTTGCCAGAGACCAATCGCTATGTAGCTACCAATGCTTATGGCGAGCAGAAGTTTGGCTTTGGTAACATTATGGTCATGGGTTTTGTGTTGAAAGATTGTATAGGCGGTAATAATCCTTATGCTGATGCCGATGAAATTATTAATTATGATTCGCAAACAGGGTTGAGAATTAATGAATCTGCACCAGCCAAAATGACTCAAGCGATTTGTAAAAAAGCGGGCGGAAAATGGGATACTTCTACTGATATTTATCAGCCATGGTTTATCAATATGGTGCAAAAAGCACATAATGATATGGTGGGTCTTAATCATGCTCGTGCAAATAACTTTATGGATATTGCTGCACAAAAGATTAAATATATGGGTGTATCGGAAGATGGTAGCTTGAAGTTCGAGCGTTTAATTCCAGTACAGGGTATTAGCACTGATGTAGGCAAGTCTAAGTCTCAATTAGCGCACCTTAAAAAAGGCATTGAGACTAACCCAGTGTTAGCACCGATGTTAATGCTTAAGCAAAAAGCAGATGGTACGCGTTGCGAATTTGCTCAAACTGGTTGGTATGATGACAGTGTTTGTCGTGCTAAAGGTTTTTTTATTATTGGTGATTATTCTGATAGCGTTAAGAGTGATTATCTACCATGGGTTTCTTCTGTTATTAATTTAGTTGATGGCATTAAAAGTAAATATGGCGATAGAGTAGAAGTGCGCATTGCGGGTGAGCCTTATTTCTTGGCATATATGTTGTATGATTTAGTGCAAAAATGGTGGTTGTTTGCGATTTCATTCTTAATTGTTGTGGTCGCACTTTGGCGGCTTAATAAGAGCTGGAGAGGCTCTATATTCCCATTGATTGGTGTGGTTTCAACCATTATTATCACTTTGGGCTTGATGGGCTTTACTCAATACAAACTCACCACAATGATGGTGCTGACACCAATGTTGCTTTTAGCTATTGGTACTGGGCATGCTGTGCAGGTGGTAAGACGATATTTAGATGAATTGCATACCAAAGAATTAACCCCAATTGATGCGGCACAAAGTGCTATTGCTACTACTATTGTGCCAGCGACTTTAGCGATTGTAACGGACATGGTAGGTTTCTTTACTTTATCGTTTGTTGACATATCTTTTTACAAGGCTTATGCCTATTTTGGTATGTTTGGTATGCTGACGATTTTGATTACCACCACCACTATTGCACCAATCCTAATGGCAACTTTTTGCCCGAAAGATTTACAAAAAGACCAAGAAAAATACAAATGTAAAACTTCTAAGTTTGAAGGCATGATGGCGACTTTATTAACCCGCGTTATCACTACCAAACTAAGAATTATCCCTATTGGATTAATGATTGTTTTAATTGTTTGGTCAGCAGTTCAAACTAAAATATTAACACCAACCAAAGGCAATCCAATGCCAGGCGTCGAGATAGGTATTAATTACTCTCGTGCCGCTTTTAAATATGATGCAGATGCCAATATTGACCTGCGTCGCTTGGGTGAGGTAATGCCTGGGGTAATTTCTGTTAATATCCCAATTAAAGGCAAGGTTGAGCATTTCCCAATGTTGCCTGCCTGTATATATGACGGTTTGCAAGCACCAAATACTAAGTGCTGGGATGAGGACGAAGATGCAGCACAAGGTGCGTTTAATAATGCCGAAGTTCAAGCGGCGATTGAAAAAACTGAAGACTGGATGAGAGCACATCCAAATATTGGTTTTACCGGTTCATACATTCAATTTCTAAAAATTGTTAATATGTTAATGATGACGCCAGAAGGTCAAGAACCAAACCTTAAATATTTCCATGTGCCGAATGCTGAGTTTATCGCTAAAAATATGGATGTATATGGTGATGCAGATGATCCTAAGTGGGTGCCAAATGCTAACGAAGTTGTGACTGGTTTTAACGGCTTGTTGGAGGCAAATACTAATCAAGGGGACTTAGATTCATTTGTAGCTAAAGATTGGAATGAAGGGGTTATTATGGGTTTTGTTAACACCATGGACCCTGTTAAAACCCATCAAACAGTTAAAGATATTCAGCAATTTTTTAAGGAAAATGAAAATCAACCGGGTTTTAATCTGGTAAATTGGGGTTATAAATCTGGTGATATTATTCATATGCCTGAAAGTGGTAAGATTGTTCAAATTGAGGACAGTGCTAATGATACAGTATCAGTCGGTGGATTTTTAGGTGCAACCGAAGCAACGCATGATGTGGCTGAGGTTGAATATATTAAATCACCACTCATAACAGCATTTGCAATTTTTATTATTACTGCGCTTATCTTTTTTTCACCCTTAATTGCAGGAATTTTAACAGCCACTTTATTAATCACATTGTTTGCTCAATATGGTTTGGGTGCTTATTACAGCAGTGTTGAAAACTGGTCTGGCAACCTACATTTTGCAACGCTGGTGTCATTATCAATCGCAATGGGTCTGGGTGTTGATTACGGTATTTATATGATTTCTCGTCTAAAAGAAGAAATGCAAGCAACCGGTGGCAGATGGAAAGACTCTTTAAGAAACACACTACAAACAACAGGTGCAGCGGTATTTGCCTCTATTGTGATATTATTAGCAAGTTTTATTCCACTGCTAATGACACAATTAGCTAATACATGGGCCTTAGGCATCTTTATCTCTGAGGCACTGATTATTGATATGGTAATCGCATTAACTATCATTCCATTGCTAATCTATGCTTTTAAACCTAAATATGTGTTTGGTAAGAAATAAACACATCGTAGAATAACAAAAGCAGTAAAAATTGAAAAAAGGTATAATTTTGAGAATATTGTTTTTTGTAGATAGTTTTAATGTCGTTAATTGTTCAAAAATGTAGGGGTACTTTGATAGGCTCAATAGAGCATATCCAAGCTGTTGCCGAAAAAATTTAGTACAATGCCAAATAGTTTTTCTTATGGTAATCCATTAGTTATAAATAAAAAACTCACAAATAATTATAAAAACAGTGTTGCAAGCCCTATTACCAAATGGAGCAGTGCTATAGTTGACAGAAGCAAGTGTGCTTATGTGGTTGGAACTTTTGATACCAAAGAACAAGAATTATTCTTTGTGCATGACCCACTTACTAAACAAGTGCTAACGACTATTGCTGTTGATGTATCAACAGCAGGCAAGCAATCACCTGCTGATATAACTGCAAACATAATAGCACAACACCACCCACAAGGCAAAAGTGCGGTATTTAATAATGATAGAGGAAGGGCTGTAAATGCTAGGCTTAGGTGAAACCAAAGAGTAAGTATTAAAAGTTATGCAAGATTTAAGAAAACATAGCGTAGACATGCTGACCTTAGGGCAGTATTTACAACCTAGCAAATATCACTTAGCAGTTGAAAAATACCTAACTCCAGAAGAGTTTAGTAAGTACAAATATATAGGTGAGAATATGGGTTTTACAAGTGTAGCAAGCGCCCCTATGGTGCGTTCCTCGTATCATGCTGACTTACAAAATCAAGATAATACCTTAGCTATATAATAATTATTCCTTGTAAATACAACCTTAAATTATAAAAAATAAATTGCCTAACTTTACATAAGGATTATTTATAGTATAATTGCAAGATTATGAGTGAGGAAATCTTACAAAGAGGCTTAGATAAAAAACCTGAAAAAATTGGAAAATGGGATTTTTATAATATTGGTGCAACTTCAATTAAGGCATTAAAAAAATACAAAATTATCCGCGATATAGATTATGGAAAAGCAATTGAGGGTAAAAAAGTTGATGGTATTATCACTTATCAGAAAAATGTAATTGCAATTATTGAAAATAAAACACCCCAAGAGTTTAACACCGAAGCCAAACAAAATAAGGCAATAAAACAAGAGTTAGCGGTTGCTAAAAAATTAGACTGTCCCATACTTATTGCTACAGATACCAAGCAAACCATTTGGATAAATGTTAAAACTGGTGAGAAAATTTTAAACGAGAACAAAAGTGAAGTTATCAATAATTGGAATCCATCAAAAGTAACAACAGATAGTAGTTTAGTTAAATTAATTGAAAAAATTATAATTTCAATTGATGGGAGTAACAACCAGATTATTGCAAAAAAGTTTGTCAATCCTACAGATTTAGCCAAACAAATATGGCAAGATATTTGGAGTGTATCAGGGGCAACACCTGAAAATTGTTTATATACTTTTGTGGAATTATTTATTTTTAAATATTTGAGTGATTTAAAAGTTTTACAAAATCCTGAGAATTTTGATTATTTAATGGATTTGTACGGCAAAAGAGATGAAAATTTTGCTTTACAATATTATGCGGATAATATCAGAAAAAAAATAAAAGATTTATTTCCTCATAACCCGATAGACAATACAACCATTATTAACGGCACTATTTTTGTAAGTAAAGAGCAAAAATCAGTAACAGGATATAGCACAGTATTTAAAAAAGTATTAACAAAGTTTAACGATTACGGCAAGTTAGAAAATATTAATTATGATTTTAAATCTCAATTATTTGAGAGTTTTTTAAAAGAAAGTATTAGCAAAAAAAACTGGGGGCAATTTTTTACACCACTTAAGGTTATTAGGGGTATTGAAAAAATGGCTACTAATGAAATTAAAATAGGCTCTGTGATTTGTGACCCAGCTTGTGGTGTTGGTAAATTCCTACTTGAACCCATTAAAAGTAAATTATCTGAATTTTATCAAATTACTGATACGGCAGTTATTCCCAAGATAACAATTAAAGGCTTTGACAAAGGTTTTGATAAGGACGAGCAAAAAACAATTATTTTGGCAAAAGCCAATATGCTTATCTATTTTTCTGATTTAATTAAAGAAAACCCACATCTAACTAAAGAATTTTCAGCATTATTTAATGATACTTTTAACCTAAAAACCAACTCTATTTTAGGCACACTTAGCGAACCTGTTGAAAATGAATACGATTTAATTTTAACTAATCCACCTTATGTGACTAGCGGTAGTAGTAATCTTAAAGAGGAAATATCCAAAGATACTGAGTTAAAAAATTACTACAAAATTAACGGTATGGGTGTTGAGGGTTTATTTATGGAGTGGATTATTAGAGCCTTAAAACCAAATGGCAAGGCTTTTGTGGTAGTTCCTGATGGTTTGTTTAATCGCAAACCTGATGCGAGATTAAGGAAATTTATAAAAGATGAGTGCTTTATAGATGCTGTTATTTCTTTGCCACTGAATACATTTTTTAGCACCAACAAAAAAACTTACATCTTAGCCATTACCAAAAAACAAAAATTAGAACAACCACAAGTAGCACCTGTGTTCACTTACTTAGTCAGTGAGATTGGAGAAAGTAGAGACAATTACCGTTTTGATATAGATCAAGATGATTTAAACGAGGCAGTTAATCAATTTAATCAATTTAAAGGGGCAAAAAGACACTATAAAACTAATGATAAAAGGTGTAAAGTTTTAGCTATTGATTGGTTTGATGATTTAGATAGTTGGGTTATAGATAATTGCTGGAGTAAAGAAGAAAAAATAAACTTAGGCGTATTAAAGCAAGATGAGATAATTAGTGTTGATGATTTTTCTAATTTAATGGATGAAATGTCAAATACTATATTAAGTTTTAAAGAAGAAATACAGTCTAAAAACGAAAAAAAAAAGATTGAAATAGTTTATAAGGATTTTTTAATCTCTGATATTTTTGACTTATCCCAAAAAACTAATAATAGCAAATTTACAAAAACTTTTGTCAATAAAAATAAAGGCTCTATTCCTGTTTACTCTGCAACAGAAAATGAACATACTGTAGGCTATGGGTATGTCCAAGACAATTTAGATAAAATTAAATATTTTGAAAATTGCCTGACTTGGAATATAGATGGTTCGATAGGCAATGTATTTTTCAGAAAAGAAAGATTTTCTCTTTCAGAAAAAGTGATACCTTTGATTTTATTTGATAAATATAAAAACAGTTTCAATTTTGAATTTTTAAAATATGAAATAGAAAGACAAGCTGAAAAACAAAACTTTTCTTATACAAAAAAAGCAGGAAAATCAAAAATCAGCAATATAGAAATCCCTTTACCTGTTGATTATAACAATGAAATAGATCTCAAACAACAAAATAAAGTAGCAGAACAAATTAAATTAATTGATGAGCTAAAAATCAAAATTAAAGAATATCAACAAACCATTAAAAATGTAATAATTGATACAAAAGATAATTACAAATATAAGGAAGTAAAAATTAATGATATTTTTGAAATTCTTGGAGAGAAAAACCTGACAAAAACATATATTGAATCAAACAAAGGCGAATACCCTGTTTATTCAGGACAAATTGAAAATGGCGGTGTTTTTGGTTTTATCAAAAGTTATAAATATGATGAAATAATTTTAACGTGGGTTACTTATGGAAATTCTGGAAATATTCGCAAAAGAAGTGGAAAATTTAATATCGGAAGAAATAATTGCGGTTTAAGACCATTGGATAAAAATATTGACTTAAACTATATAAAATTTATTGCAGAACCTATTTTTATAAGTAATGTAAAAGGTGAAAAACAAAAAAGTCTACCTCAAAGTATCGTCAAAAATATTACAATCAAAATACCAGTCAATAAAGACGGCAACTTTGATACAGACAAACAAAAAGAAATAGCAGAAAAGCATCAAAAGATAGAAAGCATCAAAAAAGCAATTAGCGGTGAACTTTTTAAAATACAGAACGCCGTAATAGAACTATGACAACTATAAAACAAGTAGAAAAAACCTTAAAATAGATGTTAATCTAAACCAAAAACTACTGCAAAATACGAAAATAAAAAGCCATTTAAATATGAAAAAAATCAACAATGGCAATTAGAGAAAAATCTTTGAAAAATTGGTTTTATAGATTTAGGTATATAATATCTCTTTAAAATATGTGCATTTTCTCTTAGGATAAAGTCTGAATTAAGATTGAAAAAAATGAGTTAAATTATTCCCTAAATAAAAACTTGTTAAGCACTTTATAAGGGTTATTTATGTAAAAAAACAGTATAATTAAAAAATAATACTATGTATATAAATGTCCTTATGTAATAGTATTTATTTATAGTATAATTGCAAGATTATGAATAGTATATTTACCATTAGGTCACCGCTTTATATCCAATATCCAAATGGCGAGAAGCGTTTGGTACAAGAATTATTTAAGCACCCAGATGGTATTTTATATTTTGAACATTTTTGGGAAAAGGAGCCAAAATATAGTATTCATATAATAAGAGGTAAAATAACAGGACAGGCACCTTGGAAGATTGGTGATTGTGTCTTTAGTATTGTAGGTTGTAACCACACTCATCCTGAGTTATGCCATAGACAAGCATTCTACAAACAAGAGGCTTTACTACACCCAGAGCAATTTCGTACTAACGATATAATAAAAATAGCCTGTGAAAAAGGGGCTATATTGCCTGATAATTATGTCATAAATAATTCTAAAATAGTATGAAGAGTGATAATTACGACTATAACAATCAAAATGCTAGTATAAGTATTTTAAAACGCTTATACCCATATTTGCATAGCATGCGTTATCGCATACTATTATCATTATTTTTATTAGTGCTTGCTAAATTAGCTAGTGTAGGTTCGCCACTTGTTTTAAAAGACATTATTGATAGCCTAGATAGCAAAAATATAGTGTTAATTTTACCACTAGGATTACTAATATCTTATGGCGGATTATGGCTGTTTAGCTCATTATTTAACGAGCTAAGAGATGCAGTTTTTGCCAAGGTTAGATATAGGGCTATGCGTCTAATATCTGTTAATGTTTTTAAGCATCTACATAATCTAGAAATTAATTTTCACCTAGATAGAAAAATAGGCGGTATTAGTCGTGATATTGACAGAGGTGCACAAAGCACTAGCACTTTATTATCTATTTTAGTATTTAATATACTGCCATCAATACTTGAGGTGTTATTAATTACTGGTATTTTATTATTTAACTACGACATATTTTTTGTTTTTGTTTCTTTAACCACAGTTACGATTTATCTAATATTAACCTTTATGATTACTACATGGCGAATGAAATATCGCTATGAAATGAATGACATGGACTCAATAGCCCAAACTTGTGCTATTGACAGTCTAATTAATTATGAAACAGTAAAATGCTTTTCTAATGAAGAATTTGAATTTAATCGCTATGAGGGAATCATTAACAAATGGGAGAAAATAGCAATAAAAACCTTTACTTCCATGACTATATTAAATTTTGCTCAAGGCTCTATTATAGTATTTGGAGTCACTGTTATTTTAATATTAGCCGCACAAGGTGTTGTTGATGGTGTTTTAAGCTTAGGTGATTTGATTTTAATCCAAACATTACTATTGCAATTATTTTTACCTCTTGGAACATTAGGTATGGTTTATAGGCAAATTAAACACAATTTAATTGACATGAATAATTTATTTAAACTACTAGATACCAAAATAACAATACAAGATAAACCTAATGCTAAACCTATTGTTATAAAACAATGCTCAGTTGATTTTGTTGATGTTAGTTTTTCATATCCTAATGGAACTAAGGTATTAAATAATATAAGTTTTAACATTGAGCCTAAACAAAAACTTGCTATTGTTGGTGCATCTGGGGTTGGTAAATCTACTATTGCAAGACTATTGTTTAGATTTTATGATATTGATAACGGCAAAATTCTAATAGACGGACAAAATATAGCAGAAATAACTCAAGACAGCCTAAGAAAACAAATAGCCATAGTGCCACAAGATGCGGTTATGTTTAATGAAACTATACTATATAATATTAAATATGGCTCACAAAATGCCAGTATGCAAGAGATAGAACAAGTAGTAAAAGCAACATATTTAGAAGATTTTATCAATAAATTACCAGATGGGTATGAAACCAAAGTTGGCGAAAGAGGTTTAAAACTATCTGGCGGCGAAAAACAACGCTTAGCAATAGCTAGATTGCTACTTAAAAAACCAAAATTATTTATCTTTGATGAGGCAACATCATCTCTTGACTCCTACTCAGAAAAAATAGTCCTAAACTCAATTAAGTCATTACAAGGACAAAGTACTATGTTAGTTATAGCACATAGATTATCAACCATTATTGACGCTGATAAAATTATTGTCTTGGATAAAGATGGCGTATTAGAATATGGTACGCACAGAGAATTAATAGCAAAAAATAGCGAATACAGCAAACTTTGGAATTTACAAATTAAAGAAAAAACCATAAATAAAGACTCACAAAAAAAAGCAATACCGCCAAAATCTTAAAAGTTAAGTCCATATTCTAATAGCATATAAAAAAGACCACTGCTAAGTTATAAAGTAGGTATTATGTGTGAAATATTGCACAAAAATTGCTTGTTTATGTAAGAAACAGCACAGTTAAAAAGTGGCGCTACGAACATAAATATTCTTATGCAGTGGTCTTATAAAGACAATACAATGAAATTTAATCTTTTAAAAACTGATGGTTTAGCAAGACTGGGGCAAATATCATTTGCAAAAGGTGTAATTGATACTCCTACATTTATGCCTGTTGGGACTTATGGTGCTGTAAAAGCAATGACACCAGAAGAATTACAGATAATTGGAGTACAAATAATCCTTACAAATACCTTTCATTTATCACTAGATGAAATAGATAATATTATTAATTTACACGGCGGGTTACACAATTTTATTAATTGGGATAAACCCATTGTAACTGACTCTGGTGGTTTTCAAGTATTTAGCTTGGGTAATATGGCTAAAATTAGCGAACAAGGGGTTAATTTTCGTAATCCAAAAAATGGCACTAAGGTGTTTATGGGACCTGAGGAATCAATGCAAATACAAGCTAAATTAGGCTCTGATATTATTATGATTTTTGATGAATGTACCCCATATCCTGCTGATAAAAAAACCACTGATACTTCTATGCAATTATCTCTTAGATGGGCAAAAAGAAGCAAAGATGAGCATAATAGAATAGCTAATAATAATGCCTTATTTGGTATAGTTCAAGGTGGTATGTATGATGATTTGAGGGTAGAGTCATTAGAAAAATTAATAGAAATTGACTTTGATGGCTATGCTATAGGGGGTTTATCTGTAGGTGAAACAAAACAAGAAATGATGCAAATATTAGGTTTTTTAGCAAATAAAACACCTCAATACAAACCTAGATATTTAATGGGTGTTGGCACACCAAGCGACTTAGTAGAAGCATCTAGTCTAGGCATTGATATGTTTGATTGTGTAATGCCAACCCGTAATGCTAGAAACGGGCATTTATTTACCTCGTTTGGCGTTGTTAGAATTCGTAATAGCAAGTACAAGAGAGATACTAATCCTATTGATAAAAATTGTACTTGTTATACTTGTAAAAATTACAGTTGCGGCTATTTGCACTACTTGCAAAAAATTAACGAAATACTAGGTATAAGACTTGCAACTATTCATAATTTACATTATTACCAAGATTTAATGCACTCTATTCGTAATGCTATATCACAGCAAAAATTACAACAATTTAAACAAAATTTTTATGCAAAACAACACTGTAAATAACCTGTTATTTTTTGTTTATAAAGGCGATTTACCTAATTTTAGCAACTTATTTATTAGATAAAATACTGCTTAGAGCTAATAAATAAAAGGTTAGTAATTAAAACAAATTTTAACAAGCTGAGAAGCCAGTATATCAGTGTTACAATATAGGTATATTAACCCCTGTTTGTCCTTGATATTTACCATTTCTATCTTTGTAAGATACTTGGCATTCTTCATCAGCTTTAAAAAATAACATTTGTGCTGCACCCTCATTAGCATAAATTTTAGCAGGTAGTGGGGTAGTATTAGAAAATTCTAGGGTAACATGCCCTTTCCACTGTGGCTCAAGTGGAGTTACATTTACAATAATACCGCATCGTGCATAAGTTGATTTTCCTAGGCAAATAACCAAAGTAGAACGAGGTATTTGAAAATATTCTATTGTTCTTGCTAAAACAAAAGAATTAGGCGGAATAATACAAACATCAGAATTAACCTCAACAAAGTTACTAGTGCTAAAATTTTTAGGGTCAACAATACTAGTATTAATATTGGTAAAAATTTTAAATTCGCTAGCACAACGAACATCATAACCATAACTAGAAACTCCATAAGATATTATTTTTTTATCTTTTATATTGCGAATTTGTTTAGCACAAAATGGCTCAATCATTTTTTGCTCTTTAGCCATTTTTATAATCCATTTGTCTGCTTGAATGCTCATATTTAGCGTATTTTTAAACTAGATAAACCAACTAAAACTAATATCATGGTAATCATCCAAAAACGGACAATAATTTTAGGTTCACTCCAGCCTTTATGTTCAAAATGATGGTGTAATGGTGCCATTAAAAATATGCGTTTTTTGTTGCGAAACTTGAATGATCCTACTTGTAAAATCACAGATAATGCCTCTACTACAAAAACTCCGCCTATTATAAATAATAATAATTCTTGATGAATAATAATAGCAATAACTGCAAGCAATGCCCCTAATGATAACGAGCCAGTGTCACCCATAAAAATATTAGCAGGATAAGAATTAAACCATAAAAATCCCATACTAGAGCCAATTAATGCGGCACATACAACAACCATCTCACTAACATCAGGTAAAAAAGGTATAGCCAAATAATCAGCAAAATTGTAATTACTACTTAAATAAGCAAAAATACCAAAAGTACCAGCTATTAATATCACAGGCATAATTGCTAGGCCGTCTAAACCATCAGTGAGATTAACAGCGTTACTGGTTCCTACAATTACAAAATATGCAAAAGCCATAAAACCAAAAAACCCCAAAGTATAATAAAAATCTTTCGCAAATGGTACCACTAATTGATGCTCAACACCTGCTACTTGAAAAATCCAATATCCAATAGCAATTGCAGCCAATGATTGGGCTATATATTTTTGTTTAGCATTTAAGCCATTTGATTTTTTTTTGCGTATTTTTAATATATCATCTAAGAAACCAATAGCACCAAAAATAATTGCACTACTTAGGGCAATATACACATAAATATTGCTTAAATTTCCCCAAAGTAATACACTAACAATAAATGAAAATAATATTAATATTCCACCCATAGTAGGGGTGCCTGATTTGCTAAGATGGCTTTTAGGTCCATCTTTTCTAATTACTTGGCGTATTTGGTAGGAAGCCAGCTTTTTAATTGCAAACTTGCCTAAAAACATACTTATAAGCAAAGAGCTAAGAGTTGCAAATATGGCTCTTACTGTTAAATAATTAAGTACACTAAAACTAGTGTTTAACTGGTATAAAAAATCAATTATTTTTAAAAACATTATTGTTCTACTATTGTTAGTAATTCTATCTCAAAAATTAATGTTGCTTTAGCAGGAATAACATTACCTACGCCTTTTTCACCATAAGCTAAATAATATGGAGCAATAATAGTTTTTTTACTACCTTGTTTCATACCTACTAATGTCTCATCCCAAGCCTTAATCAACCCGCCTACACCAATTTGTGCTTGCAGTGGTTTTTTGGTTTTTTTAGAATCTATTATTTTTTTGCCATTTAATAACATCAAGGAATAATCAGCAATTATAATATCGCCTTTTTTAGCTATTTTGCCACTGCCTGTTTTAGTATTCATATAATATAGTCCTGATGAAGTTTTTTTGGCATTTGGGTAATTTTTTTTAATAAATACTTGTAAGTTTTTATCGTCTGTCTTTATGCTGTTTTTATATTGTTTCTTATAAATTGCTAGTTGCTTTTGAAAAGCTTGCTCATTAGTTTTAAATGCCTTAGCTTTATCGCCTATAACAATAATATCTATGCGTTTAATAATATCATCTTTTTCTATGTCATTAACTACTTCCATACCAGATACAACAGAGCCAAAAACTGTGTGTTTACCGTCTAAATGAGGGGTAGGAACATGGGTTATAAAAAACTGACTACCATTAGTATTAGCACCAGAGTTTGCCATTGATAAAATACCGGGTTTATTGTGCTTTAAATCTGTAATTTCATCAATAAAACTATAACCAGGACCTCCTGTGCCATTACCTCTTGGGTCGCCACCTTGTATCATAAAACCCTTAATAACTCTGTGAAATGTCAAGCCATTATAATAAGGTTTATTACTACTTATTAAATTTTCTTTCCTGCCTTTTGCTAATCCAGCAAAATTTATTACCGTAAGTGGTGCTTTTTGGTATTCTAATTTTAATAATATATTGCCTTTGCTAGTTTTAACATCAGCATATAATCCGTCTGCTAAATCAGTATAATTACTTTTTGCTATTGCATTAAATGAAGTAAATATTATAATTAGTAGGATTAAGTATTTTTGGAACATTATTAGGTATTTTGATTTTAAATGTAAAATTATAGTCTAACTACAATATTTTGTAATACTAATAAGTTAAAATATGTCTATTATGGTAGTTAGAACTAGATTTTGTCCAAGTCCTTCTGGAAAAATTCATATAGGAAATGCTAGAGTCGCAGTTTTTAATGCTCTTTATGCTAAAAAATATAATGGGGTATTTATATTAAGAATTGAAGATACAGATAAAGACCGTAGCAAACAATTATATATAGATGCTGTGTGTGAAGATTTATCTTGGCTAGGACTTAAATGGCAAGAAGGTTATAGTGTAGGTGGTAAATTTGAGCATTATCAACAATCAAAAAGATATGCTATATACGATTATTATTTAGCCAAACTACAAAATATAGGGCAAGTTTATCCTTGTTTCTGTACTCCCGTGCAGCTAGAAAATAGCAGAAAAATACAACTAAAAATGGGTAAGCCCCCTCGTTATGATAGAAGTTGTAGAAATTTAACTAATAATGATAAACCAGTAGGAAAACATACTATAAGATTTAAGATAGATGATACTGGCATCACAAAATTTAATGATAGCATAAAAGGTTGGCAAGACTATGATAATAAACATATAGGCGATTTTATTATTAAAAGATCGGAAGGTGCTTATGCATTTTTCTTCGTAAATGCCATAGATGATGCACTAATGGAGATAAGCAATAGTATAAGAGGAGAAGACCATCTTAGTAATACTCCTAGGCAAATTATGATTCTTAGATTGCTAGGCTTAAAAGAGCCTAAATACGCACATACCTCTTTAATAATAGGTAATGACAACAAACCATTATCAAAAAGAAATGGTTCTATAAGCATTGCTGAATTAAGAAATAGTGGCTATTTAGCTATTGCTGTTATTAATTATTTAGCTAGGCTAGGACATAAGTATGATAACAACAATGTCCTAAGCTTCTCCCAATTAGCACAAAACTTCAATTTTGATAATATCAGCAAATCTAGTACTAAATTTGATATTAAACATTTACAATATTGGCAACAATTAGCACTAAATAGCTTAAGTTATGCTGACTTTTGGGATTATATAAAAGATTTTGTAGGTGATATAGTTATTGCCAATAAACACCATGATTTTATTGATTTAATTAAAAATAATATTTTATTTGCCAGTGATTCTATCTTATGGGCAAAAATAATTTTTAGCAATGCAGAAGTTAATAACAGTATTGCTATTAATATCAATAAAGAATTTTTTGAAACTGTGCTTTATGCTATTGATAATTACAATGACTATGACGAATTTTTAACATATATAAAAAACACCACCAAACTTAAAGGCAAGGATTTATTTTTACCATTAAGAATATTATTATCAAGCCAAGAATCAGGTCCTGAAATTAAAAAAATATTTACCATAACTAATAAAAAAATCCTCTTAAATAGAGTAAAATACTATTATAAGACTACTGTATTAAGTGGTTAGGCTGATGTTTTTGTTATAAATAAATATTAATTAAAGTTAAAATAACTTAAACATTTTACTAAATAAAAAACTTGTTACTCTAATAAGAGTATTATTGATATGTCATTATATATTACCGATGAATGTATAAATTGTGATGTCTGCGAACCAGAATGTCCGAATGATGCAATTTATATGGGCGATGAAATTTATGAAATAGACCCTGACAAATGCACAGAATGCAAAGGACACTTTGACACCCCTCAATGTGCTGAGGTTTGTCCTGTGGACTGTTGTTTATCTGATCCTAGTAATGTTGAAACAGATGAACAATTATTAGCCAAATTAAAACCTAAAACCTGATAACACAATGGTTTTTACTTACTATTTTTAATCTTAATATCTGATTTTAAATGTTTTTTAATAATATTACCAACAGCATTTACAATACTATCATAAGGTCCAAAATTAGCTCTATTTTTAAAGTATTTTTGCCATTTTAGAGTTTGTTTATAAGATTCTTTTGCCTTGTCTATTTGTCCTGATTGTACAAAATATCTAGTTAACAATGCATGTCCTTTAACATTTTTAGGGTCCACTTTTATCAATCTATCTAGGGTTTCAAAGTGCTTGTTAAGAAGTTGGTTGCCTTTTTTATTATCAGCATTTTTATAACTAGTAACAGCATAACTATAATAATAATGAGATAATGCTAATAATACTAAGCTATTGTAAGGGTTGTATTTTAAACTTTCATTAGAATATTTAATAGCATAATCTAAGTTTCTAGTTTTTATTAAATCTCCTAGTAATGATAGCGATGAAGACTTATAAGGGTTTAGTTGAACCGATTTAAAGGCATATTTTAATGCCTGATCTCTTTTGCCAGCAGAAGTGTATTCAATAGCTTTTTGTCCGTTATGACCAGAATTTATCCATTTATCGCTAGCAAATACTAATAAAAATGCTATGATAATCAAGGGAATTGCTAATAGTCTATGGGATAATAACGATGATGTCCAATATAAGCTATTAACTTTATTTTTGTCTTTGGATTTGATATTATGATTATGGTAATACTTAACATATACCCCAGCAATAGTACCTATATACACCATTACTAATAATCCGGGTAAATACACTCTAAGTGGAAAACTAAATAATGCCGATACACTAAAACCTATAAGTCCTAAACTTAATGCTAGTACTATATATCTATTGGGATTATTATAATTAAGCAATATCTTTGCTGATGCCTTAATGGTTAAAAAAACTAGCCATAGCAAGAATAACATACCAACAATGCCAACATTTGCAACCATTTCTAAGTATGAGTTATGCAGTCTTCTTAATCGTACTTTTTCGTTAAATATTACATCAGGCATTACTGAGTCATAATACAAAGGATAATTTGCATTCCAATTACCGCTACCTACACCAAAAACAGGATTATCTTTAATCATAGTAATAGTATTAGCCCAAGCAGGAAATCTACCATTATCATTACCATCTACTATGCTTACTGCTCTATCTGTTATTTTATTATTAAGCTGAAAGCCTTTGTCAGTATAGTTGATGCCAGTAAAATAAATAATAGCACCTATTGCAATGATAATTAATTTATTGCGTCTAAATTCTTTACTAATATTTTGCTTGTCCTCTTGTATATGTTTTTTGTTTTTAATAGTATTAGCCACAATAAAAATTAATAAAAACAATATCTCGACAAAAAATGATACCCAACCAGCTCTGGTATAGGTATGGGTTAAAAACCATAACATAACAGTTGTAGTAATAGTAAATAACAAGACATATTGTAAATTTCGCTCACGCCAAAGCATAACAATACTAACAGGTAGTACCATTATTAAAAACTGGCTTGACATATTTTTATTGCCAAAACTAGAGCTAGGTCTAACCGCTTGTCTTGAGAAGTATTGAATACTTTGATTATCTGGAAAATAATATTGTAATAAACCCAATATAGCGACTAAAAATCCAGATATTGCTAAAAGAATTAATATTTTTCTAGCAAAATTATCTTGCTTATAAGCAAGGTCTAAGGCGATAAAAAATCCAACAGCCATAGAAAAATATTGTGTAGTTGCTAGTAATCCAGCCTCAATATCTATAATCCAAAAGAAAGATATAATATTAAATAAGATAAATAAAATAACTGGAAAATAGAAAGAGGTTTTAGCAATACTAAGACCTTTATTGATATTATTTGCTAATAACCATAGTATTAACATTATCCCTGAACCACCTACTGCAATAGCACTTTTATAAGTTTCTGGTTCAACAGCCAATGAAGTAGCTGATAATCCTGGTGACAATAACGGCATTATAGCAATAGCAATAGCAAACAAAGAAGCAAAAACTTTAATATTAAAAATATTGTTCAAAATAGCATAATAATTAAATAAAATTTGCAAAATTATATCATAATAATGCCTAATATAGTTGTATCTTTATAGCATTTATAATATATAATAAGTTTAATAATTAAATAAAATTTGCAAAATTATATCATAATAATGCCTAATATAGTTGTATCTTTATAGCATTTATAATATATAATAAGTTTAATACATTAAGCTATTAGTTTAGGTTTTTGTATAAGAAATAAATATAAGTTAAGGTAAAAAATAACTTAATATTTTCTCAATATAAAAACTTATTAAGTCGCCATATCAGGAATATTTTTTATCCTTGTGTGCTGATTTTATGATGTGTATTTATTGTCCCTTATTAATTTATGATATTATGTGTTTTAAGTGCCGACTAAATGCCTATTTATTGAAATAATATATACATTTTTAATATAACATGCTCTAATGTTTTATATAATCAAAACCATAACTTTATTCTTATTCTTTATCATTTTTAGCCTAGAGGCTAGTATATGCTTTGAGGGTGTTGATTGTACTAATTATAGTGTTAACAACAAATTAAAAAATTTATTGCTACAAAAATCAACTAAAACTATTAATAAAGATATTAATGTAGCAAGTATCAAAAAACAAACCACAAATAACCAAGCAAAAAAGACAATAATTACTGATAAAGCTTATTTATTAACAGACATTATAACTATAAACTATTATAATAAGCCTTTAAAAGAGGTTTTAGCAAAAATACTGCCAAAATGGAATATAAATATTGACAATAACCTGCTAAATATAAAATTAGATGTAATTATGCAAACAACAAGAAAACAAGCAGTAACAGACTTGGCCAACTCATTATCAGCCAAAGTTTTGTTTTATCATAATACTAAACCTCTACCTACTGTTTCTATAATAAAAATATAGCATGCTAAAATTAAATTTACTATTACAAATGTTACTTATAACAGCAATGCTAGTCTCTTCTTGTACTACTAGTGAGAGTTTTAACAATACAGCCATTGACCTTGAAAAAAGTATAAAACAAACCAAAGCTAAATTAATTATTGACAATAATAACAATAACACCCTTATCCAAAAAAGCTATATTAAAGTTATTACCCCTGTAGATGCAATTCTTAGCAAAAAAATAAAAAATATCAGTATCAATAAAACCAACCTAAGAAATGCTCTAAATTTAGTTTTTCCACAGGCATATATAATAACAGAAGGTGATAAAGTCAATTTAGAAACTAAATTTAATATTAATGCAAATAATATAACTAATGAAGAATATTTAGAATTAATATCTTCTTTAAGCAGCTACAAGGTGAGTCTAGTAAGGCATAACAAAATAATTGTATCAGCAGTAACATACAGAAGATGGAATGCTGCATCTTTAGTATCTTTACCGACAGTAAATAGTAATGTTGGCTCTAATGCTAAAACAGGAGATACCGCTAATAGCTCAAATATAACAATAGCAAAAACCGATGAAGTTTGGAGTGATTTATTACAAGGAATTAAAACAATATTAGGAGATGGTGGCATAGTTGTTGATAATCGTCGTCTAGGAGAAATTTACGCATCAGGAAATCCTGATAGACTAATTCTAGCAGACCAATGGATGAAAAAAATAGTAGAATCTAGCACTAGACAAGTATTATTAGATGTTGCTATTTTAGAGGTTACCTTAACAGATAGTGAAGCAAAAGGCATAGACTGGCAAGCAATTTACGCAGAAAGTGCTAATCAATCATATGCTATAAGTAGAAATGCCCCACAAGAATTATCAGCATCTGGTGCTTGGGGCTTAGTTGCAAATTATATATCAGGCAAAAAAACTATAAGTTTTATGGTGAACTTACTAAAAAAATACGGTAAAGTAAGCATTCAACACCAACCATCTCTTACCGTTACTAACGGTTCAACAGCATATTTAGGGGCATCTGATAAATTTTCATACATAAGAAGTATTAAGCAAGAAATTACCCCAGCAACAGATAATTCTGCCGCTATTATTGCTACAACTGCTGAGGTAGAAGATATTACTATTGGAGTAAATATAGCGGTTACCGCCAGAATACTAGCAGATAATAATATTCTTATAGAGGTTGTCCCTGTTATTAGCTCATTACAAGGAATTGACATTTTAACATACACTACAAACGAATCGCAAGTACTAAGAATACCTAGAATTACAATACAAGAATTATCTACCCAAGTTATCACTAAGTCAGGACAGCCTGTTCATTTAGGAGGATTAGTAATTGAGAGATTATCAAAAACTGGGGCAAATTCACCAGAATCTTTTGGAGGATTATTAAACTTTATATCTAAAAGTGTTAATAATTCTGTTGAAAAAAGAGAAATATTAATAATAATCACCCCTACAGAAGTATAATTTTATTATGGGTTATACTCTTAATAAATTAAATAATATTAATGGTAAGAATATCATTTTACTATTAGATAACTACTTAGAAAAAACTAAAAAAGCCGGTTTATTTGAAGTTCTAAGTATTAGTAAGAATAGTGCATTTTATATTAATAATAGCTCATTAGAAAGTATTCGTAAAAAAGACCAACAAACTCCTTGTTTTGGTATTTGGCAGTTATTATATGCATCAGGACAAATGGACCTAAGTGCTGATGAGCAATTATTAGTTGCTTATAATAAAGAAAATAACGGTATTTATCTATACTATAACCGTGATGATAGCGAGTACAAAAGTGGCTTAATAGTAAACGACAAATTTCTAGGATTATTTGGTTATGAAGCTGTAAAAAAAACCATAATAGATATAGATTACAAACTATTAGTATCTGATTTATCTAATGAAATACTAAGACCACTTGATAAATACAAAAAAAATCGTGCCATTTCCAGAAAAATAATCACCTACCTTATAGCATCTAGTATTATCGTTTTTATTGCTCTTTTATTGCTAATAGATATAGCATACCCCTATATAGAAGGTAAATATCTTTCCTATAATAATAAAGCATACAGAGAATTACTAATTAATGATGCAACCCTAAAAAGAAAAACTATTAAATTAACTAATTTAGAACAAAAACATGTAATGGGCCATACAGATTATAAGATACCAAACATCTTAAAAGGACTTACTGAATTAGCTAATGCAAATGCTAAAATTAAATTAAAAATACTGCTGCACAGTAAAAATATTACTATGGAATTTGACGATTTAGAATTGTGGATGTCGCAATTATCTGCTGATTTTAAAATTACTCGAAAAAATGATAAAATAAAAATTACTTGGGGTGATGATGATAAATAAAATATTATCTACCAAGCAAACAAAACAAATCATAGATAAATTATTATCTATAAAAATTTGGCTATATGCTAGTATAACAATAATAGTAGTAGTATGGCTTATATATGCTATTATCTCTTTAAATAATAATGTATTTGGAAAAATAAATATTCAAGAGCAAAAACTAAAAAAAATAATAATAACATTAAACGAAGTTAATAAAAACATACAAACAACAGAAAAATTAGTATTACTACCGAACTTAGAATCTGAGTTAGAATATGCAAAAGATTATTTTTTGGTATATAATCTAATTATGGAGAAGGGGAAAACGGAAAAAACAGCCAACAAACAAAATATTACTATTAAAGGCAAACTAATAAATACTTTATTAGCAATATACGATATAGAAAAAACTAAATTATTACTCCATTTTGGTGATATTGTAATTGATAATGATAATGCAATAGCACATATAACCATTTTTGGTAGTAAGAGGCTTTAATATTAAATACTTAAACTATGAGACCTTTGCATAAACATGAATAATTATTGGAAGTCTGTATTATGTTTATCAATGCTATTATTTGTTTTTACAACTAATGCTAGCACTATTGACGAAGAAATAGCAAAACTACGGATAGAGTTTAACGAACAAAGACAACAACAACAACGCCTAAAAAAATTAACAGAAAACAAAGAAATTACTCAGGCCTACATAGAAGATTTTAAAAGACAAGAGCAATGCAAAAAACTAGGCATAGATTGTAAAACAGGCAAGCCATTAAAAAACACTATCCAAAATAAACTAGACAAAATATCATCAGAACAAAAGTTAATTGATGCCAAACTAGCACTAGCTAAGAAAAAAAATGCTTGCAGAGAACAAGGAATAGATTGCGATATTGGAGATGCCGTAACCGAAAAAACTAAAATTAAACTACCAAAAAAGCCAAAATTAATAGGATTTTTTAATAACTATGCACTATTTTTGTATGGTGATACCATTAAAAAATATGCAGTAGGCGATAAACTAACAAACAATTACATTATAAAAAATATTGTAATAGGCGGTATAGTTAAACTAGGACATAAAGATTCTAATGAACTTATTGATATTGAAATTATAAAATGAATGTTTTTAAACAAATAAAAGAAGATGTAGTAGTTAAAGAATATGCCTCACAAGATGTTGTCGATAATTGGGTGGAGCCAAAAGTTGATGATTTACACTCTTTTTTATTGGACGAAAACCTAGCAGCCGAGCAAATATCATTGTTATTTAGTAATATATCTAATTTAGATGTTTATAAAGGTGATGCACCTACTACTGACCAAGATTGGTTTGTAGAAAATAAAATTCTCTGGATGGTTAATCCTTGGGCATCATATGTTAGTGATATTGTTTTATCACAGCAAACCTTAGGTTTTGACATAAATAGCATTGGTATATTTCAATCTAGCGAGCATACAGTAGAAGTAAAAGAAGATAAGGCTTGGGAGGCAGCACCTGATGGAGTTATTGACAAAGTAAAATCTCTGGTAATGCAAGCCTATGATGCTAATGCATCTGATATCCATATAGCCCCTAGAACAGACGAGATTGCCAGTGTTAAATTTAGAATTTTAGGCTCTACTAGACATATTTTTGACTTACTTATTGATGATGATTACTTTGCTCTTGCTAATACTTTCTTACAATTATCAGGCAAACATGCTGGTATTTATAACTCCCCTATTGATGGCAAGTTTATTGTTTACGAAAGAAACTTAAAAATAAATATTCGCCTTGCTATGATGCCAGTTTTAATAGCAGGAGAAATAGTTCCTAGATTTGTCCTAAGAGTACACGGTAATGCTATTGCTAGAGCATTAAGTGCTTTAAATTTTTTAGAAAGACAAATTGTGCTATTAGAAGAATCAGCCAAATACAGCGATGGCTTAATATTAAATACTGGGCCCATGGGCTCTGGAAAAACTACTACTTTATATGCATTACTTAATATTATTAATAGTGTAAGAAAAGGAGTGTCAATCCAAACCCTAGAAGACCCAATTGAAGCAAATATCCAGAATGTTGACCAAACAGAAATAAATAATCAAGCTGGTATGAGCTATAGCTCTGGACTAAGAACGCTATTACGCTCTGATGCTAATGTCATGCTAGTTGGAGAAATACGAGACTCAGAAACTGCAAACCTCACAGTAGAGGCTGCTATGACAGGACATTTAGTGTTATCAACCTTGCACGCTAGAACCGCTATGGGTGCTATTAGAAGAATGCTAAAACTAGGTGTGTCCACTCTTGATTTAGCAGATACACTGGCTTTATCTGTTGCCCAAAGAATGGTAAAAAGGGTTTGTACTGATTGCTCAGATTTAATTTTATTTAGTTCGTTAAAAACAAGTAATATTCGTGTTTATAATCGTTATAAAGACTTATTAGATGATGATGTAAAAATGCGCGCAACTCCAAAAGGCTGTGCAAAATGTGCTGGCTTTGGTTATATAGATAGAGCATTGGTAGCAGAAGTTGCTCTAATTGATGAAGAAGTAGCAGATATGATAGTACGAGAGGCAACTATGGCACAACTCAATAAACGCCAAAAAGAAAAGGGCTTTCTTGACTTATGGGCACATGGTATTGAGCTAATAAAAAGTGAAATTACTACCCTAGAAGAGTTAGAATCATCATTGCCAAGAAGAAATTTAGGTTATGAAAAAGAAATATAAAAATAAATAAAAATAAATAAAATAGTGTATCATTGTGTTATTTAATTTGTTATGTTGTTTTTTATTTAATAAAGGAGTATTAGTATGAAAAGAGAGAATAAATTAATTAGAGCCCAAAAAGGTTTTACCTTTGTGGAATTACTAGTAATTATGGTAATTGTGGCTATTTTAAGTGGCATAGGTATTCAATTTGTACTAGGCACTCAAGAAAATAAAGCAAAATTAGTCAATGCTAAAAACTTCATGGGTAAAGATGTACCAACAGCAATTTTCTCTTATGCTGCAAATTTAGGTAGAAGTGGTTTGCCTAGCGCAAATGATGGCTCATCTACTATTACCGATATTTTAGTAGCAGATGGCTTAGAAGACACTACCGAATGGGGTGATATTTGGAGTGCAGTTACAGCTTGGGCGGCCTCAGATACTCAAAGAATAGTATTATGTTATCCCTTAGATGGCTTAGGTGGTGTTGAAAATAGAACTAAGGCTGGTGATGATTTATTTACATATTTATCTGAAAATACCTCTTGGGGTGTGGGAGATGGAACATTTACTTTAGTAACTACTGCTGGTATTTCAGGTAGTAATGATGCTGATAATCCTATAGGTAATGAACGGTCAGGAACAACTTATTGCACTGCAAATGACTTCTTAGTACAATATGTACTCCGCGACGGCAGATAATTAGTATTTAGGATAATTATCACCAAACTAGGCTTATTTGTAGCCTATATAAAGCCCAGATTGGTATTTTAAGTCTGGGCTTTATGTTTTGCTAAAAAATAATTTTTTATAACTACTCACTAATACTATTGTATTATATCTAAATGGCATATTATTTAATTAAATACCTTGATGTAAATGGCAAAAAAAACCGCCGTGAATTTGAAGGCGATACTAAATTTGATGCCATAGAAAACTCAAGAATTGATGCAGATAGAATTTTAAGTGTCAATAAATCATTTAATATTGGCGGTAATAAACTAGCAATTGAAACTCAAGAGTTAATCATATCTGAGGTAAAGGCATTGGCTTACTCGGGACAAGCTATGCATATTGGTGTTATTAATATTTTAAAACGAGCTAATATAAAAAAATTAAGTTTTGATAGTGCATTGGAAGATGGCAGTACTATTAGTAATATTTTAGCAACAGCTGGTATTAGTAAACCTGTTGTTGCCTTAATTGCATCTGGCGAAAGCTCAGGGAGGTTGCATGATGCCCTAAGTAGCTCTATGGTTTATCTACACACTCAAAAAAAAATTAAAGATCAAGTAAAATCGCCATTTACTCAAAGTGGCATAATAATTTTAATATCATTTGCTATGCTAATGTTTCTACCAAAAATAATAGCCCCAGCACTAAATAGCCTTACCTCAACATTGCATGCAGAAACTAATTTTATGACTAGTATTTTATTATTTATCCATGGCAATGATATTACAATATGGATTATAATAATTTCTATTGTTGGCAGTCTATTCTTGTTTAAGAAAAAAATTCGCCCATTTATAAGAAAAATACCTGTTATTAAAATATTGGATGAATTTTTTGTTTTAAAAAGATCGGCATTACTATTAATGATATTTAAACCATTATTTGAGTCTGGAATTTCAATTAGCAAATCACTAATAATTATTAGATCTAGTATGGAGTCAGACACTGATGTTGGGGCAGTACAAATGCTTATTGATAAAATGAATGATGGTGATTCATTATCTAGTTCTATTAATAATCCTGTACATTGGTCACCAATTTTTTATAATAGCTTTGCTAGTTTTGAAAAATCTGTTTTGTCAGCACAATTAGAATTAATAGATAGTGTAACATTTGCTCTACTTAGCAGACTAACCGCAATTTCTACTAAAATATCATCTATTGCAAATTTATTTGGTAAATTCTTAGGTTTTTTAGCTTTATTACTTATAATTGTTGGTTATTATTTTCCCTCATTAACGGCAAGTGTTTAAACAACAAGGATTTACCTTTATAGAAGTATTGGTAATAATGGTTTTATTAACAATAATTACTGGTTTTGGTGTCAGTTATACTTTTAGAGCAATTGATAGTGTAAAAGTAGGTGCTACTGTTAATGAAATGAGAAATATTGCTTATAGTTTGGATGTTTTTAAAAAACGAGGTACGGATACTATTATTAATTTTTCAATATCAGGCACAATAGCAGAGCTTAATTTATCACAAGCAACCACTGCCATAATGATATTACCGCCTACTAATAAATTTGACTATGCTTATCATTATAGTCTAACACCTACTATTAGAGTTAGCACAAATGTTCCAGTAGCAAATATTAATCCCTTTGGTGCAAACGATATTGAAAGTGCTACAAATGCTACTACAATTACAGTTTATTATCGTAGTAAAGTAGCAAATGTAAAAAATTATAGACTAAATTGGGTGCGAAGATTTTTTTATGAAAATGATGACTTACAAGACTTAGTAAATAGACAAAGAAATTTAGCTAATTTTGCTAGTCCTACGGTAATAACTTATGATGTCAATGCAAGATAAAGCAATAAAACAATATGGCTTTACTCTCATAGAATTATTGGTAATAATATCTATTATTGCTATTTTATCTAGTGTTTTTGTACCTAGATTTTTAGACTTAAACAAAAAAAGAGCTGATTTAGTTGTTAGTGAAATATGGACTATAGTAGAAGCCATACAAACCTATGATACTCAAACTGGCATATTCCCTGATGAAGCTAATAATTGTATAGGTGCTATTAGTACATTAACAGTCTCTAATTTATTAACAGGTTTTGCAGATGGTAATGCCTGGGATGGCAGTCCTTATAATGTGTCCTGTAATAGTACTTCTGCCTCAATTAGTATTTTAATGGATACTAAATGGGCATCATATACTAAGAATTCTTTGCCTAATTCTACCCAAGATGATGCCACAGTAATTGCAAATGTTTTTAAATTAGCTTATGTGCCTGTATTAGAGAGATTTTTGTATTTAGATGCCACACCTAGTGGCAATTATGTTGTATCTGCTTCTAACGATATTATATTACAAGGTAGAACTACTACTGATGGTGTTACTGCTAGTTTAGCTAGGGCAGTATTTTATCAAGAAATTGTAGAATACAACACTGGTATAACAATAGAGATGCCAACTTGTACTATTGGTTCGCCTAATTTAGTAGCAGCACCTGTTTCAATACGAGCAAGCAATGATGAAATTATTAGAGATTGGGTTATTGATATAGTAACTACTACGCCAACTTGGGAGGTATTACTAACATTAAGAACAGCTACTCTTACTACTGCTACCACACCATCATTGCGTTTTAGTCCTAATATTACCCCAACTTCAACTTCAACACTATTTATAAGCACTAACTGTCAATAATACAAATCATAACAGGCAAGGCTTGTTATAACTGTGTTCACAATGACGATATAAAAAAAAGTACCCAGAATAACAAATTAGAATTATACCCATCGTCATTGCGAGACTTTGTAAAAGGCGTGGCAATCTCATCCTACAAACACCCATCGTCATTGCGAGACTTGTAAAAGGCGTGGCAATTTAGTTTATACGAGTTAGCCTATATAAAATAGATTGGTCATACTTGGGAAAAATAATAATATAAAACCCATAATAATTAAAAATGGTCCAAAAGCAAATTTTTTATTGTATTTTTTAGTAATTATGGCAAATATTATTCCTAAAATAGCCGCACCTAAAAATAAAAAATTCAGCACCTGATAACCAAACCAAGCACCTAGTGCTGAGGCAAGTTTAAAATCCCCATAACCCATAGCTTCTTTTTTTCTTATTAGTTTAAACAGCCAATATATAAGCCATAATACTAAATAAGCACTAACAGCACCAATTACCGCATCATTTATAGTAGTAAAGCCATTATTTAAATTAAATAATAACCCTAGCCACAACAGCGGTATGGTCAGTTTATCTGGTAATATTTGCATTTGGGCATCTATTAATAATAAACAAATACTTATATAGGCAAATAATAAAATAAAAACACTGTTAATTTGTAGTCCAAACACCACAACAATAATAACACTAATAATAGCACTTGCTATCTCTACTAATGGATATTGCCATGATATTTTAGCACCGCAATGTTTACACCTTGTTTTTTGCAATAAAAACCCAATAATAGGTATCAAGGACACATAGTCTATATTAGTATTACAATTAGGACAAAATGAGCGACTTGGATTTATTAAACTTAGCTCTCTGGGCAGTCTATAAATAACTACATTCAAAAAACTACCAATAAGCAATCCATATAAAAATACTAATGCTAAAATAGTAATATACATTGTTATATTAGATACTTATAGGGGGAAATCACTGCACTACTTATTTAATGCGTCTGCTAATGCCGCAAGCAATAAACTTATGTTTTCTAGGCGACAAGAGTGTCCCATTAAGCCAATACGCCAGACTTTATTAGCTAATACACCAATACCAGCACCTATTTCTAAATTATATTCTGTTAATAACTTAGTACGAGTTTTAGCATCATCTACTCCATGAGGAATATTGACAGAATTAAGTTGTGGCAATCTATCATTTTCTTTAACCAAATAAGATAAACCTAGTTTTTCTAAGCCTTGTTTTAGTTTATTATAATTATCTATATGGCGACTCCAAGAGTTTTCCAATCCTTCTTCTGTTAGCATTACCAAAGATTCATGTAAGCCATATAAAGTATTAACAGGGGCAGTATGGTGGTAAGTTCTTTTATTATTATCACCCCAATAACCCATAACTAAATTTAAATCTAAAAACCAACTAGACACTGGAGTTTTGCGTGTTTTAACCTTTTCTAATGCCCTTTCGTTAAAACTAATAGGTGAAATACCGGGCATTGCTGATAAACATTTTTGTGTTCCTGAATAAATAGCATCAACCTCCCATTCATCAACTCTTAATTCACAACCGCCCAATGAAGTAACAGCATCAACTATGGTTATGGCATCAAACTCATGGGCTATTTGACATAACTGCTTAACATTTGACTTTGCTCCTGTTGAAGTTTCAGCATGTACAAATGCCAAAATTTTCACATTATCATTGTTTTTAAATGCAGAACGAACTTTATTAGCATCAATAGCTTCACCCCAATTATCATTAACTGGAATACTATTTCCTCCCAATCTATCAACATTCTCTTTCATTCGCATACCAAATATGCCATTAATACAAACAATAACCTTGTCTTTTGGCTCAACTAAGTTTACAAAGCATGTCTCCATACCAGCAGAACCGGGTGCTGAAACTGGCATAGTAAGATTATTTGCTGTTTTAAAAGCGTATTTTAGTCCCGCCTTAATCTCATCCATCATAGTAATAAACTCTGGGTCTAAATGCCCTATTGTAGGTCTAGCCATAGCGGATAATATTCTAGGATGAACATCAGACGGTCCGGGTCCCATAAGTGTTCTAATTGGCGGATTAAAAGATTTCATAATGTATAATAAGTAAAATAAAATATATATTATAATGTCTTAGTATGTCTATCATAAAATTATTACTAAAAACTTTTAACAATAAAAATGTTTTAACTGGCAAGGAAGCAGTAAAACCATTTGAATGCGACGGTTTATCAATTTACAGACAAGTACCTTTAGCGGTGGTTCTTGTTGAAAATACCACGCAAATAAAACAAGTAATTAGCATTTGCAAAAAATATAATACTCCTTTAATAACAAGAGGTGCAGGAACAGGATTATCTGGCGGAGCTGTGCCTATTGAAAATAGCGTGGTTTTAGGCTTATCTAAATTAAACAAAATATTAGCAATAAATACTAATAACCAAACAGCAATAATAGAACCTGGAGTAGCAAATATAGCAATTAGTGATGCCGTAGCAGAGTTTGATTTATATTATGCACCAGACCCATCTTCACAAATTGTTTGCAGTATTGGCGGTAATGTTGCTGAAAATTCAGGGGGAGTTCATTGTCTAAAATACGGATTAACGGTTAATAATGTTGAGGCAATTAAATATATTAATAGTGACTTAGAAGAAATAAGACTAACTAAAAATGACAATGGCTTAGATATTTTAGCTTTATTAAATGGTTCTGAGGGTTTATTAGGAATTATTAGCGAAGTCACGGTAAAATTATTACCAAAGCCAGAATCTGTTAAGGTTATTATGGCAGGTTTTGATAGTATTGCTAAATGTGCTAATGTCATAACTAGCATAATTCAACAAGGCATTATCCCTGCTGGTTTAGAAATGATGGATGAATTTGCCATTATAGCCGTAGAAGATTTTGCCAAAGCAGGCTATCCAAAAGATGCTAAAGCATTATTACTATGCGAGTTAGACGGCACTAACTTACAAGTAGAAGAGGAATTAGATAAAGTATTAACTATCTTAAAACAATCTTCTAGTAGTATAGTTATATCTAATAACGAGCAACAAAGAGTTACTTTATGGCGTGGCAGAAAATCAGCATTTCCAGCAATGGGCAGAATATCTCCTGATTATTACTGTATGGACGGTACTATTAGCAGAGATAAATTAGCCTTTGTGCTTGACAAAATATCAATAATGTCTAAAAAATATGATTTACGCGTAGCAAATGTATTCCATGCAGGAGATGGTAATTTACACCCATTAATTTTATACGATGCTAATAAAAGCAACGAGCTACAAAAAGCCGAAGAATTTGGTGCTGATATTTTAAAATTATGTGTAAAAGTTGGTGGTTCAATAACAGGAGAGCACGGCGTTGGTATAGAAAAATTAGATGGTATGTGCTTACAATTTAATGATAAAGAGTTAGCTATATTTCATAAACTAAAAGAGGCTTTTGATAGTGCTGGCATACTAAATCCAACTAAAGCAATACCGACATTACGCCGCTGTGCTGAATTAGGGCAGATGCATGTTCATAACAACGAAATTGCCTTTGCTGACATTGATAGATTCTAATGCTTGATAAAATTAAACAACAAATTATCCAAGCCACAAAAGATAAACAAAAACTACAAATAATAGCTAATGAGAGTAAAGTAAAAAAACTTAATTCTATTGATACTATAATAATTAAAGGTTATAGCGGTATAGTGTCTTACAAACCTAAGGAATTAGTTATTACTATAAAATCTGGCACAAGTATCAAAGAGGTAAACTACGAGCTAAATAAAAACAAACAGCAACTAGCATTTGCCCCGCAAGATTATAATAACTCAACTATAGGCGGTGCTTATTCTTGCAATAGCTCTGGCTCTAGTAGTGCTTTTTTTGGCTCTTTAAGGGACTTTGTGCTAGGACTTAGAATTATTGACGGCACAGGAGTACTATTAAGGTTTGGTGGTGAAGTAATGAAAAATGTTGCAGGCTATGATGTAGCAAGAATGTTAGTAGGTAGTAGAGGTGGTTATGGGGTTATAGATAGTATTAGTTTTAAAGTTATGCCGTCAATAGTAACTACAACTTACAAAATTCCTACTAATATAGGCGATAGTGTGGCAATTATGCAGAGTTTTATTAAAACATTGCCATTAGTAGCGTTAGCCTATTATGATTGTTTTTTATATGCTCAAACAAATAATTATCTAAGTACAAAACATAAACAAATACTAAATAACTACCAAGCAGAGAGCTGTGATTGTAAAGTATGGCTTACATTTAATCCATTTAATATATCAGCACAAAATAAAAAAATAATAGCTAAATACTGCCCAAATGATACACCATTAGCTACTGATACCATAGCCATTGACTGGGCTGGCAGAAAAAGATATTTATTAGTTGATATAAATAACAAAGAGTCACCTGATGCTAACCAAAAAAACATAATAGCATTAGAGAAAAGAATAAAAACCGTATTTGACCCACATAATATTTTTCATACAAGCTAATGCAAACAAATATAATAAATAACCTATTAAGTGCTGATGATAAACAAATAGCAGATGATGTTTTGCGTAGTTGCGTACACTGTGGATTTTGTTTATCTACTTGTCCTACTTATAAATTACTAGGCTCTGAACTGGATTCACCAAGAGGAAGAATATACATAATAAAAAATGCCCTAGAAACCAATAACACCTTAACAAATAACTCTCTAATTCATCTTGATAGGTGTTTAACCTGTAAATCGTGCGAAACTGCCTGTCCTTCTGGAGTACAGTACGCTAAATTATTAAAAATAGGTAGAGAATTATTAGAGCCTACAAGAAGTATATTACAAAAAACACTACGCTTTATAATCCGTAAAACCTTAACTAACAGTAAATTATTTAGTTTTATTGCTATATTCGTTAGTAAAAATCGTAAAAAATTAAAAATAATTAAGCCAATAATATCAGAAAATAAAATATTATTGCTAGCAGGCTGTGTACAACCTAGTTTAGCACCTAATATTAACTTAGCTAGCAAACAAGTATTAACTAAATTAGGTTATAGTATTATTGAAACAAAAAAAGGCGAGTGCTGTGGTGCCATAGACGAGCATTTATCAGCAAGTAAGGATGCCTTAGTAAAAATTAAAAATAACTTAAATAACTGGTGCGAACAACTAGATTTAGGAGCGAAATATATAGTGTCCACAGCTAGTGGCTGTGGTGCTATGATTAAAGATTATAGTAATTTATTTAAAACAGATGATGAATATTTTCATAAGGCTAAAAGAGTAGTCAATAGCACAAAAGACATAGCGGAAATTTTATTAATGCACAAAAAAAATGAGCTACAAAATACATTTACTATTACTGATAAAGATATTAGTCTGCACACCCCTTGCACTTTGTATCATTCTCAAGGCTTACCAAAAATTATACACAAGCTATTTAATAATTTAGATATAACACTAAACGAGCCAAAAGATAGCGATATATGTTGCGGTTCTGCGGGTACTTATTCTATATTACAAAGCAAAATATCTAAGCAATTATTAACTAATAAACTTGAAAATATTACCAAAAATAGCACCGATATAATCATTACCGCTAATATAGGGTGTTTAATGCACTTGCAAAAGGGTACAAAAATACCAGTTAAACACTGGATTGAATTATTAGCTGATTATAAATAATTACTCTGATGAGGTTAAATACAATAAAAAAGTAGATATTATGGGTATGTTTCTCATACTGCTTATGTTGAGAGTATTGCGGTTTTTGTAAAAACTTAAAAAATAAGATGCTAAAAATGAACATAAAAACCAAAATTATAAACCACTATAAAAATAATAAAGTTATTGCTAAATACCCAGTTAGCACTGCAAAAAATTGCTTAGCAGATACTAAAAAACAAGTTGAAGTAATAATTTTAGGAGATTAGTTATATGGATTGGTTTACTGAAATAGATGCAAACTGGATTATTGCCATATCTACCTTGTTTTATGTGTTTTTTACTGGTGTAATTATTTGGCAAAATAGACGTAATTTACGATTTAATGACCCCTATATTTCATCTTATTTTAACCCTTGGAAGCAAGAATATCTTGAGTTAGTAATTGAAAATGTAGGGAAAACACCTGCATATAACTTGCATTTATTTTTTGATGATGAAACTAAAAAAGTGTTTAAAAAAAATGAATTACATTTACCAGAGAAAAATATTAATTACTTTCCTTCAAAACAAAAAATTAGCTATTTCATCGATCATTACTCTAATTTTAAAAAAATTAATTTAGATTATATTATAATATATCTGGAGTACGAAACAAAAAAAGGTCGTAAAATAAAAGAAAATATTAAATTTAATTATAATTACATGGAAGGAAGAAACTTAAGTAATACTTTGTTAGAAGATAATATTAGTAAGGTGGCTGAAGCCTTGAAAAAAATTAATCAAAAAATAAAATGCTAAAAACAAACACAAAACTTATTATTCTAGCCTTAATTTCTCAGTTAGTTTTTACCCAAAAACTAATTATCTAATATATAATAAACCATACTGCCTACCACATAACCAACCATGGAAATTATTACCAACAGCGAATTACAAAAACACATTGGCAAAGTGGTAAAAGCCAGTGAAAATCAAAGTTTTACGGTAACAGCCAGAAGTAAGCCAAAAATGGTGTTAGTGCCGTATTTTTTGGATGGGATGGATATTATTGATGATTATATGGAAGAGTATTTTCTCGCTAAAAATGCCAAAAAATTACAAGATGAAGCCCAGCAATCATTAAAAAGTGGTTTATCGGATTTATCTGTTTAAATGTTTGTTTTTACCAAATATGCCAAAAAACAGTTTGATAAATTAGAGCCAAGAATACAAAAGCAGATTTTAGCTAAATTACAAGTCCTTAAACAAAACCATTTTACTACAACAAAATTTAAAATCAGTGTCAAACTTAACACCAATCAGCCATCGTGTTCGCATTGGTAGTTATCGTTTATTGCTTAGTTTTGATGAACAA
The DNA here is from genome assembly GCA_965207335.1 of Gammaproteobacteria bacterium. Lineage (GTDB taxonomy): Bacteria > Pseudomonadota > Gammaproteobacteria > PS1 > Pseudothioglobaceae. The sequence goes on from OZ242267.1 coordinate 1,152,471, forward strand.
CAACAGATTTATATTATTGTTAAGATCGCCCATATAAAAGAAGTATATTGTTAATGTTAAAAATCAACTAAAACCACTAATGCCTCATAACAGCATCGCTAGTTTTTTTTAAAAATCTTTACTTGAAAAAACTATTTATGTATAATACATTACCAATTTGGTATAGTTTATATATTTTGGATATTTATTTTAACAGTAAAAAAATACAATTATTGTGTAATAGCGAGAAAAAAGCAAATAAAGAATTAGGAACAAAATGCACTAAAGCTTTACAAAAAAGGTTAGCGGAATTATTTGCAGTTAGGGTATTAGGCGATTTTAAATTTGGCAACCCACATCCCTTAAAAGGCAAGAGAAAAGAGCAATTTTCTGTTGGTTTATATGGTGGTTATCGCTTGGTTTTTGAAGCAGTAGAACCTATTCCAAAAACTAATGATGATACTATAGATTGGGAAAAAGTAGAGCAAATTACAATTATTTTTATCGGGGATTATCATGAGTAAAGCAAGACACGAATTTAAGCCAGATTGGTTGCACCTTGTGCCACCGGGTGAGATTATATTGGAAGATATGCAAAATATTGGTTTATCACAAGTGGAGTTAGCAAGACGCACAGAATACAGCACTAAACATATCTATAAATTATTAAAAGGTGAGGCACCAATTACCGTTGATACAGCACTAAAGCTAGAAAAAGTATTAAATATGCCAGTGTATTTTTGGATGAATTTAGAAAATAACTACCGCAGCGCTTTGGCTAAAGAGGTAGAAAAAAAGATTTTAAGTAAAGAGAAAAACTGGCTTAAAGAAATTCCTAGTAAAGATATGCTAAAATTTGGCTGGGTCAAAAAAATAACCAATGTAGGTGAACAAGTCGGCGAGTTTTTAAAATTTTATGGTGTATCCTCAATCTCAGCATGGCGTAAGCAACAAAAAAATTATCAAGTTGCCTTTAAATCCTATGAGAAATTTTCAATGGATGAAATTGCCATTCAAACTTGGCTAAGAATGGGGAAAGTTGAAGCATTAAAAATTGAGTGTCGACCATTTAATAAGAAAATATTAACCCAATCACTAAATAAGTTGCGTTGTTTAACAAAAATATCAGACCCTGATGAGTTTATACCGAAATTACAAGAAATTTGTGCCAATTTTGGCGTGGCAGTTGTTTTTGCACCAACACCTAAGAAATGCCCTATGAGTGGTGCAACTCAATGGCTAACACCTCATAAAGCATTGTTAATGCTAAGTTTGCGTTATAAAACTAATGATCATCTATGGTTTGCTTTTTTTCATGAAATAGGACATATTCTAAAGCATAAAAAACAATTATTTTTAGAGCAGAATAATAAAGATTTTGTTAGTAATATTGCATTAGAATGTGAAGCAGATGAGTTTGCTAGTAATTCACTCATACCAACATTAGAGAATGAAAATTTAAAAGTATTAAAAACACAAAAATCAATTAAAGACTTTGCTAAACTGATTGGTATTGCTAGTGGTATTGTTGTGGGTAGATTGCAACATGAAAAAATTATTAATTATTCATATTGTAATGACTTAAAAGTTAAATATGATTGGATAAAGTCAGAACACATAGTATGAAAACCATTATTTGTTTTAAAAATACCAGTTAAACACTGGATTTATAATTAATTACCCTAATTTATGACAAGGAAAAAAGTTAAAAAACCAAAACAATACCAATTAGACATTGTAAAAATATCACAACAAGGTGATGGCATAGGATATTATGATGAAAAAATTATATTTGTTAAGGGGGCAATGTTAAATGAAGTAGTTATAGTACAAAGAACTAAAAACAATAGTAAATATGAAAAAGCCTATGTTATAGAGGTAAAAAAGCCATCAACAGAAAGAATAAAACCAAAATGTAAGGTATTTAATGTGTGTGGTGGCTGTGCCTTGCAATATATGGACAGCGATAAACAACTAGCTATTAAAGAAAATTGGCTAATAAACTCATTACAAGAACAAACCAAAATAGATGACTATCAAGTATTAAAGCCACTAACAGCAAATACTTGGTCTTACCGTAGAAAAGCAAGACTAGGAGTGCGTTTTGTCAAGAAAAAGAACAAAGTTTTAGTTGGTTTTAGAGAACAAAATAGCAGTTTTATTACCGATATGAAACGCTGTGAAGTTTTGCATAACAAAATAGGTGATAATTTATTAGCCCTGCAAGAATGCTTAGCTAAACTTAGTATTAAAGATTTAATTCCTCAAATTGAAGTTGCTATAAGCGATGAACACACAGTTTTAATATTACGCCACCTTGAGCCATTAACTCAGGCAGATAAAACTATTTTATTGGACTTTGGCAAACAATATCAAATAACTTGGTACGGACAATCTGGCGGATTACAAACAATTAAACCACTAGATAAAGCAGTAGATTTATACTATGAACACATTGAACATAATATTCGTATTAATTTTTTGGCACAACATTTTATACAAATAAATTTTGAACTAAACAAAAAAATGCTAAACCAAGCACTAAGTTTACTTGAATTAAATAGTAGCGATACAGTACTGGATTTATTTTGTGGCTTAGGTAATTTTACTCTGCCTATTGCCCGTTATGCTAAGCAAGTAATTGGTATTGACTTAGATGGTGATTTAATTGAGTATGCTAAAAAAAATGCCCAATACAATAATATAACCAATGTTGATTTTTATCAGGCAGATTTATTTAGTGATATTAGCAAGTTTAACTGGTGTCGTAATAAAACATACAATAAAGCATTAATTGACCCAGCCAGAAGTGGAGCAATAGCAGTTATAGAACACCTAGCAAAACTAGGGGTTAAACACTTAATTTACATATCCTGCAACCCAGACACCTTAGCAAGAGATGCCAAACACCTTATAGAGTTAGGATATAATTTAACCAAAGCAGGTATTATAGATATGTTTCCACACACTAGACATGTGGAAAGTATTGCGGTTTTTGTAAAAAGGTAAAAAATTACAAGTAAATGTATTAGCAAATCCAGTTAAAATACCTAGATGATTTAAAAAAATCTTTGCTTGAAAAATCATTTAGTGGTTTGTTGGTTTAATTTAAAATAATACTATGGAAAAAATAGCTATTAATCCTAACCGTCTGCAATGGTGTTGCGATATACTAGATATTAATATTGATTATTTGGGTCAGCATACTAAAACTAAGATTGCTACCAATACACTTAAAAAAGCCTTACAGGGTAGTAACAGTTTGAGTATTAATCAATTAGAAAATATTGCTGAATTTTTTAATCGTAGTTTATTATTTTTTATCAATCTAAACCCTGTAAATGAAGAATTAATTTATTCCCCGCAATTTCGCACCATTAACAACCAAAAACCGCTATATTCTCATAAAATTAATGCTTTAGTTGAACGCGTTGAGCAACATCGTAAGGTATATCTAAATTTATTAGAAGATTTAGATAATCCAATTGTGCAGAATTGGCATCCACGGCATCTAAATTTAAGCCATAATCATATTAAACAAACAGCTAATATTATTAGACAATGGCTAGGTGTTACTGATAATTTAACTTTTAATGAGTTAAGAGCATTAGTTGAGGCTAAAGGTGTGATGGTGTTTGTGAGTAATGGTTATAACGGTGCATGGCAGATTAATAAGGAAAATAAAGTGCGTGGCTTTGCACTTTATTACGATACTTTACCAATTATTGTTATTAAAAAGCAGACAGATGGGGCGAAAGCCTTTACCTTAATGCACGAATTAGCTCATTTATTGCTACATCAAACAAGTATTATAGATCAAGAAAATGATTTTTATAATTATACAGGCAAAGAAAAAGAGGCAAATGAATTTGCTAGTAGCGTTTTAATAACTGATGAAGAATTAGCTAGTATTGACTTAACTGGTTTACAAAACTTAGATATAGATAGGCATGATGATTTTTTAGCACCTTTTAAAGATCGTTGGTGTGCTAGTAATGATGCAATTTTATATCGTTTACTTAGAGAGCATAAAATCACTCAAGTGCATTATCAAGCTTATAAAGAATTGAAAGATAAGCAATATGCAGAAAAAAAAGCAGAAGAGGAGAGAAAAAAATTATTGCCAGACTATCAACCGCCTATTCGTAAATATCGTCATAGAGAACCATTGCATATTTTTGGTAAACCTTATGTAGCTACAGTTTTAGATGCTCTCAATAATAAACATATTACCTTAACCAAGGCAAGCACTCACCTAGATAATCTAAAAATCCATACTTTGCATAAATTAGAGGGCGAATTTGTACCATTTTGACGCCTCGGCACTAGTTTACTTTTGGGATAATTATCCAATTCATAATTCTAAGTTTAACGAGTTATGGCAATGGTTTGATACACAAGTATCAAATAGTACTTTTCAAATTTCTGATATTGCTATAAAACAGACAAAACTTCATTAGAGCAAGATATACCAGAATCTAAGCTATTTATACAAGCATTAGATAAAATTCAAGTAAATAATAAGACAGTGGATGATCTAAACAAAGCAGAACAAATAAAACAATTACTAGATATTGAAGAAGATAATTATGGAAACGGTGTTGATGAAGCTGATTTATTGATTGTTGCTATTGCTTTTAGAAAAAATGCTACTTTGATTACTAATGAATCAGAACAGAATATATTAAGACAAAATACAAGATGCCTGCTGTATGTAATTTAGACTCAGTTAATATTATTTGTATTGACTTACAAAGGTTATTACACCTTAATATTTAACCATGAACAAAACCCAGACACCTTAGCAAGATACACCAAACACCTTATAGAGTTAGGATATAATTTAACCAAAGCAGGTATTATGGACATGTTTCCACACACTAGACATGTGGAAAGTATTGCGGTTTTTGTAAAGGATAAAAAATAAAATGCTAAAAATGAACACAAAACTCCTTATTATTCTAGCTTTAATATCTCCACTGGTTTTTGCTGACAAACCAGATATATTTTTACTTAAAACTTATGATGATAAAAAGCCAGTAATAGGCTGGGTTATGAGTGAAAAGTTAGATGGTGTGCGTGGGTTTTGGGATGGCAGACAACTACTAACAAGAGGCGGTAACAAACTTAATCCTCCTGCTTGGTTTGTAGCAAACTATCCACCATTTGCAATCGATGGTGAATTGTGGACAAAACGGGGTGATTTTGAGAATATTGTGTCTATTGTTCGTACTAAAAATCCAGATAATCGTTGGCGAAAAATTACTCATCAGATTTTTGAAATACCCAAGCAAAAAGGCGGTTTATTTGAGCGATTAACTATATTACAAGACTTTTTGGCTAACAATTATAATACTCCAATTAAAATTATCAAGCAAATACCAATTAGTAGGAAACAACAACTAAATAGTTTTTTAAATACAGTTATTCAAAAAGGTGGTGAGGGTGTTGTAGTCAGAGACCCTAGTAAACCTTATCAAACAGGCAGATTAGATAGTGCTTTAAAAGTAAAAAGATACCAAGATGCTGAATGTGTGGTTATAGAAATTTTGCCGGGCAAAGGTAAGTATTATGGCAAAATGGGTTCATTATTATGTAAAATGCTTGACAACAAACTAATTAAAATTGGCAGTGGTTTTAAAGATAGTCAACGGCAAAATCCACCATTAATTGGCACAAAGATTACTTTTAAATATTATGGCTTAACTAAGAATGGTAAGCCTAAATATGCAAGTTTTTTGCGGATTAAAAAATAAAAATATGCTTATAGTAGATATTAAAACCCAAACTTTAACCCACTATAAAAATAATAAAATTATTGCTAAACACCCAGTTAGCACTGCAAAAAATGGCACAGGGGAAAAGGACGGTTCGGAATGTACTCCTATGGGTAGGCACAAAATTTGTGCTAAGATAGGAGCTGATTTAAGTATTAACTCGGTGTTTGTTGTACGCAAGTGTACAGGTGAGATATATAATGAAAAACTAGCCTTACAATACCCTGATAGAGATTGGATTTTAACTAGAGTTTTGTGGTTAGATGGCTTAGAAGAGTTTAATAAAAACACTAAGCAAAGATATATTTATATTCACGGCATGCCTGATAACAAACCTATAAATATACCTGACTCTAAAGGCTGTATTCGTATGCGTAATAACGATATAGTAAATTTGTTTAATACGGTTAAAATAGACGATTTAGTTATTATAAAATAGCATTAAAAAACCTATGCAAAAAATATTAGATACTTACCTAGATAAAAGAATGCTATTTATATTTTTAAATGGTATTGCTAGTGGTTTTCCTTGGGTAATAATTGGCTCGGCTATGACCTTGTGGTTAAAAGATGAGGGGTTAACAAGAACGGCTATTGGCTTTTTTGGCTCGGTATTTGTAGTATATTCTATTAATTGGATGTGGGCTCCACTACTTGATAGAGTTAAATTACCGCTATTATCAAAATTAGGACAAAGGCGTTCATGGTTATTATTACTACAAGGACTGCTATTTTTACTTATTATTTTAATATCTTTCACCAGTCCAAAATACAGTTTAGTATGGATTAGTCTTATGGCTTTATTAGTAGCTATTATATCAGCTACCCAAGATATTGTTATTGATGCTTATCGTATTGATATAATGAGTTTAGAAGAGAGGGATAAACTGCCAGCAACTGCTGCTATGGCAACATCAGGTTGGTGGGTAGGTTATGGGTTTTTAGGGGCAGTAGCACTATATTTATATAGTTTTGGTGTTGATTGGAGTAGCGTTTATTTAATAATTAGTGTATTTGTTATTGGCTTTATGGTTAATACTTTACTACTAGATGAGCCTGATAGTAAACGCGAAGAGGTACAAGCAAAAATCCAAGATAATTATGAAAATTTACTAGGTGGACATAGTTTATTACAACGAATAAGTGCCTGGGTTTTAACAACAGTATTTGAGCCATTAAAAGATTTTTTTATACGCTTTGGTAAAACGGCAATAATAATTTTATTGTTTATTATGCTATTTAAAGTAGGTGAAGCATTTTTAGGGCGAATGTCTCTGGTATTTTATAAAGAAATAGGTTTTACTACCATTGAAATTGCCACTTACTCTAAGTTAGTTGGCTCTACGCTAACTGTTATATTCTCCATAATAGCCAGTGTAATTACCGTACATTTTGGCTTAGTACGAGGTTTAATGATTAGTGGTATTGCTATGGCATCAACTAATTTAATTTTCTCTTATATGGCATTTGTAGGAGCAGATACTACTATATTTGCTGTGGCAATTTTATTTGATAATTTTACCGCAGCTTTTTCAACTGTGGCATTTGTAGCATTTATATCACACCTAACCAATCGTGCATATACTGCAACACAATACGCCTTAATGGCATCTGCTGGTAATTTTGGCAGGACAATATTTGCTAGTAGCAGCGGTTTATTAGTTGATAGTTTAGGCGGTGATTGGATGATATTTTTTATTATTACTGCTTTAATGGTATTGCCTAGCTTACTAATGCTGTACTGGATAGGACATAAATTGAAGTATTTGTTTGAGTGATAAAATGCAATTTGTAACAACATATAGTTTATAACAAGCATGGTAATATTTGCAGTTATACTATTAAATATGTATAATAAATAAGTTAGTAAGATATATAATAGTGCAATTGCTATTAAAAAGAGGAATAATTATGGAAAAAATATATTGTTGTGAAGGAACGCATGGATTTTAGCGTTGCTAGTGTTATTTTATAATTTATAGAAACAGCCGCTTTAGTAGCGGCTGTTTTCGTTGCATTACTTGCTATCAGGAAGCAAAGAGAAACAGCCAAGAAAGATAAAACTATTGCCCTATTGATGAAAGACTTAGAAGATACATTTTTAAAAGATGGTATTGAGTTATAGATGATAATGTCGAAATAGCAATGTATGCCAATAATTCTCATAAGAAAAAATCAGATGCGATTGCAATTAGAGACTTACTAAATTATTATGAAACTATATCGGTTGGTGTTAAAACAGGTATTTATGATATTGAAATGATTAAACAATCACAAAAAACGATGATTACTAATATTTTTTATCAATCAAAACCTTTTATTGATAAATCTAGGGAAATAGAAAATAACAAAAATCTTTATGTAGAGTTTGAGAGTTTTATTGAAATTTTACAATCTTAATGCTTTACTCCCCATTAATTATAGATGTATCAGGTTTTGTTTTAACACCTGATGAAAAAATCCAATTAGCCAAACCTAGTATTGGCGGAGTAATATTATTTGAGAAAAACTACCAAAATAAAAACCAATTACAACAATTAGTTAGGCAAATTCGTAATATAAAACCTAATTTACTAATTGCCACTGACCATGAAGGCGGGCGAGTACAACGATTTAGAAAAGATTTTACTCACCTGCCGTCTATGGCTTCTTTGGGACAATTATTTATAAAAGACAAAAAGCAAGCATTAAAAACTGCCTATGCTTGTGGTTTTGTGTTGGCATACGAACTACTAAATATCGGTATTGATTTTAGCTTTACCCCTGTTTTAGATATTGATTATGGCAATAATACAGTCATTGGCGATAGAGCATTTTCATCTGATTATAAAGCAATTATAGCACTAGCAAGTAGCCTAATTGACGGAATGAAAACAACAGGCATGGCAAGTGTAGTTAAGCATTTTCCCGGGCACGGTTTTATTAATTTTGATACTCATTTAAATTTAGCAATAGATAAACGCACACCAGACGAAATGCAAGCAGATTTACTGGTATTTGAAACAATATTACCTAAGGCAGAAGCAGTAATGCCTGCACATATTATTTATCAAAAACTAGATGATAAACCCGCAGGTTTTTCTAAGTTTTGGCTACAAAATATTTTAAGAAATAAGTTTAATTATCAAGGCATAATTATCAGCGATGATTTAAGTATGCAAGGGGCTGTTGATTTTCTGCCTAACATTCAAGATAGAGTACAATTAGCTTTAAGTGCAGGTTGTGATATGGTGCTTATTTGTAATAGTCCTAAGCAAGTTGCAGAAGTAATTAATAAGAATTATACTGTACATGCCAAATTAAATAAAATTCGTGCTAAAACTAAACTAGGATTTGATAAAATATATACTAAACAATTAAGCCTTATTCAACAATTATTATGAACAAACACAATTTTGAAATTAAGTTATTAGCTGCTGTTCGCAAAACTTTTATTGAGGTAGCAAAAGATACTATGACAAAACCAGGATTAAAACACCCACTTAGTACAAAAACTCAACAAATGATTACTGATTGTTTTGATATAATTAGTAAAAGACAAAAAGAAATAGAACAAGAAAATAACCAACACACAAAAATGAAACCATTATTTAGCAATGAGCAAAACACGCAAAGTATAAATATAAGTGACATTAAAAAAAATAACTAGGCACTACTATGAAAAAACATTCTAAATTACTTTTTATAGTATTATTAGTATCTAATTTTGCCATAGCACACGAGCCAAGTGAATACGGCAAAGAACAAAATACTCTATCTGCTAATAATTATAATCAAGGCTATAATACATACAATAATCCTTATAGTAAATTTAACAGGACTAATAACTTAATTGCTGAATTTGATAAATTTCTTAACAGAGATTTTAACAATACACCAGCTATACGAGATAAAAAATATTTTGATAAAAAAACTAATTCTTATATTGCTAAAATTTTCTTAGGCATAAACAATATTGATACTAATAATGTTAATGTTAATGTCAGTAATAAATATATAACAATTAATGTAAATACCAACACAAAATACCAATCAGATAATATTAATAGTTATCAATCAAATTATGCCTATAATAGTTTTTCAATTCCCAGCGATGCAAATACCAGTAAACTAACTAAAAGGTATGATAAAAAAACAGGTGTTTTAACTATTGTTATTCCTAAAAAATAGTGTTATTTTTTAGTTGTATAAAATTTATGTTTTTTATCAAACATAAATTTAGTTTTTTATGTGGCTCATTATGATATTTATCAGGCAAAACAAAGCCAATTAATCTTGACTTGAACTCTAAACTACATAATATAAAACTACTTAATAAAGAAATTTTATAGAGGTTAAGGGTCTTAAATGTAACATTAATAATAAATGAATAGCAAATTTTTTACTAATCAAGATGAAAATACCTTATTTAACAAGTTTAGCGGTATTTTTCAACATAATAAAAATATTAATAATTTTGATGCCTTGGTGGGATATTTTCGCTCATCTGGTTATTTTAAAATCCGCCCGTTACTAGATAATATAGATAATATTCGTATTTTAGTAGGTATTGATGTAGATAAAATTACATGTTATATGCAACAACAAGGCTTGGTATTATTTAAAGGAGATAGCCAAAAAACTATTGAATATTGGCAACAAAGCTTTATTTATGATATACAACAAGCTAATTATGATAAACAAACAGAGCAAGGAATTATCCAATTTGTAGAAGATATACAAGAAGGGAAAGTGCAACTAAAAGCCCATCCTAATAAAAATATACACGCTAAAATTTATATTTTTCGTCCTGATAATTTTAATGAACATAATAGCGGTAGTGTAATTACTGGCTCATCTAATATAACCAATGCTGGCTTAGGCACTAAAACTAGCCCTAACTACGAATTTAATACACTTCTTAATGACTATGATGATATTAAATTTGCCACAGATGAGTTTGAGGCATTATGGCTAGATGGCATAGCAATATTACCAGAACAAGTTATAAAAACTAAAGATAAAACTTATCTTAACGATACCATAACCCCTTATGAACTTTATCTAAAAATGCTAATTGAGTATTTTGGTGATGAAATAGAATTTGACCCAAATTCTATTCAAGATTTACCTAAGAATTTTAAACGCCTAACCTATCAAATGGACGCTGTTAATCAAGGTTATCAAATACTTAAAGAACATAATGGCTTTTTCTTATCCGATGTTGTTGGTTTAGGAAAAACTGTTATAGCAACTTTAATTGCTCGTTATTTTTGGATTGAAAAACTGCACAATTGTAGTATTTTATTAGTTGTACCGCCAGCATTAGTACAAAATTGGCAAGATACATTTGATAAATTCCAATTAAAAGCAGAACTACATATTATAACAACAGGAAGCCTACATAAAATTAAAAACTATGCAAAATATGATTTAGTAATTATTGATGAGGCTCATAAATTTCGCAATGATACCTCAGATGCCTATGATATTTTACAACGCATTTGTAAAGCTAAAACTTATAATGAAGAAGATAAAAAAATAATATTAGTATCAGCTACGCCTCTTAACAACCGTCCTAGTGATTTATATAATCAAATTCTATTATTTCAAGATGGTAATAATTCTAGCTTAGGTTTTTCTTTAAGTAAATTTTTTAATAATGCAAAAACAAAATATAAAAAAATAACTCAACTTCAAAATAAAACTCAAGCAATACAACAAACCGCCAAGCTTTATGAATATATTAGGCAAAAAGTAGTTGAGCCACTTATGGTAAGAAGAACTCGTACTGATTTATTAGAAAATGACAGGTATCAAAAAGATTTAGATAAGCATAAAGTATTTTTTCCAAAGCAACACAAACCTGCAAAAATTTTATACCAATTACCACCAGAACTAGAAAAATTATACGATAGCACTATTGCAAAAATTGATAATAAAAAACAAACCAAATCAGGTTTACTTTATACTCGTTATCGTGCCTTAGAATACTTAAAACCAGAGTTTAAAAAGCGATACCAACGAGCAGATTTTATTGTTGAACGATTAGTAGCTATTATGAAAACACTATTACTTAAAAGAATGGATAGTAGTTTTTATGCTTTTAAACAAACGCTAAATAGGTTTTTATCCTCATCTAAAGCTATGCTAACAATGATTGAAAATAATCAGATCATAATAGCTCCAAACATTAATGTCAATGAATATGTACTAGACGACAATACCGAAGAATTACTTAGTATTGTTACAAATGAACAACTAACAGACCCTAGCATAATAATTTGTAAGTGTAATGATTTTGAACAAGGATTTATAGAGGGTGTAAAACACGACCACAAAATATTAAAAGACTTAGTTGATGCTTGGGATAATGTGCAAGATGATCCAAAAATAAATGAATTTTTAGTACAATTACCTAATTTATTAGATAAACAAAAAAACCCAGAGCAAAAAATTATTATATTTACAGAAAGTAGTGACACTATGAACTATGTATCTAAAAAATTAAGTCATTATTCAATACTAAGTGTCAATTCTCAAAATTTTGCCAGCAATAAAAAAGAAATTAGAGAAAACTTTGACGCTAATATTAAAAGAGCCGAACAAAAATCAGACTATCAGTTAATAATTACTACCGATGTACTATCAGAGGGTATAAACCTACATCGTGCCAATACAGTTATTAATTATGATACTCCTTGGAATGCCACCAAACTTATGCAACGCATAGGCAGGGTTAATCGCATTGGGAGTACTGCTAGTGATATTTATGTGCATAATTTTTACCCTACTACTCAAATCAATAACGACATTGAACTAGAGAAAAAAGCACTAATTAAATTACAAGCCTTTCATTCTGCACTTGGCGAAGATTCACAAATCTATTCAACAGAAGAGCAAGTAGATTCGTTTGGTATTTTTGATGAAAATATCACTAAGGAAAAAAGCGAAACTCTGATATTTTTAGAAGATATTCGAAAATTTAGAGATGATAATCCAGAACATTATCGTTACATTAAATCCCTGCCTAACAAACTAAGAAATGCAGTAAAAAATACCAATAACAAAGATGCAACTCTTATTTTTGCCAGAACCAAAGACAAACACTCACCACGATTTTATTATGTTGATAATAAAAATAATATAGCAGATTATAGTTTTATTAAAAGTGCTAATTTACTAAAATGTGACTCGTCTATAAAAACACAAAAACTTACCTATAACCACTATAAACAAGTATCAATAGCACTAAAAGAATTTGAACAAGAACTAGCACAAGAAATACTTAGCCAAACTCAAAATAAGCCCTTATCAGCCCATGACAACAAAGCTATTAATCTTATAAAAGCCTTGTCTAATCTTAGTACAACACAAGCAGAAAAAATACTTTTAAACCAAGCAATTACTAACATAATAGATAAAAAATATAGCAATTTAGTTAATAAAATCAATAAATTACAAAAAGACAGTAAAAATATAACACCAATTATAGTACTAGAAAAAGCACTACTAATTATTAAAGAATACACTCCTGATACCGATACACAAGCAATTACAATAAATAAAAAACCACAAGATATAACTCCAACTATTATAATATCGCAATCATATATATAAAAAAATAATGACTATACAAACATTGCCTTTTAAGGATAAAAAAGTAGAAAGTATATCTATTTTAAGATTAACAGCAGCAAAATATTGAAACAATTTAGTTAAAATTGGCTTACTAGAAAAAGAGATTGTAGGTAAAGATCATTACTTTGTCAATAAAAAACTCATTGATACTTTTATAGAAACTAGAAAATTATTATTTCAGTATTAAAACTCTAATATGTTAAAAAAACACAAAAAACTTAACATTAAAACTCTAATATGTTAAAAAAACACAAAAAACTTAACATTAAAATACTAAAAAATACTTGAATCTTTCAATAAAAAAATCGCATATAAAAGCAACTAAATTTAAGCAATCAAAAATCATACACATAATTTATGTTATAATACACATTTTAGGAGAAATATATGTTAGCAACTAATCATAGAACTAATGTTGTATTGGATGAAAACATAGTACAAGAAGCCTTAAAATTAAGCAACATAAAAACCAAACGCAAACTGATTGATACTGCTATTAGAGAGTTCATTGCTAAACATAAACAAGAAAATAAGCCAGATATTCATGATTTACTTGGCATAGGTGGTATTGATATAGATTATGATTATAAAGCTTTGCGAGTTAATCCACATATCAATAATTAGCACCTTTAATGTATTTAATTGATACTTCTGTTTGGATTGATGCAATCAATAATGCAAACACATTATCAGCAGCATTATTACACTCTTTACCCTCAGAAGAATGTGCCTTAATGCCAATTATTTATAACGAAGTATTACAAGGTGCAAATAGTAGACAAAAGTTTGATATTTACAAAAAATACCTATCAGCACAGAAATTTTATTATTTAAGAGATAGTAAAGAAAGTTATGCACAAGCAGCATGGATGTATTTAAAATGCCGTAAATATGGTATTACTATTCGTTCTAATGCTGACTGCCTCATCGCCCAGTGTGCCATAGAAAACAAGCTAACCTTATTGCACAATGACCAAGACTTCATTAAAATTGCCGAGGTTATGCCAAATTTAGTACAAAAAATAACATAATGGAGTTACTAGAGCAAGCTTACAATCAAGACAATTATTTAGCGTTTTTAGCAAGTAAATTTAATTTTCAAAAAACCTTAGGGGATACTAATATACCTAGTAATGATGTAAAAGATTTTAGTAAATTAGGCTTTATAACGACCTCTGATGATAAAAAATTACCAGTTTTTGAAGCCTATATCACACCCAATACTAAATTAGCAAGAAACCGTGTTGGACTTAGAAATTTAGTAGTAAAACAAATTAAACAAGATGCACAAGATGGTGCTTTAGCAGTTTATATTGATAATACTAACAAAAAGTGGCGTTTTAGTTTTATTGCCATTGAACCTAAATTTGACGAAAATGGCAATATAATAACCCAAGAAACAGCCAGCAAAAGATTTACCTATTTATTAGGTGAAGATACCCAAACTAGAACTGCAATTGAGCAATTTGCAAAACTAAATAAACAGTCAACATTAGATGATTTAAAAACCGCTTTTTCCGTTGAACCACTTAGTAAAGAATTTTACGATAAACTGTTATAAATGGTATCAAAAAGCCCAAAAACAAGTAATATTTCCTAATGATAAAAACCAAGAAAACCATATACAAAATAACCTTATTCGCCTACTTACTAGATTATTATTTGTCTGGTTTTTAAAAGAAAAAAAACTAATTAATAAAGGTTTATTTAAATTAAAAGAACTAAAAACTATTATTAATTATGACAAGGATAGCAGTTTTTATAAGGCTATTTTGCAAAATTTATTTTTTGCCACTTTAAGCACACAACAAAGCGAAAGAAACTTTAGTAGTGAAAAAAGAGGTTACAAAGGCTGGAATAAAGATTTTAACAATCAGTATGTATTTCGTTATCAAGAACTTTTTAAAAACCCAAATCAAATAAAAGATTATTTTAACAATACCCCATTTTTAAATGGTGGTTTGTTTGAATGCCTAGATGATAAAAAAAATGGCAAATACATTGATGGCTTTTCTCGTACCAAAAAACACCAGCCAGTTATTACTAATGACTTATTTTTTAATGCTGACAAAACAGGTTTAATTAATATTTTTGAGCAATACCAATTTACCATTGAAGAAAGCACTCCGCTTGATGTAGATGTAGCCCTAGACCCAGAGCTTTTAGGTAAAGTATTTGAAAATTTACTGGCAAGTTATAACCCTGAAACAAAACAACAAGCAAGAAAAGCCACTGGTAGTTTTTACACCCCTAGAGAGATTGTAAGCTATATGGTGGATGAAAGCCTAAAACAGTATTTAATGCAAAAAGTACCACCACATGATAATGATAATGAATTTTATAAGGATAGGTTAAATGATTTATTTAATAGTGCTGATAAAATAGGTGAACTGGCTAAAAAAAGTGACGGCACTGCTATAATTTATAATGAAGAAATACCCAAACTAATAACAGCGATAAGTCAAATAAAAATCCTCGACCCAGCAGTAGGTAGTGGTGCATATCCTATGGGTTTATTACAAAGAATGACCGTACTACTTGCCATACTTGACCCTGATAATAAATTATGGCAAGCACAAAAACTAGCAGAACTACCAGACTTATCAAGTATAGAGAAAGATATAAAAATTACAGAGAAAATAAGCAATAACAAAGCTAGGCAAAAAGCACAGCAAATACTACAAGATAAAAAACAAGCAATTATTAAAAACTTTAAAAATCAAAATCATAATTACCTGCGTAAACTGTATTTAATTGAAAATTGTATTTATGGTGTTGATATTCAACCTATTGCAATTTTAATAGCCCAACTTCGCTTTTTTATCTCATTAACCGTTGAACAAGAAACCAATATAAACAAAGATAACTTTGGCATTACACCTCTACCTAATTTAGACTATCATTTTGAAATAGGTAATTCTTTAATTGGCTTACCAGTACAATATCGTACTGAAAATATGCCTGAAACAGTTAAAAATCTGTTAGCAGAAATAAAACCACTCAAACATAGGTTTTTTATAGAGGACGACCACAATGAAAAAGACGAGCTAAGAAAACAAATAAATAGTAAAACTAAACAATGCTATAAAAATATTGCAAATTCTATAAACTACTTAGTGGACTTTGACTTTAAAATTGATTTTAACGAGGTTTTTACTAACCAAGATGGCTTTGATATTGTGCTGGGCAATCCGCCTTATATCCGCCAAGAAAGCATAAAAGAATTTAAGCCTAAATTTAAAGACAGCTATCAAGTTTTTACTGGTACTGCTGATATTTACACTTATTTTTATGAAAAAGGCTTTAATTTACTTAGTAATGACGGGCATTTATGCTATATCACCTCTAATAAATGGATGCGAGCAAAATATGGCGAAAAATTACGCCAGTTTTTTAAACAACAAACTAGGTTAAAACAAATAATTGACTTTGAAGGTAAACAAGTTTTTGCAAGTGCCACTGTTGATACTAATATTTTGCTAACCTCTAAAACTGGCAATAACCAAGATTTTAATTATCAAAAACAACTACCCAATGAAACAAACCCATTGTTTACCATGGCTATTGAGGACTTATCAGACAATGCTTATACCCTACAACCACCAGCAATATTAGCCTTAAAAAATAAAATTGAGCAAATAGGTACCCCGCTAAAAGAATGGGATATAAAAATTTATCGTGGCGTACTAACAGGGTTTAACGAAGCATTTATTATTGATACTGCTAAAAAAGATGAGCTAATAGCAAAAGACCCTAAGAGTGCAGAAATAATAAAACCGATATTACGCGGTAGAGATATTAAAGCTTATGAACACCACTGGGCTGGGTTGTGGATTATTACTACTTTTCCAGTGTTGAAAATCAATATTGATAATTATCCAGTCGTTAAAAAGCATTTATTGAGTTTTGGCAAAGATAGATTAGCACAAGCAGGACAAAAACTACCAGACGGCACAAAATCACGGAAAAAAACAGGTAATAAATGGTTTGAAACCCAAGACCAAATCGGCTACTACCCAGAATTTGCAAAAGAAAAGCTTGTTTACAATGATATTACACAAAAACTATCTTTTTCACTGTCCAAGACAGAACAATACTTTAACAATACAGTTTATTTGATTGCAAATAATCCAAATCTATATTTTCAACTATCAATCTTAAATTCCAATCTAATTGATTGGTACTATAAGAAAATATCTGCACAATTAGGAGATGGGGCAGTAAGAATGTTTAGTATTTATATGAAAGAGCTTCCCATCCCCCAAATCTCAAAAACCGCCCAACAACCATTTATTGACTTAGCAAACCAAATCCTAGCTGGTAAAAAAAATAATACAGACACAACCACCTTAGAAGCAAAAATTGATAATATGGTTTATAAGATTTATGGGTTAAGTGATGATGAGATAGCAATTATTGAGGATAAAAAATGAGTAAAATAATTAATATTATATATTAACTTAAAAAGTTTAGAATATGAAAAATTTAGCAAACCAAACAATACCGTCTTATAGACAGGCTTATAGTGATAGAACCGCATACACAATGGCGTGTTTATCCGAGTTAGCGTATTTAAGGTTTAATCCTCTTATAAGCAAATATAAAAAAGATTTTTTTATAAAAAATATAACTAACTTAATTGATGGCGGTAAAAAAAACTCACTATTAAAATTAATTGATATTGTTGGATATGATCATAATGAAGAAAACAAAAAACTTATAAAGGAGTTAGCTAGTTTGAACTTTACTATTGTTGAAAAATTTGATAGTGAAGGCACTCAGGCTATTTTAGTAACAAATAATGAATATCTTGTTTTAGCGTTTAGAGGCACAGAAGCAACAAGTATTAAAGATATTAAATCTGATTTTAAAGCAACAACACAGCCTTGTACCACAAATGGTAAGGTTCACAGTGGATTTCAAGAGGCTTTTGACAAAGTTGTACAAGACATTGAACAATCACTTAATAGTGAGGAGTTAAAAAACAAGCCATTATTTATTACTGGACATAGTTTAGGTGGCGCTTTAGCTACTATAGCAACTAAACAAATAACACATACAGGAGGTAATGCTGGATGTTATACATTTGGTTCACCAAGAGTAGGAGATGAGGACTGGATATACGGCTTAAAAACACCAATATATAGAATAGTTAATGCTGCTGATTGTGTAACAATGTTGCCACCGTCTGATGAGTTAATCAGCATAATTAGTTGGTTTGTTGGTTTTCTCTCAAACAATATTAAAAAGCTTCTATTATCAAAGTTTGGTGGCTATTTACATGGTGGCAATATGCGATATATGACAAATTGCCCAAAAGGTGATTACAAAAATGTAAAACTACTATATTCCGTTAGCTTCTTTCGCAGAATTAAGGCTTTAATTATCAAAAAACTACCTTGGAAAAAAGTGTTAAGTGATCATTCTATAACTGTGTATAGAAAAAAATTATTTATTATTGCACAGAAAAGAAATCAATAATATCTTAATAAGATTGAATCCTCACAAGCAAACAATAAAACCAAGACACCACCACCTTAGAAGCAAAAATTAATAAACTGGTTTATAGGCTTTATAATCTAACTATTGATGAGATAGCAATTATTGAGGGTAAAAAAATAGGTAAAATATAAACTATGAATTGGATTAAACAACAAGTTATTAGCCTAAAAGATTGGATTAAACAACATAAATTTATCTCTTTTATTAGTTCTTTAGTTATACTTGTTTTTATATTTGGTATATGTTTATTTTTTAATTTTGAAGGAACAATGAAATATGTAGGGATAAATCTTAATGAAAGACAAGATATTAAGTGGGAAAATATTAAAAATACAGGTTATGCTTTAGGTGTATTATTACTGATAATACAAATATCAATCTCTAATCGCCGAGCAGATGCCGCAGAAAAAACAGCTAAAGCAACATTATCAGCAAATATAGAACAACGCTATGATAATGCCGTCAATCACTTAAAAGCAGAAGAGCCATTTATTAGAATTGGTGCGATTTATAGTTTATATCATATCTCACAATCTAGTGATAGCCACGACAATGCTATTTTTGATATGTTTTGCTCATATTTAAAGCGTAATAAAAATAAATTGTCTACTAAAGAAAAACAAATTATTATAGATAAGTTGTTTAGAGTTAATCAAGAGAGCAGAGTTCTTAAAGATATTAAAGAAATAGATTTAACTAATGCAAATTTAACAGGGGCAAACTTAACAGAGGCAAACTTAACAGAGGCAGATTTAACAGGGGCAAATTTAACAGGGGCAAACTTAACAGAGGCAAACTTAACAGAGGCAGATTTAACAGGGGCAGATTTAACAGGGGCAGATTTAACAGGGGCAAACTTAACAGATGTGCAAGTACCATATGCATGGAATCAGTGGATGATGATTAAATATCTTAAAGGTGCTAAACTGGATAATATTACATTTGGTAGTGGTGTAACTTTTAAAAATAAAGATTTAACAAAAGTAAGTTTTAAGAAAGCAAATCTAAGTTATATAGATTTAACAGGGGCAAACTTAACAGGGGCAGATTTAACAGGGGCAAACTTAACAGGGGCAGATTTAACAGGGGCAAACTTAACAGGGGCAGATTTAACAGGAGTTATAGGGTTAACTTTTGAGCAATTAGGTCAAGTAAAATGTTTGTATGATATTGAAGGTATAAATCAAGAACTTGACAAACAATTAAAGCAAGAAAAACCAGAACTTTTTAAAAAATTAAAGGAGGATAGTGATGGACATTAAAATTAACGGTATAGAAAAATCAATTTTGGGCTTATTTAGAGGAACAGATTTATATAAACTTGGCGAGGTATCTGATGCAGATAAACTATTTTTAGATATTAAGGGCGAAGTGGATATTCCCGTTACTCAAGAGGATTATATTATCTTGACGGGTGGAGAAAATTTTACAGCAGGGAAATCTGATATATCGGATAATCCCACATTAAAGCAAAAAATCTCTATCAAATTAAATGGCGTTGAAATTGAATTATCAACACCAAAAATTACTGGTAGCGATATTCGTAAAAAAGATAGCACAATGGAATCTAGTCAATTATATGCAGATATATCCAATCAACCTGACCAATATATTGCAGATGATTTTAGATTGATTGTTGGTAATAATACTTGTTTTATCACTATTCCGTTTGTGGATGAGGAAATTATTGATATTGAGGAATGCACAAAGCATGACCGCAAACCACCCAAAGGACAGAAAAAATACAGAATTAAAATAGATGGTGAAAAATATATTGTTGAAAGATCACATTTATTGGGTAAAGAGATTCTAGCCTTAGCTGGCAAGGAATGGCAACAGTTTGGATTACAACAAAAATTTAAAGGCGGTAAAAGAGAAGCTATTCAACCTGAGAAAGATGTGGATTTTGCAAATAAAGGTGTTGAACGGTTTGAAACCGTGCCAAAACAAGCACAACAAGGCTAAATATGGATTTTGCATTGCCAGATGACGATACAAATTTTTTAAACACTTCTTTTAATGGCAAGTGGGATGGCATTGTTAGCAATGTAGAACGAGGTATAATTATTAAAAATTACCCTTTGCCAGATGGCTACAACCATAAAGAAGTAGAAATGATGATTTTAGTCCCACAAGACTATCCAGTAGCTGCACTGGATATGTTTTATATATTTCCAGAAATCACTAAAACTAATGGCAGAATTATTGAGGCATTAAACACTGAATCTCATCTTGATAGACAATGGCAGCGCTGGTCAAGGCACTATCCATGGCAAGCAGGTATCCATAACATAGCCACACACCTACAAGTGGTTAAAAATTCTTTAATAGAGGAATTAAATAGAGGAATTAAATAGATGAAATATTCTTTATCTCTAAGTGGAGTGCAGCATAAAAAATTAAAAACCCATCTATTTATAGACAATTTAGAGTCCGTAGCGTTGATTTTTTGCCATCAATCTATTAGCACAAAGCAAATTAAATTAGTGGCGTTTGATATAGTTTTAATACCAGATAAAGAATGCGAAAGAAGTAAAACTAATATTACTTGGTCTGTTGAAAAATATTTTACTCCTAAGCAAATTGAGACAATAGATAAAAATAAATTATCCTTAATAACAATACATAGCCACCCTAAAGGTTTTAATGACTTCTCAAAGATAGATGACGATAATGATAAAACTTTGTTTTCATCTGTTAATAATTGGTTTGATAATAATAGAGCCAACGGCTCAGCTATTATGCTACCTAATGGCGATATTTTTGGTAGGATTGTTAGCGATAAAGGCAAATTTATACCATTTTCGCATATAAGTATTGCAGGTAGTAACATTCAAATGCTAAGGCATAAAAATAAAAACTATCAAGTGCCAGAATTTGCTAAAAGAATTGCACAAACCTTTGGTAAAGGTACTTTTTCTGTTTTAAAACAATTAAAAGTAGGCGTAATTGGTTGCTCTGGCACTGGTAGTATTATAATTGAATTATTAGCTCGTAATTGTATTGGTGAGTTAGTTATTATTGACCCTGATACAGTAGAGGAAAAAAATCTAAACAGAATATTAAATACTTCGTTAGTAGATGCACAGCAAAATAAACCTAAGGTAGAAATATTAAAAAAAGCCATTAAAAAAATAGGTTTAGGCACTAATGTTTTAACTTATCAATCCACAACATACGATAAAAAAGTTATATCTGCATTAAAGCAATGCAATATTTTATTTGGTTGTGTGGATTCTGCACTTGGTCGTTATCATTTAGATTGTTTATCATCTGCGTACTTAATACCTTATTTTGATGTGGGTGTGGGTATTGAATCTGATAAAAAAGGTGGTATAAACCAAGCTATTATGGTATCGCATTATATAGAACCAGCAGTATCAAGCCTATTATCAAGAGGGGCATATACCAGTGAGCAAGTAAGTGCAGAGAGTTTAAAAGAAAGTAATCCTGCTGATTATAAAAAACAACAGCAAGAGGGATATATTATTGGTGTAGATGAAAACCAGCCAGCAGTTATATCTATCAATATGCAAGCCGCGTGTATGGCTTTTAATGATTTTATGGCCCGTATTCACAATTATCGCTTAGACGATAATAGCGAATTTAGCATTCAAAAAATAAGTTTAACCCATGGATACTATGAACATAAGCAAGATAATACAGGTGTACACAAACTGTTTATAAAAGATTTAGGCAAAGCAGACCAGTCTAATTTATTAAATTATGCTAAAGATTCTTAAAAAAATAAATACGGTCTTAAATGAGTTTTTTGGTTTTTTAAAACCTAAATATAAGACTGTATGGATAGAAAATTTACCAAAAAATCTTAAAAAAAGAACAATTTATATAGTAGGTGGCAGAAAATACCCTTTCCAAGCTGTTTTTTTATGCCCTAAAAGTTGCGGTAAAACAATGTACCTTAATATATCACCACAACATAAAAGGCAGGAGAGATGGCAAATTACAGAACATAAAAATGGCACTTTATCGCTATATCCATCTATTTGGATGAAAACTTTTGATTGCGGTTGTCATTACTGGTTTAAAAAAGGGTATATTGTTTGGACTAAATAAAAAAATACACCGCAAACCTAAAAGCAAAAATTGATAAACTGGTTTATAAACTTTATAATCTAACTATTGATGAGATAAAGATTGTTGAAAATAATAAATAGCAGTAAAATATAATACATGAATCATCAAAATAACAAACCAAAATTTTATCGCCAAAGATTTTTACTATCTTTATTGTATTACATTAATAGAGAAATTACTAGAACTGACTTACATAAACATAGTTTTTTATTCTCCTCTATGGGTTATGACTTTCTGCCTTTTAAGTATGGTTGTTATTCCTTTCAATTAGACAAAGATTTATTAGATTTATCGAAGCAAAATTTTATAAAAATTAGCAATAACAAGATAAAACTTGTCATAGATTGTAATCCTATTACTTGGTTAAAAGTTAAAGATAGTAATCGTTTATTTACCTACCCAGAGGAACAAAGGCAACTAAAAGGTGATGATTTAATAGCACTAACCTATAAAAAATACCCATATTATGCAATAAACAGCGAGATTATCAACCGTATTTGCCAGCCACATGATAAACAAAAAATACAAGAAGAAAAATCTGCTATTAACAGTAATAAAGAGATTATTTATACCATTGGTTATGAGGGTATTAGCATAGAGATTTATATAAATAAACTCATTAAAAACAATATAAAATTACTATGCGATGTGCGTAAAAACCCATTTAGCCGAAAGTTTGGTTTTAGTAGTAAAACACTCAGCAATATTTTATCAAAACTTAATATTGATTATGCACACATCCCACAATTAGGAATTGAATCCTATAAAAGACAAAATTTAAACGATAAAAAAGATTATAAAAAATTATTCGCCGAGTATAAAATAACACTACCTAGTAAACAGAAAGCATTATATCAAGTTATAAACTTACAAAAGCAGTATAAAAGAATTGCATTAACATGTTTTGAAAAACACCATAATGACTGCCATCGTCATTGTGTTAGTGATTATCTTACTAATAATTATAAAACTAAAATCATACACTTATAATTATGCTAACAAAAGTTTTAATTAGTGTTAAAACCTATCCAACCTTATCAGCAAAATATAATGAATTAGTTTGCACTGCTGGATTTTTAGATAATGGTTCTTGGATTAGGATTTATCCTCTACCATTTAGGGCTTTAGAAAATGAACAAAAATTTAATAAATGGCAATGGATTGAATTAGATATAGAAAGGAATCAATCAGATACAAGACCAGAAAGTTACAAAGTAAAAGATATTGATAGTTTAAAAGTTATTAGAACAATAGGTACCGAGCAAAACTGGTTTAGACGCAAAAAGTTTATTAATAAAAATACTGTATATGATGATTTATCAATTTTAATTGATAATGCTCATCAAAATAAATTATCTCTCGCAACTTTTAAACCAACTAAAATCATAGACTTTATTGTAAAAGAAGCAGACAGAGATTGGGACCAAGATAAATTAGACAATCTCAAAGCAAAATCTCAGCAATTATCATTTTTTCAAAGTGAAAATGAAATAAAAAAAGAGTTTGATTTAGTCAATAAACTGCCTTATAAGTTTTCTTATAAATTTGAGGATATGAATGGCAAACAATCAACTTTAATGATTGAGGATTGGGAAGTTGGGGCGTTATATTGGAACTGCTTAAAATATTCTAGTGGTAATGAACAACAAGCGATTAAAGAAGTAAAACAAAAATATTTTGATACTTTTACTAAAGAATGCGATATTTTGTTATTTTTAGGAACAACAAGACAATATCATATCTGGGCTAATAATCCGTTTGTAATTGTTGGAATTTTTTATCCCAAAAAAAATCTACAACCACCACTTTTTTAACAAGTTTATAGGCTTTATAATATAACTGTTAATTATATTTTTAAAATTAGATTTTATTATAACCGCTATTCTATCTTAGCTTTACGATTTTTGCATATTCTAACATTAGCCATTTGCTACCGTAATGTTTAAAATTTACCTCAATTCTTGTGCTTTTGCCTGTGCCTGAATAATTAACTACCGAGCCTGTGCCAAATTTTTGGTGTTTAACTAAATCGCCAATTTTATAATCAGAGTTCTTGCTATTAATTTGCGGTGTTTTATTAGTAAAGTTTTGCTCTTTTTGGGAGGATTTGCTATCTAATCCTATTTTAATAAAGCTAATATTTTTACTTGGTAGCTCTGATAAAAATCTTGACGGTGGTAACTCTTTAATATTACCCCATAAAAACCTTTTTTGACAAAAACTTAGGTGCAATTTTTTTATAGCTCTTGTCATAGCTACATAACATAATCTTCGCTCCTCACTAATAAGCAATTCATCACCCTGAGATTGTGAAGATGGAAATATTCCTTCTTCTAAGCCTACAATAAACACATAACCAAACTCTAAACCTTTTGCAGAGTGAATAGTCATTAATTGTACCTTAGGTATGCTTTCTTGTTGTAAATTAGTAGTATCCAGCATAGAGCTATCAATAAAGGTATCTAATAATTCTTTATCATCATAATCATCTCTATGCTCTATTTGATAATCTTTGCCAGCACCTATTAATTCCTCTAAATTTTGAATTTTGCTTTTATTAATTTCATTGTTACTTTTGCTGTAATGTTCTATTAAAGTGCTTTTTTTAATGGTAGTTATTAAAGTATTTTCTAAGTCTGTGTTAGCTATACTATCGGCTATATCAATTATTAATTGCTGAAAGGCTAATAAGGCATTTTTCGCCCTAGCACTTAGCAGATCAATTTTATTAATAGCATCCCAATAAGATAAACCATGCCCCTTAGCATATACTGTTAATTTATCATAAGAGCTATCCCCTATACCTCTTGGCGGAATATTTATTATTCTATCAAAAGCAACATCATTGTTGTAGTTTAAGGCTAGTTTTAAATAACTAATGATATGTTTAATTTCTGCTCTTTCAAAAAACCTTAATCCGCCATAAATCTCATAAGGTATTTGTTTGGCTATTAATTGCTCTTCTACCAATCTTGATTGAGCATTAGTCCTATATAAAACAGCACATTCTCCAGCAGTAATATTATCAGTTATGTATTGGCTAATTTTACCTACTATGGCATTAATTTCTTGTTTGTCACTGCTAGTTTGTATTATCTCAATCAATTCTCCATCACCAGAATCCGTCCATAATAACTTACCTAATCTTTGTTTATTATTTTTAATTAAAGCATTAGCGGCTGCTAAAATATTACCAGTAGAGCGATAATTTTGCTCCAAACGAATCATTTCAATAGGTGCAAAATCTTCTTTGACATTAAGAATATTTTCTATTTTTGCACCACGCCAGCCGTATATAGATTGGTCATCATCGCCTACAAAAAACAAAGTATTATTATTATTTAATAGCTTTATCCACTTATATTGAATACTATTAGTGTCTTGAAACTCATCTATTAGTATATGGCTAAACTGCTTTTGGTATTTATCTCTAATATCGGTATTATTTTCTAATAATTCATAGTTTTTTAACAAAATTTCCGCAAAATCTAATAAATTATTATCATCACAGTATTTTTGATATTTTTGATAAACTTCAACACTTCTTTTAACAAAAAAGTTTTCTCCAACACTAATATTATTATGGCGATTACCTTCGTCTTTTTGTGAGTTAATAAAACTCCTAATTTTTTGTGGTATAAAGTTTTTTTCATCTAAAGACATTGTTTTTACAATATCTTTAATTATTCTTAATTGATCTTGAGAATCAATAATTTGATACTTAATACCAATAAAATTATCTTGCAACATCCTATAAGCTATACCATGAAATGTCCCTATCCACATAGTATCAACAGGTTTAGTTAATAATAACTGCAACCTATGTTTCATCTCTTTTGCAGCTTTATTAGTAAAAGTAACCGCTAATATTTTGTTAGTATCAACCATATAATTAGCACATAAATACTCAATTCTATGGATGAGAATTTTAGTTTTGCCACTTCCTGCACCTGCTAGTATCAAAGAATTAGTATCTATTTTTAAGGTAACAGCCTTATATTGTTTAGAATTTAATGAAGAATTAGTATTGGTAAAGTTCATCTTATTTAGTTATTAATTTATAGTATAATTATCATTCTTATCCCTATACGAGATTTTATAGATTATAAATTATAAGAGGTATTAAAAATGACTTATTATGAAGGTGTTAAAAAAATGGAGAAAATGGGTGTAGATGATAACTACATTCAAGGCTGGGTTAATGGATTTTTAAAAAACCCCGAAATAGAAGAACAAAGAATAACAGAAGCTTGGAAATCTGGCTATGAAGACGGCAAAAACAAGACTGATGCTAATTTTTCGGCAAATGTTGTAAAGCAATAAACCGCCATAAAGGTTGTAATAATGCTTGAAAATTGGCATACACAACTTAAACAATGCCTAAACACAGCAGAATCTTGCAATAATTATTTTGGTGTTGAGTATTTTACTGATAATGATTTTGTAATTAAAATACCCAAGCCTTTTGCTGATTTAATTGATAAAAACAATATCAACGATCCTTTATTATTGCAAGTATTGCCTAATAATAAAAAAATTACCAATACCGAAAAATTTTATAAGGAGCCATTATTTGATAGCAAAAACTCTCCTATAAATGGCATTATTTATAAATATTCTAACCGTGTATTACTAATAGTTAGTTCTGTTTGTGCTATTAATTGTCGCTATTGTTTTAGACAAAACTTTGCTTACAAAGAACATAATATTTTTCATAACTTGCCTAAGGTTTTAAACTTTATATCGGCCAATAGCCAAATAAATGAGGTTATTTTAAGCGGTGGTGACCCGCTTAGTATTAGTGATAATAAACTTGCAAAATTAATAACCAAACTAGCACTTATAAAACATATTACTACTGTTAGAATACACACTAGAACTCTATCGGTATTACCTAGTAGAATAACCAAAGAATTAGTAAATATATTACTAAATAGCAAAGTAAAAATTGTCTTAGTTTTTCATATCAATCATTCAAAAGAAATAACCAGTGAGTTTATAAATAAGATAAAAAAATTATCAGGTATAACATTGCTTAATCAATCAGTATTATTAAAAGGTGTTAATGATAATGTAAATACCTTAGTAAAACTAAGCAATAAGTTATTTCAAATAGGTATTTTGCCATACTATCTACACCAATTAGATAAAGTAGAAGGTGCAGAGCATTTTTTAATATCTAATGTTAAGGCTATTAATTTACATAATGAAATTAAAAAACAACTATCTGGCTATTTAGTACCAAAACTAGTACAAGACAATAATGATACTGCCAAAACTTGGCTATAAATAGCTAAATATTAAGGTTTTTAAGCTGTTTAAGATACTAAGTCTCTATTTATTAAAAATGATATTATTTAGTATTTTAAGGTTTATTTCTTGTTCTAACTTTGTGATTAATTTACCTTGTTTATCGTAAATAAATGTTGTTGGCAAACCTTTTAAATTACCAAAATTTTTAGTTATGTAATTATCATCTTTGGCAACGATAATAGGGTAATTAATCATATAAAAATCTATAAAATCATTTAGGATATTACTTTTTAGCTCGTCCCAATAATTAATACCTATAATTACAACACTATTAGCATTATTATCATAAAACTCTACTAAACTAGGTATTTCTCGCAAACAAGGTGGACACCAAGTAGCCCAAAAATTAACTATTATAAATTTATTGCTTAAATCTTTTTTGTTGTAAGTTTTGCCATTAATATCGGTGAGTGAAAAGCTATAAATAGCAGTTGATATACTAAGTACAATAACAATAAAAAATAATTTTAATATCTTATTGCTACTATGTACTAACCTCATGCTAATAATTTTGCTAATACGCCATCTCTTTGTTCTATATTAGCTAGATAAACATCATCTAAGCCTTTTGATGCAGAGTTTATCACAAAACTTTCTGATAAAATATTATCTTGCCATTTAGATATTTCATTAGATATTGCTAGGGCGTTATTAGTCCAGCTGTTTATCCATTTAAGACGCATAAAAAATGGTGCAAATGCCACATCAACTAATGAAAAATTATTATCATTAAAAAATTTAAAATCTTTTTTTACCTCCATAGTTTTAGCTAATTTAGTGGCTATATTTTGTTTAGTCTTTGCAAATTCATCATTTTCATTAGTACTAACTGCATTAAATAAATCGCTAAATAAACCAGAGCCCATGCTAATCCAAGAGCGGTTTAGTGCTTTTAATACTGTATCTTGTGGATGCATATCATCTGTACTAATTTCGTTTAAAAACTCAATAATAACACTGGATTCAAAAATAATATTATCATCAACTTGTAATAATGGCACATTTCCAGTTGGCGATATTTTTACAAACCAATCTGGCGGGGACATAAGGTTAATATATTTTATTTCTGCAGTTATGTTATTTTTATTGCAAACAATTAACGCCATTTGTGCAAATGGACATAATTTAAAACTAGTTATAGTTAACTTCATAATATTTTTAGCTTAAATGCTTATTTTTACTTATTTTTATTTGAGACCTTTGCGTAAATAGGGATGATTAGCAGAGCTCTGATTTTTGCTTGATTGATGATATTTTATCAAGTCTGTCCTAGTTATTCTAAGGCTAGTTTGATAAAAATTATCAAGTGAGTAAAAAGCGGGGTTCTGATGATTATTCATGTTTATGCAAATGTCTCTATTTATTAGTCATATTTGCTACTAAATGCTTAGCAAAACTAGAACAACTAACTTTGTTGGCTCCATCGGTTAATCTTGCTAAGTCATAGGTTAGCGTTTTGCTTTGAATAGTTTTATCAATAGAATCTATTATTAAATCTGCTGCCTTATCCCATCCCATGTGCCTTAGCATCATTTCTGCTGATAATATAATTGAACTAGGATTAGCTTTATCTTGGTTGGCATGTTTAGGTGCTGTGCCGTGAGTTGCTTCAAAAACTGCATATTTATCAGATAAATTAGCCCCTGGTGCAATACCTATACCGCCTACTTGTGCAGCTAGTGCATCTGATATGTAATCGCCATTTAAATTTAAAGTAGCAATTACAGAATAATCTTCTGGTCTTAATAAAATTTGCTGTAAAAATGCATCAGCAATTACATCTTTAATAATAATATCATTACCGTTATTAGGATTTTTAAATTTCATCCACTGACCATTGTCAATTGGCTTGGCATTAAACTCTTCTTGGGCTAGTTGATAACCCCAATTTCTAAAACCGCCTTCGGTAAATTTCATAATATTGCCTTTATGTACCAAAGTTACAGATGGTTTGTTATTATCAATTGCGTATTGAATTGCACTACGAACTAGCCTTTTTGTGCCTTCTATGGATACTGGTTTTATGCCTATACTACTAGTTTTTGGAAAACGAATTTTGCTTACACCCATTTCATTTTGCAAAAAATCAATAACTTTTTTTACCTCATCCGTACCTTGTTGATATTCTATACCTGCATAAATATCCTCAGAATTTTCTCTAAAAATTATCATATCAACATTTTCTGGATGTTTTACTGGTGTTGGAGTGCCTTTAAAATATCTAACAGGTCTTTGACAAACAAATAAATCTAGTTTTTGGCGTATATCAACATTTAACGACCTCATGCCTCCACCTATAGGTGTAGTTAGTGGTCCTTTAATAGCAATATGAAATTCGGTAATAGCATCAAATGTTTCACTAGGTAGGTATTCATTGTATAAGTGATAGGCTTTTTCGCCTGCATATATTTCTAACCAAATAATAGTTTTTTTGCCATTATAAGCAATATTTACCGCACTATTTACTACACTTTGCATAGCACTATTTATATCACTACCTATACCATCTCCCTCTATAAAAGGAATGATAACATTATCAGGTACGACTATAACACCATCTTTATAGCTAATTTTATTGCCGTTTTTGGGTATTTTGATATTTTTGTATTTATTCATAGTTTTGTATTTTATAATTCTATTATCTATTATACTGCATACAATAAAAAACTATATAGTTAAAAAATACAGGCAGTACTGCATTAAGTTATAAAAATATTATGGTGATAGTATTTATGTTGTTTTTGATGCATTAACAACTTATTAAAATGGCTTGTTATATTTTAATTTCTTCGCTCTCTATAATCTCTTTTTCTTGCTTGCTAGATTCTATCCATTCAATAATATATTTTTGCTTTAAAACAGTTTTTGAATATTCTTTTTCTATACCTTCAAGTTTAACACCGTAAGTATTAAAACGCAGGATAATAGGTGCAAACATAGCATCTGCTATAGAATATGCTCCAAATAGCCACTTACCGCCATTGCCATATTGAGCTCTATATTGCCTGAAAATGAATTTTATTCTTTGTATCTCTTTTTCTACTTGTTGTGAGTATTTAAAATTCTTAAATGATTTTCTACAATTCATTGGCATATCATTTTTAATATTAAAAAAACTAGAATGTATCTCGGCACTAACAGAGCGAGCAACAGCTTTTTTAGTAGTATCACTAGGTAAGCCTTTATTATCTAAATATTGCTCTGATAAATATTCTAAAATAGCCAATGAATCCCATATTATTAAATCACCGTCTAACAATACTGGCACTTTAAAATCAGAATTATATTTTGCCAATTTATCATCAGTGGTATTTGTAGATAATAGGACTTTTTTTTCATTAAAATCAATTTGAAATTGCTTTAAAAATATCCAAGCTCGTAAAGACCATGAAGAATAATTTTTATTACCAATTATGAGTGTTAAGTTTGACATTTTTTACCTTCAAAAATTTGTGATTATAAGCTGGAATTATTTACAATAAACTACAATTACATGCTTATTTTTTGGAAAGATTTTTTAGTTTTAGACATGACAAATTCTGTACCAACACCTTTATCGGTTAGAATTTCATTAATAAAAGAATTTTCTCCGCCTTCTATTATATGGGCTTTTTTCACCCCAGAACGAACAGGTTCAATACATGCGATGACCTTTGGCAACATGCCATCTTTTATGGTTTTATTGCCAATTAACTCATCTAATAAATTAGAGTCTATTGTTGGTATTAGATTGCCTTTTTTATCCATAACACCTTTTACATCTGTCATTAGTATTAATTTCTCTGCCTTTAATTTTGTAGCTAGAATAGAGGCAACACTATCGGCATTAACATTAAACCCTAAGCCACCTTTTTCATCAGCTATAATTGCTGGGACTATAGGAATAACACCATCAGCTAAGTTATTTATCAAATCTAAATTTACTGTTTTAGGCTCACCAACTAAGCCGTATTTTTTATAATTTTTTACCTTACCAGTAATCAAAGATGATTTTTTGTCAAGAATAATTGCCTTACAGCCCATATTTTCTATTTCGGCTTTTATTTTTTCACTTATTTCGGAGAAAACACCATAAGCAATTGTAAGCGTTTGTTTTGTAGTAACTCTTAATCCATCAATTTTATTACTGATAATACCAGCTTTTTTCATTGCACTATCTACACTTCTTGAGCCACCGTGTACTAGAATTATTTTTATACCAACTTTACTTAAAAAAACAACATCATCAATTAAATAAGGTAGTGATTCTATATTTTCTAAAATAGAGCCACCAATTTTTAGCACAAAAACCTTACCTTCAAACTTTTTAATATAAGGGATAGCCTCTCTTAATGTGGGGCCGTCCATATTATGTTCTTTAACTAAAGTTCTTGCAGTATTTAATAAAACTATATTTGGCATATTATTGTAATTTTTGTAAAACTACAATATTATACACATCTTAGGCTGTAGTAGCAATGTTATGTATAACTCCAGCTATAGCCGTACTTTTTCTTGTATTTATTTTATTAGTTTTCCTATTAAAGAATTTGGGTTTGCCTTAGTAATTTTAACATTCACTAATTGGCTAATTAACTTGCTATCGCCTTCAAAATG
The DNA here is from genome assembly GCA_965207335.1 of Gammaproteobacteria bacterium. Lineage (GTDB taxonomy): Bacteria > Pseudomonadota > Gammaproteobacteria > PS1 > Pseudothioglobaceae. The sequence goes on from OZ242267.1 coordinate 1,185,356, forward strand.
AACTATTCTGTTATTTTCTGTTCTACCAGATATAGTATTGCCTTTTAATGACTTAGAATCTACTAACACACTTTGGATGCTATTTATCATGCTATTACTAATATTATTGGCACTAATATTAATAATTTGTTGTAATTTTGTTAGGCGATTTTTCTTAGTTTCTAGTGTCACATTATCAATAAATGATGATGCTGGAGTACCTGGTCTTTTGCTATAAATAAAGCTAAATGATTTATCAAAAACCACAGTATTTATTAATTCTATAGTATCATTAAAATCTTTATCGCTTTCGTTAGGAAAGCCAATAATAAAATCAGACGATAACGATATATTAGGGCGAACTTTACGCAATTTTTTAATTTTTGCTTTGTATTCTAGCGTTGTATGTCCGCGTTTCATTAGTGTTAGTATTTTATCAGAGCCACTTTGTATTGGCAGGTGTAAGTGTGATACTAATTTTGGTGAATTTTTATATGCTTCTATTAAACTATCAGAAAAATTAACCGGGTGAGAGGTAGTATAACGAATACGATAAATATCATCCATTTTATCAATTATTTCAATTAAAAACGCCAAATCAACATAACTACCATCGTCCATTAAGCCTTGATAACTATTAACATTTTGCCCTAATAAATTAATCTCTCTAACGCCTTGTGATACTAGCTCTGTTATTTCTTTTATCACAGAGTTAAACGGACGACTAACTTCCTCGCCTCTGGTATAAGGAACAATGCAAAATGTACAATATTTACTACAACCTTCCATTATTGATACATAAGCGGATACACCATTTGATTTTGGTTTGGCTAAATTGTCAAATTTTTCTATTTCTGGAAAAGATATATCTATTTGAGGATTTTTTTTAAGCAATACATCATCAATCATCTGTGGTAAACGATGCAAGGTTTGCGGACCAAAAATAATATCGGTATAAGGTGCTCTTATTAAAATATCTGCACCCTCTTGTGATGCTACACAACCACCTACCGCTATTAATATATTGGGATTTTGTTGTTTTAGTTTACGCCATCTACCTAGTTGATGAAAGAGTTTTTCCTGTGCTTTTTCACGCACTGAACAAGTATTTAACAATAATAAATCAGCATCTTTTTCATCTTTTACTTGTGATAAGTTATGCGATTCTTGCAATATGTCTAACATTTTATTAGAATCATATTCATTCATTTGACAACCTAATGTTCTAATAAATACCTTATTCATAATTCATCAGATTTAAGACCTTTGCATAAATAGGGATGATTATTCATGTTTGTGCAAAGGTCTCAAGTAGTTAATATTATTAACAGAGGTAGGGAATGCTATTTCTGCACCGTATTTTGTGATAGTATCGCTAATAGTTAATAAAACTTGTTGTTTTATATTGTGGTATTGTTGCCAATTTTTGGTATTAGTAAACGCATATACTAGAAAATCAATAGAATAGGCATTAAAGGTATTTAGGTTAACAATTATGGTTTGTTTTTGGTCAATATCTTTATTATTTTGTAAATATTGCCTAATATCATCAATTATCACTTGAATTTTGCTAAGGTCATCATAACGAACTCCTATTACTTCCTTGATACGCCTATTACTCATTCTTGATGGTGTTTCAATAGGTATAGTAGCAAAAATAGAATTAGGTATGTAAACAGGATTTTTACTAAATGTAATAATTTTAGTCATTCTCCAACCTATTTTAGCCACAGTTCCCTCAAAATTGCGTTCTTTAGAGCGAATCCAATCGCCAGTATTAAAAGGTTTGTCTATTTGAAGCATTAAACCACCAAAAATATTAGCCAACATATCCTTAGCAGCAAAACCAATTATAATACCGCCCATACCACCAAATGTCAAAATACTAGCAATTGAAAAACCAAAGTACTGGGCAACAGTTAAAGCAATAATTAATAGAATAAATATTTTTAAAATACGGGTAGTTAGTCTAATAGAATCAGAATTAAACTTAGATTCTGAGGAATTTATTAATAATTCTGTTTTGTTGATAAACCTAAATATAGTCCAAGTAATAATTAATATAGTTCCTAGTGGTAATATAGTTATTATTTGGTTTAATTCCTCAAATACAATACTTAATATATTAATTGCATAGTATATAAAAATGAACCATAAAAATACGAATACTGGGGCATTTATTGACTTAATTATTAAATCATCTATGTTATTTTTAGTTTTTAGACTTTTATTTATTAAGTATCTAAAAATAATTTTTAAAACAGCAGTTATTATTATAGTTATGGCAAAAACTAATAATATATTGTAGCCAATACTAAGGTTTTCTAAATAAGTAATCATTATTTTGAGGCCTTTGCATAAATAGGGGTGATTAGCAAAAATTCAATTTTTGCCGAATTAGTGATTTTATTAAGCTCTGTCCTAGCAGGGCTAAGGCTGGGTTTAATAAAATTGCTAAGTTGGTGAAAAGTGGGCTTTTGATGATTATTCATATTATGCAAAGGTCTCATTTTATGTATATTGTTGGATTAACAGGCTTAGTCATTTTTCGCATTTCCATATAAAAATTATTTTTGCTAGTAATCGCAATTACATCCCCTATTTTAACATTTTCACCGTCTTGTACTAATAATTCGCCATTTTGAGTGTAAGAGCTGTAAAAATTTAGCGGGTGTCTTATTATTATCATTTTTCCATGACTTAACATTTTATCGCCACTATAAACTACTGTGCCATCGGCTATAGTATAAACTTTTTGTCCTTTTTTAGTAGCAAATCCTAATCCTAAATTGCCTTTTTTTCGATTAAATTTTTTGTTAATTTTGGCATCAACTGGCATAACCCATTTTTTATTTTTGGCTACTTTTTTTGCTAAATATTTATTTGTCAGTATTTTTGATTTAGTATTTTTTTGTTTTATACTTGATTTTTTTGTTTTTACGGCTTTAATACTTGGATATTTTTCTTTTGCTTGCTTACTTAAATATATAGTTTGTCCTGTTTTTATAGAACTTGCAGAAGTTATATTGTTTAATCTTAATAAATTATCAATACTGGTATCGCAAGTTTTAGCAAGTTTTGACAAGGTATCATTGTGCAAAGTATATGGCTTGATGCAATTTATAACTGATATATCAACTACTACAATCTCTTTTATGGTATTGTTTTTATTGATAGAACAAGATGATGATAACATAAATGTTATTATTAGAGCTAAATAATAAATTGTTTTTTTCATAATTAGTTGTGTTTAAATTAAATAAATAATAAATGCCAGTATAATTACATAACCTAATACATCAATGTATTTTTTTAGCCATACATCACAAGTATTACCAAATCTTGCAACAATAATTGCAACCAATACAAATCTTAGCCACCTAGATATAAGCGATATTACCAAAAATGGTATTAAGGCCATAGATAAAAACCCAGCTAAAATAGTAAATAATTTATAGGGAATGGGGCTAAAACCTGCGATAAAAATAGTCCAAATGCCGTATTTATCAAACCATAATTGTAATTGTACTAATTTATCGCCATAGTTTAGTAGTTCAATATATGGCATTATAAAGTCAAAGAGCCAATAACCTATTAAATAACCACACAAACCACCTAAAATAGAAAAAATAGCGGTTATTAATGCTAATTGGTATTTTTGACTTGGGTTTTTTAGCACCATTGGTGCTAACAAAATATCAGGTGGTGGGTACGGCAATATAAATGCTTCAACAAAACTTAAAAACATTAAATAATTTTTTGCATTTTTATGTTCTGCCCATTTAAGAATAATATTATATATTTTTGAAAATAGCATTAAATAATACCTGTTAATAATGGCACAAAATTAACATAATCTAATACTTGTTTACTAAAATCTTCGCCATCAAAGGTAATTTTTATTAGTTTTTGTGCTGTATTTTGTTTGCCCTCTGGGGCAACTAATCTGCCATTAGTTGCTAAAGAATTAATAATATGCTCAGGTATTTTATCAGGTGCAGCGGTTATAATAATAGCGTCAAATTTTTGCTCTGCACTTATATTGCTACCATCACTATGGTGACAATAAACATTATCAATGCCCAATTTTTTTAATCTTGTTTTAGCACTTGTATGCAAACCATAAATTCTTTCAATACTATAAACACTAGTAAATAATTTAGCAAGAATTGCACTTTGATAACCGCAACCTGTACCTATCTCTAAAATAGAATTATAATTATCATCTTTAGATATTAATGCATCAGTCATTTTTGCTATAACAGCAGGCTGTGATATGGTTTGCGAAAATCCTATAGGTAGTGTGATATTTTCGTAAGCATGCCTTGACAATGCTTCATCAACAAACTTATGCCTTGGCACAGATAATAAAGCATCTTTAACTTTTAAATGCTCTATATCAAGTGCTTGTACCATTTCTTGCCTATGTTTATTAGCTTTAATGTCGATAATTTCTTCTTTTATAAAATGCATATTATTACGCTGTTATAGATGGTAAAAAACTTTAATACAAAACATGCAAGTTGTATGCAAATAATACTTAGAGGCCTTGCATAAATATGGATGATTAACAGAGCTCTGATTTTTGCTTAATTGATGATTTTCTATAAAGCATGCCCTAGTTGTTCTAAGGCTGGTTTGATAAAAATTATTAAGTGAGTGAAAAGCGGGGTTCTGATAATTATTCATGTTTGTGTAAAGGTCTCTTTTAACTTGTGCCAACTTCATTAGCATAATAACACTTTGCAACTTGCTGGCTCATATCTCGTACTCTATAAATAAATCTAGCTCTATCTGTTGCACTAATTGCTTGTTTTGCATCTAATAAATTAAATAAGTGCGATGCTTTTAATACTTGCTCGTATGCTGGATGAGACAGGTTTTTGTCAATAAGTTTTTGATGGGCTTTTTCGCATTCATCAAATTGACTAAATAAAGCCTTAGGATTACTTAATTCAAAATTATAATAACACTGCTCTACCTCATTTTGATAGAATATATCATAATAAGTAGTATCTTTATTCCATTGTATATTAAATACATTATCGGTATTTTGCAAGTACATAGCTAGGCGTTCTAAACCATAGGTTATCTCGCCTGTTATTGGTTTGCAATTTAAACCGCCTATTTGTTGAAAATAAGTAAATTGGCTTATTTCCATACCATCTAGCCAAACCTCCCAACCTAATCCCCAAGCACCTAAGGTAGGCGATTGCCAATTATCTTCAACAAAACGCACATCGTGTACTGCTAAATCAATACCAATATATGCTAATGATTGCAAGTATAAATCTTGAATATTATCTGGAGATGGCTTTAATACTACTTGAAATTGATAATAGTGTTGCAGGCGATTAGGATTTTTACCATAACGACCATCGGTTGGGCGTCTCGATGCTTGTACAAAAGCGGCATTCCAATGTTTAGGTCCTATAGCTCGTAAAAATGTTCCTGGGTGAAAAGTTCCAGCACCAACTTCCATATCATATGGTTGTAACATTACACAATTATTGTTAATCCAAAAATTTTGTAATTGTAAAATTAAATCTTGAAAATATAGCTTAGGTTGTAACATATTTGTTTTTAATAAGAATCTAGTTTTTTGCGTTGTAATACACTTAGTAAGTTGCGATAATCATTATAAGTAGCTAACTCTTTTTTAAAATTACCCTCAATACTATTAGCAAAGTCAAATATTTCTTGTGAACCTGCTATTATGCCGTCTGTACTTTTACCTAAGTTTTTAGCCTCTGTTAATTGCTTAGAGTAAGTTTTTAATTGCTCTACATAATAACCGTAGCTTGTAGGGTCTGTTACTACTAATGCTTGTGTTGTACTAGTTAATAATATAGCGGTAAGTAAAGCATAAAATAGTTTTTTGCTTTTGTGATACAATACCCTTAATGTTAAACAACTTAGTTTTACCATGAGCATAATTACTTTTGACACTTTAAAATATGCTAAACGCCTAATGGATGCAGGTGTACCCGAAAAACAAGCCCAAGCACAAACCGATTCATTAAAAGAAGTGTTGGATGAGGCTTTAAGTAATGAGGTTGCGACAAAAGGTGATTTGAAAGACTTAGAGCTTCGCCTTATAAAATGGATGATAGCAAGCCAAGTATCTACTGTTGTTGTTCTTGCTGCTTTATTTAAGTTGTTTTTATAATTGTTTTTCATTGTTAATCCTTATATTTAAAATCTATAAATAGCCAGCGTTAAACACAAGTTGCCAATATATTACAGCAGTCTTATTATTAAAACTTTCACTATACTGTATTTTCATTAAATCATTTTTTTAAAATAATTATTACTCGCTAATTTATCCTCATCTGAGGCATAAATAATATTAATTTTTTTTCTATTTTTTAGCATATTTTTATTAACTATACTATTTGTAAAATTGCTAGTTTGCGTATTTTTAAATAATATTCCTTGCCCGCCTGTCATTGCCAGATAAACTTCTGCTAAAATTTGGGCATCTAGTAATGCACCATGTAACTTTCGTTCAATATTTATCTCGTACCTTCTTGCTAGGGCATTTAAGTTATGTTGTGAGCTAGGACTCATTTTTTTGGATAATTCCATAGTATCAATTACCTGACAAATATCCTCAATACCTTTATCATTGCCTATTAAGTTAAGTTCATGGTTTAAAAATCCAATATCAAAAGATGCATTATGAATTATTAAACTAGCACCTGATATATAATCTAAAAATTTATCAACAATATTAGAGAATAAAGGCTTATTTTTTAAAAAATCATCAGTAATGCCATGTACACGCACGGAGCTACCAACATCTCTATTAGGCTGTATGTATTCTTGATATTCATTTTTTGTTATAGCTCTATCTTTTATCTCAACACAGCCTATTTCAATAATTCTGTGACCTTTTTTAGTATCTAAGCCTGTGGTTTCAGTATCTAATGCTATTAACCTGTTCATAATGTTATTTTTTTATTATTTAAACTAACAACATTTTTCCTTTGCTGATAATCTATAATACCTACTACACCTTGTTTATTAGTCCAATCATTTAATTCGTCTCTGTAAGATACAAAATCATATTTTGGCACTCCAAAGCCACAAGAGTTAGCAACCATTTTAATATCTAAACTGATAATTTGCCTAGCACCTATTGTATTAGTAAATAATTTCATATATTTATCCCAATTATCATTATTACTGCCTATGATTTTTGCATTACCATAAATACGCATTATATTAGGTAGTCCTGAAAAAGCACAAAACATAATAGTCATTCGCTCATCTTCTTGTAAATGTGCCTGTGTTTCATTGCCACTGCCTGTTAAGTTTAACCATAATATTTTATTATTATTGACAATATGCAAGCTGTTGTTGTCCTTAGGAGATAAATTGATATAACTATCCTTTGTAGCCGTTGCTACAAAAAACATATGCTGTTTATTAATAAAATCAATATGGCGTTGTTGTAGTTCTTTATGTTTCATATCTAGTTTTATACTCTTAATAAATACCCTTTATGTGCTTAGCACTGTTTTTTATATAAAAGAAACCTTTGCAAAAATTGAATTTTTGCTAATCACCACTATTTATGCAAAGGTCTCTCAAAATATAATCATAACACAGTGATTTAACAAGTTTTTTACTTAGATAAAGAGTTAAACTTATTTTACCATTAACTAAAATTATATGCTAATATTACAGACTAACTAATTATATGTGTATGTATATGTAATTTTAGTATAAAATTGTTATGATTTATTGAGGTTATTATTTACTATGGCAAGAGTAACAGTAGAAGATTGTTTAGAAAAAGTTGGAGATAGTTTTAAATTAGTTCTAGTAGCAGCAAAAAGATCTAATCAATTAAGTAGAGGTACTCATAAAACAACACTTAGTACAAATGGCGACAAGCCATCTGTTATTGCACTTCGCGAAATTGCAGCAGGAATTATAGATGAATCAATCTTAAATGATGATGATGATATAAGTACTGGCTACGGTGTTGATATGGCTGAGGTTGAAAGTGAGTTATCAAATGTAATACTAGATGAAAATAGTATAGATTCTATTATTGATGATAAAGATGTTTAAAGATATTGTTAATTATGGTATCAAAATATCAAATACCAAAAACCAATAAAAAACCACTAATTAATGAGCATGATTACATTAATATGTATCAGCACTCTATTGCTAATCCTGATGAATTTTGGAGTGATTATGCCAATAAGTTTATAACTTGGGATAAAAAATGGTCAAAGGTATCCGATTGTGATTTTAATACTGGCAAAATATCTTGGTTTTTAGATGCTAAGTTAAATGCTAGTTATAATTGCTTAGATAGGCATTTGACAAATAATGCCAATAAAACTGCAATAATATGGCAGGGTGATAATCCCAATAATCATAAAAATGTTAGCTACCAACAGTTATATGAGATGGTTTGTCAATTTGCTAATGGGTTAAAAAGCTTAGGTGTAAAGCAAGGCGATAGAATATGTCTATATATGCCTATGATTGTAGAATCTGTGGTAGCAATGCTTGCATGTAGTAGAATTGGTGCTATTCACTCTGTAGTTTTTGCTGGCTTTTCTGCCAATGCCTTGCAAGAGCGAATCTTAGATACAAAATGCAAAATAGTTATTACCGCTGATGGCTCAAACCGTAGTAATACTGTTGTACCACTAAAAGACAATGTTGATAAGGCAGTAGCTAATTGTGATTTTGTTACCAATGTTGTTGTAGTTAATAATAGCAAAAATAATATTCAATGGGGTGTTAAGGATTTATGGTATGACGATGTTATTGCCAATAAATCTAAAACATGTGCTGTTGTTAGTTTTGATTCTGAAAATCCGTTATTTATTCTTTATACTTCTGGTTCAACAGGCAAGCCAAAGGGAGTACTACATACCACAGGTGGCTATTTACTTTATGTTGCAATGACTCATAAATATGTTTTTGATTATCAAGATGATGATATTTACTGGTGCACAGCGGACATAGGGTGGATTACAGGGCATTCTTATAGTGTTTATGGTCCTCTTGCTAATGGTGCCACTACTTTAATATTTGAAGGAGTACCAACATATCCTGATGCATCAAGGTTTTGGCAAATAATTGATAAGCATCAAGTAAACATTTTTTATACCGCACCTACGGCTATTCGTGCATTAATGGGTGCTGGAGATGAGTTTTTAAAAAATAGTACTCGTAGTAGCCTACGAGTTTTAGGGACTGTGGGAGAGCCTATCAATCCAGAGGCTTGGCGTTGGTATTACAATAAGGTTGGCAATGGCAAATGCCCAATAGTTGATACTTGGTGGCAAACAGAAACTGGCGGACATTTAATAACACCGCTACCATTTGCAACAAAGACAAAACCTGGCTCTGCTTGCTTGCCATTTTTTGGTATTAAACCAGAAATTGTTAACGAACAAGGAGAAGTGCTAGAAGGTGAGGCTAATGGAATTTTGGTTTTTGCTAACTCATGGCCTGGACAAATGCGGACTTTGTATAATAATCATGATAAGTTTATTGATATATATTTTACTACTTATAAAGGCAAATACTTAGCAGGAGATGGTGCTAATCGTGATAAAGATGGTTATTATTGGATTACTGGTAGAATTGATGATACCCTTAATGTATCAGGACATAGATTAGGCACAGCAGAAATAGAATCAGCATTAGTACTACATCATAAAGTAAGTGAGGCAGCAGTAGTTGGTATGCCTCATAACATTAAAGGGCAAGGAATTTATGCTTTTGTATCGCTTATGGATAATGCTTTAGTAGATGATAATTTGCAACAAGAATTAATAAAATTAGTACGCAAGGAAATAGGGGCTATTGCTACTATTGACATAGTACAATTTACCAAACAACTACCTAAAACTCGCTCTGGTAAAATTATGCGTAGGATATTACGCAAAATAGCGGCAAAGGATTTTGATGATTTGGGTGATATTTCAACATTAGCAGAACCAGAAGTTATAGATAATTTAATCAAAAATTCGAAAGCTATCTAAAAATATCTTTTGTTAAAGCATAATAAAAATGGCATTAAAAGCACTAATATTTGATGTAGATGGAACTATTGCAGATACCGAAGGTGAGGGGCATTTAGTCGCATTTAACAAGGCATTTAAAGAAGTAGGTCTTGACTGGTTTTGGTCTGCTAGCCTTTATAAAGAATTATTAACTGTAACTGGCGGTGTTGATAGGATAAAATATTATTTACAACACTATAAACCTAGTTTTAATAAAGAGCCTACTGATGAATTTGTTAATGATATTCACAAACTAAAAACCAAATACTTTATAGATATTGTTAAGCAAGGTGTAATAAAATTAAGATACGGGATAAAAAGACTATTGCTAGAAGCTAAAAATGAGGGACTAATATTAGCTATAGCAACAACAACAACTTTGAATAATGTTTATGCCTTATTAAATAACTCCTTAGGTAATGATAGTATTGCTTATTTTAGTATCATAGTAGCAGGGGATATGGTTAAATATAAAAAACCTGCTAGCGATGCTTATAATCTTGTACTGACTGAATTAAATTTATCAGCTAGTGAATGCTTTGCTTTTGAAGATTCAGAAAATGGTATTATTGCAGCAAAAAAAGCAGGAATTAACACTATTATCACTACTAATACTTGGACTAATAATCATAATTTTGACAGTGCTTTATTGGTGTTAAATAATTTAGGTGAGCCTGATAGAGAATTTAAGTTAATAAATAGTGCTGTTGGTAGTGTATCAGGTTTTGTAGATGTAGCAATGTTAAAGGAAATATATGTTAGGGCTAAGATATGAATAGTATAGTTAAACTTATTGATAATTCTTGTGTTTATGACATTATAGATAAAACACCGCTAACTTATGCCGAACTATTAAGTGCTAAGTTAGGCAATAATATTTACATAAAACGCGAGGATAAAACTGCGGTTCATTCCTTTAAAATTCGCGGTGCTTACCAAAAAATAGCATCTTTAACAAATGCAGAAAAAAAACAAGGCATTATTACAGCAACAGCAGGAAACCATGCTCAAGGGGTAGCATTGTCAGCACAAAAATTGGCAATTGTAGCTACTATAGTAATGCCAAAAACTACACCTAAAATTAAAGTAGCATCTGTTATTAAATTAGGGGCTAAGGTAATTCTTTTTGGTGTTATGTACGATGATGCCTTGCAATATGCTAAAGAATTATCCAAAAAAGAAAATCTAGTATTTATCCATGCCTATGATGATAAACAAGTAATAGCAGGACAAGGGACTATTGCTTTGGAGTTATTAGAGCAATTAGAAAATATAGACTATATTTTTGTCCCAGTAGGTGGTGGTGGGCTTATAACAGGTATCGCCTCTTATATCACAAGCAAAAAACCTAGTATTAAAGTCATTGCAGTAGAACCGAATGAATCTCCAGCATTAACAGAATCATTATTAAGAAAATCTCAGGTTGTTTTAGATGATGTTGGTTTATTTGCAGATGGTGTTGCAGTTAAAAAAATAGGCGATGAAAACTTTAGATTAATTAAGGATTTAGTAAAAGAAGCTATTTTGACTAGCAATGATGAAATATGTGCCGCCATTAAAGATATTTATGATGACACCAGAGTAATAGCAGAGCCATCAGGGGCATTAGCATTATCAGGAGCTAAAAAATACATAATTAAATATAATCTTAAAGATAAAAATATTGTAGTTATATTAAGTGGTGCTAATATTAATTTTGACAGATTAAGACACATAGCAGAAAGAGCAGAGTTAGGTGAGAATAAAGAGGCTATTTTTGCGGTAACTATTGCAGAACAAGCAGGAAGTTTTTTACAATTTTGTAAAACCTTAGACGGTAAAGTTATAACAGAATTTAACTATCGCTATGGGCAACATGATAAAGCTCATATTTTTGTAGGCATTGCCACAGAGGGAGGTATTGATGAGAAAAACAAACTATTAATAACACTAGGTAATAATTATTCTGTGGTTGATATGAGTGATAATGAAATGGCTAAAACCCATATTCGCTATATGGTAGGCGGTAAAACACACCTAGATAATGAAGTATTATATAGGTTTATCTTCCCAGAAAAACCAGGGGCACTTATAAAATTTTTAATTAGTATTGGCAATAAATGGAATATTTCATTATTCCACTATCGTAACCATGGTGCTGACTTTGGTAGAGTATTAGTTGGTTTTCAAGCAAAAGATATTAGCAAGTTAGAAAATAACCTCAACAAGTTAGGCTATAAATATTTTAATGAAACTAATAATATTGCCTATGCTTACTTTTTATAGACTGATATTTAAATATTATTACATTAAAAGGTTGTTGGAGTTGGAGAAAATATAGAGCATAAGTTAATTGTAAAACAATAACTTAATCATTTATCTAAACAAAAAATTATTAAGTAATTGCATAAGAACTACTTATTTATACAAAAAACAGTATAGTTAAAAAGTTATACTATACATATAAATACCTTTGTGCAATAATCTTTTATTACAAACTTAGTATGGATAAAATTACAAAATATGGAAGAATTAAACTTAAAATTACAGCAAGTCATTGACTTACTAGCTAAACATAATATCAAAACTTATGAAATAGAATTATCCAATGCTAAGGGAATATCTAGTTCTATTCGCTTGGGTAAAGTAGAAAAATTACAAAACTATTTAGATAATAGTATTTCTGTTACAGTGTATAACGGGCATAAAACTGGTTATGCCACCAGTGGCGATTTTAGTGCTTATAGTATTGATGATATTATTCAAGGTGCAAAAACTATAGCCAACTTGACTGAAGATGATATTTATTCCGGCCTAGCACCTAAGGAATTATTAGCTTGGGATAATATTGATTTAGAGCTATACAATAAAGAGATGCCTGATATAAAAACTATTGTTGCTAGTGCTAAATTATGCGAGCAATCAGCACTTAATAATAAGAATATAGGTAATTCTGATGGTGTTGATATGTCTAGCCTACAAAGTCATATTTATTATGCTAATTCTAACGGTTTAGTGGTTGATAAAAAAGTTAGCAGACACTCTATATCTTGTAGTGTTATAGCCGAGGCTAAAAATGATATGCAAAGTGCATACGACTATAAATATAGTATTAATTTTAAAGACTTAGGTAGTGTAGAAGATGTTGGTAAAAGTGCCGCAGATAAAGCCGTAAAAAAACTAGCTAGCAAAAAAATCAAATCACAAGTAGCAAGTGTTATTTTTAATCCACAAACAGCAGCTGGCATAATTGGTAGTATTATGAGTGCATTAAGTGGTGGCAATCAATACAAAAAAACATCATTTCTATTAAACTCCATAGGAGATAAAATAGCACCAGATTGGCTAAATATTATTGAAAAACCAATACAAAAATGTTTATTAGGTTCACAATATTTTGATGGTGATGGGGTAAAGAAAAGACAACAATATTTTATTCAAAATGGTATGGTTAAAAGTTATATTCTAGGGCAGTATTCTGCTAATCAACTAGGATTAAAAACTACGGCTAATTCTGGTGGTGTTAGTAATTGTTATTTAGATAATAGTAATGATATTAGTTTAGATGAGCTGATAAAAACTATGCATAAAGGGCTGATTGTTACTGATTTGATGGGACAAGGCGTTAATATAACAAACGGTAATTATTCAAAAGGTGCTAATGGGTTTTGGGTAGAAAATGGCGAAATTCAATATCCAGTAATGGGTATTACCGTAGCTAGCAATTTAAAAGATATGCTCAATAATATGGCTTATATAAGCAATGATATAGATGATAGATTAGGGATAAAAACAGGCTCAATGTTAATTGAAAATATGACTATTTCTGGCACTTAATGCACTACGATATTGTAATTGTAGGTGCGGGTATGGTAGGAAGATTTCTTGCTATACTATTAGCTGAAAAAACTAATGCTAATATTGCTATTATTGACTCAAATCCTAAAAATATTAACATAAATAACATTCCTGATGCTAGAGTTAGTGCTATTAATAAAAAATCACAACAATTATTAAGTGATATTGATATATGGTGTGATATTGATAAAAAATACCCATTTACTAAAACAAAAGTGTGGGATAACCAAGCATTATCACAATTAGAATTTGATAATGTATTGCACAGTGACAGCGATAATCTAGGTCATATAATAGCCAATAAAAATATTATATCTGCTCTAATAGAAAAGCTTAATACAAGCTCAACAACATATATTCAAGCTAAGGTTTTAAGCATTAAACACCAAAATAACAGCTATTATTTAACAATAAATAATAATAAACAAAGCACAATGACTAATATTAGTTGTAATTTGTTAATAGCAGCAGATGGTGCTAATTCAAAACTTAGAGAATTAGCACAAATTAAAACCAACACTAATGATTATCAGCAACAAGCAATAATTACTACCCTAAGTAGTACAATTAATCTTAAAAATACTATTTATCAATGGTTTGATACCACGGGTATTATCGCTATATTACCAATAGATGACTACAATTGTGCCCTTGTTTATTCTTGCAATAATAACACAGCAAAAGAATTACTGGCCTTAGACGACAAAGCCTTTGCCAAGCAATTATCAAAACGCATTAATTATTATTTTGGAGTATTAAAACCTATAAGTGCCAGAAAAGCATTTCCGCTAATATCTAATATAGCTAATAAGTATGTATTGCCTAACTTTGCCCTAGTAGGTGATTGTGCTCATAGTATTCATCCTCTGGCAGGACAAGGACTTAATATAGGCTTTACTGATGCCAAAAAACTAGCGGATATTTTAGCAAGGGCAGGCGATAATTTGGCTGACTATAAAAACTTACTTAGCTATCAAAGAACAAGACAAGGCAAAAATGAACTAATGGCAAAATCAATCAATGCCTTATATTACTCAAACCAATACCAAAACCTACCAGTATTAAAAAATCTTAGGGGTTTTGCTATGAATATGATAAATAGTAATAATAAATTAAAAAAAACTATCCAAAATATAGCATCTGGAATGTGAGTTTTAGGGACACGATACTTAATTACACCATATTTGTAAGATAAGATTGCCACGCCTTTATCAAGGCTCGTAATGACGATGGGTATAATTCTAATTCGTTATTGTTAGTTCTTTTTTAAATTACACCGCTTTTGTAGCACGAGATTGCCATAACTTTTACAAAGGCTCGCAATGACGATGGGTATAATTCTAATTATTCATTGTTAATGCTTTTTTTACATTTCATTACAACCAACACCCATAAAATAAATATCTCACGACAAAAATATACCTTACAAGCACAATGTATATATGGGGAGTTTGAGGGGCTGTTGTACAATTGGTTATAGTGTACAAACTCGTTCTGCCCCTCAATTAAAAAACAATCAAAACAACTTAACACAAACTAAACAACCTGTAATTGCTGTTAGGGGTTTGGGGATATTCCCCAAAGTAAGCTTTGCTTACTATTCTTGGTACTTTTTTTAATCGACATTTGGCATAATTCCAATTCGTTATTGTTAGTGCTTTTTTAATTTACACCGCTTTTGTAAGATGAGATTGCCACGACTTTTACAAGTCTTGCAATGACGATTATTATATAAAAACTACCTCATTTTACTAAGCATAGTATTTATTGCTATTTTATTCACAAAGAATACTATATATACATAAAATCAAGTGATACTGACCCTGATATAGTTATAAATAAATCATTATAGTTACTTAATGTTAAAAGTATTATTTTTTAAAATATTTAATAAAATTAAAAATAGTTAGTATATAATTATGTATTTAATAAATAGTTAGGTGTCTTCCATCCATCTTTCTATTAAGATTTTTTTAATAGATGGATTGGGGGGAAAATGACAATAAATATAGAAAGCCCAACACTTGTGGCACATTCTTATATTATTAGTTTTATCCTAGAATTACTCAAGAAAGATGGTATGCTATCTGATGAAATTTTATTAGGTATTATTAATATCTTAGATGGGAATACTACTGGACTTAGTCAAGACAGTATTAACAGGCGTTATGCTCTTATTAGTTGTCGGAGAGCATGGGTATAAATTAAACGACAATTTTTGTTTAATGGAGGATACTTATGTCTTATGCAAAACCAGTATTTAAAGATAAATACGAAAACTATATCGGCGGGCAATGGACTGCTCCTGTTGACGGTGAATATTTTGAAGATATATCGCCCATTGATGGTAGTACATTAACCAAAGTAGCAAAATCAAACAAAAAAGATATTGATCTTGCTGTGGCGGCTGCCACAATAGCGTTTGAATCATGGGGTAAAACATCAGCAACCGAACGCAGTGATTTGTTGTTTAAAATTGCCGATAAAATTGAAGCCAATTTAGAACAATTAGCCACCGTTGAAGCTTGGGACAATGGCAAAGCTATTCGAGAAACTTTGAATGCGGATATCCCTTTGGTCATTGATCATTTTCGGTATTTTGGTAGTGTTATTCGTGCTGAAGCAGGCGATATTGCAGACCTTGATAATAACACCGTTTCAATGGAAGTACATGAGCCATTAGGTGTTGTTGGACAAATTATTCCGTGGAATTTTCCTATTTTAATGGGTACTTGGAAAATTGCTCCTGCTTTAGCGGCGGGTAATTGTGTCGTGCTTAAACCCGCCGAGCAAACGCCAGTTTCTATTCTATTTGTCATTGAAGCGATTGAAGGGATTTTGCCAGATGGCGTGTTAAATGTGGTCAATGGTTTTGGTCCTGAGGCAGGCAAGCCTTTGGCACAACACCCCGACATAAAAAAAGTCGCTTTTACAGGCGAAACTATAACGGGTCGTTTGATTATGCAATACGCCTCTGAAAATATCATCCCTGTTACGCTTGAATTGGGTGGCAAATCCCCAAATGTTTTTTTAGAAAGCGTAATGGCTGAAGACGATAATTTCCTTGATAAAGCCATTGAAGGTTTGGTTTTATTTGCCTTTAATCAGGGTGAAGTTTGCACTTGTCCGTCGCGTGCGTTGATTCAAGAAAGTATTTATGATGAGTTTATGGCAAGGTGTTTAAAACGCATTGAGGCAATCACCATGGGCGATACACTTGATACTAGTACAATGATGGGCGCACAAGTTTCTAATGATCAATATGAAAAAATTCTAAATTATATTGATATTGGCAAACAAGAGGGTGCAGAACTACTCATCGGTGGCAATAAATACGATAACACTACTTACCCTAATGGATATTATATTCAACCGACTGTGTTTAAAGGGCATAATAAGATGCGTATTTTCCAAGAGGAAATTTTTGGTCCTGTTTTAAGTGTAACCACCTTTAAAGACGAGGCAGAAGCATTAGAAATTGCCAACGATACCTTATACGGTTTGGGTGCTGGCGTTTGGACACGAGATGTCCATCAAATGCAAACATTCTCTCGTGGTATTGAGGCGGGTCGTATTTGGTGTAATTGTTTTCATACCTACCCTGCACACGCTTCTTTTGGTGGCTATAAAAAATCAGGTATTGGCAGAGAAACCCATAAAATGATGTTAAATCATTATCGCCATACCAAAAATGTGTTGATATCTTATGATAAAAACGCCTTAGGTTTTTTCTAAAAACTAAAATAGTATGGTCGCTTATCAATGGAATAATTTATGATTGTTGAACGCGTCTCAATAACAGATGAAGCGAAAAAAATTATAGAGCAATTACGAGCAAAACATGGCGACCTAGTTTTTCATCAAAGTGGCGGTTGCTGTGATGGCTCTGCCCCAATGTGCTTGGAAAAAGGTGATCTCTTAATTGGTCTTCACGATGTTTGTTTGGGTGAAATTCACGGATGTAAATTTTATATGGCATCTGATCAGTTTGAATATTATAAAAGTATGCATATTAAAATTGATGTCTCAAAAGGCAGTGGATCAAGTTTTTCGCTAGAAATACCACTTGGAATACGTTTTATGGCAATTTCAAGATTATTTTCTGATTATGAAATAGATCATGTTAGGCATGTCACAAATGGATAATTGCTACTAAGAAGCATAACAAAAAGATATGGGGACAGGCTACTTTTATTGAAATAATTAGGGTCAGATACCGTCTTAAAAATCAACCCTAATTAACAATATTTTTAAATGTTTCACAAATACTGTTTCAAACCAGCCTTATTGGGGCTCTGCCCCAAACCCCGAAGTATTTATGGTAATAATGATAAATCAAGTGATACTGAACTTCCCAAAAAACTGGACACTAAATTTTACAATTTAGGAGTCCAAAATGACAAGAAAATACACAGCCTTTACCAAATCCTTTAAACTACAAACCTTAGCACTTGCAAACAAGCCAAATACTTGTATAGCAAAACTTGCAAGAGACTTAGGTATTCGTCGTAATATGATTTATAAATGGAGGGAGCAATTGAACCAAAAACAAAATAAAGCCTTTAAGAGAACCGCTGATAATACAGACACCCCACATCACAAAGCAACACATACTCAATTATTAAAGCAAAATAAACAACTAGAAAAAGACTTAAAAATCTCCCAAATGGAGGTAGAAATCTTAAAAAAGGCGCAAGCCTTCTTCAAAGGTCAAAACAGTTAAGATTTGAATTTATTGCCAAACAAGCAATCAATTATCCAATCACTGTTTTGTGTAGTTGTATGCAAGTATCTAAAAGCGGATACTACTACTGGAAAAATACCCCGCAAAGCCTTCGATGCAGGCAAAACGATGAGATTCTATTACAAATCATCCGCTCTTATAAACAAAGTAAAAAAAACTATGGCTCACCTAGAATCTACCACGACCTTAAAGCCAAAGGTATTAAGGTTAGTCTTAATAAAGTAGCAAGATTGATGAGTAAAAACAACATTCATGCCCATTTTAGTATTCGTTGTAAAAAAGCTAAAATATCCAGAAACACTATTGGCTTTGCTGACAATATTTTAAACAGAGAATTTATCACAGCAGCACCAAACACCAAATGGGTTAGTGACACCACCTTTATTCACACCAAACAAGGCTGGCTGTATTTAGCAACGGTTATCGACTTATATTCGCGCAAGATAGTGGGCTGGTCAATGAGTGCCAACAATGATACGCAAATGGTACTTGAGGCATTAACCATGGCAATCAATAACAAGCCAAAACCGCAACAAGTGCTGCTACATTCTGACCAAGGATCGACATATAGAGCTTATAAATATCTCAAGTTATTTACAACAAATAACATCACACAAAGTATGAGTAGAAAGGGAGAATGTCATGATAATGCAGTAGCTGAGAGCTTTTTTAATACTCTGAAAACTGAGCTTGTAAATCAAGAAACATACCAAACAAGAGAACAAGCAATGAACAGTATTTTTGAGTACATTGAGATTTTTTATAATAAGATTAGAAGGCACTCTACAATCAATTATAACTCTCCTGTTAATTTTGAAAATGCATATTATGAAAACTTAAAAAACATAAATATTGGGGCTTTGCCCCAAACCCCATAATATTTAATAAAAAGATAATAAAAATAGTGTTAAAATTTACCAAATAGGTGTCCAGTAAAATGGGGGAAGTTCAGAATGTCCTCTTAAAGTTAAAGAGAGCCACTATGACTATGACAGTAAAGAAGAAGAGAAATACTAAAGTATCTTGATGATTGGGAGGAGTGTATTCCGTATAGAGATGGTCTTAATTTACTTCTACTAAAAAAGAGATATACTAGAGCTTTTAAATATCATCCTATTTTTAGCAATAATAAACAAGAAACATATATGAATGATGAACTAAAAGATCTTTATGAAAAAAACTGGGAATGCCTATTAGATTATGTATCAAAAAACAAAATAAAAGCCTCTAATCCACTTTTGATTAAAGTTGATAAAAACTATGAAACTGCATCTCTTAAAATTATGATTGCTGGGCAAGAAACTAATGGATGGAATGGTAAATTAAGCCGTGAAAATGAACGCACCGACATTGATTTTTTAATGAATGATTATTATGCTTATTTAAATGATGACCAGAACTATTTTAATACGAATGATATTTACGGCAATTATTCTAAAAGTGGTGCTAGATTAAAACGAAAGGTTAGCAAAGTCATCTATAAAAGAAAGGACAAAGAAGACAAGGTTTTTAGAAGTAAGCAATTTTGGAATAATGCTAATTTTAAATACTTCAAAAAAACACTTTCACTTATTCCCATTGAATATAAAAGACATATTGCTTTTATGTGGAATAACCTATCAAAAATTGGTAAGTATAACGGTCGTGGAAAACCAGCAAAAAAAATACAAAAATTAGAAAATTCTTGCTTTTCCAGTATTTTTGAAGAAGAATTAAAAATTTTACAACCTGATATTATTATTTTCAGGTGCGGAACGAGATATATTCCTAATATCTTTGGCTATAATAGTGTTAAGATTAGTAAAAATAACCCTGTAAAAGAAGTTAGTTTAACTAACTTTCCTAGTATTTTTGCTATCAAAGCCTATCATCCAAGAAGTGCAAAGAAAGAGGATAAAATAACAATAGCAAATATGATAAGAAGACAGTTTCCTAAAATTGTACAAGCCTAATGATTATTAATAAATTTTTCCCTAACTACCCGAGTTTCGAGTTTTAGGGACACAATACTTAATTATTAAATTTACACCATGTTTGTAGGATGAGATTGCCACGCCTTTTACAAGGCTTGCAATGACGGTGGGTATAATTCCAATTCGTTATTGTTAGTGCTTTTTAAATCAACATTTGGCATAATTCCAATTCGTTATTGTTAGTGCTTTTTTAAATTACACCGCATTACAACCAACACCCATAAAACAAATATCTCACGACAAAAATGTAAATTATAGGCACAATGTTTATAGGGGAGTTTGAGGGGCTGTTGTACGGTAACTGTAATAAGGAAACTAGTTCTGCCCCTAATGGAGACCTTTGCATAAACATTGAATAATCATCAGAACCCCGCTTTTCACTCACTTGATAATTTTTATCAAACCAACCTTAGAACAACTAGGGCAGTCTTGATAGAATATCATCAATTAAGTAAAAATCAGAGCTCTGCTAATCATCTCTATTTATGCAAAGATCTCTAATAAAAAAACAATTGCTGTTAGGGGTTTGGGGATATTCCCCAAAGTAAGCTTTGCTTACTATTCTTGGTACTTTTTTTAATCGACATTTGGCATAATTCCAATTCGTTATTGTTAGTGCTTTTTTAAATCACATAGCTTTTGTAGGATGAGATTGCCACGCCTTTTTACAAAGGCTCGCAATGACGGTGGGTATAATTCCAATTTATTATTCTTGGTACTTTTTTTTAATTACATAGGTACTTTTTTAAATCACACCGTGAATATCTCACAACAAAAATGTAACTTATAGGCACAATGTATATATGGGGAGTTTGAGGGGCTGTTGTACAGTGAATTGTAATGAAGGAATTAGTTCTGTCCCTAATGGAGACCTTTGCACAAACATGAATAATCATCAGAACCCCGCTTTTCACTCACTTGATAATCTTTATCAAACCAGCTTTAGAACAACTAGAGCAAGCTTGATAGAATATCATCAATTAAGCAAAAATCAGAGCTCTGTTAATCATCCTTATTTATGCAAAGATCTCTAATTAAAAAACAAACTAAACAACTTAACACAAACTAAACAACCTGTAATTGCTGTTAGGGGTTTGGGGATATTCCCCAAAGTAAGCTTTGCTTACTATTATGGGTACTTTTTTAAATCAACATTTAGCATAATTCCAATTCGCTATTGTTAGTGCTTTTTTAAATCACACCGCGAATATCTCACAACAAAAATATAAATTACAAGCACAATGTCTATATGGGGAGTTTGAGGGGCAGTTGTACAATAGTTGTAATGAAGGAATTAGTTCTGCCCCTCAATTAAAAAAACAATTGTTGTTAGGGGTTTGGGGATACTCCCCAAAGTAAGCTTTGCTTACTATTATGGGTACTTTTTTAAATCAACATTTAGCATAATTCCAATTCGTTATTGTGGGTACTTTTTTTAAATCACATAGCTTTTATAGCACGAGATTGCCACGCCTTTTACAAAGGCTCGCAATTACGATAGGTATAATTCTAATTTGTTATTCTGGGTACTTTTTTTATATACCGTCATTGCGAGCACTGCTTTTTAGTGTGTGGCAATCTCAGGCAATTTACTGGTACTAATTACACCGCTTTTGTAGCACGAGATTGCCACGACTTTTACAAGTCTCGCAATGACGGTGGGTATAATTCCAATTTGTTACTGTGAGCACTGTTATAACAAGCCTTGCCTGTTATGATTTGCATTTTTTAAACCACACCGTAAATATCTCACAACAAAAATATAAATTACAAGCACAATGTATATATGGGGAGTTTGAGAGGCAGATACCATCTTAAAGCACAACCATATACTTATGCTATAATAAAACACCTTATATAAGAGTTTTAGGGACACAATGCACCTCCCCTCATTTTACTGGACACCTCTTTGGTAAATTTTAGCACTATTTTAATTATGTATTTAATAAATAGTTATGTAGTAAAACAATATTATGACAAGAACCGTAGATATACCAATAGTTAATATTACAATTTATAGACTTGATATTTATAGATTATTAACATTATTATTGGCTGATGAAATAATCGTAAAAGATGCAATTTTTAAAGATATAGGAAATGATAATTTTGATAATGAGGTTAATCGCCTACTGGTATTAATAGCCGTTGTTACGCGCCAGTTATTGAGAAGCTATCCTGACTTTGTTAATAATTTGTGCGGCAGTTTTTATCATAATTATCCTGCAGACAATACACCAAAAGAATTAATATTTAAAAAAGCATGTAGCATGATTGTTCATGCAACAGATATTAATATAAAATCACAAGATTATTCTTATAGAGATCATCCAACAGATATTAATATAAAATCACAAGATTATTCTTATAGTGAGTTAGTCAGTAAAAAACCTAACGAAGTAAAAGATAGATATTATCAAGGTATAATTACCATAATAGGCGAAAAGAAAGAACGAGCGGAACTTAATTTTAAAAAGTTTGCAAAATATTGTATTAAATTGAGTAATAAAATAAAGGAGGGTAGCGATGGCTAGTGATAGAGATACTTACAAATATCATTTAAAAAAAGGTAATAAAATTTTACGTACAGGCATTACTAATGACTTACAACGCCGTGAATATGAGCTTCAACAAGATTATGGTGATAAAGTCCATATTAAGCAAGTCGGTTTTCGCACCACTCGTAAAGCTGGTTTTCAATGGGAAGCAGAGCAAAGAAAAAATGGTAAGCCTGTAGGTCCATAAAACTACATACTTATACTATAATAAAACACCTTACATAAGAATTTTAAGGACACAATACTTAATTACACCATATTTGTAAGATGAGATTGCCACGCCTTTTACAAGTCTCGCAATGACGGTGGGCATAATTCCAATTTGTTATTCTGGGTACTTTTTTAAAACCACATCACTAATGTCTCACGACAAAAATGTAAATTACAAGCACAATGTCTATATGGGGAGTTTGAGGGGCGGTTGTACAATGGTTATAGTGTACAAACTCGTTCTGCCCCTAATGGAGACCTTTGCATAAACATTGAATAATCATCAGAACCCCGCTTTTCACTCACTTGATAATTTTTATCAAACCAACCTTAGAACAACTAGGGCAGTCTTGATAGAATATCATCAATTAAGTAAAAATCAGAATTCTGCTAATCATCTCTATTTATGCAAAGATCTCTAATAAAAAAACAATTAAAACAACTTAACACAAACTAAACAACCTGTAATTGCTGTTAGGGGTTTGGGGATATTCCCCAAAGTAAGCTTTGCTTACTATTATGGGTACTTTTTTAAAACCACATCACTAATGTCTCACGACAAAAATGTAAATTACAAGCACAATGTCTATATGGGGAGTTTGAGGGGCTGTTGTACAGTGAATTGTAATACGAAAACTAGTTCTGCCCCTCAATAAAAAACAATCAAAACAACTTAACACAAAATAAACAACCTGTAATTGCTGTTAGGGGTTTGGGGATATTCCCCAAAGTAAGCTTTGCTTACTATTTTAGGTACTTTTTTTAATAGGCAATTAGCATAATTCCAATTCGCTATTGTTAGTGCTTTTTTAAATCACATAGCTTTTATAGCACGAGATTGCCACGCCTTTTTTACAAAGTCTCGCAATGACGGTGTGTGCAATTTTAACTTGTTATTGTGGGTACTTTTTTATATATCGTCATTGCGAACACTGCTTTTTAGTGTGTGGCAATCTCAGGCAAAATACTGGCACTAATTACACCGCTTTTGTAAGATGAGATTGCCACGCTTTTTTACAAAGTCTTGCAATGACGGTGGGCATAATTCCAATTCGTTATTCTGGGTACTTTTTTTAAACCACACCGCGAATATCTCACGACAAAAATATAAATTACAAGCACAATGTCTATATGGGGAGTTTGAGGGGCGGTTGTACCGTGAATTGTAATGAAGGAATTGGTTCTGCCCCTCAATTAAAAAAACAATTGTTGTTAGGGGTTTGGGGATACTCCCCAAAGTAAGCTTTGCTTACTATTATGGGTACTTTTTTTAATCACATCGCTTTTGTAGCACGAGATTGCCACGCCTTTTTTACAAAAGCTCGCAATGACGGTGGGCATAATTCCAATTTGTTATTCTGGGTACTTTTTTAAAACCACATCACTAATGTCTCACGACAAAAATGTAAATTACAAGCACAATGTCTATATGGGGAGTTTGAGGGGCGGTTGTACAATGGTTATAGTGTACAAACTCGTTCTGCCCCTAATGGAGACCTTTGCATAAACATTGAATAATCATCAGAACCCCGCTTTTCACTCACTTGATAATTTTTATCAAACCAACCTTAGAACAACTAGGGCAGTCTTGATAGAATATCATCAATTAAGTAAAAATCAGAATTCTGCTAATCATCTCTATTTATGCAAAGATCTCTAATAAAAAAACAATTGTTGTTAGGGGTTTGGGGATACTCCCCAAAGTAAGCTTTGCTTACTATTTTAGGTACTTTTTTTAATTACACCGCTTTTATAGCACGAGACTGCCATGCCTTTTACAAAGGCTCGCAATGACGGTGGGTGCAATTTTAACTTGTTATTGTGGGTACTTTTTTTATACCGTCATTGTAAGCACTGCTTTTTAGTGTGTGGCAATCTCACGCCTTTATCAAGTCTCGCAATGACGGTTAGTGTATAAAAACATTTTACTAAGCATAGTATTTATTGCTATTTTATTCACAAAGAATACTATGTATATAGAAACCTTTGCATAAATATGAATAATCATCAAAAACCCACTTTTCACCAACTTGGCAATTTTTTAAACCCAGCCTTAACCCTGCTAGGATAGGCTTTATAAAAATCAACAACTGGGCAAAACTTACCTTTTATCCAACATCTAATCCTAATGCAGGGGATCTCATTTTGTTTATTCTGTATTTAAATATTGCCCCTGAACGCCAATGCCATGAATATACGCCAACTTACCACCATAATTACCCGTAATAGAAACTGACATCACAGTAAACAGCAATATGGTTATATATGCTAGTTTTATTGGTCGCCAAGGTAGGCGAAAATAAACCAATCCAAGCAATACAGAAATAGTGCCAAGCCATAAAGTTGTGTAGGCAAAAAAATCATGTTTACTTAAGGTGTTTAAGGCATTTTGGTCAAGATTTATCGTGTGAGGATGCATAGGAAAAGCTGCGATAAAACCACCAATTATGCCAAATAAAAGAAAACCCACACCGAGTTTAAAAAACAATTTATTAAAACTAAAAATACTGATAATGGCAAATATTAATGCAAGAGGTATCAATATCACTGGTATGTGCACAACCATAGGATGTAGAGTTGGGAAATCTTTGTGGCTCATATCATCCAATACGCCTGTAAGGTAGCGAATACCTCCATTCTGTTTTTCAATCAGTTCCGATGGAGCATGTTTTGATCCATGTTGCTCTATTTTTAGAGTTTTTGTTATTGTCTTAGAGTCATTATAGGAATCATTGCTATGTGCAAACACATTACCATAAAAGATACTAAATAATAATAGATAAAATACAACTTTAGAGTAGTTTTTCATAATACCTCCTAGTACGCTAATTAAGATATAAGCCCCTATCAAGAGCTGATATCGTTTGTTTTGTTTAAAGCCAAAAACGCACACCTAAGACAGCTTGACTATCTTCGATATCCTCGCCTTCAGCACGACTAAAATCAGCAGTATTGCCAAATTTCTTTTCCCAATTAACACCGATAAAGGGTGCGAATTCACGGCTAATTTCATAACGCAACCTTAGTCCAAGCTCAATATCAGATATCCCCCTACCAATACCAAAACCTACCAGTATTAAAAAATCTTAGGGTTTTTGCTATGAATATTATAAATAGTAATAATAAATTAAAAAAGACTATCCAAAATATAGCATCTGGAATATAATACCATTATAACTATCACAAGTCCAACTTGGCTTTTTATTTATCATAATGATGTTTGAGTTTTAGAGGTGCAATACTTAATTACACCATATTTGTAAGATGAGATTGCCACGCTTTTTACAAAGTATCGCAATGACGATGGGTATAATTCCAATTCGTTATTCTGGGTACTTTTTTAATCAACATTTGGCATAATTCCAATTTGTTATTCTGGGTACTTTTTTAAAACCACATCACTAATGTCTCACGACAAAAATGTAAATTACAAGCACAATGTCTATATGGGGTGTTTGAGGGGCTGTTGTACAGTGAATTGTAATGAAGGAATTAGTTCTGCCCCTCAATTAAACAACAAGCAAATATAGTTAATATGCACTATTTATGCAAAGATCTCTAATAAAAAACAAGCCTGTAATTGCTGTTAGGGGTTTGGGGATACTCCCCAAAGTAAGCTTTGCTTACTATTATGGGTACTTTTTTTAATCGACATTTAGCATAATTCCAATTCGTTATTGTTAGTGCTTTTTTAAATAGCATCGCTTTTGTAGCAATGTAGTACTTATACAACTATACACAAGTCTGATTCGTGTTATTATTACAGCAAATCTCCAGCATAATCTGCAATTCCAGGGTTATCTTTAACACCAATAATTGTAGGGTTATTTATTTTAGTTAGTACTAAGTGTTTTTGTTTTCTAAGGTAATCGGCGGCAACATCCCACATCAGCCTGCCCTCGCCAATGCTATTTATTTGTGCCCAGCCAGATACTGTATATGTAGTATTATCATCAATTGGTGTGCCATCATCTTTTTTCATATTGCTAATTCTATTACCTAAGGTTTGATTTGGGTCAATAGTATAATCCATACCACCAATACGCACCATATCTCCGCCAGATTGTAGGTATGGATCATTTTGGAATAAATTCTCAGAAACACCTTCTAACATATTTTTAAGGTCCTTACCTGACATTGTAGATTTATATGTTTCTCCGTAAGTCATAGAGGTATTTGTCATTAAATCTTCCATAGTTACCGTACTTCCCGCTAATACACTTGTCCCCCAGCGAACCCCAGCAGAAAATGCAAAATCAGAGTTATATTCTTCTCTTAGAGAGTTGACTAATACTTGGTCCCAAGTTCCCATAAAATTACCTCTACGATATAGTGTTTGCTCGGTAGTGCATAATTTTTCTGTTAGTATTTCATCGTAAGTTTTACCTAGCCTAGTAGGATTATTGGCCATTTTAGCATTTCTAGACTCAACTACCTTTTTATCATAACGAGTGTTACGCATTTTTTTAATAAACGATGCCATTTCAGGATTTTCTTTGATAGCATTGCTAATAACAGGTAGCATTTTGTATTTATAGTCTTTTACCTTGCCATCTTTAATATCAAAATCCATTACCCCTATAAACTTACCACTACAACCAGCATTAGTAACTAAGGTTGTGCCACCTGAATTTGGAACTTCAATAGCCTTAGGCACACCATCGTGAGTATGTCCACCAAATATAGCATCAATACCGCTTACTATACTAGCCATTTTTAAGTCCACATCCATTCCATTATGAGATACTAAAATAACGGCATCTGGTTTTTCGTTAGCTCTAATATCTGCTACTAATGTTGCCATTTCTTCTTCTCGTAAAGCAAAAGACCAGTCTGGGAAAAAATATTTTTGTGGATTAGCATTTGAAGTTCTAGGAAAGGCCTGCCCTATTACTGCTATACGATTCTTACCCAATGTTTTCATTACATAAGGTTTAAATGGTAGTGCTTCATCTTCGTTAAACAAGCCTCTGCCATTATTTCTTTGTGTCATTTCTATATACTCATCGCCAAATAATGCTTGTTCTAAAATACGAACATTTTGCCCAATAAAATCACCATTAAAAAACCCTAGGTTTTGTAATACTTCTTCTTCCTTGTAGGTAAATTCCCAATGACCTACCATTACATCTACGCCCAATATATTACAAGCTTCAACCATATCAGCACCTCTAGTCCAAAGAGAAGTTCCAGAACCTTGCCAAGTATCACCGCCATCTATTGTTATGGTATTACTCTTGCCACCTGCTGATGCCCTTAGAGTGTCTAAGACTGTTTTTATATGGACAAAACCACCAGTTTTACCGTATTTTTTGGCTTGTTTTTCAAAATCTAAATATGTATAAGCATAGGATTGCAGACTGCCTTTTTTAAAATTCATTTTTTGTAAAAGATTATTGCCAACTACATGTGGCAAGTTGTTTCTTGCATCACCTATGCCTAAATTTACATTTGGCTCACGAAAATAATTAGGCAATAAATTACCGTGAGTATCTGTTATATGAAGTATTCTTGAATTGCCAAAACTTGGCACACTATAAAAATCTTCAAATACTATACCTGATTCTTTACTAAAATAATAACCTCCAGCACCAACTACAGCACCAGCACCTAAAAGTTTTATAAAACCTCTTCTTGTTAAAGCCATAAAATAATCCTAAGTGTATAATTAACTACATATTATATATCAAAACCTTTGCATAAATATGCTTAATAAAATTATAACCATTGAAAATTTGCTATGTGGGTTAGATTCTAATGTTGATTATTTTATTGATAAAAACAAACAAATAACAAATATTAGTTTAGATAGCAGGGATATAAAAAATGGTGATGTTTTTGTTGCCTTAGATAGTATTAGCGGTAATAATAACGGCATTGACTATGCACTTGATGCCCTAAAAAATGGTGCTTGTTTAATATTAGTTGATAAAAATACTGTTATCAATAATATAAAAATCAAAGATAGGCTAATCAAAGTAAAAAATCTAGCTAATTACTTGGATATACTAGCACAAAGAGTATATAAAAAAGCAGGTGGTAAGACTATTATTGCAACAACAGGGACTAATGGCAAAAGCACTGTTAGTTGTTTTATAATGCAGTTATTAAATTATTTATCGCCAAATAGCAGTGCTAGTGTAGGCACTTTAGGGGTTCAAAGCTTGGATGATTATGGCAATATTATTGACATATACACAAATATTAAACACACCACACCCGATATTTTTACCTTGTACAAGATATTAGATGATATTGATTATAAATATTGCGTTATAGAAGCATCATCACACGCCTTAGCACAAAATAGACTAGCAGGGCTTACAATACACACTGCAATATTTACCAATATTAGCTGTGACCATCTTGATTATCACATAACTATGGATAATTATTTTGCTAGTAAATTAAAGTTGTTTAACAAAGATTTAAAGGCTATGATTATTAATTATGATGATAATTTTGGTAAAAAAATATACAAACTAAATAGTAATGCCAAAAAAATAACTTATGGCTTAGATAAAAATTCTAAACTTGATAATTACTACACCCTTGATAGTTATAGTGCTACAAAAGATGGTTTTTTATGCTCTTTTCAGGGTAATTATTTTAACTTATATATGCTAGGATTATTTAATTTATATAATATCTTAGCGGCTATATCATTAACTCATTCTTTAGGTTTTGACAGTGCAAATATAGTTAAATACTTGCCTAAATTAAAACCTACCAGAGGTAGAATGCAAAAAATCAACAACAGCCTTGTTTGGATAGACTTTGCTCACACACCAGATGCATTATATCAGGCATTATTAGCTATAAAAAATCATTATTCAAAATATAATATAGTCTTAGTTTTTGGTTGTGGTGGAGATAGAGATAAAGCAAAACGCCCACAAATGGGAGCTATTGCAGATAAATTGGCAAGTAGTATTGTCCTAACTAGCGATAACTCTCGTAGTGAAAGCTCAAATGCTATAATACAGGATATTAAACAAGGTATAAATAACACCAAAGCTAAAATAATTATTGATAGAAAAGAGGCAATTAACTATGCCATAAAAAACTTAACATATAATGAGTGTTTATTAATAGCTGGCAGAGGATGTGAAGAATATCAAATTATAGCTAATAAAAAAATTAAACTCAATGATATACAAGTAGCAAGTAATGCCATTAATAACACTAAATAATATTGCCAAAATTTTAGGTAATAAAAAATATATAAATTCAAGTTTAGAAATAAGCAGTATTGTTATTGACAGCCGTAAAGCAGTTAGCAACTCATTATTTATTGCTATTAAAGGTGATAATGATGACGGACATAATCATATTGAAGATGCACTACATAACGGTGCTATTGCTGTTATTACTAATAAAAAAATAATAACTAGTTTGGCTGTTATTGTAGTTGTTGATACTAGGCTAGCATTTGGCAAAATATCAGCATTTATTAGAAGTAGTTTAACGACTACTGTATTTGCTATTACAGGTAGTAACGGCAAAACTACTACCAAAGATATGCTAGGTAATATTTTAAAACAATCCGCAAGCACACTTGTTACAAAAGGCAATCTTAATAACGATCTTGGGGTGCCTATTACTTTGTGTAATTTATTAGCCAAACATAAATATGCGGTAATTGAAATGGGGGCTAATCATTTATACGAAATAAAATATTTATGTAGTCTAGCAAAACCTAACATAGCCTTAGTAACTAATGCGGTAGATGCCCATATAGGTGAATTTGGTTCTTGGGATAATATAGTCAAGGCAAAAAGCGAAATATACCAATCCTTAGAAGTAGATGGAATTGCTGTAATTAATAATAATTTACCGTACAAGAGTATGTTTATTGATATTTTACCCACCAAAAATATTTATAAATTTGGGGTAGATAGTGATATATATGCTAGCAATATTACTCAAAATTATAACGGTATAAATTTTACTCTGCATCACAAAGACAAATCTATTAATATTAATATGCAATTAATAGGCAGGCATAATATTGACAATGCCTTAGCATCTGCTTGCTGTGCTATATCACAACATATATCTTTAATTGACATTAAATTAGGTTTAGAGGCAACAAAAGCAGCTGATGGTAGAATGTGTTTACACAAAACTAAACACAATACAATTATTGATGATAGTTATAATGCTAACCCAGAATCTATGCATACTAGTATTTTGACATTATCTAAGTTTCAATGTGAAAAAGTTTTGGTTTTAGGGCTAATGGCAGAATTAGGGCAAAGCAGTAAAAATAAACACCTAGAAATTGTTAATTTTGCTAAACATAACAGTATTGATTATATTTATAGCCTAGAAGATAATAATAATTACTATAAAGTAGTAAATTATAACAACAACAATACTTTGGCAAAACTATTATTTAATAAGCATAAAAATAGTGCTATTCTAATAAAAGGCTCTAGGTTTGCAAAAATGGAGAGGTTGGTAGATAGTTTAAAAAAACTATAAAATTAGTAATTAATAAGGTTATTTACATATATAGAGACTGTAAAAAACTTGTACAAACTCATAGTACTACTAATTAACCTTGTCTTCTTTTTTGTTTAATAAGCGGGAAATATTGCCCCTGTGAGTCCAAAAAACCCACAAGGACATAGTTATTACCACAAAACTACTAGGTGCATTGTTGGTAAAATAATAAAAAATTACCGAGCTAAGTGCCACTGTAATTAGTGCCGATAGTGAGGATATTTTTAATACCTTAGCAATAAATAACCATATTAGTGCTAGCAATAATCCTGATATAAAATTCAATGCTAAGATAGTACCTACAAATGTAGCAACACCTTTACCGCCTTTAAAAGAAAACCATATAGGATAAATATGCCCTAAAAACACCGACATAGCCACTAAACTAGATGCAAACAAGCTAAAACCAAAAAATAACGACAAGGCAACGGGAATAAAGCCTTTTAATAAGTCCAATATTAGCACTACTAGTGCTGGTTTTTTACCACCTATACGCAAAACATTTGTAGCACCAGGGTTTTGTGAGCCTAAATTCCTAGGATCTGGTAGGTGCATTAATTTACAAACAATTATTGCACTAGATATTGAGCCTAGTAAAAAACCTAAGATAATAGTTGTTAATTCAGGTAAGATAGTCATTTTTTTTATAAAATGAGACCTTTGCATAAATAGGGGTTATTAGCAGAATTTTGATTTTTGCTTAATGTAAGTGAGTGGAAAGCGGGGTTCTGATGATTATTCATGTTTATGTAAAGGTCTCAAAATAAATGGATATTATATTTATTAAGTCATTAAAAGTTGATACTGTTATCGGTATTTATGACTGGGAGCGTAAAATTAGACAAGACATAACCTTAGATATAGAAATGTCAGCCAATATAACCAAGGCTAGCCAAACAGATGCCGTAGAACAAACAGTAGATTATAAAGTAGTTGCTAAAAAAATAATAGCCTTTGTGCAAAAAAGTAATTATCAATTAGTAGAAACTTTGGCTGAAAAAATATGCGAGTTAATACTAGGCGAGTTTAATATTAACTGGGTAAAGCTAACCCTTAATAAAGGCAGTGTTTTAAAAGGTGCTATGGGAGTAGGGGTAATTATTCAAAGAACGAATGGCAATAATACATATTAATATTGGTAGTAATATTGATAAAAAAAATCAAATCAACCTAGCACTAACTAATTTGGCAAAACACTTTGATAGCCTAGTATTATCATCTATATACGAAACAGAATCGGTTGGTTTTAAGGGGGATAATTTTTATAATTTAGGTGTTAATACTACAACAGAATTAGATATTAAAACAATATATGATATATTACACAATATAGAACTAAGTCAAGGTCGTAAACACAGTAAAGAAAAGTTTTGTGCTAGAAATATTGACTTAGATTTAGTGTTATACGGACAAGAAATAAATAAAAAATACAATATTCCTAGAAATGATATTTTAAAATACTCTTTTGTATTAGCACCTCTTGTTGAACTTATGCCAAATGCCATTCACCCTGTTGCAAAAATTACTTATAATAAACTATGGCAAAAATTACATTTATATACTAAAATTAACAAGATACCTTTGCATGAATAGAGGTGATTAGCAGGGCTCTGATTTTTGCTTAATTGATGATATTCTATTAAGTCTGCCCTAGTTGTTCTAAGGCTAGTTTGATAAAAATTATCAAGTGAGTGGAAAGCGGGGTTCTGATGATTATTAATGTTTATGCAAAGGTCTCAACAAATACAACATAAATTTATTAACCGAGAGTAAGTATGATTAAAAAACTATTGATATTAGCCCTTTATTTATTTATTTTTAATAGCTTGAGTGCACAAGAATTTACTGAAAGCAGGCACTATAATAAACTTGAAACCCCTATTGCAACAGAAGTAGATAAAGGCAAAATTGAAGTTAGGGAGTTATTTTGGTATTATTGTCCGCATTGCTTTGATATTGAGCCTAAAGTAAATGCCTATATAGCAAATAAGCCCAAACAAGTACAATTTGTTCGTCAGCCAGCAGTATTTTCTAAAAGATGGGTAAACGGGGCGATATTTTATTATGTTTTAGAACAATTAAACCAACTTGAAAAATTGCATGAGAAATTATTTAATGCTATTCATGTTGATAATATTATTTTTAGCACTAAAGAGGATTTTATTGATTGGTTGTCTGTAAATGGAGTTGATAAAAAACAAGCAGGAAAAGTATTCTCATCTTTTACCATACAAATAAATGTTAATAAGGCCGCTAAAAGAAGTACTAAATATAAGGTAAATAGCGTACCATCTTTTGTAATAGCAGGTAAATACACCACCACCGTAAAACAAGCTGGGGGGCATAAAAAACTATTTAAACTAATTAATTACCTGACAGATAAAGAAGCAAAAATAACTAAAAAATAGTAAATATTTGATGTACTGTAGTTATTTTATCCGTCATTGCGAGCCTTGTAAAAAGGCGTGGCAATCTCATCTTACAAACACACCCACCGTCATTGCGAGCCTTGATAAAGGCGTGGCAATCTCGTCTTACAAAAGCAATGTAATTTAAAAAAAGTACCAAGAATAGTAAGCAAAGCTTACTTTGGGGAATATCCCCAAACCCCTAACAGCAATTACAGGGTGTTTATTTTGTGTTAAGTTGTTTTTATTGTTTTTTTATTAGAGACCTTTGCATAAATAGGGATGATTAACAGAGCTCTGATTTTTGCTTAATTGATGATATTTTATCAAGCCTGCCCTAGTTGTTCTAAAGCTGGTTTGATAAAAATTATCAAGTGAGTGAAAAGCGGGGTTCTGATGATTATTCATGTTTGTGCAAAGGTCTCCATTAGGGGCAGAACTAGTTTTCGTATTACAATTCACGATACAACAGCCCCTCAAACTCCCCATATATACATTTTGCTTGTAATTTATATTTTTGTTGTGAGATATTCGCGGTGTAATTTTAAAAAGCACTAAGAATTAAGAATTAGAATTATACCCATCGTCATTGCGAGACTTGTAAAAGTCGTGGCAATCTCATCCTACAAACACCCATCGTCATTGCGAGACTTGTAAAAGGCGTGGCAATCTCGTCTTGCAAATGCGGTGTAATGCAAATTATAACAGGCAAGGCTTGTTGTTACAGTGTTCGCAATTATGGGTTAATAATTATTTTACCTACAACATTTATATGACAATATTATTTTCTTTAGTCTTTAGAGCCGTATGTGCCAGCAGATCCTACTGTGCTAACAGTACCAAGGGTACCAAGGCAACCTAAAGCACAGAAAACACTGCCAGCAGATCCTACCGTACCAACTGAGCCTGTACTACCTACCGTGCCACTAGCTGCAGATAAATCTTTCAAACTGGCATTGCTAAAAGCTTTATCTGCATGCGGTATAACTAAGTAAGTCACATCTTTACTAGATTCAATGATTTTATATTCTATATTGCTAAAAATACCATCAATATAGGACTTAGGATTAGCTTTAAGTTTCGCACGAAATTCTTTGTTGTAAATATCTAATTTATAGTTGTTTTTCATTTTCATTCCCATGTTTTAAACTTTGACAGTGCCTGCAGAACCAATTGTAGTTGCTGTACCTGCAGAACTAAGTGTGGAAACACAACCAATAAGAGAGGCAACACTACCAAGAGTACTCGCACAAGCTATAGTACCTCCGCTACTAGCAGTGCCAGCAACTGATAAATCACTCAAAGATTCCATATCAAAATTATTATCTATATATGGTATAGCAATATAAGTTATGTCTTTGCTTGATTCAACTACTTTATATTCTATTTCACTAAGTGCATTGTTCATATAGCCTTTAGGATTGACCTTTAGTTTAGCACGGAAATCTTTGTCATATAAGTTGTTTTTCATTTTTATCTCCTTATGTTAATTTATCTACTAGATACAGTGCCGAGACTAGATACAGAGCCACCACTACTAACTGTACTAAACGAGCCGAATGCTGTGCTTGCTGTACCTATTGTACCTATAGAACCAACTGTACCAGCAGTACCCTCAAGTTCGTCTATTCCTACTGAGCCAGATATTTTTTCTAAATCAACTGAGCTGTCAAAATGTGGTATAATAACATATGTTATGTCTTTGTTAGACTCAAACACCTTATATTCAACATCATCATATAACAACTCTTTCATTGCAAAACCTGGATTTTCGCGTAATTTAGCACGAAAATCTTTGTCATATAAGTTGTTTTTCATTTTTATCTCCTTAATTAATGTTTGCTAGATACAGTGCCAACTGTACCAGCTGTACCAGCTGAACTAAATGTACTAAGTGTTCCAACGGCAGAGGCTGCTGTAGCTATAGTACCAATTGAACCTATTGTACCTGCTGAACCAGTAGGAACATCAGCTGCAGCTAATATTTTATCTAGGTCAGACGAATCTACAATATATGGCATAACAATATATGTTATACTTTTACTAGACTCAAACACCTTATATTCAACATCATCATATAACAACTCTTTCATTGCAAAACCTGGATTTTTGCGTAATTTAGCACGAAAATCTTTGTTATACAGATTATTTTCATTATTATTCATTTTTAGTCCTTAAAAAATTATTAAACCAATATTAAAACCATTATAACTTAAAAATAATACTTTATAATAATAAAGTTATTATAATTTATAAAGTATAAGTGTTTACAGTTGCTTTGAGCAATAGAATTAGGACTTTAACTAGTTAAGACCCTAAAAATAATATGGTATTACCATTTTTCAAATAATTTTAGTAAATAAATATTTAAAGATTGCTACATTAACAGTTATGCTAAACTGTAATTTTAGTAATTAGCTATTATTTAATAGTCTGGTTAATGAAAAATAAAATATCAAAATCATCCTATAAAAAAGGCATAAACTGCCAAAAAGCACTATGGTTAAGTAAAAATCGCCCTGAATTAATAATAGCACAAGATAAACCAATATTTTCTCAGGGTAATGTTGTTGGAGAATTAGCAAGGGATTTATTTACTGGCGGAAAACTAGTACCTTTTAGTAATTTTAATGAAATGATAAATTTAACTAAAAAATTACTAAACACCACAAATATTATCTACGAGGCATCATTTAGTACAGATAGTACTTTTGTAATAGCAGATATTTTGATACGAAATGGCAAAGTCTGGGATATTTACGAAGTTAAGTCATCTACAACAATTAAAGACACCCATATTATTGATATTTGCTATCAATATCACTCTATAAAACAGCATATTTCTGTTGGCAAGTGCTATATAGTTTATATCAATAATAGTTATATAAGAGATGGTAGTTTAGATATTAGTCAGTTATTTAATATAGAAAATATCACTGATAAAGTGCTAAAAATTATGCCAGATATTGAGCCAAACCTTAATAAACTACTTGAGACTTTAAACAACAAAGAACCAAGTATTGATATTGGTACTTATTGTAACCATCCTTATGAATGTGAATTTAAGGACTATTGTTGGCGTAATATTCCTAAAAAATCAGTGTTTAACTTATATCGTTTGAATACTAATAAAAAATTTGACTATTATTATCAAGGCAAAATTAGCTATTCTGATTTCAAAAATGAAGAGTTAAGCAAAATTCAAAGCCTGCAAATTAGTTGCAAAGAGCTAGTCAATAAAGAAATTATTAAAAACTTTGTTGATAAAGTAAAGTATCCAATTAATTTTTTTGATTTTGAAACTTTTATAGATGCCGTACCAAAATTTGACAAACAAAAACCATATATGCAAATACCCTTTCAATATTCACTACATATTTTAGATGAATATGGTAATTTAACACATAAAGAGTTTTTAGCAGAATGTGGTATTGACCCAAGAGAGATTTTAGTTAAAGCTATGCTAAAAGATATTAACAAAAATGGTACTATTGTTGCCTTCAATCAAAGCTTTGAAATTGCTAGAATTAAAGAATTAGCAAAATTTTTACCACAGTATAAAAACGAGTTACTACAATTAATTACAAGATTTGTTGATTTAATTGAGCCATTTAGAAATCTAGGTTATTATCATCCTGATTTTAATGGCAGTTTTTCTATCAAATCTATTATTCCTGCTATGTTTAAAAATAATGACGAGCTAAATTATAAAAATTTAGGATGTGTACAAAATGGCGGTGATGCAATGAATGTTTTTGTCAATCTACATTTAGAAAAAGACGAAATAAAAATTAAAGAAACTAGAAATGATTTATTAAGATATTGCCATCTTGACACCTTAGCAATGGTTAAAATTTGGCAAAAACTATTGTTGCTAATAAGAAAAAATAAGGGGATATAAATATTAATTACTCTTATTACAGGAAAAACTGCCACTAATTATACTGTGCTTGTAAGATGAGGTTGCCATGCACAAAAAACTGCGCTCGCAATGACGGTTGGTATAAAATAGTAGTATATTTAAGGTATATAATCAGAAATATGGAGTAAAGTATTATGTTAGAACTTCGTCCAAACTGTGAGTGTTGTGATAAAGACCTGCCACCAGATTCGACAGAAGCAAATATCTGTAGTTATGAATGCACTTTTTGCACTGAATGTGTAGAAGGACTACTGCAAAATGTTTGTCCTAATTGTGGCAGTGGTTTTATACCAAGACCTATTCGTACAAAAACAGAGCATAAACTAGGCTTGAGTATTACCAAGCATCCAGCTTCCACAAAACGCATTAATACCAATTACAGCCGTGAAGAAATTTTAGCATTTTGTAATGCTGTTAAAGACATTGCCCCAGAAGATAGGTAAGTACTATAAATTTAGTCCCGTGACGGAAAAAGAAAAATAGTTATTTTATCCGTCATTGCTAGCTTTTGTAAAAAAGCGTGGCAATCTCGTCTTACAAACACACCCACCGTCATTGCGAGACTTGATAAAGGCGTGGTAATCTCATCCTACAAACGCGGTGTAATTGGTGGCAGTATATTGCCTGAGATTGCTACGCATAAAAAAACTATGCTCGCAATGACGGTGGGAATAATTAGTACCAGTATTTTGCCCGTCATTGCGAGACTTGATAAAGGCGTGGCAATCTCACACACTAAAAAACAGTGTTCGCAATGACGGTTGGTAGATTTTAGCACTATTTTTACCATCTTTTTAAATGAGACCTTTGCATAAATACTATTAAAAAGTAGTATATAAACCTTAATTTTGACATAAAATAACATTTATGGGAACGGTAATTATTTTTTATGTATTATTTTTGTTTGTATTTGGGTATTTATTTACAAACTATGGCTTGTTGTGGCGTTATTTTCTTTGGCTGTTTGTACTTTCATTGGGTGTTTTTCTTTGTTTACTATTTGGTTTGCACTATTTAGCTGTGGCTTTATGGGTTGTTTTCATGGCATTAGCTAGTATTCTTACAATACCAATATTAAGGCGTTTTATTATTAGTTACCCTTTGTTTAGATATGCAAAAAAACAAAACATTAAAATTAGTAATACTGAAAAGATAGCTATTGATAGTGGTGATACGCATTGGGAGAGTTGTTTATTTAGCAATAAACTTGACTGGGAGCAATTAATAAATACTAAAACTACTACACTTAGTACAGATGAGGTAGATTTTATTGCTAAACAAACCAATGAATTATGCGAGCTATTTTTAATAAATGGTATGGGCGATAAGGTTATAGCATTTATTAAAACTTACAAGTTTTGGGCATTGATAATTGCCAAAGAATATGGTGGGTTAGGATTTTCACCATTAGCACATAGTAAAATTATTGCTAAATTAGCCAGTTGTGATGTAGCTTTATCGGTAACAGTAATGGTGCCTAATTCCTTAGGTCCTGCTGAACTGCTTAGTCATTATGGTACTAAAAAGCAAAAAGATTATTACCTGCCTAGATTAGCCCAAGGTACTGAAGTACCTTGCTTTGCACTTACCTCAGTAGTAGCAGGTTCTGATGCAGGTGCTATTACTGATACTGGTGTTGTGTGCTATGGGCAATATCAAGGGGAAAAAGTATTAGGTTTGCGACTTAACTGGCAAAAAAGATATACTACACTAGCACCTATTGCTACTATAATTGGACTTGCATTTAAAGCTTTTGACCCTGAACACTTGATTTCTGATAAAGAAGAATTAGGCATTACCTGTGCATTAATACCTGCTAATACTGATGGCATATCCATAGGAAGATTTCATAAACCTATGGGGCTTAAGTTTGCTAACGGTCCTCATAGCGGTATTGATGTATTTGTGCCTATTGACTTTGTTATTGGCGAAAAGGAATATTTAGGCAGAGGCTGGGAGATGCTAATGCAAAGTTTATCAGCTGGTAGAGGCATATCATTACCATCTCTATCTATTGCTGGAGTTAGCCTATGTCTAAAAACTAGCTTAGAATATGGCCATATTCGCAAACAATTTCATCAGCCAATAGTCAGTTTTCAGGGCATTTACGAAAAGATTTGTGCTATGGCTGGTGAATTGTATATGATGAAAGCAATGACTAATTTTAATATTGATGCATTAATGCTTGGGTTAAAACCTAGTGTAATATCAGCTATGTTAAAGTATAACCACACCCAGACATTAAGAGATGTTACTAATGATGCTATGGATATTCACGGCGGTAAAACCGTAATGTTAGGCGATAGTAATTATCTAGCAGCTTTGTACCAAAGTTTGCCTATTGCAATAACAGTAGAAGGTGCTAATATTATGACTAGGAGTTTTTTGGTTTACGGACAGGGATTAATGCGTTGTCATCCATTTTTATACGGTTATATTAAGGTATTAGAAAAAGATGATAAGTATCAGTTTGATAAGCTGTTGGCAGAGAATATTGGTTATTTATGGCATACTAAGGTAAGCGTTTTTACTAAGGCAATTAGTGCTGGATTTTTTGTTAAAATACCCAAAATAACCCCTAACAATTGTAAATGTTATTATCGGCGTTTAAGCGTACTTAGTGCTAGTTTTGCTTTTTTAAGCGAGTTAGCTTTAATAAAATTTGGCAATAAACTAAAATTTAACGAAAGTTTAGGTGCTTTATTTGCTGATTTATTAACTACTATGTATGGTATTTCTAGTGTTTTAAGGGAATTTCATAACTCAAATAATAAAGACTTAGAACAAGACCTACTGCATTATATTTGTCAAACAAAAACCCATCAAGCACAACTATTAGTTTTAAAAATAACCAGTTATTTTACTAGCAGTTTTTTTATTAAACGACTAGTTTTACCATTTGGATTAAATTACAAACCAAGCACGCAAAAACTAGAAAAAAAATTAATAGGGCAATTATCTGGTGAATTAAAACCCCTACTAACAGGAGATGTTTTTATCTCTAAAAAATTAGAAAAACACCCACTAACACAATTAGAAAAGGCTTATAATTTATCACAAAGCCAAAAAGATGAAGAAGTATTACAAAAATTAATAGAGCAAATATTACAAGTTGATGATTATGCCCAAATATAAAACAAAAAATATAATTGTATTGGTGTTTTAGGTAGTGGTGTTATGGGTTCACAAATAGCTGCTGTGTTTGCTAATGCCAATATTCAAGTATATTTATTTGACCAAGATGATTATGCAGAGAAAAATATAGCAAAACTAAGCAAAATAAAACCCCTGCCATTAGTTAGCGAGAAAAAAAAACAATATATAACTCCCTGTAATTACAAACAACATTTAGCTAATATTAGTAAGTGTGATTTAATAATCGAAGCTATTGTTGAGGATTTGAATATTAAAAAAGAGTTATTTGCTACTATTGATGACTACCTAAGCGATGATGCTGTTATAGCTAGTAATACCTCAAGTCTTAGTATTAATACATTGGCTACTAGTTTTAACAAGCATAGCAGTAGGTTTTGTGGCATACATTTTTTTAATCCACCAAGATATATGAGTTTAGTTGAACTTATTAAGGTCGAAGAATCCGATGATTTTATGCCAGACATAGAAAGATTTTTAACCACAGAGTTAGGCAAAAATATTTTATATGCTAAGGATAGTGTTGGCTTTGTAGCTAATCGTATTGGGGTATTTTCATTAGCTAGTGTAATACACAGAGCCTTAGAATTTAAGCTTAGTTTTGATGTTGTAGATGCCCTAACAGGGAATTTAATAAATCGTAGCAAAAGTGCTTCATTTCGCACCGCAGATTTAGTTGGTTTAGATGTATTATTAAAGGTATTTAATGAGTTTTATGATAAACACACAACAGATCCTTGGCGAGATTATTTTATACCACCAAACTGGCTTATTAAATTAGTAGAAAGTGGGCGATTAGGACAAAAAACTTCTGTTGGCATATACAAAAAACAAAACAAAGATATTCTATCGTATAATCCAGAAAATGATAGCTATGAAAAAACCACCTATAAAATTGACAAATCTGTCAAAAATTTATTAAAAATAACCTCTATTGACAAGCAGATACAGGCACTGCGTAACCATAATCACAAAGAGGCTAAGTTTTTATACGCCATTATTAAAGACCTATGCTTATACGCTAGTTATCACTTAAACGATATTGCTACAACTCCCTTAGATATAGATACAGCACTTAGATGGGGTTATGGTTGGCAATTAGGTATTTTTGCTTACTGGCAACAAAATAACATCCAAAATACTTTGGCATTATTAACACAAAAAGAAGAAAAACATACTGCTAGTTGGTTGCAGTCATGTCCAGAATTTTATAACAAAGATAAGACTTGGCACCCAAAAACAAAATCATTGGTAAATTTTTCAAAAGCAAATACCTATAAACGCCAATTATATCGTAGTTATTTTCTTAACCAGTGCGATGATGCTGAATTTGGGCAAACAATTTTTGCTAATGATTATTTGCGTCTTTGGCACGATAATGACAATATTGCTATTATTAGCTTTAAAACTAAAATGAATGTTCTTAGTTATGAGCTTATTACCTCACTTAATAAAGCTATTGATATAGCAAATGATGATTTTGATGCATTAATTATCTGGCAACAACAAGCTCCGTTTTGTGCTGGTGCTGATTTGTATGAAATTTATGCTGGTGCAAAATTAGGACGAACCTATAAAACTGGGGTAATTAGTAGTATAAAAGGCACACTATTACAAGTAATAAAGCCAGATTTACCTAAAATAACCAACTTACCGTCTATTAGTGATACTATTAGTTTATTACAGCAAACGCTGTCTAAACTAAAATTCTGTTCTATACCTACTATTGCTGCTGTAGAAGGTTTGGCATTAGGTGGTGGTTGTGAAGTACTACTACATTGTGATAAACGAGTTGTTGCTAGCGAAAGCTATATTGGCTTAGTAGAAATAGGTGTGGGGGTATTACCAGCTGGAGGTGGCTGTAAAGAAATGGCTTATCGTGCTTATAAAAATAGCATAGGAGGTGATTTATTTACCTTAATTGCTAAGTATTTTGAACAAATAGGCTTAGCAAGTGTATCAAGTAGTGCTGAAGATGCAAGACAAATGCATTATTTAGATACAGGGGATATAATTGTAGCCCATGCAAAAGAATTATTATATTTTGCCAAACAACAAGCACAACTTATGATTGATAATTGTTATCGCCCACCTAATAAAAATAATCTAATTAAACTGGCAGGTAGCGGTGTTTATGCTAATTTATTATCTCAATTAACAAACATGAGTGTTGGCGGTTATATATCAAAGCACGATTATCATATTGCCAGTTATATTGCTAAAATATTGACTGGGGGGGGGAATATGGCAGAAAATACTGAGGTTGATGAGGATTATTTATTAAATTTAGAAAAAGAATATTTTTTAACACTATTAGAAGAGTCAAAAACCAAAGATAGGATTGAGCATATGCTAAAAACTAAAAAACCACTAAGAAATTAACTATGAAACAAGAAAAAGCATATATTGTTGAGGCACTTCGTACTCCTGTCGCTAAGGCTGGCAGTATTTTTTCCTCAGTTCGTGCCGACGATTTATTAGTCATAGTATTGACACAATTATTAAAAAATCAGCCTAATTTAGATGCTAATATAATTGATGATGTAGTAATTGGTTGTGCCATGCCAGAAGCAGAACAAGGACTTAATGTAGCAAGAAGTGCATTATTACTGGCAAACTATCCACAATCTGTATGTGGTATGACGGTAAATCGCTTTTGTGCTTCAGGTTTACAAGCTATTGCTATTGGCGCAAATAAGATATTATTAGGACAGGCTGATGTTGTTGTAGCTGGCGGGGTTGAGAGCATGTCTATGATGCCACCTGTTGGGCATACACCAAGAATGAATGCGCGTTATTTTGCAGATGATAATATAGGTTTAGCTTATGGCATGGGTATTACCGCAGAAGAAGTTGCCAAGCGTTTTAGTGTATCTAGAGAGGCACAAGATAAGTTTTCCTTAAACAGCCATCAAAAAGCAATAACAGCAATAAAAAATGGTTATTTTAGTAATGAAATTGTACCTGTTGCTGTGCATAACAATAAATATGATAGCAAAACAAAGACATTACTTGATGACTATCATACTTACAAACAAGATAATGGTGCAAGAGAGGATACAAGTATTCAAGCTCTGGCTAAATTAAGGTCTGTTTTTGCCAAAGATGGCACGGTAACAGCAGGTAATAGCTCACAAAGAAGCGATGGGGCTAGTGCTATTATGATTTGTAATGAAAAAACATTAACTAAATTTAATCTAACGCCGTTAGCAGAATTTATTGGCTTTAGTGTAGCTGGTGTAGCACCAGAAATTATGGGAATAGGTCCGGTAAAAGCAATACCAAAGGTATTAAGACAATGCCAATTAAACATAGATGATATTGACACTATTGAGTTAAATGAAGCTTTTGCAGCCCAAAGTATAGCCGTTATAAATGAGCTACACTTAGATAAAAATAAAATAAACCCTAATGGCGGAGCTATTAGTTTAGGACATCCATTAGGTGCTACAGGGGCTATTCGCACAACTAGTTTATTACATACCCTGCAAAGAAAAAAACAAACATTAGGTATGGTAACTATGTGTATAGGTGCTGGAATGGGTGCGGCTGGAATTTTTAAAAATATTTCATAAACTATGACAAAAAAATATACAATAT
Source organism: Gammaproteobacteria bacterium (assembly GCA_965207335.1). Classification (GTDB taxonomy): domain Bacteria; phylum Pseudomonadota; class Gammaproteobacteria; order PS1; family Pseudothioglobaceae. The sequence continues at coordinate 1,230,291 of OZ242267.1, forward strand.
TATCAATTGATGGCGGTGGTATTCGTGGCATAGTGCCATCTATTTTTTTAGTTTACATAGAAAATAAATTACGAGAATTAAGCGGTGATAAACAAGCAAGGCTTATTGATTTTTTTGATTTTTTTGCTGGTACTAGCACTGGTGCTTTAATAGTATCAGCACTACTATCGCCAGATAAAAACAATAACCCCAAATACTTTACTGATGAATTAGTAGATATTTATAAAAATAATTGTTTGGATATTTTTAATCCCTCAATACTTTCTACTATCAAAACAGCATCTGGGGTATTAGATGTAAAGTATTCCTCAGATGGTTTTGCTAAGGTTTTAGAGGGTTATTTCCAAGACATAGAGTTAAAACAACTGTTAAAGCCGTGTCTTATTCCTGCTTATAATATGAGCGAGGCAAAAAATCATTTTTTTCGCCAGCACTTGGCTAAAAAAGACTTACAGTACAATTATTTAGTGCGTGATGTTTGTTTGTCTGCTTGCTCGGCATTATCCTATTTTCCACCAATGATAGTTAAATCTTTTGGTGAATATAGTGCTTGCTTTTTAGATGGCGGTATTTTTGCTATTAATCCTAGTCTATGTGCTTATTCTGAGGTAAAAAAAATCTACCCATACATTGACAACGATAATATAATGATGCTGTCTCTTGGTACAGGAAAACAAACACAACAATACAGTTGTGATGAAGCTAAACATTGGGGCTCAATGGAATGGCGTTATCCTGCTAGTAATATCCTTTCGTCATCTTCATCTGAGGTAGCACATTTTAATATGGATAAAATTCTTAACGGAGGCGATAGCAAAGACAACTATTTACGCATTGACCCTAATATTGATGATAAGCATTATTCCAATATGGATAATTGCGATAAAGGCTATCTTAATTATTTGTCTGATTTTGCCAATAATAATATTGAAAGGTATCGTCCGCAATTAGATTCTTTTGTGCAAAAACTACTAATAAACAAACAAAAAAACTCTTTATTTAAATTTACCAAAGCCAATAAAACCTGTGTTAATTTACTTGATGAAAGTGCAGATAAATACCCAAAACATACTGCATTTATAGGTTTTGATTATCATCTTAGTTTTAAGTCCCTACGCAGTTGCAGTATTAATTTATCACAGTATTTACTATCACTAGCAGATTGTAAGATTGTGGCTATAATGTTGCCTAATATACTTGGGTTTCCTATTGCTTTATTTGGCACATGGCGGGCATGTAAAACAGCTGTGCTAATTAACCCGCTACTTAGTAAGGATGAGTTATTAGCTACTTTAAATGACTCTGATGCTGATACTATTATTGGCAGTGCTTATTTTAATAGTAGTTTAAAGGCAATTATTGATGATACTAATATTAAGCATATTATTGATAGCGATTTAAGTGAATTATTACCCCAACCTAAAAAAACCATGGTTCGCTTAGTAATGAATTATAAATTAACAGCAACTACAATTAACTCAATAAAAATAACTAGTACTAGTTTTGATAATGCTATTAGTTTTAGAAAAAAATACCACAAACCCCAAAAAGAGCATGTTAAAACAAGCGACATAGCATTATTGCAATATACAGGAGGTACTAGCGGTAAATTAAAAGCCGCTGTATTAACACACAAAAATCTTCTTGCCAATATTGAGCAATTAAGACTATGGTTGCCAAAAAATATGGAAAATAAAAATATCTTAACAGCATTACCTCTGTACCATATTTTTGCATTAATGATAAATTGTTTGATGGCAGTTAAATGTGCAATGACAAGCATATTAGTTATTAATCCTCGTGACATAAAACAACTAGTCAAGCCCTTTAAAAAATACCAAATTAATATGGTTACAGGGGTTAATACACTTTACGACCATTTGCTTAGTTATAAGGGTTTTGACAAACTAAACTTTTCCAAGCTAGAGTCCGCTATTGCAGGTGGAATGCCATTACAAAAAAGCACAGCACAAAAATGGCATGAAAAAACAAATTGCGGTATTATTCAGGGCTATGGCTTAACAGAAACATCACCAGTTATCAGCGTACAACCTTATCATAGTAATGAATTTAACGGCTCAGTAGGCTATCCATTAATGAATACAAAGATTAAATTGATTAATGCAACACATAGCGATAAACAAAAGTACCCCTATTCTATAGGAGAGGTTGTTGTTAAAGGAGCGCAAGTTACTAAAGGTTATTGGAAACATACCGAGTTAAACTTAGAAGTTTTTACCAAAGATGGATTTTTTCGCACTGGAGATTTAGGGTATTTTGATAAAAAAGGGCAATTATTTTTAGTGGACAGGTTAAAAGAGATGATTATAGTATCTGGATTTAATGTCTATCCTAGCGAGGTAGAAAAAACCCTAAATACCCATCCTAATATTTTAGAATCAGCCTGTGTAGCAACACAAGATAGCGAAAAAAATCAAGTAGTAGCAGCATTTATTGTAAAACAAAATGACGATAAAAAGTTTGATGAACAAGAGGTAATTAATTATGCAAAAGAGCATTTATCGGCATACAAAGCACCAAAAATCATCCGTTTTATTGATATATTACCCAGATCAAGCGTTGGTAAAATCCTCAAACGCAATTTACCAGATATACTGATATAAAGACTATTGTACTAATTAATTAGTTTGATATTGTTTTGGTTGTGATTTAATGAGCTAATCTTTGAATTTTTAATTTTCACCACGCCAGCTAGTAAAGTTTTTTAGTAGTTGCAAACCACTATTTTGACTTTTTTCTGGATGGAACTGAACCGCAAATATATATTTATATGCTATTGCTGATACAAACTCTATATTGTATTTTGTGCTAGCTACTATTACTGATTTTGATTCTGGATTAACAAAATAACTGTGTACACTATAAAAATAAGCATTATCGCTAATATTGTGCCATAGTTGGTGTTTTTGCTCTTGTTTAACATTATTCCAGCCCATGTGCGGTATTTTTATGTTACTTCCACTTAGTTTTACAACCTTTCCTGCAATAACTTCAAGTCCTTTTGTATGGTTATTTTCTTCGCTATAATTAAACAATATATGTAGTCCCAAACAAATACCTAAAAATGGTTTCTCACTCAAACATTTTTTGATAGTGTTTACTAAATTATGCTCATTAAGTGACCCCATACAGGCACCAACAGCACCTTGACCGGGAAATACTATACGGTCTGCTTCTAATAGTTTATTGCTATTATTAGTTATTATTACATTATCATTAGGACTTACAAAGTTTAAGGCTTTTTTTACAGAGCGGATATTACCCATAGCATAATCAACTATAGCTATTGTTTGTCTTGCCACTTATAGAGAGCCTTTAGTTGATGGTATTTTATTTGCTATTCTTTTGTCCTTAGATAATGCTACTCTTAATGCTCTGCCTAAGGCCTTAAAAATAGTCTCTGCTTGATGGTGGGAGTTATCACCTTTTAAGTTGTCAATGTGTAAGCTAATCATACTATGATTAACAAAACCACGAAAAAATTCCATAAACAAATCAACATCAAAATCACCAATATGGGAACGAGAGAATTTTACTTGATAATATAAGCCAGGGCGTCCTGATATATCAACAACAACTCTTGATAATGCTTCATCTAGAGGAACAAAAGAATGGCCGTAACGAGTAATGCCTTTTTTGTCGCCTAGTGCTTTTAATAATGCTTGCCCTAAGGTAATGCCTATATCTTCAACACTATGATGGTCATCAATATGAGTATCGCCATCACAGTTAATATTTAAGTCAATTAAGCCGTGTTTTGATACCTGCTCGAGCATATGGTCTAAAAAAGCAACCCCTGTATTAATATTAGCAATACCAGAGCCGTATATATCAATATCTATGGTAATGTTTGTTTCATTGGTTTTTCTTGCTACGCTAATCATAATTTATAGGTATTCTTGTATTAAAATTTCTGCGATTTGTACACTATTTAAGGCAGCACCTTTTCTAATATTATCAGAAACTACCCATAAATTTAACCCTAGTGGATACGATATATCTTCACGAATACGAGATACAAAAACATCGTCTTTGTTACTGGCATCTGTAAATGGGGTGGCATAACCTGAATCTTGCTCTTTATTGATTACACTAACTCCACTTGCATTAACTAGTGCTTTTATTGCTTCTTTTTTGGTGATTTTTTTCTTAGTTTCAATATGCACTGCCTCAGAATGACCATATATTACTGGTACTCTAACACAAGTAGGGTTTACTAATATTTTATCATCATTAAATATTTTTTGTGTCTCCCATACCATTTTCATCTCTTCTTTAGTATAGCCATTATCTTGAAATACATCAATATGTGGAATAACATTAAATGCTATTTGCTTTGGATATACCTTACAATCAATGCTTTTGCCACTTAATAGACTAACTGTTTGCTCGGTTAGTTCGGTAATTGCTTTTTGTCCTGAACCAGATACTGCCTGATAAGTTGCAACATTAATCCTGCTAATACCAACTTTATCATAAATAGGTTTAAGTGCTACCAACATTTGGATAGTAGAACAGTTTGGGTTTGCTATTATATTACGATTTTTGTAGTTAGCAATAGCGTTTGGATTAACTTCTGGTACTATTAGAGGAATATCCTTATCGCGACGAAAAAAAGATGTATTATCAATAACTACACACCCTGTTTGTGCAGCCTTTGGGGCGTATTGTTCTGATATTGCACCCCCTGCTGAAAACATGGCTATGTCTGTTTTGGTAAAGTCAAATTTAGCTAAGTCTTCTACCATGACATTTTTATTTTTGTAGAGTATTATCTTCCCTTTTGAGTTAGAACTTGCTAAGAGATATAAATTAGCAATAGGAAAATCCCTTTGCTCTAATATTTCTACTATAACCCTTCCAACCGCACCAGTAGCCCCTACTACTGCTATATTGTATTTTTTATCCATTATTCTTTACTTATAGTTTGTGTAAATGTTTCTTTAATATTCTTTTTGGTAATGTCAAAATCTATATCCAATAACCTAACTTTTTTACGCCTGTTAATCAGTCTAAATACTAATGATAAAAAAGCACAAATATAAATAATAATTGCTAACAAATTTATCAGCAGTATTACTCTAATATCTATACTTATATTGTCAAATACACTGTTTAATAATACTATAAAAACAGACAATGATGAATAAAAAATAATAATAAAAAATAAAAAAAATTCTATTCTTAGTGGTTTTTCATACTTTTTAATTTTATTTTTTAGTTCGTCAACTTTACTTTTAATACTAAATGAATTGCTAATATCAATATTTTTAGTATTATCTTTTAGAGATATTAATTGTACTAATTTATTATTTAACTGTTCTAGTTTTTTATTAAAGTCAGCTAACAAAAACTGAAAAATAACTAATGTAGCGGATGATAGAACAACAAGAGTAGTGGTCGTAATGCCATAGAATTGCTCAACACCCATATTAAAAAACTTAGCGAGTGGTATTTTTGCTAATATGTCCTTTTATATAAGCAAAGATTTCATTTAAAAACTTGCCCCTACCTTCAATATTAAAAGATGCATATGCAGTTCTTAAAGTATCACTTCTTTCAGACCTGTATGCTTTATTACCAACTGTAATAAAATGTGATATGCCTTGTAAGTATTCCCTGTGTTTTTTATCTACAACAGTTATTTTACCATTATCATGATTGTCAATAACTTGTTTAAAATCACTATTATCACATTCATTCATACTAATAATAGATATTTTCTTGCCTAAGTCTAATAAATATTTAACTACGCCTGCAAATTTACCATAAAACTTGCCATCTAAACAACCAGTAAATATGTTTATATTATTTTCGTTTTTTTCTATTGCAAACCTAAACAAATACTCTACGACTACATTTGCATGTATTGTTGAGGAATTACTGATTTCTATTTTACTTAATTTTTTATAACTACTAGCAACCAACTTTCTAAACTCTTGTGTATATCCCTCTAATTTTTCTTCTTCTAATTTTCTTAATTTTTGAAACTCTTCTTCTATATTCATAGCATATTTTGCCTTAATAGCATATTTTGCCTTATAAAGTAAAAATTATACATTATATATATTATTTTAGTTATACAATATTATCAATATCAATAAACTTATGTTTTAAGTGAAAATTATCTGCTAAATGCTTAGATAGTAATTGTACTCCATATCGCTCGGTTGCATGGTGTCCTGCACTTATGTATATTATATTATTTTCTTCTGCGGTATATGGAGTTTGCTCTGATATTTCTCCGCTTAAATAAGCATCAACATCAAGCTCTATGGCTTCGGTTAGATAATTTTGTGCTCCGCCACTACACCAAGCTATTTTGGCTATATTTGCTTTTTTAGCTCCTACTACTAACGGCTCTTTGTTTAATTTATTACTAACCATAGCAATAAAATCTTTTGTGCTTATGTTTAGCTCGCCTTGCCATAATAATGAGTTTGCTACTGGTTGTGGATTTTTTATAGCAAGTAAATTAGCTAAAGCAATATTATTACCAAATTTATTATGGGCATCTAGTGGCAAATGATAGCCATAAAGATTAATATTATGCTGTAACAATAAGGCTATTTTGTTACGCATAGCACCTGTTATAACTCTGGTATCCTTATTCCAAAATAGACCGTGATGTACTATAATTGCATCGGCATTATTATTTATTGCACTCTCTATTAGTTTAAGATTAGCACTTACCCCTGATACAATATTATTGATATTTTTTTTACCCTCAATTTGCAAGCCATTTGGACAATAATCAGCAAAGTTATTTACTGCTAATAGTTTGTACAAATAATTGGATAGCTCTTTATTTGTCAGCATAATTTTGTAATAGAGACCTTTGTATAATAGGGGTGATTAGCAAAAATTGAGTTTTTGCCGAATTAGTGATTATATTAAACCTTGTCCTAGCATGGCTAAGGCTGAGTTTAATAAAATTGCTAAGTTGGTGAAAAGTGGGTTTTTGATGATTATTCATGTTATGCAAAGGTTTCTAATAAGTTAATAAATATTTTATTTTCGTAAGAGGTGCCTATACTAACTCTTAGGTGGTTATTTAGACTTTTATGGCTAGATAAATTTTTAATCAATACTTTATTTTTTAATAAATAGTTAAATAGCTTGTCTGGGTTTTTGGTTTTAAATAGTATAAAGTTGGCCTCAGACTTAAAAGCATTTAAGCCATTAATTTTATTAATAGCAATAACCATGGCATCTCTACTTGCTATGATTTTTTTTATATGTGTCTTAATCTGTGTATCATTGGTTAAAAAAAACTCGGCACTAGCTTGGGTTAAACTATTAATATTATATGGTAATCGCAACTTGTTTAACTGTTGAATAATATCTTTATTGGCTATTAAAAAACCTAGTCTAATACCCGCTAAACCTAACTTAGACAAAGTGCGAATAATTATTAAATTTGGATATTTATTAAGCTCTGATAAAAAATTATCACTTGCATAAATATAATATGCCTCGTCTAGTACTACTAAATAATCAGTATTTTTAATAATTTTTATAATATCTTGTTTGTTAAATAAATTGCCCGTTGGATTATTAGGATAGGCTATAAAAATAATTTTTGGCTTATGCTTTGCTATTAGTTTTAAGCTGTGAGCTATATTTATTTGATAATTACCATCAAGTGCTATAGGCTCGTAGTGTAATTGAGTAGATTGTGCTATTAAATCATACATTATAAAGCTAGGGTTAAACCCCATAATTACATCGTTAGCCGTACAAGACATACACAATAATTGAATTAATTCATCAGAGCCACTACCAAATAATATGCCATTATTATCAATAATATTAAATTTAGTCTTGATGATTTTATTTAGTGCTTTAACTTCTGGGTCTGGGTATCTATTTAACTCTACCTTCTCTATTTTCTCTAAATACTTTTGTTTTAACCCAGCTGATATATCATAAGGTGCTTCCATGGCATCTAACTTAATTAGCCCTTTAGCATCTTGTACTTTATAACTGCTTAGGTTTTTAATACCATCTCTAAAATAAGTAGTGCTTTTATTAGTCATAAGTTTATTCTTTGTGGATGAAACTGGTTTTTGGCAATTTTGTATTTAAAAAGCAAGCTTTTATAGGTATAGTCCAAGCCTAAACTGCAAGCTTTATTTATTTTACTGCCCTTAACTATATAACTTGCAATAGCAGAGCTAAGAGTACAACCAGAGCCGTGAAAACTACCAATTATTTTTTTATAAGAAAATATTTTATAAGGTTTGTTTTTATAATAAAGTTTATGATTTATTACTTTTTTTGATATATCTGTTTTAGTTAATAGTATCCAAGGTGTTTTTAGTTTATTTACTGCCTCTTGTTCATCTTTGGTATTAGTTAATTGTTGTAATTCTGCCATATTAGGGCTAATAATAGTAGCAATGTCTGCTAAGATTTTTAATTTATTAATAGCTTTTTTTGTTAATATATTTTTGTTGGTACTGGTTATTATTATTGGGTCTAAAATTATCGGTAAATGTCTATAAGTTTTTACAATTTTGATAATAGTCTCTATTTGTTTCTCATTTGCTAATAATCCAATTTTTATAGCTTGAAAGCTAATATCTTCTGCCAAATGCTGAACTTGCGTTTTAATTATATTAGCACTTACAGCCTGTGAGTTAATAAAACTTTTAGTGTTTTGCACGGTAATAATAGTAGCAATAGGCAAGGCATTTACTCCTATTTGTGCCATAGTCTCAATATCAGCACTAAGTCCAGCACCTCCTGTTGGGTCTAATCCTGATAATACTAATATTTGGGGCATTTTGATTATCATACCGTAAAAACTTATAAACTCAACATATAAGTTTTTAAACTGGTTGTTTATATAACACTCACCGTCATTGCTAGCCTTTAAAAAAGTGCCTCGTCATTGCTAGCCTTGTAAAAGGCGTGACAATCTTATCTAAAAGCACAGTATAATTAATAACACTCTAGCCCTGAAAAAAAATCATTAAAAACGGTAAATAATGATACAATATAAACATGGATACACTGAATATTACTAAAATATTAGAACAATCAGGCTTTAAACGCGAACAAGCCGAGGCAGTTGCTCAGGTAGTTGATACAAAAAATAATGAGTTAATGACAAAAAACGATGGCAAGCGTTTGGAATGGATGATTATTAGTATTGCCATTGCAGGAGGTGCTGGATTTGGTTATCTTGTTTCTTTATTTAATGCTATTATTACTAAAATATAAACTAACTATTTTAGGAGTACTATAAACAACATTAATAATTTTTAAAAAAATAAAGGCATCCCTTATACTAACTGTCATTGCGAGCATTTGTAAAAGGTGAATCGTCATTGCGAGCCTTAATAAAGGCGTGGCAATCTCATCTTATAAGCACAGTATAGTTAATAACACTCCCTAATTATTACATAATGCATAAAACACCTGCCTAATAACTTAATGTAGTAATCTTATTTTTATTATTGGGCATAAGTTTTTGATATATAATAATATATACAGTTTTTAATTTAAGGTGCTAATTATGAAGCTAAAAGTAATCGTTCATAAAGCAGAACAAGGTGGATATTGGGCAGAAGTACCATCTATTGCTGGTTGTGTTAGTCAAGGAAATAGCTTTGATGAGTTGCTAGAAAATATTTATGAGGCAGTTGAAGGCTGTTTATCTGTTGATGTTACTGATGTTGAAATATCTCAACAAGATAAAGTAATGGAAATTGCTTTTTGAAAACAATTAGTGGTAAGGATTTTTGCAAAATACTTGAAAGCAAGGGCTGGGAGTTGAAGCGTATTAATGGCAGTCATCATATTTATATAAAAGATGGCATAAATACTCGTATCTCTGTTCCTGTACATAAAAGTCAATCTCTTAAACTAGGATTACAAAAACATATAATGAAAATTGCAAATATTAACGAAAGTGAGTTGTAAAACTTCTAACAAATCATTCCAGTTGATAGCTAACACATCAAGTGACATCAAGCATTTAGGTATGTGACACACAAGATATAAAATAAAAACAAGCCGAAGTATCATAAGTCGGACTTGTGATTATTTTATAACACTATCCACACATTGCACGCCTTTTTACAAAGTCTCGCAATGACGGTGGGCATAATTCCAATTTGTTATTCTGGGTACTTTTTTAAAACCACATCACTAATGTCTCACGACAAAAATGTAAATTACAAGCACAATGTCTATATGGGGAGTTTGAGGGGCTGTTGTACAATGGTTATAGTGTACAAACTCGTTCTGCCCCTAATGGAGACCTTTGCATAAACATTGAATAATCATCAGAACCCCGCTTTTCACTCACTTGATAATTTTTATCAAACCAGCTTTAGAACAACTAGGGCAGGCTTGATAAAATATCATCAATTAAGCAAAAATCAGAGCTCTGTTAATCATCCTTATTTATGCAAAGATCTCTAATTAAAAAACAAGCAAATATAGTTAATATGCACTGAATAACCTGTAATTGCTGTTAGGGGTTTGGGGATATTCCCCAAAGTAAGCTTTGCTTACTTATTTATGGCCTTTATTTTACAACAGCATCCACACATTGCACGGCTTTTTTAAACTCATCGCCTCTATTGTTAAAATCATAAAACATATCAAAACTAGCACAAGCAGGAGACAGTAAAATAACACCTTTATTAATAGAATCTTTTGCTAATTGCACTGCATGTAACATTGAATTAGCATATATGGTTTTATTAGTGGCAAATAAATTGCCTATTATTTTTTTTGCCTCACCTATTATAATAATTTTATCAAATACCTTGTTTGTCTTGTAGGCAAGAGGTTTATAATCTTCTTGTTTTGGTATGCCACCTATTATAATGGCTAATTTTTTATTGTTATATTTATCTAATATTGCATCTATTGCAGCTAGTGTTGCGGCTACATTAGTTGCCTTAGAATCATTGTAATAAATATTATCTAAGCCATTAATTACTTCTAAACGATGGTTTATAGGGGCAAATTGTTTAATAGCTAAAAGCATATTTTCAATACTGATATTTAATTTATAGCCTACTGTTAAAGATGCCAAAATATTGCAGATATTATGTTTACCTATTAATTTAGTATCGTCAGCTGACATTAAAACAGTATCACCTTGTAGTAAAAAACGCCTATTATGGCAAACCACACTACCAAATTGCTGTGCATTATTAGGGATATTTAAACTATATGTTGCATCTAAAACAAGCTTTTTAGGAATAAATTCTGCATCTCTTTGTGCTATTTTTATCTCACTATATTTATAAATACTTAGCTTAGCATTAACATAATCATTAAAATTATTGTATCTATCTAAATGGTCTGGACTAATATTTAATACCGCGGCTATTTTTAGCTTAATACTACTTAAATAATCTAATTGATAGCTTGACAATTCTAAAACATATAATTCTATATCATCTGCTAAAACATCAAGTGCTGGAATACCAATATTGCCTGCTTTTGCGACTTTAATTTTTTCATATTCTGCCATACAAGCAATTAAACTAACCACACTAGATTTACCGTTAGAGCCAGTAATAGCGACTATTGGTGCTTTGGCATATTGACTAAATATATCTATATCAGTGATTATAGGTATGTTATTTTGTCTAAGTTTTATTATTAACTTATTATCTTTGGCAATACCCGGACTAACAATAACGCGCTTAATATTATTAAGGCTAATATCATCAATTAAACCACAATAATTATCACTAGGCTTATAAGTTAAGCACTGTGCTAATAATTTTGGTTGCTTATTGTCGTCTGCTATGATAAACTTGATATTATTTTTAGCAAAAAACCTTGCAATAGATAGACCTGTTTTACCAATTCCAAAAATTAATTGCATTGTTTACTTGTTTTTTACTAAAAAATTATATTTTACCCTTTTAACTATACAATAAAAATTATGAATACTCAAACTCAAACATTAGGAACCGTAATTGAAAAAAATAAGGTTCTAAAAAACACCTATCAATTACTTTCAGCAACGCTATTTTTTAGTGGCTTAATGGCTTATTTATCACTGGCTCTTAATATTGCTCCATTTGGCATTTTAATAACCCTTGCTGGTTATTTTGGCTTATTATTTTTAACATACAAATTAAAAGACTCGACATGGGGAATATTATCGGTATTTGCCTTAACTGGCTTTATGGGGCTAACCTTAGGTCCTATTATTAATTTATATATAAGTAATTTTACTAATGGTGCTGAATTAGTTGCAATGTCTATGGTAGGAACGGCTGTGATTTTTACTACTTTGTCATTTTATGCTATTGTTAGTAAAAAAGATTTTAGTGGCTTATCTAACTTTTTAACAGTTGGCATTATAGTGGCTTTTTTGGCTGGTTTGGCTAACTTATTTTTACATATTCCAGTGCTATCGCTTGTAGTTTCATCTGCCTTTATATTGTTAATGAGTGGCTTAATTTTATACCAGACAAGTGCAATCATAAATGGTGGCGAAAGGAATTACATATTAGCTACAATAACATTATTTGTTTCAATTTATAATTTATTTTTAAGTTTATTACACATATTAGGAGTGTTTGGCGGTGAAGATTAGAAGTGATAGACAAAGATGGCTATAGGAGTAGTGTAGGTATAGTTGTTGCTAATCATAATAATAAGGTATTACTAACAAAACGCATTGGTGAAAATGCTTGGCAGTTTCCCCAAGGTGGTATAAAACATGGCGAGAATGATTTAGATGCTTTGTTTCGTGAGTTATATGAAGAGGTTGGTCTAAGCAAAAAAGATGTAAAACTTACTGCTAAAACTCCAAAATGGCTTAGTTATGATTTACCTAATAAATATATCCGCAAAAATCAAGACCATATTTGTATAGGACAAAAACAAGTTTGGTACTTGCTATCATTAGTTGCCAAAGATAGTAGCATTAATTTAAACCTACACAAAAATATTGAGTTTGATGATTGGCAATGGGTTGATTACTGGAGTCCTATTGATAATATAATTGGCTTTAAAAAAAACATTTATGAGGATGTGCTAAAAATTTTAGCACCGGTATTTTTTGACAATAAGTATAAAATTCCACAACAATACAACAGACCTATAAAATACTCGGCAATTATCTTGAGACCTTTGCATAAACATGAATAATCATCAGAACCCCGCTTTCCACTCACTTGATAATTTTTATCAAACCAGCCTTAGAACAACTAGGGTAGGCTTAATAGAAAACCATCAATTAAGCAAAAATCAGAACTCTACTAATCATCCCTATTTATGCAAAAGACTCACCTTATGATTAAATTTTTATTAATATTCGCCATAAGTTTTAATGTAGGCTATGCACTAGAATTTAGCAGTGGCGATAAACAAAATACTGTATTAGAATTATTTACCTCAGAAGGTTGTAGTAGTTGTCCTCCTGCTGATAAATGGTTATCACAGCTTAAAAACAATAATAGACTATTTAAAGAAATTATTCCTTTGGCCTTTCATGTTGATTATTGGGATTATTTGGGGTGGGATGATAAATATGCATCCAAAAAATACAGCAATCGCCAATATCAATATCGTAGTTTGAGAAGAATAGCTAGTGTATATACCCCTGCTTTAGTAGAAAATGGCGAAGAATCTAGAAGATGGTACCGTGGTATAACAGGCAAAAATACAGACATAACAGGCAAACTTAGTGCTAATATTGACAAAAACAAACTAAATGTAAGCTTTACAAACATAAAAAAAGATAAAAAGATTGTTCTAAATGTGGCTATTTTAGGTGTGGATATAGTATCAAGAGTACAAGCAGGAGAAAATGCTCACTCTACCTTAAAACATGATTTTGTAGTACTAACTCATAGACAATATTTAGGTAATGATGATAAAACACAGCAAAACTGGGATTTACAACTACCAAAAGCCAAAATTAATGCCCCTAGATATGCTATTGCTATTTGGATTAGCAAAACAAATGACTTAAAACCTATTCAGGCAACTGGCGCTTGGCTGTAAGTGTTAAATTAATCTAATATTTTTAAGGGTTTAAACCATAAAAATACCCATGCATTAAATAGCAATGAAAAAAACACACAAAACTACCACCACTTTATAAGGTTTTTTGTATTGCAGTAGTTTTAATTAGTTTAATTGTTGTTGTTTTAGTATATTAGCGTTGTTTAACTTTTTAACAATCAAATCGTTAAGAAAATCTGAAAAATTAATACCCTTGACTCTAAGCTCTTGACAAAATAAAGAGGTTTTTGCCATACAAGGCAAAGTATTTACCTCTAAAACAAATAATTCGTTGTTATCGTTATATATAAAATCTGTCCTAGAAAAATCTGCTAACTTGAATATTTTATGTACATATAAGGCTATTTTTTGAATATTTTTAGTTAAGGATTGTGTTATTTTAGCAGGACAGGTTTTTTCAGACTTGCCTTCATATTTAGCTGTAAAATCAAAAAAACTTTGTGATTTTTTTGGCACAAGCTCTATAATAGGAAGACTATCTAAATATCCTTTGTTATCAATAACACCACAAGTATATTCTGTACCAGATATATACTCTTCAACAAGGATATTATCTTTATTAGAAAAATCGCTATTAATCTTATCTAAAGCATTATTTATTTCTTGCTCATTATTACAAACAAATACCCCAAAAGAAGAACCAGAATTAGCAATCTTTACCACACATCCATTAAGGAATTTTGTTGTCAGTGTTTTTGATATTGTAGTGTAATTAGTATTTTTATCCAAAACAATATAATCTGGAGTATTAATGTCGTTTTGCTGTAATATTTTTTTAGCTGTAATTTTAGAAAAAGAATTCTTAGAACTTAGAGCATCGCTACCAATATAAACTACATTATTATTGTCTAAAATAGTTTGTATTTGTCCGTCTTCGCCCCAAACTCCGTGCAAAACTGATAATGCAATATCAATTTTATTGGCTAAATGCTCTGGTTTAATTTCTTTGTTATCACAAAAAAACTGGGCTTTTTTATTAACTATTATATTAAAAATATGGTATTTTTCTCTACTTAGGTGCTGTAAAACATTATTAGCACTAAGTAATGAAATATCTCTTTCCAAGGAAATACCTCCATTTAAAACACCTACTTTTATTTTAGCCATTGGCTTGTGATTTTATTTTTTGTTTTTTTTCAACTATGCTAATAGTAGCAACTAAGCTTATTATAGCTAAGATAATTATGTAGTAAGTAAATGCTAAATTTTCGTGAGTTTTTAGTGTAAGCCAACTTGCCATAAGAGGTGCAGTACCACCAAATATTCCCCAAGTCAAATTATAGGAAAGTGCTGAGCCACTAGCTCTGATATTTTTAGGAAAATTTTCTAATTGTAGCATTAGTATTGAAGGGAATAATAAGCCTAACAATACAGCAAGTATTGCTTCACCTAAAAATATTAAACCGTATGAGCTATGTCCCATAAGCCAAAATAGTGGATATATTAAGATTATAAAACTTGTAAATACTCCCATTGCCAAGTATCTTTTGCTAATTCTATCGCCCAAATAACCACCTAAAAGCAAAGATACACCTAATACAATTAAAGCATATAAGTTAATGTCTAATGCTCCTGCTTCATTAATATGCATTCGTTGTGTTAGCCAAGAAGTAGCATACACAAATAAACTATAAAATAAAACTGCACCAGCAAGATTGATACCAGTATTTTCCAGTAATGGGCGTTTATGGTGTTTAATTAAGGTAAAAAATGGAACTTTTAAGGGTGGTTTTATGGGCTCTAAATTTGGAAGCCCTAACCTTAGTATTACCCCTATTATGCCAAGAATTAAACTTAAAAAGAAGGCAATTCGCCAACCATAAAGCACAAGGCTTGTATCGCTTAACAAATAATGCAAAGATATGCTAATTAATGAGCCAAATATGAAACCAACAGTTGCCCCAACAATTAAAAAAGACAGCGTTAAAACTCGGTTTTTTTTCACTTTTTCAACAACATAAGAGGCAGATGAAGCACCTCCCATAGAAATACCACCTAACATTCTAAATAAAACTAAAAGCACGCTAGCATACCAACCAATGCTATCATGAGTAGGTAATATAGAAATAGAAGCAGAGGCAATAGACATCATACTAATGGACCATAACAATGTTTTTTTGCGTCCTATTTTATCACTAAAATGACCAAAAATAATAGCCCCAAGTGGACGAGTCACATAACCTGAAGCAAAAGCCGCAAATGCAACAAGTAATGATACCTGCATATCACTAGCAGGGAAGAATGTATCTGCAATAATAACTGCAAAGTAGCCATAAACAGCAAAATCATACCACTCTATAGTATTGTTAATAGAAGAGGCGACAATATGTTTAGCAGTAAATTTATCTTTTTGCATTATGTTTTATGTATTTTGATGTTTTATGTATTTTTATAGGCTTCATATTATAACAATTAAATACAAATGTATAAGGATAAAGAGCAATACCCTAAGAAGTTGTTTTTTAATGCTTGTACATATTCTGTATTATAGGTATTTTGGCTTATATTCACTAATGTACTCACCTATCAAACTTTTTGCTAATTTGTAGTCTAATCTACGCCTATAAGTTCCATCTTTTTTTAATCCTTTAAATGCCGTTAAGAATATATCTAAAGTGTCATTTCTAAATTTATTTAGCTTAGTATTTAAAATTTCTATTTGCTCTGTTGATATGTTCTTTATGCCACTAATCCTAGTAATTGACCTTGATGATTGAGTAATGTTATATCCTGATAAATCTTTACCCTTACAAAATCTAATAGATTTTTCTATTGTATTATCTATTGCGATAAGACCTAACTCACCATTAGGCTCATTAAACCTTACATTAGCCCGCTTAGTAGGAATATGTTTTTTTAACTCTGATAAATCGCCAATAAAATTATCATTTGAAAATACTTTTATGTTTTTACTTTTATGTTTACTAAAAATAGCAAGACATACTGGGTTTTCAGTATGTTTAAATAAGGGTTTATTTATGGTAATAATTGTTTCTAATCTATCTAAAAACAGATTTGATGTTATAAAAGAGGCAGGTACAAGAAAAGCAACATAATCGCAATTTTTAAGTGCTAAATCTAAACAGAGTTTATATATATTGTCATAACTACTTAAATGGTAGTATAAACCTTGTCTTTTAGCGCTGCTTTTATATAACCACGGTGGGTTAGTAATACAAACAGAGTAATTCTTAGGGAATGCCTTTATAGTATCTTTTTGTATTATGCTGCTATTTTGTGAATTTATATCGTATGAAACATGGTAATTACATAAATTTAACTCTTTTAGCATTTTAATAATGCTATTTGAGCCTGCAAATGGCTCTAATATTATTTGTGAGCCTAAATCTATATCATTAGCCCAATCAATGAAAGGCTGAAAAGAAAATGGATTAAATAGTTCGGTATAAAAAATTCCGTGTTGCTTTATATCTCTTATATTCATTTTGTTAACTACTTATAAGTTATATTTTTACTGCCTAATGCTAAATAAACCATATAATTATTTTGTGCAAATACCGCAACTACCATCATTTAGCCTAAAAATAAGCTTATTGCATAGGATTATTATAGTCTCTTTTTGCAAAACTTAAACACTTTCTATCCTATTTTGCCAAGCAATATTTTTATTTTTTTAATAATTTATTAAGTGCTATTTAAAATTAATATATAATAGTTTAAGGTAATTACAAATTAGGTTAAACTTAGTACTTAGATTAACTGAGACCTTTGCAAAAATCAGAATTCTGTTAATCATCCCTATTTATGCAAAGGTCTCTAACTAAATTATATTTATGATAAGATATACGGTATCAGAGAAGTTAAGCATTATTAATACAGCCAAGGAAAGCGGTAATATTAAACAAACATGTAAAAAATATAGCATAAGTAGGACACAGTTTTACAGGTATAAGAAAAAGTTTGATAAACAAGGCATTATAGGGCTTCGTAACGAAAATCGCTATAGGGTTAAAAAAAGAAAGTATGACAGCCATACTGTTAGTAATATTGTCCTTTTAGCCATAACCTACCCAACATTAAGCGTTGCTGATATTGCTAAAAAACTTGAAGAAGAACAGGTATTTTTATCTCCAATGGGGGTATATAATATACTAAAATCTTATAAATTAGAATCTAAATATAATCGTTGGAAGATACTAGAATACAAAATTAAATCTGGTGATATTAGGCATTTAAACATCAAGCAAAAATTGTTTTTATCTAATTCTAACCCTTGTTTTTCATATTATGGAAGTATTCATTCTCCAGCACAAGAATTATCTCAAGATATTATTACTTATAAAGATGATAATGGCAATCAATATTATTTATATGTAGTTATTGATAGGTTTAGTAATTTTTTATTTGCTCGCTTAGAGACAACTAAAGAAAAAAAATATTTAATAAAATTACTGCAACAAGTTTTAAATAAGTTAGATAAATTAAATTTATTTGTAAGTACGGTTTATACTAGTAATTTGAATATATTTTTAGGCGGTAAAGACTGTACTTATAAACAAACCTTATTAGACAATGATTTAGATATGAAAATCTTAGAAATTCGACCAGATTATGACTCATGTATAAGAAACTTCTTAGAAACAGTATTATTCTCAACAGATGTTAAGAAATATTTACAATCATTATTAAACAATAGGCAAGGCTTAAATAACTGGGTAACATCTTATAATAATCATTACCACAATAATAACTATCCTCATTACGGCAAATCCCCTTCACAGCTTATAAAGCACTATTTAGATACTAAAAGTACTTGGCTTAAAGCGTATAAAATTATTCAAAAAAGCCCAAATTTTATAATCCCAATAACAAGCAAAATAAAAGCAAAAAAAATAAAAAAAGCTAATATCAGTAGTAGTAGTAGTATTATTTATGCAACACAAAACTCTTTTAGAAATTTTTAACTGATGTTTTTTACTGCTACTATAATACGCCTAGTACTAAGCTACTGCATAAGAATACTTATTTATCCAACTACTCTTACTCTTTGAAAATACCTGCCCCTTAACATAAGGCGTTTATTATATGTATTAGTAAAAGCCTTTCTTTTATGCAAGATATTATTACAAACTAAACCTTGTCCTGTTTGTATCTTATGGGTAAATATGCTGCTAGAATTAGTTTTTAGGATGTCATCTAATGTATTTTTAGCATATACTGCCTCATCATTCCAGATTATATTTTTCTTTCTTTGGGTATAACGCATTATTAACTTGCCTGTTATTTTATCTATACTAAACACACCGCCGTTAAACTCTGCTCTTTTTATTGTATTACCCACTTTATGCTCTGGAATAGCAAAAGCATAGTTATTAGCTAGTGTTTGTGCTAATTTAGGGCTTTTTTCTCGTAACAAAATATAGACTATTTCATGGTTAATCCATGAATTTTCACCGCCATTTTCTGCACTTTGCACACAATATAGATTAAATGCTCTTACATATTCATTGTCATTATTGTAATAGCCATCGGTATGCCAACTCATTGCTTTGTCAGTATATGGAATAAATTCTTGTTGCTTTTTATGTGTAGTCTCTGTAATATGCGACAGCCCGTTAGATTTAGCGTATAAATTATTATCGTATTTATCAAGCCCTAATTGAGAATTAAATTTTACTATAATACTGGTTATAGCATTATTATCGCTTATAGGCATCGATAAATTATTATGGTAATTATTGTTATTTACTAAATAAAATAATGAAAAATTATATTTTTTGCAATTATTTATTAACTGGGATTTTTCTGCCAAGGATAATTGTAATGGATTATTAACCTCTACAACGCAATTATTTATATCATCAATAGTATTATTTAATACTGCATCACGCCATTTACAATATTTATCATAATTATCAAGTATTGACATTATGCGGACATGCGTTTGTTAATTACCCACTGCTGTAAAATAGACAATATATTATTTACCACCCAATATAAAACTAAACCTGATGGCATAAATAAGAAAAATATTGTAAATATAAAAGGCAGCATCATCATTACTTTTGCCTGTGTAGGATCAGGTGGTGGTGGGTTTAATTTTTGCTGTGCAAACATAGAAATACCCATAACAACTGGCAAAATATAAAATGGGTCCTTAGTTGATAAGTCAGGCAACCACAAAAAAGATACCTGTCTTAATTCTACACTCTCAAGCAATACCCAATAAAGAGCAATAAAAACTGGTATCTGCACTAATATAGGTAAACAGCCAGTGGCTGGGTTTACCTTTTCTTTTTTATACAACTCCATCATTTTTTTGCTAATTTTTTGCTTATCATCGCCGTATAATTCTTTTAATTTTTGCATTTTTGGTGTTAATTTACGCATTTTTGCCATTGAGCGATATGAAGTCTCTGATAGTTTATAAAAAATTAATTTAATTAGCATAGTCAGTAAAATAATAGCATAGCCCCAACTATTAATAAAATCGTTTATAGTATGCATTACAATCTCTAAGGGCTTGGCAACTATATACAAAATACCATAATCCACAGTTTTATCTAAGCCCGGTATTTTGGCAATATCTTTTTGTATTTTTGGTCCAACATATAAACTATCTGCAATTAAGTTAATACTCTCTTTTGGTGCTATTACTGAGGTATTATTATTTAATGCTGATATTAAATAACCGCCTTGTTGTGATTTTTTAGTGCTATATATTTGTTTCTGGCTTTGATTTGGTATCCATGCTGACACAAAATAATGTTGTACTATAGCTATCCAGCCGCCTACACTATTTACAGGCTGGGTGCTAGTAAAATCTTCAAAATCAACCTTTTCAAAAATACCCTCATCATTGTAAATAGCACCACCGTTAAAAGTAGGTAAAAATATATTTTCATCAACTTCTTTATCGTTTAATAGTTGTGCATAACTTGTGTAATTTAATTGCTCATTGGTGTTATTAGTTATTTTATAGTTGACATCTATTAAATAGCTATTGCGTTGAAATCTATACTCTTTTATTACCTCTATACCTTTGTTATTAGTCCAATATAAAGGCACTATTAATTCTTCTTCGCTTTCTGCTAAATTATATTGCTTATTATTGCTAGTAAAGATACTAACATGGCTAGGTAGCTTATCAGCTGGCAATAACCCGCTTTGTGCTTGTAATATGTCACCTATTTCGTTATTAAGTAAATGAACCTTAGGATATTCTTCATCTAAGGATACTGGATAATTATTTAGTGCTAATTTATCTATAGTGCCACCTTTTTTGCTAATAGATAAACTAAATAAATCAGTGGTTACTAAGATATTACCTACTACTTGTTGGTTATTGCTAACGCTGATATTATTCTCTAATTTAATATTAGGAATGTCGGTATTTTCTTGATTAGTATCTTGTTTTACTAGTGTTTCTTGTTGGCTAATATTATTATTGATATTTTTATTAGGGTTTTTATATAGCACCCATTCTTGCCATAACAAAAATCCAGTAAAAAACAGACCAATAATAAGGATAATTCTTTGATTTTCCATAGTTATTTATTTTTTAGGGACAGGGTCATAACCACTTGCACCCCAAGGATGACACTTAGCAATTCTTTTTACACTTAAAATACTACCTCGCCATACGCCATAGTCTGTAATAGCCTGATAGCTATAAGCAGAACAAGTAGGTAAAAAACGACAACTACCTCCTAAAACAGGGCTAATAAAAAATTGGTAAAACTTAATTATTTTTAGTGTTAGATAGCGCATTATTTTGGTATTCTTATATTATTTAGTATTTCTTGTAATTCTGTATTTAGTAATTCACGGCCTTTACAATATCTTTTAGCGATAATTACTATATCCAAATTTTTTAATGTTACTCTATTTTTTCTAAAAACCTCTCTGGCGACTCTTTTGTATATATTTCTAACTACTGATTTTTTTATGGTTTTTTTAGATATTGCTAAGCCTAGTCTAGCCAAGTCCTTGCCAGTATCTTTTACTAGTACTATCCAATACTTACCTCTAAATACTTGAGGCTTATTAAACACATTGCTATATTGTTTTTTTGTATTAAGGCGGGCATTTTTTGGAAATGTATTATTTTTTGTATTAAGCACTTAGCTTTTTACGCCCCTTTCTTCTGCGGGAATTTAGTATAGCACGACCTGCCTTTGTTTTCATTCTAAGTCTAAATCCATGCTTGCGTTTGCGTTTCAATACACTAGGTTGTAAAGTTCTTTTCATAATACACTCAAAAAATCTTAGAATTTTACCTTAAAAACAATGTTTAGTCCAACCTTATAACTTAGTATAAATCTTAAATAATTTATTAAAAAAATTTGTATAATTCTATCATAATTAGTAATATTAGTAGCGACCTTTGCATAAATAGGGGTGATTAGCAAAAATTCAATTTTTGCCGAATTAGTGATTTTGAGACCCTTGCATAAATAGGGATGATTAACAGAATTCTGATTTTTGCTTAATGTAAGTGAGTGGAAAGCAGGTTTTTGATGATTATTCATATTATGCAAAGGTCTCTAGTACTTAGTGTGTAAAATATTAGGGTTTTAGTTAACTACTTATTTCTATGATTCATAGTGTTATATTAGCAGCTGGTATGGGCAATAGAATGCACTCTAACAAACCTAAGGTATTACAAGAATTGGCTTCTAGACCTATACTTAGCTATGTCATTGATGTTGCAAAAGAAGTCAGCAATAGTACTTATATTGTTTGTGGCTATAAAAAAGACGCTATTATAAAACAATTTGCCGCTGTTAATGTTAATTGGGTCATACAAAAACAACAATTAGGAACAGCAGACGCTCTAAATTGTGCTCTTAAACATATAGACAGTGGCATTACTTTAGTTTTATACGGTGATGTGCCACTTATTCAAAAAGAAACTATTAATTCACTATTAAACCTAGCTAAAAAGCAAGGTGCTGCAATACTAACTGCTAAATTGTACAATCCATCTGGCTATGGCAGAATTATTCGCAATACAGATAATGATATTAGCAAAATAATAGAAGATAAAGATGCTAATAAACAGCAATTAAATATCTTTGAAATTAACACTGGCATAATGGCTGTTACAACAGAATTATTACACAAGTATATTAATAAATTAACTACAAATAATGCCAAAAAAGAGTTATATTTAACTGATATAGTAGGTATTATGTTTAACGATGGCATTAAATTTAGCTCATTAATTTGTCCTGATAAATATGAAATATACGGGGTAAATGATAAGTATCAATTAATGCAATTAGAAAAAATATTACAAAAAAGATATGCTAAAAAAGCAATGCAACAAGGACTGCAAATAGCTGACTATAACAGATTTGACTGTCGCGGTAATTTAAGTTTTGGTACTGATTGCTTTATTGACATAAATGTAATTATTACAGGCGAGGTAATATTAGGCAATAATGTAGTAATTCAAGCAAATTGTATTATTAAAGATAGCAAGATAAACGACAATACCATAGTATATGCTAACTCTATAATAGATAGTGCCAGTATTGGTAAAGGTGTTAGTATTGGACCTTTTGCTAGAATACGCCCAGAAACTAAATTAATGAAAAATAGCAAAATTGGTAATTTTGTTGAGGTAAAAAAATCCGTAATTGGAGAAAATACTAAAATAAACCACCTTAGTTATATAGGGGATGGCAAAATAGGCAACAATGTAAATATTGGTGCTGGAGTTATAACCTGTAATTATGACGGTAAGAAAAAACACACAACTTATATAGGCGACAATGCTTTTATTGGCTCTAACTCACAACTTATAGCACCTATAAATATTGGTAGTGGTGCATTAATAGGTGCTGGTTCTACTATTACCAAAGATGCACCAAAAAATGAAATAACCGTAGCTAGAAGTAAGCAAAAAAGCATTAAAAAATAATATAAACCCAGTTATATTTTATTGGTAATGCTTATTGTTTAATCAGAGTCTTGTAAATAATCATGGATTTTTTTGGCAGCACCTCTGCCCTCATTAATAGCCCAAACAACCAAAGATTGCCCTCTACGACAATCACCTGCTGTAAAAATGCCATTTTTATTGGTATTATATTCTCCATATTCTGCTCTATAATTTCTATTGACATCAAGTCTTATGCCTATATTACTACTAAGATAGTGCTCTGGAGATACAAAGCCCATGGCTAATAGTACTAAGTCTGTTTGCCACATTTTAGTGCTATTTTCTAATTCTTTAAAATTATCGTTTGCATCTACACGAACTGTTTCTATGGCAACAAGTTTGCCTTTTTTTACAATAATTTTTTTGGTTTTTACACAATGCTTTCTAGGATCACTACCGTAAACCGTTACCACTTCTGCATGTCCATATTCAATACGATAAATTAAGGGCCATTGTGGCCAAGGATTATCTTTTGCTCTATGTTCTGGAGGTTGTGGCATTAACTCAAAATTAACAATAGACCTAGCTCCTTGTCTTAGTGCAGTAGCAATACAATCACAACCAGTATCCCCACCACCTATAACTATTACTCTTTTATTTTTAGCCGATAACTCTAACTTAGTTTTTTTATTGCTTAATAGGTATTTTGTGCTTGTAGTTAAATAATCCATAGCCAAGTGGATACCATTAACATTAGAGTTTTCTAACTCTAGCTTCCTTGCTTTGGTTGCACCTGTTGCTAATAATATGGCATCAAAATCACTTCTTATATCTTCAAAGGCAATATCATTACCAATATCAGCATTAACTACAAACTCAATACCAGATTTTTTTAATAGCTTAACTCTACGATTAACGATATTTTTATCCAGCTTCATATTTGGAATACCATACATAAGTAAACCTCCTATTCTGTCATCTCTTTCAAACACAACTACATTATGTCCTTTCTTGTTAAGCTCATCAGCGGCTGATAAACCAGCAGGTCCTGAGCCAATAATTGCTATTTTTTTACCAGTACTAAATTTTGGATTATTACTTGTAACCCAACCTTCTTGAAAGCCTTTATCAATAATTGCAGCTTCAATATTCTTAATAGTAACCGCAGGCTCGCTAATCCCTAATACACAAGAGCCCTCGCAAGGTGCTGGACAAACTCTGCCAGTAAATTCAGGGAAATTATTGGTTTTATGTAGTCTTTCTAGGGCTTCTTGCCATTTATTGTGATATACTAAATCATTCCACTCTGGAATTAAATTATCAACAGGACAGCCATCGTTAGACTGACAAAAAGGCACACCACAATCCATACACCTAGCACCTTGTTCTTGTAGGTGTTCTATGTCATGAATATTAGTAAATATTTCATCATAATCGCCTAGTCTTATGCTAATATTACGATAAGGCTCTGCTTTTCTTTTAAACTCTTTAAATCCTGTTATTTTTCCCATGATATTTTGAGACCTTTGCATAAATAGGGATGATTAGCAGAGCTCTGATTTTTGCTTAATTGGTGATATTTTATCAAATCTGCCCTAGTTGTTCTAAAGCTGGTTTGATAAAAATTATCAAGTGAGTGAAAAGCGGGGTCCTGATGATTGTTCATGTTTGTGCAAAGGTCTCATTTAACAAAAATACATTATATTTGCTATATTATAATATTGTTTAAGGTATAATTTACTACTTTTAACTTTATTATAGAAAATAATGAACTTAATTCAAGAAATTGAACAGCAACAACAAGAACAAAAACAAGAACAAGATAAAAAACAAAAACACTCTAAAATACCAGAATTTGCAACTGGCGATACTGTTGTTGTGCGGGTAAAAATTAAAGAAGGCGAAAAACAAAGAGAACAAGCATTTGAAGGTGTAGTGATAGCAAAAAGAAATCGTGGGTTAAACTCTGCTTTTACAGTGCGTAAAATATCTTATAACGAGGGTGTTGAGCGAGTATTTCAAACTAATTCTACTGCTATATCTAGTATTGAAGTTAAAAGAAAAGGCAAAGTTCGTAGTGCTAAACTCTATTATTTACGCGATAGAACAGGAAAATCTGCTAGAATTAAGGAAAAACTAGTTAACAAAAGAGGTTAGACTTATAATTAAGCATACCACTAGTTAAAAGCACGAAAAAGCCTATGTGGGTAAACATTGTTTTTTATAATGTGCTTTTTCATTCTAAAACACGGTATTTTAAAATAAATATATTCAATCTACTATGCATATTATTAGTTTTTTAACTGGTAGTTTTACCTAGTGATATTAATCATTAAATGATTGCAAACAATGATTTAATAGAGCAATTCTTAAGCTTTATTTGGCTTAGCAATAAATTAAGCCAAAACACTATGAGTGCTTACCAATCTGATTTACAATTGTTTAATAAATACCTTACTAAACAGCAAAAATCACTACTAAAAGTCGATAAAACAACTATACTTGACTATCTAATAAGTAGAGACAAGCAAAATATAAGTAGTGCAACTAAGGCAAGAATTATCACCTGTTTAAAAGGGTTTTATAGCTACCTTGCTAATGAGAATTATATTAAAAAAGACCCTAGTTTATACATAAAACACAGCAAAAAAGATAAAAAACTACCCAATTATCTTAATGAGCAAGAGGTAATAGGTTTATTACAAGCACCAGATGAAAAAACCTGTATAGGCATAAGAGATATGGCAATGTTGGAGCTATTATATTCTTGTGGTTTAAGGGTTAGTGAGTTAATTAATCTGGAACAAAAACAAATAAATATTGAAGATGAGTTTATTATAATTTACGGAAAAGGTAATAAAGAAAGGGCATTGCCATTAGGGGAGATAGTAATAGAAAAACTGATAAATTACCAACAAAAATCGCGTACTATTTTTAATAAAAACAAGCAAAGTAATTATTATTTTCTATCTAATAGAGGTAGTGCAATGTCTAGACAAAATTTTTGGAATATTATTAAAAATTATGCACTAAAAAATGGTATTGATAAAAAATTATCCCCTCATACACTAAGACATGCTTTTGCAACCCATTTAGTTCAAAATGGTGCTGATATTCGCTCGGTACAGCTAATGTTAGGGCATAGTGACATATCTACTACACAAATATATACTCATATTCACAATATCCGCCTGAAACAACAACACCAAAAACACCACCCTAAAGGCTGATAGTTAGTCTTTTATCTAAAATTTTTGTACTAACAATTTGCTATATATAATCCGTAAAACAAGGATATTTATGACTCTTCTTGTTCATTGTCATCGTTGTTATCATCGTTGTTATCATCGTTATCATTATCGTTATCATCAATTCTAGCAATACCGACTAATCTTTCTCCCTTAGAGATATTTATTAGCTTAACTCCTTGTGTATTTCTGCTTACTATTGATACCTCTGCTATTTTTGCACGAACCAGAGTGCCAGAATTTGATATTAGCATCATCTCATCGTCATTATTTACTGATATTGATCCTACTACCTTGCCGTTTCTGTCGCTAGTTTTGATTGATATAATACCTAAACCGCCTCTATGTTGTAGTCTGTACTCACTAAGCTTAGTGCGTTTACCGTAGCCAAATTCCGTAGCAGTTAAAATTAAATTATCATGCTCAGGGACAAGTAATGATACTACTTTATCATTTTTTTGCAATCTAATACCTCTAACTCCAATAGCGGTTCGTCCTACTGCGCGAATATTTGTTTCATTAAAATGAATTGACTTGCCTAACTCTGAGAATAATAAAATACTTTGCTCTCCACTTGTAATTTCAACACCTATTAGCTTGTCATCGCCTCTTAATTCTAAGGCTATGATGCCATTTGCTCTGGGTCTTGAAAAATTAATAAGTGAGGTTTTTTTAACGGTGCCACTGCTAGTTGCCATAAATACAAACTTGTCATCACTGAACTCTTTAACTGGCAAAATAGTATTAATAAATTCGTCTTTTTCTATGGGTAATAAATTAACAATAGGTTTACCCTTAGCGCCTCTGGACGCCATAGGTAGTTCATAAACCTTAAGCCAATATACCTTGCCATAGCTAGAAAAGCAAAGAACCGTATCATGTGAATTGGCTACAAATAATTGGTCAATAAAATCCTCGTCTTTTACCTTAGTAGCTGACTTTCCTTTACCACCTCTTTTTTGCGCTTGATAGTCTTCTAGTGATTGAGCTTTAATATAACCACTATGGGACAAGGTTATTACCCGCTCTTCTTGTGCTATTAAATCCTCTAAGGTTAGGTCTATTTTATCCTGCCAAATTACACTAAGTCTATCGCTGTTGAATTCATCTCTAATCTTAGTTAATTCTTCTTTAATAATATCCATTAACACACCTTTATTTTGCAAAATATTTAATAAATACTTGATTAAGTCTAATAACTCATTAAATTCATTGAATATTTTGTCTTTTTCTAATCCTGTTAGTCTGTGTAGTCTTAAGTCTAATATTGCTTGAGCTTGCTCTTGTGATAGCTTATAACTATTATCTTTTTTTAAGCCAAAATCGCTAGGCAAACCGTCAGGGCGAAAACTAGACATATCTTTATCGCCTATTAAGTCTTTGATTATTTTTCCTTGCCAGACCTCAGCTATTAGTTTTGTTTTTGCTTCTGCTGGGGTTGCTGACTCTCTAACAATTATAATCATCCTGTCAATGTTAGTAAGAGCAACACTTAACCCTTCTAAAATATGTGCTCTATTTTTGGCTTTATTTAACTCGTATATGCTTCTTTTTGCAACTACCTCACGCCTATGGGCTATAAAGGCATTTAATATTTGTTTTAACGGCATTAATTTTGGCATATTATTGTCAATCACGACCATATTTATACCAAATACTGTTTGCATCTCACTTATCCTGTATAGGTTGTTAAGCACTACCTCTGGCACCTCGCCGCGACGAAGCTCAATAACCATACGCATTCCATCCTTATCAGATTCGTCTCTTAGTCCAGTAATGCCATCTATTTTTTTCTCTTTAATAAATTCAGCAATCTTGCCTATTAATCTAGCTTTATTAACCTGATAAGGGAGTTCTGTTACTACTATTGTTTTATTATCGTCCTCAAAATGTGCCTGAGCACGCATATATATTTTACCCTTGCCAGTTTCATAAGCTAATTTAATACCGCTAGCACCGTTAATTATGCCTGCTGTTGGAAAGTCAGGACCGGGCATAATTGTTAATAATTCGTCTATACTAATGTCTTTATTATCAATTAATGCCAAACAACAATTAATTACCTCGCCTAAATTATGAGGTGGAATATTTGTTGCCATGCCTACCGCTATCCCAGATGAGCCATTTATTAGTAAATTAGGCACTCGCGTTGGTAGTACCGATGGCTCAGTCTCAGAATCGTCATAATTAAATACAAAATCAACAGTATCCTTATCAATATCTCTTAATAATTCGTGTGATAATTTACTCATTCTAATTTCTGTATAACGCATAGCAGCGGCAGAATCTCCATCTACAGAGCCAAAATTACCTTGTCCGTCTATAAGAATGCTACGCATAGAAAAAGTTTGTGCCATACGCACAATAGTATCGTAAACAGCAGTATCACCATGAGGATGATATTTACCTATTACATCACCTACTATTCGTGCTGATTTTTTGTATGATTTGTTATAATCATTTTTTAGTACATACATTGCATATAAAACTCTGCGATGCACAGGTTTTAATCCATCGCGTACATCAGGTAATGCACGACCTATAATAACGCTCATTGCATAGTCTAAATAAGACTTCTGCATTTCATCTTCAATGGTAATTACTGGTAGTTTTGATTCTATATCCATAAAATATTAAGGTTTAATTAAATAGTCCCGCATTACAAGGGAATGAAGTGTATTTTTTACTGCTAGTTACAATATTTAATACCGCTACATAAGGGTATTTGTGGGTACAATGCTTATTTTTAACTATGTGTTTTTGCATAAATAAACAATTTTTATAATAAATTTTTAGTTGAGATAGTGGTTTAATTTATTGTTTTAACTTTAATTAATGTTTATGCCAAGCAAAAGCACCCGTATAAAAAGCAGTACTTAACACACAATTTCCCAAAGTCCAATCTAATAACTTAATGCAGTAAATCTTTGTTTGTATATTATAACATTAAAAGCTATTTAAGACTACTGCAAATGCATAAGAATGAATGCAAAAATTAGTATGTACTATGAAGTAAAATTATTACAGTTTTTGCCTAACAATTTACCCTAACAATACAAATAACAACGATAAAATAAATACCTGCGTATATTGTTATAGGCTGTTACAGTACAGCCATTTATAAGTTTTGATTAGTATCTAAGTAAAACACTGCCCCAAACAAAACCACCGCCTATACCTTCTAATAAACAAGTATCACCTTTTTTTATGCGTCCATCTTTAACTGCATAATCCATAGCAAGTGGAATTGATGCTGCTGAGGTATTGGCGTGTTTATTTACGGTAATTATTACTTTTGATATTGGCTGTTTAATGCGTTTTGCTACTGCTTGAATTATACGAATATTAGCCTGATGCGGAACCATCCAATCAAGCTCACTATGTTTTATATTTGCTGCTTTTATAGCTTCGTTGGCGGCATCACTTAGTTTGTCTATTGCTATTTTAAAAACCTGATTGCCCTGCATATTTATATAGCCTGTTTTATTATCCACATAAAGAGATTTATTATAAGAGCCATCTGCATAAAGTTTACTATGCAATATGCCAGTTTCGTTATCAGAAGATAGCACTACTGCCCCTGCACCATCGCCAAATAAAACCGCAGTGTTTCTATCGTTTTTATCAACAATCTTTGATAGTGTTTCAGCACCAACTACTAAAATATTATTGCTACTACCGCATTTTATGTAGTTATTTGCTGTTTCTAGGGCATAAATAAACCCAGCACAAACAGCTTGTATATCAAATGCAGGACAATTAGCACCAATTTTGTGTTGCAGTAAACTAGCAGTTGATGGAAACACACTATCTGGGGTAGTGGTGGCAACTATTATTAAATCTAGTTCTGATGCTAACAAATTAGCATCTTCTAGGGCTTTTTGTGCTGCAATTTGTGCTAAATCACTGGTAGTTTGCTCCGTAACATTATGTCTTTGCTGAATTCCAGTTCTGCTGATAATCCATTCATCGGTAGTATCTATTATTTGTGCCAAATCGTAATTGGTAACAATTTTTTCTGGCAAATAACTTCCTATGCCTTTTATGCGTGAATATTTGGTCATACCTAAAAACCCCTATTTATGCAAAGGTCTCATTTAATAGTTAGTGTATTTTTATTTTAATTTTATCAATTATTTTAGCTTTTGCTTCTATTCTAGCTTCCTTAATAGCATGAAAAAAACCAAAGGCATCAGCAGAACCATGACTTTTAATAACTATCCCGTTTAAGCCTAATAGTGTAGCACCATTATAAACCCTATGGTCAAAGGCAGATTTAAAATACTTTAATACTGGATAAGTAAACAAATAGATAATTTTACTATATAAATTTTTATTAAACGACTCCATTAAGTAATGTTTAACCATAGAGGCAACGCCCTCACTTGCTTTTAAGACTAAATTACCGTCAAAACCATCGCACACTACTATATCTATTGGTTTATTATATACTGCATCTGGTTCAATATAGCCAACATAATTAACAGCATTATGCTCTTTTAGCAATACAGCAGTGTCTTTAATTACCTGCTTACCTTTAATATTCTCAGAGCCAATATTTAGCAAACCTACCTTAGGGTTTGTTATGTTTTCGGTACTTGTTATCACAATAGAACTCATAATAGCAAGCTCTAATAATGAGCTAGGTTTTAAATCAACATTAGCACCTAAATCTAACATATTGGTGTATGAGCCAGTAATTGTAGGTAGTTTTGACATCATAGCAGGTCTATTAATCCCGGGTATAGTTTTCAAAACTACCTTTGAGATTGCCATTAAAGCTGCACTATTTCCAGAGCTAACACAAGCCTCTGCTTGATTATCCCTGACTAATCTTATGGCTACACGCATAGATGAGTCTTTTTTATTTCTAAGTGCTGATATTAAAGATTCATCCATACTAATACTTTGACTAGCATGATGAATACGGTATCTATCTTTATATTTGCCCTTAATATCAATTTTTTGTAGTTTAGAAGTTATTTTATTATCATCACCTACTAAGATAATAAAAATATCATCAAAAGCCTTTAAAGCATTTATAGATGCACTAATAGTTACTTCTAAACCATAATCCCCACCATAAGTATCTATGGCAATATTTATCGGCATTACTCTTCTGTTGCTGTTTCTTCTTTGATATTAACAACTTTTTTACCACGATAATAGCCACTAGCTGTTATATGATGCCTAATATGAGTTTCACCAGTTTCTATGTCCTCTGATAATGCTGGTGCAGATAAAGCATTATGTGAACGACGCATATTTCTTTTTGATGGTGTTTTTCTGCTTTTTTGAACAGCCATAAATGCTCCTAAATTTTATTTATTTTTAACTGGTTTATATGTGTTTTATATAGTGAGATCCTTGCATAAATATGAATAATCATCAAAAACCCACTTTTTGTCTAATCACCCCTATTTATGCAAAGACCTCATAGTATAAACCTGTTTTTTTAATACTGATATTTAAAACACACTATTATACCATAAGATGTATCACCATGTAGGGACAAAAGTCCTTATATAATATGGTGCGTCCGAGGTGGTTCGAACACCCGACATTTGACTTCGGAGGTCAATACTCTATCCAGCTGAGTTACGGACGCAAATATATTACTATTATTTATTCTAAACTAATTTTTAATGCAAGTTTAGTAATAAATGGAGCTAAAAACAAAGATAAAGATAAAATAAACCCTAGAAAATATAGTTGTCCGCTTATATTCAAACCATTTGCACTGTAATTTATAGCACTTATTGCAAAAATTAAAATAGGAATATAAAACGGTAGTACTATTAAGGCTATTAATATACCAGAATTTTTAATATGCACGGTTAATGCCGAGCCTATAGCGCCTATTAAACTTAAGCTAGGTGTTGCTAGTAGCAAGGTAAAAAATAATATTTTTATAGATTGGGTGTCTAAAAATAACAATACGGCAAGAATAGGAGATACAAGAATCAACGGCAATCCTGTTACTAACCAATGGCTAGTAATTTTAACTAGTATTAATAATATATTAGAGTGTTTGCTCATAAACATTTGCTCTAATACCCCATTATCATAGTCTTGATGAAACATCATATTTAATGATAAAAGCACTGATAACATAGCACAAACCCAAATTACCCCAGATGCTATTTGCGATAAAACTTCTGCTTCTGGGCTAATTGCTAACGGGAATAAAGATACCGAAATAATAAAAAATAGTATAGGGTTTAGACTGTAATTAGGGTTTTTAAATGCTATACTAACCTCTCGCCTTAATAATAATAAAAAAATATTCATAGAGACCTTTGCATAAATAGGGGTGATTAGCAGAATTCTGATTTTTGCTTAATTGATGATCTTTTTTATCAAGCCTGCCCTAGTTGTTCTAAGGCTGGTTTGATAAAAATTATCAAGTGAGTGGAAAGCGGGGTTCTGATGATTATTCATGTTTATGCAAGGTCCCTCATAGTGTTAAGTTTTTATTATTATTTAAAATACTATTTTGATGAGTAGTAAAAATACAAACACCGTTTTTTTTGCTATGAGTTATAATTAAGTTTTCAATAAGCTCTACCCCTTCTTTGTCCAGAGCAGTAAAGGGCTCATCTAAAAGCCATAACGGAGTTTGTAATAATAATAAACTTGCTAATAAAATACGGCGTTTTTGCCCAGCTGACATTTGACTTGCTGGCTCATCATAATAGTATTTAAGCCCTATTTTATCTAGGGCATATTTTGCTTGCTTAACACTACAGTTTTGCTTTAAGTTTATCAAAAATAATAAATTATCCAAGGCACTTAATTCCATGCTAACAGCACTATTGTGTCCTAAGTAAATATAATTTTTATAATAATCGCTATTTTTACTACTAATACCTGATAAATATATACTGCCACTATCTGGGCTGGTTAAACCAGCTATATTTCTTAATAATGAAGTTTTTCCCTTGCCATTTTCGCCATTAATACGCAAAATATCGCCGTGATTTAGACTAAAACTAAGATTGGTAAATAATTTATGATAACCTCTGGTATATGTTAACTCGCTTACACTAAGCAATAATTTAGATTGTTGCATACTTTTTAAACAAGAATTTTAAGTGATATCTTTGCATAAATAGGGATGATTAGCAGAGCTCTGATTTTTGCTTAATGTAAGTGAGTGAAAAGCGGGGTTTTGATGATTATTCATGTTTGTGCAAAGGTCTCTAAGTACTAGTTTTAGCCGTATCCTAAGCCTTCAATAAGATAAGACAATAACCACAAAAACAACCCTATACCGCCAAAAATAAGTATAGAGTAAGATGTTATTTCTATCAACCTAGTTTTTTTATGTAGAATCTTATTGCTAATATACCAAAATAAATAGCTAACTATAAAAACTAATATTAAAAATCTAAAAATAAACATAAAAATAAGTTATTTGTTGGTATTGCATTAGCTAGTAAATTGCTATGGAGTTATAATTTCCTTTATCAATCTTTATAACGACACAAGGGCTAACTAGTATTTGCCCTTGTAGTTCATATCGCCCTGGCGTATTAAATTTAATTGGCAAAATTAATGTTTGTTCCATTATTTGGCTGTTTATATCTAATAATTCTATATTATATCCTAAGGATTTTACACTACCCATAGCAATAAGGGCTATATTACTATTGCTATCAATTATGGGTGCTGATATTGGTGGTATAACTAGTTTATTACCATAAGCAAATATATCGTTTAACTCATCTTGACTAATTAATTCTATTTGTTGATTTTGATACGAGCAATTATTAGAGGTATAAACAACATCTGTATTAACTATATTAGCGATACAAGATGAACCCAAACCAAAAATAATGACAATAAATAAAGCCCTATAGAGACCTTTGCATAAATAGGGATGATTAGCAGGATTCTGATGATTATTCATGTTTATGCAAAGGTCTCCTAATATTTAGTAAAAAAATTTAATAGCCTAGTAATCATAATAATGCCTGTGTTATTTGTTAATTTTTAATATTATTTGTCCAGTATTATTGTTGGTATTATTGGCATTATTATAACTGCTAGACAATATTTCAACAACAAAATCGATAGCATTTATACTATTATTATTAATAACTACTTTTTCAATAGCATTGAAAACAGGGTATGCACCACAGTTTTCGCCTAATTGACAAATAATACTATCATAATCAATATCAGAACCTGCTATTACAAAATATTCGCCATTAGCAACATCTTCAAATGAGTAAGAATACCTGCCTCCGCTAATATCTGTAATAGTTGCTCTTGTCACATATGTCAAACTAGAGTCAAATAAAGCAACTATAACATTGCCTATATAACTAGCATTAGAGCCTGCTCCTACATTCATAGTAACCAATAGGGTTAAAGTAGTTCCTATACTTGTAGTAAAATTAATATTGCCAGAATAAAATCCTGGACTTAAGTTATCTCTATTAATGTTAATCTGATATGTTCCTAGTTTATTATTATCTATACTTTTGCTAGCAATACTTATCCAAGCGGTAATTGTTGTTATAGATATAATAGATGCACTTACATCGCCAGTATTGGTAATACTAAACTCGCCAGTTGTCGTATAACCTAAGTTTAATTGATTTGATGATAGTTGAATATTAGCTGGTATTGGCGGTATAGTACCACCTTGTGCTAATGAATTCGCCTCTTGTACCGCCTTATAGGCATCAATAATGCCATAGCCATAAATATCATCCCTACCACTGTCTCCAGCTTCATTTGTTATCATGCCATGAAATAATAAATCATCAAATTGGTCTGGAGTTAAGTCTGGATAAACAGCACGCATTAGAGCAACAACACCAGCTACATGGGGTGCTGCCATTGAAGTTCCTTGATAAAATGCATAGTTACCAGTTCTTTGTCCGTTAGAAGTATTAACTAGGGTACTTAACACTCCATCGCCATAGCTATCGCTGTTCAAATCAGCACTAGTATCGCCTCCTGGTGCTGCAATATCAACCTTAGACCCGTAACTTGAATATGGTGCTTTGTTGTTGTTATAATCTATGGCACTAACAGACACCACACCATCATAAGATGCTGGATAAGATAATATTGAGTTATTTTCATTACCTGCTGATGATATTATTATAATCCCAGCATTACGAACACTAGTATAAATATCTTGGGTAGCTTGTGAGTAACTACCACCACCTATACTTAAATTAATAACATCTGCTTTATTTACTGGTATCGTGCCACTATCGTTAGGCATTTGAGCTGCATATAATAGTGATTGAATAATATCATATTCTGTACCACCACCTTTGCCTAATGCTCTAAGGGGCATAATCTTAGCATGCCAAGAGGTGCCAGCAACACCTAAGCTGTTGTTAGATTTAGCACCTATAGTACCAGCAACATGAGTCCCATGCCAACTACTATTGCCTAATATATTACCGTCACCTGGGTCGTCTGGGTTATTGTCTATACCATCGCCATCGCCAGAATTAGCTACATTTATTATAAAATCATAGCCTTGTACAAACTTGCCTTCTAAATCAGCATGTGCTAAAAATACCCCAGTGTCAATGACTGCTACAATAATATCTCTATCACTAGCTTGTCCTGTACTAATATCCCATGCTTCTGGTAAGCGTATTTTATCATAATGCCATTGATAACCATAATAACTGTCATTTGGTGTTGTTGTTAATGGGTAATAAATATAATTAGGCTGTGCACTATTAGTCGCTGATTGGACATTTATATCTTTAATACTATGTAGTGTGTTATATTTATCATAACTATCAAGGTTATAATTAGCTAACTCTGATTCAAACTCTGATAGTTTGTTAGCTTGTTCAATCCTTTGCTTGTCACTAAGGCTATTTGTTTGTTGTAGTCTAACACTAGGTGTTTGGATTGATATACTGTTATTATTATTAATTTTCTTATGACTTATTATTGATTGATTAACCACAAAATTAACATTATTATTTCCTATACTACTGCTATTACTTGATGGTTGCAGTGATAATACATATTTAGACCTGCCAGAATAAGCCTCTATTTCAATGTAATAGGTGTCGTTTCTAGCAACAATAATATTTTCAAATTCTGACACACTATAAGAAAAGTCAACAAGTGTATAACTACTATCGTATAGCCATAAATCTAAATCTCCAGTATAGCCATATGCCCCAGCATGGTCTGATATGTGTAAATTAATATTTTGCCCTGCTAATAGTGAAACTTTATAAAAATCCCTTATATCACCAGAATTTACAAATGCTCCACTAGGTGGTTTACTGTTAGCCACAAAGCCGCTTATGGCAAAATAATTATTAATTTCTTGGGCACTACTAAATGTATTATTGCTGATAATTGTAGTATTAGGGTCATTAACATCGCTATCAACTCCTATTAACACTGCTGGGATTATCTCTCCTGATATTCTTGCTATAGCATTAATAGCTATGGCGATAGTAGCACTACCATTGCCAGATATATTACTGGCAATTACCCTATATATTGTCAATGTAGAGCTAATATTAGGTGTGCCAGATATTTCTCCTGTTGAAGTGTTAAATACTAATCCGCTAGGTAAAGAAGGGTTAATACTCCACAAGTCTGCATCACCGCCAGTATTAACAAAGTTAATATTTGCTATCGTTGAGCCTTGAGTAAAGTCTTGTCTAGCAATACTTACAATACTTGGGCTTGACCTTAGAATCTCTATAACAACCTTAGCACTATCTGCCCCACTAATATTAATGGCAGTAATAGTATATTCTACTGCTGGCGATATAGTGTTTGGTATACCAGATATTGCTCCTGTCAAAGTATTAAATATTAGGTTGTTAGGTAATTGTGGACTTATGTTCCATGTTGATGCAGCACCGCCAGTATTAGTAAAATTTATTGGGTTAATTGCTATATTTTCAACAAAAGTTTGCTTGGTAAGGTTGCTTATATCAGGCAAGCCTTGATTAATGGTAATAATAATTCTTGCATTATCGCTACCTGTAATATTACTAGCTATAATAGTGTAGGTAGTCTTAACCATTTCAACTGTTGGTATGCCAGATATTACTCCTGTTGTGGCATTTAAAACTAAGCCATTATTAAAACTAGGGCTAATACTCCATGTTGATGCAATACCACCAGTATTAACAAAACTAACAGGACTAATAGCTTTATTATTGGCATAAACCTTAGGTTCTATGTCAGCAATAATTGGAGCACTATCATTGACAGTTATACTAAATGATGTACTACTAGAGCCTGTGTGATTAATAGCAGTAACAGTATATGCTGTCTTGCTTGATATAATATTAGGCATACCAGATATTGCCCCTGATGTGGCATTTAAAACTAAACCACTAGGTAATTGCGGGCTAATGCTCCATGTTGATGCAATACCGCCAGTATTAACGAAACCAAAACTAGTTATAGATACATTATTAATAAACACCTTATCATTTACATTAGAAATTATTGGTGCTGATAGTTTAATTAGTATATCAATACTAGCGGTTGCAGAACCAGTAATATTACTAGCAGTGACTATATAAACACTGGTGTTATTACTTATATTTGGCATACCAGATATTACCCCTGTTGTAGCATTTAAAACTAAGCCACTAGGTAATTGCGGACTAATACTCCAAGCTGATGCAACACCGCCAGTATTCGTCCAACTTATGCTACTAATTTCAACACCTTTAATAAATTCTACTAAGGATATATTGGCAATATTAGGTGTTGATGGTACAACAAGAATAGATACCCTAGCAATATTTGAACCGCTAATATTACTGGCAGTTATAATATATTCGCTTAACTGTGCGCTAACATTAGGTGTACCTGATATTTCTCCAGTATTAGTATTAAAATTAAGTCCTAATGGCAGGCTTCTATTTATCGCCCAACTTGTAATATCTCCACCAGTATTGGTAAAATTAATTGCTGTTATTGGCACGGTTTGAGTATATGTTTTACTATCTAAATCAGCGATGCTTGGTGCTATTGGGTTAATTTGAATAACAACAATAGCACTATCAAAACCTGTAATATTACTAGCTGTAACGGTATAAACAATAGCACTACCAATAATAGTTGGTGTGCCAGATATTACCCCTGTTATGGCATTTAAAACTAAGCCATTATTAAAACTAGGGCTAATACTCCAAGCTGATGCAATACCGCCAGTATTAATAAAATTTAGGCTAGAAATATATTTATTTACAATAAAATTCCTACTATCTATATTAGCAATATTTGGTTTTTTATCATTTACAGTAATATAAACCTGTGCTGTATCACTACCTATTATATTACTAGCAATAATACTGTATAGTTGTTTATTGCTAACAGTTAGTGGCATGCCAGATATTACCCCTGTTGTGGCATTTAAAACTAAGCCACTAGGTAATTGCGGGCTAATACTCCATGTACTAACAACACCGCCAGTATTTGTAAAAATAATATCATTTATTATAGTGTCTTTAATATAATTCTTATCGCCTATATTGGCAATATTTGGTGCTATTGGATTAACTTGAATAACAACAGTAGCACTGTCATAGCCAGAAGTATTAGTAGCCACAACAGTATAAACAACAGCATCGCTAACAACAGTTGGTGTGCCAGATATTACTCCTGTTGTCTTATTAAACTCCAAGCCATCAGGTAGTGATAAGTTAATATCCCAAATTGCATAGCCTCCAGTATTATTAAATACAATAGGGTTAATAGCAGTATTATTTTGATAAATATAGCTACCAGCACTAGTTATATTAGGTATGTAACTAGATGATATTGTGCTAGATACGGACTCAATAACCTCGTCATTATGCTTAATATTGCTATTAGTTTTAATATCTTGCAGTGCTTTTCTAATAATACTTTGTTCATCAAACCCGTTGTCTATTATTAAATCAGACGAAAAAACACTAATTAAATTACTGACATTAGCAAATCCGCCATCAGTAATAGAAGCGCTTGTAATTTGTGAAAATGCAGCAAGAATAGTCCCATATTTGCCATTAGCGGTATTAGTTGCTTCAACACTGGTAATATCATCAGGAATTACACTGGTAATACTAACGCCTTGTAAGCCAAAATGATGTGCTACAAAGTCATTGGCACTTAGTACAGATTCTTCTGTAGGAGTAGCGCCTTTTAAATGTTTATAGGCTAAGTCTGTAAGCGGTGTTATTACCACGGTATTATCAATTTCTTCTGTTATTTCTGCTACACTAGAAAGGGTGTTAGTACCCAATGTTACTGTTATGCCTGTTGCCTCATCAATATAAGCACCGCCTTCTACCTTGACAACGACAATACCAGAATACTCTTTGTTTAGGGTAACACTATACGAGCCATCATTTTTTGTAATACCGCTAGCAAGAGGATTGCTAAAATCAGTATCTTCTGATGCATATATGGTAATACTAGCAGAGTTAATAGCACCTTTTGATGCTAGGCCAGATATAATTTTATACTGAACTTCATTAGCATTAGAGTCGCTTTGACCACCGCCACCCCCACAAGAAGATAGTAGCAAAACTAATATTGCTAATAATATATAATTAAACATGGTTAAGCGGTATTATTGTAATGCAATATTCCTGTCTATTTTAAAATAAAGTGTGGTTCCTATAACCAGTGTTACACATACTAACCCTAGTTAATAACAGAGTTTTTAGTATTATAACATAGAAAATAAACACCTAATTTTAGCAAGAGGTAATATTGTAAAAATAGTCTGGTATTTAGTAAATATTTACAACTTAAACAACTCTTATAAATTAGCATTAAAATTATATTAAGTGCTAATAATTAATCTATGTAAATATCATCGCCTTTTTAACTATGCTATTTTTTATATAAATAGTTTCTATTAAAATATCTTAGCAAGTTTTTTTACACTAAAAAGTCTAAGTTATTGTTTTTACATTAACTTATATTTTATTTCTTATCCCAAATCCTATAAGTTTAATCGCTTAGTACAGCACTTATATCATAGTTTATGATAAGTATAACAACAAATATTGGGGTTTTTAAACAGTGAGATTTATAACATAAAATTGCACTTAGCCGTATATAATTTTTATTATTTAATGGCTAGTTCGTACATAAAATAACAAGTCAAATATAATGCCTTATTAAATATACAGACTGTATGTTACACTGCCTTATTACAAAATTAATCTTAGCAAATTTTTATATATAAAATAGCTATAAAATAATTGTTTTAACTTGCACTCAAATTTATAATAAGCAATAACACACACCTAAAAAGCAGTGTTTCACACATAATCCCTAAAAGTCCTGCCTAACTACTTAATACAATAGTATTTTTAAATAGGGTTTTTACAATATTTTATTCATTGTGAACTTTTTCTTTAAAACTTAGTAAGGATAAAAAGGTAATAATGCCTGCTAAGATTATATAATACACAAAGGCTAGATTATCACTAGTTTCTAATAATAACCAACTAGCTACTAAGGGTGCGGTGCCACCAAAAAAGCCAACTGATAAATTATAGGCAAATGAGCTTCCTGTTGCTCTAATATTACTATTAAAGTTTTCTAATTGTAGCAGTAATAGCGGTGGAAACATTATCCCTAAAATCATTGCTATTGTTATCTCGCCAATAAATTCATAGGTAAAATTTGTATGTGCCATTAACCAAAATAATGGATAAGCCAATATAGTTAATGCTAATACCGCTATCATTGCAATATTTTTCTTAGGGAATTTACCAGATAAATATCCGCCCAATAACACAAATATTGACATGGTTATTAAGGCATACAGATTAATATCTAGTGCTGTTCTTTCTGGGATATGAATATTTTTTATAAGCCATGATATAGCATAAACAAACAGTATGTAAAATGTTGTTGCACTTAGTAAATTAACGGTAACATTTTGTAATAATTTTACTTTGTGAGACTTAATAATTGTTAGTATAGGAATCTTTACATCTTTATAATTAGCTGGCAGTAACTCTGGCATATGTTTTCTAATAAATACCCCAGTCAAAGCAATTAGTACTCCTAATAAAAATGCTATTCTCCAACTTAGATATTTTAAATCTGCTGTTAATAAGCTATCTAGAGAAATACTTACAACAGAGCCAAGTAAAAATCCTATAGTAGCACCAACTATTATTAATGATACGCTAAAGCTTTTATTCTTATTTGTTGATTCAAACACATAAACCGCAGATGCTACATACTCTCCCCCTACTGATATACCGCTAATAACCCTAAAAAATACCAATAATATAGGCGCATAAATGCCAATATGATGATAGGTTGGCAATAAGGCTATAGAAGTAGTTGATATTACCATTATGCTAATTGATATAACTAATGCCTTTTTTCTGCCTATTTTATCGCTTATATATCCAAAAACTAATGCACCTATTGGCCTAGCTAAATACCCTGACGCAAAGGCCGCAAATGCTGATATTGTTGCTAACTCTTTATTGGTGTTAGGGAAGAATAGCTCGCCAA
Organism: Gammaproteobacteria bacterium; assembly: GCA_965207335.1. GTDB lineage: Bacteria > Pseudomonadota > Gammaproteobacteria > PS1 > Pseudothioglobaceae. The sequence continues at coordinate 1,272,927 of OZ242267.1, forward strand.
TTACTACTGCAAAATAGCCGTATATAGCAAAATCGTACCATTCTAGAGTATTGCCTATTGAGGCGGCAATAATATGTTTTTTACTATTTTTTTGCATATATTGTTAAATATAAGAAACCTGCTAATTAACCTCTAATAATTCTACTTCAAAGATAAGAGTACTATTAGGCGGAATAATATCGCCTGCACCAGCATCGCCATAGGCTAAGTTTGGTGGTATAGTTAGTTTTATTTTTGAGCCAACAGACATATTATCTATCCCTTTATCCCACCCAGAAATAACTTGCCCTACGCCTAGGGTAAATTCAAACGGCTCATCTCTATCAATACTAGAATCAAATTTTTTGCCATTAGTAAGCCAGCCAGTATAATGCACTGTTATTTTTGAGTTCTTGCTTGCTTTCTTGCCATTTGTTGTTGTTATTGCTTCAATTATTAAGTCATTCATAGTAGTTTTTATGTTGTAAAATTAATCAAATACGAGCTAAATTTGCGGATATTTAGCACTCCAATATCAAAATTAAGGATAGTATATGTTAGAATTATTTATTAGGAAACTTTTGTCACGCCATAGTAAAGCACAGCAACAAAAGATAATATTGCAATAGTTAAAGCGATAAAGGCAATCATAGTTTTTCTATCTCCTTGATATATTTCTTAATGTGAATAAATACAGATAAATTTAAATAACTCAACAAAAGTACAAGAAAAATACCTAGCCAAAAAATTTCGTTAATGCGGTTAGATAAGTACAAATTTACTAACCCAGCAATAATAACAATCAATCCGCCTAAAATAAAAAATAGTTTTGTAGAAAATGCTATTTTTTCTTTATATCCGTCCAATTTAGCCATAAAACTATTATAACAAATATTTAAACAGCGCATTGAATAGATTTTGTTGTATATTTTTCTTTTAAAGTCACAACTTGGAATAATTATTTTTAATATAATATTTTATTAAAAAGCAGTTTGTCCTTTTATTTACTTATTCTTATGTTTTTATGTTGTAAAGCTTATCAAATACGAACTAAACTTGCGGATATTTAACACTCCAATATCTAAAATTAAGTACTGTCCTTTAATACCCAATAATTTGCCTTTTATTTGTGGGGTTTTATCAAAACTAAGCGAGGTAACCTTGTTAGGATATTCAAGCACAGAATACGATATGTCTATTTGTTTTTCTGTTAATACCTTAGCATTATTAATATTTATTTTAGGTAGTAATTCATCGCGCACACTACTTAAATTTATATTTTCTACCTCATTTTTAAGCATTTTACGCCAGTTTGTTTTATCGGTTATAAATTCTTTAAATTGCATCTCTAACATGCCAGAATCTAAGCGATTTTCCACCTCTAGTATTGGCAATGCACTAATTGCACCTTGGTCTATCCATCTGCTAGGGGTATTGCTAAAACGGGTAATACCAACCTTTACTCCACTAGAGTTTGCCAAATAAACTATATGTTTGCTAAAACAATGTTTTTTACCCCATTCTGGCTCTCTACATGTGCCTAAATGGTAGTGGCATGTTTCTGGTTTCATAATACATAAATCACAGCTGGCTAGTCTTTGAGAACACAGGTAACAATGCCCTTGAGAATAACTTTTTTTGGTTACAGCATTACAATTAGCGCAGTAAATAGCATTTTGGTAATTAAAACTAATATTGCTACCAATAACATCATTTAAATAGATTTTTTCCTTGCCTATTGGCAAATAATATCTAGCAATGCCGTCTTTTAAAGAGACATCCATTTTACTTAGAACACCAGTTAGATTTATTGGCATAATAACTTAGCTACTTCTAGGTATTTTGCAGTGGTTTTTGCTGATATCTTATCTGGCAATTTAGGTGCTGGTGGATTTTTATCCCAGTCACAACTTTCTAAATAATCACGCACAATTTGCTTGTCAAAACTTTTAGGACTTGTGCCAATTTTATATGTTGATTTTGCCCAAAAACGCGATGAGTCTGGGGTAAGCACCTCATCCATTAAAGTTAAGTTATTTTTACTATCTAACCCAAACTCAAACTTAGTATCGGCGATAATAACACCTTTTTCTAAGGCATATTTGGCTGCGTATTTATATAATTGTAAGCTAATATCCTTAACTTGCTTTGCTAAATCAGCACCTAATAAGTTAATACTATCTTCATAACTTATATTTTCATCATGTTCGCCAATACTAGCCTTAGTTGATGGGGTATAAATTGCTTCTGGCAGTTGCTCGGCAAGTTTTAGGTTTTTTGCTAATTTTATCCCAGACACTGAACCACTTTTTTGATAATCTTTCCAACCTGAACCTATTAAATAACCACGAACTATTGCCTCTATTGGCAGTGGTTTTAATTTTTGCACTACTATTGCCCTAGACTCTACCTGCTTGGCTTGGTTTTTTGGTAATATGTCGGTCACAGGAATATCTAGTAGGTGGTTGTTAATAATGTGCTTGGTTTTGTGAAACCAAAAATTAGAAATACTAGTTAAAACAGCCCCTTTTTGGGCTATTGGTTCTGTTAAAACAACATCAAAAGCGGATAGTCTGTCGCTAGTAACAATAAGCATTGTATTATCGTCAATGCTATAAATATCTCTAACCTTGCCTTTATTTATTAATACTAGACTTAACTTGCTATCATATAATGCATCCATTTTTTATTATCTTCCAAAAGTAATTTTATTTTTCATAAACTCTGCTCTTTTTTCTATTTTCATATTAAGATACTCTATTGGTCTGTCGCCTTTAATCCTATTACAATTACCACACAATAATTGGTAGTTTTCGTAATAGTCGCCCCCACCTTTCTTTCTCGGTATTACATGGTCAATTTCAAAATCAAATATCCTCATTTCATTATTACAGCCATTACATTTTTCTTCTTGCTCTTTAAATAGTCTTTTTTTGGTACTTAGATTAGTTGGCTCTTGCTTAATATCTGTACGCTTTGGTATATCTGTTCTATGAATAAAATCAGAAAATAGCCCTGCATCATCACTAAGTCTATCAACCAACACTGATGCCGCTTGTGTCTCAATATCAATGCCAACCCATCTTCTATCTAATTGCTGTGCTGCAACACAGGTAGTAGCACAACCACAAAAAGGGTCTAATACAACATCACCTTCATTACTACTAGATTTAATTATCCTGTACATAAGTGCCAGCGGTTTCTGGGTGGGGTAGCCTGTTCGCTCCTTAGAAACATTAATAATAGGCTTTATGTCATCCCAAACATCTCTAACATAAACTTCAACTTCGTACTTACCTTCTAAATTTGGTTTTTTATCTGTAAAAAATGGTTTGTCGTATAATACTACTTCTTTTTGTGGTGTATGATAGGTTTTATTTGTCTTACCGTAACATAATAATATATCGTGTTTTCTTGGTAGCCATTTTTTACTAATACCGCCAGTTCTATACCCCCAAATAATTTCATTTCTAAAATTATCCTTACCAAATACTCTATCTAAAATAATTTTAAGATAATGGCTGGCAGTAGGGTCGCAGTGTAAATAAAAACTACCTGTTGGCTTTAAAATTCTATGTAATTCTATGATTCTTTGGGACATATAAGTCATATATGCCATCATAGCCTTGCCGTGAATACCTTCTATTGATTGAATAAAATTAACCATAAAAGGATAATTGCTAATCATTTTTTCTAAGTAAAACTCATCTACATCGTCCCAAGTCCACATATCTTTAAAACTAGCACCAGCAGACTTACTGCCAACTGGAGCAGAATAAGTTCTTTTACTATTAAATGGTGGGTCTAGGTATATCAAGTCAATGCTTTCGCTATTTGTACCATTTAGTATGTATAAATTATCGCCTGTATATAGTGTATTTATCATTTACCATATTAGTTATTTGTGCTAATTTTGCAACGCCTTAGCTATATTTTGCAAATACTAAACAAGCATTTGTACCGCCAAAACCAAAACTATTAGACATAACTTTATTTAATTTTTTGTTTATTTTAGTTGTTACTATTGGTATATCGCTAGCTTTTTCGTCTAAATTATAGATATTAACAGATGGCGATATAAAATTATTATTTAGCATTAACAGCGAGTAAATTGACTCGTTTACCCCAGCAGCTCCTAACGCATGCCCAGACAATGACTTAGTAGAACTAATATGAGGTATATTGCTGGCAAAAACTGCTTTTATTGCTTCTAACTCTACAGTATCGCCAACAGGCGTGCTAGTACCGTGTGCATTTATATAATCAATATCAAGTTTACCGTCTGTTGCAATTTGCATACATCTTTTTGCACCTTCTCCGCTTGGTGCTACCATATCATAACCATCAGATGTTGCCCCATAACCAATAATTTCAGCGATAATATTTGCACCTCTATTTTGGGCATGTTCCAGAGATTCTAACACCACCGCCCCTCCACCTCCTGATATTACAAAACCATCTCTATCCTTATCAAATGCCCTTGATGCTAATTGTGGTGTAGCATTATATTTAGAAGATAATGCCCCCATAGCATCAAATAGCATAGTCAAACTCCAGTCTAACTCTTCGCCACCTCCTGCAAAAACTACATCCTGTTTGCCCATTTGTATTTGCTCATAAGCATTACCAATACAGTGTGCTGAGGTAGAACACGCTGAACTAATAGAATAATTCACGCCCTTAATTTTATACATAGTACTTAAACAAGCAGAGGTTGTGCTACCCATAGTCCTAGGCACTCGATATGGGCCTACTCTTTTAATGCCTTTTGTTCTTAATATATCTGCTGATTCAACAATATTTTTATTAGAAGCACCGCCTGAACCCATAATTATCCCTGTTCTTTCATTGGATACTTGACTGTCTGTAAGTTTTGATTCTATAATAGCCTCATGCGTAGCCAAAGCCGCATAAATAGCAGCATCAGACATAAATCTAGCATTCTTTCTATCAATAATATCTGTATAATCAGGTTCAATAATAGCCCCGTGGACATGAGAGCGCAAGCCTAACTCCTGATACTTTGGTGCAAAAACTATGCCTGATGTGCTATTTTGTAGTGATTTTAACACCTCAGACTTATTATTGCCAAGACTGCATATAACCCCCATTCCTGTTATAACTACTCTATTCATTACATAATATCCTTAATTTGTATAATGTTTTTCATTACTTATAATAGTTTTTATTATCAAATAAGCCCACTTTAAGCTTTTCAACTTCGTAGGCAAGCTTGCCATCAACCTCCATAATGGCATCACCAATACCCATATTTAATTGCCGTGAAATAATACGAGATATGCTAATTTTATAGGCTACTTTTTTAGCGGATGGAAAAACTTGTTCAATATACTTGACATTGCCAACACCAATAGCTCTTCCTCTGCCGGGTTTACCTAGCCATCCTAAATAAAAACCAATTAATTGCCACATAGCATCTAAGCCTAAACAACCTGGCATTACTGAATCACCGATAAAATGGCATTTAAAAAACCACATGTCTTTGTTAATATCAAGCTCGGCACATATATATCCTCTGCCATATTTTCCGCCATTTTCTGATATTTCAGTAATACGGTCAAACATAAGCATAGGCGGGGCTGGTAGTTGAGCGTTTCCAGGGCCAAACAACTCTCCTTTGCTACATTTAATTAATTCGTTATAATTGTATTTACTTTGTGGCATTAGTATTTAAAATTGTAAGACATGCAGGGGTTGTAAAAATTAGCTTTAATAAATAATATTTTAATCATAAGTTATATAATTATACAGTGCGACATAATCCTTAAACTAATAATATTTAACATTTAGTCTGCTGTGTAATGATATTTATATACCCAGCACTGTTTTTTAACTATGCTGTTTTTTTTAGAGTAAGTCTTAACACCTTAAACCAAATTTAACTACTTAACTCTACGGCATTTAATCCCTTACTAATATCCGCTATAATATCGTCTATATGCTCTAAACCTACTGATATTCTAATAAGTCCTTGGCTTATTTGTGCTTGTTGTCTTTCTTTATCGCTTAACCTACTATGTGTTGTAGTAGCAGGATGGGTAATAGTAGTTTTAGTATCGCCTAAGTTGGCGGTAATAGATATTAATTGAGTATTATTAATTACCCTAAATGCCGATTCTTTACCACCTTTAACTATAAACGATACTATAGCACCAAAATCTTGTTGTTGTTGTTTTGCTAAATTGTGATAAGGGTGTTCTTGTAACCCAAGGTAATAAACTTTTGCTATTTCTTTTTGCATAACAAGCCATTCTGCTAATTGCATTGCATTTTTACAATGCTCTTTCATTCTTAATGTTAAGGTTTCTAGTCCTTTCAAACAAACCCAGGCATTAAAACTACTCAAGCTAGGACCTGTTGTTCTCACAAAGCTATGCACTTTTTCAATAATACTTGCATTAGCAATTATAGCCCCTGCTAATACTCTACCTTGTCCATCAATATATTTAGTAGCAGAATGTATTATTATATCCGCACCTAATCTAAGCGGTTGTTGCACAGCTGGCGTGCAAATATTATCAACTGCTAATAAAATATTATTGTCTTTGGCGATTTTTGCTAGTTTTGCTATTGATACTATTTCTCCTAATGGATTAGAGGGGGTTTCTAATAAAAACAACTTAGTATTGTCTTTAATAGCATTTTGCCATTGGTTTATATCAGTTAAATCCACCAAACTAATATCAATAGCAAACTTACTAACTATAGTATTTAGTAGTACAATAGTAGAGCCAAACATATTTCTAGAGGCTACTATATGGTCACCTGCTTGTAATAATGACATAATAGTAGCAAAAATAGCCGCCATACCACTTGCTGTTGCCTGTGCATCTTCACCGTGTTCTAATACTGCTATACGCCTCTCAAATGCACGAGTGGTAGGATTTGTAAATCTAGCATAAATATTACCTTGCTCTTTTTTTGCAAAACGCATTTCGGCCTGCTGGGCATTATCAAAGACAAAACTAGATGTCAAAAATATTGCCTCAGAATGCTCTTGTTCTTGCGTTCTGTTGTAGCCGTAACGAATAGCATTTGTTGTAAAATTATTACTTTTATTCTGTTCCATTTAACTGTAATTCTCTAATTCATTGCAAGTTAAATTATACTCACTAGTATTGGTTTTTATTTTGTTATTATGTCTTTTTTCTAGTTTAAGTAAGTATTTTTCATCAATATCGTTTGTTATATACTCACCATTAAAACAAGATGCATCAAACCTATCAATATCAGTATTGCCTTTTTTTACTGCTAGTATTAAATCGTCTAGTTTCTGGTATATTAATTTGTCAGCAGATATTTTTTGACAAATCTCTTTTTCATTGAGTCCATGGGCAATAAATTCTTGCCTAGATGCCATATTAATGCCATAAACATTATTATAACGAATAGGTGGTGATGCTGAGGCAAAAAACACTTTTTTTGCCCCTGCATCTCTTGCCATTTGCACAATCTCTTTTGAAGTTGTGCCTCTAACAATAGAATCATCAACTAATAAGACATTTTTACCCCTAAATTCTAAGGCAATAGCACTAAGTTTTTGGCGAACAGATTTTTTGCGTTGTTTTTGTTCTGGCATTATAAATGTTCTAGCAATATAACGATTTTTAATAAAGCCTTCTCGGTATTTAATTTTTAGTTTGCTAGCTAATTGCAAGGCAGAAGTCCTAGAAGTATCAGGCACTGGTATTACTACATCTATTTTTTCATCTTGCCAATTTTCTTTTATTCTTTTGGCTAGCATTTCCCCCATTCTTAGCCTTGATTTGTAAACTGATATTTTATCAATTATTGAGTCTGGCCTAGCAAAGTAAACAAACTCAAAAATACAAGGGGAATATTTGGTATTTTTTGCACATATTCTGCTAAACAACTTGCCTTGTTGATTAATTATAATTGCCTCTCCCGGCAAAACATCGCGTTCAACCTTGTAGCTATTAGCAGTAATAGCAACGCTTTCTGATGCTAGCATATAACGAATACCGTTTTTGCTTCGCTTTTTACCAATAATTAAGGGTCTGATGCCGTTTGGGTCTCTAAATCCAAACATAAATCCATAACTAGCAATTATTGATACACAAGCATAACCACCTTTTATACGCTCATTCATCTTGGCAATTGCATTAAAAATAATCTCTTTGGGTTCTTGTTTATTGTCTTGCTTATAAATAGCACTAGCTAATATATTTAAAATAATCTCAGAATCAGAATCGGTGTTAAGATGACGCATATCTTTTATAAGTAGCTCTTGTGCTAGTGTGCTAGCATTCGTTAAATTACCGTTATGTGCCAAGGCTATACCACAAGGGGAATTAACATAAAATGGCTGTGCTTCTGCACTAGATAAAGAGCCAGATGTAGGGTAACGAATATGTCCTATACCATAATTACCAACTAATTTTAACATATGCTTGGTTCTAAATACATTACGAACTAAGCCGTTTGCTTTACGCATATAAAAACGCCCTTTATCAACAGTTACAATACCTGCTGCATCTTGGCCTCTATGCTGTATTATTGTTAATGCATCATAAATATAATTGGCTATATTTTTGTTTTTAGTAGATAGAATCCCAATAACTCCGCACATAATTAAGTCCTTATAAAAATAGTAGTTGGTTTGAAAGATACCCCTCAATAAGCACAGCAAAATCCTGTAAATAATGAACAAATAAAGTATCGCTCCAAAAATTAGAGCTAGATATAGTTAGATTTCTTAGTATTAATAATATAAGTACGACTAACACTAATGCACGCATAATACCAATCAAGGTTGCTACAACAAAACTTAAAAAAGTAGCTGGGTTTTTGTAATTTAAAAAGTGGGCAGTCCTGTGCAAAAATGCTAATATTTTTTGATACAGTACTGCCAAAATACATTTTTGTGCTAGACTTAGTTTAACTTTAAACAAACTAATAACGGTAAAAACAAACCCAATTATTACGAGCATTATACTAACATAGGCTATACTGCTTTTGTTTGCTGGACTTATAGTAAAAAAGTTTAATACAGTATCAACAAACTGCAACTTATAACTAATAAGTGCTACAACATTAGCAATTATAATGATAAAAAACCAAAACAGTATAACATTAAACCAACAGGGATTGCTAATTGTTAATGATTTATTAATCAAACTATATATTGCAAACTTTAATACATAAAATAATAATATGATTATAAGAAATGCCAGTAATAGTCTAGTATTGCTGTCTATTACTAGGTATTTTAAAACTATGTTATTGCTTAGTAGGTAATAATAATTACTAGCTATGATAAAAAATACTGCAAAAAATACTAAGTTTAACAGCGATTTAGCAGTCCCTTGCTTTACAGATAAAACAATCATAGCAAAAATAAATGCTAATAACAAATAATCTGCTAGTTTAGGGGTTGTTAAAATATTATAAACTTCTACTAGTGTCATTATATTTTTTTAATTAGTTGAGAACTTTGCATAAATAGGGATGATTAACAGAGCTCTGATTTTTGCTTAATTAAGTGAGTAAAAAGTGGGGTTCTAATGGTTATTCATGTTTATGCAAAGGTCTCTAGTTATTAGGTGTGACTGCAGTACTATTAATTACCTTGGGTTTTACTTTAAATGTTGCTTTTACATTATTAGCGGTTTGTTTAGCTAAACTTTCTGTTTTATAAGGACCGATACGAATTGCCCTTACAACATTACCGTTAGTTTTTACCGAAAAAACTATTTTAGTTTTGTATTTATTTTTTATTAATGAATTATTGAGTTTTTTTAATAACCCTCTATCCTCAAAACTAGCTACTTGCACAAACCAAGTACTTTTTGTTGTGGTGTTATTAGTATCAATAATATCATATTTTGTATTGCTACTATAATGTATTGTGAAAATAATAATAGCTAATATTCCTAGCCAAAAAACCGCACCTATAAGTATATATTTTGTTTGGGTATTATTCATAATTCAACGACTTTAAAGCATAGGCTACTATGTGAAATGAACCAAATATTACAATGTTTTTTATGTTCTTATTATAACTATTTGTCAAGGCACTATTGATATTATTATATGTTTTTATAGTGTGTTTATGTAGGTTTGATATTAAGGTATTTTTGGTGTTTGTCAATAAATAACTCATATCAAAACGCCTATCGATTATAGGTAGTAAGTGCCAAGTTGATATTAAAACTGATATTTTACCAACTATGGCACTAATATTTTTATCTTTTAGTGCAGAAAAAATAGCTATGGTATTTTCTTTAGTACAATTTATACTTTGCAGATATTCTAATAATGCATCGCTAGATGCCTCATTATGAGCGACATCCAAGATAATGTTAATATTATTTTTTCTTATATGTTGCAATCTACCTAATATGCTGGTCTTTTTTATGCCTAAATGAATATCGTTATCACTAACAAAATGTTTGTTTTGCAGGGTTTTTACCGTTGTTTGTGCTAATTTTGCATTAATTTTTTGATAATTGCCTAACAAACCTACAGTCTCGTTATAATTACCCCTTACAAAAGTGCTAGGTATTTTTTTGGTATTAATATAGCTAACAAGACTATCGGGCGGATTATTATCTGCACACAATAACGGCTTGTTTGCCCTTGCTATTGCTACCTTTTCTAATGCTATAGCATCTCTGGTATTGCCTAAATAATGGCAATGATCTAATGATATATTGGTAATAATAGCACAATCACAATCAATAATATTAGTAGCATCAAGTCTGCCACCTAAACCTACCTCTAAAATAGTTATTGCAACACCATTGCTAGCAAAAATTAATAATCCTGCCAAAGTTAAAAACTCAAAATAACTTAAAAATGTATCGCCTCTTGCTTGCTCTATTTTTGCAAATGCCAAGCATATTTGCCTGTCACTAGCATTTTTGCCATTTATAGTAATTTGTTCGTTATACAGCAACAATTCTGGTGAGCTTAGTTTGCCAACTGTATAGCCTGCACTTAAATAAATACTTTCTAAAAATGCTGCACTTGAGCCCTTGCCGTTTGTACCTGTTATGGTTATTATGGTGCTATTTTGCTTTTGTATTAGTTTATGGTAAACTTTTTTTGCCCTATCTAGTCCTAGTTTTATTGTTGATTTATCTAAGTATTGAAGCCATTCTTGTAGGGTATTGTCTGCTGTTAGCATTATTTAATATTTTTTTTGCTATCTTCCCAAAACTCGGCATCAATAATATCTGGGTTATTGTCTGTATGACTGGTGTATTGCTTAGTTTTGTTAAATACCTTATGGGAGTATTTAGCGAGTATATAAAATACAAATATCTTTCTAGTCCACGGCAAAAGCCCTAACAAACCAATAATATCTGTGATAAAACCCGGTGTTAATAGCATAGCACCGCTAACTAATAACACTACGCCCTCTAATATCTCTATAGTTGGAATGTTTCCTGATAAGGCAGTTTGTTGGACTTTTTTTAGGGTTTGAAAGCCTTGTTTTTTTAATAAAAAAGAGCCAATAAATGCCGTTAATACAACCAACATTATAGTATTAAAAGCACCTATTGCCTGACCAACTGCAATAATTACATATAACTCAGATAAAGTTACTACTATAAATATTATAAATATCCACATATTTTTTATTATTACGGAGTATTTGTATAATTTAATTAGCCCACTGCATTAAGAATGCTTAGTTAATACAAACTCCCAAATTGTATGTTGTAATTTTAACCCTTTTTTCTCAAACTTTGTTGTAGGTCTTTGCTCGGTTATTTTTGTGTAGATAAAATTATTTTTTTGCTCAACAAATTTATTTTGTTGTTTGATGGTTAATTTTATATGCTTTGCATAATTTTTCCAATCAGTTACTATATGTAAATAAGCATTTTTTAACAGTTTATTGGCAATTAAATCAAAAAAATCTGCTTGTACTATACGGCGTTTATGGTGTTTTCTTTTTTGCCAAGGGTCTGGAAAAAATAACTGTAACCCATAAAGGCTATTGTTAGGCAAATATTCTGTTAATACATCTATGGCATCGCCTTTAATAATATATAAATTTTGTAGCTCATGTTTTTCAACGCCCGCTATAAGCCTGCCAATACCTGCATTGTAAACCTCAACACCTAAATAATTTAGTTCTGGATGGCTGATAGCCATTTTTAATAGGCTATCGCCATTACCAAAACCTATTTCTAGTATAGTTGGCTTAGCTTTTATAAATTCAACTAATAGCTTAGTGTTTATTACTGGCTGAACATAGTGCTTATGCCACAAATTATCTAGGGCATATTTTTGTGCTGCAGTTATTCTGCCAGAGCGTTTAGTGAAACTACGAATTTTTCTCATATTAAAACAACTAGCCCCAAAGAATATAACCCTAGGCTATATTTATAATATTTGTAATATTTGTAATGCAAAAACAGCATAGTTTAAAAAACAGTGTTATACACATTTTATGTGAGACCTTTGCGTTTATATTCTATTATAAGCGGTGCATGGTCTGAAAAACGCTTGTCTTTGTAAATACTAGCTTTTGTAACACTGTTTTTTAAACTAGCACTTAGCACTTGATAATCAATACGCCAGCCCGTATTATTCTCCCACGACCTACCTCTATTTGACCACCAAGTATATTGAAAGTCATTATTGTTGACCTCTCTAAAAGCATCAATAAACCCAACTTTATAAAATAGCTCATCAAGCCATGCCCTTTCTTCTGGTAAAAAACCAGAGTTTTTTTGATTACTACGCCAATTTTTTAAATCAATATTTTTATGGGCAATATTCCAATCACCGCAAATTATGTACTTCCTACCGTCTTTGGCAATACTTTTTAAGTACGGCATAAAATCGTTTTTTAAAAAATCCATTTTTAAATCTTGTCGTTCTTGCTTTGCACTACCTGATGGCAAATACAATGATATAACGCTTAAATTGCCAAAATCAGCTTGAATAAATCTCCCCTCATCGTCTATAAAACGCCAATTAGTGCTTTTTATTACCTTATCTGGTTTAACCTTACTAAATATTGCCGTGCCACTATAACCCTTTTTTTGTGCACTATGATAAAAAGAATAATATTTCTCTGGGTAAAAGTGTTTATCTAACTGCTGTTCTTGGGCTTTTATTTCTTGTATGCATACTATATCTGCATTAGTTTGTTGTAAATACTCAAAAAAACCTTTTTTACCAGCAGAGCGAATACCATTAACATTAACCGTTATAATTTTCATATTTTGTAAATATTAGTGCTATTAAATTAAGTAATAAAATTTGTCAAGCAACTTAGTAAATATCGCTTGTTTATATAGCACTTAATGCTTACAATTCAAAAGCTAATCTTATATTATGTATAATAAGTTAACCTTATACAATATTAAGCACTACTATGGTAAATAGCAACTATAAAACAGAGTTTATTGATTTTATAATCAAAACAAAAGCCATTACTTTTGGAGATTTTACTTTAAAGTCAGGTAGAAAAAGTCCATACTTTTTTAATGCTGGGTTATTTAATAGTGGCGAGTATTTATCTAAACTAGGCGATTTTTATGCTCAGGCTATTATTGACAATAACATAAACTTTAATATTCTATTTGGCCCAGCATATAAAGGCATACCCCTAGCTAATACTACCTGTATTTCACTGTATAAAAACTTTGGCTTAAATATAAATTACAGCTTTAATCGTAAAGAAGCAAAAGACCATGGCGATGGTGGTAGTATAGTAGGTGCAAAACTAAATAACGATATTCTCATTATTGACGATGTTATAACAGCAGGCACAGCAATTAACGAAGTTATGCACATTATGCACGGCAAACCCGTTACAATTAAAGGGGTAATAATAGCACTAGATAGAAAAGAATACGGCAAAAATAACACCTCAGCCATAGCAGAAATAACAAAGCTTTACAATATTCCAGTATTTAGTATTATTACTATATACGATATAATTACCTACCTAAGCAAATCTAATAGCACTAAAGCCCTAACTAGCATTAAAAATTACTTGAAGTTATATGGTGTTTAAAAAAATACAAAATAATTGCTTAAATACTACATAGTGTTTAAAAAAATACAAAATAATTGCTTAAAACTATATGATTTTTTAAAAAAGTGCAACATAATTGCTTAAAATTAGATAATTTTTAAGAAAAATATAAAATAATTACTTAAATACTACATAGTGTTCAAAAAAATGCAAAAGGCTTGCTATATATAGATAAACCGTATGTTATACCATGTATTTATAGACCATAATTATAGTAAATTTCTACAAAAAACAATATTTATTAAAATAAATTTGTATTATTGGCTAATACTGTGCTACAATGTGGTTTTTTTAGTAACGGAGGATACAAAATGTCATTTTATAAAATAATACCAGCGGCTATAATTTTGTTGTTTAGTCATACGACTATTGCAGCATCTTTATATGAGGGGGCGCTTGAGGATCGTATTGCTGATTTAGAACAAGCAATATCAGAAATGGGTAATGCAATGAAACACCAGACACACCAAACACACTTTATGGTAGTGTAAGATTGCTTTTAAAAACTCAGGTGAAGGATACTGATGAAAAAAGTGAATTTTCTAATGTAAGCAGTAGATTTGGCTTTAAAAACAACCGTGATTTAGGTGATGGCTTAACTGGCATGTTCCGCCTAGAATATGGTTTAGATGGTAATTTTGGATTAGCAAATAGTAGCACCAGAATTGCTTATGTTGGGGTTAAGGGTGATTTTGGTGATATTCGCCTAGGTAATTCATGGGGTCCTGCTTATAACTTTGTAGGCGGTAAGGCAGATGTATTTACTAACACTCAAAGCCTAGCATATGATTATCTTGGTACGTATAGAATTAACAATGCAATCCATTATAGCAACAAGGCTGGTAATATTAAATATCAAGGCGCAGCACAAATAGGACAAGGAGTAGAAAAAACAGGTGTCAATAAATGGATATTTGGTGCTGGTACAGAACTTGCCCCTAAGACTAATATTGGTGCTTATTATAATACTGCTGACGCATCAGCAGATGGTGCTGATTCAACAGGATATGGTGTAGGAATAGATTACTCACCAACTAGTGATATTTATCTTGCCGTCTCTTATTCTGCTGTTAATAGCGATAACGATGCAGATGATGTTACTGGTGTTGACTTTGCCGCTGTTATTGGACTTAGCGGGGTATTAGGTAATGGCACAACTCTAAGATTTGAATACGGTACTGTCTCACCTGATGATTCTGTTGCTAGTGGTGATATTACAGGTACACAAATTGGCTTACGCCGTCAATTTAAAAGCTTTAACATGTTTACTTGGGTATATAATTCAGACAGTGATACTACTAGCAATGCAAAAACATATATAGCTGGTGTACGCTACGACTTTTAAGTATTGGTAAAGTATTTGTAGCCTGCCCTCGTTTTTTAAGCGAGGGCAACAAAAATAACAAAACATTGTTATTTTAAGATAATTTAAAATCACCGTATAAAGATTACTTTTTATCTTTATACGGTGGTTTTTTCTGTACTACAACAATATTAAATTTACCACAACTTGGTATTGTATTTTTGGTAGTATAATTCTTGTATGCTAGTTAGACTAAAACTATGGTTTTGAGTACCTTTTACCTCTACTTTTATAGCACCTATTAGGTTTGCTAATCTGGCTGTTGTCTGCCAGTTTAGTTTATTTTTGATACCAAAGATAATACCTGCCCTATAAGCATCGCCACATCCTGTTGGGTCAATGGCATTTGCCTTTATACCTTCAATGTTTAAAACCTCGTTTTGTAAGTAAATATCACAGCCATTAGCACCTTTGGTTACTATTAATGCTTGTACTTGTTTGGCTATTTCTGTTACTGATAGTCTGGAATTTTCTTTTAATAATTCTAGTTCATAGTCATTTAGCACAATCCATGTAGCCTGGTCTATAAAACTTAGTAATTCGCCTTTGTTAAACATAGGTAGCCCCTGTCCGGGGTCAAAAATAAACGGGATATTTAACTCAAACAATGCTCTGGCATGCTCAATCATAGCTCTTTTGCTATCAGGTGCTATTATTGCAATATCAGCATCAATATTAAGCTCTATTATATTATTTAAGTGTGCATGCTCCATAGCGCCAGGGTGGAATGAGGTAATTTGATTACCATCAATGTCAGTAGTAATAAATGCTTGAGCGGTATAATGCTTTGCTATTTCCTTAATATATTTGTCATTAATTTTTAATTTTTTAATTTTGTTTCTATACAGGTTAAAATCACCTCCTACAGTTGCCATAGGGTAAACATTATCACCTAAAAGGTGTAAGTTATAACTAATATTGCCAGCACAGCCGCCAAACTCTTTACGCATACTAGGCACATAAAAACATACATTTAATATATGTAATTTATCTGGCAAAATATGTTTTTTAAAACTATCCTTAAAAAGCATAATACTGTCAAAAGCATAAGAGCCACAGACTAAAGTTTTTTTCACCTTAATTCCTTTGGTAATGGGAATATTACATTTTCTTGTATGCCTTTATTTGTTATTACCTCGCTAACTCCAAGTTCTTTTAATCTAGTAATTACTTCTTGTACTAAAACCTCTGGTGCTGATGCCCCAGCTGTTAGTGCTATATTATTAACACCTAATAGCCATTCTGGTTTTATTTCGTTGTAGTCGTCTATTAAATAAGCTGGTTTGTTTAGTTTTATTGCTATTTCTTTTAAACGATTTGAGTTTGATGAGTTTGCCGAGCCTAAAACAAATAGCACATCACTTACACTCATAAGCTGTTTTACTATATCTTGCCGATTTTGGGTAGCATAACAAATATCATCTTTATTAGGGGGAGTAATATTTGGATATTTTTGTTTTAACTTATCGATAATATCCTGAGTGTCATCAACAGATAGCGTGGTTTGGGTGGTATATGAAATACTATCATTATCTGCTAGAGATAATTTATTGACATCGTCAATGCTTTCAATTAAATGAATACTATTTTCATCCTCACACTGCCCCATAGTACCATCAACCTCGGGGTGATTTGCATGCCCTATAAGAATTACACTTTCATTTTTTGCCCTGCTTCTTGCTACTTCTTTATGCACCTTAGTAACCAATGGACAAGTAGCATCAAAAATAATAGATTCTTTGTTTAATGCTTCTTGTTTAACCTTTTTAGATACTCCATGAGCACTAAAAATAACCACAGAATTATTAGGAATATCTGCTATCTCTTCAACAAAAATAGCACCTTTATTTTTTAAGTCATTTACCACAAAACGATTATGGACAACTTCATGGCGAACATAAATAGGTGCTCCGTGTTTTTCTAAGGCTTTCTCAACAATATATATAGCCCTTTCAACACCAGCACAAAAACCCCTTGGACTTGCTAAAAAAATCTTCACTTTAACACCTCTAAAACTTGAACTTGAAATGATATATTATGTCCTGCTAATAAATGGTTAAAATCCACTAAGACTTTATTATTATCAATATTTTTAATATACCCTAAATACTTATCGCCATTTGGAATATCAAACTCTACACCTAGTCCAACTTTTAACTCGTCTAGGTGTGTAAACTTACTAATATCCATAGTTTGTACTGCACTCTCATCGCGATAGCCAAAACCATCTTCAGGACCTAATAAAAATGTCTGAAGTTGGTTTAATTTTGCTGATTTAATACAATTTTCTAAGCAATAATCTAATTGTTTATCGCCTATTTGAAACTCAAAAGGCTCATCTAAACTAGAATCAATAACAGTCCCGTCGCTATGACTCAACTTAAATAATATTTTATAATGCACAAAAATTTAAGAGACCTTTGCATAAATAGGGATGATTAACAGAGCTCTGATTTTTGCTTAATTGATGATATTCTATCAAGCCTGTCCTAGTTGTTCTAAGGCTGGTTTGATAAAAATTATCAAGTGAGTGAAAAGCGGGGTCCTGATGATTATTCATGTTTGTGCAAAGGTCTCTCTAGTTATTAGTTAAATGTGATAATAAAGTATGTACTGTATCACGCATATTATGCCTTGTAACTATCATATCAATAGCGCCTTTTGTTAGTAAAAATTCACTTTTTTGAAAATTTTGTGGCAACTCTTCGCGAACTGTTTGTTTAATAACTAGCGGCCCGGCAAAACCAACCTGAGCATTAGGTTCGGCAATATTGACATCACCAAGCATAGCAAAACTAGCCGTAACTCCGCCCATAGTTGGGTCTGTCATAATTGATATAAAAGGGATTTTAGCATCTGATAATAAGCTTAGTGCTAATGCTGTTTTTGACATTTGCATCAAAGAATACAAGCCCTCTTGCATTCTAGCACCACCACTGGCTGAAAAACATATAAATGGGGCATTATTATCAATACTTTCCCTTACAGCTTGCAAGAATTTTTCGCCTACAGCAGAGCCCATAGAGCCACCCATAAAACTAAATTCAAATGCACCAACTATAACAGTCATTTCTTTTAATTCGCCCTTTACTACCACTAAAGCTTCTTTTTCATTGCTTGTTTTTTGGGCGTTAGCATATCTATCCTTGTATTTTTTTTTGTCCCTAAATTTTAAAGGATCAATGCTGGTTATATCACTAGCAATTTCGGTTTGATTGCTATTTTCGTCTAAGAAAAACTTTAGTCTATCTCTTGCACCAATACGGTTATGGAAGTCACATCTAGGACAGGTAAATAAATTATCGGATAGCTCTTTGCTATAAAGTACAGAATCACAAGATTTGCACTTAGTCCACACTCCCTCTGGAATATTTTTTTTGCTAGAACTTTTTATTGATGGAAGAATTTTTTCAAGCCAACTCATATTAAATATTTTATTTAGTTGATATTATTATCACTAACAATTAATGCCTTGCTAATACTTTTACTTAATTTTGCCACTTCTGTCAGCATTTTACCATTATCATTGCTATACTTTTCAATTAATGCAACTATGGCACTACCAATAATAACAGCATCAGCAATTTTTGCGACCTCTTTGGCATCTTCTTTATTCTTAATACCAAAACCAACACCAATAGGAATATTAATAAACTTTTGCACCCTAATTAGGCCTGACCTTAACTCTTCTATATCTAAGTTCGTAGCACCAGTAACACCTTTTAATGCTACAAAATAAGCAAAGCCACTAACCTGTCTTGATATTTGTACAAGCCTAGCATTAGTAGTGGTTAGTGATACTAAAAATATTAAATCAATATTCTGTTTTGTTAGCTGGGCTTTTAGTCCTTGTGATTCCTCTATTGGCAAATCAACAACCAAAACCCCGTCAACACCACTTTGTTTAGCTTGCTTGGCAAATATTTTATAGCCAAAGGACTCAATAGGATTTGCATAGCCCATTAATACAATTGCGGTTTTTTTGTTTGTTTTTCTAAACTCTGCTACTAAGTTTAGTACATCTGATAATGACACTTTATTTATTAATGCTCTTTCGTGGGATTTTTGAATTATAACACCATCTGCCATAGGGTCAGAAAACGGCACACCAAACTCCAAAATATCAGCACCATTTGCAACCAATTTGTGTGCTAATGCTAGGCTTTGCTTTAAACTAGGGTCGCCTGACATAATAAAGGGGATAAATGCCCTACGATTGAGGCTAGATAAGTCATTAAAAACACTTGCTAATAAAGACATAGTAATGCTTAATAAAAAGTGACATTTTAGCACAAGCAACATATGGTATGTTGTTAGACCTTTTAATTAAAACACAAGACTTACATAAAAATATTTATGTTTATATCACTACTTTTTAACTATGTTATTTTTTATTTATAGCAATGATTAAGATATTGCTTTACCATTAATTAATATTTATTTATCCATGAATTACAATCTTATAGTTTAATGCGGTAACCTTTATAATTATTCAAGGTATAATGTCATATTATGTATTTTTTAATAGTTCATGTACCAAATTACGAACACCATAAGTGGTAATAATTTTGTCCTTAATAAAGGACAAACGGTTTTAGATGCCGCCATGCAGCATGGGGTTAATATACCGTTTGGTTGTCAAAAAGGTGTTTGTGGAAAATGTAAGGCATTAATAATAAGTGGCGAGATAGAAAAAAAAGAATTAACACAAGGAATAAGCCAAGTAGATGCCGATGATGGTTTTGCACTAATGTGCCAATGTGAGCCAATTACCGACCTAAATATAGCCGTTGATGAGCTGGTATCTACCACAGATATAATAAGTAAAACATACCCCTGCAAAGTATTATCTATTAACCTACTAAATGACGATGTAGCAGAAGTTTCTTTAAAAATACCTAGTATAGATATGATTCAATTTTTATCAGGACAGTATATTGATTTAATCCACCCTAAATTCAAGCCCAGGTCTTTTTCAATAGCAAATATACCTAATAATAAAAATATAATAAAACTACATGTACGCTTAGTTGATAATGGAAAATTTACCCACTTTATATTTAAAGAGTTAAAAAAACAAGATTTACTAAAATTAGACGGACCAAAGGGGAATTTTTATTTACGAGATAGCAATAATCCTATTGTTATGATAGCTGGCGGTACTGGCTTTGGCCCTATAAAATCAATGATTGAGTACACACTGATAAACAAAAAAAGATCTATAAAACTATACTGGGGGGTAAGAGGATATAAAGATATTTACAGTGACGAGCCTTTTAAATGGGCAAAAGAATATAGTAATATAGATTTTATTCCAGTATTATCAGATGCTGATGACAAATGGCATGGTAGAAGCGGCTATGTTCATAATGCAGTATTAGAAGATTTTACTGACTTATCCAAATACGAAGTTTATGCTTGTGGCAATCCAACAATGGTAAAAATAGCTGCCGAATCTTTTGTTAAAATAGGCTTAAATAAACAAAACTTTTATTCTGATGCTTTTGAATTTCAAGAGCATTAATAATGTATTATTATGTCAATGGACAATATTATAACTAATAAAATAATATCTGAGTTTAATCCTAGCTATTATAGTGTTACAAACGAAAGCCATAGCCATGCAGGCCCAAAAACAGAATCACACTATAAGATAGTTATTGTAAGCGATGTATTTAACGAGTTAAAATTAATAAACAGACATAGAATGGTTAATAAAATATTTAAAAAAGAATTAGCACAAATTCATGCCCTAGCAATACATACATATACCAAACAAGAATGGAGTAAAAAAATTACTGCCCCAGAATCACCACAATGCAGCAACAAATAACAATGCCTAAAATATGGCAGGACTGCTTAGATGAATTAAAAAAAATAATAAGCTTACAAGAATTAACTGTTTTTGCACTTAAAATAAATGCAAGTCAAACAAAAAATAAATTAAAACTAGGTACTGTTGATAAATTCGTTTTTGATTGGCTGAAAAAAAATATTGACTCAAAAATAAGACCATTAATAAAAAAAATAGACAAACAAATAACAGTAACAGTTAGTAGTGCAGGAACAAAGGTTAATATAAAATCCATTATAGAAAAAATAAGCACTCCACTTATTAAAGAATATACATTTGAAAACCTACTAGAAGGCGATGCTAATACCCTAGCCTATCGTGTGGCAAAATCTATAGCAGAAGATGTGAGTAAAACAGAATATAGTCCATTTACAATATACGGAGAATCTGGTTTGGGTAAAACTCATATTCTACAAGCCGTAGGTGCTCTGGCAAAAAGTAAAAATCCTAATATAAACATAATATATGTTCCTCTTATAAGCTTTGTAGCTCATATAACAAATGGCATTAGGCACAAAAAAATAGATCAAATAAAAAAATGCTATCAATCTGCTGACTTATTGCTAATAGATGATATTAATCAAATAAAGGACAAAACAAAAAGTCAAGAAGAATTATTCCACATATTAAATTTTTTATTTGCTAAAAACAAGCAGGTTATTCTTACCTGTGATACTACGCCTTATGAGCTAAAAAAAATTGAAAACAGGTTAAGCACCAGGTTAAAACAAGGCTTAAGTATTGGAGTAAAAAAACCAGAATTAGAGTTAAGAGCCGCAATTTTAATAAACAAGGCTAAAAAAAGAAAAATAACACTAAATGAAGATGTGGCATTATTTATAGCTAGTAAAATAGATGGTAATGTTAGAGAGTTAGAGGGGGCTATAAACAACTTAACTGTACATGTTAGGTTTAAAAAAAATAAAAACAGCAGTATAACAATAGAGGATGCAAAGGATGCTTTAAAAGATTTTATATCAAAAATCAAAAAAATTATTGAAATTGAAGAAATTCAAAAAATAATATGCAGATATTATGGTATAAATATTAATAACCTAACATCCAAGAAAAAACACAAGGAAATAGTTTATTATAGACAAATGGCAATGTTTATTAGCAAACAATATACTGATTTAAGTTTACAAAAAATTGGTTTGGCTTTTAAAAGAGACCACACCACAGTTATTTATGCTGAAAAAAAAATAAAAAATAAAATAAAAAACGATGAAAATACCAACAAAGAATATAAAAACTTATGTTTAAAAATAGAGGATTATTAATATTATTAACAACTGTTAAGAAACAATAAACTAACAAATATGAAAAAAACTAATAAATATGAAAAAAACTAACAAAGGCTAACAAGGAAATTAACAAAAAATATAACATTAAGTTATTAATTTAATAAACAAAAAATACCTTATTAACAAAAATAGCACAACTAATAGTAATAAATATAAACTTATGGAAATAGAATTATTAACAAAAGAATTATTACCTGCACTACAAAAAGTAATAACGATAGTAGAAAAAAAACATAATCTACCAATATTATCACATGTATTAATAGAGGTTAAAAATAATAAGTTAAAACTAACAGCAACGGACTCAGAAATACAAATACAAACAATAAATAAAATTCAAGAACATAAAGAGTTAGTGTTTACCTTATACGCTAAAAATTTAATAGATATTATTAAAAATTTAGCAATAAATACTAAAATAAACTTTAAATTAAAAGATGATAAAATAAAAATTAGTTTTTTAAAAAATAAATATACACTAAATACTTTTAATGATAAGCATTTTCCATTACTACAAACAATAAAAGATTATAAAACTATAACTGTAAGTAAAAATAAATTAAAAGATTTAATAGATAAAACTAGCTTTACAATTAGCAATAATGATATAAGAATATACTTAAATGGCTTATATTTTGAAGCAAGTAATGACAAACTAACAGTAGTAGCAACAGATGGCCATAGGCTATCATTAGGGGTTATAGAGCAATTAAATAAAGACATAAAAAAAGAAACAGTTATCCTTCCTAAAAAAACAGTATTAGAAATACTAAAATTACTATCTCAAAACAAAAAAGAAACAAATATAGATATAAATATCTCAAATAGTTATTTTAATATCTCATTTGATGAGACTACAATAACTAGTCAATTAATAAACAGTAATTTTCCTGACTACGAGCAGGTAATTCCAATAAATGACAATAAAATTTCAATAGATAAAGAGCAATTAATAGAAAAATTAAAAGATGTAATACCATTAGTTGACGAAAACAAAAAAAGTGTAACACTAAACTTTAAAAATGATATTATTTATATTGAAACTAGATCAGAAAAAGGTGATGCAAAAACAGAATTAACTATAAAAAAACAAGATAAAAATATTGAAGTAGTATTTAATATAAACTATTTAATAAGTATATTAGAAAAATTAATAACAAAAAATATAATTATTGCTGTGCCAGATAACGAAAATAAAAGTTATTTATTTACTAACGATAATAATAACGATTATCAATATGTTATTATGCCCATGAAAATATAAAATAAATAGTTATTTCAAGCTAAATACAGTTAATTTATTATATAATATACAATTCATAATCTAATACTCCCAATAAAATGCCAGAAGAATACAGTGCAGATAATATTAAAGTTTTAAAAGGACTTGAAGCAGTAAGAAAAAGACCAGGTATGTATATAGGTGATATAGAAGATGGTACTGGATTACATCATATGGTATTTGAGGTTGTTGATAATGCTATTGATGAAGCGCTGGCAGGACATTGTACTAAAATAAACATTATAATACACAGTGACGATTCTGTATCAGTATCGGATGATGGTAGAGGTATTCCTGTTGACATTCACAAAGATGAAAATATATCAGCTGCCGAGGTTATTATGACAATACTTCATGCTGGGGGTAAGTTTGATAATGATTCATATAAAATATCTGGTGGTTTACATGGTGTTGGTGTTTCTGTTGTTAATGCTTTATCTGAAAAATTAGAGTTAAACATATATAAAAATGGTGGTTTTTATAAACAAACTTATACTTGCGGTGTTCCTGATGCACCAATTAAAAAAATTAGCGATACAGAAAAAACCGGGACAACTATTCGTTTTAAACCAAATAAAGATGTTTTTACAATTACTAAATTTAAATATGAAACCTTAACTAATAGAATTAAAGAGTTAGCATTTTTAAATAACGGTATTTACATAGACATATTAGAAGAGTCAAGTCAAAGAAAGGATGTATTTAAGTACAAAGGCGGTATTAAATCATTTGTTGAATATTTAAACAAAGCAAAAACTCCAATTCACCAAGATATTATCTATATATCTAGCGAAAAAAATAACATTGTAGTAAATGCAGCTATGCAATGGACTGATTCTTATAAAGAGGCTATTTATTGCTTTACTAATAACATACCTCAAAGAGATGGTGGTGCTCATTTAGCTGGTTTTAAAGGGGCATTAACTAGAACATTAAATCAACAAATAGAAAACAGCCATCAAGTTAAGAAAAAAGATATTAATATTACTGGCGATGATATTAGAGAGGGTTTGACAGGTATTATATCTATTAAAGTTCCAGACCCTAAATTTTCTTCACAAACCAAAGATAAGTTAGTTTCATCTGAGGTTAGACTGCCGGTTGAGCAAATAATAAATGAAAAATTAGCAGAATTTTTATTGGAAAATCCTAACGAAGCAAAGATCATTACTTTAAAAATAATAGAAGCATTTAGAGCAAGAGATGCTGCTAGAAAAGCAAGAGAAATAACTAGGAAAAAAGGTATTTTAGATTTAGGAGGGTTGCCGGGTAAATTAGCAGATTGTCAAACAAAAGATCCTGTTGATTCAGAAATATTTTTAGTAGAGGGTGAGTCAGCTGGAGGCTCTGCTAAGCAAGGTAGAAACAGAAAAACCCAAGCCATATTACCCTTAAAAGGTAAAATTATAAATGTGCAAAAAGCAAGATTAGAAAAAATCCTTACCTCGCAAGAAATAACAACACTAATTACTGCATTAGGTTGTGGGATAGAATCAGAATTTAATATTGAAAAACTTCGCTACCATAAAATAATTATTATGACAGATGCGGATGTTGATGGTGCCCATATTAGAACATTATTGTTAACATTTTTCTATCAACATTATCCAGAGCTTATAAAAAACGGCTACTTATATATTGCACAACCACCTTTATATAAAGTTAAAAAAGGCAAGCAAGAACATTACCTAAAAGATGATTTAGAAATGAGTGATTATTTATTACAAGATTCTATTGATGATTGCCATCTGTTTGTTAATGATAGCGCTCCTGCAATATCTGGTTTAGCATTAGAAAAAGTTATTAAAGAATATAACGATATTAATACAACGGTTAACAAATTATTATACAAACACAATAAAGAATTTTTACAAGCAATAATAAAAATAGCTCCAATTATAGATATTAACCACGACAATTTAATATCTTGGTGTGATAAACTAAATGAAAAAATAAATGCAGACAATAAAAATAATGCTAATAATCATAAAATATCTTACAATAAAGAGAAAAACACCATAACCCATAAATTATTTTCCTACGGGGTGGAAAATGGTTTTAGTGAGCTTTCGGTAGAGTTTTTTAAAACAGATAATTATGCGAAAGTAATAGATTTTTTTAATAACACAGCTAGTTTAATATCTGTAAATGAGTCTTATTTAGAGAAAAAAGGCAAAAAAATACCAATAAAATACTTTTTAGATGTATTATCAATACTAACAGAAGATGCTAAAAAAAATCAATCATTCCAAAGATATAAGGGTTTAGGGGAGATGAATCCAGATCAACTTTGGGAAACAACAATGAATCCAGATAATAGAACTTTATTTAAGGTTGTGATTGATAATGATATTTCTGCGGATAAAATTTTTAGCACACTTATGGGAGACGAGGTTGAGCCTAGAAGAGACTTTATCCAAGATAATGCCTTAACAGTAGGTAACTTAGATTTTTAATAACAATAACTAATTTTATAAATATCAGTCAAGGAATTTTAATCTATGTCTAGTAAACACCCTATAATATCAGTAGTAGGTTCATCAGGTGCTGGCACTACTTTTGTTAAAAAATCATTTGAGAAAATTTTTAGTAAAAAAAACCTAAAACCAGTGATTATTGAGGGCGATAGTTTTCATAAATATCAACGCTCGGATATGAAAAAAGAGGTGAAAAAAAGTATAAAAAAAGGCAAAATATTAACCCATTTTTCAGAACATGCTAATTATTTTGATAAACTATATCAATTATTTGATGAATATAGTAGAAATGGTACTGGTAAAAAGAGATATTATATTCATTCCAATGATGAGGCTAAAAAACATAATAAACACTTTGATTTAAAGCTTATTGAAGGGCAGTTTACCCCATGGGAAGATATAGACCCTAATAGTGATTTAATGTTTTATGAGGGACTGCACGGCGGTGTAATAACAGATAGTGTTGATGTGGCATCAAGGGTTGATTTGTTAGTTGGAGTTGTTCCTAGTATCAATATTGAGTGGATACAAAAAATACAAAGAGATACCACAGAAAGACCATATACACCAGAGCAAGTTACTAATACTATCTTAGATAGAATGCCTGATTATGTTAAATACATAACACCTCAATTTGATAAAACCCATATTAATTTTCACCGCATTCCTTTGATTGATACTTCAAACCCGTTTAGAGCTCAAGAAATACCATCACCAAATGATTCTCTAATAGTAACAACAGTTCGTATTAATAGTATTAACTTAGAGAATGTAAGAAAAACGCTACCAAAACAAGCACAAGCATTTTTACAAAATAACAATACTTTAGTTTTTAATGGTAATTATATGATAGATGTTATGGATAATATATTAAGCCCTATTATTGATACCTTAATAGCAAATAAATAAGCACGGTAATTAAGTACATACCAAAAAAGTCTACAATATACACCCTTTATACTAAAACAAGATTACTAAATTAAACAATTAAGTTGGTTTTTTATTTTGTTACACACTTAATAGTATGGTAGAATAATAATTATGGAAATATATGTTGAAAATATTAAATGTTCTGGATGTACGACATTAATAAAAAACAAATTAAACAAAATCTATAACATAGAAGATGTTGTAATAGATGTAGAAAAAGGGCTGATTACACTTACTTTACCAGAAAATAAAAGACAATCTATAACAAAAACCCTGCACTCATTAGGTTATCCAGAAATAAATAGTACCAAAGGACTAGATAAAATAAAAACTAAGGCAAAATCTTTTGTTAGTTGTGCAGTAGGTAAAATGCAATGAACACATTAATTATTAAATTAAATGGGGTAGATTTTAATGCATATAGTTATAGCATCTGTGCCGATTTAGTACAAAAATTAGGCTACAAAAACCAAGCAATAGCACTAGAAGTAAATAGTGCTATCATACCAAAATCTAAACTATCAGTAACAAAACTAAAACCTAATGATAAGGTTGAAATTGTTAAAGCAGTAGGCGGTGGTTAAATTTTTAAGACAACCGTATAAGGATATTTATTTGCATAGTAATTTTTAATATAATTTTTTCTTGCATAAATAAACAGTCTTTATTAGCGGTCTAACAATTTTTTATATGTGACAAGGATTTTAACTTTTACTAAGATTTATTTCCTTACCACCAACCTTATTATTTAATTAGGTATGCCTCAAATATATTACTAAAAGCAATACCGCTTATTAAATATTTAACTAATTATAGTTACATTTTCTGCTTGCAGTCCTTTTTCACCGCTACTTACTTCAAATGACACTTTTTGTCCATCTTCTAAGGTTTTATAACCATCTGAGTTAATATTACGAAAATGTACGAAAACATCTCCTTGCTCACATTCAATAAAACCAAACCCTTTTCTTGCATTAAACCACTTAACTGTTCCTGTTGTTGATGACACAACATCCTCCTATAAAAAAAAACTACAAAATACTACTGCTATTACAATATCAAAGCATAATAAAATCAACTGTTTTGATAAAAAACATGCTAAATAAAGCATATATGCTATTTTACTATAAAAAACCAAGTAAAAACAACTTAATGATAAAAATGACGCACTCCTGTAAAAATCATAATAATTCCAGCCTCATTAACAGCTTTAATTACTTCTTTATCACGCATTGAGCCGCCTGGTTGAATAATAGCATTAATACCATATTTAACAGCAGTATCAACATTGTCTCTAAAAGGGAAAAAAGCATCAGATGCCATCACCGATGATTTTGTGCTTAAATTACCATTATCTGCTTTAATTTTAGCTATTTTAGTGGAGTATATCCTTGACATTTGCCCAGCACCAATACCGATAGTCATTTGATTTTTTGCATAAACTATGGCATTAGATTTTACAAATTTTGCAACTTGCCAAGCAAATAATAAATCTTGTTGTTGTTTTTTTGTAGCTTGTTTTTCGCTAACACATTTAAAATCATTAGTTGTTATGGTTTTTAAGTCTTTATCTTGTACTAACAAGCCACCATTTATACGCTTATAATCAAAGTATTGGGTATTTTTTTTAATATCACCACAAACAAGCACCCTTATATTTGGTTTAGTTATTAGTATTTTTTTGGCATTATTGTTAATACTAGGGACTACAATTACCTCAACAAATTGCTGGGTTATGATAGCTTTTGCGGTTTTTATATCTAACTCTCTATTAAACGCTATAATACCGCCAAAAGCAGAAGTTGGGTCTGTTTTATAGGCATTAAGGTAGGCGTCTAGGATATTGTCGCTAGTAGCTACCCCAGATGGATTAGCGTGTTTAACGATAACACAAGAAGGCTTGGTAAATTGTTTTACACACTCCAAAGCAGTATCAGCATCGGCTATATTGTTGTAAGATAATTCCTTGCCTTGTATTTGCCTGCTGTTTACTATTGAGGTATTATTGTTATTATCCTCTACATATAACGAGGCGTTTTGATGTGGGTTTTCGCCATACCTTAACTCTTGTTTTTTGCTAAGTTGTAGATTAATAGTGTTAGAAAATGACTTATCATCACCTCCTAAATAATTAGCAATATCGCCATCGTATTTTGTACTATGTTCAAAAACCTTTAATGCCAAGTACTCTCTGGTTGTTAAAGTAGTATTTCCAGATTGTTTTATTTCTAATAAAACCTTATCGTAATCAGCACTATCAACAATAACACTGACAAATTTATGGTTTTTAGCAGCAGCTCTTAACATAGCAGGTCCGCCAATATCAATATTTTCAATAGCCAGCTCTTTTGTGCAATCTTGTTTAGATATAGTTTTTGCAAATGGATATAAATTTACTACTACTAAATCAATAAGAATAATATTATGCTCTTGCATAGCATCATAGTCCTTGTCTCTTCTTGCTAATATGCCACCGTGTATTTTAGGATTGATGGTTTTTATTCTCCCATCCATCATTTCTGGAAAATTAGTGTAGCTCTCAATATCTATAATATCTATACCATTTTTTTGTAAATGTTTTGCTGTACCCCCTGTTGCAAAAATTTTTATTTTTTTATCCTGTAAGCTTTTTGCAAACTCGGTAATACCTGTTTTATCAGACACACTAATTAAAGCATTAGTTATTTTATTAAGGTCTTCTTTATTATGCAAGCGGTAAAGGTGAGGATCATCAGGTGCAGTAACCTCCATACTCTCTTGAAAGCCCTTAACATAAGTATAAACCGCAATTATTTGCTTATCTATTATTAGGCCTTCACAAACTGCAATAGAGTCTTTTAACTTAGCTATAGAAAAATTTTTATTGTAAATATAGGCTTTATTTAATAATGCAAAAATACTTGTCAAGTATTTTTTAGTATTAAACTTTGTAATTGTTTTTTGTAGGTATGGAATAGAAAAAACTAGTAATTTAATATCATCTAGTGCAGTAATTTTGATTTGATAACTCTGGCAGTATTTGCTAATATCATCTAACGAGTCAGCAAGAGCTACAAAAAATAACTCTTTTTTATTAGTTTTTATACTATTTTCATCAACTAAAAATGCAAATAACTCACTGGCAGTTTTAATAAAATCTTTTTCTTGCAAGTTAAAGCTCAAAATTAAACAATGTGGTTTTTATAGCTTATACTTATCACTAAAATAAAAATTTATAAATTTAGAGCGATGATTATCCTTTTTTACAGTCTTTGTGTTAGTAGTTTTTTTCTTAAATAACTTTACTTGGTGTTTGATTTCAGAGACAACATCTTTAGATAACTCTTGTTTGTTATAATTCATTTTCCTCTCACTTTACCGGTAATTTTTTAACACCGCTTAATTATACCATATTAATACTTGTCAAGTATTTTTTAGTATTAAACTTTGTAATTGTCTTTTGTAGGTAGGGAATAGAAAAAACTAGTAATTTAATATCATCTAGTGCAGTAATTTATTTTTTTGTTCTACTATAATTTTACAAGTTATAAAGCTTAGCCTTTTTATTAAAGGTAGCACGGTTAATACCTAGTATTTTGGATGCCTTGCTTTTATTATTATTTGTTTTTTTTAAAATAAACTTAAATAAAATTTTCTCAACATCGTTTAGCAGTAGTTTATGCAAATTAGTACAATTGCTATAACCTAAATCATCAATACACTCTGATAATTTGTTATTAATACATTCTTCTAGGTTGTATTTATCACTCATATTATTCCACAAAAAGAATTACTATTTTTTTATACAGGGAATTGTATAAAAACTTTTTATAAAAATTATAAACTATCTTAAAACCATAAATATTATATATTGCAAAATAATTTATTTTTTATGTATTAGATAATTTAGTAAACCTTGTTTTTAAGCGTTGTTGCTTTAATTTTGATAAATGATCAATAAATAGCTTGCCTTGTAAATGGTCCATTTCATGTTGTATGCATACAGACAATAAGCCGTCTGTATCTATTTCAAAAGATTTGCCATTAATATCTAAGGCACTAATTAAGATATTTTTATAGCGTTTAACTTTTGCTTGAAATTCTTCAACAGACAAACAACCCTCAGTATATTCTGCCATACCACTATGTTTTATTAGTTTTGGATTAATAAGACATATTTGATTATCCTTATTTTTATTTTTATTGTGTGTAGTTTTATTGTTTATTCTATTAGCTAGTATTGCTTGATATTCTTCATCAAGCTTAGGCACATCCATAACTATTATTTGATAATGATAATCAATCTGAGTTGCCGCCAAGCCAATACCGTTTTTTTTATACATAGTTTCAAACATATTAGCGACTAAAGTTTTAATTTTATTATCAACTTTTGTAATAGGTTTTGCCTTAATTCGCAGTCTTTTATCTGGGAAGGTTAATATAGGTAGAAGCATATTAAATAATTTTTGCAATTAATAAGCTGTGCATGTTTATAGCGCCCACTATTTTATCATCATCATCTTTTACAGGCAATGAGTTAATTTTATATTTATCCATTATATCTAATGCTGATATTGCAGGTTTGTTTTTATTAATACTGTGACTATTTTTAATAATAACATCGTAAATATTCAAATTACTAATATTACTATTAGTTTGTAATAATCTACGCAAATCGCCATCTGTAAATACCCCTAATAGTTTTTTATTATTATCAATTACTATAACAAACCCCATAGTTTTCTCACTCATAAGTACGAGCGCCTCCATTAAAGGTATGTTTTTTTCTATAATAGGTGCATCATCTTTGGCTTTCATAATATCATAAACCGATATTAATAATTTTTTACCTAGTGCACCCGATGGGTGGGTTCTGGCAAAGTCATCAACACTAAAGCCCCTATCATTAAGTAAACTAATAGCCAAAGCATCACCCATTACTAAGGTCGCTGTTGTTGATGAAGTTGGGGTTAAGTTGTGCGGGCAAGCTTCTTTTGTAACGCTGATATCTAAATGTGCATTTGCTAATTTTGCAATAGCAGATTTTTTATTACCAGTCATAGCAATAATAGGGATTCTAAGTCTTTTTATAGCAGGAATTATTGTTAAAATTTCATTACTATTGCCAGAATAAGATATAAGCATACAAACATCACTGCTTACTATCATACCTAAGTCACCGTGTCCTGCCTCTGTTGGATGGATAAAAAAAGATGGTGTACCTGTACTAGCAAATGTAGCAGATATTTTTCTGGCTATATGTCCTGATTTACCTACACCCATCAATATTAATTTACCCTGACTTTTTTTGATAATATCGCAGGCTACGATAAAATTATTATCTAATTTATCTTTTAAATTTATAATTTCTTTTGATTCTGTTAGAATAACTTGTTTTGCTGTTGCTAGTATTGTATTCATAAATACATTTTAAGAGCCGTGTACGATAAAAGTTTTAGTAAGGTATATTAGTTATTTTAATATTTTTTATTGCAATATAATAGGTTTATTTTATACTAATACCACTACATGAAATGATAAGGTTTAAGTTTTGTAGCAGTATGTGTGAAACATTGCTTTTTATATGTGTTCTTGCTTAGGATAATATTGAGTTGATGATAAAGCGACGACATATACTTTCTTAATATAAAAACAATAGTTAAAAGCAGTGCTACGCATAAATACACTTATTATTAAGGTATTTATAATATTGTTAAAGAATTAAAACTATGAAAAAAATATTGTTTGTATGTATGGGTAATATTTGTCGCTCTCCCACTGCACAGGGAGTATTTGAGAATATAGTTAAACAACAGCATAAACAGGGTTTATTTGAAGTAGATTCAGCAGGAACTCATTCATATCACATAGGCAGTAAACCAGATAGTAGAGCCCAAAAAACTACATTAAAAAACGGCATTGATATATCACATCAAAGAGCAAGAGCAGTGAATGATAGTGACTACCGCTATTATGATTATATTATTGCTATGGATGATGATAATTATCAAATATTACAAAGACAATCACCAGCAGAATTTAACCATAAAATACATAGGCTATTAGATTTTTTACCAGAAAATTCATTAACCTCTGTTCCAGACCCTTATTATCATAATAATTTTGATTTTACATATCAATTAATATACGATGCCAGTGATAAATTACTAATACATATTAGTGGCGATGATTGATACTTTTGATGTTGTTATTATAGGCTCTGGTGCTGCTGGTATGTCGTGTGCATTACAATTATCCAGTAGTTTAAAAATTGCTATTATTAGCAAAGATAGGATTTTAGAAAGTAGCTCGTTTTATGCTCAAGGCGGTATTTCTGCTGTTTTAACACCAAGTGATAGTTTTCAAGAGCATATCCAAGATACAATGACAACATCGGTTGGTTTAGCGGATGAAAAATCGGTTATATTTATGGTACAACAAGCCCCAAATGCAATTAAATCATTAGAAAAAAATGGGGTAATATTTACTAAGCAAGACAACCACTATCATTTAACAAAAGAGGGCGGGCATAGCAAAAAAAGAGTAGCTCATATTGCTGATAAAACAGGTTTTGCAATTCAAACTAATCTATTAGCACAAATAAAATCTAAGTCAAACATTACTTTGTTTGAACACCATATAGCAATTGACTTATTGATTAATAATAATAAATGCTACGGGACTTTTGTTATTAATAAAAAGACAAATGATATTAGTAGATTTCTTGCCGCACATACCATACTAGCAACAGGAGGAGCTAGTAAAATTTATCTTTATACTTCAAATCCAGATACTTCAACTGGCGATGGTATTGCTATGGCATATAGAGCAGGTTGTGATATTGTTGATATGGAGTTTACTCAATTTCACCCAACTTGCCTATATCATGCCGATGCTAAATCATTTTTAATATCTGAGGCTGTTCGTGGCGAGGGAGGTAAATTATTACTGCCAAACGGTAAAAGATTTATGCATAAGTATGATAGCAGAGGCGAATTATCCCCAAGAGATATAGTTGCTTTTGCTATTGATAATGAAATGAAAACCAAAGGCATTGATTGCGTATATTTAGATATATCATTTCGTGCTAAAAAATGGATTATCAAGCACTTTCCGACCATTTATAAAAAGTGCCTAACATTTGGTATAGATATTACCAAGACTGCAATTCCAGTTGTACCATCAGCACATTATACTTGTGGCGGCGTTAAAACTAATTTAGATGCAAAAACCAGTTGTAATAATTTATACGCCATAGGAGAGACAGCATTTACCAATGTCCATGGTGCTAATAGAATGGCAAGCAACTCACTGTTAGAGTGCATAGTATTTGCTACTACCTGTGCTAACTATATCAGTAAAATAGTTAAAAAAACCACCACAATAGATAATTTTGATAACTGGGATTCTAGCTTAGTAGTTAAACCAAAAGAGTTAGTGATAGTTAGCCATCTATGGGATGAGGTGCGTAGATTAATGTGGAATTTTGTAGGCATAGTAAGGAGTAATAAACGATTACTATCAGCACAAAAACACCTAGATATAATAACAAAAGAAGTGGATACATACTATAAAAATTATATTATTTCTAGTGATTTAATAGAATTAAGAAATTTAGTGCAAATAGCAAATATTACCATTAAGTCTGCATTAGCAAGAAAGGAAAGCAGAGGACTACACTACAATACTGATTACCCAGACAAACTTGATAAAATATGTCATACCATTATTAAAAAGTCTATTAAAAACCAAATTACAATCTCAAGTGCCAATTGCCATTAAAGAATTTTTTGATAGTTAATTACATATACAAGGAGTTATATGCATCAACTGTTTCCTCGCAGTAAGTGGCAGCACCAGCAAATTCAATACCATCAATAAAGTCATCTTTGCTGTAACCAAAAAGGTCAACAGTCATCTCGCAGGCTATAAATTTAACATTGAATTCTTGACACATACTTCTTAACTCTTCTAATTTGGCAATACCATGTTTTGCCATAGTTTTTTTCATTAATAATGTTACTAATTTCTCTGCTCCAGGAACATTCCATAAGATATTTGGAATTTTAGGACCAAAGTCTATGTTTTGTAACCAACTAGGTCCAAAAGGTAACTTCATAGGCATAGACGGATTACCAATAGGGCTAACCCTTAATTTACTTAAATCTTTTAATAATAAATTTAGTCCATAAAAAGTAAAAAACATAGTAACCTCTCTATCTAAGGCTACTGCTGTGCTTGCAATAATAAATGGCGGATAAGCCCAGTCAAATGTTCCTTTTGAAGCAATAATTGTTATCTTTTTACCTTTTTCTGCCATAATAATTAACCCTGTTGTTTAAAAAAAAATACGGAATTATTAAAAACTTTACACTAAAAAAACCATTAAGACTTTGCGGAAATTATTAGGCAGTTTTTTTAATTTTAAATATATATTTACCACCTTCTTCAGCACTGCTTAAGAGTGTATTCCCTGTTTGGTTGCAAAATGCTTCTATGTCTTTAACAGAACCAGCATCTGTTGATATTACCTCTAGTATTTGTCCGCCATTCATTTTAGTTAATTCTTTTTTAGTTTTTAAAATAGGCAGTGGACAGTTTAAACCTGAAGCATCTAAAACTTGGTCTGACATAAAATAACTCCTTTAATAGAGACCTTTGCACAAACATGAATAATCATCAGAACTTAGCTTTTCACTCACTTGATAATTTTTATCAAACCAACCTTAGAACAACTAGGACAGGCTTAATAGAAAATCATCAATTAAGCAAAAATCAGAGCTCTGTTAATCATCCCTATTTATGCAAATGTCTCAAATAAAAACTTAATTTTACTTGTTAGTTGTCTGTATGTCAATAAATTATTTATTGACTATTGCATAAGGGCAATTAAAAATGTTAATAATAACCACAATTATTAAGATATAAGCAGACTTCAAGTGCATTTTGTATTAGCATTAAATTAATTATATACACTGTGTTATAATGTACTATTTTTAAATAAAGACTACTGCACAAGGATATTTATGGCAGTGTCTTAACAATTTTTTTGTTTGCGGGCTTATGTGAGACTTTGTTTTTAGGCGTGCTTTTAGCTTAAAATTCACTCATTGTTTTGCCTTAACTTAGATTTTTACCCTATTCAATAAAACCTACTCGCTTAATGCAGTAATCTTAGTCAATTAAACGATAGTTTGCTACAAAATAGTATGATTAATAACTTATTTTTTGCTAGTAGTTTTAAAAAAGATACCTTAAATGCTATAAAAAAAGAAGTTGCAACCACAGGTCATTATGCACTTCCAGAACAAGATACTAGCTATATAAAAAAACACATAAAAAATATCATAAGCAGTCAGCCTAATATTGAGTTTATAGTGGTAATTGGCATAGGAGGTAGTAGTTTGGGGGCGCAGGCTATTTATGAGTTTTTAAAAACCGTGCATAAATTAACTAGAAAGTTATATTTTTTAGATAGTACAAATCCTGTGGATATAAATAATATTTGTGCTAAATTAAATTTTCATAAAACTCATTTTGTAGTAATCAGTAAATCAGGCGATACTATTGAGGTAATGGCAATTTATAAATATCTATTAGCAGAAATAAAGGGCTATAATTTAGACTATTATCCGTTTAGCTTTATCAGCGCTAAAAATTCTAAACTAATATCGTATGCAAAAGACATATCAGCAAATTATTTAGAAATAGCAACAAACATTAGTGGCAGATTTTCTGTGTTAAGTGCAGTAGGATTAGTACCATTATCCTTAGTTGGCATAAATATAGACAAGATATTATTAGGTGCAAAAATTATCAAAGATAGTTTTTTTAATAATGACTACATGGCTAGCGTATTGTTAAAAAAATCTCATTATTACGCCAAAAACTGTAATAATATTAATATTAATGTGGTTTTTTGTTATAGTCAATCATTACACTTTTTTAATGATTGGTTTGTGCAATTGTGGGGGGAAAGTTTAGCAAAATTACAAAAAAATAGCAAAACTAACATTGGATTAACACCAATGGGTTTAATAGGGCCAAAAGACCAGCATTCGTTTTTACAATTATTAGTACAAGGAAAACGGGATAAAAGTGTTAGCTTTATTAAACTAAAAAGTTATGATGATAAAAGCATTACCCCAAGTCCTAAGTTAGATAAACTACTTAATACCAGTATATTAAACAATATACTATTTTCGCAACTAATAGATATGCAAGCTGATGCAACGATAGAATTTTTAACAAGTTATGACGATATTCCTATTGATGTTATTGAACTAGAATCCCAAGACGAGTCCAATATAGGACAATTAATTTATTATTTTGAGCTTCTTACCTCACTTGTTGGGCATTTATTAAACATAAACACCTACAACCAACCTAGTGTTGAAGATGCTAAATTAATCCTTAAAGATAAGCTAAAAAAACACCATGCAAAATATAAACTATGAAAACAATTAAACCCTACGGCAGAAGCGTTGTTGAAAATGATAATAAAAAGCGTGAAATTGCCCCTCATACACAAAATGACAAAATTACCGTAAAATCTGATTTAAGCAAAAAAGGCGAGCCTATTTTTGATTTTCTTAAAGATAGCGATAAATTTTTTATTGCCCAGTGGGCGTCTATGTTAGATAAAATTATTAACAAACAACAATCAAAAGACAAAAAAGCCGTAGCTTATAAAAATAGCCAGATTTATCAAGTTAGAGAGAAATTAAGCGAGGCTTTTATTGAGCTTTGGCAAGATAAGGGCTTACAAGATAAAAACAAACTTAATGCAAATAACGATTTTTTTAAACTATGGCAGTTAAAAGCCCACCCTTATAAGCTTAAGGACTCTAATAAAAGCACTAACAAAGATGTGAAAAAAGGCAGGTGGTATTATGCCCTAATTGGCGATATTGAGCCTAGTAAAATTGACTACAAAAAAGTTGCAGAAAATGTTTATCAACATTTATACCATAATCAAAAATCCATATCTAAGGCTAAGTTTGACAAGGAAAAATCATATTACCCCAAAGGATTTATTGAAAATAAAGCATTTTCTATTACAAGTAATATGCATTTATCCAAAAACGAACAACAATCTTTAGAGTATTTAAAACGCGATATAACTTCTTCAAATTACTATGACGAAAAAAATGCCTATAAACTAGATAAACTAATTGATTGCTTAGCACAAGAAACTAAAAACCAACTAGCAAAAAAGCAAAAAGAAGATGATGAACGAGCAAAAAGGAAGGGGCATAAAACAAGAATTATAAATGCAAACAATCAGCTTAAATTTACTGTTGCCTCTGATTGTCTGTATAAGCATTTTGGTTTGATTTTTAAAGGTGAAAAAATAAAAGACTTAGCCGATAAAAACAATAAAAACCACCAATTATGGCTGTATCACAACCTAATAAAACAAGCCATCAGTCAGCGTTATCCTAAAAAACCAGTAAGAGATAAGATTTACCAAGCAATTAATGCAGATATTTTGCATAACTTAGCCATTAATATTGCAAAAAATAAAATGCTAAGTTTTGCTATTCGCTTAGGTAAGGTTATTCATTATAGCAATAAAGAGGGCGGACTTAAAAACTGCCAAAATATAACTCAAATTGTAAATAGCGAGCATTGGAGTAGCAAAAAACAGACTGAAATTAAGCAAAAAGAGTCTTTTATTAAGCAGTGGCTAGGTGCTTTAAGTGTGGCAAATAGTAGTTTAAACAACCTAATTAAAAAAGATTCAAATATTGGTAAAGATATTTATTTAGCAGACTTTTATACAGAACTTAAAAGAATAAAAGACTCAGATTTTAATGATAAATTTAAATTATTATTTGGCAATGAACACAGCCTATACAAAGGCAATAAAGAAAGAGATAGTTTTTTAACCAATTTACGGAAAACCATTGCTAATATCCGTCATACTGTCTTTCATTTTAAAACTGAAGTGGGATTTAAAAAAGCATTAGATACGCACTATACAAATGCCAGCGATAAAGACATTAAGAATTTTATTAACCCCTACATTAAAAACCACCTACAAGAACAACAAAAACTATTATTAGAATCATTAAAATCAGCTGGTGTAGAAAAATATTTAAGCCAAGTACAATTAAACACAATACTACAAGAAATACAAGGCGATAACAGTAAAAATATACCATTACCAAAATTTAACAAACTACTAAGGCGTTCACAAAATACCACAAAAGCCTTAATAAATGCTGCTAGTCAAGCAGACTTACAAAAAAACCCTCAACAAGCATGTGCATTTATTTGCCTTAAACAAGTATATCAGTCTAGGTTTAACGACTACTTGCAAACATTAGATATTGTAACTATTAATGAGTTTTTAAAAAAAGCACAAGCAATAGCAACAAGTAAAGCAGTAGGTATGAATGAAAAAAACGCCCTACCCAATGAGAAAATCACTGCAAAAATGGCAAGTTTACGGCTATTAAATGATAACGAAAAACTACTAAGTTATTTTTCATATTTAAGTGCTGAGACTGCCAGTTTTTTCCAAGTACAACAAAATACCTATGGTAGTAATAAAAAAGGGGCAAAAAAACAAAGCACCTTTATTGAGGATTTTAAGCAAGATTTTCTTATTTTGGCATTTGAGAAATACCTAAAAGATAAAGATTTATACGGTTTATTAAAATTTGAAGAATTTAATAGCACTTCTAGTATTGAAAAATTCACAGCTTATAAGGTAAAAGACGGTATTGCTAAGCCATGGATTTATCTAATTTTGCATTTAATACCAGTTGAGTTTGTTAATGATTTATCGTTGCAAATTAAAAAATACCATGTATTAAAAGGCGAGGTAGTTTTTGCAGGTATTGTTGAAGCCATTGACTTGTATATTAGTATGCATAATGCTATGTTAGGCATTAAGTCACTGCCTAATTATCATTCATTAATGGATTTTTACTCACAATCAGCACAACAAGATGCAGAAGATATTTTTACCACTAATAACGAACAATTAATTCCTATTAAGGGCTTAAGGGAGTTATTAAGGTTTGGTGGTTTACAACAACTTCAATTAATTTTTGCTGATAACAAAATTAAGCATGATGAGATTAAAAAGTTACAAGAATACAAAAAAATAAGCAATATTCAAAGCGAAAACCAAGAATTACACCAAGAGTTATGCAAAAAACGCACTAGAGATATTAAAGGCAATTTATTAGATAAATATAAGAAATATTGCACTAATATGCAAAAAATATCACAATATAACCACCTTAAAAACCGTGTTTACCTGCATAATGCTAAACAAATCCACCAACTAATGATGACGATATTAGGGCGGTTTGTAGGCTTTTCGCACCTATGGGAGCGAGATATTTATTTTACTATGTTGGCAATGCTAGTTATTAGAGGCACAGATAATAATTGTTTTAGTGATGACTTTAAAAAACTTATTGCCGATGGACAAATTATTGCTGGTTTGAAAAAAATAAAATCTACTGAATACTTAGGCAAAATTTACACAGAGTTAAACCAGCTGTTTTATATTGATAACAATACAGGTATTCGTAATAACTTTGCCCATTTTAATGATTTAAGAAAGAAAAAGAAAATAAACCTGACAAAGTTATTAAACGATGCCAGACAATTAACTAGCTATGATAGAAAGATAAAAAATTCAGTAGCAAAATCTATTAAAGAATTGCTATTAAAGAATAATGTTAAAATTGAATTTAGTATTAAGGGGCATGAACTAGAATTTAAAAAAGCAAAGGCTGTAGATATTCCTCATTTGCATAATATCAAGATTAAAGACAAAACAATTAACCAAGAAAAACTACAATCTAATGGTTATATTAGGGCGGTTTGTAGGCTTTTCGCACCTATGGGAGCGAGATATTTATTTTACTATGTTGGCAATGCTAGTTATTAGAGGCACAGATAATAATTGTTTTAGTGATGACTTTAAAAAACTTATTGCCGATGGACAAATTATTGCTGGTTTGAAAAAAATAAAATCTACTGAATACTTAGGCAAAATTTACACAGAGTTAAACCAGCTGTTTTATATTGATAACAATACAGGTATTCGTAATAACTTTGCCCATTTTAACGATTTAAGAAAGAAAGAGAAAATAAACCTGACAAAGTTATTAAACGATGCCAGACAATTAACTAGCTATGATAGAAAAATAAAAAATTCAGTAGCAAAATCTATTAAAGAACTACTATTAAAGAATAATATTGAAATTGAATTTAGTATTAAGGGGCATGAACTAGAATTTAAAAAAGCAAAGGCTGTAGATATTCCTCATTTGCATAATATCAAGATTAAAGACAAAACAATTAACCAAGAAAAACTACAATCTAATGGTTATATTAAGGCAATTGAGGCGTTATTTACTTAAAAAACAGGTATAATTGTGGGTACGATTATGAAAATAGTGCATTTTTTTTACTGTGAATATATTGTTTTTTATAGAAAAATCAGTTATTTGCACAATATCAGTTGAATACCACCCCTAAATAACAGGGGACTACACCTAAACTACTATATGCCGACAAGGTGCTATATATGTTGAATACCACCCCTAAATAACAGGGGACTACACCTATGTAGCTATCAATACTTTGTACAATAGGTTGAATACCACCCCTAAATAACAGGGGACTACACCTAGCGTGACGGGTATTTCATTTATTATTATGTTGAATACCACCCCTAAATAACAGGGGACTACACCTCTACTAGACGAAAAACCATTCTATTAAGAGTTGAATACCACCCCTAAATAACAGGGGACTACACCTTGTAAATATTTTATTAAATTTCATTTTATGTTGAATACCACCCCTAAATAACAGGGGACTACACCAATTCAGTTAATAGCTGTTGTGTATTTTTGTTGAATACCACCCCTAAATAACAGGGGACTACACCCAATAGATTTGTTTTTTGCTGTCTTTTTCGTCAAATACCACCCCTAAATAACAGGGGACTACACCCAATAGATTTGTTTTTTGCTGTCTTTTTCGTCAAATACCACCCCCAAACAACAAAGAACTACCAGCTAGAGCAATTTTTTACAACCTTGTAAATTTGAGTGTCACCTCTTAACCATTGTGCAATTACCTTTATAGTCGGGTATAATTTTTTTAAACAAGATAATTAGAGACCTTTGCACAAACATGAATAATCATCAGAGCCCCGCTTTTCACTCACTTGATAATTTTTATCAAACCAGCCTTAGAACAACTAAATGATTAATAAATGTTTATTCCCAGCAGCTGGTTTTGGCACTAGATTTTTACCAGCTACTAAGGCGGTTCCCAAAGAGATGCTTCCTGTTTTAACCAAGCCTTTATTGCAATACGCAGTAGAAGAAGCCATAGAAGCTGGAATTAGCAATATGGCTATTGTAACAGGTAGGGGTAAACGAGCTATTGAAGACCATTTTGATAACTCTTTTGAACTTGAAGCACAATTAAAAAACACCGATAAAGAGCATTATTTAGAGGAAATTAAGGCGGTTATTGACAATGCTTCGTTTACATATGTTAGGCAAATTAAAATGCTAGGACTAGGACATGCCATACTAACTGGCGAGCCTCTTATTGGCAATGAGCCGTTTGCGGTTTCACTAGCCGATGATTTATGCACTAATTTTAATGCCAGTGGAGTACTATCGCAGATGATAGAGGTGTATAAAAAATATCAATGCTCTATTGTTGCTATCCAAGAAGTAGCGAGGCAAGATGTGAGTAAATACGGAATTATAGCGGGCAAGTTAGCAGACGGCAGTAATAATACTTACCAAGTACTAGATATGATAGAAAAGCCTGATTTGGATAATGCCCCTAGTAACTTAGCAATTATAGGCAGATATATTCTAACTCCAGATATTTTTAATATTCTAAGAAACACTAAAGCCGATAAAAATTCTGAAATTCAAATAACAGATGCCCTAAAACAACAAGCAATTACTGGTAAAGTAATGGCTTATAAGTTTAGCGGTAAAAGATTTGATTGCGGTAGTGTTGCTGGCTATTTAGAGGCTAATAACTATTTTGCTAGCAATACTTTATAATTAATTTTATTAAAAACCCCGTTTAAATTATCAAAAAACTACTGCATAAATACTTGCTTTATATCTGCATTTTCGCTTACGGCTAAGTCAGTGTTTTACCATTAAATTATATTTATCCTTACCCAAATCCTCACCACACCAATTAATGTAAGACCTTTGCATAAATAGGGGTGATTATTCATGTTTGTGCAAAGGTCTGTGTAATAGTATTCTTTATTATTAAGATAACTTGCTAAATGATACTGGTATAATAACGGAGTTTAATTTACTGCATTTAGAATGTTTTTAGTAAATGTCACTACTGAGTTTTCAGCCGCACATGCCTTAAGAGGCTATGATGGCGATTGTGCTAGGGTACACGGGCATAACTGGAAGGTAGGTGTTGAACTGGCTGTTAATAAGTTAGACGATATAGGTATTTCTATTGATTTTTGTATTATTAAAGATAAAACTAAGGCAATAATTAGCAAGTTAGACCATCAGCTTATTAATGAAATAAAACCATTTGATACTATAAATCCTACCGCTGAAAATTTAGCATATTATTTTTTTAATAATTTAACAAAAAGCATTAATGATAATAATGCACGAGTATCCAAAATAACTATTTGCGAAACAGATAGATCTTGTGTTTCCTACCAACCAACTTTAAAAAACAATAATGAAGTCTAATTTACCAGATACTCAAAATAAACCAGATTCTAGAAATATGATTATTAATAAAGTCGGTATTAAGGATATTAATTGCCCTATGATTTTTATTGATAAAAACAACAGCAAGCAACACGCTATTGGCAATTGGAACATGACTGTTGAACTGCCAAAAAATGTAAAAGGCACACATATGTCTAGATTTGTTGAAATACTAAATGAAAGTGTTGTTACATTTAGTATTAATACCTTCCCAGAAGTACTACATAAAATATCCGCCAAACTTAAAACCAATAATGTCCAAGCACAAGTAGGGTTTACTTTTTTCTACAATAAAATAGCCCCAGTATCAAAAATACCCAGTTTAATGGATTATCAAGTGCTTATAAATGGTGCTATCCATAATGGCAAGACTGAGGTTTTTTTAAAGGTAATAATTCCTGTTACTAGTTTGTGTCCTTGTTCTAAAAATATATCTAAATACGGCGCTCATAATCAACGCTCACACATTAGTATTGACGCCCTTATTGATAATAATAAAATAGCAATTGAGGACTTAATTAATATAGCCGAGTACCATGCTTCTAGCGAATTGTATGCAGTATTAAAGCGAGAAGATGAAAAAGAAGTAACAGAAAGAGCGTATGATAATCCAGCATTTGTTGAAGATTTAGTACGCGATATTGCGAAAAAATTAAATGAGCACGAGGCTATTACGAGCTATAAACTAGAATCTGAAAACTTTGAATCTATTCATAACCATTCTGCTTATGCTGTAATAGAAAATGATAAAAGATGAGTGTTAGAATAAGTCAAAACAACACAAGAATAGAACAAGCTCAAGAACCTATACTGCCTATTGAGTTAATTCACAAGTATTTTTTAAGCGATAATGATATAAACTTTATCAAACAATCCAGAGAAACCATAGCCAA
This sequence comes from Gammaproteobacteria bacterium, assembly GCA_965207335.1. GTDB lineage: Bacteria > Pseudomonadota > Gammaproteobacteria > PS1 > Pseudothioglobaceae. The sequence continues at coordinate 1,317,795 of OZ242267.1, forward strand.
TATTTTATCTGGTAAAGATAAGAGACTACTGGTTATTATAGGCCCTTGTTCTATACATGATACAAAGCTAGCCATTGATTACGCTAATAGATTAGCTAAACTAAAAGACGAATTGCAAGAAGAATTATTTATTGTAATGCGTGTTTATTTTGAGAAACCACGCACTACTATAGGTTGGAAGGGGCTTATTTACGACCCTGACTTAGATGAAAGTTTTGATATGGACAAGGGGCTAAAATTATCCCGTAAACTGCTTAGAGATATAGTTAGAATGAGATTGCCAACAGCAACAGAATATTTAGACTTAATAATCCCACAATATTTTGCAGATTTAATATCATGGGGTGCTATAGGTGCTAGAACCACAGAAAGTCAATCCCATAGAGAATTGGCTTCTGGATTATCTTGCCCTGTTGGATTTAAAAATGCTACCAATGGCAATATTAATATTGCTGTTGATGCCGTGATATCAGCATCTTATTCACACATGTTTTGGTCAACTAGCAAAAAAGGCTTATTAAGAAGATATAAGACTAAGGGCAATAAAAAATGCCATATTATTCTAAGAGGTGGCAGCGAAAAGACAAATTACAGTGCAGAAGATGTAAATAGTGCTTGCTTAAAACTAGCAAACAAAAATCTTATGCCAAGACTTATGGTTGACTGCAGTCACGGTAATAGTCAAAAAGAATTTAAAAACCAACTAAAAGTTATAGACAGTGTATCTGCACAGATTGCATCAGGTAAGGATAATATTTTTGGAGTTATGATAGAGTCAAATATAAATGAAGGCAATCAACAAATAACTAGCAGGGATAAATTAAAATATGGCGTCAGTATAACCGATTCTTGCCTAGGTTTTAAAGATAGCGAGTTTGCACTAAGAGCCTTAGCACTAGCTATAAAAAACAAACCTATAAAATAAAAAGCCGTATTAAGTAAAATATTAAAATAATACTACGGTATTAAGCACTTATAGGCATTTTTGTGTGCTTATACTCTTAGAAACTAGGCTAGTATTTTGTGAGAATAACTAACCATTTTTTAGGTAAATTTCGCTATCATTAGCACGAAACTCGTTTGATTTTTTTGCCATTCCTTCTTGAACCTCATTAATTTTATTAATATCTGTTTTATTTAGATCTCTTATCTCGTGACTAATTTTCATTGAGCAAAATTTTGGTCCACACATAGAGCAGAAGTGTGCAGTTTTAGCGGCTTGTTTAGGCAAGGTTTCATCATGGTATTTACGAGCTGTATCTGGGTCTAATGCTAAATTAAATTGATCATCCCAACGGAATTCAAACCTAGCACTTGACAAAGCATTATCACGGATTTGCGCCCCGGGGTGTCCCTTGGCCAAATCAGCGGCATGAGCTGCGATTTTATAGGCAATAATACCTTGTTTTACATCGTCTTCATTTGGCAGTCCTAAATGCTCTTTTGGAGTTACATAGCATAACATAGCACAGCCATACCAACCAATTTGCGCTGCACCTATTGCCGATGTAATATGATCATATCCAGGGGCAATATCAGTTGTTAAAGGACCTAAGGTGTAAAATGGAGCTTCATTACATTCTACTAATTGTTTATCCATATTTTCTTTAATCATGTGCATAGGAACATGACCTGGACCTTCAATAAAGGTTTGTACATTATGTTTCCAAGCAATTTTTGTTAGCTCTCCCAAGGTTTCTAACTCGCCAAATTGTGCCTCGTCATTAGCATCAGCAATACAACCTGGTCTTAGTCCATCGCCTAATGAAAAGCAAATATCATAGGCTTTCATAATTTCACAAATTTTTTCAAAATTACTGTATAAAAAATTCTCTTTATGGTGGGCCAAGCACCATTTAGCCATAATTGAGCCCCCTCTTGACACTATGCCTGTTACTCGTTTTGCAGTAAGTGGCACATATTTAATACGCACTCCTGCATGAATAGTAAAGTAATCTACCCCCTGTTCAGCCTGTTCTATTAGTGTATCTTTAAAAATATCCCAAGATAAGTCTTCCGCGACACCGCCTACCTTTTCTAGTGCCTGATATATAGGCACTGTACCAATTGGAACAGGAGAATTGCGAATAATCCATTCTCTGGTTTCGTGGATATTTTTGCCAGTTGATAAATCCATAATAGTATCAGCGCCCCAACGAATGCCCCAGATCATTTTATTAACCTCTTCTTCAATAGATGAACTTAGTGCAGAGTTGCCAATATTACCGTTAATTTTTACCATAAAGTTTCGCCCAATAATCATTGGCTCTGTTTCTGGGTGGTTTATGTTATTTGGTATTACTGCCCGTCCTCTTGCTACTTCAGCACGGATAAATTCTGGGGTAATTTCTTTTTTAATAGATGCCCCAAAACTCTCGCCTTTATGTTGTCCTATGGTGTCCTTATACTCTTGTAGTTTACAATTCTCACGAATGGCAATATATTCCATTTCTGGAGTAATAATGCCTTGTTTAGCATAGTGCATTTGGGTTATATTTGTATTTTTATTTGCTCGTCTTGGTTTTTTTATATGCCTAAATCTAAGGTCATCTAGACTTTTATCATTTAGGCGTTTATTGTAAAAAACTGAGCTAAATTCGCCTAACTCTTCGCTATCTTTTCTTGCATTTATCCAATTATCTCGTATATGCGGTAAACCTTGTTTAAGATTGATAACAGTTTTAGGGTCCGTATAAGGTCCTGATGTATCATACACACAAATACTTTGATTTTTTTGTGCTAAATCGCCTATGGTATCTGTTAGGCTAATTTCACGCATGGCTACTTTAATATCAGCCTTAGAGCCTGTAACATATATTTTTTGTGAATTTGGGAATGACTCAATATAAGCATTATTAATAGTTGATAGATTATTGTTAGTTTTTGGCATATGTTATAATATTGTGTTTAAAAGTTTTAAGTTTATATGGCTATTTTAACTCATAGACCCCGCCGTATGAGAAAACAAATTTATTCTCGTATGCTAATTCGTGAAAATCATCTACAAGTATCAGACTTAATATACCCTATTTTTATTGTAGCTGGTGAAAATAAAAGACAAAAAATAATCTCTATGCCTAATGTCTATCGCCTAAGTATTGATAGATTAATCAAAGAAGCCAAACAATTAGCAGACTTAGGCATATTAGCCATAGCATTATTCCCCTCTATTGACAGTGCAAAAAAAGACTTAACTGCCAAAGAAAGTTATAATGAAGATGGTTTAATACAAACCGCTACAAGAAAATTAAAACAATACATTCCAGATATAGCAATTATTACCGATGTAGCACTTGACCCTTATACTAGCCATGCTCAAGATGGAGTAATAGACGATAAAGGCTTTGTGCTAAATGACGAAACAGTAACAATACTAACAAAGCAAGCTTTATCTCACGCCAAGGCTGGTGCTGATATTGTTGCACCATCTGATATGATGGATGGGCGTATTGGCGCTATTCGTCTGGCTTTAGAAAAAAATGGCTTTATAAATACTCAAATATTGGCTTATTCTGCGAAATACGCCTCTAGTTATTACAGCCCTTTTCGTGATGCTATTGGCCTAACAAAAGACTTGGCTAATAGTGATAAATCAAGTTATCAAATGGATATAGCAAATGGCGATGAGGCCTTAACTGAAACTTTGCTAGATATTAAAGAAGGAGCAGATATGGTAATGATAAAGCCCGGCATGCCTTATCTAGATATTGTTTATCGTATTAAGCAAAAATTTAAAATACCCACATTTGTTTACCATGTAAGTGGCGAGTATGCTATGTTAAAAGCCGCTAGTCAAAAAGGCTATTTGGATGAGAAAAAAGCAGTCCTAGAAGCAATGATGTGTTTTAAAAGAGCAGGTGCTGATGGTATTTTGACCTATTATGCCAAAGATATTGCTAAGTGGCTTAAATAATATTAGGGTAATTTCGTTAATTTTGCGGTTAAAAGCAGTAATATTTGTGGTAAAATTGCACTTTTTGTATTTATGTGGATATGGCAGATATTTTATTATTAAACGGACCTAATCTTAATCTATTAGGTTTGAGAGAACCAGATTACTACGGCAGTACAACATTAGAGAAAATTGTAGCTAAACTAGTGCAAATTAGCAAAGAAAATAACACAAGTTTAACCCATTATCAACATAATTCAGAGGGAGAATTAATTGATAGAATACACCAAGCCATAGGGCTAAATGTTAAATATATAATTATAAATCCAGCAGGGTTTAGTCATACTAGTATTGCATTAAGAGATGCTTTGTTGTCGGTTGATATTCCATTTATTGAGATACACATATCAAATATATATAAGCGTGAATCTTTTCGGCAACATTCTTATTTTTCTGATATTGCAATGGGTGTTATTAGCGGATTTGGTGCTTTTGGCTATGAGATGGCACTTGATGCTGTAATTAATAATATGAGACTTGCATAAACATGAATAATCATCAGAACCCCGCTTTTCACTCACTTGATAATTTTTATCAAACCAGCTTTAGAACAACTAGGGCAGGCTTGATAGAATATCATCAATTAAGCAAAAATCAGAGTTCTGTTAATCACCCATATTTATGCAAAGGTCTCAATATTAACAAAAACACAAAAGGATAAGCTATGGATATTAGAAAAATTAAAAAACTTATTGAGTTGTTAGAGCAATCAGACCTTGTAGAAATTGAAGTAAAGGAAAAAGATAATTCTGTGCGTATATCAAGAGCAAGCAAGTCTAATACACAGGCTGTTGCAAACAGTGCTTTGAATGCTAACACTGCTAATAATACTGTAATTAGCGAAACCAAAGAGCAAAAAAATAGCCTAACAACTATTAACTCCCCTATGGTAGGAACATTTTATAGTGCATCATCGCCAAACTCAAGGCCATTTGTAGAGTTAGGGGAAAAGGTGTCAAAAGGCGATGTTATTTGTATTATTGAAGCTATGAAAATTATGAATGAAATTGAAGCAGATAAGTCTGGCACTATAACCGATATTTTATGTAAAGATGGCGATGCTGTAGAATTTGAACAAGAATTAATGGTAATTGAATGATAAAAAAAGTTCTAATAGCAAATCGCGGTGAAATAGCATTAAGAATACTAAGGGCATGTAAAGAGTTAGCCATTAAAACAGTCGCTGTTTATTCTATTGTGGACAAGGACTTACAGCATGTATTATTAGCAGATGAGGCAGTGTGTATAGGTCCTGCTGACTCCAGAGATAGTTATCTAAATATTCCAGCTATTATAAGTGCAGCTGAGGTAGTTCAAGCTGATGCTATTCATCCTGGTTATGGGTTTTTGTCAGAAAATGCTGATTTTGCTGAACAGATTGAAAAAAGTGGCTTTATTTTTATAGGACCTAGAGTAAGTAATATTCGTACTATGGGCGATAAAGTTACTGCTATTTATACTATGAGACAGGCAGGAGTTCCTTGTGTTCCCGGTTCAAATAAGGTGCTTAGTAGCAACGATAATGAAAACTTAAAACTAGCAAAAAAAATTGGTTATCCAATAATTATTAAGGCATCAGGCGGTGGAGGCGGTAGAGGTATGCGTGTTGTTGAAGTTGAGTCTGAGTTAATTAATGCTATTAATACCACTAAGTCTGAGGCACTAAGTTTTTTTAGCAACTCTGATGTGTATATGGAGAAATTCCTTACCACTCCTAGACATGTTGAAGTTCAAGTTTTAGCAGACGAGCACGGCAATGTTATTCATTTAGGCGAGCGAGATTGCTCTATGCAAAGAAGGCATCAAAAAATACTAGAAGAAGCACCAGCACCTGAAATTAGTGTTGAAGTTAGAAATAAGATTGGCAATATTTGTGTTAATGCTTGTAAAGAAATTAATTATCGTGGTGCTGGAACTTTTGAATTTTTATACGAAAATGGTGAATTTTATTTTATTGAAATGAATACCAGAGTTCAAGTTGAGCACCCAATAACAGAAATGATTACAGGTGTAGATATTGTAAAACAGCAATTACTAATAGCGAGCGGACACAAACTTAATATACAACAAGAAGACATAGTAATTAAAGGACATGCCATTGAATGTAGGATTAATGCCGAAGATGCAAAAACCTTTATACCATCACCAGGGTTAATAACAAACCTCCATATGCCCGGTGGACTTGGTGTCCGCGTTGATTCGCATATTTATTCAGGTTACACTGTGTCACCTTATTACGATTCTATGATTGCAAAAATAATTACTTTTGCAGATACCAGAGATGAGGCGATTTGTAAGATGGATAATGCTTTGAGTGAGATGATAATAACGGGCATTAAAACCAATATTGAATTGCAAAAAAATATTCTTAATGACGATAATTTTATTTTTGGTGCACAGAACATCCATTACTTAGAATCAATAACTTAAATGAGTAATAAAAAAATTAATATAGCTATTATTGGTGCTACTGGTTATACTGGAGTTGAGTTATTAAAAATTCTCTGCCAGCATCCACATGCAAACATTAAGATTATCACATCAAGGAATTTAACTAACAAGAGCTTGGCTAGTGTGTTTCCAAACTTTTATGGTAGTAGTATTGCAAGTCTAGTGTTTACCGAACCTGATATAAGTTTATTATCATCTTGTGATTTGGTGTTTTTTGCAACTCCCCACGGAGTTGCTATGAATATGGCAGCAGAACTTATAAAAAATTCTGTGCGTATTATTGACCTAGGAGCTGATTTTCGTATTAAAGATAGTGTTTTGTGGCAAGAGTATTACAATATGAAGCACACTGAAAAACAACTGCTTAAACAAGCTGTTTACGGTTTATCAGAGCATTATTTTGACGATATAAAAAATGCAAGTTTAGTAGCAAACCCAGGCTGTTATCCAACAGCAATAGCACTTAGTTTAAAGCCACTACTAACAACAAATTATATCAATAAAAAAACCATAATAGCAGATTGTAAATCAGGTGTTAGCGGTGCAGGAAGAAGTGCTAATTTAAACACTAGTTTATGTGAGGTATCAGAGAGCATAAAGGCTTATGGCATACCAAAACACAGGCATTTCCCAGAAATAGAACAACTACTAAGTAGTATAGCCAACTCTGAGGTAAGATTAAATTTTATCCCGCACTTAGTGCCAATGATAAGGGGCATGTTGGCAACAATATATGTTGACTTAATAACAGATATTGATATAGCAACTATTAGCAATTTATTTATTGATACCTATAAAAATAATAGCTTTATTGAAGTATTGCCAGTAGGACAAATGCCAGAAACTCGTTTTGTAAAAACTAGCAATAATTGTCAAATAGGTATACAATTAGTAAATAATAACAAATTAGTAGTAGTATCTGTTATTGATAATTTAGTAAAAGGCGCATCAGGTCAAGCGGTGCAAAATATGAATATAATGTTTGGTTTAAATGAAACACTTGGACTAACGGGTGTTGCCTTAATTCCATAAGTAAAGGAGTAAAATGTCAGCAGAATTTGAAATTTTTAGAGACGCAGATATTATTTTTACCGATAATGCTGCAAAAAAAGTAAGCGAGCTAATAGCTAGTGAGAAAGACGATAGCCTAAAATTAAGGGTTTATATAACAGGAGGTGGCTGTTCTGGTTTTTCTTATGGCTTTTCTTTTGACAAAAACTATAAAGACGGCGATAATAGTGTTATAAATAATGGTGTAGAATTAGTGATAGATCCTATGAGCTACCAATATTTAACTGGTGCTACTGTTGAGTATTTAGAAGATTTACAAGGCTCAAGGTTTATAATACACAATCCTAATGCTACTACTACTTGTGGTTGTGGCTCATCTTTTTCTGTATAATTAAAATATACAGTATAAATAATAATTATGATTGAGTATATCCCGGGCTTAGCAGATGTTCCAGTAACAGAATCTAAAATATCTTCAATAGATGGTGCTAATGGCATCTTGGCTTATAGGGGATACTCTATAGAAGCCTTAGCAAATGATTGTAGTTTTGAAGAAGTAGCATTATTGCTATTACATGGCGAAATACCAAACGCTACTGATTTACAGATGTTTCAAAAATCATTACAAGATAGGTATCGCACGAAAAGTAATATTAGTAGGATGATGTGGAGTGTGCCAGTTAATGGACATCCTATGAATGTTTTACAAATGGCTACAGCCAGTATGGCAACATTTTATCCAGACGCCAAGGCAATATCTTATAATTCAGAAGTTACTCAAAATGCAATGTTAAGAATAATAGCTAATATGAGTACTTTGGTTGCAATGTGGCAGCAAGTTCGCAACGGTTATGACCACATACCCCCCAAAACAAATATGAGCTATGCAGAAAACTTTTTGTATATGTTTTTTGGCGAAGAGCCTGACCCCGTTAAAGTTAAATTATTTGATGCTTGCTTGGTACTACACGCCGAACATACTATTAATGCCTCTACTTTTTCCGCTATGGTAACAGCATCTACCTTAGCTAACCCATTTGCATCAATATCAGCTGCAGTTGGAACATTAGCAGGTCCATTACACGGCGGTGCTAACGAAAAAGTACTGTCTATGTTAGATGAAATTGGTAGTGTAAAACAAGTTCGCCCTTGGATTGAAAAACGCCTAAAAAACAAGCAAGTAATATGGGGCATGGGGCATAGAGAGTACAAAACCAAAGACCCTAGAGCTAAAATACTACAAAAAATGCTTGAGAACTATATAAAAGAGAAAAATATAACACTTAGTAAGCGTTTTGAAATAGCACTTGAGACAGAAAATATTTGCAATGAGTTATTAGGGAAAAAAGGCATTTACCCGAATGTTGATTTTTATTCTGGCATAATTTATGCTGAAGTCTTTGGCTTTCCTCAAGACCAATTTACACCTATATTTGCTATATCTCGTGCACCAGGATGGATATCTCATTGGCAAGAGCAGGTTAGCCATAATAAGATATTTAGACCAACTCAAGTTTATACAGGCGCACCATTTAGAGAATATTGATATGGCTAATACTACCCACTTTGGTTTTCAAGAGGTTGATATTAGTGCTAAGCAAAATTTAGTTAAAGGGGTTTTTGACTCTGTATCTAGTAATTACGATTTAATGAACGATGTGCTGTCTATGGGTAGCCACAGATTATGGAAGGCATATACCGTTATGCATAGTGGGTTAAGTTCTGGCGATAAAGTTTTAGATATAGCTGGTGGAACTGGCGATATGGCATTAAAGTTTTTTGATAAAGTAGGTAGTGCAGGTGAGGTAGTATTAAGCGATATTAATGCAAACATGCTTAACGAGGGCAAAAAAAAATTATTAAATAAAGGTATATGTAAAATAAAGTTTGTGCAAACAAGTGCCGAAAAATTAAGTTTTGCAGATAGTAGTTTTAATTGTGTGTGTATTGCCTTTGGACTTAGAAATATGACTAATAAAGCCTTGGCATTAAAAGAAGCCCATAGAGTATTAAAAATAGGCGGCAGACTATTAGTGCTAGATTTTTCTAAGGTTAAGTCAAAGTTATTATCCAAAGCCTACGATTATTATTCGTTTAATATAATGCCCAAGCTAGGTGCCATGTTTGCCGATGACGAAGATAGCTATCGTTATTTAGCAGAATCAATTCGTAAACACCCAGACCAAGAAACCTTAAAAGACATGTTTTTAGATGCTGGCTTTGATGTTTGTGAGTATCACAATCTAACAGGAGGCATAGTATCGCTGCATAAAGGGATTAAAATATCATAATGATTGCACCAATATTAGAGACAGCAATTAATCAAATTATTATTGATGAAAATATTGATACAAGAGAGCTATTGAATAAAGTTGTAGCGATTAAAATAACGGATATAGATATTAACTTAACTATTATATTTAATAGTTATAGAGTTATTGTTTTATCCAAAGAAGTTGATAATTTAGGCATAGATATTAATATAACAATGAGTCCTAAAACCTTTATTGAGCTAATAAAAAAACAAAACAGCAAACAGCTAATAGCAAACGATAAGTTAGTAATAATTGGCGATGTCAAAATTGCTCAGGCATTGTTTAATATTATTGCCAACATAGACTTAGAGAATTTAATACTTAACCATATAAATAGCACTATCAATAAAGTCAAAAGAGTCTTGAGTTATATTCGCTAAACAACAATAAAGGCACTTTAAGTATTATAAGTAGCATAATTAAAATACTCATTTTTTTATTTTCCAGATTTTCTTCTATTGTCGTTTTTGCATAACATTTGGCAATTTTCTTCTATTGTTTTACCGCCCTCATGCCACGGGGTAATATGATCTGCTTCCATTTCTTCTATTTCAAAGAACTCTTTACACTCAGTACAGATTCCTTTTTGCCTTTCGTATGTCTCTCTTTTTTGATTATTGCTAAAAGTGCGGATACTTAGGTGCTTTTCTTTTTGGGTTAGAACATATAAGTAAATTCCTTTTTTATTTGTTACATCTTCATCTTGCATTAATTTTGTTATTTCTTTTTCAAGTTTTTGGGAATCAAGTTTTTGATTTTTAAATTCGTTATAAAGAAAGCCCCATTGTAGTCCTTTAATCTCTTTACGGTATTTTGGAAATACCGCTTTTACCCAATTAATTACACTTTGAAAATAAAGCCACAATTCATTGGCATTTGGCTCGTTTTGGTTTTCAGCCATATACTGCTCAATGGTATCATTGCTTATCCATTTAATAACAGTTTCTAAATAGTCTTGACGAATGGGTGAGCCACTTAGGTGGTTACTGCCTATTTCATAAGCAGGACAGGCATTTTTACTAAAATATCTTTTTGCATCAGTTGTCCATGAGCCTGAATAAACTGCGTTTCGTAATTCTTGCTCGGTGAGTTTTTCGCCTGCTATATTTATAATTTTAAACCACTGTAATTTTTCACTATTTGTGCCACTACACAAATAAACAGTAAGTTTATAGTTAAGTATTTGTTCTTTCTCGTCATCTTGCAAGTTATGAAAGTATCTACCCATATAGGCGAAATCACCAGCAACATATTGACAAACAGAAATTGTCCGTTGTTGTCCGTCAATTACCTCAAAATCCCCATCATCGCGTACTGCCCAATACATTACATTAAGCGGAAAGTCTTTTGTCAAGGTATTAATAACCGCATCTCTTTGCTTGTCTTTGTAAATAAATTCTCTTTGATACGGTGGGCGAATATCAAGTTTTCCGCCAAAGCCAATAACACCGTTTTCATCGTTATCTTTATAACTTTCTGCTAATTGATGTACTGTAATTTCTTTAAGTTCTATTTTCATAGTTTTTTATTTTTTTGATAAAGGTTATTGTGTCTTGGGTGGTTAAAGAATAAGTACCGACCTATTTTTGTAACTGCAGTAATTGTTCGACCTTTCTCCTTTCTATTCCAAATATCTATGCTATTTTTTAGTGTAATAATATTTAATTCTTTATGATTAAAACTCAAGTTGTTGTTTTTAATAAGCGCATATGCTTCACTATAAAAACTAAACCCCTTATTTAGATCATTTTTAAATAGATAAAAATCTCCCAAACTAGCAAGTATTGTTATCCTATTATCTAAATTTACGCAGTTACTTTTTAATTGCTCAAGTATGAGCTGAATACTATTTTTATCTTGATCAAGTAGAATCATGCATATAATTTTATTCATATAAAATGTAAACAGGCTGTCAGAATTACAGTGGAATCTTTTGCTAAAGTAGTTTAATACAAAATTGCAGTATTCTTTAGCTTTAACAAGATCTTTATTTTTTATAAGTATTAATACTTTTACATTGTATGCGTATAAAACATTATTAGCATCATTTCCTTCAGTGTTTTTAATAATTTTATTTGCTTTTTCTATGAAATACTTATCTTTAAAGTTACTCTTTTCACGATTGTAGTGAAAGTCTTCCATTTCTTCCTTTTCAAAATAAAGTTTTTCCTTTAAAATACTTTCGTTGTATGTTTTTTCTTCTTCTTGCGTAGGTTTGCGTTGGGGAAAATTTACAGAAAGTGCTTCTAAAGAAAAATATGACATACCAGACAAATCTTTTACTAATTCAATAGCATCATTAAACTTTCTCTCATCTATTGTTTTTTTTATATCTTCTAATTCCTCTATATAGTCCTTCCCTTCTTCATTACAAACGATACTAAGTTTTTTTATATCTTTAAGGCTTGTTTCTATCTTTTCTGTATATAAAGAATGTAGAATTTGGCGTATGTAGACTGCTCTAGCATTATACCCGCCTCCCATTTCATTCTTGAAGTAACCTTGTCGCAGCTTATTCTTTGTGGTGCCAGCTAAAATAAAAAAAGTTGTTTTCATATAAGCTTTATTTTCTAGCGGCACTTTTAAAGATTGTTTCTCTAGTTTTATTTTTAGTACAATAGTTTTATTTTTTATATTTTGTAAAAAACATATATTTTCATTAGAAAAATACATTTTGTGACAGTTTCCCTTTGAGCAAATACTCTCGCTAAACACTAAATTCCCCCCTTTTCTCTCGTTACACTCTTTACACATAGGCTGTATATTATTAATATCTTGATGAAACTTTGAGTATTCTTTTTGTTTCATAATACTTAAAATATTCTTAGGGATTATATGGTCCTCGGTATAAGTATCAAATGTTAGTTTCTTTCCACAGCCACCGCTATGGATTCCACATCTATAACCATCCCTTTTTAAAATTTTTAATCTTCTTTTTTCTTTATTTTTTCGCATTTAGAATAGTTACTTAATAGGCGTACTCATAAATTTTTTTCTAGCATCATAATGTAAATATTTCATAGTCTTTTGTTTTTGATAAATATTCTACTATACATTCTTTTTCCGTTAACATACCCTCTTCCTTTTTCTATATTTAAGTCATACTCATTTCCAATTATTTCAAACTGGTCAGGATTGTATTTATCCATAAAAGTAATGGGTACTCCCATAGCACCTTTATAATTTATTGGTATATCTTTTATTTTATCTATATTGATGGCATCGTAGTTATCGTATTTTGGGTATTCTTCGGGGCTGTATTTTTTGTATAAAATTAAATCTTCATGGCGTTTGCTAGTATCTAAATTTGTAAACCATGTTACATTACGAAACTTCACAAGCCCAGTTTCTTCACTATATACGCCTTTAGCAAAATCTTTTGTATAAGGAGTTTTAAAATAAGCATTTCCATTACTAAAACCGTAACCAAGCCAAACTTTATTTTCTTTGATAAACTGAAATATTTCCTTATAAGTAATTGCATTATAACTTCCAATTATCACAAATTCTTTCTTGTAGTCTATAAGTTGAGTTACATATTCCCTAAACAAAGAAAACGGGGGATTAGTTACTACAATATCGGCTTGTTTCAAAAGCTCAATACATTCCTCACTACGAAAATCGCCATCTCCTTTTAAGTGATTAATGCCAATTTCCTCAATGTCTGGGACTTTATTATTATTTTTGTCGCCATTGTATTTTAAAGAAATTGCTTTTTCGGCATCATGCTTACTAAATAAATCCATATTTTGATTTTTATAGCAAGTAGTAATGAGTTTTTTCAAGCCTAAGTGCTCAAAATTGTAGGAAAAATAATGAAAAAAATTACTTACCCTTGGATCATCGCAATTACACAGCACAACTTTATCATTAAATTGTTGTTTGTAGTGTTTTAACTCTTTTTCAATATCTGATAGTTGAGTGTAAAACTCATCTTTTTTATTTATCTTTGCTCGGTGTAAGTTTGTATTTAATGTTTCTTTTTCGCTCATAAAATATTAAGGTGTATGCTTGTGTCCATAATTACGCTTTTACTATATCTATCCTTATTTTTTTAATATACTAAACTAACAATACTTGTTTCAAAGAACAATACAGTCTTTTGGCATTATACCAAAATAAATAACCTGCTAACTTTTCATTATCTAAATAAGTATAAGCTAAACAACACTATAAACAAAGAAAATTATTACACCGTCATTGCGAGCCTTTGTAAAAAGGCGTGGCAATCTCATCCTATAAACACAGTATAATTTGCGGTAGTTGTTGTCTGCAATAATTAATAAAAAGATGATAAAATAGTGCTAAGATCTATCAAAGTATGTCCAGTCAAATAGGGAAACTGCATTATGCCCTTTTATTTATATATATGAAAAAAGAAACTATTTTAAAATCTGTACTAACCTGCCCTGAGTGTAATTACCAAGTCACAGAAGTAATGCCAATAGATGCTTGTCAATGGTTTTATGAATGCAAAAATTGCAGTGCTGTCATCAAGCCAAAACATGGAGATTGTTGTGTATTTTGTTCTTATGGAAGTATTGCTTGTCCATCGAAACAAATAAGTGGACAAAAACATTAATTATTACAGATGAGATTGCCACGCCTTTATCAAGTCTCGCAATGACGATGGGTATAATTCTAATTCGTTATTGTTAGTGCTTTTTTAAAATCACACCGCTTTTATAGCACGAGATTGCCACGCCTTTATCAAGTCTCGCAATGACGGCGGGTATAATTCCAATTCGTTATTGTGGGTACTTTTTTTATATATCGTCATTGCGAACACTGTTTTTTAGTGTGTGGCAATCTCATGCAACAAACACCTTATTAAAATATTTTAAAAGCCTCACTAAATAAAAATACAGCAAATAAAATAAGTAGCCAAAATGCTAAATAAGAGAAATTATCTTTTAATAATGTCGTACCTATTTTGCCTATTATTACATACAAAACAAACATAGAATTTGATACTACAAACATCATCAAAGCAAAAATAAATGCATTAGAGATAATATTCTGACTGAATTGACTAGCAATTACAGCACCAGATGGGAATAATAACCATATTTTAGGTGAAAGTAGCATAATTATTGCTATATTTGCAAAACTAATATTTAGTATGGTGTTATTTTTTTTGCTTGTTAAGGTTTTATAGGCAAGATATAAAATATAAAATCCACCTAAAATATAAAATAACAAACCAGCATGAGAGAAAACCTGAGACACAATTTCAACAAATAGCGCACAAATAATAGCTTGAGGCACTTGAATAAATATATTAGCAGGCAAAAATACCTTAATAAAAAATAAAACAGAATCAGTAATGTTTAGTTTACGAGTTGCCTCCATAACTGTTATCCATACTGGTCCTGGGGTAATGTAAAAAATTACCCAAAACAATACAACTTGATAAAATATATCAACATTCACTTATAGTTTATTTTTTGAGACCTTTACATAAATAGGGGTGATTAACAGAATTCTGATGATTATTCATGTTTATGCAAAGGTCTCTGATAATAACACAAGTAATTAACGCTAGCATCGCTACTTAGTTTGTATTTTTTGCTAAGTGGATTATAATTCATACCTACTATATCATTTAATGTTAATCCTGCATGACTTGCATAAGTATCTAACTCATAAGGGGTAATAAATTTATTATACTCGTGTGTACCCTTAGGTAGTAAACCTAAAATGTATTCTGCCCCAATAATAGCAAATAAATAAGATTTAAGGTTGCGATTAATGGTAGAGAAAAATACTAAGCCATTGCCCTTGACTAATTTTTGACAAGATTTAATAATAGATGCAGGGTTAGGAACATGCTCTAGAAGTTCTAAACAGGTAATAATATCGTATTTTTCTTGTTCTTGTTCTGCTAATTCTTCTATGGTAATTTTTTGATAATCAACATCTAATTTTGACTCTAATAAATGTAATTTTGCTACCTCAAGTGATTCTTCTGCCATATCTATTGCTTTTACTTTGGCGTTTTTTTGTGCCATAGCTTCGCTTAATATACCTCCGCCACAACCAACATCAAGCACGGCTTTGTTTGCCAAACCATTACATTTATCATCAATATAATTAAGCCTTAACGGGTTAATATCATGTAATGGCTTAAAGTCACCATCTTTATCCCACCATCTGCTAGCAAGTTTAGCAAATTTGTTAATCTCTTTACTATCTACATTCATAAAGTTTTGACAAATTCTAGTACTTCTTTGGCGTGTCCATCAACCTTTACATTGCTCCAACTCTTTGATACATTGCCATTACTTTTAATTACAAATGTTGAGCGTACAATACCCATATATTCCTTGCCATAAAGTTTTTTTAATTTAATAACATCAAATAATTTGCACAAAGTTTCATCTTCATCGCTAATTAATTCAAATTTAAAATTTTGCTTGGCTTTAAAACTCTCATGGCGTTTCATATTATCACGAGATACACCGTAAATAATAGCATTATTATTGTTAAATTCATCATGCAAAGAGCTAAAATCTAAGCCTTCTTGAGTACAACCCGGTGTTGAGTCCTTAGGATAAAAATATAATACAATATTCTTACTGCTATCAGGTACAGAAACTTTTTTATTACTTGTTGCTTGGTAGTTATTATGGGTTATTTTCATTTTTATTATATGGTAGTGGTTATTAATTACTATCATTTTATAGTAATAATTTATTATTTAGGGTAAAATAATAAATTTTAAATAGTATTTTATTATGAACTATATATTAATAGCATTAGCTACCATACTGTTAACTAGCTGTTTTGGTGGTAAAGAAGAAAATAAAAATGATAATACTGCAACTAAGCAAGTAGAAAAAACTTATAATTTAACACTGGCTGAGACTTGGCCTGCTAATTTTCCTATTTTTGGTGAAACTACTAAAAGATTTGCCGAATTAGTTAAGCAAATGTCTAATAATAGAGTACAGATACAGATAGATTCTAGTAATAAACATAAATCCCCACTGGGTATTTTTGACTTAGTAAAATCTGGACAATACGATCTTGGACATTCTGCATCTTATTATTGGAAAGGCAAAGACCCTAATACCTTATACTTTACTACTATGCCATTTGGTATGACAACACCTGAACAATATGCTTGGCTTAGTTATGGTGGTGGACAAGAGTTAATGGACAAGGTTTATGCCCGTCATGGTCTTCGCTCAATAATAGGTGGTAATACTGGCAATCAAATGGGCGGTTGGTTCAAAAAAGAAATTAAAACCTTAGCAGACTTGAAAGGCTTAAAAATGCGTATTCCCGGATTTGCAGGCGAAATTATGGCAGCAGTAGGTGTTAAACCTGAAAACATTCCACCGGGAGAATTATATACCGCTCTTGACAGAGGCACAATAGATGCTTTGGAATGGGTGGGTCCGTCTCTGGACTTAAGAATGGGCTTTCATAAAATAGCGCCTTATTATTATACTGGTTGGCATGAACCTGCTACCGAGTTACAGTTTTTAATAAACTTAAAAAAGTTTAATAAAATGCCAAAAGATATACAAACTATTATTGTCTCGGCTATGAAGTTATCAGCATATCAAATGTATGCAGATTCTACTGATAAAAGTGCTAAGAACTGGAATTCTATGAAGGCACAATACCCAAATATTGAAGTTAAAAGCTTTCCTAAATCAATAATAACAGCTTTAAAAGAAGCCAACGATAAACTATTAGCAAAATTAGCAAAAAATTCATTTTTGGCTAGTGAAATTATAAAATCTCAAAGAGAATACTTAAAAATAGTTAGGGCTTGGACTAACATATCTGACAAGTCTTATTTAAACCTAGAATAACTGAGACCTTTGCATAAACATGAATAATCATCAGAACCCCGCTTTCCACTCACTTAATAATTTTTATCAAACCAGCCTTAGAACAACTAGGACAGGCTTGACAAGAATACCATCAATTAAGCAAAAATCAGAGCTCTGTTAATCATCCCTATTTATGCAAAGGTCTCAACTAAGTGTCATATAAAAAGCTTGCTATCAAAGTTGTAGAGTATATTTTAATTGCTCTAGTATTATTAACAATAACCAGTGTATTTACTAATGTAGTATTAAGGTATGTTTTTAATAATAGTTTTATATTTTTACAAGAATTACAGTGGCATTTTTATTCGGCATTATTCCTAATTGGTGTAAGTTATGCAACTTATAGTAATGCCCATGTTAGTGTTGATGTATTTTATAAAGATTTTAGTGCAAAAACCAAAGATATTATTAATATAGTCGGTATATTATTTTTTATTTTACCTACTAGTTTAAGTATTATTTATCACGGCTATAATTTTAGCTACGATGCTTATCAACTTGGTGAAACCAGCAGTGATCCAGGAGGATTAGAATATAGGTTTATTATTAAATCTATATTACCTATAGCATTTATTATGTTAATTGTGGCAGGTTATTATAAAGCTAAATCAAGCATCAAAAACCTAAGAAACTAAAACTATGTTTGGATTAATATTATTTTTAGTATGTCTATTAGTAATATTAATAGGTTTTCCAGTAGCATTTACTTTTTTTGGTGTTGCTTTCATATTTGCTTTATTCTCAGAAGATGGTATTGGCTTATTTGCCCTTATGCCTTATAGAATAATGAGTATTATGGAAAACACCATACTAATTGCCGTACCATTATTTATTTTTATGGGAGTAATGCTACAAAAAACTGAAATAGCTAATAAATTACTTGAATCAATGGCAGAGCTATTTGGTAATGTTCGTGGTGGCTTAGCAGTATCAACAATTATTATTGGTGCATTATTAGCGGCATCTACTGGTGTTGTTGGTGCTACTATGGCAGTAATGGGGGTTGTTAGCTTGCCTATTATGCTAAAACATAATATTAGTAATAAATTTTCATCTGGGGTAATTTGTGCCTCTGGCACTTTAGGACAGATTGTCCCGCCTAGTATTGTACTAATAATTCTAGCTGATGTATTAAGTATACCAGTTGGAGATATATTTAATGCTGCTATTATTCCTTCGTTAATATTGATTGGCAGCTATATAATATTTGCTATTATTTATAGCTATTACCACAAAATAGAAATTATAGAGGGCAAACAAAATACCAGTAATTTTAATAAATATATCCGACTAATTAAAGATATTAGCCCAGTTTTAATTTTAATAATAATGGTTTTAGGTAGTATTTTCTCAGGCATAGCCACACCAACAGAATCAGCATCAGTGGGTGCCGTTGGCGCTATTATACTATCATTATTATATGGTAAGTTTAGCCTTAAGATTTTAGCACAAACATCACTAGCAACAGCGAAAACAACAGCTATGATATTTACTATTCTAATTGGTGCTACGGCATTTTCTATGGTATTTTCATATACAGGAGGAGATGAATTATTAACAGACTTAATTCACAGTATGCCTGCTAAGGAATGGAGTTTTATTATTTTGTCTATGCTACTGATTTTGGTACTAGGATTTTTTATAGATTTTATTGAAATATCATTAATTATTGTGCCAATACTATACCCTATTGCTAATAGTTTAGGAATTGATATTACTTGGTTTGCAATTTTAATAGCTATGAACTTACAAACATCATTTTTAACTCCGCCTTTTGGTTTCAGTCTATTTTATCTAAAAGGAGTAGCACCAGATAGTATAAAAACTACAGAAATTTATCAAGGAGTTATACCATTTATAATAATACAAATAGCAGTATTAGCTAGTATTATGCTTGTGCCTGAATTATATGGCTTTAATAGTATTTAACTTTGGAATATAATTAAAAAGAGACATTTACATTAATATTCATATTTATACAAAGGTCTCAAAATATATCTTCGCATTTTATCTTTTCACTATCAGAGACAATAATAGCATTATATTTAGAGCATACTCTATTGTATATTATATTAAATATTTTTTCTTGCTTAACAATTTTGATTTTGTTTTGTTTTAAAATACTTTTTAGTTGATTAATTGTTATACTGTCTTCGTAATTTTTAGCCATAACACTTGCTAATTGGTTGGTTTTTTCTCCTAAATCTATTGTTATATTATCTAATTCAATGTTGTTATTACTTATATCATTGCCAAGTTTTTTAACTATTAATTTCTCTTTAGCTAGTTTATGTTTTACAATATCTATCTTGTACTTATGATTATTGTCTAGCTGTTGTAAATCTGATAGTACGCTATTTTTATTTTTTAGCTCTATCCTAGTATCGTATAATTTTCGTTTTAACTCATTAGCAATTGTATTCAAACCAGTTAATTCTTCTGTTAAATTAGCTATCTTTGTATTTGATTCTTGCAGGTTGCTAGCTAATATTTCATTTTTTTGATTAATTCTATTTAATCTAGTTTTAATTTTTTCATTAAATTTAGCTTGGTTGGCTAACTCTAATTTATTTTTTTGCATCTCTTCTTTTGAAGTATTTTCATTTAATTCTAACTGTCCTCTTAATAAATCTCCATCATCTAATAATTTATTATATTTTTCTTGATACCCTAATATTGTAGTTTCGTATGATGTTATTTTTTTATTTAGTTTAGCTACATTTTGTTTTTCAATATTTAATTTTGAGTTTATTGCATCTATATTTGCTAATTGATTTTTATATTTAATATCTAAATCTTGTAGTTTATTTTCTAGGTTAGAGGTAATATTTTGTTTAGCAGTTATATTGTCCTTATAAGTATTTTGTGCGTTTATTAATTTACTTCCTAACTCTTGTAGTTTATTTTCTAGGTTAGAGGTAATATTTTGTTTAGCAGTTATATTGTCCTTATAAGTATTTTGTGCGTTTATTAATTTACTTCCTAACTCTTGTAGTTTATTTTCTAGGTTAGAGACAGTATTTTGTGCAGTAAGGGATTTTTTATCAAAAGATTCTTGTAAGTATTTGTTCTTTTTATACACATTTGATAAATTATTCTTTTGTTTTTTTATTATTAAATTTAGCTTTGTAAACTCACTAACTACAGATTGCTTATTATTTTCTTGTTGCTTGTTTATAACTTTATTATTGGTAGTTAACAGTGCAATCTTAGCATTAGTTGATTTTATTAGAGAATTTAGTTCACTATTTTTTATGATTAACTCTTGGTTTGATTTTGCTAGTAATTGTTTGGTGTTTTGTAGTTCTTTTTGCACATTATCTAGTTTGCTAGTTAATAGTTTGTTAGTACTTACTAAATTTTTATTTGTATTAGAAGTAGTATTAAAGTTTTCAGTTAACCCTTGTTGTTTGCTATTTGTTATGCTTAAATCTTTACTTGATTTTGCTAGTAATTGTTTGGTATTTTGTAGTTCTTTTTGAGCATTATCTAGTTTATTAGTTAATAATTTATTTGCACTTATAAGCTCTTTTTTACCGCTGTCTTGTACTACTAAATCTTTACTTGATTTTGCTAGTAATTGTTTGGTATTTTGTAGTGATTTTTGCACATTATCTAGTTTATTAGTTAATAATTTATTTGCACTTACAAGCTCTTTTTTATCACTATCTAAATCTTTACTTGATTTTGCTAGTAATTGTTTGGTATTTTGTAGTGATTTTTGCACATTATCTAGTTTATTAGTTAATAATTTATTTGCACTTACAAGCTCTTTTTTATCACTATCTAAATCTTTACTTGATTTTGCTAGTAATTGTTTGGTATTTTGTAGTGATTTTTGCACATTATCTAGTTTATTAGTTAATAATTTATTTGCACTTACAAGCTCTTTTTTATCACTATCTAAATCTTTACTTGATTTTGCTAGTAATTGTTTGGTATTTTGTAGTTCTTTTTGAGCATTATCTAGTTTATTAGTTAATAATTTATTTGCACTTATAAGCTCTTTTTTACCGCTGTCTTGTACTACTAAATCTTTACTTGATTTTGCTAGTAATTGTTTGGTATTTTGTAGTGATTTTTGCGCATTATCTAGTTTATTAGTTAATAATTTATTTGCACTTATAAGCTCTTTTTTACCGCTGTCTTGTACTACTAAATCTTTACTTGATTTTGCTAGTAATTGTTTGGTATTTTGTAGTTCTTTTTGCGCATTATATAACTTATTAATTAGTGACTTGTTAGTATCTGCTAAATTTTTATTTGTATTAGAGGTGGTGTCAAGGTTTTTAATTAATTTTTGTTGCTCGCTATTTGTTATGCTTAACTCTTTACTTGATTTTGCTAGTATTTGTTTGGTGTTTTGTAGTTTTTTATTGGTGCTTTTATATTTGCTTTTATATTTTTTAGCACTAACTAGTTTAACTTTAATATCGCTAATATCATTGCCTAACTTTTGTGTTAATACCAAAGAATCTTTGATTAATTCATCTTTATCATTTATATTTTTAACTAGTCTTTTATTATTTTTATTTAACTCTGTTATGCTATTATTTTTTTCTGTATTATTTTTTTCTAGTTCTAATATTTTTTGTAATAACTGGCTCTTTTGTTGATTTACTTCATTTATTGTATTATCTTTATTATTACTAATCTTAGTTATTTTATTAACATTGTCATTTAGTAGTTTTAATTTTTCTCTAACTTCTTGATAATTTTGTTGTAATTCCTTGTAATCATTTGATAATAAGTTAATTTTATCGTTGTGTATACTTGATTTTACTTGTAATGACTTATTTAATTCAATTACTTCTAACTTAGCCTCATTGAAACTTATATTTGTTGATTCAAGTTTATTTTTTATCGCTAATATTCTTTGCTTATGTAATTCTTGTATATTTTTAGAGTTATATTCTAACGATTGAATTTGCTCATTTAGTTTTGATATTTTTTTTTTGCTGTCTAATATCTCTTGATTTTTTAGTTGGTTATTTTTTTTAAAAATTTGATTTTCTATTTTATTTTTATTTAATTCATTGGTTAAATTATTTATTTTTTTTTTAATAATTAAACTATTACTCTCTAATTCTTCTTTAATAATTTTATTATCTAGTTTATAAACATCTAGTTTAGTACTTAATGATTCTATTTCTAAATTTAATCTATTAATAGACTCATTACTAACTTTTAACTCATATTCTAATTGAGGTATGGTTTTAGTAATATTTCTATTCTCCCAAACAAAATTTGCATAAGAGTATTTTGTAACTCCTAAAGCTAGTAATAAATATATAATTACATTTAACAAGTATTTTTTATTCATAATATATTTTAATGGCAGTTACAGCCAATCTCCAAATGTAGCCTCTATAACCTCAGATTTTAACTTATATGTTTTTTGTTTTTCTATTTTAACATTATAATTTTGTCTATTAAAGTTAGCACTTATATTAGACACATATAATTCTCCATTATTATTAATATCAAAGTTTAAAATAGGTCTAATCTCTTTAATGCTTTCTTTAAATACCTTTGCTTCAATTAATGGCACATCAATTAACACATATTCATACCAACTACTTTTAGTTGATGACAAGATAGCGGTAAATTTTCTAGTATTAGGGTTATAAGACAAATCATAAAAATAAGGATAACCTAAAATATTTCTTATTTCTTCACCCAAAAAATCTAAATATTTTTCTTTTGATTGTTGTCTTCTATTTTCTTTTTCTGCTCTTAAAGACAGCATATAAGCTTCTTGTAATCGGTAGTATTCTTCTAATTTAGCTTGGTACACTTGCTGTTCTAATTGTATTTTTTGTTGTATGATTTCTTTTTGTTTTGCAACTCGCTTTTCAAAGTCTTCTACTACTTCAAATTCTCCTTGTTCTAAAACTATTTTTTCGACTCTTTTATTCAACTCAGGTTTTATTATTTGTGGCTCTATAACATTAGATTTTCTATCTAACCAAAGTAGTATTTTTTTATCTGCTATGCTTATTATTGAATCAAGTGATAGATTTTTTTTAGAGTTATAAGTAATAAGTTTTTGCAGTTGTTTATCAGCCTTATTAGAATTATGCTTGTATAAAAATAATACATACTTGTAAAATTCTGGCGATGATTTTAAACATTTGACAATATTTTCTGTAAAACTAAAATTATCCACAGAAATAGCTTCTAAATCTATATCTGCACAATCTTCAATTTTACTAATATTGTCTTTTATGCTTTGATTATTAACTGCTATTAATTGCTTGTTTTGTTTTATTTCAATCTTTGTAGTATTATCACTCTTGGCAATAGAACTATACTTGTTAAAATATCCATTACAAGAAGATAATAAAACTACACAGAATATAATAATATATTTTAATAACAACATTTAAATATTAATTTTATACTAGTAAAATAGATTATACCCAAAAAAAAAATATATATATAAATTATCAATATGTTTATATTTTATGTTAAAGTTAGTCTATAAGCTGGGTTCTGTATTAGTTAGCAACTAAATATTACCTTAAAATAGTCTTAAACTAATGATAATCATTCATCTAAAGTATTTGTTGCCAAGTACTTTTAGCGATTTACCCAATAACATAAGCACGAGTAATGCTGTTATTTTATTTAATCTTGCTCCAGGCGGGGTTTACCATGCCTTATTTGTCACCAAATAAGCGGTGCGCTCTTACCGCACCATTTCACCCTTACCTAGTCTTTAAAAAATCTAGGCGGTTTATTTTCTGTGGCACTTTCCGTCAAATCACTTTGCATAGCCGTTAACTATCGCCCTACTCTACGAAGCCCAGACTTTCCTCTTTGTATTCTTTACAAACACAAAGCGATTATCCAACTAACTTTAAGATTATATAATACCAAAATTTAATATTAAAAGTTAAAAAAATAAATTTGATAATTTTGTTATAGAAGAATTGCATAAGAACAAAAAGTAAAATTTATATCAAAAAGTTTAATTTGATAGAGATAGTTTAGTATATGCCTAGCTTTTTTTGAGGGAAGTCCATTTTGACTATGTACTTTTTAACTATGCTGTTTTTTTGCATATAAACAACCTTTATGCAGTAGTATTCTCAAACCCCAATCTTATTGCTTAATGCAGCAGTATTTATTGTTTCTGAAAAAATACTATGAATATTGTTGCCATTTACATCTACTGCCACAGTAGTAGGCATATCTTTTACTTCTAATTCGTAAATAGCCTCCATGCCTAATTCTTGAAAGGCAAGTTTTTTCGCCTTAATAATAGATTTAGATATAAGATATGCAGCACCGCCTACCGCTATTAAATAAACCGCCTTATGTTTTGCTAATAAATTTATAGTATCTTGCCCTCGCTCTGCCTTACCTATCATACCTAGTATATTAGTATTTTCTAACATAAAAGAGCTGTATTTATCCATTCTAGTTGCGGTAGTAGGTCCTGCTGAACCTAAAACCTCATCTTTAACTGGGTCAACAGGTCCAACATAATAAATAAATTTATTATTAAAATTAACATTTTTAGGTAGTCCTTGTTTGTTATTTACCATATTTAATAAGCGTTTATGTGCTGCATCCCTGCCTGTTAAAATGGTACCTGATAATAATAGCGTTTCGCCTATTTTCCAACTAGCAATATCTTTTTTGGTAGTAGTATTTAAGTTTACTTTACGGTATTTAGAATAATCCATATCTAAACTTGGATAATCACTTATATTAATTTCTGGTAGTTTTGCAATTCCACTTCCGTCTAATTTAAAATGCACATGTCTGGTAGCGGCACAATTAGGTATCATAGCAATAGGTAATGAAGCAGCATGAGTAGGGTAATCTAAGATTTTAACATCTAGTACTGTAGTTAATCCCCCTAAACCCTGAGCACCAATTTTTAAGTCATTAACAGCATTATAAATATCTAGGCGTAATTTTTCTAATTTACTGGGGTTATTTTTAACTTTTATTTCGTGCATATCTATTTTATCTAATAAACTTCTTTTCGCTAATAACATAGCCTTTTCAGAGGTTCCTCCAACTCCTATGCCTAAAATTCCCGGCGGACACCAACCAGCACCCATAGTTGGCAGTGTTTTTAAAACCCAATCTATTAAACTATCATCAGGGTTTAGGCAGGCAAATTTTGCTTTATTTTCTGAGCCAGCACCTTTAGCGGCTACAATAAAATCAATATCATTACCCTTTACTATATTAGTATGAATTACGGCTGGAGTATTGTCATTAGTATTAGTCCTGCTAAATAAAGGGTCTGATATTATGGACAATCTTAATGGGTTGCTCTCATCACAATAGGCTTTACGAACTCCCTCATTTATCATATCTTCCAAAGACATATCTCCTTGAAAAACAACAGACATGCCAACACTGATAAAAACATTAACTATGCCAGTATCTTGACAAATAGGACGATTACTCATTGCCGCCATTTTAGAGTTAATTAGTATTTGTCCTATAGCATTTTTAGCTGATACGCTGGTTTCTTGTTTATATGCCTCAAACATAGCCTTAATAAAATCAGGACTATGATAATAAGATATATATTGTAATGCTAAAGCTACGCTGTCAATAATATCACTTTCTTTTATTTTCATTTATTTTATTTAGTTTGGTATAATGCTAACTTAACTTTTATTATATAACAACAAAGGATATTATGTTCAACTTTTTTAAGTCCAGTAATTTATCTATTGATTTAGGAACAGCAAACACACTTATATGTATGAATGGCTCAATTGTTTTAAATGAGCCATCTGTGGTTGCTATTAGAAATGACAGAAGTTCTATGAATTCAACGGTAATAGCAGTAGGCACGGAAGCTAAATTAATGTTGGGTAGAACACCTGGCTCTATAACTGCAATTCGCCCCATGAGAGATGGAGTAATAGCAGATTTTAGAGTAACAGAAAAAATGTTACAAAATTTTATTAAAAAGGTTTTAAAGTCAAATTTCTTTAGTCCAAGTCCTAAAGTGCTAATATGTGTTCCTTGCGGAGCAACACAAGTTGAAAGACGAGCTATTAAAGAAAGTGCTATTGGTGCTGGTGCTAAAGATGTGTTTTTAATAGACGAACCTATGGCCGCCGCCCTTGGTGCTGGAATGCCTATTGACCAAGCAACAGGTTCTATGGTAATTGATATTGGTGGCGGTACAACAGAAATTGCGGTAATGTCATTAAACGGTATAGTGTATTCTAACTCTCTTCGTGTAGGAGGCGATAAATTAGACGATACTATAATTAAATATATTCGTAGTACCTACGGTACAATTATTGGTGAATCTACTGCTGAAAAAATTAAAAAAGAAGTTGGTTCTGCTTATCCAAGTAATGTTGTTAAAGAAATATTTATTCACGGCAGGAATATAGCAGACGGCATTCCTACTAGTTTTGGCATTACTAATACCGAGATACTAACTGCTATTAAAGAAGTATTAGATATTGTGGTAGCAGGCGTGAAAACTGCACTAGAAAATACCCCGCCAGAATTAGGCTCTGATATAGCAGAAAGTGGTATTGTAATAACAGGGGGTGGTGCTTTATTAGAAGGTCTTGATAAACTAATATCAGAAGAAACTAAACTTCCTGTTAGAATAGCAGAAGAGCCTCTTACTTGTGTTGTAAAAGGCGGTAGTATTGGTTTAGAAATGATAAATAAACACAGCATGTCATTTTTAGCATCGGAATAATTGTTTAATGGATAGCAATACAAAGATTATCCACTATGTAATACCAATAATAATTGCTGTTTTATTAATGATATTTAATTATCCAACATTAAATAGTGCTAGAGGGTTTATTACAAACTTAATATCGCCAATATATTATTTAATTGATATACCTAGTTCTTTTTATAACTTTATAACAGAAAAATTACGCAATGAAGCAGAATTAACCAATAAAGTTAATTTGCTAACAACAGAAAATAAAATATTAAAGGCACAATTACAAACTTATGCAAGTAATGTATTGGAACTACAAAAAGTCAAAAAAATTCTTAATACAGCATATGTACTAAAAAGTAAAAATGTAATTTTGGCATCTGTTAATAATACCGCCCAATCTAGACTAAAAAAACAGATTATTATAAACAAAGGTTTCGATGATAATATAAAAAAAAACCAAGTAGCCATAGGTGATGCTGGTATTGTTGGGCAGGTAATTTTTGTTTCTAAGAATCATTCTACTGTGTTAAGCATTGCTGACCCTACACATTATATTGCTACAAAAAATCAAAGAAATGGCTTACATGCTATAGCGCAAGGCATAGCATCTTATCATAGCGGTCTAATACTTAATTTTGTGCAAAAAAACTCAGACATAAAAATAGGAGATATTTTTGTATCTAGTGGCATAGAAAATAAATTTCCTAAAAACCACCCAGTAGGTAAGGTAGTTAAAATTAAAAATCAGGGTGATTTTATGATAGTGGAATTATCACCTATTGAAAAAATTAATCAACTAGAATTTGTATTGCTGATAAATGAGGTTATAAATAATAACAGCATAACTAGTAAAAAATAAGACCAAATAATGAAAAAGAACTCTATTTGGTTTCTAATAAAGTCAAGTTTAATAACACTAATACTAAGTGCTATAACTATTATTACTAGTGAG
Organism: Gammaproteobacteria bacterium; assembly: GCA_965207335.1. GTDB lineage: Bacteria > Pseudomonadota > Gammaproteobacteria > PS1 > Pseudothioglobaceae. Next base: position 1,346,002 of record OZ242267.1, read on the forward strand.
ATTGTAGTTTTTTGGTCATTGCTTAGTTTTAGCTATTGGGTTATTAAATTTAAAATTAATAATCCTGCTTATTATGCTTTGGTTTTAGGAATATTAATTGATGTCATCCAAGGCGATATATTAGGGCAAAACTCTCTGGCATTAATATTAAGTAGCTTGTTTATATTAAAAATTAAAAGATCTTTTTTTACCTCTAATATTAGTACCGAGCAAATATATATATTTATTACTAGTATTATTTATTTGTTTATCATTTATGCCGTTCATTTAATTAATATTACTGAGTTTTATATAAATCCAGTAATACTTATTAGTCTTATTACCACACCATTATTTTGGCCTATTATTAAATGGTTATTGGACAGACAATATAAAAAATAAATGTTAATTTCAAATCATATATCAGAATACTCTATTTTTACTAAACGGGTAATATTAGTTAGTTCTATAATGATACTATTAACAAGTATTTTGATATATAGAATGTTTAATTTACAAATAATTAATTACAATTACTATAATCAAGAGTCTATTGATAACCAGATTGTAACAAAAAAAGTGGCTCCAATTAGAGGTAAAATATTTGACAGAAATGGCATAATATTAGCTGACAATAAACTTAGTTACACACTTAATATAATCCCTGAGAAAACCAATAGCGTATCAGAAACAATTGCTAAATTAAAAAAAAATAATTTTATTAATGATGCAGACATAAAAAAGTATTATAAAATTCGTAAACATTACAATTCATTTAACGATATTACCATAGCATATGATGTTCCTTATGAGGTAGTAGCTAAAGTATTAAGCTCTCAAGATTATAACGGGGTCAATGTTGGCTCTTATTTTAAACGCATTTATCCTCAAAAAGATATTGCTACTCATGTAGTAGGCTACGCAGGTAGGGTTAGCAATAATAAAAAACATAAAGGTATAACTCATGTAGGGAAAACTGGCTTAGAAAAACAATACAATGATTTATTATTAGGCTCTGTTGGATTAAGCAAAATTACTCGCAATGCATCAGGAAGAAGTATCAGCACTGATATTGTTAAATACCCCAAAGCTGGCAATGATTTATATTTAAGTATTGATTATAGACTGCAAAAAAAAGCTCAAGAATTATTAAAAGGTAAAAGAGGTTCAGTAGTAATGATGCTTGTTAAAACAGGTGAAATATTAGCACTTGCTAGTGCGCCAACTTTTGATGCTAATAGTTTTGTAAATGGTATATCAAGTAAGGATTATAAAAAACTAATAAACGATAAAAATCGCCCCTTATTTAATAGGGCAATTAAAGGTTCATACCCACCTGGCTCTACAATAAAACCATTTATTGCCCTAGCAGGATTAGAAAATAATTATATAGTAGAAGATAAAACAATATTTTGCAAGGGCTCATATAGCTTTGCTAATAATAGTCATGTATATCGCGATTGGAAAAAAGAAGGGCATGGCGAGGTTGATTTAAAAGCATCTATAGCTCAATCTTGTGATGTATTTTTTTATAAACTAGCCTATAAATTAGGTATTAAAAAGATTCATGATTACCTTATACAATTTAATATAGGCAGTAAAACACAAATAGATTTACCAAATGAGGGTACTGGAATATTACCATCTAAAGAATGGAAAAGGCGCATTAAAAATAAACCTTGGTATATTGGTGAAACTATAATTGCTGGTATAGGACAAGGATTTATGAGCACTACACCATTACAATTAGCAGTATCAACAGGTGCTTTGGCTAATAGAGGTAAACTAACAACTCCAAGAATATTAAAAAGTGTTAAATATTCGTCTAGCACAATAATTAACACTAAACCTAGATTTAAACAATTAAATATAGTAAATATTAAAAATTATGAGATTGTAATTGATGGTATGAAGCAAACTATTTATAGCCCAAAAGGAACGGCAAGACGATTAAACAAAAACTTGCAATACACCCTAGCAGGAAAAACAGGTACAGCACAAGTTTTTAGTTTATCAAAAGACGAAAGTTATAATGCTAAAAATGTGGCAGAGCATTTACGAGACCATGCATTGTTTACTAGTTTTGCTCCTATAAATAATCCTGAGATTGTAATTGCTGTTATAATAGAAAATGCAGGTAGTGGTAGTGCAAATGCCGCTCCTGTTGCTAGAAAAATGTTGGATTTATATTTTGATACCGCTAAAAAATAACTTGTTAGGTAGTTGCATAAAAGTATTTATGTGCATGGCAATGAGACTGTATTAAAACCACTAACTTAATCACTTAATGCAGTAGTATTAGCTATTAATTACTTACAAACTAAATTTTTTACAGGTGCAAATGAAAATCTATGAATATTAGCAATAGCACCAAATCTTCTTAGTGCTAATAAATGCTCTTTTGTGGCATAAGATTTGTGTTTAGCAAAGCCATATCTTGGATACAATAAATCTAATTCTTGCATTTGTTTGTCTCTAACTACCTTAGCCACAATTGATGCGGCACTAATTACAGGCTCTATTAAATCTCCCTTAATAATAGCTTGACAATTACTAATATTAGGGCATTTATTACCATCTACTAACACTTTATCATAACTTACACCTAAGGCTTTAATAGCACGCTTCATAGCTAATAGCGTTGCTTGCAATATATTTATATTGTCAATTTCAACAGCATTTGCAAAACCTATAGCATATTGACAAGTATTAATAATTTCATAGTATAAGGCTTGGCGTTTTTTAATGCTTATTTTTTTAGAATCGGTTAAGCCATGTAGCTGCAAACCACTTGGTAAAATTACTGTTGCTGCAACTACATTCCCAGCTAGACAACCTCTGCCTGCTTCATCTATGCCTATTGTAATCATAATTAAATATCAAAGACACTGCATAAAAATAAAAAATACATACCTAAAAATAGTATTTCACACATAATGTAAAGCTTAATATAATCAATTAATGCAGTAGTATTAGCTATTAATTACTTTCAAACCAATATCATTACGATAATATCCATTATTGTAGTCTATAGCTGCTATTATTTGATAAGCCTTTTTTTGGGCTGTTATTACACTATCTGCTAATACACTAACACATAAGACTCTACCGCCATTAGATAATAATTTATCATTAACTAATTTTGTACCAGTGTGAAATATTTTTGTGTTGTCAATATCGGGCGGTAATTTAATATGTTCATTAGTTTTGTATGTATCTGGATAGCCATTTGCAGCTAGCACAACACCTAAGGCAAAACGGCTGTCCCAGTGTGCTTTTATGGTATTTAACTTACCTTTGCTTGCTAATAAACATAGCTCCACTAAATCTGATTTAAGACGCATCATAATTGGCTGAGTTTCAGGGTCACCAAAACGACAGTTATACTCCAAGACCTTAATATTATTACTTTTATTTTCTATCATTAAACCAGCATATAAAAATCCCGTATAAGGATTGCCTTCTCGTTTCATTGCTGACACTGTGGGCTTAATTACAGTATTAATAATTTTGGCAAATAATTTATCATCTACCAAAGGTGCTGGCGAATAAGCACCCATACCGCCAGTATTAGGACTGGTATCACCAAATCCTATAGATTTTTCACCTACTTTATTAATAACATACTTCCCTCTGGCCTTATAATCTTGTGAGGTTGCCATAGGTAAAATATTTTCACCATCTACCATTACAATAAAACTAACTTCTTCACCCACTAAAAACTCTTCAATAATAATTTTGTATCCTGCTCTACCAAACTTATTACCACTTAAAATATCTTCTACGGTTTGAAATGCCTGTGTTTGATTATAGACAATAACAACACCTTTACCAGATGCTAGTCCATCTGCTTTAATTACTACTGGATAGGTTTTATTTTGTAAATATCGTTTTGCTAAATTAATATCATTAAAAATTTTATAATCAGCACTAGGGATATTATTTCTTAATAAAAAATTCTTGCTAAATACTTTTGAACCTTCTAGTTGAGAAGCGTTTTTGCTAGGACCAAATATAGTAAGTCCATTTGCTATGAATTCATCAACAATACCAACTACCAGCGGTGCCTCAGGACCTACAATAGTCAGTTTTATGTTATTATTTTTAGCGAACTCTAGCAAAGATTCTATATCATTTACTTGAATATCAACATTAGTTATATTTTTTTCTAGCTGTGTTCCAGCATTTCCAGGGGCTACGAATACTTGTTTGACCTTAGAAGATTGAGCACACTTCCACGCTAGAGCATGTTCTCTACCACCTGAGCCTATAACTAAAATTTTCACAATTATGTGTTAATTTCTAAGGATTCTTGATAGCCTTTGAGATAACCATAAACAATTAAATATTGAGATGGAAATTTTTGGCACAAGTGAATTGCAACTCTTGTGGTATCTCTAATTTTTTTGTAGTCAGGCATTGGTGGATTGGAGTATCCATGGATAAAAAATAAACATGCATGAATATACATATCTAATCTTAGTGCATAATTTCTAATAGAAAGCAGGTAAGGAATGCTAAAAGATAGTAGTTTAGTGGTATCTAACTCTTTTGCATTTATGTAATTGCCCTTCTCCTTAATAAAAAATGGGACACATATTACAATCACTATGCTTTTTAGTGTACCAAATCTATCAGCATTATACATTAAAAACATACATTGTACTATGCATCAAAAACACATACATACTGAATTCTTTTTACATAATATCTTTAACAAAATCTTTAAATGCACCATGTGCCATAATTTGTGTACCATCACAATTAAACGATAGTACTATAGAAGAATTAAATAAGCTAATTATAGCTGTGCGTAAATAATAACTATCTATTTCTCTTAACTTAGACAAAGTGTCTAAAATATCACTTAAAACATCAACATCTGTTAGTTTAAGCATATTATTGTTTCTTTTTACTAAATCATATTGCAAATCAGTAGATAAAATACTAAAAACATCATCTGTTGATAAATATTTATATAAGCGACGAATAAATAAATATTTATGCTCTAATTCTATTTTTGGAAAATTATTATTTACATAATCTTTGTCCAAAATATTTTCCGCTGCATGAATCTCCATATTAAGTGGGTCAAATATAGAAAAGGTTTTTATCTCACCATTATTAAAACCAATACTTAATCTATGAACACCTGTTTCTAATAATAATAATTTAAAAGCCTCAATTAAATTAGGTAAATTTTCATCAACAAAATTAAGCACTTTTGGTCTTTGGTAAACACTTTCTCGTAGGTTTTTATCGCCTTTTAAACTGTAAACAAAATACGGTGAAAAACCATGCCCTATTAGCGCTTTTTTTAATATTTTTGTTTCTTTTTTAAACATATGTATATAATAATTAATTAAATAGTCTTTTTGGGCTAATAATACCATCTTTGTAGCAGGCTATACCTAAAAAAATATTATCGCTAAAAAGTTTAATAATACTGGCATCCTTTAAATTATTTTTATAGTTTATTTTTTGACCGTATTTTATAGCTTGTGCCTGATTTTTGTCTAATAAAGCTTCTTGGTAATTAGCCAGTATATCATGTGTTGGTTTAATAATATCATTTAATTTATTGACATTAATTTTTTTTAACTGCTGCATTTTATCAATAGTTATAGCATCATTAATATTATAGTTTGCAAACTCTGTTCTTATTAATGATTTTAAAAATGCTACACAATTTAATGAACTGGCAATATCTTCTACTAAGGTTCTAATATAAGTGCCTTTTGAACATAAAACATCTATAATAAAAACACCATCATCATAAGATAATAAATTTATCTCAAAAATAGTTATTTGTCTTTTTTCTCTATTTACAACCCCACCCTCTCTAGCTATTTTATATAATGGCTTACCGTGGTATTTTAGAGCAGAATACATAGGTGGTACTTGCTTAGTATTACCCAAAAAAGTTAATAATTTATCTGCAATATCTTTCTTACTAATATTATGATAACTAGCACTTTGAATAACCTCGCCTTCAGCATCTGCTGTTGTTGTTTTTATGCCTAATTGTCCTGCTGCCAAATAACGCTTATTAGTATTTAATAAAAATTGTGATAATTTAGTAGCCTGTCCTAAACAAATAGGCAAAATTCCACTAGCCAATGGGTCTAAACTGCCAGTATGTCCAGCTTTTTTAGCATTAAATATTTTTTTTACTTGTTGCAAGGCTTTATTTGAACTTATGTGCAATGATTTATCTAATAATACAACACCGTTTACATCCATATTTTTCATATTTTTTTATATACAAACTAAATAATAAATATACCGTATATAAAAACAGTACAAACAAAAACAACAACTACAATATTTTTAGGCACTGAGTTAGTATTTTTTTTATACCAATGATAAATTTTTGGTCTAATAGCGTATTTATTTTTACTACATTTATTATTTTTACAAGAAAAGCTACGATAACCTCTAAAATAGTTATTTATATAATCACCAATACCAAGTACATTAAATTTTGCTAGACTATTGTGAATAATCCTTGTATTTATATGTGATAGATATACAAGCCTTGTTAGTTCTGAGAAAAAAAGTAATATTGACATAAATATCAAAATAGAATAAGTAGTACTATTACTAAAATTAAGGAAACAAACTACTAAACTCCACCAATACTCATCTTTAATATGAGTGTAAAAATTTAGCCCTAATATTTGTAATGGTACATTAAATATTAATACTGCTTTGAACCAACCCTCATTTATTATTGATATTGGCACGGAATTATTCTTAATAATTTGAATAACATCTATGTGTAAATTATCAAGGTATCTTATATGATTGCTAATATTATCTTTATCAATAACTCCTTCAAAACTATAAACTAAAGACTTTGCGTATGCTACAAAACCAACTGGGTTAAGGTAGGAAAAATTAAAGTTTCTTTTAACATTTATAACCTCTTTTATAATAAAACTTAATTGGTGCTTTAATATCTCATTAGCTTTTTTATCTATATTTTTATTATTTTTGTGAATATTTAAGTCTGTTATGCCTGTAATAGAGTCTTGACTCTTAGAGTGGTGTGCATGACTGTGTAAAAATTGCTTAACAAAATATGACGCTAGTTTATAAAATCTTGGCACCTTATTATAGCTATCAGTACACTCAATGGTATCAGCTGATGGTTTATGTTTAGTAGTTTGGCTAAAAAAACACCAGCCATTTTTATGAATATAAAAATCAAACGAATGTAGTTGTGTTTCTTCAATATTATCTGTTGGTAAAATATTTTTTTCTAAACTATCAATTTGGTGTTCTATATCTTCATACTTATTTTTTAAAATTTCTTCTGTTTTTTCAATTATCTGAAACCTTTCATTATCTCTACTTTGTGTTTCAAGAAGCTCATTGGCATAATGTATCTCGCTAAGAAGTTTTATAAGATTATCATTGTTATTATTATCGGGATATAAAATAAATAGCTTGCCCTCTAAATGAGATTTTTTATTAGTTTTACCTATAAAAATATAGCGTTGATTAAAATTTTGATAGTTTTTAGCGTACTTTATATCTGTATGGTGCTTAACAGAGGTACAAACAATATAACGAGTTGAAAGTGGATGATTGGGGTTTTCTTTGGTAGCGTTAGATAAATGGCAAAAATTAGCGTATAAATTATCAATATGCCCGTAATTGATAATTTTTGCTAAACTAAAATACAAATTACCAGAAATGGTAGGAATCCAATTAAAATAATGATACTTATCTACTAATTTATTAAATAACTCAACATCATTTACCACAATTATTCCCTATAAAAATTAATAGGGCAATCCTTTATGGTCTGCTTCCCACAATTTTGTTACTTTATTAAAAACCTGACCATTAGTAACATCAGCACCAGATGTTCTTTTGCCAGCTTTATAAATATTTAATTGGGTTAGAATAATTTTAAATGTCAATGGCATTACAATAAATATAAATATAAATAATAGTAACATTTTCATAAGTTAATCCTATTTTAAAATAAATATAAAAAAACGACCATCAGTCGTCTTTCGTTTCTAAAAACACCATACATAAGCATAAAATATTGATTTTGTTAGCAATAAAGCCATATAAGACAATATATTAAAAATAATATTAACGATTTTACCTACAAATAAATAAAATTGTCAAGTTATTATAATTTAGCCAGTAATTTCTCAATACGATTTGCTGTTTTTTGAGTTTTGTCATAAATAAAATTTAACTCTGGAGTTAAACGCAATTTTAGTGATTTAGCTATTTTTTTTCGTAAAAAAATCCCTGCTCTATTTAATGCATATTGAATATTTTTATTATAATTGTCAATACTAAAAAATACTTTGGCACTAGTTAAATTTTTACTAACTATAACCTCAAGAATTATGATATTTTTTATTCTATTATCTTGGATATTATTGGTAAAAAGTATTGCTAATTCTCTTTTTACTAACTCATTAATTCTTTCTACTCTATAAGATTCTTGTTCAATATCCATTATAGTTTTACAGTAACTTCTACTCTTTCAAATACTTCTACTTGGTCACCTTCTTGTACATCGTTATAATCTTTAACTCCAATACCGCATTCTACCCCTGATACAACCTCGGCTACTTCATCTTTAAAGCGTCTTAACGACTCTAACTCGCCCTCGTAAATAACTATATTTTTCCTTAAAACACGAATTGGACTATTGTGCTTAACCCTTCCTTCTAAAACTATGCATCCTGCTATATCTCCTAACTTTTTAGACTTAAATATATTTTTAACCTCTGCTATGCCAATAATATTTTCACTTAATTCTGGAGCAATTAACCCTGACATCATAGCCTTAACATCATCAATAAGATTATAGATTATGCTGTAATATTTAATATCAATATCATTTTTTTCGGCATTTTTTCTAGCCACAGAGTCTGCTCTAACATTAAAACCTAAAACAACGGCATTAGATGCTATTGCCAAAGCCATATCTGAGTCATTAATAGCACCTACACCTGAGCTTACTATTTTAATATTTAATTTATCTACAGAAAGTTGTTCTAAGGCATCAGTCAATGCTTGAGACGAGCCTCTAACATCAGCTTTGACTAATATGTTTAATTGCTGTGTATTTGTATTTTCCATATTAGTCATAAAATTTTCCATTTTTATGGCCTGATTTTTTTGCAATTTTAATTCTTTGGCTGCACTGCGTTTTTGTTCTACTATTGCTTTGGCTTCTTTCTCATTAGTTAATACTACAAAGTAATCTCCAGCATCTGGTACTCCTGATAAACCTAATACTTCAACTGGCATAGATGGAGTTGCTGATTGTAGTACTTCTTTGTTATCATTAATAATTTGTTTAATTTTGCCGTATTCTAGTCCTGCTAACACAATATCACCCTGTTTTAAGACACCTTCTTGGATTAATAAAGTAGCTGTTTTACCTCTTCCTTTTTCAACTTTTGCTTCTAGTACTACTCCCTTGGCCCTAATATCTATTGCGGCTTGAAGCTCTAATATCTCAGCCTGTAAAATAATAGTTTCTAATAATTCTTTTATGCCCGCACCTGTATGTGCTGATACCTCAACTATAATAACATCTCCGCCCCATTTCTCTGATACTACACCATGATTAGATAGCATTTGTATTACTTTTTCTGGATTGGCACCTTCTTTGTCAATCTTATTAATAGCAACAATAATACTGACACCTGCTTTTTTTGCATGCTTAATAGAATCAATAGTTTCAGGCATTACTCCATCATCGGCTGCTACTACTAAAATTATAATATCTGTTGCATTAGCACCTCTTAAACGCATTTTGGTAAATGCTGAATGTCCTGGGGTATCTAAGAAAGTAATTTTACCGTTATCAGTATCTACTTGATATGCACTAATATGTTGAGTTATGCCCCCAGACTCACCTTTGGCAACCTCGGTTTTACGAATGTAATCTAATAATGATGTTTTACCATGGTCAATATGCCCCATAAATGTAACAATTGGTGGTCTTTGTTTTTTAGTTCCATCTAAATCATCACCTGCTAAGGCAATATCCTCTATAGTTTCACTAGTAACAATTACTGACTTATGTCCCATTTCTTCAATAACAAGAATTGCTGTATCTTGGTCTATAACATCGTTTATAGTTGCCGTAACACCCATACTCATCATTTGTTTTAATACTTCTCCCGCCTTAACGCCCATTTGTTGAGCAATACTAGAAACTTTTATAATATCAGGGACAGATACTTGATGAACAGCAGGTTCAACAGGTCTAACAAAAGCATGTTGTTGACTTTGTTCTTCTCTTAATTTTTGTGAAAGCTTAGTTTTATCTTTCTTTTTTAATTTTCTATTTAAATTTTTGTTGTAATTTACATTGTTTGGTTTTCTGTATAGCTTATTATCACTTGTACTATCTGTTTTACTTTTGTCTAATTGTTGTTTATCTTTAGTATCTATTTTTTCAGAACTACTATCTTTCTCAGGTGTATTTGTGGCTTGGTCTTTTTTATCATCTTGCTTACCTTGTGGTTCTTGACGACGCTTTTTTTCTTGTTCTAAAAACTCTTGTTCTTTAATCTTACTTGCTTTTATAGACTCTTTATGATTTTTTACAACTTCTATTTCATTTTTGCTAGCTACTAAATTTGTTTTTGTCTCTACTTGGGTAGCCTTATTCCTGCGGATTATAGTAACACCTAGTTTATTATAAGATTTTGTCTTACTAACAACAGTATTGATGGTTGTATTTTTTTTACTTTTGATAATCTTATTTTTTAGATATTCTGTTAAGGTATTCTTTTCATCATTAGTTAATGACGACATAGCATCTTTACCAACTACCCCAGCATTTTCTAAATGTTTTAGTAATTTTTGGGGTGTTAATCTAAATTTTTCTGCTAATGTCTCTATCTTAATATCAGGCATTTTATTTATATAAACTTATAAAAAATTCTATTTAAACCAAGGCTCTCTAGCACTCATAATAATACTAGATGCAATTTCTTTATCCATGTTGTAAATATCTATTAACTCATCAGCAGATAAATCTGCTAAATCATCTTGACTATTAATTCCCTCTGCTATTAAAACACTTGCTAAATCTTCATCTACACCGTCAACAGACAGCAATACATCTATGGAATCATTATCACTTAATGCCCTAGCTAAAGATTCGTCTTCTGCCTTAGCCTTTAATATACTTACAGATTCATTATCCAAAGAATCTATAGCCAATAAGTCACTATCATCTGCATTAATAATATGTTCTAAGCTAGTAAAACCTTGTGTAACTAAGGTATTTGCTACTTCTATATCAATATCAAGCATCTTAGCAAGGTCTTGTTCTAATTTGTTTTCTTCATCTTGTTGTTTTTCTAGTAATTGGCTTGTTGATATTACATTAATTTTATAGTCAGTAACCTCAGATGCTAGACGGATATTTTGCCCCTTACTACCTATTGCCTGAGATAGTTGCTCATCTTCTACCGCAACCTCTGTTACTCTATTATCCTCATCAATATCAATAGAAACAATATCAGCAGGTTTCATAGCATTAATAACAAATTGTACTATGTCCTCATCCCATAAAATAACATCTATTCGCTCTCCATTTATGCCATCAGATACTGCTTGTACTCTTGAGCCTCGCATACCTATACAAGTACCTATTGGGTCAATTCTTTTATCTCTGGTATAAACTGCGACCTTAGCTCTTAAGCCTGGGTCTCTGGCTACACTTTTTACCTCAATTACACCGTCTGCTATCTCTGGAACTTCCATAGCAAACAATGAGCTTAATAATTCTTTATTGGCACGACTTAGAATTATTTGTACTCCTGATAGTGTTTGATTAACTTTGACAATATATGCTTTAATTCTATCATCTTTATGAAGCAGTTCATTAGGTATAGTCTCTGCTCTGGGGATAATACCATCAATACCGCCTAAGTCTAAATAAATATTTCCACGCTCAATTTTTCTAATTGTGGCTTGTATGGTCTCTCCAATTCTATCCTTGTATTCTGCTACTATTCTTGCTCGTTCTGCCTCTTTAACCTTTTGAATAATTACTTGTTTTACTATTTGTGCTTCTACACGACCTAATTGTATAGTTTCTACTTTTTGCTCAACAAAGTCATTAATTTCTAGACCATTTGCATCTTTTTGTTCAATATGTATTTCATCATTAAAATCTATAATTTCATCAATTATTATAGTGCCATCTTCTACTACTAACCAGCGTCTAAATGTTTCAAATTCCCCGCTAATTCTATTAATGCTAATGCGTATTTTGTGTTTGCTATGTTTTTCACTAACTAAGGATAATGCATCTTCTAATGCATAAAAAACATCATCTTGGCTAATTCTTTTTTCATTAGCAATAGCTTCTACTCTTAAGCATAATTCCTTGCCATCCATAATAATCTCCTAAAAATCTATTACTAAATTTGCACAATTAATATTGTCAAATTTAATATTAATATTTTCTAATTTTGTTTTTATATCAATACTATTTGTTATTTCACTAACTTTTTCTATACGCCCTAATATTTTTTTTGTTCCCAAATATGAAGTATTTAACTTAATTTTAACATCGTATCCCAAAAACCTTTGATAGTGAGCTAATGTAAATAAAGGCCTATTTATACCAGGAGATGATACTTCCAAATTATATTGTGCTGTTATTAAATCCTTAGCATCTAAAATAGCACTTATTTTCTTACTAGCTAACTCACAATCATTAACAAATACACCCGTATCAGAATCAATATATATCTGTAATACACTATATTTACTTTCTTTGTACTTTATACCTACTAATTCATAGCCCATATTTGTTAATACAGGGTAAATTAACTCTGTAATATCATCATTAATACTAGCCATAAAAATAGTCAATAATAACTAAAAAGGCCTATCAATGATAAGCCTAGCAATATAATAAGTTTGGTAGCGGGGATAGGATTCGAACCTATGACCTTCGGGTTATGAGCCCGACGAGCTACCATACTGCTCCACCCCGCAACAAAGAATATTTTTTAATTATACCTAAAAAGAGTTGTACGGCAACAGAATATTAAAAAAATAATCTATTTTGCCATATAAACCAATGTTACTACAAAGATTGCTTGTTATTCTTGCAATATAATTAGCACTGTAAATATAACCTATATTATTTTAAAGAGTCCTTTGCATAAATTAGGGGTGATTAGCAAAAATTCAATTTTTGCCGAATTAGTGATTTTATTAAACTTTGTCCTAGCAGGGCTAAGGCTGGGTTTAAAAAATTGCTAAGTTGGTGAAAAGTGGTTTTTTTATGATTATTCATCTTTATGCAAAGGTCTCAAATCTGCTAAAATTTATTTATGGTAAAAAGTATAGCATTTGTAATGGATAGTATTTTTAACATTAATAGCAAAAAAGATTCATCTTTTGCAATGATGTTATCAGCACAAAAAAGATCCTATAAAATATTTTGCCTTGATACTAATGATATTACTATGCAAGGTAATGATGTTATTGCCGTTGTTTTAGAGGTTAATGTTTTTGATGATGATAATTTTGTTAATGTTATTAATAAAAAAGTCATAAATCTAAATACTGTTAATGCAATAATAATGCGTAAGGAACCACCTTTTAATATGGGGTATATTTATACTACTTACTTATTAGAATTTGTAGAAAAACAAGGAGTACTAGTATTAAACAAACCACAATCATTAAGAGATTTTAATGAAAAGGTTGCTATTATGATGTTTCCCAACTGCATTACCGATACTATAATATCAAGCAATGTAAAAGTTATTGGTAAATTTATTGATAAACATAAAACAGTAGTAGTAAAACCACTAGATGATATGGGCGGAAATGGCATTTATAAAATATCACAAGAGGATGATTATATAGGGATTATAAAAAATATTACTGACAATTATAAAATCCCTATCATGACGCAAAAATATCTTACAGACATAAAACTTGGTGATAAAAGAATCTTAATAATAAATGGCAAGCCAATTCCTTATGCCTTAGCCAGAATACCAAAAAAAGGCTCTTTTAAAGGTAACCTAGCAGCAGGTGCTACAGGAATTGGACAAAAATTAAGCACTAGAGATAAGTATTTATGCTCTCAAATAGCACCAACCCTGATAAAAAAAGGCCTATATTTTGTTGGTTTAGATGTAATTGGTAATTATATTACTGAGATAAATGTTACTAGCCCTACAGGCATTAGAGAGTTGGACAAACAGTATAACATTGATATTGCTGGTGTTTTTTTTGATTATATTGAAAGTAGACTCTAAAAAATAGTTTTTTTTATTTTTTTGTAATTATTAAATATAATAGGTATAATAGGTATTTTTTTAATAGGATAAATAATGAAAATCATAAAAAGTATATTATTAGTGGTATCGGTATTTTTAGCACAGCAATCTTTTGCTCATCCGTTTTATTATGATGTTGGTGTACTAAACTTGAAGATAGAACAAAGTTCCGAAGCGCGAATAACCTCTTATACTGTTGGCTCTGCTACCTTTGTAACAAATATTCCTAAGACTGATTTCTCTGCTACAAATAAGGTTATAGTTATTGGTGTTGGTGTCGATATAAACGATAGCTTTAGTGCAGAAGTAAGATACGGTAAAAGCCTTAGTGATAGTGATTATTCTGGCACAAACCATGTTCCGTCTAAAGTTAAGGTAAGAAACTTCTTCTCTTCCTCACTTGTAGGCAAAGCCCAACTTTCAGATGCTTTTGAGATTTTTGGCAAAATTGGTGTGGCTAGTATAGATGAAGTTACTACATATACTGAATTATCTGTCTTTGGTGCTGCTGGATCTACAACAGAATACGATAGGTTTGATCTATCATACGGTGTTGGTGCGAAATATAAATTTAGTGATACAAGTGCAGTTCGTTTTGAATATGATAGTTATCACGATACTAAACTTGGTGGTGCTACTATAGAAGCAAGTGGCTTTGGTGTATTTTATGAAAGTGATTTTTGAGTTAGACTTTAGTTTTTTGTAATTAAAAAACCCAAACTTTTGTTTGGGTTTTTTTATATTTAATTTATACATGTGACTTAGGCTATAAAACAAATCATAATTTAGATGTTATAATTGTAAGCAATACTAAAAATAAGGTTTATTTTGTTATGCCTGATGAGAGTGTTGATATTACAAGTATTAATGTTGCTAGTACTAGTATTAGTACATTTAGGTACTGCTGGCTCAGAAGGCAGTGGATCATCTATGGGTTTTATTGGTGGCACAGTTAGTACTTTTGTTTGTATTAGTTCAACTGGTACTGCAGTAACAGTTAAGATATAATTTTGTTATTAAGACTGTTTTATATATACTATGCGATTTAGTGCTTTACCACTAGATAATATGGGTGGCAATGGCATTTATAAAATATCACAAGAAGATGATTATATAGGGATTATAAAAAATATTACTGACAATTATAAAATCCCTATCATGACACAAAAATATCTCGTGGACATAAAACTTGGCGATAAAAGAATCTTAATAATAAACGGTAAACCAATTCCTTATGCCTTAGCTAGAATACCCAAAAAAGGCTCTTTTAAAGGCAACCTAGCAGCAGGTGCTACAGGAATTGGGCAAAAATTAAGCACTAGAGATAAGTATTTATGCTCTCAAATAGCACCAACCTTGATAAAAAACGGCTTGTATTTTGTTGGTTTAGATGTAATTGGCAATTATATTACTGAGATAAATGTTACTAGCCCTACAGGCATTAGAGAGTTGGACAAACAGTATAACATTGATATTGCTGGTGTTTTTTTTGACTATATTGAAAGTAGACTCTAAAAAGTAGTTTTTTTATTTTTTTTCTAATTATTAAATATAATAGGTATAATAGGTATTTTTTTAATAGGATAAATAATGAAAATCATAAAAAGTATATTATTAGTGGTATCGGTATTTTTAGCACAGCAATCTTTTGCTAGTCCGTTTTATTATACTGTTGGTGCAATAAACATGAAAATAGAACAAAATATTCCAGGACAAACAATACTAGTTCCAGTTAGTGCAACTCAAAGTATTGCATTTACTAATGCAGACACTAATTTCTCTGCTAAGGCTTATGTTGTAACTGTTGGTGTTGGTGCTAAAATAAATGATAATTTTAGTGCAGAAGTAAGATATGGTAAAAGCCTTAGCGATAGCGATTATTCTGGCACAAACCATCTTCCATCTAAACTTAGAATAAGAAACTTTCTCTCTGCCGCACTTATAGGCAAAGTCCAACTTTCAGGTGATTTTGAAGTTTTTGGCAAACTTGGTATGGCTAGTATAGATGAAGTTACAGAATTTACTACTACTACTGCATTTGCTAATTCTGGAGATATAGCAGAGAATGATAGATTTGATTTTTCATACGGTGTTGGTGTGAAATATAAAATTAGTGATACAAATGCAGTTCGTTTAGAATATGATAATTATCATGATAGTACAATAGATTTCACTAATGGAACTATAGAAGCAAGTGGCTTTGGTGTATATTATGAAAGTGATTTTTGAGTTAGACTTTAGTTTTTTGTAATTAAAAAACCCAAACTTTTGTTTGGGTTTTTTTTGTATTTAATTTATATATTAGATTTAATGTCACTACATATACTTTATATTTAAAAAGTAAATGTATTGCTATTTCTGATGTCAAAACAGTTGATAAAAAAAGTTTGGAGTACATAAATGCCGCTAGAATTGGTACTAGCACAGCAGGAACAGCTGGTACGATAGGTACTTTTGGTACGGCGGCAGGCTCTAGCCTATCTACTATAGGCTCTGTTGGCACTATTGCTAGTGCTGGCACTGTTAAATAAAAATTAAGGATATGGTTATGGATAAACATGATTTAAAGCATAATATTTTAGGGTATTTAGCAAACGATAAAGAATTAAGAAAAAAATTTCGCAACAACCCACATAAATTCTCTAGTGAATTGGGCTATAAAACAAATCATAATTTAGCTGTTGTAGTTGTAAGTAATACCAAAAATAAGATTTATTTTGTTATGCCTGATGAGACTATTGATGTTGCAAAATTTAATGTTGTCGCTGGTACCAAACTCATTGATATTAATGTTGGTACTGTATTCTGTGTTGGCTCAGCAGGTAGTGCATCATCTATGGGCTGTCTTTGTGGCTCAGTTGGTACGGTTGGCACTATTGGTTCAGCTGGTACTGCAGGAACAATAGGGGTATAGTTTTGCTATTAAGACTGTTTTGCATGCACTATGCGATTTAGTGCTTTACCACTATCTAATGTTTTTCTTACCTCATAAGATGCCTCTAATAAGGTATCAAACTTGTTTAAGTGGTATAAAATTAAACTGCTAGTATATAACAAACCATCGTAATAAGCCCCTTTTTTACCTGCTAATGCCTCTGTGGCTAACTCTATTGTATGTTTGGCAATATCTTCTTTGTTATTAGTAATACTTAAATTATCGGCAATGGCTATAGCTCTAATGTTTTGGTTTATGCCTATTGATTTTGGGTCTATGTCTAGTCTTTGTCTTTCAGTATTGCCATCATAGGAAATCATAAGTCCAACTTGTCTTAATGACGGTACTACTCCGCCCTCTACACCACGAATTAATAAACTAGTGTCTATGCCAGATACTTCGGCTAATCGTGCATAAATAGGCGGATAAGGTTTGTGGACATACCCTAAAATGGCATGAGTTTTTTTACCTCTAATAGGTGCTATAAGAGTCTCAACAGTATTTATAACAGTGCGTTTAACAACATTATTTCTAAGTGGTACTAAATTGTACAATCCTTGACAATATTTACTTTGGTCAATATAAGCCCAAGCAATATTATTATCTTCAAGCAATTCTTTTGCTCTACTAGTGCTAATGTTTACATCTAAGCCTAGTTGCTGGTAAATATTCCTATGAGTTAGTCCAAACTTTGGTGCTATGCTATCTAGTCCATGAATTACACAACAAAATCCAAGCTCAGCCAACAATGGTGGTAAAAAAGAAGATATTGGAATACTTCTACTATAACCACTATAAGGGTCACCTAAATCAATAACATTATCTACATTAGCTATTCTAGTATCAGATTCTGATAATATAGCCGACAAAATACCTATGTTTTCATCCATAGTCTCGCGTTTCATTCGCAGTGCTATTAGAAAAATAGCTGTCCTTACATCATTAATATCGCCACGAATTATAGCTTGCATTGCTAATTTTGCCTCTTCTAACTCTATGTCTTTGCTTAATTCTGGACCTGTTGCAATTCTACTTATTACTGATTTTAATAATTCTTCTGCTGTCATAATTTAATAAATAATTTTTCTGCTGTTATAATTCAATAAATAGTTTATTGTTTAATATTTTTACTGCATAAGTTTGTAGTTTATCTACATTTAACTCATCACTAATACCACTTACTAAATCAAAGCTAAAACCGTGTAATGAGCATTTAACACTATTATTTTTTAAGCATCCTAAAGTTAGTTTAATGCCCTCGTGTGGACAGCTATTTTTTGCACAAAATAATCTGCCTGCTATATTAGCAATAAATAATTCTCTACCTTGATATTCAAAATCACACATTGTGCCTTGTTTGGGTATTTTTAATGACAATTCAACCCACATTAGAAAAAAGACCAAACTCTATTATTTGATAGTTGTTTTTCGCATTGTTTTAGTTGTTTATCGTATTTATTAGCATTTTTAGCTACTAGTTTAGCTACATTTATTAACCAATATTTCTTTTTATAAGAGCCTTTTTTAAATCCACCACCACCTTCATGGTATGCAAGATATTGATTATAAACATCATTTTTTGCTATTTTTAATTGTTTAGAATGTAAACTAACATACCAACCGATAAAATCAACAACATCAGCAAAATCATCTCTAAAAGCACCAATAGTATTATTTTTTGACTCATACCACTTCCAAGTTTCATCTTTTACCTGTCCAAAACCATAAGCACTAGAATCTCTAAACCAAGGAATGCCAAGTATTTTACCTCTAGGTGGTTTTGCATCGCTAGCAAAACGGGATTCTTGATAAATAAATGCTAGTGTTAATGATTTTGGCACACCCCATTTTCTCTCGCTACTACGGACTGCTTGATACCAACTTACATTTTCGTTTAATAAATTGCAAATATTATTAACTTCAATAGCAGGATACGATGTGCAATTAGATAAAGACAATAGTAATAATAAACTTAGAATTTTTAGCATATTTTTGTTAATTTATAACTTGATTTTTCTAAAAAATCTACCTCAGCTGTCAAAAATTTAGGCTCATTTACCAAATCATCATAACATTCTAATTGCAAATATTTAAAATTATTGCCAAATAAAACACTTATTTCGGCAAATGAAACAGCAAATGGAGGACCATCTAATTGTTGTTGTGGATAGTTTAAAGTCAATAGTAATATTGTTAGTATCTTAGGTGTTATATTTATTAAGTGTTTAACATATTTTACCCGCATATCATAAGGCAAAGCAATCAATGATGCCCTATCATATACTAAATCAATATCTTTGAGCATGTCTTTTTTAAGTTTAAAGTAATCTCCTACAAATATAGTAATATTCTTACCGCTATACACTACAAAATTATCTTTTATATGCTTGTTAAATTTTATATTATTTTCCTTAAAAAAACTCATTACTGCAAGTTCGCTAAACTCTACTGCTATTACTTTAAAGCCGTTATCAAGTAAATATAGCATATCTAGGCTTTTTCCGCATAACGGCACAAAAACTGTGTTATTATTATTTTGTTGTACTTTAGGTAGCCATTTTATTAAATGCTTATTAGTAGTATTGTTATGCCAGCCTATATTGTTATTTTGCCAACGCTCTATCCAGTCCATTAAATTTAATTGTTAAAAAACAGCTAATAATATCAGCATTGAGCTAATTTTATTTTTCTATATTTACTTAAAACTAGTTCAGTATAACCATTTTCTTATTTATATTTTTGTATTTACTTTTTCATACTCATAATGCTTAAATTCAGCAGATGCATAGCGGTCAGCTGGAATGGTTTGTTAGGTGATTTCACATCATTCCAACTTTTTCATAATCAAATAAATTTATTTGTTTAGGTTTAGGCTGATAATTAAGTTCATATTCATAATTAAATTGTTGATTTTTAATATTTTTTGCAAGTGTTGTAACCATTGGGACAACAATTGAATTTCCCACTCTATTATACTGTTTTGATATTGCTCCAATTTTTTTAAAATTATCAGAAAACCCCATTAAACGGTAACATTCTAGTAAAGTTAACTTCCTAACCCTTCCCTCGTGATATATAAAATATCGTCCTGTAGGTTCTTGTGATGATAATGTTGGATGAGTTCCTTCTGAAGAATAAATCCTATTAGGTTGTTTGTGAACTCTTGACAAATGTTCTGTATTTTTTCTAACACCATTTGTCCTTATTTTTTTATTTCTGTAACCAGCAAATATAAGACCTGATAATTGTTTTTTAGTATTTTGAATTAAGGTGTATTCAGATTCTTCAAGGTATTCAAAATCATCCCTATTTTTTTCTAATATATCTACAATTTTAGAAGGCTGTTTCTTTTCTAGTTTAGAAAAATCAAATTCTATACCATTATTAGCACCTACAATAATAGTTCTTTCTCTATTTTGCGGGACTTGGAAATCTTTTGCATTAAGAAGTTCCCAACTTGTTGTATATCCTAAATCATTTAATGTTCTTAAAACTATTTTTAATGTTCTACCTTTATCATGATTTTTAAAATGTTTTACATTTTCTAAAACAACTACTTTAGGATTATGGTATTTAATAATTCTTGCAATATCAAAAAATAATGTTCCTCGCGTATCATTAAACCCTTTTTTTTCACCAGCAATACTAAATGGTTGACAAGGAAAACCTGCTAATAATATATCAAATTTTGGTATATCAAACTCTTTTATTTGTGTTATATCGCCAAATGGCTTTTCGCCAAAATTTTCATAATACATTTCTTGTGCATGTTTATCCATTTCTGAAGAAAACACACAATCAAAACCTTGTTTATCAAAACCTTGTCTAAACCCACCAATACCTGCAAATAAATCTATAAATTTATAAGACATTTTATAATCTCGAAATTAATTCATTCCACTTTTCTTTATGGCAAAACTTTAATTCAGAATCCTTATGAATTAAACGGGAATAAGAATAAATAAACACCTCTAAGTCAGACACAAGCCTCAAGTAATATTTTAAAGTGGGCAAAACCCCATTAATTACTATTTGACATCCATGTTCTTCTTTTACACGTCCAATAACTTCATTAATTTGGTCAAGTTCATCTGCTTTCACAGAGAAATATGATAATATATAGTACCTTTGAGGACTATATTCTATGATTTTACTTTCTGCAATCCTCAATATATTCGCATCAATTTCCTTGTCTAATTTTATCTCAACAACTTCAAATAAAATTGAATCCTTAAATAATTCAATATCACCTGAACTTTTTGATGTTTTATCTGATGCGGTATGACTACCTAGCTCTTTTAACTCACAATTATTGTACCTTAAAATTTCATTTACGATAATTTGATAAATTGCGTAAAATGCAAGTACTGGTAACTTAGAGCCACCAAAATCTTCATAGTGGTATGAAAACTGAGTATCAAGAACATCGATTATTTTTGTAATAGTTAGTTTATCTGGATTATCTAATGGCCTAATAACAATTCTATTTTCTTTTTGAATTTCTATGACCTTTCGTAATAATTCTACTATTATGTGTTTTGAATTGATACCATTAATCTCAATATCGTTGATTAATTCTAAAAATGCTTTTTTTACTGATTTATTGCTAATTTTCCCATTGTATTCTAAATTGTATGGATACGGTTGTTCCAAAGAGCGAGTAAGCCAACCACTTTCTGCCATAGATGGTAATTTAAGTTCTTTTAGTGTTGGTGTTATAAACTGTGTATCTATTGTTCTTCCAGAAAATCCATTTTTTATCTGTGTTTGATGGTTTCTTATATCTTGTTGTGGATATAATAACTTATAAACTGATAAAGTGATTAATACTGTATAAACTCCTTTTTGGGTAAAGCATTTTTCTGCTATTTTATCAATATTTTCAAGTGTAGATGTGCTTAATTTTGAAGCATAAAACTTTCCATTATTTACTTCATTATACATTTCTATTAATTTATCTTTACAATTCATTAATCGTCCTTTTGGCATAGTTTATTCATACATAAAGGCCTAGCTGTGCGGTGCAAACGAAGAAATAAGGGTAGGCTGTTTTTATCATAATTATTTCTCATTTTTCAATCTATCTCTAGAGAAATATACATAAAAAGCAGCCTTGTATCCTATTTTACTCATTTGCTTAATGTATAACTATTAGTATACCGCATAAAACCAACAACACAGTATTTTTGTTATATTGCTAAAACTAAAATTTAAGTTAATTTTATTCTTCTATATTTACTTAAAACTAGTTCAGTATAACCATTTTCTTGCTCTAATGCTGCAAAAACAAGAGTCTTAGCAGCTAAAAATGCTGGACAACTGTAATTGTTACTTAGTTTTTCATAATTAACTACATTTTGGTTTTGAGTATCAACAATTTTTGCCATGCGTTTAAATGTTTTTTCAACTTGGTGTTTAGAGCAAATATTATGTAATAACCAGTTGGCAACATGTAAACTAGAAATTCTTAAAGTAGCCCTATCTTCCATTAAGCCAACATTGTTAATATCAGCAACCTTAGAACACCCTATACCTGCATTTACCCAGTGTACAACATAACCTAATATTCCTTGAATGTTGTTATCAAGCTCTTTTTGAATATCATCTTTATCTAATACTCTATCTAACAATGGCAAGTTTAACATTTTATCTAATTTGACAGTCAAACTTTTAATAAGTTTTTGTTGCAAACTAACTACATTAACCTTATGGTAATGCATAGCATGTATTGTTGCAGTAGTAGGCGATGGCACCCACGCACAATTAGCACCAGATTGTGGATGAATTATTTTTTTATTAAACATTTCAAGCACCATATCAGGCATAGCCCACATACCTTTGCCTATTTGTGCCTTATTAATAAAGCCACAAATAAGTGCATTTTTAACATTATTATCCTCATAGGTTTTAAGCCAAGAGTGTTGTTTCATTTCTTCTTTAGGCAACATAGGTCCTGCAAACATACTGGTTCTTATCTCATCGCCACTACGGTCTAAAAACCCAGTATTTACAAAAAAGATACGCTCTTTAGTGGCATGAATTACAGCCTTTAAGTTATAACTAGTGCGTCTTTCCTCATCCATAACACCTATTTTTAAACTATTTACTTCTAAGTCAAGCATTTTCTCTATACTATCAAACACCTCTGTTGCAAACATGGCTTCTTGCATTCCGTGCATTTTTGGTTTAACTATATATAAATTACTACTTTCTTTTAACTGTAATAACTTATATCTAGCGATAAGTCCACAAACTAATGCATCCAATATGCCCTCTGGAATTTCTTTACCATCTTGTAAGATAGCATCTGTGAACATATGATGGCCAACATTACGAATTAATATTAAACTAAGACCAGTTAAAGTAAGCTTATTGCCATTTTTATCTATATAATTTCTTGGCTTTGCTAGTTTGCGAGTAAATTCTTTATTTGCTTTTATGACCTTAGTTTCTAAGTCTTTTTTGATTAATCCTAGTAAATTTTTATAATTATTAACCTTATCATTGACATTAACTGCTGATACAGAATCCTCCATATCGGCTATTGTTGTAATTGCAGATTCTAACATAATATCTTTAATACCTGCCTTATGCTCGCCACCTATTGCATGGGTTTTATCCACTTGCAATTCAATATGTAAATCATTGTTTTTTAATAGTATTACTGTTAAATTATTACTTTTGCTATGGGCGATAAATTTATTATTATCAATTAATCTAGTTTTATGGTTATTATCAAGTATAAATTGCAGGGAATTTTCTACCACCTCAATAGTAGTAACATCTTGCCATTTTGCATTTTTAATTGCCACAGCTTCATCTAAAAAATCCAATGCTTTATTAAAAACTGCTATATTACGCTTATTATCAACTTTTTTATACTTGACATTATCAATAAAGTCAGTGCCATACATAGCATCATATAAACTACCCCAACGAGCATTTACTGCGTTAATTGCATATCTAGCATTACTAATTGGCACTACAAGTTGTGGTCCTGATATGGTTGTTATTTCTTGGTCTGGGTTTTCTACCCTAATAGTAAAATCCTTAGGAATTTTGTCTATATAACCAATCTCTTTTAAAAAACTAATATACTCATCTTTGCTAAATTGTTTGTTATTTATGTGCCAATTATCAAGTTTTTTCTGTATTACACTTCTAGTTTTGAGTAATTCAATGTTTTTATTTGTAAGTTTTTTCAGCACTTTTGCAAAATCTTGCCAAAATTTACCTCTATCAAGACTTATCTTATCAACTAATTCAGTGTTAATAAAATCATATATCTTTTTACTTATGTCTATGTTGGCTGTTTTGATACCCATGTATTTATCAAAAAGAGAATTAAAGAGGTAAGTATGCGGTTTTCCTATTATACACCTAGGGTGTGCTACTATTTTATACTAACCGTCATTGCGAGCACAGTATAATTATTACACCGTCATTGTTAGTCTTTGTAAAAGGTATGGCAACATTCTGGTACTAATTATTCCAACTCGTCATTGTAAGCACTGCTTTTTTAGTGTGTGGCAATCTCAGGTAATTATACTGGTACTAATTACACCGCTTTTGTAGCACAAGATTGCCACGCCTTTTTACAAAGTCTCGCAATGACAGTGGGCATAATCCAATTCATTATTCTGGGTACTTTTTTTAATTACACCGTATTACAAACAACACATAAAACAAATATCTCACGACAAAAATATAACTTACAGGCACAATGTCTATATGGGGAGTTTGAGGGGCGGTTGTACCATAATTGTAATGAAGGAATTAGTTCTGCCCCTCAATTAAAAAACAAGCAAAACAACTTAACACAAACTAAACAACCTGTAATTGCTGTTAGGGGTTTGGGGATATTCCCCAAAGTAAGCTTTGCTTACTATTATGGGTACTTTTTTAAATCACATCGTTTTTGTAGCACAAGATTGCCACGCCTTTTTACAAAGTCTCGCAATGACGGTGGGTATAATTCTAACTTGTTATTATGGGTACTTTTTTTAATTACACCGTATTACAAACAACACATAAAACAAATATCTCACGACAAAAATATAACTTACAGGCACAATGTCTATATGGGGAGTTTGAGGGGCTGTTGTACCATAATTGTAATGAAGGAATTAGTTCCGCCCCTCAATTAAAAAACAAGCAAAACAACTTAACACAAACTAAACAACCTGTAATTGCTGTTAGGGGTTTGGGGATATTCCCCAAAGTGAGCTCTGCTTACTATTCTTGGTACTTTTTTTTATATTTTGGCAACATTCTGGTACTAATTATTCCAACTCGTCATTGTAAGCACTGCTTTTTTAGTGTATGGCAATCTCAGGTAATTATACTGGTACTAATTACACCGCTTTTGTAGCACAAGATTGCCACGCCTTTATTAAGGCTCGCAATGACAGTGGGCATAATCCAATTCATTATTCTGGGTACTTTTTTTAATTACACCGTATTACAAACAACACATAAAACAAATATCTCACGACAAAAATATAACTTACAGGCACAATGTCTATATGGGGAGTTTGAGGGGCTGTTGTACCATAATTGTAATGAAGGAATTAGTTCCGCCCCTCAATTAAAAAAAAATTGCTGTTAGGGGTTTGGGGATATTCCCCAAAGTAAGCTTTGCTTACTATTATGGGTACTTTTTTAAATCACATCGTTTTTGTAGCACAAGATTGCCACGCCTTTTTACAAAGTCTCGCAATGACAGTGGGCATAATCCAATTCATTATTCTGGGTACTTTTTTTAATTACACCGTATTACAAACAACACATAAAACAAATATCTCACGACAAAAATATAACTTACAGGCACAATGTCTATATGGGGAGTTTGAGGGGCTGTTGCACCATAATTGTAATGAAGGAATTAGTTCTGCCCCTCAATTAAAAAACAAGCAAAACAACTTAACACAAACTAAACAACCTGTAATTGCTGTTAGGGGTTTGGGGATATTCCCCAAAGTAAGCTTTGCTTACTATTATGGGTACTTTTTTTAATCGACATTTGGTATAATTCTAATTCGTTATTGTTAGTACTTTTTTAAATTACACCGCATTACAACCAACAATACAGTATTTTTATAATATCTCAATATGCTTTTTCATTTTAAAACTGCATATCAATATATATTACACATTCTTTTATCTTCTTTATAAGGAAAAACATCTATAATTTCATTATTTGTTAAACTTTTTTGTACTTTTTGCCAATACTTAGGGTCTAATAAATCCTTGTGATATTTTAAAAATGCCTCTTTTATCTCTTTTTTAAAGAAAAGAAAATTACCAAATTCCTCTGGAAAAACATCATTAGGTGCTACATAATACCAAGGCTCTGCTGACATCTCATCTTCAATACTCTGTGGCTCTGGTATCTTTCTAAAATTTAACTCACTCATAGTGGTTATTTCATCATAATCATAGAATACTACTTGATTTTGTCTAGTAATACCAAAATTTTTAAATAGCATATCCCCGGGGAAAATATTAGCACGAATTAACTCTTTAATAGCAATTCCATAGTGTTTTATAACTCTATCTATCTCTTCTTTACTTGCTTCTTGTAAGTGAATATCTAGTGGTTTCATTCTTTTTTCTACATATAAGTGTTTGATAATTAGCAAATCACCAACAAACTCAAGACTTGATGGTGCAACATCTTGTAGCTCTTTCAACAAATTTTTATTAATTTTATCAATAGGAAATGCAACATTGGAAAACTCCCAAGTATCAGCTAAACGCCCTATACGGTCATGATTTTTAACTATGCTATATTTATTTTTAATATCTTCTCTGCTAGTATTTTTAGAGGGTTCAAAATGATCTCTTATCAGTTTAAATACATAAGGATAAACTGGAAAAGTAAAAACTGCCATTACCATGCCTTTTACACCTGGGGCAACTTTCAGTTTATAATCTGTGGTTTTAACATGCTTTAAAAACATTCTGTAAAGCAAGGTTTTACCTTGTTTATGAAAGCCAATAGCACTATATAAATCAGCCTTATTTTTACTTGGCAAAATACTTAAAAGAAAATCAACAATTGCCGCTGGCACCTCAGTTTTAACCATAAAATATGCCCTAGTAAAACTAAAAACCTTTGATATATCATTACGACTCATTAAAAGTGCATCAACATATAGCCCTTTGTCTTTATCATTAAGTATGACAATGCATAATGGCTTAGTGTAAAAAATAGTGGTTATTCTGCCTATTATATAAACAGCCTTATTTCTAAAAAATGGCTCTTTTATTATTTCAATTTCAAAGCTATCTACTTCATTAATCCTATTAGTTTTTTTAAATTCTAATTGTAGTCTTTTAATATCTCTTTTAAAGTCTATGTATTTACATTTTAAATTTATAAAATTTAAAATTTGCTCAAAGCATTTATCAATATTTTCTTTATCCACACGAAAGCCATGGATTACAGGATTATCAAGGTCAATATCAGCACTATCGACACTAGGCTTAACAAAAATAAAATTATTATTGTAAAACTTTTTATCAAACAAACTACAAAATACAGAATTAAAAAAAGTTTCTGCTAGCTCTGGCTGTTTTTTATTGTAAAGTAGATTGGTATAATTACGCTTAATTTTATGCCATAACTCTTCGTTACAACTATCCAATTTATAGTTTTGTTTTAACTCACTGACACTCTCTTTAATCCTCTTGTCATAGAGGTAAATACGCTTTTTAGACATTTTGGCAGTTTCTTGCCAATTAGCTACCTCAAAGCATTTTTTGGCTTTAAATGTTAGCTCTTGAAATATTCTAAAATGCCTATCAAAATTACTTATTATACTTTTCGCAATATCATTACTAAGAGTATCTTTTTTTTGCATTTATGGAGACCTTTGCATAAATAGGGGTGATTAGCAAAAATTCAATTTTTGCTTAATGTAAGTGAGTAGAAAGCGGGGTTCTGATGATTATTCATATTTATGCAAAGGTCTCTTATGGTAAAATTATATTAAAATTGCTCTTCTTCTGTTGAGCCAGTAAGTGCGGTTACAGATGATTGTCCACCTTGGATAATGTTAGTAACATCATCAAAATACCCAGCACCAACCTCTTGTTGGTGTGCAGTAAAACTATAACCTTTATCTGTTGCTTGAAATTCTTTTTCTTGCACTTTTTCTACATAATGTTTCATACCCTCGCCTTTGGCATAATCATACGATAAGTCAAACATGTTATACCACATACTATGAATACCAGCCAAAGTAATAAATTGATATTTATAGCCATAACTAGCAATTTTTTCTTGAAAACTTACTATATCACTATCTGATAAATTTTTCTTCCAATTAAATGATGGTGAGCAATTATAAGCTAGTATTTGTTCTGGATTTTCTTTTTTTACAGCTTGGGCAAACTCAAGGGCAAAACCTAAGTCTGGTTTACCAGTTTCACACCATATTAAGTCTGCATAAGGGGCATAAGCAATTCCTCTTGAAATCGCTTGTTCTAAGCCATTTTTTACCCTAAAAAATCCTTCTGCTGTTCGTTTTCCTGTCAAAAATGGACGGTCATTATCATCAATATCAGAAGTAAGTAAAGAGGCTGCCTCAGCATCTGTTCTAGCTAGTAAAACCGTAGATACTCCCATTACATCAGCTGCAAGTCTTGCTGCTGTTAATTTTTGTATCGCTTCTGCTGTTGGTACTAAAACCTTACCACCCATATGTCCGCATTTTTTAACTGCGGCTAATTGGTCTTCAAAATGAACACCAGCAGCTCCACTTGTAATCATACTCTTCATTAGCTCAAAAGCATTTAATACCCCACCAAACCCCGCTTCTGCATCTGCTACAATGGGTAAAAAATAATCTATATATTTTTTATCGCCTTCTTCAATACCTTTTGCCCACTGAATTTCATCGGCTCTTTTAAAGGTGTTATTAATTCTTCTTACCATATCTGGGACAGAATTATAAGCATATAATGATTGGTCTGGATACATGGTCTCGGAGCTATTACCATCAGCTGCTACTTGCCAACCAGATAAATAAATAGCCTCAATACCTGCCTTTGCCTGTTGCATGGCTTGACCTGCTGTTATAGCACCTAAAGAATTAACATAGCCTTTTTTGGCACCGCCATTTATTAAATCCCATAATTTTATAGCACCTCTTTGTGCTAGTGTGTGCTCAATTTTTAGAGAACCACTTAATTTCACAACATTTGCTGGACTATAATTTCTTTTAACATTCTCCCATCTAGGATTATTTTGCCAATCTTGTTTTATTGTTGCAATTTTTTGTTGATTATTCATTTTAACTACCATTTTATTGTTTAGAGATTTTTGCATAAAAAATAAATTATACCACTGTAATTTAAGGTTTTAGTCCCATAAAAACTATTTAATGCTACTTAAAACAGAATTTTACTTAAAATGTAGTATACTAGCTATTATATTTAAAAATAAAATATTAAAATACCTATTATGAGTAAAAAATATAGAAGGATAGTTTTACAAATAGTACTTGTTATAATAGCAATTATTTTTATTAGATTTTACCAACAACAAGGCATAGCAACAGAGTTAGCCCCTACCTTTATTAGTAACAGCATTAATGATAAACAAATTGCTTTAACTACTAATGAAAATAATGCTAGTTTGGTGCATTTTTGGGCTACTTGGTGTGGTATTTGTGCTTTGGAAAATAGTAATATCCAAAATATTATCAAAGACTCTAATTATAATATTATCAATATTGCTTGGCAATCTGGGAATAATGAACAACTAATAAAATACGCCGAAGACAATAATTTAGATATTAATACAATTATTAATGATCAATACGGCACTCTTGCTAATGCTTATGGAGTAAGTGCAACGCCTAGTAGTTTTATTATTGATAAACAGGGTAATATTAAATTTATTGAAATAGGCTACACCACAGAATTAGGGTTAAGATTAAGATTGTGGTGGGCTAATTTGTGATGAGACCTTTGCATAAATATGAATAATCATCAAAAGCCCACTTTTCACCAACTTAGCAATTTTTTAAACCCAGCCTTAGCCCTGCTAGGACAAAGTTTAATAAAATCACTAATTCGGCAAAAATTGAATTTTTGCTAATCACCACCATTTATGCAAAGGTATCATGATAAATAAACTTAATTTAGGGGATTGGGAACCATATTTGCAAAATGAGTTTAAAGAAAACTATATGCAAAACTTAAAAATATTTTTACAACAGCAAAAAAAACAAAAAAAACTAATTTTTCCAGAAACAAAACGCTGGTTTTATGCTTTTGAAACAACCCAATTAGCAAGATTAAAAGTAGTTATAGTAGGGCAAGATCCTTATCCAACACCAGGGAATGCTAACGGACTTTGCTTTTCAGTACAAGATGGGGTAGCTTTGCCTGCTTCTTTAAAAAATATTTTTGCAGAAATAACCCAAGATATTGGACTTAAAATGCCAAAGTACGGCAATTTAGAGCATTGGGCAAAACAAGGAATTTTATTATTAAATAGTGTTTTAACTGTTAATTGTCATAATTCTGGCTCACACCAAAATCAAGGCTGGGAGAGGTTTACCGATAAAGTTATAAGTATCATAAGCAAGCAAAAAAATAATATTGTATTCTTATTGTGGGGCAATTATGCACAAAAAAAATGCCATAATATTGATGAAAAAAAGCACCTAATACTAACATCAGCACATCCATCACCATTATCTGCACACAGAGGTTTTTTTGGCTGTAAGCACTTCTCAAAAACTAATAAATATCTACGCAAACACAATATAAAAGAGATAGCGTGGCAATTTTAAAATTAGTAATTGATGATACAATTTATATGCTTAGTGATATTTTTGCTTCTTTTGGCAAAATTACCGCAGTAACAGGCACTAGTATTGATAATAAAATCTTAATAGCTACAAAGGCTGATATTTTAATAGTTCGTTCTAGGACTAAGGTTAATAAAAGATTATTACAAAATACTAATGTTAAATTTGTCGGCAGTGCTGTTTCTGGCTTAGAACATATTGACATTGATTATTTAACGCAAAATAACATAACATTTGCACACGCTAAAGGCTCAAATGCAAACTCTGTGGCAGAATATGTTATTGCTAATTTAGTAAATTTAGCTTATGATTTTAACTTTAATTTGGCTGATAAAACTATGGCTATAATTGGTGTTGGCTGTGTTGGTAGAGCTTTGGTGCAAAAAGCTAAGACACTTAATATTAAATTATTACTAAATGACCCAATAAGAGCAGAATTAGAGGGAAGTAGTAACTTTGTAAGTCTAAATACTGCACTACAAGCTGATATTATTAGTTTTCACACCCCACTTACTAAAACAGAAAAACATCCAAGTTATAAATTACTAAATAAACATAATTTTAATAATATTAATGATAATTCTATCATTATAAATAGTGCTAGAGGCGGAGTAATTGATGAGGATATATGGCAAAATACTAAAACTTTAGCAAATATTATTGACTGTTGGAGTAATGAGCCAAATATTAACAAAAACTTATTAAATAGTGCTTACTTAGGAACACCACACATAGCAGGGCATTCAGTTGATGCAAAATTTAATGGTAGTTTTATGATTTATAAGGCTTTGTGTGAGTTTTTACAAGTGCCTTTCTATGATGATAGCAATAATTTACTAAATATAAAAAGAAAATCCTTAACAACTAGTAATTTAAAAGATAGTATTAATGCAGTATATGATTTTAATAATGACTTCAAAGCACTAAAAGACAATAACTTTGAAAATTACAGAAGAAACTACCCAAAACGCTACGAATGGCAAAATTTTAATAATAAATACTTACAAAAATTAACTAATTAACATCATCAAAGCCGGGAATATGTTTAGAGACAATCTCTATTTTTTTCACCCTTTTATCACAACTACCATGCTCTTCTATTCTAGTAACAATTCGCTCCACACATTCTGTAATATCTTCACATTGCCAAGAAATTACTGATGATTTCTCATCTGCTAAGGTAACAGTTAATATGGCACCAGAGATAGTGTATTTAGATATTGATAATAACAATATTAAAATAATTATTTGTAATTTTTTCATTGCTATAATGCACATTTATATTAAAGTATGATTATATAATGATATAATGATATTGTCAAGCATTTTTACACAATAATTTACAAAAAATAAAGATAATAAGTTGTAAACTATTATAAGGAATAACCTATAATAATTATATTTTTAGCTAAGACAATAATCAACCTACCAAATAATTATTATTTGCTACTAGCTGTACCCCAACTGCCAGCACTTGAAACACTTGATATTAATGTCCCTACTGTGCCAACAGTAGATGCTGTGCTAACACCATCGCTAATACCATTAAGAACACCAGCGGCTCTTATTGTACCTAACTTAGTAAAATCTGTATCATGATTAGCATCAGGAAAAACAACATACACTGTATTTTTAGTATTGGTTTTAACAACAATTTTTATATCTTGTGTGTCATTGTTGCTAAACAATTCAACTATATGTTTTTTAGGGTCTTTTCTTAATTGTGAACGAAACGATTTGTCGGATAACTTTTCTAATTGATTTATTTTTTCCATTTTAACTCCTTATATTAATAAAAAATGTATAACCACTTACCAATTACCATTATAGTTAAACATAATGCTAATTAAATATATATGTTTATATAATATACAGTTTGCTTGTTTACACTTTATTGAAATTGTAATGATGATTATATCTTTGGTAAAAGAATATCATATATTTTTTGTTATTATATGATAATCTAATAACCAACCTACCAATACGGCTATTATTTACTACTAGCTATGCATCAACGGCCTAAATTATTAGTTACTACTACTTTTGTACAACTACTTATAGCTGCACAACCAGCAGTTGATAAACTTGTTATAAGTGTTCCTACTGTGCCATAACTATGATAAGCAGCCGCACTTACTGTATCTAACATAGCCATATCCATAATAGAACTAGGAAAAACAACATACACTGTATTTTTAGTATTGGTTTTAACAACAATTTCTACATCTTGTGTGTCATTGTTGCTAAACAACTCAGCTATATGTTTTTTAGGGTCTTTTCTTAATTGTGTACGAAACGATTTGTCAGATAACTTATCTATTTTATTTTCTTCTTTCATTTTAACTCCTTATGTTAATAAAAAATGTATAACTACTTACTAATTACTATTATAGTTACATATAATGCTAATTAAAGATACATGCTTATTATAGTATATAGTTTACTTGTTTACACTTTATTGAAATTGTAACTATAACTATATATTTAGCAAAAGATTATCATATCTTTTTGTTATTATATGATATTCTAATAATTAAAGGGTACTAGCTGTACCACCAGTACTAACAGTTGATACAGTTGATGATAATGATCCTGCTGAGGCAACAGTAGATGCAGTACCAAACGCAGTAGCCGCTTGTACTGAACTTAGATCTATATCACTATTAGAATTAGGAAAAACAACATACATCATATTTTTAGTATTAGTTTTAACAACAATTTCTACATCTTGTGTGTCATTGTTGCTAAACAACTCAGCTATATGTTTTTTAGGGTCTTTTCTTAATTGTGTACGAAACGATTTGTCGGATAACTTTTCTAATTGATTTATTTTTTCCATTTTAATTCCTTATATTAATAAAAAATGTATAACCACTTACCAATTACCATTATAGTTAAACATAATGCTAATTAAAGATACATGCTTATTATAGTATATAGTTTACTTGTTTACACTTTATTGAAATTGTAATGATGATTATATCTTTTGTAAAAGAATATCATATATTTTTGTTATTATATGATAATCTAATAACCAACCTACCAATACGGCTATTATTTGCTACTAAATATACCTCAACTACCAGCAAGTTGAGGTACTTAATACAATAACCAACCTAACTTTTATCGTGCACTAAAGAACCAGCTGTACCCACACTACTAACACTTGATAAAGATGATGTTGCTGTTCCTGCTGAGCTAGCAGTAGATGCTGTGAAAGTAGTACCAGCCGCATTTATTGAATTTAGCATAGCCATATCCATATCCATAGTAGAACTAGGAAAAACAACATACACTGTATTTTTAGTATTGGTTTTAACAACAATTTCTATATCTTGCAAATTATTATTATTACCAAACAATTTACCTACATGCTGTTTAGGATCACTTCTTAATTGTGTACGAAATGATTTGTCAGATAACTTATTTATTTTATTTTCTTCTTTCATTTTAACTCCTTATGTTAATAAAAAATGTATAACTACTTACTAATTACTATTATAGTTACATATAATGCTAATTAAAGATATACACTTATTGTAATATATAATTTACTTGTTTACACTTTATTGAAATTGTAACTATAACTATATATTTAGCAAAAGATTATCATATCTTTTTGTTATTATATGATATTCTAATAATTAAAGGGTACTAGCTGTAAAACCAGTACTAACAGTTGATGCAGTTGATGATAATGATCCTGCTGAGGCAAGAGTAGATGCAGTACCAAACGCAGTATTCGCAGCATATACTGAACCTAACATATCTAGATCTATATTACTATTAGAACTAGGAAAGACAATATACATCATATTTTTAGTGTTAGTTTTAACAACAATTTCTATATCTTGCACATTACTATTATTACCAAACAATTTACCTATATGTTGTTTAGGATCCTTTCTTAATTGTGCACGAAATGCTTTGTCAGATAACTTACCTACTTTATTTTCTTCTTTCATTTTAACTCCTTGTATTAATAAAAAATGTATAACCACTTACCAATTACCATTATAGTTAAACATAATGCTAATTAAAGATATATGCTTATTATAATATATAGTTTGCTTGTTTACACTTTATTGAAATTGTAATTAACATAGGGTTGTAAATTAAGGTTGTTGGAATATTGCTGATGCTGCAGAAGTTATTATGGAGAAAATATGCACATTAAAACGGTTACGGCAGGGCATAGAAAACTGCAAAAAGCACATTTATATACAGTGGTATTTTGTGTGTTATATGATAGTTTAATAATTAAATTGGCTCTATGTCTAAAAACCAACGCACTTGTTTAGGGTTTTTAAGTTTTTCTATACAGCCATATAATTTATCTAAAATTAAATGTAATTGCCCTCTACTAGTACTAGATAAATATAGGTTTACATAATAATAGCCAGCTTTTTTTTCAATAATAGCATTTGCCGGACCCCATATTTCAATACTATTAATATCTAAGTTTATTAATAATTGTTTTAGCTGTAATAAAAAATTTTGGGCATAATCTTGCTGTTTAGAATTAGCTGATATTAATGCTTGGTAGGCATAAGGCGGTACTTGACATGACTTTCTTTCTTGTAATAATAATTTAGCAAATTCTATGTAATTGTGTTGTTTAATAAAGTGAAAAATTTTGTTGTCAGGTTGATTACTTTGAATATAAACTTCCCCAGCGTGTTTGTTTCTACCAGCCCTACCTGCTACTTGCATTATTAATTGTGCTAAATGCTCTGTTGAACGAAAATCAATACTAAAAAAGCTAACATCAGTATTCAAAATACCAACCATAGCAAGATTAGCAAAATCATGTCCCTTAGCTAGCATTTGCGTACCTAATATAATGCAAGGTTTATTACTAGATATTTGCTCTATATATTTTTGCATTGCTTTTTTTTTGCGAGTAGTATCTCTATCAATACGAATAATATCAATATTAGGAAAGTATGCATACAGCATTTCCTCTAAGCGTTGTGTGCCATAACCACTTGCCATTAATTTTTTCTCTTTACAAATAGGGCATTTGTCATGTGGTATTACTTCTAAACCACAATGATGGCATCTTAATCTATAACTTGTGCTATGTAACACCATATTTGTACTACAATTATCACAGCTTGCTTGCCAATTACAATTTTGACAGTGATAAACAGGTGCATAACCACGGCGATTTAAAAATAACATTACTTGCTTATTATTATTTAAGTGTTTTGTTATATTATTAATTAATTTTTCTGATAGTATTTTATTATTTTGATTAGCCATGTCAATAATATTAACAATAGGGAGTTTGGCATCCCCAGCCCTATGTTTTAATACCAAATGTTTGATTTTTTTATTAATTACATTGTATAAAACCTCCAAAGATGGTGTAGCTGAACCTAATATTAAAGGTATATTTTCTTGTTTAGCACGAATAAATGCTAAATCTTTGGCGGAATACCGAAGTCCAGATTGTTGTTTAAAAGATGTATCGTGTTCCTCATCAATAATAATCAACCCTAAGTTATTAATTGGACTAAAAATAGCAGAACGAGTACCTAATATAACCCCTACCTTATTTTCTTTTGCTAGTATATAAGCATCTAATTTTTCTGATTCGCTAAGTTGTGAATGTATAACTGCTAATGCAGTATTTAAACTAGAAGCAAAATGCTGTATCATTTGTGGTGTCAAGCCTATTTCAGGAACCAAAATCAACACCTGTTTACCTTGTTGTAAAACCATGTCACTAATTCTAAGATAGACCTCTGTTTTTCCACTACCAGTAATACCATGTAATAAAAAAGCATTGTAACCATTGCCTGATAAAATGGTATTAATTACTTTTTGTTGGTCATTATTAGGTGTTATTGTGCTGGTTATTTGTTTCTGTATTGCAATATGTTTTTTTACGATAATTTTTTTACCTAGCCTAATATTTTTAGGTAATGCACTAAAAATTACCTCGCCTATTGGATGATGATAGTATTTTTCTGCCCATTGTAATAATTTAAGCATAGAATCTGTAATAATAGGCTTATCGTCTAAAATCTCAATAATAGGCTTAAGTTTATCTAAATAACGACTTTCTTTAGGATTATCAATTACAATACCAATAAGGAGCCTATTTGCAAATGATACTTTAACACGCGAGCCAATAGCTATAACACCATCACTTGTATAGTCAAATGTTTTTTGTAATGGTACTGGTACTGCAACAGATACAATATTCAAGTTATTTTTTAGTAAAATGAGACCTTTGCATAAATAGGGGTGATTAGCAAAAATTCAATTTTTGCAAAGGTCTCTAAATAAAACAATTTATTTTATATTAAAATTACAAGTGATTATTATTCAAAATACAATAAAATCTACTAAGCTACCAAGTGAGCAATGGTTACGGCTAACAAGCAATAAAATATTATTTATTCTAAAAAAATTAACAATTATTAAAGCTAATGAATTACAAAGCGATATAGTAATTAGAATAGTAGATATTGATGAGATTACTCAATTAAACCATAAGTATAGAGGTAAAAATACCCCAACAAATATTTTGTCATTCCCAAATACCTTAACAAATGATATTCTAACACATATTACAAAACAGCTAACTTCTAGTCTAGGGGATTTAGTTGTTTGCTTTGTTGTTATTGAAGATGAGGCTAATAAATATAATAAAACTATACCCCAGCATCTAACACATATATTAACACATGGAATTTTGCATTTATTAGAATATGACCATATAACAGATAAACAAGCCCAGCAAATGCAAGATATTGAAATTAAAGTATTAGTAGAATTAGACATTCCTAATCCTTATTAGTTTTCTTTTATATCTTGTACTGCTATTTAAGCCTAGATTTTTTTATAGTATCATAAGCCACATTAATTTTTTTTGCTTGCTCATTAGCAAATTTAATAAATTCCTTAGGTAGTCCTTTAGACTGTATTTTATCAGGATGATATTCTGCCATAGCACGCTTATAGCTTTGTTTAATCTTACTGTCACTATCACCACTTACACATCCAAGTAATTTATAATAAGAATCTATGTTTTTATCTATGCCTAATATTTCTTTTTTAAAGTTATCATAAGTATCATCACTAAGTCCTAAGTGAGAAACAATTTTTTGCAAAATAATATCTTCTTCTGTATGAATTAATCCATCAGAATATGCAACTTTCCAAAGCATTGCATATATCATTTCTCTTACTTGTATATTAGCATTATCTCTGTATTGGTCTGCGTATTCATAAATTGAATAATTATCATCTTTTGAATTATTAAAAATAGTTATGGCGGCTTTTTTATCTTCATTGTCTAAATTCATTTCGCTCATAAAATTAGTAACAGCATTAATTTCTTCTGTAGATATAGTGCCATCTGACTTTGCTATTTTTCCTAACATTGAAAAAAGTAGGACAAAAAATAATGTTTGATTTTCTTGTTTTGCACTTATGTTTTTACGAGAGTTACTTATTGAACTTCCTAACCACGCCCCAATACCTGCACCAATAGGACCTCCTATTGCAAATCCAATTCCAGCACCAATTCCAGCACCCAACCAAGACATTTTATTACTCCTATTGTTATTTATTAGCTATATAAGACTATTGTAATACTTAAAAATATTTTACCTAATTATAGCCTATATATTAAAACTACTATATTAATTGATAAGATTAGGGTTTTAAAAAAAGGAATAAACATTAGTTAACAGTAAAAACAATAACTTAATCATTTATACATAAAAAATACCCCAACAAATTAATATTCATCGGGGTATTTAATATAGTTATTTTTGTTAGGCATGTATTTAACTAGCAAAATAATTTAGTAAGACTAAATAAATAAAGTTAGGCAAATAACATTGCAAAAAAACAAAAATAACAAAATAAAAAGTTTGGCAATGTCCTACTCTCACATGGGGAAACCCCACACTACCATCGGCGCTAAATGGTTTCACTTCTGAGTTCGGTATGGTATCAGGTGGGGCACATTTGCTATGGTTGCCAAACAAACTGGTGTTAAGAATATTAATTTTTATAAATAACAATTAATTCTTAACTAATAAGAAAACAATTTGCAATAAAAAGCAAGTAAAAATAAATTATATATTGATAATAATATTAAAACAATATCAAAATATGTTGATAATAGCCATATACACTAAATAATTTGAGTGTTATATGGTTAAGCCTCACGATCAATTAGTACTGGTTAGCTAAATACATTGCTGCACTTACACACCCAGCCTATCAACCTCGTAGTCTTCGAGGGATCTTAAGGATAATTAAATTATCAGGGAGACCTAATCTTGGGAGAGGCTTCCCGCTTAGATGCTTTCAGCGGTTATCCTTTCCAAACATAGCTACCGGGCAATGCCATTGGCATGACAACCCGAACACCAGAGGTCTGTCCACTTCGGTCCTCTCGTACTAGAAGCAGCTTCCCTCAAGTCTCCAACGCCCACGGTAGATAGGGACCGAACTGTCTCACGACGTTCTAAACCCAGCTCGCGTACCACTTTAAATGGCGAACAGCCATACCCTTGGGACCTGCTTCAGCCCCAGGATGTGATGAGCCGACATCGAGGTGTCAAACACCCCCGTCGATGTGAACTCTTGGGGGGTATTAACCTGTTATCCCCGGCGTACCTTTTATCCGTTGAGCGATGGCCCTTCCACACAGAACCACCGGATCACTAAGACCTAGTTTCCTACCTGCTCGACGTGTCTGTCTCGCAGTCAAGCATCCTTATACCTTTGCGCTCATTGCACGATGTCCGACCGTGCTGAGGATACCTTTGCGCTCCTCCGTTACTCTTTAGGAGGAGACCGCCCCAGTCAAACTACCCACCATACATTGTCCCCAATCCAGATAATGGACCTAGGTTAGAACTCCAACCATATTAGGGTGGTATTTCAAGGACGACTCCACACTAACTAGCGTTAATGCTTCAAAGCCTCCCACCTATCCTACACAAATAGGATCAAAATTCAATGCAAAGTTGTAGTAAAGGTGCACGGGGTCTTTCCGTCTAGCCGCGGGTATACTGCATCTTAACAGCAATTTCAATTTCACTGAGTCTCTGGTGGAGACAGTGTGGCCATCGTTACGCCATTCGTGCAGGTCGGAACTTACCCGACAAGGAATTTCGCTACCTTAGGACCGTTATAGTTACGGCCGCCGTTTACTGGGGCTTCGATCAAATGCTTGCACATCATCAATTAACCTTCCAGCACCGGGCAGGCGTCACACCCTATACGTCCACTTTCGTGTTTGCAGAGTGCTGTGTTTTTAATAAACAGTCGCAGCCACCTGGTCTCTTCAACTCTTTTCTGCTCCAAGAGCAAGTCTTTTCACATACTAAGAGCACACCTTCTCCCGAAGTTACGGTGTCATTTTGCCTAGTTCCTTCACCAGAGTTCTCTCAAGCGCCTTAGAATTCTCATCTCACCCACCTGTGTCGGTTTACAGTACGGTTACTTATAACCTGAAGCTTAGAGGATTTTCCTGGAAGTATGGTATTAATCACTTCTACGCAGCCCAAGAGCTTTGTATCGTCATCACGCCTTGAAAATAGTCTCCCGGATTTGCCTAAGAAACCTTTCTACACGCTTAAACAAGGACAACCATCGCCTTGATGACCTAACCTTCTTCGTCTCCCCATCGCAGTTATAAATAGTACAGGAATATTAACCTGTTCCCCATCGATTACGCATTTCTGCCTCACCTTAGGAGCCGACTAACCCTACGCCGATTAGCGTTGCGTAGGAAACCTTGGGTTTTCGGCGAGGGGGTTTTTCACCCCCTTTATCGTTACTCATGTCAGCATTCGCACTTCTGATACCTCCAGCATACTTCACAGTACACCTTCAACGGCTTACAGAACGCTCTCCTACCGAACAGAAGACAGAACAAAATAAACCTATAAATTACTTAATATTTTTTTTAACTCATTTAGTGATTCACCTGAAAACGAAATAGTTTGACTTACTTTATCAGTATCTTCTCTATTTATAGAGCCATAAGTATTTATCTGAAAACATTTATCATGTTTATCTATTTTTACTATTGCTCTAGTTTTGGTTTGTCTAGTTAAAATAATATCAGAGTATTCAATACTATCAAATTTTTCAATTATTGCCATAATTTACAACCTATTAAAAATAGTTGTATATTATAAAAGAAAAACATATATCGTAAAGATTATTTATTTTGTTCTGCCTTCTGCTCCCGTAGCTTCGGTACAAATCTTAGCCCCGTTACATCTTCCGCGCAAACCGACTTGACTAGTGAGCTATTACGCACTCTTTAAAGGAATGGCTGCTTCTAAGCCAACCTCCTAGCTGTCTATGCCTTTTCACATCGTTTCCCACTTAGATTTGATTTTGGGACCTTAGCTGACGGTCTGGGTTGTTTCCCTTTCCACTACGAACGTTAGCACCCGCAGTGTGTCTCCCATACTAAAACTTGTTGGTATTCGGAGTTTGCAATGGTTTGCTAAGTCTTGACGACCCGCTAGCCATAACAGTGCTCTACCCCCAACAGTTATATATGAGGCTCTACCTAAATAGATTTCGGAGAGAACCAGCTATCTCCGGGTTTGATTGGCCTTTCACCCCTATCCACAACTCATCCCCTCATTTTTCAACATAAGTGGGTTCGGGCCTCCAGTTAGTTTTACCCAACCTTCACCCTGGTCATGGATAGATCACCCGGTTTCGGGTCTACTCCTAGCAACTAAACGCCCATTTAAGACTCGGTTTCCCTACGGCTACCCTATTTGGTTAACCTTGCTACTAAGAAGTAAGTCGCTGACCCATTATACAAAAGGTACGCGGTCACTCCATCATTAAACTTCCTCTGCTTGATTAGTTATATTAGTTGTTGCAAAAGCAACAACAATCAAAAAAATAAACTTTCTCATTAAAAAAGTAAACTTTCTCTCAGTTGTAAAAAAGTAAACTTTCTCTGCTTGATTAGTTGTATTAGTTGTTGCAAAAGCAACAACAATCTAATCAAAAAAATAAACTTTCTCATTAAAAAAGTAAACTTTCTCTGCTTGATTAGTTTATTAGTTGTTGCAAAAGTAAACTTTCTCTGCTTGATTAGTTGTATTAGTTGTTGCAAAAGCAACAACAATCTAACCAAAAAAATAAACTTTCTCATTAAAAAAGTAAACTTTCTCTGCTTGATTAGTTGTATTAGTTGTTGCAAAAGCAACAACAATCTAACCAAAAAAATAAACTTTCTCATTAAAAAAGTAAACTTTCTCTGCTTGATTAGTTGTATTAGT
This sequence comes from Gammaproteobacteria bacterium, assembly GCA_965207335.1. Classification (GTDB taxonomy): domain Bacteria; phylum Pseudomonadota; class Gammaproteobacteria; order PS1; family Pseudothioglobaceae. The sequence goes on from OZ242267.1 coordinate 1,388,348, forward strand.
TGTTGCAAAAGCAACAACAATCTAACCAAAAAAATAAACTTTCTCATTAAAAAAGTAAACTTTCTCTGCTTGATTAGTTGTATTAGTTGTTGCAAAAGCAACAACAATCTAACCAAAAAAATAAACTTTCTCATTAAAAAAGTAAACTTTCTCTGCTTGATTAGTTGTATTAGTTGTTGCAAAAGCAACAACAATCTAACCAAAAAAATAAACTTTCTCATTAAAAAAGTAAACTTTCTCTGCTTGATTAGTTGTATTAGTTGTTGCAAAAGCAACAACAATCTAACCAAAAAAGTTAATTATTTAACATTTAAAGAAGCTTAATGATGGAGCTCCCACTGCTTGTATGCATACGATTTCAGGTTCTATTTCACTCCCCTTTCGGGGTTCTTTTCGCCTTTCCCTCACGGTACTTGTTCACTATCGGTCGGTAGAGAGTATTTAGCCTTAGAGGGTGGTCCCCCTATGTTCAAACAGCGTTTCTCGTGCGCCGTTCTACTCGTTTTCACCTTATATTTTTTTTCAGATACAGGAATATCACCTTCTTTGTTTAGTTTTTCCAAACTATTCTCCTAAAAGATATAAGGCTTAAGGGCTAGTCCCCGTTCGCTCGCCGCTACTAAGGGAATCTCGGTTGATTTCTTTTCCTACAGGTAATTAGATGTTTCAGTTCCCTGCGTTTGCTTCAACTATCCTATGTATTCAGATAGTGATGACTACCAACAGGTAGTCGGGTTTCCCCATTCGGAAATCCTCGGATCAAAGTTTGTTTATCAACTCCCCGAGGCTTATCGCAGATTACTACGCCCTTCATCGCCTTCTACCGCCAAGGCATCCGTCGTATGCACTTATTCGCTTAACCATATAACCTCAAACAATCTGCGGTTATATGCCTTTCAACATATTTTTTTATAGATAATTCTAAATATATATACTTAAGAAATTATTGTGTTAAGTTATTATGCAATATACCTAATTACATTTTTAACTTTACTTTTTATTACTAAATTGTTAAAGAGCTACCAAAAAAATAACTGGTATAAGAATTTGTTTTTTAATTGAGTTTTATTAAAACAACTCAATTTAATTTAAAATGGTGGGTCTGGGAAGATTTGAACTTCCGACCTCACCCTTATCAGGGGTGCGCTCTAACCAACTGAGCTACAGACCCGCAATTAATTATTCTTTTAATTTTAATTATGTGAATAATTCTTTTTTTATATATTTGAAACAACTTGTTGTGAGTGCTCGTAAATCACTTAAAGGAGGTGATCCAGCCCCACCTTCCGGTAGGGCTACCTTGTTACGACTTTACCCCAGTCATGAATCACACCGTGGTGACCGTCCTCTGTAAACAGTTAGACTAGCCACTTCTGGTGCAACCCACTCCCATGGTATGACGGGCGGTGTGTACAAGACCCGGGAACGTATTCACCGTAACATTCTGATTTACGATTACTAGCGATTCCGACTTCATGGAGTCGAGTTGCAGACTCCAATCCGGACTATGAGAAGTTTTATGAGATTAGCACCACCTCGCGGCTTAGCAACCCTTTGTACTTCCCATTGTAGCACGTGTGTAGCCCTGGTCGTAAGGGCCATGATGACTTGACGTCGTCCTCACCTTCCTCCGGTTTATCACCGGCAGTCTCCTTATAGTCCCCACCATGATGTGCTGGCAAATAAGGATAAGGGTTGCGCTCGTTGCGGGACTTAACCCAACATCTCATGACACGAGCTGACGACAGCCATGCAGCACCTGTCACTGCATTCCCGAAGGCACTAATCTATTTCTAGAAAATTCGCAGGATGTCAAGACCAGGTAAGGTTCTTCGCGTTGCATCGAATTAAACCACATGCTCCACCGCTTGTGCGGGTCCCCGTCAATTCCTTTGAGTTTTAGTCTTGCGACCGTACTCCCCAGGCGGATAACTTAACGCGTTAGCTTCGCCACTAAAGGGTAAATCCCCCTAACAGCTAGTTATCATCGTTTACGGCGTGGACTACCAGGGTATCTAATCCTGTTTGCTACCCACGCTTTCGTTCCAGAGCGTCAGTATTGGTCCAGAAAGCTGCCTTCGCCATTGGTGTTCCTTCTGATATCTACGCATTTCACCGCTACACCAGAAATTCCACTTTCCTCTACCATACTCTAGCTTACCAGTTTTAAATGCAGTTCCTAAGTTGAGCCTAGGGCTTTCACATCTAACTTAATAAGCCGCCTACGAACCCTTTACGCCCAGTAATTCCGATTAACGCTTGCACCCTCCGTATTACCGCGGCTGCTGGCACGGAGTTAGCCGGTGCTTCTTGTATTAGTAACGTCAATACTTATAGGTATTAACTATAAGCTTTTCTTCCCAATTGAAAGTGCTTTACAACCCTCAGGCCTTCTTCACACACGCGGCATTGCTGGATCAGGCTTGCGCCCATTGTCCAATATTCCCCACTGCTGCCTCCCGTAGGAGTTCGGGCCGTGTCTCAGTCCCGATGTGGCTGATCATCCTCTCAGACCAGCTACGGATCGTTGCCTTGGTAGGCATTTACCCTACCAACTAGCTAATCCGACGCAGGCTCATCTAATGGTGTGAGGCTTAAAAAGTCCCCCACTTTACTCCGTAGAGATTATGCGGTATTAATCCGGATTTCTCCGGGCTATCCCCCTCCATAAGGTAGATTCCTACGCGTTACTCACCCGTCCGCCACTCGACGCCTAGAAGCAAGCTTCTATCGTTTCCGTTCGACTTGCATGTGTTAAGCATGCCGCCAGCGTTCAATCTGAGCCAGGATCAAACTCTTCAGTTTAATCTACTCTTGTTTAAGTTTTTAAAAAACTTATTTTTTTGTGTCTTATAATAAAATAAGACGGGTTTTTTTTAGTGAATAATCATATAAATAATGATTACTTATTTATACGAACACCCACACAAGTTGTTTCAATATATTTTTAAAGAACTATCAGCATATAACACTAATAAAGAGAGACGATTATACCTATATAAAACATAATGTCAATATATAAACATTTATTTTTATTATTACTTAAACGATAGATTTAGTAGGGTAAATATGAGTTAATTATAAAACAAGATAATTTAATTACTTTCCTAGTATAAAAAACTTGTTAAACCACTGTATAAAGATTGCTTTTTATCGTCATGTGGTAGCTTTTAATTCTGCTAAAAACTTATGTATTATTTCAATTCTTTTTATGTTATCAGGCATTGTATCTTTTATAACTAGGGTTGTTTGATTTTTTAAACTGTATTTATTAGAATTTTCTTGAATTAATTTAATTATTTGCTCTATGTTTATATTAGCGTCTTTATTAAATACAATATTTACTCTGTCATTATAAATATTAATATTAGTAATGCCTATTTTTTTGGCTAATAATTTAAGTTTAGTATTAGCAAACAAGGACTGTGTAGCATCTTCTAACTCGCCAAATCTATCAACTAACTCTATTTTAATTAGCAACAACTCATTATCATTTGTTGCTTGTGATATGCGTTTATAAAACATTAGCCTAGTATGGGTATCTGCCATGTATCTAGCAGGAATAATACAAGATATACCGCTATTTATTACTGTTTGTTCTGTTGTAATATCAGATATTTCTTTGCCTAATTTTATTGACTCCATAGTTCTTGCTAAAATATCATGATATAAATTAAAACCAATAGATTGTATTCTACCGCTTTGATTTTTGCCTAATAATTCCCCTGAACCACGAATTTCTAAATCATTATTGGCTATTAAAAATCCTGAGCCAACCGCCTCTAATGAGGATATGGCTTGTAAGCGTTTTTTAGCATCTTTACTTAGTCCTTGTTCTGATTTGATTATTAAATAAGCGTAGGCTTTATGATACGACCTACCTACACGGCCTCTTAATTGGTGTAATTGTGCCAAACCAAAATTTTGAGCATTATTAATGATAATAGTATTCGCATTTGGAATATCAATCCCTGTTTCAATAATAGTTGTGCAAACTAAAATATTAAATTTTTTGTGATAAAAATCACTCATAATAGTTTCTAATTCTTTTGATGCCATTCTACCATGGGCTATTCCTACCTTTATATTTGGGATTAGCTCATTTATATTATCGGCAATAATATCAATGGTATCAATATCATTGTGTAATACAAAAATCTGTCCTGCCCTATGTATTTCACGCAAACAAGCCTCTACTATCATTTCATCTTGCCATTGTCCTACAAAGGTTTCTATTGACATTCTACCTACAGGTGGTGTTGCTATTATTGATAATTCTCTTAATGAGCCTAATGCCATATTTAAAGTCCTAGGAATAGGAGTAGCACTCATTGTTAAAATATCTACCTTTGCTCTTAGACTGTTTAGTTTTTCTTTTTGTTTAACACCAAATCTATGCTCTTCATCAATTATTACTAAGCCTAAGTTTTTATAAACTACCCTATCTTGTATTAATTTATGCGTTCCTATAACTATATCTAATATTCCTAATTTTAACTCCTTTATTATTTGTGCTTGTTCTTTGATGCTTTGAAATCTTGATATAGCACCAATTTTTATTGGATAATTAGCAAAGCGGTCGACAAATGAGCGGTAATGTTGCTCTGTTAATAATGTAGTTGGCACCAATATAACTACTTGTTTATTAGATTCTACGGCTATAAATGAAGCACGCATTGCTATTTCTGTTTTTCCAAAACCTACATCTCCACAAACTAATCTATCCATAGGCTTATCTGCTAACATATCTGCTAATACTGCCTCCATAGTAGTAATTTGGTCTGGGGTTTCTTCAAAATTAAATTCATTTACAAAAGAAGTATAGCTATCGCTAGGTGGCAAACAAGCAAATCCTGATTGGCTGGCTCTTCTAGCATATATTTCTAATAATTCTATGGCAATATCGTGCAGTTCATCTTTGATTTTTTTCTTAGTATTTGCCCATTTTTGAGAGCCTAATCTGTGTAATGGAGGATTATCAATATTAATGCCTGAATATCTTCCTACTAAGTTTAACTCTGATACTGGTAACATTAATTTATCGTCATTAGCGTAGGCTATATTAATAAAATCTTGTTCTATATTATCAAATTTAATAGTTTTTAGCCCTAAATAACACCCAACACCGTATTGCTCATGAACTATAGCATCTCCTATATTTATTTCTATTAAATTTTTAATAATATCGCTAAAATCTTTGTGTTTAGCCCTTCTTCTTCTTTGTTGAATACTGGTTTTTCCAAAAATATCAGTCTCGCTAATAATAGCTGTATTTGCTAATAAAAAACCGTTATCTATTAGCCCTGTAGTAATTGCTAATCTAGGGCATTTAGTAATAAAATCACCATAATTATCTACTATTGTTGGACTAATATTATGTACTGTTAGTAAGTCAATTATTAATGATTGTCTACCTAAAGATTCTCCAACTAATAGAATATTGCCATTAAATGTATTGATAAAATCTAATAATCTTTTTAGTGGTTTGCTATGGCTATTGTGTATTTTTAATGGCGGTAAATATTGAATATCATAATTTATGTATTCTTTATTGCCTCTAAACTTAGAATTTTTGATTATTATATTATTGTGCCGTGCTAATTTGTTAAAAATTTCCTTATCAGTTAAAAATACCGTCTCGGTAGGTAATAAAAAGTCATTATTTGTTGAGACACTTAAATATCTATCTGTAATATTGGCTAAAGTTAATTTAATATCAACACTAACATTATAATTGCTAATTATAATTGTATCACTTGGTAAGTAATCTAGTAAGCAAGAAGTGCTATCAAAAAACAATGGTAAATAAAATTCTATTCCTGCTATAAATCTATTATTGCTAACTTCTTCGTATATATGACTGTCTGTAGTGTTAAAATATTTTTGATAATTAATTTTAAACCTATCAATACTAGCACCATCAACTGCAAATTCTTTGGCTGGTAAAATATTAATACTATTAATATTAGTTATTGATAGCTGGGTGTCCTTATCAAAAACACGAATATCCTCTACTTTATCATCAAATAAATTAATTCTAAATGGTTGTTTAGCACCTGCTGGAAACAAATCTAATAATGATCCTTTAATACTAAACTCGCCATTTTCTCTTACACTAGTAGTTTTGTAATAGCCATTTTCTATTAGTGTATTGCTGATTTTGGTTAGATTAAGATTATCATCAATATTTATACAAAAACTACTATTAATAACAAAATCTTCTGGGCATAGTCTTTGTAATAATGATTCAATAGTGCTAACTACAATACCGTATTTTATTTTTGAAATATCAATTAATGCTTGCAATCTTTTAGCAATAATACTTTGGTGTGGCGAAAAACTATCATAAGATAAAATTTCATAATCGGTAAAATTAATAATAGGAATATTATTATTATAAAAATATAGGTTTTTTAAAATATTTTGGCTATGTGCTAAATCTTTGGCAATAAATAGCACTACTTGTTTTGAACTAGTTACAAACTCAATAAGAGCTAAAAACTCACTGTCATTATGCAGTCCGCCCCAATAAGACTTGTAGCCATTAGCAAATTTTACTGGCTGTTCTTTATATATTAACATTTGCATAAAATAGATTTTCTAAGACCTTTGCATAAATAGGGGTAGTTAGCAAAAATTCAATTTTTGCAGAATTAGTGATTTTATTAAACTTTGTCCTAGCAGGGCTAAGGCTGGGTTTAAAAAATTGCTAAGTTGGTGAAAAGTGGGTTTTTGATGATTATTCATGTTTATGCAAAGGTCTATTTCTATACAATATTTATACCCTCAACTGCAAGCATATCTACTAAGGCTATAACTGGTAGCCCTACCAAAGAATTAGGGTCATTAGCTATTAATTTAGTAAATAAAACTATTCCTAATCCCTCTGATTTAAAACCAGCAACACATTGGTATGGCTTCTCTTTTAGTAAATAATTTTCTATTTGTTTGTTTGTTAAAGTACGAAAATAAACTGTAGTTTTTTCTACTACTGTTTGTATGTTATTAGTTTTGGTATTTAATAATGCTAATGATGTTAAAAAAACCACCTTATTAGCAGAGCATTGTTGTAATTGCAAAATAGCATTTTCATGGTTATGAGGTTTTGTTAATATGGTATTTTTTAATACTGCTATTTGGTCTGATGCAATAATTAAACCCTCTGTTTTTTTACTTACTGCATAAGCTTTTTGTTGTGCTAGACGATAAACTGCTTTATCTGGTGCTTCTGTATTTGGTATGTTTTCATCTATATCTGGAGCTATTACCTTAAAATCTACCCCTAACTTAGTTAGTATTTTTTTTCTAGCAAGTGATGACGAAGCAAGAATTAATAACATGGCTTTGGTAGTATTGTAAAATGACATATTTTACTAAATAAAAACCACTACCTAAGTACATTTATATGCATAGTACTTGTTTAACCATGCTTTTACATGTTTTTTTGCATAAATAAAAAGTACTTATACAGTGACTTAACAAATACTTCAAGCATTTAGCTTATCATTTAATAAAATAGTTTGGGATATATATGAGTATAAATATTATTGTTGCTATGGATGAAAACAACCTCATAGGTTGTAATAATAAATTACCATGGCATATGCCTGCTGATTTAATGCATTTCAAAAAAATAACTACTGGCAAAACTATAGTTATGGGGAGAAAAACATATGAATCTATTGGTAAACCATTGCCTAATAGAAATAATATAATTATTAGTAGCGATAAAAGCCTACATATTGCTGGGGCTAAGGTAATAAATAATATTCAAAACATTATAAGTAATAACTTAAAACAAGAATTAATTATTATAGGTGGTGCTAATATTTATAAACAAACTATAAAATACTGCTCTCGTTTATATATTACTAGGATTAAAGCCAAATTTAAAGGCGATGCTTATTTTCCAAATTTAGCTAATAATTGGCAAATAGTAACAGCAGAAAACCATAAAGCAGATTTGAATAATAAGTATGATTATTCTTTTTTAATACTAGAAAAGTAGTCTTAAAAAAAATATAATAAAAAAGGAGGTATAAAACCTCCTTTTAAGTTTAATAAATTACTATTTATTTTTTAGCTTCTAACTCAGCTTTAGCAGCAGCATATCCTCTATTATAAGAATCTACTTGACCTTTTGCATAACCATCTGCTTGACCTCTTGCATAAGAATCTACTTGACCTTTTGCATAACCATCTGCTTGACCAGAATATCTGTTATCAGTTGAGTTTTTAGTGTTAAAGTTAAGACCAAAATCTGTATCATTCATCCAGTCATTATTGCCCCTAAAAGGACCCCAGTTAGAGCCACTGTCAAAAGGACCTAAGTTAGAGCCACTGTTAAAAGGACCCCAGTTAGAACCGCTATTACCCCAAGGACTACCACCATAACCATTATTATAGTTATTGCCGCCCCAAGGACTACCACCATAACCATTATTATAGTTATTGCCGCCCCAAGGACCCCATGCTGATGCAGAAACAGCAGCAATTAAAGCTACTACAGCAAACATTTTTATTAAAGTTTTCATTTTATATCTCCTAAAATTTTAAAAATAAAATGTAGAACAAAATATTCTACACATAAATGCAATATAAATTACATTAAGACATATTATACATACATTTTTTTATAATGCAAGAATTATATTAAAAAATAATAATATACTAATATACTAATATACTAATTCATGTATTTTATAATAATACAACTTAAAATACAGACTATCAGTGTGTATAATTTTAATAATTCTAACTTTAATAAATAAAATGTCAAGCATAGTAGCACAAGCAAGTGCAACTGGACAATCAGGAATAGCGGTGGTGAGAATATCTGGAGATAAGTCTCTTATGGCAGCAAAAAAAATCCTCCACAAAATTCCCAAAAATCGCCACGCTTATTATGGGAATTTTTTCGCTGATAATGGTAGTATTATTGATAAAGGAATAGCTATCTTTTATAAAGCACCAAACTCATATACTGGCGAAGATATTATAGAATTTCAAACCCACGGCAGTATTGCTATTGTTAATATCTTAATAGCAGAAATAATAAAATTAGGCATTCAAATAGCAGAGCCTGGAGAGTTTAGTAAAAGAGCATTTTTAAATGGTAAAATAGACTTAGTACAAGCAGAAGCTATTGCTGATTTAATAGCATCAAGTAGCGAGCAAAGTGCTATGTCTGCCATTCGTTCATTGAGTGGAGAGTTTTCTAAAAATATCAATAGCTTAACTGAAAAACTAAAAAAATTAAGGGTTTTTGTTGAAGCTACAATAGATTTTAGTGATGAAGATATTGATAGTAAAAATATTAATTACATGTCAAAGCAGTTAAACTTAATATATACTAAACTTGATAATATAATAAAAAATGCCAGAGATGGTGCTATATTAAGAAATGGTATTTGTGTTACTATAATTGGTAAGCCAAATGCTGGTAAGTCAAGTTTATTAAATGCTCTTAGCAAAAATGACACAGCAATAGTAACAGAGGTTGCTGGTACAACAAGAGATGTTATTTGTGAAACCGTTAATATAAATGGGGTCGATGTTAATATACTAGATACTGCTGGATTAAGACATAGTGATGATATTATTGAACAAGAAGGAATAAAAAGAACTTATAAAGCCTTAGATAAGGCTGATTGTGTAATAGTTATTTTTGATGTTAAACAAGGCTTAGATAATAGTATTTTGCCAGATAATATATATAATAAACCAGTGCTATTTATAAAAAATAAAATTGACTTAAATAATGAAAAACCTAGTGTTACTAGCAAAAAATACGGCATAGAGGTGGCATTATCGGCAAAACAACAAACAGGGCTAGAATTATTAAAAGAGCAATTATTAAAAATAGTGGGTGTTAATGATTTAGGTGAGAATACTATTTTAGCAAGAGAGCGACATATTAGTGCATTACAAGAAGCTAAACAATACTTAGATAGTGCAAAACAAAATGCTAAAGCAGATATTAGAGAAATACTAGCCGAAGATTTAAGATTATCTGCCTTGGCTCTTAGCAAAATAACAGGCGAATTTAGCTCTGATGATTTGCTAGGTGAGATATTTAGTAATTTTTGTATTGGAAAATAAATAATAACTATGCTTACAGTAATATCACCATCTAAAAGCCAAAACTTTGATAAAACCTCAGTTAAAGAATTTAGTATTCCCAATAATTTAGCTAGCTCAAAGCAATTAATAAAAATTTTGAAACAACTACCTCATACAAAGATTAAAAACCTAATGTCTATTAGCGATAAATTAACTAATCTAAACTATCAACGCTACCAAGATTTTTGCACTCCATTTAACCAAAACAATGCCAAACAAGCATTACTAGCATTTAAAGGTGATGTTTATAGTGGTATAACTGTTGATAATTATAGTAAAGATGATTTTAGCTTCTCCCAACAAAATTTACGCATTTTATCTGGTTTGTATGGCTTATTAGCACCTATGGACTTAATTCAAGCATACCGTTTAGAAATGGGGATAAAATTAGCTAACAAAAATGGTACTAATTTATATAAATTTTGGGCTGATACAATAAGTAATGAAATAAATAAATGTGAGCAAAAAATATTAGTAAACTTAGCATCTAATGAGTATTTTAAAGCCATAGACAAAAAATCCTTAACAGCAAAAATACTGCAAATAGATTTTAAAGAGCTAAAAAATAATCAATATAAAATTATTGGTATTTATGCCAAAAAAGCTAGGGGATTAATGGTTAATTTTATTATCAAAAACCGTATAACAAATTACAATAAACTCATAAACTTTAACGAAGCTAATTACAAGTTTAATCAAAAATTATCTACCAACTGGCACTGGGTGTTTACTAGGTGTTAAAACAAGAGTGCTATTTATGTACTGAATTAGCAAAAGATGTAATATGCCCTAATTGCAATAAACTACTACCAACTAAAAATAATCGCTGTGTTGCTTGTGCTAAACCCATTAATACCGATGCTAAATACTGCGGAGCATGCTTAGAAAACACGCCCATTATTAATAAAACTTACGCTTTATATAGTTATGCTGATGCTATGGTGTATTTAATTGAGCAATTTAAATACCAGCATAAATTATTTATTGGTAAGTTTTTTGCCGATAAAATTTACAATGCCTATCAAAAAATTATCAGATATAACGGTGCTTATGATTTAATAATACCAGTACCACTACACAAAAATAAAATTAGAAAACGAGGCTTTAATCAAAGTTTAGAATTGCTAGCAACTATCAAAAACCACCAACCTAATATAATATCCGTTAATTCTTGCCTAAGAGATAAAAACACCCCAGCATTAGCAAGTCTTAAGTTAAAAGAAAGATTACAGCATATAAAAGGGGCGTTTAGTGCTAATAAAATAAACGCTAATAAAATTTTAATAATTGATGATATTTTAACAAGTGGTACAACCACAAACGAGTTAGCAAAAACAATAATAACCGCTAATCCAAATATTGTAATAGATACTATGTGTCTTGCTAGGGCTGAAATGGATAATTTTTAATGCTAATTTAGTAGCAAAGTTCTTAGTGGTTTAATATTTAATTTTTTTTAACATACTTAAATATATAATAACTTGGGGAATTATATACTTAATCTGCAAAAATATCTAAGTTCTAGGGATACAATACTTAATTATTAAATTATACCGCGTTTGTAAGATGAGATTGCCACGACTTTTACAAAGTCTCGCAATGACGGTGGGCATAATTCTAATTATCAATTCTTAGTACTTTTTTAAAATCACATAACTAATATCTCACGACAAAAATATAAATTACAAGCAAAATGTCTATATGGGGAGTTTGAGGGGCGGTTGTACGGTGAGATACCTTTGCATAAATATGAATAATCATTAAAACGCCCACTTTCACCAACTTGGCTATTTTCTTAAAACCAGCTTTAGCCCTGCTAGGGCAGGCTTTAAGAAAATAACCAATTCGGCAAAATTTGTCATTTTTCTAATCATCCCTATTTATGCAAAGGTCTCAGTGAATTGTAATGAAAAACTAGTTCTGCCCCTCAATTAAAAAAACAATTGCTGCTTTTGTAGCACGAGATTGCCACGACTTTTACAAAGTCTCGCAATGACGGTGGGTATAATTCTAATTATCAATTCTTAGTACTTTTTTAAAATCACATAACTAATATCTCACGACAAAAATATAAATTACAAGCAAAATGTCTATATGGGGAGTTTGAGGGGCGGTTGTACAGTGAGAGACCTTTGCATAAATATGAATAATCATTAAAACGCCCACTTTCACCAACTTGGCTATTTTCTTAAAACCAGCTTTAGCCCTGCTAGGGCAGGCTTTAAGAAAATAACCAATTCGGCAAAATTTGTCATTTTTCTAATCATCCCTATTTATGCAAAGGTCTCAGTGAATTGTAATGAAAAACTAGTTCTGCCCCTCAATTAAAAAAACAATTGCTGCTTTTGTAGCACGAGATTGCCACGACTTTTACAAAGTCTCGCAATGACGGTGGGTATAATTCTAATTATCAATTCTTAGTACTTTTTTAAAATCACATAACTAATATCTCACGACAAAAATATAAATTACAAGCAAAATGTCTATATGGGGAGTTTGAGGGGCGGTTGTACAGTGAGAGACCTTTGCATAAATATGAATAATCATTAAAACGCCCACTTTCACCAACTTGGCTATTTTCTTAAAACCAGCTTTAGCCCTGTTAAAACCAGCTTTAGCCCTGCTAGGGCAGGCTTTAAGAAAATAACCAATTCGGCAAAATTTGTCATTTTTCTAATCATCCCTATTTATGCAAAGGTCTCAGTGAATTGTAATGAAAAACTAGTTCTGCCCCTCAATTAAAAAAACAATTGCTGTTAGGACTTTATCAAGGCTCGCAATGACAGTGAGTACAAAAGAGGGATATATCAGAGCCTGTAAATATCCTTATATAAAGATTTTTATGCAGTAGTCTTACATTTTCTTTTGCACCATAATGCCAGTTGGCGCGGCACTACTAATAGAGCCAATAGAAGAGGCAGTACTAGCAGTACTACAAATTGTACTAGCAGAACCTGCTGTAGTTAGAGTACTTGCTGTACTTGCTGCAAAACCAGCTGCTGATATAGAATCTAAATCAAAATCACCCATGTGGGCTCCTACTAAATAAATAGTATGCTTATCGGATTTGATGATTTTTATTTCAGTATCAGGGCTTAACTCATAGCCTAATTCTTGTGCATACTTTCTAGGATTTTTAAGCAGGTTTTCCCTAAATACTTTGTCATGAAGCTCATCGTGAAACATTTTACTCATAATTACCTCCAACACTTAAATTAAAATACAATAAACACTAACAAAATAATTATTGCATAATATATTATAAGTAATTATTTATTAAAAAATAGGTAAATATTGATGTTTTTGCTATATAAAAGTGCAATATGTTTTGAATTTATGAGTAACTTAACAGGTGTTTATCTAATAATTTAGCTAATTTTTTAAAAATTTCGTATTTAATTTTAATACAAACTTTGACTGTTTAAAAAAATATTTTATTAAAAAATTTGTTAAAATTTAAATAATAAGCATACTTTTTTTATGCTATAAAATACAAGATTAGATTTATAAAAAAATTGCTTAATTGGAGATAAGAATGGTTTATAAAAATGAAGATTTGATAATGTGTAGAAATTGTAAGTCAAATCTGGAAGATATAAAAAACTTAAATGTTTTTAATGTGCAAGATTTGCAAATATTAAAAAATCCAAGACAAATTTTAAATGTTAATTTTCCTGTCAAGTTAAGCAATAATAAAATTGAAATAATTAATGGTTTTAGAATTAGATACAATGATGCACTAGGACCAACAAAAGGAGGAATTAGGTTTCACCAAAGTGTCAATATGGAAGAGGTTGCAGAACTGGCATTTTTAATGAGTTTAAAATGTAGTTTAATTGATATACCTTTTGGTGGGGCTAAGGGAGGAATTAGGATAAACCCAAAGCAATATAATGAGTGTGATTTAGAAAAAATATCAAGAGCATATATTGGTGCTATATCAAAAAATATTGGTGGAGATATTGATATTCCAGCACCTGATATTAATACCAATCCAAAAATTATGGGTTGGTTTTTAGATGAGTTTGAAAAAATAAATGAAAAAAAAGCCCCCCAATCCTTTACAGGAAAAAATACTTTAATTGGTGGAAGCAAAATAAGAGATGTTGCAACCTCTCTTGGAGCATATTATATTATTGATGAAATATACAAAAACAAAGCTAAAGATAAGATTAGTATCGTCATTCAAGGATTTGGAAATGTAGGATTAGGCATTGCTAAATTTTTAGATGATGACGAATATAAAATTATTGCTGTATCTGACTCAAGTTGTGGATTATACGATAAAAATGGCTTAGATATAAAATCATTAATAGCATTTAAAAACAAAAAAAATTCTTTTGAATCTTTGCAAAAATATTCTAAAATTTCAAATAAACAATTATTAGAACTTGATTGTGACGCCTTAATTCCATGCGCTCTTGGAGATGTCATAAATAATTCAAATGCTAAAAACATAAAGGCAAAAAAAATAATTGAAGCTGCTAATTGTCCAGTAAATCCCCAATGTTATAAATATTTTTTCAATAAAAAAATAGATATAATTCCAGATATTCTAGTAAATTCTGGTGGAGTTGTTGTTTCATATTTTGAATGGGTTCAAAATTTACAAAATTATTATTGGGATAGTAAAAAAGTAAAAAAAAGGTTAAAAAACAAAATGCTAAATTGCTGGAAGAAAATCTGCCGTGAAAAAAATAAAAACAAAAGTTTATCAACCAGAGAAGTCTGTTTTATAATTTCAATTAAAAAAATTATTGATGCCGAAAAAATTAGAGGGAATTTATAGCTTTTTAAAGTTTAAATTGGCAAGATAAAACACTATAAGTGTTAAACTAAAATAATTACAAAACTTATTATTGTACTGTATTATTTCTTAATGTATAATGAGAATGAGAATGATTATCATTATATTTTAGAAAATGCTAGCAATTAATGACTTAAATATTAGTTATCAGGATAATATAGTATTAAAAGACTTTAATTTACTTTTAAATTCTGGTGATATTTTATCTATGACTGGCGATAGCGGTAGTGGCAAAAGCTCGGTATTAAGATTTATTGCTGGACTTGATAATGCCCTATCAGGCTCTGTTGTACTAAATGATATTAATCTAAGTGCTAATGGTAAGCATATTATTCCTACAGAAAAACGCAATATTGGCATGGTATTTCAAGATTATTCTTTATTTCCACACCTAAATGTTGCCAAAAATATAGGTTTTGGTTTATTAAAATACCCAAAAGAGTACCGCATAAAACAAATAAAAAGATTATTAAACCTTATTGACTTACAAAATATTGAAACTAAATACCCGCACCAATTATCAGGTGGAGAACAACAAAGAGTAGCATTAGCTAGGTCTTTGGCAAAAAAGCCAAAATTACTATTATTGGATGAGCCTTTTTCTAATTTAGATAAAAAACACAAAAGTAAACTAATAACAGATGTGCGTAATATTTTAAAGCAAGAAAAAATTACCTCAATTTTAGTAACACACGATAAATTAGAAGCCAATATTTTTTCTGATAAAGTTGGGGTAATATCTAATAAAAAAATACTTATAAGTGAGCACTTATAAAGAGACCTTTGCACAAATATGAATAATCACCAAAACCCCGCTTTTCACTCACTTGATAATTTTTATCAAACCAGCTTTAGAACAACTAGGGCAGGCTTGACAGAATATCATCAATTAAGTAAAAATCAGAGCTCTGTTAATCATCCTTATTTATGCAAAGGTCTCATAAAAAAACAAATTTTATTAATAGTATTACTGGCTTTTTTTACTACACCAAATTATGCCAAACAAAAAACAACTACTGCTATAAACAATATAAATAAAGATAATAAAGTAGTGGTTTATAGTTCAAGAAAAAAACATTTGATTAAGCCATTATTTGATGCTTTTACCAAAGATACTGGTATCAAAGTTGAATACTTAACCGCTAATGGTAACTCACTAATTGAAAGAATCAAACTAGAAGGAAAGTACACTAATGCTGATATGCTAATGGTTGTTGATGCTGGCAATCTTTGGTATAGTGCAAAACAAGGTTTATTTAGCAGTATTAACGATAAAAACATTAATGCTAATATACCTAGCAGTTTAAGAGACCCAAAAGGTCTTTGGACTGGTTTATCTGTAAGGGCTAGGACTATTGTTTACAATACAGATAGAGTCAAACCTTATGAGTTATCTACTTATGCAGACTTAGCAAGTTCTAAATTTAAAGATAGATTATGCCTTAGAACTTCAAAAAAAATATACACTAAGTCTTTAGTAGCATCAATTTTATACCATAAGGGAGAGGCAATTACTAACGATATAGTAGCAGGATGGGTCAAAAACTTAGCAACAAAACCTAATGCTAAAGACTCGCAAGTTATGAAAGCTATTTTAGCCAAGCAGTGTGACATAGGCTTAGTAAATACTTATTATTTTGTTCGTTTAATTAAACAAAATCCAAATGCACGCCTAAAATTATTTTGGGCAAATCAACAAACAACAGGAGTTCATGTTAATATAACTGGTGCGGGAATAACAAAATACGCCAAACATAAAGAATCAGCTAAAAAATTACTGATATGGCTAACAAATGATAAGGCTCAAAAAATATACGCCAATTTAAATAAAGAATACCCTGCTAATCCTAATACAAAATTACCTAAAGAGTTAATAGCATTGGGTAATTTTAAACAAGACAAAATGAATTTATCATTTGTAGGCAAATTACAAGCAAGGGCCGTGAAGATAATGCATAAAAATAACTATAAATAACAATACTATTTATACAAACTATGAAATTTATTTTTAAAATCATTAATCAAACGACTATAACTACTATACTAGCAGTTATAATCTCAATGCCTATTTTTATGGTATTTTTGTCGTGGCTATTCCCAAATTACGAGTTAATCAGCCATTTTAGTACAACTATACTACCTGATTTAGCAATATCTACTGGTATTTTATTAGTAGGAGTTGCATTTGGAGTTATTTTAATAGGCACTGTATTAGCTTATTTAGTAGTTTTAGTAGAATTTCCAGGGCGTAAATATTTAGAGTATGCATTATTCTTACCGTTTACTATTCCTGCTTATGTATTGGCTTTTGTGTATCTTGGAGTTTTTGATTATTCTGGTTATGTGCAAACATTTTTTAGGGATATATTTGCTGGTATTGGCTTCTCTGGTTTTGATATTCGCTCTGGCTACTTAACTATTATTTTAATATTTGTATTGGCATTTTATCCTTATGTATATATGCTAGCTAGGGCATCATTTAGCAGGCAAAAATTAGAAATTATAGAAAGTGGTAAATTATTAGGCTTAAATGCTTTTAGTGTCTTTTGGCGAATATCATTACCTATAGCACGCCCTGCTATTTTTGCTGGAACGCTGATAACTTTAATGGAGGTATTGGCTGATTTTGGCGTGGTATCATTATTTAACTTTGATACTTTTACTACTGCTATTTACTCTTCTTGGGAAGATTTTCGCTCAATAGAAACAGCAACCCAACTATCTAGTATTTTAGTTTTAATTGCATTTTTATTAATTCATTTTGAAAAAAAAGCAAGAGGTGAAGCCAAATACTACTCAACAGATGTTTTAAATTATCAATTATACAAACCATCTGGCATAACTAAGTGGCTTATTACTGGTTTTGTGCTATTGTGGTTTATGCTGTCTTTTATAATGCCTGTTTTACAACTTATAATTTGGACTTATGATAGTTATTCTTATAATGCTGTGCTTAGCTATGTAAATAATATAAATTCTAGTGTAATACTAATGGTAGGCTCTACTTTTTTGATTATTTTAATAGCTACCATGTTAGTGTTATTTAGCAGAGATAATAACACCTTTATCAATAATATGTTAATTAGAATATCCACCTTAGGCTATGCATTGCCCGGCTCTATTATGGCTATTGGTTTATTGTATGTAATTCAGCAAATATCAGCAGTTAGCATATATTTTGGCGGACAATCAATTAATTATTTAATATATGGCTCGATATTTTTATTACTTTGGGCTTATATATCGCGTTTTATGGCAACAGCATACAATTCCATAGATGCCTCTATTGAGCATATAAAACCCTCTTATATTAGCAGTGCTAGATTATTAGGTATTGGTCGTATTGGCTTATTTATGCGTATATATTTACCTATTATGCTACCTAGTATTCTAGCCGCATCATTATTGGTTGGAGTTGATATTTTAAAAGAGTTACCTGCTACTTATTTGTTAAGGCCTTATGGCTTTGATACTTTAGCAATAAAGGTTTATGAGCTAAGTGCAGAAGGATTATTTGAAGCAGCATCTATACCTGCTATCATAATGATTTTAATATCAATGTTATTATTGTTATTGGTACAAATATTAACTACAAATAAGAGATATTTATAATAAGAGACCCTTACATAAATATGAATAATCATCAAAAACACACTTTTCACCAACTTAGCAATTTTTTAAACCTAGCCTTAGCCCTGCTAGGACAAAGTTTAATAAAATCACTAATTCGGCAAAAATTGAATTTTTGCTAATCACCCCTATGTTATGTAAAGGTCTCAATAAAACTATCTTATTTTATGACTATTTAGCAATTAGGTGAAAATTATTACTCTTATTATAAAAATCATTGTATAATCAAAAGTATGTTAGCAGACTAGGAGTATCTCCAGTCTTTTTTTAATGCTAACCCCTATGGGTGTTTATCAATTTCATCTGCCCTGCTAATTAAATTAACAGGGCTAGTTGTGAAAATATTTATAATTTTTTAATTATGGACTCGTATAAGCCCAAATCAATTTCTCTTCAACATGCCTTTAATTCAACTTTTCATCAAAAATATAGTTTTAAAGACTTCTTACAATTTTTAAACTACTTTACTTTTGATTATGTTGATATAAATACTAATATTTTAAATGCAAAATATTCGTAATTTTTCTATTATTGCCCATATTGATCATGGTAAATCTACTATTGCAGATAGGTTTATTGACCTTTGTGGTGGACTATCAAATAGAGAAATGTCGGAACAGGTATTGGATTCTATGGATATAGAAAAAGAACGAGGCATTACCATAAAAGCACAAAGTGTATCACTAAATTACAAGGCTGATGACGGCAATACATACAAACTAAATTTTATTGACACCCCAGGTCATGTTGATTTTTCTTATGAAGTATCTCGCTCATTATATGCTTGTGAGGGAGCTTTATTAATAGTGGATGCCTCACAAGGAGTAGAGGCACAAACAGTTGCGAATTGCTACACCGCTATTGAGCAAGGATTAGAGGTATTGCCAGTAATAAATAAAATAGATTTAGCATCAGCTAACCCTCAACGAGTTATTAAAGAAATAGAGGATGTAATTGGCATTGATGCAGAACATGCAGTTTGTACTAGTGCTAAATTAGGCACAGGTATTAAAGATGTTTTAGAACAAATCATTGTTAAAATACCTCCTCCTAATGGCGATATTGACAAGCAAGTAAGGGCATTAATTATTGATTCGTGGTTTGATAATTATCTAGGAGTAGTATCTCTTATTAGAGTAATTGATGGCAAACTACAAACCAAGCAAAAAATTAAAATATTTTCTACCAAAGAAACTTATACCATTGATGAGATTGGCATATTTACCCCCAAAAAGAAACCAGTATCTGTTTTAAAAGCAGGCGAAGTTGGTTATTTAATAGCCAATATCAAAAAAGTTGGTGGCGCTCCTGTTGGTGATACCATAGTATCAGAAAAAAGCACTGTTGCCAAAGCTATATCTGGTTTTAAACCTATACAACCCAGAGTTTTTGCCGGGCTTTTTCCAATTAGTGCAAATGAGTACGAAAAATTCCGTAATGCCTTAATTAAACTTAGTTTAAACGATGCAGCACTCCAATATGAACCTGAAAATTCTGATGCTTTGGGTTTTGGATTTCGTTGTGGTTTTTTAGGTTTATTGCATATGGAGATTATCCAAGAAAGACTAGAAAGAGAGTACGATATAGACTTAATTACAACAGCACCAACGGTTATTTATCAAGTATTGGATACTAAAAATAATATTTTAGCAATTGATAGTCCATCAAAATTGCCAAATGGACAAAAAATACAGGCATTTAGAGAGCCAATAATTCTAGCTAATATTTTAGTTGTTGATGAATTTGTAGGTGCAGTTATTAAATTGTGTATTCAAAGACGAGGCGTGCAAAGAAATATCCAATATTTAGGCACTCAGGTAGCTATTAGTTACGAGTTGCCACTTAACGAAGTAGTATTGGATTTTTTTGATAAATTAAAATCAGTAAGCAAGGGTTTTGCATCTATGGATTATGAGTTTTTATGTTATAAAGACACTAATTTAACTAAGCTTGATATAATGATAAATGGCGATGTAGTTGATGCACTGGCTCTTATTATCCATAGTGATAATGCCGCTCATAAAGGCAGGGAATTAGTAAAAAAAATGCAAGAGTTAATACCAAGACAAATGTTTGATGTTGCCATTCAGGCTTGTTTAGGTAATAAAATTATAGCTAGGGCTAATGTCAAGGCATTACGCAAAAATGTCACAGCTAAGTGCTATGGTGGTGATGTTAGTAGAAAACGAAAATTACTAGAAAAACAGAAAAGAGGCAAAAAACGAATGCGTTCAATAGGCAAGGTAAATGTACCACAAGAGGCATTTTTAGCAGTGTTGCATATAGATAATTAATGTTATTACGAACACAAAAAGTTTACCAACCCCTAATTTAATAGCAGTTTAACCTATAAAATAAAGCAAAAAATACTATATTTTAATTGTTTTAGAGTGGTTTATTATGTGTTTTATATTTCTAGTAGTTTTATTGGGTCTATTTTAAACTGCAGCATATTTGCACTAGGCCTGCCATTGTCGCCACCTTTTCTTTGCATCGTGATTTTGCCAATACTAATACTGCCTTTAGGTGATATTTTTATCTCTCCATTACCAAAAAAATTAAGTACTTCATTTATTGATTTTAATATCCATTTTATTGGTTCTTCATCTCTAATAATAACTAACATCCATTCAGCAGAGAATTCTCCTCTGCCCTTTAATATATCACTTATTATTAACATTTGATTGTTATTTAAAAAACTAAGCAGTGCCTTTTGCTCTTGGATTGATAATTCATTAATAAACATTCTTCGATTATCTTTTGTATTTTGTATATATGGTGATAATTCCCCTGTAAAGTGTTTTAAAATTGTAACAATATCACTAGGAATATTCCATAATTCTTGATAGGTATCAACCCATCTTTTATCTACTTGATTAAAGCCTGATTTATTTGATACTAATTTAACTTGTAAGTTTTGAATATCAGTTAAATGTTTTAATTTTATTAAAATTCTAATTTTTACTTGAACATCTGATTTATAGGAGCCAGTTACTTTATGAGCTTCTACAAATTCTATTTGTTCCAAATTATAATCCATAGTCTCCAACCACGCCTTAGCATAATTATTGTATCTCCAATTATTAAAACAATCTATAACAAAATATTCATTTTTAAACCCATCTTTTGCTGTTTGTGAGCCTAATTTTTGTTTTTTATCCATATTTTTACCCTCTAAACAGTTGATAAATTCTAGTACTTTATTAGCTACTGCTTGAACTGTACTAACAGTCATGGCATTACCAGCTTGCTTTAATAAATGCATATCTAAAATATTATCTTTTGCCTTTTGTGCTTTTTCTTTATCAAAGCCTTGTAGCAACAAAGACTCATAACCTGATAATTTTCTAAATTTTTTATTTCTAATATATAGAATTCCGTGCCTACCTAATCTTAAAGTTGGAACTCTGTTGTAATATTTTCTTAAATCTGATTGTCTAGTATCTATAACTAAATATTCCTCTTTTAGTAATTCTAAAATATCAAATTTATCTTTATTGTACTTATTAACCAAATATCTTTTAAAAGACTGGAATGTTTGTTGTTTCTCATCAAAACATAATTGAGCATCATCAATTAAAAATTCTGTAATATTAGATTTTTTTTGCTTTTCTGGAAAATTAAAATCAAACTCATTATTACCTAATATTTCTTTTTGTACCCCAACAAAATAAATTCGTTCTCGCATTTGTGGCACACCATAATCAAGGCTGTTCAACAACTTCCATTTAACATAATATCCAGCCTTGTCTAACTCATCTAAAATTATTTTTAAAGTTTGTCCTTTATCGTGGTTTATTAAACCTTTTACATTTTCAAATATAAAAAATTTAACAGATTTGGCAATTAAAAATTCTATTAGATAAAATATTATTTCTCCTTTTTTATTAACTTTGTCATTTATTCCCTTTCTCTGCCCAATTATTGAAAATGCCTGACAAGGAAATCCAGCTATCATTACATCAAAATTAGGTAGTCTATCAGTATTTATTTTAGTTAAATCGCCAAAATTTTTGCCTTTATCATCAAACAATAAGCGATAAGTTTTTTCTGCATTTTTATCAATTTCAGAGAATCCAACGCATTGCATACCAAGATTATCAAGTGCCAACCTACCACCACCAATACCAGCACAAAAATCCATAAAGGTTAATTTATTCATAACATAATTTTACTTGCTTTATGAGACATAGTTACGCCATAATAACACCTAAATTTATTGCTAGGCTAGGGTAATTTATTATGTGCTTTTTCTATATTGAAAGATAAAGGAACACAAACATTAATTATCAGATAACATACTACTAATTATATTGTGCTTGTAATACGAGATTGCCACGACTTTTACAAAGTCTCGCAATGACGATGGGTATAATTCTCTCTCGTTATTATGAGTACTTTTTTTTAATTACATGGGTACTTTTTTTAAATCACACCGCGAATATCTCACGACAAAAATATAACTTACAGGCACAATCTCTATATGGGGAGTTTGAGGGGCTGTTGTACAATAGTTGTAATGAAGGAATTAGTTCTGCCCCTCAATTAAAAAACAAGCAAATATAGTTAATATGCACTGAATAACCTGTAATTGCTGTTAGGGGTTTGGGGATACTCCCCAAAGTGAGCTTTGCTTACTATTTTAGGTACTTTTTTTAATAGGCAGTTGGCATAATTCCAATTTGTTATTGTGGGTACTTTTTTTTAATTACATGGGTACTTTTTTTAAATCACACCGCGAATATCTCACGACAAAAATATAACTTACAGGCACAATCTCTATATGGGGAGTTTGAGGGGCTGTTGTACAATAGTTGTAATGAAGGAATTAGTTCTGCCCCTCAATTAAAAAACAAGCAAATATAGTTAATATGCACTGAATAACCTGTAATTGCTGTTAGGGGTTTGGGGATACTCCCCAAAGTGAGCTTTGCTTACTATTTTAGGTACTTTTTTTAAATTACATCGCTTTTATAAGACGAGATTGCCACGACTTTTACAAGTCTCGCAATGACGGTGGGCATAATTCTCTCTCGTTATTATGAGTACTTTTTTTAATTACACCGCATTACAACCAACACCCATAAAACAAATATCTCACGACAAAAATATAACTTATAGGCACAATATCTATATGGGGAGTTTGAGGGGCGGTTGTACGGTGAGAGACCTTTGCACAAACATGAATAATCATCAGAACCCCGCTTTCCACTCACTTGATAATTTTTATCAAACCAGCCTTAGAACAACTAGGGCAGGATTGATAAAATATCATCAATTAAGCAAAAATCAGAGCTCTGCTAATCATCTCTATTTATGCAAAGATCTCTAATAAAAAAACAAGCAAAAGTAAGCGAAGCTTACTACTTTGTTAGCAACATAAATGACTTTACTACTTATTACCTAGCATTTTGCTAGTAGATAGTACCTCTTCTGTATAATTACCTTTAACTAACTCTTTTTAGTTTTTAACAAACTGGGTGTTTTTTTAAACACCACTAAATTCAAGTAACTTTTTATTATATTAATTACTAACAATGAAAACAAAGGCAATACTTTTTATATTTTTATTGTTACTGTCAATATCTCAGGTGATAGCTGATGTAATAAATCCGTCACTTATTGAAATTACCATACACAATGATAATAGTATAGAGCTTAATATTCGTGCTAATATTGAAGCAATATTATCCGATAGTAACTTATATAAAAATAGTAAAAATTCTCCAAATGTAAAAAAATATGATACTTTAAGAGCTATGCATGCTATTGATATAGAAAATATATTTTTACAATATCTAAC
The DNA here is from genome assembly GCA_965207335.1 of Gammaproteobacteria bacterium. Lineage (GTDB taxonomy): Bacteria > Pseudomonadota > Gammaproteobacteria > PS1 > Pseudothioglobaceae. The sequence goes on from OZ242267.1 coordinate 1,412,710, forward strand.
AAAGTTTTTGGATAATATATCAATAAAATTTGATAATAATAAAACTAAATTAAATTTAATATCTATAACAACTCCAGACATAGGTTATCAAGGCAGGGAAAGAGTTAGTTTAATTAAGTTTAGTGCTAAATTAAATAATATGCCAAAAACTATGCTATGGAATTACCATAGCAATTATGGCGATAATGCTTATCGTTATCGTTTTTACCAAAAAAATGAATACACATGGCAAGATTGGCACTGGCTAAAAAACAATAATAACAGCGGATTGATTAAATTAAAAACTCCTAAAAAATTCACTAATAGTCAAATATTAATGCAATACATAAATATAGGTTATTACCATATACTACCTAAGGGCTTAGACCATATTTTATTTATAATAGGTATTGCTATACTAGGTTTACCTTGGCGTAAATTATTAATGATGATAACTATCTTTACCATAGCCCATAGTATAACTCTATCACTATCTATTTATAATATAGTTAAACTGCCAATACAAATAGTAGAATCTCTTATTGCTTTATCAATAGCATATATTGGTATAGAGGTTTTATTGAATAGAGTTAAATATAATTTTCAAGCCATAGTAATATTTTTATTTGGCTTATTGCACGGTTTAGGTTTTGCATTTATATTAGAAAACTTCAATATGCAACAAAATACATTTTTATTATCGCTAGCAGGTTTTAATATAGGAATAGAGTTAGGGCAAATAAGTATAATACTTGCTGTACTGTTAACTATTTATTTAGTTAAAAAAATTACTACAAACCATAAAAAATACCTTATAAGACCTGCTGCAATTTTTATAACAGTTACTGGCTTATTATGGGTAATAGAGATTTTTTTGTTATAATACATAAACACTATATATTTTTTATAATTTATGTATAATGCATTAACTTACTAATTATTTTTTAATTATGTTTTCAATAAGCAAAATATTTGTTATTACTGTTTTATTGTTGCCATTGCTATATTCTTGTAAATTGTTAGACAGTAAGATATTTAGTAAAAGCAAGGTAACAGCAGATAAACAAACTACTACTACATCTGAATTACCGCCAAGCTTAGATACGCAGCAAACAACAATAATACCATACGATAAAACTATATCTGTTGCAAAATATGACGGTCCGTTTGATATTGTTGATGAACGAGCTAATTTATTATTATCTAATTGGTTACTTAGACCTAGCGAATTACCTAATTTTAAAGGAGAGAAACCTGTAAAAACAGTAACACTACAATCAATACTGCTAACAAAAAGAGAGTTTGAAACAATAGAAGAATTCCAAAAAAGAGTTCAATTACAAGAACAAGAAAGGGCAATTGAAATTAGAATTTTAGAAGATAAGTATCAAGATAGTGCAAATAAATATAATAATAGTGTTAGGCTATATAATGAAGCACTATCTGAGGAAAAAAGAATTAGAAACAACAAGGCTGAAACAAAATATTGGGAGTTTGTAAATACCATATTACAGGATATTCTAGGAAATCCAAATATTAAATTAGTAGAATATAATGCCGATAAGCAGTTATTTTATTCTATACTAGGCTCTACAAAAAGTAATTTATCACAATGGATAGGAATAGAGATACCAGTGGAAAAAGCAAAATTAGTGCGTAAGAATCAAAATAATATATTACCTATACTAGAATTTACGAAAAATTCAAATAGCGAATTAATAATAAAGAAAATAAGCATAAATATTGGGGCTACTAGTTATGAATCTAAAATGATAAATAAACCAGTAATTAACTCTTACGAGCATATTGTTCGCTCAAAACCTATCAATATTGTTGATAATTATTTGAAAATAAATGAAGGGAATGAAAAATGAATAAAAAAACTATTTTTTTAACACTGATATTTACTTTTATAGGTTCACAAGTTATTGCTACAGACAATGGTGCTACATGGGATAAAAAATCATATTTACCATTTGAAGTCATCTCATCTGTTGCTAATAATCGCCTTGTAGAATGGTTAAATAGACCTTCTGAAGTTAAACTCTTTTCATTAGAAAAACCTAAAGTACCTAAAGTACCTAAAGTACCTACTTTGATAAAAAGTGAGTTTGAATCTACCCAACAATTTGAGATTAGAGTAGATATTGCACAAAAAAAATACAATGGTGCTGTTAATGTGTTACAACGAAAATTTCAAAAACAAAAAAATAACTACAACCAAGCAGTTAAAGAATATAATTTATCTCTAGAAGTTGAAAAAAGAAGAAGAAAATCTTTGGCTGAAAGCAAATATTGGGAGTTTGTATTTGAAGCTTTTTCAATAGAATTAGGCGAACCTACACTTAAACTAATAGAATACAATGCTGATTTAAGTGTTTTTTATGCTATATTAACATCATCTAGAAGTGTGTTCTCACAATGGGTTTCAATTAATGTACCGTTAAGCAATGCCAAAAATTTAAAGGAAAATTCTAGTCAAGCACTTCCTATTATTAGATTTGACAAAAATTCTAACAATGAATTAATAATATCTAATATTAGTGTTGCATTTGGCAAACATAAATACAGGGCTAAACTTATTAATAAACCTGCTGATTTATCTAAGGTAATAAAAGAAACATTAGAAGATAAAAAAGTTCAAAATATAGGTAGATTCTTAAAAGTTGAATAATGTCAATTGTTGATTTTTTGCATAAACTTGCATTAATATACATAATATTTACTATATCTATGGTATTAACTATAAAATCTTATGGTGATACCGTTTGGAAGCCTTATTCCATAACAAAAACACCAGTTAATACTAATAGACAACGAGGCATTGTTATTCCTGCTGATACCATAAATAATTCACTTAATGATAAAGTAGATTCCGCTAATATTGTGTCTAAAATATTTCCTAATAGTACTAGTAAAATAAACAAAGATAAAAGCTTATTAAACAAAAATATAAATATAAATTTATTAAATAAAGATAATGAAATAAGAAGCTTATTATCTAAAAATGTCAAGCTAAGAGATAATGTAAAGTTAGATATTCTAAAAAGAGATAGGCAAATTAGCAACTTAATTATTACAAATAATGAGTTAAAAAGTAAAGCTATATCTTTAAACAAAAAGGTTTCTAAACTATCTGTATAACTTAGAAGAATATCAAGCTCAGCAATTAAAAAGGAATATGCCTTTCAAGGTCAAGAAGCTATGCAAAAACAAATTAATGACCTAAATTTAATAGTTAAAAAGATTCGTGTAAATGCTAGTAGTAGATGCCATAAATTTAAAAAATTTATTACTGATAATAACATTAAATATCAAGCAGATTGTCAATTACTATAAAAGAGATTAAACCAGCCTTAGCCCTGCTATGACAAAGTTTAATAAAATAACTAATTCAGCAAAAATTGAATTTTTACTAATCACCCCTATTTATGCAAAGGTCTCAAAAAATAATATAATTTCTTAAAACCTGTCAAAAAATACTGCTATATTAATTAATAAGGTTATTTGGTAAGAAAATAAAGTTTGAGTTAATGCTAGGCTAACTTAATACTCTATCATCTACATAAAAGCTTGTTAAGATACTGTACAAAAATTGCTGATTTATGCAAAAAAGCATAGTTAAAAAGCAATGTTACACACATAAATTTCCTTATGTTGTACTCTTTAACTCATTTAATATACCACTAGTATCTGGCTTTTTTTGATGCCAAAATTCAAATGCCAATGCTGCCTGTTCTACCAGCATACCCAAGCCGTCTATTGCTTTTTTAGCACCGTTTATCATTGCCCAGCTTATAAATGGAGTTTTAGCATTGTACATTAAATCATAACATAATGCTCCGCAAGCAACACCATCTGGCAAATCTAACATAGTATTAGTTAAAGAGGCAGAAGTAGCATTAATAATAATATCTACTGGGGTAGGTTTTATTTTATGTAAACCAAATCCACAAGTATTGCCATATTTAGCAAAGTTTTTGGCTAATTTTATAGCTTTTTCTGCACTGCGATTGGCAATCATTATTTTATGTGGTTTCTCTGCTAGCATAGCATACAAAATACCAGAACTAGCTCCGCCAGCACCTAGTATTAGTATAGTAGCATCTTTTAATTGGCATTTTAAATTTTTGTTTAAGTCAGTAACTAAGCCATTGCCGTCTGTATTATCTCCTATTAATTGATTATTTGATACTTTAATAGTATTAACAGAACAGGCTATTTGAGCAACTGTTGTTGTTTTAGTACAAATATTAAAAGCTTGTTTTTTAAATGGTGCGGTAATATTAAAACCTACACCACCGTTTTTAATAAACTTATTAATAGTTGTGTCAAAATTATGTATTTCTGCTATTATTTTTTGATAGTCAATATTTAGGCTAAACTGCTTGGCAAAATTTTGATGTATTTGTGGTGATAAACTATGTTGTATAGGATTGCCAAATACTGCATATTTTGTTAAATTATTAATAACCATTTATACTGCTATTTTTTTATTTCGTTTGGGATTGGGTTTTCTTCTGTTATTATTTATAGGTTTTGTTTTATTAAACTTTGTTTTATTAGGTTTTTTATTAAATAAGTTATTAATTATTTTTTTAATAATAGATTCTTTATTATTATTTGTTGGTAGCGGTTTGTTAGGATGATAAATATCAATGGCAGGAATATCAGCAATATGTTTTTTGGTTAATATATCAGGCAATTCACTTCTGGATATACCTTGATAACTTTTGTGTTCTGGCTTACTTGATACGGTTTTCTTCTTAATATCATAATAAGGAAATTGCTTATGGGCATGAGGCAATAAAATTATTTTGACTTTATGTTTATCTTCTAGTCTTAGAATATAGTTTCTTTTTTCATTTAATAAATATGTTATTACCTCAACTGTTGATTTAATAATTACTTCAACCGTAGAATTAGAGGCATTGCAATTATTTTCTAGTTGCCTTAATATTTGTAGTGCTAATCCAGGCACAGTTTGCATAGCACCAGAGCCACTACACTTATCACAAGTTCTATTTATTGCCTCAGATATAGAGCTACGAATTCTTTGCCTAGACATTTCTAATAACCCAAAATTAGATATAACTCCAATATGGGTTCTAGCTCTGTCTTTTTCTACTGCTTTTTGCATAGCATTAACAACATTTTTTTTATGCTCTTCTACATTCATATCAATAAAATCAATAACAATTAATCCACCTACATCTCTTAGTTGTAATTGCTTTGCTATTTCTTTAGAGGCTTCAATATTAGTGCTATATGCAGTATCTTCAATATTTATTCCTTTATTTGCTTTGGCAGAATTAATATCAATAGCGGTAAGTGCTTCTGCGGTATCAAAAACTATGGTTCCTCCAGATTTTAATGATACTTCTCGTTTAAAAACATTATTAATCTGGTTTTCAATACCCATATGATTAAATAATGATTTTTCATCAATATTAAAAAATTTAATCTTATGCAAGTAATGAGGCAGTACAAAAGATATAAATTCCTTTGTTTGCTTAAACATATTTAAGTCATCAATAATAACACTGTCTATATCGGTTCTTAGATAATCTCTAATACTACGAATTACTATATTACTTTCTTTGTAGATTAAAAACGGTGCCTTACTATCTTGACTAGCTTTTATGATAGACTTCCATAATACACTTAAATAATCTACTTCCCATTGTATTTCCTCTTTGCTTTTACCAGATGCCATTGTTCTTAGAATTATGCAAGTATTTTCTGGGATATTTAATTCTTTAGCTATTATTTGGAGATTTTTCCTATAATTTGCATGCACTTGTTTAGAGATATTAACACTATCTTTTTTAGTAGGCATATAAATCATATAAGTACCTACTAGACTTATATAAGTTGTAAGTGCAGCACCTTTATTGCCTCTTTCCTCTTTTTCTATTTGTACAATAACTTCTTGACCTTCTTTAACTATGTCAGAAATTTTTAACTTTTCTTTGTTGTTACCATTAGGATAGTATTGACTAGATATTTCTTTGAAAGACAAGAATCCTTGACGGTCTTTACCATAATTTACAAATACCGCCTCTAAACTTTCTTCGACTCTTGAAATCCTGCCTTTGTATATATTGCCTTTATTTTTTTGGTTTAAGTTGCTTTCTATGTCTAGCTCTGTTAATTGTTTATTTTTGACAACAGCAACCCTAACCTCCTCTTTGTGAGTGGCATTTATTAATATTTGATTCATTTTTGTTCCTTTGTGTGTGAACTATGAATCGCAAAAAATAATTTAACATAGGATATTTATTAATTTGTATTATTTACTAATACCGTAAAAAGTACTGTTTGTAATATTCATAAGTAGCTGTTTTAGTTAATAATATGTAAAATTTTATTAGTTTAAGTTATATATTTTGCAATTCTGCGCTCTTGATTCTGTTAATATGTTATTCAATTTTTATTCGTGTTATGAATTTATTGTTTGCCTTAATGAACTCCTAAAATAAATACGATTAAATTATAAAAAATTTCTTATAAAACAATAATTCAGAGTATCATTAAGCAGTTAAATAACTACAATTACCTTATCTTTTATATATCAACCTAACTATATTATATAAGTTGATAATATTTTAAAATAAATAGTATTGTATCATTTTTTTTAACTAATATAATATTAAATTTATTGATTTAAACTTCTACCGCCATCAACAGCTAGTATTTGCCCTGTTATATATGGTGAATTAGCAAAAAATAATACTGCATTTGCAATATCTTTTGCAGAACCTATTCTGTTTAAGGGAATTTTTTTTAGTATATTTTGTTTTTCCTCTAAATTAAGAGCATTTTCTGGCCATAATATAGCCCCTGGTGCCACAGTATTGACTCTAATATCTGGAGCTAACTCTTTAGCAAGAGTCTTGCTAAGCATTACCAAAGATGCTTTAGCTATATTATATATACTGTGGTTTTTTAATGGTATATTGGCATAAATGTCAGCAATATTAACAATATTACCTAAGTTTTTTCTTAATTTAGTACACAGAGCTTGGCTTAGAAAAAATGCACAAGTTACATTCTGGTTTAATAAATTATTCCAATCATTTATTGTTGCCTCTAAAAATGGTGTAGGATAAAAAATAGATGCATTATTTACTAATAAGTCAATATTATCAATATTATCTGCCAAAACATTAATGTCATTACTATTAGTTAAATCAGCATATAATGCCTTAGCAGAACCTTTTCTAATGTTATTTAAAGAGCTGTTTAGAGAGTTTGCTTGATTTTTAGAGTTTTTATAATGGATAATAACATTATAATTATTATTGTGTAGTGTTTTAATAATTTGAGCTCCAATTCTATTAGAAGAGCCACTAACTAATGCAGTTTTTATCATTTTATTATGTCTTTAAAAGAAGTAATTAAAAAAAATATTACAGAAAACTCTAAAGCTATTGGTTTTGATGAATTTATGAATCTTGCCTTATACCATAATCAATATGGTTATTATAGGACTAATAAGCAAAAATTTGGTAAACACGGTGATTTTACCACCTCTTGTGAATTATCACCATTGTTTGCTAATTGTTTAGCCAAACAAATAATAGAGGTAATTGATAATAAGTATAATATTTTAGAGTTTGGTGCAGGTAGTGGTATTTTAGCGGTTAATATTTTGCAGTATTTACAAAAGCAAAATAAACTTCCAAAAAATTACTATATTTTAGAATTAAGTGCTAGTTTACAACAACAACAACAACAAACTATTAATAAACATATTCCTGAACTTGCCAATAAATGTGTTTGGATAACTAATTTATTAAATAATTTTAACGGTGTAGTAATTGCTAATGAGGTATTAGACGCAATGCCTAGTAAAAGATTTTTATTTAAAGATGGTAAAAGCTTTGAGTTGTGTGTTAGTTATAAAAATGAAGATTTTATTTGGAAAAAACAAGAAACTAATAAAAATTTTAACTTTATAACAACAAATATTCTTAAAAATATTACTTATAAAACAGAGGTTAATTACTATATAAAACCATGGTTAGAATTATTATATAATTCTTTAAACAAGGCTACAATATTTATTATAGATTATGGTTATAACAATAGCGAATATTACCATCCACAAAGAAAAGATGGCACACTAAGGTGTTATTATAAGCACCAAATAAGTAAAGATGTTTTTAAAAATATAGGCGAGCAAGATATTACAACTAGTGTTAATTTTTCTTGGGTTTATAATTATGCAAAAGATATTGGTTTTAATATTTTAGGTTATAGTACTCAAGCACACTTTTTATTAAATTTAGGCTTAGTAAATATGATTACTGATAATGATTTATCTAAATATGAGCAAATTAAATTAGCAACATCTGTAAAACAATTAGTTTTACCAAGTGCCATGGGCGAGATATTTAAAGTAATAGCATTAGGTAAGAATACTAAGATAAAATGTAGCGGTTTTAACTTGTATGATATGAGTCATAAATTAATATAATCTTTAACTAATGGATATATTACAGGCAATATTTTTAGCTTTTATTCAAGGAATTACCGAGTTTTTACCAATATCCTCATCAGCGCACTTAATTTTAATTCCAAAGTTAAGTAATTGGACTGACCAAGGTTTGATATTTGATATTGCTGTGCATTTTGGTAGTTTATTTGCTATTATTTGGTATTTTCGTAAAGATATTCTATCACTAACTAATGATTTTTTTGTATCAATACCTAGATTACAATTAATAGGGCAGGCAAAAATTGCTTGGGGCATAATACTAGCTACTATACCTGTTGGAATAGCTGGATTATTATTTAAAGATATTATTGCTAGTGATTTTCGCTCTATAATTATTATTGCTTATGCTAATTTATTTTTTGCTATTTTGCTAGGAATAGCTGATTATATAAATAATAAAAAAATTGATACAAGAAATAGTTTAACTTGGTTTGATATATTTTTTATTGGCTTTGCACAAACACTAGCAATAATACCGGGTACATCTCGCTCTGGTATTGCTATTACTGCTGGTTTATTGCTTGGTCTATCAAGGCATATGGCTGTTAAATTTGCATTTCTACTTGCTATACCAGTAATATTTTTATCAACCGTATTAGCTGTATTTGACTTAACAACAGCAACAGAAGCTATAAACTATCAAATACTCATTATTGGTTTTGTAATATCTATGCTGGTTTCTTATATGGTAATAGCATTATTTATGAAGTTTATTGTATTGATAAGCCTAAATTATTTTGTATTATATAGAATCGTTTTGAGTGCTATTCTTTTGAATATTTTTTACTCTTACTAATTTAATAGTCTCTTTATCTACTTGTAAAATTTCAAATAATATATTATCAATTTTGATGCTAATATCTCGTTTTGGTATGTCATCTAGATGCTCTAATAATAATCCGTTTATTGTTGTAGTATTATCACTTATTATATTTACACCTAAATTATAATTAAATTCTCGTAAACTAATTTTAGGATTTATTAAATAGCTACCGTCGTCTTGTTTTACTATATCTGCAAAATTTTCATTATAGTTAGAGGTAAAATCACCGACTATTTCCTCTAAAATATCCTCTAAGGTTACCATACCTACTACTCTTCCATACTCATCTACAACCAAAGCCAAGTGTTGTTTATTTTTTTGAAATGCTAATAATTGCTTGCTTAAAGTAGTAGTTTTAGGAATAAAGTACGGCTCTATTATAATATCTTTTACATTGTTAATATTAAACTTATCTTGTGAATATAAACTAACTATATCGCGAACATGCAGAATGCCTAAAATATTATCTTCAACACCATCAAATACTAATATTCTGTTGTATTGTGAATATTGTAATTGCTTAACCAATGCATGCTTTTGGCTGATATCAATATCTATTAATTCTTTTCTAGGTATCATAATATCTTCAACATCAACTTTTTCTAAACCAACTATATTTAGTAGCATATCTTTATAATTACTTGATATATTGTATTTAGCATCATTAATTGCCATAATTAATTCTTCTGCATTAATGCTATTATCAGTTTTTGTTATTGATAATCCTAGTAATTTTAAATAGTACTTAGAAAGTATATTGATAATATATACTATAGGTTTTAATAGTATTACTAATTTAGAAATTATAATGCTGGCAGGAAGAGCTATTTTTTCTGGGTATCTAGCAGAGAATATTTTTGGTGCTGTTTCTGCAAATATTAAAATAATAAATGTCAATAACAACGAAGCGACAATTACGAAACCATCACCACCTAACCTAATAGCAATAATGGTAGTAATAGCTGAGGCTAAGATATTAACTAAATTATTGCCTAATAATATTGTGCTAATAAGCTCTTCTACTTTGTTTAGTAAATTATAAACATTTTTAGCATTCTTATTAGTTTTACTCAGACTTTTTAATTTATAACGGTTAATTACCATCATTGATGTTTCACTGCCAGAAAAAAAAGCAGAGATAACAATAAGAGCAATTAAAATTAAAAATAAGTAGCCAGTAGCTATATCTTCCAATTTGTATTAAGTGTTGTATTTAAATGCAGATAACCCTAAGTATTTTGCTTTTGGACCTAATTCTTCCTCTATTCTTAGCAATTGATTATATTTTGCTAACCTATCTGAACGAGATAATGAGCCAGTTTTTATTTGTCCACAAGCAGTTGCAACTGCTAAATCAGCTATAATGGTGTCCTCACTTTCACCAGAACGATGCGAGATAATGACAGTATAATTAGCACTATTTGCAGTTTCTATTGCATCAAATGCCTCTGTTAGAGTTCCTATTTGATTAACCTTTATTAAAATAGAATTAGCAATATTATTATCTATGCACTTACTTAGAGTTTTGCTATTAGTAGTCATCAAATCATCGCCTACTAATTGAACTTTTTTGCCTAACTTATTGGTTAAAATTTGCCAGCCATCCCAATCATTCTCATCTAAACCGTCTTCAATTGAGATAATAGGGTAATTATCAACCAAATCAGCCAAATAATCAACAAAATGCTTGCTAGTTAGTTTTTTATTATCAGACTTTAAGTGATAAAAACCATCTTTATAAAACTCACTGCTTGCACAATCTATACCAATAAAAACTTCTTTATTTGCTATATAACCAGCCTTTTTAATAGCTAAAATAATTATATCTAAAGCTTCTTTATTAGATGATAAATTAGGTGCAAAACCACCTTCATCACCTACGGAGCTACTGTGTCCTTTTACTTCTAGTATTGTTTTTAAATTATGAAATATTTCAACTCCGCACCTTAGTGCTTCTTTAAAGCTATTAAAACCAGCAGGAATTATCATAAATTCCTGTATATCAATATTATTATTAGCATGCTCTCCACCGTTTATGATATTCATCATAGGAACTGGCAAACAGTAATTATTGTAGTTATCAAAAGATTTGTAAACAGGCTGTTTATTATAGTTAGCTCTAGCTCTAGCACAAGCAAGAGATACCGCTAATATTGCATTAGCACCTAAGTTTTTTTTATTTTCTGTGCCGTCTAAGGTAATCATAGCATTATCAATTACTTGCTGATTACTAATGTTAAAACCAATTAAAGTATCATTGATTGTAGTGTTAATATTATTAACAGCAGTTAATACACCTTTACCTAAATATCTATTTTTATCGCCATCTCTTAGTTCAAGAGCTTCTCGTTGTCCAGTTGATGCTCCAGATGGTACAATAGCACTACCTTTAACCCCATTTGCTAAAATAACATCAGCCTCTACAGTAGGGTTGCCTCTTGAATCTAAAACTTCTCTGGCATTAATACGCTCAATATTCATATATACGATGATTTAAACACATTATTTTACTTGAAAACATCATATTATTTTCAATAATTTTTGCAATATGAATTTTTGTTATAGTTAAAAATATTTAAGCTTAATAATGTAGGTGTTTCTTTATTTAAGATTAGTTACAGTAATTAATGTTATAAAGTATTTGCAAATTACTATAAAATATTGCATAAATTTAGTTACGGTAAAATTTTTATATCAGGTTTAAAATAAATTATTCTTATTATAGTTGATGAAAATTCTTTATAACATTAATTAAACAAAAATTATGGAAAATCAAATTTTTGAATTACAATACGCTATTGATACCTTTTACTTTTTAGTTATGGGTGCTCTGGTAATGTGGATGGCAGCTGGTTTCTCAATGCTAGAAGCTGGCTTAGTTAGAAGTAAAAATACCTCTGAGATTTTAACCAAGAATATTATGCTTTTTGCTATTTCTTGCACCTCTTATTTGGTAATTGGCTATGATATTATGTATGGTGGAGGTATTTTATTAAATGGTATTGCTGGCGGAGAAACACTAGTTGCTGATGCACTTAAAGACTCTGTTGCTAATGGTTTTGGTGGTGATTCTGTTTATTCAAAGGCCGCTGATTTCTTTTTTCAAGTAGTATTTGTAGCAACAGCAATGTCGATTATATCTGGTGCAGTTGCAGAAAGAATGAAGTTATTTGCTTTTTTACTTTTTGCAGTTATTTTTACTGCTGTTATCTATCCGTTAGAAGGCTCTTGGACTTGGGGAGGTGTTAGTGTATTCGGCTTATATAATTTGGGTGATATTGGTTTCTTAGATTTTGCTGGTTCAGGTATTGTGCATATGGCTGGTGCTGTTGCTGCACTAGCAGGGGTTTTAGTATTAGGTGCTAGAAAAGGTAAATACAATTCTGATGGTGGATCTAATGCTATTGTAGGTGCTAATCTACCATTAGCTACACTTGGAGTATTTATTTTATGGATGGGCTGGTTTGGTTTTAATGGAGGCTCAGTTTTAAAACTAGGAGATATGGCAAGTGCTAATTTAGTTGCTATGGTGTTTATCAATACCAATGCCGCTGCTGCTGGTGGCACAATTGCTGCTTTATTATTAGCAAAAGTATGGTTTGGTAAAGCAGATTTAACTATGGCACTAAATGGTGCTTTAGCTGGCTTAGTTGCTATTACCGCTGGTCCTGATACCCCAACGCCATTTATTGCAACCTTAATTGGTGTTGTAGGAGGTTTGTTGGCTGTTACCTCTATTATTACCATGGATAGAGTATTTAAAATTGACGATCCTGTAGGTGCTATATCAGTACATGGCGTGGTTGGTATATGGGGATTATTAGCAGTACCATTAACCAATAGCGATGCTAGCTTTTATGCACAAATTATAGGGATATTTACTATTATTATTTGGGTATTTGTTACTAGCCTTATAGTATGGTTAGTTATCAAAGCATTAATGGGTATTAGAGTAACAGCAGAAGAGGAATTTTCAGGAGTTGATATTGCCGAGTGTGGCTTAGAAGCATACCCTGAATTTACTAATAAATAGAGCTATTGCATAAAACTTAGGTTTTAGCACTTTTTTCTGGTTTAGATTATATTCTAAATATCATTAAAACAGACTATTATAAAGGTTATGCTAATATAACTGTTAATGCCTACAAATTTCTTTAAAAATTAATTACTCCAACTTTTTTTTAAGTATTTTTATGTTTAAAATTAATTTTTTGTATTTATATAATGTGGTATAATTGTTGCATTTACTAATAATTTTATTAGAATTTTGTTTTCTAGTATCTTTGTTAGAATCTATGATAATTTAAAAGGCATTAAAAATGAAAAAACTTGGCATATTAATACTAATAAGCATTATGCATATATCACTATCTGCTGCTAATGAAGATATATACTATGGTGCTGGTGTTGTAAAAACTTCATGGGATGAGGATATTATTTATAGCGATGGCAGTGTTGCTACTATTAAATATGATAAAGTAAATGCTAAATTCTTTATAGGTGTTTGGTTGGTGGAAAATATTGCTGCTGAATTCCAATATATTGGTTTTAATAAAGATGATAATGCTGATAATAATAGCATACAAGGTAATAGCATTGGTAGTTCATTACTTTATTATTCTCCAATAAATGATAGTGGATCTGTTTTCGCTAAAATTGGTTTTCACAGCTGGGATAACGATGTTTCAAGTGGTGGTGTGACTATATCTAATGATGGTAATAATGTACTATATGGTGTTGGTATAGATATGAAAATGATAAATAGCATATCGGCACGACTTGAGTTTGAAGCGCTAGAGTTTGGTAATACAAATACTGGTAATTTTGGTCTTAGCATTGTATATAATTTTTAAAATAAATTACATATAGTAACTCTAAACCAGCAAAAATAGTTTTTATATTTATCTAATAATACTATAGGTTGAGGTTTTAGAATAGTATAAAGTCTAGGCTAATAATAAAACCATAACTCAAAACATTCCTTACCTAGTATAAGAACTTGTTAAACTACTGCATAAGAGCTGTTTATTTATGCAAAAAGCAGTGTTATAACATTTAGCAGTACTAATATATTAGTACATCATATAATTATGGACTTTGTGTATGATAATAAATACCGACAACAAGTCCTAGATATTAGTAAGTCTTTTATAGTTCAAGCACCAGCTGGCTCTGGCAAAACAACATTATTAATTAATAGGTACTTAAAGCTATTAACAGTAGTTCAAGCACCAGAAAATATTTTGGTAATGACTTTTACCAATAAGGCAGTAGCAGAGCTAAAACAAAGACTATATTTTATATTATCTCAGGTAGCAGATAATAAACTAAAAGCAGATAATCATCATATACAGCAAACTTATAAACTAGCAAAAGAAGTTCTACTGCGTTCTAATAAATTATCTTGGCATATATTAGATAATGTAGAAAGACTAAAAATTACTACTATTGATGGGCTATCTAATAGTATTGTAGCCACATCTAAGCATATAACAATTAGCTCTAATACAAGGCAACAACAAGCATACCACCAAAGTGCAGAAGAAGTATTAAAACTTATTGATGATAGTGAATATAATGCAGATATAGTAGCTTTATTAAAGTATTTTGATAATAATTGTACTAAATTTTGCCAATTAATAGCTACAATGCTAGCAAAAAGAGACCAATGGCTAAGATATACTAATATAGGTATTACTAAGGATACAAATACTAATAAACTCAGACAGATATTAACAACTACTAGTAATAATATAATAAGTCAGCACCTAAAAAATACTATTAGTAGTTTTAATGAGGCTAGTTTAGGGTTTTTACCGCAATTAATAGCAATATCCCCTAAATTAAGTGAAGATAGCAAAAACTTCTTTCTTAATGCTAGTGATACAACAGCTAATGCTATTGATTACTTTATTGAATTAAAAAAACTATTATTAACCCAAGATGGCAATATAAGAGTAAATATTCTAGGCTTTACTAAGCAAAAATTCCCAGATGAAATGCAGTTAATAGCAGAAAAAAGGTCTTTATTACAACAATCAGAATTTGTACAATTATTACAAGAGGTGGAATTATTACCTGATGATTGTCTAAATGATGAAGATAGTCAAATAATATTCCACCTAGCAAGAGTACTAAATTTAGCATCGGCACAGTTGATACTAAAATTCAAACAATATCAAGAGTTAGATTTTATTAATATTGCTATGGATTCTGTCTATATTTTGAATGATGAGGAAAATGTTAATGAGTTTAGTTTGTATTTAGATAATAAAATTGAGCATATTTTAGTAGATGAGTTTCAAGATACTTCTTATACCCAGTTTGAATTACTTCGTACTCTTACTAAGTTGTGGCAAGTAGATAGCGGAAGAACTATATTTTTAGTAGGCGACCCAATGCAATCAATTTATAAGTTTCGTCAAGCCGAGGTAGGATTATTTTTACAAACTAAACAACAAGGTATAGGTAATATAAGTTTAAACACTATAACTTTAAATAGTAATTTCCGTTCTAGGTATGCTCTGGTAAACGCTAATAATAAATTATTTAGTAATATTTTTCCTAAGCAAAACTCACAAACCTTAGGTGCTATTAGCCATAGCCCTAGTATTACTAACAACGATGACGATAATACAAATGCCATAGAGTTTTTTGCTTATAAAAATGATAATACAGGCAATGAAGAAGCACAGCAAATAATTAATATTATTCGTAAACAACAGCAAAAAAAACCAGAACAAGAAATAGCAATTTTAGTTAGGTCCCGTGCTCATCTTAGCCGTATTTTAAAATTAATGCAGCAAGAAAATATCAGTTTTATAGCCCCTAGTTTTATCAAAGTAGGCAATGATATTTGCAGCAGAGATTTATTATCATTAACTAAGGCAATAACTAATTTAGGCGATAAATTATCTTGGCTAAATATCCTAAGAGCCCCATGGTGTGGTTTATTATTAGCGGATTTACTATTAATATCCAGTAATGAATATCTAACAATATGGCAAGCCTTAAACTCCAATGAATTATTAACACGGTTAAGTTTAGACGGTAAAAATAGAGCAGCTAGCTTTTGTACTATATTACAACCAATACTAGATAAAAAATCTATTATTAATTTTAGAGAATTATTAGAATTAGCACTTTTTAGATTAGGTTTTGATAGCTACGCTAGTTATGACGATAATAATATTAAAAATATGTTCTTAAATGCCATAGACGAGCTAAGTTATAATGGCATATTAGAGCTTGAATTATTAACAGATAAACTCAACAATTCTTATATAGATAGTAATAATATAGTAGGCACAACTAAACCTGTGCAAATAATGACAATTTATAATGCCAAAGGGTTAGAGTTTGACATAGTAATAATACCAGGACTTGGTAAAATTTCAAAAAGCAATAGCAAAGATATTTTATTATTACAAGAGTTTAGCAATGGTTTATTGCTAGCTCCAATAAAAAAAACCAGTAAGAAAACAGAAAGTAAAACTTATCAGTACTTAACAGAGCTAACAAAAAAACAAAATCATTATGAATTAATGCGGGTGTTATATGTAGCAATGACTAGAGCTAAAACTAAATTATATTTACTAGCTAATATAAATAAGGATAAAGCAGATAGCCGATCTTTATTGCATTATTTATGGGAGTCTTATAAAGATAAGTTTGCCAAAATTGATAATAAAAAAGACCTGCCTTTAATAATTAGGCAAGCAACACAATTTCAAAGATTAGATAAATTAAATAATTTCCTCAAAACTACTAAGCAAACAACTGAAGTAGCTAATTTAGCTAATAGTTTAGCTAATAGTTACAGTTCTATAATTGGCACTATATTACACCATTATTTAGAACAAGAGTTATTAAGTCCTAGTTATAATACTGTGCTTTCATTATTAGCAAGCTCTGGCATTGCTAGTTATGATATAACAAAAACAGCAACACAAATAATAGCATTACTAACACAAGTTAAAAAATCAAAACATTATAAATGGCTATTCAAAAAACGCCATAGCACTACGGTAGAAGCAAGTTTTTATCAAAAAAATAAGCCCAAAAATATTAATATTATTATAGACAGGATTTTTATTGATAATGATACTGTGTGGATAATAGACTACAAAACCTCAACTCCACATACAAATGAAAAACTAGCCAACTTTTTATTAAGACAAAAACAAGAGCATCAGCAACAAATGCTACTTTATAAGCAAGTTTTAGCTAATTTTTACTCACAAAATATCAAAACAGCACTATATTTATTAGTAGTTGATGAGTTGTTAGAGGTTAATTAGGTTTTAATTTTTTGCCTAACAATTAAACCACTATATAAAGGCTTTTATGTGCATAGCACTGCTGTTTAGTTGTGTTGTTTTTATGCATAATGGTATACAATGATGCATATATTTTTAGTTTGTAGCATAGATATATGTTAATATTGCTGGTATAAATAAAACTCATTCGTTATATAAAATGCGCTTAGGATAAATATGAATAAATTTGAAAGAGGTTCTGAGTGGAGAAAATGGGATTTACATATTCATTCTCCTGAAACATTTTTAAATAATCAATTTCAAGATAATTGGGAAGAGTGGTTTGATAATATAAAAAAGAGTAATCTTAAAGTAATAGGATTGACTAATTATTTTAGGTTTAATAACAATGAAATAAAAAAAGCAAAAGATGAATTGGGTAGTGATGTTTTAATCTTACCTAACTTGGAATTCAGATTAACTCAAACTAATAATAAAAATAATGCAATAAATATTCATTTACTATTTTCAGATAAAACTGATATTGAAAAAATAAATGGCTTTCTAGGTAGGTTAAAAACCCTTGGTGATAAATATTGCTCTCATTTAAATAATGAAGATATAAATAATGTCACAATAGGTCTTGATACTATACGACAATCATTAAAGGATGATACAGATATACAACATTTACAAGACTATTTAGTTGTTGGATGTCCGAGAGGTCATGGAAACTTTAGACCTTCAAATGATGATGGCAGAGGAAACAATACAGCAAAGGAAATTGATAAATTTTGTGATTTATTCTTGGGTAATAAGGATGATACAGAGTTTTTCTTAAACAAAGAAAAAGCTAGATTTACAGGTGCTATTAAAAAACCAGTAGTTCACTCTTCAGATGCACATAAACTAGATGATATTGGTAAAAAATTTACTTGGATAAAAGCCGACTTAACTTTTGAAGGGTTAAAACAAATTATTTGTGAGCCACAAGATAGAGTGAAAATTCAAGCTAACAAACCAGAAGAAAAAAGCGGCTATCATGTCATAAAATCTATCGTAATTGATAATGATATATGCAAACAAACAATTTTACTTAATCCTAATCTTAATGCTATTATTGGTGGTCGTTCTACAGGTAAATCAACGCTTTTAAAACTTATTGCCTGTAGAATTAACTCTAAAATTGAAGAAGATGTAAAAAATTCCATAGATTATATTCCTCAAGATTCAATAAAAATAATTTGGCAAGATGATGAAGAAAACAAGGATAGGTATATTGAATTTTTTCAGCAAAATCACATGCATAAAATAGCCAGTGATAAAGATAAAGAAAATAAAAATAAACTTATTCAAGATATTGTTGCAAAAAAAGACAATAAAAACCTTATAAGTAATTACGATAAATTCTGTTTTAATAACAGAATTGCTCTGCAAACAAATATTGATAACTTATTTAAGTTACAAAATGAGATAAACAAATTAACTGCAACTTTAAAAGAAAAAGGTGATGAAGATGGTATAAAAAAAGAAATTGAAATTTTACAGGATAAAATTAAAAAATCTCGTCAAGATAATAGTTTTTCAGAATATGAATTGGAGCAATTTGAGGGGTATAAAAAGAATATACTGGAACTTGAGCAGTTACAACAAAAGTTAGAGCAGGATAAAAATGAAATAACTACTCTAAAAGACGAGGACTTATTTAATACATCATTTTCTTATAAGTTTAGTCAATTATCGGAATTGAACTCCAAAGATATACAAAAAATATTTGATGATGTTAAACAACAAGCTATTGAACAGTGGCAAGATGAATTATCAAATAAATTAGTAGAAATGGACTCTTTGCTGGAAGAATATAAAAATAAGATTCAAGAGAAAAAAGAGTCTGAAATTTTCAAAAAAGGTAACAAATATCTAGAAAAAAATAATCAGTACAAGGAGCTTAACGGTAAATGGAGTATTGAGAACAAAAAACTAGAAGAGATTGTTTCACTTCAAAATAAAAGAGATATTATAAATAAACAAAAGGATGAACTATTTAAAGAAACTATACAAAACCACATTTCTTATAAGAGAAAAATTAATGAATTAATCCGTAAGTTTTCATTAGAACATGACGATATAAAAATAAAAATAGAAAAAACATACCTCCACGATAAATGCAAAGGGTTATTAAAGGATTTTATAAACCTTCAAAGCCATGATAGGCAAAATTATGTTAAGGATTTTATAAGTCGTTATAAAAACAATATTGAATTTGCGGTTAAGGATTTTCTTGAGAAGGCATTAAATAACGACTTGGAGTTAAAAAAATATAAAGATATTAAAGATTTAACGAAAGGTTTATTGGTAGAAAATTGGTTTTCTGTTTCATATGAACTTACCTATCAAGATGACACATTTGAAAAAATGTCAGATGGTAAAAAAGCCTTTGTGATTCTAAAGTTATTACTAGATTTTAATGATAAAAAATGCCCAATACTTATAGACCAACCCGAAGATAGTTTAGATAACAGAGCCATTTATAATGAATTAGTAACATATTTAAAGCAAAAAAAGAAAGATAGGCAAATTATATTAGTAACTCATAATGCAAATATTGTTGTTAATGCTGATGCAGAAGAGGTAATAGTTGCAAATCAACACGGGGATAATTCAAAGAATACAAATGATATTAAATTTGAATATATTTCTGGTAGTCTTGAAAATACAATTATGAAAAATCAAAATACTAGCATTGTCCTCAAATCTCAAGGCATAAGAGAGCATACATGTGAAATATTAGAAGGAGGTACGGAGGCATTTAAAAAAAGAGAAAATAAATATGCTATTAATTAGCATGAGCATAACTAACGAATGTTATTAAGTAGAAAAAATCCTAACTAATTATTACCAATTGCTAACAGTCGCTAGTTAATAAAAATAAATAACTAAAAATACAAGTGAATTTAGAAGAGTTTAAACAAAAATTTCAAGAATTAAAAAATAAGGGATTTGTCAAATCCCTTAGAAAAGGTTCTACAGGTATAGGGTTTACATTTGAGACCTTAATGGGAGTGGATGAAAATAATTTAGCATTACCAGACATAGACGGAATAGAAATTAAAACACACCGTGATAATTCAAAAAGTATGGTTACACTTTTTACCTTCAATAAAAAAGTATGGCAAATAAACCCATTAGATGCGATTAGAAAATATGGCAGTTATGATGATAATGGGCGTTTGGGAATGTATTACACAATGTCTTTAACGCCTAATAGTGCAGGTTTATTTTTAACAGTTGATGCAGAAAAAATATCCGTACAACATACCTCAGGAGAAATTATTGCTACATGGCAGTTATCTACTCTTATAGAAAGATTCTTAAAAAAAATTCCAGCATTATTATTTATTTCGGCTCACACAGAAGAAAGAGCGGGTATAGAGTATTTTCATTTTTACCGCGGGCAATTAATGAGAGACATAACAAAAGAGTTATTATCTGAATTGTTTAAAACAGGCAACTTATTGTTAGATTTAAGATTACACGATAAAAAAACGAGCGCAAGAAATCACGGAACTGCCTTTAGAACACTTGAGGATAAGTTACCGTTGTTGTTCAAAAGAATAGAGGATATATAATAACTGTGAATACTAATAAAAAGATTACCGATACAACTTGGGATTTTAAAGCAGTAAATACTAAAGAATGCACACATTGTTATCATAATTACCCTGCAATGATGATACCGCAAATTGCGAATAGACTTATTGGGTTTTATGGAAAAAATGCGAAAACACTTTTTGACCCTTATTGTGGCACAGGAACATCACTTGTTGAAGCAAACTTAGCTGGAATTAATGCCTTAGGAACTGATTTAAACCCTATGGCAAGATTAATTGCAGAAGCTAAAACAACAATAATAAAATTGCAAATATTAGACCTATACTTAAAAGAATTTAATGATTTTTTGTTTTTATTAAATTTTGGCATTAAAAAAACCAATATTATAACTCCTGATTTTAAGAATGTAGATTTTTGGTTTAAAGTAGAAACTAAAAATCAATTAGCAAATATAAGTCAGTTTATTAACAAGATTGATGATGAAAAAGTAAAAAAGTTTTTCTTAGTAGCTTTTAGTGAAACTGTTAGAGAGGTAAGTTTAACAAGAAATAGTGAATTTAAACTATATAGAATGCCTGTAAAGCAAAGAGAGAAATTTAACCCTGATGTTTTCGGTTTGATAAATTTAAAATTAGCTCGTAATAGAGCAGGTCTAAAAGAATACATAGCAAAAAGAAAATATAATAATGTAAAAGCAAATATTTATAAATTTGATTCATCAAAAAATATAGAAAAAATAGCAGAGGAATCTATTGATATTATTGTAACATCCCCTCCATATGGAGATAGTAGAACCACAGTTGCTTATGGTCAATTTTCAAGATTATCAAATCAGTGGCTTGATATAGAAAATGCAAGCCAAATTGACAATAAATTAATGGGCGGAAAAACAAAAGATATAAAGACAGTTGGGATTAGTATCATAGATAAAACCATTGAAAAAGTTGCTAATAAAGATGAAAAAAGAGCCAAAGAAGTTTACAGTTTTTATGATGATTACAAAAAATCTATTGCTAATGTTGCAAAAGTCATAAAGAATAAAGGATATGTTTGCTATGTTGTAGGAAATAGAAGAGTAAAAAATATAACTTTGCCTACTGATGAAATAACAAAATGCTTATTTCAAGAATATGGATTTGAATATAAAAATACTTTTATTAGAAATATACCCAATAAAAGAATGCCAAGTAAAAATAGCCCAACAAATGAAATAGGAAAAAAAGCACCAACAATTAATAATGAATATATTGTCATCATGCAAAAACAACAATAAACGGGTAAGTATAAATTAAATACAAATTGTTGATTTTTTATTAAAAACCGCCTAATAAGTTGTTCCAACTTACCGCTAATAAGGTGGCTGAATTTTAGAGTGTTAAGTGTACATATATTTATTAGTAGTTTATGAGTTATTAGAGGTTAATTAGGTTTTAATTTTTTGCCTAACAATTAAACCGCTGTATAAAGGCTTTTATGTGTATAGCACTGCTTTTTAGTTGTGTTGTTTTTTGTGTATAATAATATATTTACAATACAATAATAAAACTTATTATGTCAGAAAATACTACAATTACCAATCCAATTAAAATTAAAGATAACTCAAAAGAAAGAGTCGCCTTAGAACTTACAAATGATATAGCACCTTACTAGGGATTAAGAAACAGTCCAAGCGAATATCGTAAAAAGTTGTTAGATTTATATATGGAATGTTTGGAAGCAACTAGATATCAAAGATAAATAAAGGTTATAAAATGGTAGGCTGTTTTTTGATAAAACTACCTAACAAATCATCCTAACATACAGCTAATGTGTCTATTTGATTCAAGCATTATAGGGCAAAAAATATGCTTAATAAAAAAGAGGCAATAAAAATATCAAATTCTTATTTAAAAGAGCAAGTGTTATATAATCAAAATACACATTTTTCAAATATAAATAAGGCTAAGCCTGTATGGTGGTTTTGTATACCGTTAGAAAAATTTAACTATGATTTGTATCTAATATTAAATAAGAAAAATAACTTTATATTGCTAAAAATATTTACCAATACATTTGCAGATTTAAGCAAAGTTTTTAGAATAAAGCAAGAACAATGGGTGGATTTGGAAATATCATCTAGTAGGCAAAGTAACTATATGACTGATGTTAAAAGTGGCGGAACAAAATATAATTTTAAACAGCATGTTATAAATAAGCTTGATTAAACCGCCTAACTAATTATTACCAACTGTAAAACTTTGACTGAATTTAAACACTAAAACACAACCTCATCAAACCCTTTGCAATATTTTTTTAGTTTATAATTAGTATATTAAAGTAGTATTGTCCTATACCAAGTTAGATAAAAAAATTAAATTATGCCAAGATTCTCTGAACAGGTTTTTGATAACTGGAGTAAGTCTGCGAGTGTCACAGAAGAACTTCGTATTTCAAATGCAATATCAATGATTAAAGATGCAATAAACTCATCGTATAAATTAAAAGATAAAGATATTGAAATATTTGTTCAAGGCTCTTATGCAAATAATACTAATGTCAGAGCAAATAGTGATGTAGATGTTTGTGTTATGCTAAAAGACACTTTTTATTCTAAATATCCAGATGGGCTAAAAAGAGAGGATTATGGGTTTAGTGCTAGTAACTATGATTTTTCAACTTATAAAAAAAGTGTCTTAACAGCAATTATTGATAAATTTGGAGAAGATAATGTAAAACTTGGGAATAAGTCAATAAAGATTAAATCCAATTCTCATCATATTGATGCTGATGCAGTACCGTGTTTTCAATATAGAAATTACCGATATAAAAACAGCACAAATCAGGATATTTTTGTTGAAGGTACTGAATTTTACGCTCAAAATAAGCAAGAAATTATTAGCTACCCAAAAAAACATGTTGAAAATGGAAGGACAAAAAACGCCAATACACAAAGAAGATTTAAAAGAACAGCAAGAATATTAAAAAAAATTAGATATCATATGATTAATAATAATGAACCTATTGATAGTAGTATTTCATCGTTTTTAATTGAATGCTTGCTATGGAATGTACCTGATAATATTTTTAATGAAAATATAAACCATACAGATAGAGTTAAAGAAGTTATTAGGTATTTATATTTTCAAATAAAAAACCATAAACAAGAGTGTTAAAAATGGCGTGAAGTATCAGAGATGTTTTATCTTTTTCATAGCGGTAAAAAATGGAATATTGATATGGTAAATAAGTTCTTATTACAAATATGGCGTTACTTGGAGTTTAAGGATTGAATAACTTAAATAAAAAATTATATTTATCAATTTTAATATTGTTTTCTGCATTAATATACTATATTGTATCTGTGGCTTTTCCTGTATTAGAAAATTCACCATTTGAATATTTTAGACTTATACTAATAGTAATTTCTGTTGATGGAGTACTAATTAGTATATTTATTAAGTACATTTGGAAATGGCATTTTCTTTACGATTGGCTTGTGCCATTTCCTAATCTAAATGGTACTTGGGAGGGTAAAATAAAATCTACATGGAAGGACAAAAAAACTAATAAAGAATTAGATTTTATACTAGCAAAATTAGTAATAAAACAATCGTTTTTATCAATTAGTTGTTTAGTTACAACTAGTAAATTAGAAAGTTATAGTTTTATTAGTGGATTTATAATTAACAAAGAACAACAAATCTTAAAACTTGTCTATTCTTATGATAGTACTACCAAACAAGCAGAAAAGGGTGGAAATAATAAACATAGTGGAACAATAATATTAAATATTAAAAATCATGGCAAAAAATTGGAAGGATATTATTGGACGGATAGAAAAACAACAGGAGATGTTGAATTTGATAATAGTAAATATCTAGCAAAATTAAAGTAAAGAAATAGTTACTTACAATAAAAAATTAAATACAAATTATTGATTTTTTATTAAAAACCGCCTAACTAATTATTACCAACATTAAAGCCTTTACTGAATTTAAACACCAAAACACAACCCCATCAAACCCTATGCAATATCTCTTCTAAGATAAACTTAGAGCCAAAATATGATAACACCAATAGCACAAAGCCAGATTGCAGGGCTATTATTAGTTTTTTGCCTCTTAGTCCAAATATTGTCTGCATTATGGTAATTGTAGTAAAAATTATCCATGAAATAATCGCAAAAGTAGTTTTGTGGACTAAATGTTGGGCAAATATATTATCTAAAAATACAAAACCACTAATTAGGGCAAGGCTTAACACTATAGTGCCTATAAGTAAATAACTATATAATAATCCTTCCATTTTCTGTAAAGGTGGTAGTTTTGTAAGAAAATTACTTGATTTTTTATTGTGTAAGTGTTTATCTTGATACGAGACAATAATTGACTGTACTACACAAATTGTAAAAATAGCATAGGCACTAATTGATAGTATAATATGTAATGCTAATTGATAAGAAATAGCGTTTATTTTGTCGTTTATAAGTGTTAATGATATTAAAATAAATACTGCAATTAACGGATAAATAATAAAATCCAGCACATGTACTCTATAAATATAACCGTTAATAAATAATAATATTGCAATTAATAATGATGAGGCAGATATACTATTTGCAATACCGAATAAAATGCCGCTGTCAAGTAAAATAGCTGGCAAAATAGCCCAAGAATGCAATAAAATTGCCGATAAAATAATCAAGTTACGGTAATTTTTATGGTAATTTATAAAGCTAAGTATCCCTGCTAGTAAATAAAGTATTATTGCTAAAAATATCATCTGTTTATTATATTGTATATAACACCTAGTATAAGTTATTTTTAATTATAATCAAAAATCCTAACTATGCTGTTTTTCTATAATGTAGCAGTAGTGCTTGTATTAAGTTAAAATATCCTTGTTTTAAAAAATTTATATACATTTATATACATTTATATACATAGCACTGCTTTTTCTATGCTTTTTGCACAAATAAGTAGTCACTATATTAGCCTTATTTTATGATAGCACCAAGAGAGATAAACATTCCATTTAGACCAATACCCTTAGATATTCCAGAAGGAATGAAACCTAACGAGTTTTTTAATAGTTCAGAAAACCTAAATGACTTAGTTAATAATAATGGTTTATTAATTAATAACGATAACTTATTACTATACAGAAAAGCACTAGGACATAGCAATATATTTGACTGTTCTATTATGTATAACACTGCAAATATTATTCTTAATCCGTTAGGAAGACCAGTAAGAAGAACTCAACTTAACGACAAAGTTAAAAGAACTTGGAATCGTATGAATCAAATCCTAATTGATTATATGTTAGGCAAATATCCTGATTCAAAAAAACACCTAATATTAGCAGGGGAGGCTAGTTTAGATGCCACTTGGCCACTTACTTCACCGGGCGTACCTAGTATAAGAATGTTGCATAATCATTTTATTGTTTTTGATATGGAGCAGTTATTAAATGCCAAAATAACAAAAATAGACAACCCAAACCTAACTGACGGCGGGCAACATAGTTTATTTCAATCCCAGATGTCTATGGTTTATAAGCAATTTATGCAAAGTTTAGATTTAAAAATTTTACAACCAATAACAACAAACAATGCTAAATTTTCACTAACTGGATACCCTAAAGGACTTCCTAGCTGGGAGGTATCTACTGGTAGTGATGCTTTTAAAGATATAGAGTTTTGGAATGAATATGATAAAGTTTTAAAAGGTTTTATTGATTTTTATCGCACATTTTTTAATCATGTGTCAATCCAAAATGCTGGCATACCAAAAAATAGTTATTACCCAAAACAAATAGATAAAATTTTGTTATTTAATAATCAATTTTTAGGTGCTGCAAAAAAAGTGCGTTCTAAATGCCTAGAAGATGCTAAATATGCTAACTTAGTTCGCTGGCAACCAGCATTTAAACAATTAATTTACCGTAATGATAATAATAAACTTATCGTTACTATTAGCCAAAATTCTATTGGCAATGCCATTACTGAATTATTAGGTATAGTAGTTAATAGAACACCTGATAAAAATGCTTATAAAAAGACTGAGGCTCAACTAATAGCACAATTATTAGAGGTACGCAAACTCTTTATTAATGCTGACTTAGGGGAGGCAATTAAAACTAAATATTGGGATTAAAATTAAGATTAATTAAGACTATTACATTAAATTATAGTTTTTCAATATTTTTTTTATATTTTAATAAATAATTAGGCATAATATTAATTTATTTTATTAGTTATTAAAAATGCTTGAAAACTTATCAGAAAAATTATCTAAAAGCCTAAAAGTCCTACAAGGCAAACACAAACTATCACAAAAAAATATCACAAATGCCATAAGAGAGGTTCGTAGGGCATTATTAGAGGCAGATGTTGCCTTAGAAGTGGTGCGATTATTTATTGCTAATATTGAGAAAAAAGCCCTAGGTTTAGTAATAGGTGATGGACTAACTCCAACACAATCATTTATTAAGTTAGTTCAACAAGAATTAATAGCAATTTTAAAAAGTGGGGACGAAGAGCTAAATTTACGCACCCAAAGTCCAGCTATTATAATGGTTGCTGGTTTACAAGGTGCTGGTAAAACTACCACTGTAGCCAAATTAGCAAACCACTTAAAAAATCGCAATAATAAAAAAGTCCTATTAGTAAGTACCGATGTTTATCGCCCTGCAGCTATTACTCAATTACAAGTTTTAGCAGAGCAATTAGAGATTGATTGTGCAAATGATAATGATACAAATCCAATTAGTATAGTTAATAAAGCAAAAAAAATAGCCCAAAATAAATTTTATGATGTGCTAATAATTGATACAGCTGGCAGATTGCATATAAACGATGAAATGATGCATGAAATTAGCGAATTACAGAAAAATGCTAAACCAATTGAAACACTGTTTGTAGTAGATAGTATGAGCGGGCAAGATGCAGTTAATAGTGCCAAAGTATTCTCTAACACTCTAAATCTAACGGGCATTATCCTAACTAAAGTCGATAGTGATGCCAGAGGCGGGGCGGCATTATCCGTTAAACAGATAGTTGGCAAGCCTATTAAATTTATTGGTATGGGTGAGAAGTTAGACGCCTTAGAACCATTTTACCCAGATAGAGTAGCATCTAAACTATTAGGTATGGGTGATATGTTGTCATTAATAGAAGAAATAGGTCGTAAAGTAGATAAGAAAAAAGCCGATAAAACCATTAAAAAAATTAAAAAAGGTAGTTTTAATTTAGCAGATATGCGTGACCAATTAGCACAGATGCAAAGTATGGGTGGGATAAGTAGTTTAATAGATAAATTGCCTATGGGTGGGCAAATACCAGAGCATTTAAAAAATAAAGTAATGGATGATAAGCAATCTACCTATATGATAGCAATAATTAATTCTATGACAAAGAAAGAAAGAAAATATATAAACTTACTAAAAGGCAGTAGAAAAAAACGCATAGCAAATGGCTCTGGAACTAGTATTCAACAAGTTAATCAAACTATAAAGCAATTTGAAAAAATGCAAAAAATGATGAAAAAAATGCGTGGTAATAAAATGAAAACTATGATGCAAAAATTACAATCAGGAGTCTTAGGTGACCAGCAAGGTAATACAAAACTACCTTTTTAAGAAATTAAACTTATAAAGATACTACATTAAGTGATTAGATTATGATTTTTGCTAAAGCTTAAATTAATAGTTAAACAATTGCTAATTCTAAGGAAGACACACATTTAAAAGCAGTATTTTACAATATAAACACTATTAATCTATTATAAAAATTGCACAATGTTAGTTTTATCAAATCTTTACGATAAATATTTTCGTAATACTATTAAACACGATGCATATAAAACTTTAGGTGTTGATAGTAATATTAAGCTAATAGTCAAAGACTATTGTATGCATAACTGTATTTAAAACATTGTTTTAAATATATATTTTGATTTAATACTACTTTGCTATAATTACCATGGCAGGTCTTAGTAATCTATTATTTATCATAAATCCTGTTTGCATTACCTCTACTACCATTTGGCTATCAACACTATCAGACTCTATCATAGTTATGGCTTCATGGTATTCTGGGTTAAAAGACTCATTTTTAGGGTTTATTTCCTGAATTCCAAACTTATTTAAAGTGTTATTAAATGACTTAGTAATCATATCCATACCATCAATAATAGTCGTTAAACTAGCATTATCCTGTTTAGCACTTTTAAATCCTATAGCCATACTGTCTGCTATTACCAATAATTCTTTAGCAAAATTTTCTATCGCATATTTATGGGCATTTTCTATATCTTTAATGCTTCTTCTTTTGATATTTTCTATTTCTGCCCTAGTTCGTAATAATTGCTCCCAATTATCTTTAGCGGATTTTTGAGCATCTAATAACTGCGTTTTTAATTCTTGTAATTGCTCGTTATTTTTTTTATCAGTCTTCTTGTTTGTTGCCTTATTTTTGGTGTTTTTTGTTGTAGTTGTTTTTTTAATACTATTTGTTTTTTGCATTTTTATCTTTTATACGGTATTTTTTTGGTATATTATCTACTATTATTATTTATTTTTAAATTATTATGTTTAACACTATAGCTCTTATAGCAAAGTCGGATGATTATACCAGTGAAAAGGCTATTAGTCAATTATCATCATGGATTATAGAACTAGGTATTAAGGTTGTAGAATATAATGATATTAAAGAAAATGCTGATTTAATAATAGTAGCAGGTGGCGATGGCACAATTATATCTGTAGTTCGTAATTTTGTTGATGCTAATATTCCTGTTTTAGGGGTAAATTTAGGCAGATTAGGTTTTTTAGCAGATGTTAATTTAGATAATATGTTAAATGACATAGAAGATATATTATCTGGTAATTACATAGAGGAGAGCCGTTCATTATTATCTTGTAATGTTGTGGAAAATGATATTATTATCTCAAGTAACTTGGCTTTTAATGATGTGGTTATGCATAGAAAACAAGATGAAAAAATAATAGAATTTGAAACTTATATTGATAATAAGTTTGTTAATAGCCAAAGAGCTGATGGACTTATTATCAATACTGCAACAGGTTCAACTGCTTACGCACTATCTTGTGGTGGACCTATAATTCATCCAGAAGTAAAAACACTATCGTTAGTGCCTATTTGTCCACATACTTTAAGTAATAGGCCAATACTTGTAAATGAATACAGTGAGATTCGTGTTGAACTTTGTGAAGAAAATACTAGTGCAGTAGTTAGTTTTGATGCTCAAGTTAATTTAACTATAAATGAAAACCAACAATTAATAATATTTCAACACAATAATTTTGCCCATCTTATCCATCCTGTTGGCTATGATTATTTTAATATTATCCGCACCAAGTTAAAATGGGGTGTTAAATAGTTGTTATTATATAGAGATCTTTGCATAAATATGAATAATCATCAAAAACCCACTTTTCACCAACTTAGCAATTTTTTTAAACCCAGCCTTAGCCCTGCTAGGACAAAGTTTAATAAAATCACTAATTCGGCAAAAATTGAACTTTTGCTAATCACCCCTATTTATGCAAAGGTCTCATAATATCTTATTTTAAATAATGCTAACACAATTATCTATTAAAAATATTGCTACTATTGATGATATTAGCATAGATTTTAACAAAGGTATGACAGTAATAACAGGTGATACTGGTGCTGGAAAGTCTTTAATATTATCAGCTCTAGGTTTAATAGTAGGCAATAAAACGCATAAGAGTCTAATAAGAGCAGGTTGTGATAAGGCTGAGGTTTTGGCATTATTTGATATTACAGACATTAAAAACATTAAAAAATATCTAAATGATTATGAGTTATTAAATGAAAATAACTGTATTATAAGAAGAATTATTATGCTTAATGGTAAATCAAAAGCTATGATAAACAATATCACTGTGCCATTATCAATACTAAGGGTTATTGCTAATTTATTAATAGATATTTATGGACAAAATAACCAGCAAAATATTCTTAAACCAGAATTACAATGTCAAATATTAGACGATTATATAAAAAATAATGATTTATTAAAAAAACTAAATAATATAGTAGAAATATATACTAAAAACGAACAACAAATATTAAAATTTACTAAACAACAACAAGAAAACTTACAAAAATTAGAATTACTTAATTATCAACTATTAGAGTTAAATGAGGCTAATTTAGACGACTTAGATATAAAAAATATAGAAGAAAATTATAAAATATCTGCCAATTTACAAAATCTACTAACAATACTTTCGGCACTTAGTCAGCAACTAGATGATGATATTTATAACAAAATAACCAATGTTATTAATGAGCTAAAACAATTAATAACAATAGATAAAAAATTAGAACCAGTACTGAAATTAGTAAATAGTGGACAAATACAATTACAAGAAGCAGGTTATGATATTAGCAATTACCTACAAAAAATATCTATAAACGAGCAAAAAAATAGCCAATTAGAAGAAGTAATAACAAAACTAAGCTCTTTATCAAGAAAACATAATTGTCAAATACCAGAGTTAATCAATATTAGAGATGATATAAACAAGCAAATAATACAATTATCTAGTGTTGAAAATAATATAGCAGAGTTTAACAATGAAAATCAAAAATTAGCTTTAAAGTACCAGCAATACAG
This sequence comes from Gammaproteobacteria bacterium, assembly GCA_965207335.1. Taxonomy (GTDB): domain Bacteria; phylum Pseudomonadota; class Gammaproteobacteria; order PS1; family Pseudothioglobaceae. The sequence continues at coordinate 1,444,534 of OZ242267.1, forward strand.
CACTGTTATTAGTGCAAACAGACAAAAATCAGCTAATAAGTTAGCACAAGAAATTACCAAAACTATTCAAAAACTAGGCATGAATAATGGTAGTTTTAAAATAAATGTTGACAACTTATTAGTTGGTGTTAAAAAAAATGGTAATGATATAGTGTCGTTTTTAGTTTTATTAAACATTGGTAGTAATTATCAAAAACTAGCAGATACAGCATCAGGAGGCGAGTTATCTAGGATAAATTTAGCAATATCTGTGGCTACAAACAATAAAAATATTACCCCTACATTATTTTTTGACGAAATAGACATAGGAATTAGTGGTGGTGTAGCTCAGGTTGTTGGATTAATGTTAAATAAATTAGCAAAAAAATATCAAATACTATGTATAACTCACTTAGCACAAGTAGCATCACAAGGAGATAATCATTTATTAGTGCAGAAAAAACAAGTAAATAATAATACTAAAACTATAATTGCTGCTATTACTGGCGAAAATAGAACACTAGAAATAGCTAGAATACTAGATGGTGTTAAAATTGGTAAAGATGCTTTTAAAGTAGCTAAAAATTTACTAAATTCAAGAGTATAGACTTAATTTAATTAAGTAGTGCTATACTACTTTTTTTAAGGTTTTTTTTAGATAAACCAGTAAGATGGATATAGCAGCTGGTGTTATACCTTGAATATTTTTTGCCTGAGATATAGTTTGGGGGCGATATTTGTTTAGCAATTCAATTACCTCATTAGATAATGTTTTTATAGAGCTATAATCAAAATCATCTGGTAGTTTTGTAGTTTCATTTTTACGGTATTTAGCAATTTCTTCTTGCTGGCGCTTAATATAACCAGCATATTTTATTTGACTTTCTACTTGCTCTATTACCTGCTTATTTTTAACAAGTGGCAGGGCCTTTGTTATAGCTGCTAAATCATTATATTTAATATTTGGTCGTTTTAGAATATCAAGCAAACTATATTCATGGGTTATTTTACTAGCGGTTAGTTTTTCTACTTCTTTATCTCCCGCTTGAATCCAAGTGCTAGCCAATCTTTGTTTTTCTTGTTCTATTTGTTGGTATTTTTCGTTAAAAATCCCCCACCTATAATCGCTTATTAAGCCTAGTTTTTTTGCAATTGGACTAAGGCGTAAATCTGCATTTTCTTCTCTAAGTAATAGCCTATATTCTGCTCTTGAAGTAAACATTCTATAAGGTTCTTTTGCTCCCTTAGTTATTAAATCATCAACCATAACGCCTATGTATGACTCATCGCGTCTAGGATGCCATTCTGGTTTATCCATAACTTGCAATGCGGCATTAATACCTGCCAATATTCCTTGTGCAGCCGCCTCTTCATAACCAGTAGTACCATTTATTTGCCCTGCAAAAAATAGCCCTGCTACTACTTTGGTTTCTAAACTATAACTCAAGCATCTAGGGTCAAAAAAATCATATTCAATGGCATATCCAGGTCTTATAATATGTGCCTTTTCAAAACCTACTATGGAGTGGATAAATTGCTCTTGAACTTCATAAGGTAAACTAGTAGAAATACCATTTGGATAAACTTCATTAGTAGTTAAACCCTCAGGCTCAACAAATATTTGATGCGAGTCTCTATCAGCAAAACGACTAACCTTCTCTTCAATAGACGGGCAATATCTAGGTGAGGCGCCTGTTATATTGCCCATACTAATAGGTGAGTATTGCATACTACTACGGATAATATCGTGAGTTTTTTTATTGCTGTAAGTAATATGACAAGGTATTTGCCTAGGTTTATCTTTGGCATTTCCCAAAAAAGAAAAAACTAAATCTTCACCGTCTGAGTGTTGTTTTACTAGGTTGTCATAATTTATGGTTCTGCCATCTAATCTTGGCGGTGTGCCAGTTTTTAATCTAGCAATATTAAAGTTGTAATTAGCTAATTTTTTGGATAAATTAGAAGCAGAATCTCCTGCTCTACCACCGCTGTAATTATTTTTACCTATATGAATTACCCCACCTAAAAATGTTCCAGTAGTTAAAATTACTTTGTCAGCAAAAAATTTTAAGCCTATTTGAGTAATAACGCCTTTGATAATATCATGTTCTATAATCAAATCATCAACAGATTGTTGAAAAATTGATAAGTTTTCTTGATTTTCTACAGCTTGACGAACTTGTGCTTTATATAACACTCTATCTGCTTGAGCTCTGGTCGCTCTAACTGCCGAACCTTTTGATGAATTAAGTGTTCTAAATTGTATGCCAGACTTATCTATAGCCATTGCCATAACACCACCTAAGGCATCAATTTCTTTTACTAAATGTCCCTTGCCAATACCACCAATAGCAGGGTTACAACTCATTTGCCCTATGGTATCAATATTATGAGTTAAAAGTAGGGTTTTAACACCCATTCTAGCTGATGCTAATGCAGCTTCTGTGCCTGCATGCCCGCCACCTATTACTATTACTTGGTAATGATTATTTGCCATTATTTGTTGTCAATAATACTTAATACTAACTCGTGTTCTTTTTTGATTTTTGGGAGTTATTTCGATTGAGAATTGTTAATGCTAAATCGTGGTTCTCTTTAATTTCTTAGAATTCTTTTTTATATGAATCTTCTTTATTAATAATTGCATTTAAAACCATAAAACTCGTAATTAGAGTTATAATAAGAGCTAATGATATTATCAATGTAAACCAATTAATAAGAGTAAAAACATCAATGTTAAAAAAAGTAAAAACATCAATGTTAAAAAAAATTAACATATGCACAATAGGGTACAAAGCAACAATACAAATAATTAAGATAAGAAATATATAAATTATTTTATTTGGATTAATATATGAATGATTTTTACACTTAGAAATTGTTTTTTCCCAAAGCTGTTCTAGCTCTTTATCATAATCATTATCCTCTTGAAATTCTAAGCTTTCTATATTAGATAATAAGTTTTTTATGTTGGATTGATGATTATTAAACAAGTATTGGATAATCGCAACAGAAACACCAGTTAACAGTGCTAAACTATTTAATGCTAAGTAAACATTATCCATTAATATAAACTGACTTTGTATTACCAACAATATCTTTACTTAGTTTATCAAACATACCAGCTAAAAAACCACCCATACTTTCATTATTAAAATTAGCAATAGCTTTGGTGCTTTTTTTATCAGTTTCATAACGAAAAGAATTATTGCCTACAACAATAAAATTTGGTAATTGTGAGAATTTTTTAGAACCTAGCAAAGTACTATCTTTTAGCTTTTGATAAAAGTTATTATTTTCTTTATCATCAATATCATTTTCAACAATAACACTAATTGTATTGCCATTACCAGTAATTGTTGCTATCTTATCAGTAAGTTGATTGTAAAACCGTGCTAGTAATTTACCACTAACAATACGCACATTTTCTTTATCTCTAATAGCTTTATCTAGTAAAGTCTTAAATAGTAATAAGGCATTTTCTTCACTAGCATTATGTATTTTTTTATCTAGTTTTTTTTTGTAACATTCTGCAATAAACCCCTCATAACTGAACTCTGCCATAATTATCTCCTTTTTAATTATTATAACAGTATTTGGATAGCTATCAAGGTTTTTTTATCAACCACCATACATACCGCCATTTACATGCAATGTTTGTCCAGTAATATACGAGGCACTATCACTAGCTAAAAATAATACTGCATTTGCTATTTCTTCAACTTCACCTAATCTTGCTAAGGGTATTTTGCTAGATATTGCTTGTTTTTGCTCATCTGATAGAGCATTTGTCATATCTGTTTTAATAAATCCAGGAGCAACAGTATTAACAGTTATGCCTCTACTACCAACCTCCATAGCTAACGACTTACTAAAACCAATAATGCCAGACTTTGATGCACTATAATTAGTCTGGCCGGGATTGCCCGTAAACCCAACAACAGAGGTAATAGATATAATTCTACCATAACGATTCTTCATCATAGGTTTTAAAACTGCTTTTGACATTTTATATACTGAACTTAAATTAGTATCAATAACATCTTGCCACTGCTCGCTTTGCATACGAACTAATAGATTATCCTTAGTAATACCAGCATTATTAACTAAAATATCCACAGTGCCAAAGTTTGAATTTATATTCTTTATTAGTTTGTCTATTTGCTCATCATCGGCAACATTTAATATCGCCCCTGTGCCTTTAATACTATTGTCTTGTAATTTTTTGCTAATACTTTTAGCACCTGCTTCACTTGTAGCTGTGCCAATAACAGTTACGCCTTTTGTTGCTAATGACAACATAATTGCTTGTCCAATTCCTCTACTTGCACCCGTTATTAGAGCTATTTTATCGTTCATTTATTAATGCCTCGCCTGCTATTTTTATGCTATTACTATCAAACACTGCTATTGCTGATAAATTTTTATCTATCCGTTTTGTTAATCCTGTTAATACTTTATTAGGACCAGATTCAAGCAATAAATTTACCCTATTTTCTTTTATATATCGCACAGTTTGCATCCATTTAACACTGTTATATAATTGTTTCACAAGATTTTTTTTAACATCAGTAATATTAGTTGCAATATCAGCATTAACATTGTGTATTACAGCTGTATCGCCCATCTTAATATTAGTATTATTAATTACTTTTTCAAATTCACTTGATATGCCCTTCATTAGTTGACAATGAGAAGGTACGCTTACTGGCAATATTACTGCTCTTTTAGCACCATACTCTTTTGCAAGATTGCAGGCTAGTGTTACCGATTCTTTATTTCCTGCTATCACTACTTGACCTGGAGAGTTAAAATTAACAGCCTCTACTATGCCTTGATTAATTTCTTTACACAATTGCATTACTTTATCATCTGCTAAACCAATAATAGCAGCCATAGCACCATCTCCATCTGGTACTGCTGACTGCATTAATTCTGCCCTTTTTCTAACTAAGCTTATTGCATCTTCAAATTTTAAATAATTACCTGATACCAAAGCAGTATATTCTCCTAAACTGTGTCCTGCTAAGTATTTTGCCTGCAATTTGTACTTTGATGCTAATACTCTATAAACGGCATAACCTGCACTTAACATAGCTGGCTGGGTGTTTTCTGTTTTATTTAATGCTTCTGCATCGTTTTGTGTTAATTGCCATAAGTCAATGCCTAATACTTCACTAGCTCTGGCAAATGTATCTATAACTATATGGTATTTTTCTGCTAATTCAACTAGCATTGCTTTTGATTGTGAACCCTGACCGGGGAAGACTATTGCATAACTCATAAAAAGATTATTTTAATACTGTAAAAGTATGGCAGTCTTTTGTTTGATAACAATAAAAAGTCAATAAGATACTACCTTGATAATATTAAAAAGAGGTCTTTGCATAAATAGGGATGATTATTCATGTTTATGCAAAGGTCTCAGCTGAATTAATTTTCTACTACATTAACATAATGACGATTTAAAATACCTTTTCTTATAAACGATACAATTCCATTAGCGGTAGCAAATAAAGTATCGTCCTTGCCTCTATTAACATTAGTACCAGGATGAAACTTAGTGCCTCTTTGACGGACTAAAATATTTCCTGCTATAACTGACTGCCCACCAAACTTTTTTACCCCAAGTCTTTTGGATACCGAATCTCTACCATTACTAGTGCTACCGCCTGCTTTTTTATGTGCCATTTTATTTCCTAACTATATGCTAATTTTACCAATCTCTACTTTGGTAAAATCTTGTCTATGTCCTTGTCTTTTAATATGATGTTTACGACGATGGAACTTTATTATAGTTATTTTTTTAGTCTTATTATGTGACTTAATAACAGCTTCCACAGTAGCTTTTTTGACAAATGGCGTGCCTAGTATAGTATTATCATTATCAGATACCATTAATACCTCACCAAAAATAACTTTATCGCCCAAATCATTATCTAATTTGTTAATACTTAGTATATCGCCTTCTTGAACACGATATTGCTTGCCACCAGTTTTAATAACTGCATACATAATACTTTTACCGTTTTATAACTAATAAAAAGTGCGATTATACCTATTTTTTATAAAATAATTAATATAAATTACAACATAAAAGTATCAAAGGTATAATAGTATTTTTTATTAATATTAAGTAAGAATACTACATTTTACAAGGTTGCTGACTTCAAAGGTATGCGTAAAATACATAAAATATTCTTATGCAATAATGTTAAGAGATATTAATTAAGGGGTAATAAATGGTTATTTTAGAAACTAATATGGGCAATATCCACATAAATTTATTTACAGATAAGACACCAATTACAAGTAAAAATTTTACTGACTATATTCAACAAGATTTTTATAATGGCACAATTTTTCACCGTGTAATAGATGATTTTATGATTCAATGCGGTGGTTTCGATGAAAATATGCAACAAAAACTAACTAATGCCAATATTGAAAATGAAGCAAAAAATGGACTGCAAAATAAAGCATATACTGTTGCTATGGCAAGAACTAATGCTCCTCATTCTGCTAGCTCACAATTTTTTATCAATGTAGCAGATAATCATTTTTTAGATTATCCTGGGCAAGACGGCTGGGGTTATTGTGTTTTTGGCGAGGTAATAGAAGGACAAAATGTAGTAGATAAAATTAAAAAAGTAGCTACAGGTAGTTTAGCTGGACACTCTGATGTGCCACAAGATCAAATAACTATTAAAAAAGCATACATTAAAAATGCTAAGTAATTAGAGTATAGCTAATGAAAATTACAAGCATTAAACAAATTATAAAAATTCTAAATAATATTCTATTTTAATGTCCTATACTCTTTTTATTGCTGATTTGCATTTAGTAGTAGCAGATAAAAAAAGTGATTTATTTATTAAATTCTGTCGCCAACAAACACAGTGCAAACAATTATTTATTTTGGGTGATTTATTCAATACCTATCTAGGCGATGATATATCAATAAACAGTTACAAGCCTATAATATCAGCCCTAAAAGAATTAGCAAAAACCACTAAAATTTTTATAATCAAAGGTAATAGAGATTTTTTAATAGCTAATGAATTTGCTAAATGCTCAGGTTGTAAAATAATACCCTCACATTATAAAGTAGTTATAAATAACCAAAAATATTTATTAACTCACGGCGATGAATTATGCACTGACGATAAAGACTATCAAATACTTAAAAAGATACTACAGCACCCTATAACAAAATTTATATTTTTAAACCTTAGTAATAATATGCGTCTTAAATTAAGCGGACAATTACGAAAAAAAAGTATTAATGCCCAAAAGAAAAAATCCAAAGTAATCACAGATATTAATCAACAAACAACTAATAATTTAATGGCACAACACCTAAAAAGCAACTTAATACATGGACATACTCACAGGCAAAATATCCATCAAGAAATAAATTATACTAGATATGTTTTAGGCAGTTGGAGTGATAATAAAGGTAATGCCTTAAAAATATCTAGCGATGATAGTCCAAAATGGCTTAGTATATTTTAATTAAATACCAATAAGATTATTGCATAAGGATATTTATGTGTATGGTGCTGTTTTTTGCATATAAGTAAGTAGTTTAACAAGTTTTTCGTTTAATAGCTAGAGTAAGCCATTATTTTTAAATTTAATTTATATTAAGCAAAAATCACATATTATAAGAAATATTGTTTAGTATATGGCCTAAAATTATTGCCTTATAAATTAATTCAGTAGCCTTATTTATATATTAATAAAAAATAATTTGCTTATATTGTAGTTATGTGTATAATTGGTGTCAGCGTATTTTTTAGTATGCTTTTATTTTTAAATGTAAAGGAGAAATATTATGGAAGAAATAAACAAAGAGAAATTTGAAGAAAACCAAAAAGTATTTTTAGATGTTATATCTCGTTATTATGGTGACCCAGATTTTAAGGCAAAGTTAGATGCTAATCCAACAGATGTTTTAAAAGAAGAAGGTGTGGATATTCCAGCAGGTAGTAAAGTAGAATTACTATTTAATACTGACAAGGTTATTCATATTGTATTACCATACCTAGAAGGTGAGGATGATTAAGTTATCTTTATAGTTTGCTTTATACACTTTTGTTGCAATATATATATATAAACCGTGTATAATCAAAAACCAGCATGCTTTTTAGTATGCTTTTATTTTTAAATGTAAAGGAGAAATATTATGGAAGAAATAAACAAAGAGAAATTTGAAGAAAACCAAAAAGTATTTTTAGATGTTATATCTCGTTATTATGGTGACCCAGATTTTAAGGCAAAGTTAGATGCTAATCCAACAGATGTTTTAAAAGAAGAAGGTGTGGATATTCCAGCAGGTAGTAAAGTAGAATTACTATTTAATACTGACAAGGTTATTCATATTGTATTACCATACCTAGAAGGTGAGGATGATTAAGTTATCTTTATAGTTTGCTTTATACACTTTTGTTGCAATATATATATATAAACCGTGTATAATCAAAAACCAGCATGCTTTTTAGTATGCTTTTATTTTTAAATGTAAAGGAGAAATATTATGGAAGAAATAAACAAAGAGAAATTTGAAGAAAACCAAAAAGTATTTTTAGATGTTATATCTCGTTATTATGGTGACCCAGATTTTAAGGCAAAGTTAGATGCTAATCCAACAGATGTTTTAAAAGAAGAAGGTGTAGATATTCCAGCAGGTAGTAAAGTAGAATTACTATTTAATACTGACAAGGTTATTCATATTGTATTACCATACCTAGAAGGTGAGGATGATTAAGCTATCTTTATAGTTTTTGTATATAGTAGTATTGCACGACATACAGTAATCGTATATCGTGTAATACCTTTATCAATGTTCTTGTTATAACTTTTTTTAAAAAGCAATTATATATTTTAAAATTATTTTGTGGTTATTAGTTTTTTTAAAAAGTAAATAGTAGTGGTACCTACATATGAATAATAAATTAAATACTATTTATCTCACAATAATAATACTATTCTCTGGCGAATGTGCTGGTGCAAACTTTTTTAATTTATGGGATGTATATACCTTGTCATTAAAGCATAATGAAGACTTTGACATTGCTAAATATAACTTAACCATACAAGAGCAGCAAAATCGTCAAGTATTTTCTCGTTTTTTACCTACAATAAGGGTTGGGAGAAACTTTATTGATACAAAAACAGATTATGATACACTGGCTGTACTTAACAGCGATGTCTCTAGTCAGCAAAATATTATATCCCTATCCCAACCTGTTTTTAACTATGTTAATATTCTTAGCAATAGAAAAACAGATACTACTACTGATATTACAGACTTACGCTATCTCCAATCGGTTCAAAATTCAAGTTATGATGTTATAAATGCCTATTTTAGTGTTTTAGATAGTAAAATAAATCTTAGGCAGTCCTTAAAACATTTGTCATTTGTAAAACAGAATCTAAGCGAAATTAAAACAAAATATGACTTCCATCAGGCAACAAAGGTTGATTTGACTGAGGCGGATTCTAGTTATCAAAGTTCGCAATTAGAAATATATAGAATTAATAATAGTTTGTCGTCTGCTAAACTAAGGTTGGCGAATTATATAGGAATAGACAACACTGATTATGATGTTCAATTGCCGCTCTATGAACAACTAGTTAAATTAGACATTAATGATAATTGGAGTTATTGGTTGGAACTTGCTAAAAAAAATAGTTATGATGTTAGAATTAGTCAGTCATTGTCCAACTCAAGTGATGCAGATGTGGACATTGCATTATCTGGACATTTACCTACTGTTGATTTTTCACTAAGTTATAATGATACCTCAAATGACAGTAATAGTTCTAATATTGCTAAAACTTACAGTTTGCAACTTTCTATTCCAATCTTTGAAGGACATTTAGTAAATGCTAGGGTATCAGAAGCAGAGTACAGACAATCTCAATCTAAACTTTCCTTAAAAAAGACACATAAATCATTAATTCAAAATCTAAGAATCGCATATGACAATACACAATTTTTAGAACAAAGAATTAAAACCTTAAAAATGCTAGTTGATGTTAATAAATTAAAATTTGATACAACAAAATCAGGTTTTGTGGTTGGATTAAGAACAAATTTAGAAATATTATTGGCATCAGGGGGTTTGTATGATAGTATAAGAGACCATAAACAGGCAATACACAGTTATATATTGAGTTATTTTAGGTTAGAAACTATAGCTGGCACATTATCAAAGGATGATATTAAGTTGTTAAATAAAACACTATTCACTAATTAATGACATATGTATTTATTAATATTATATAAAATACCGGTAAAAATATTATGATTATATTTAGAAAAAATGCATTACAAAAAATTTCTTCTGCAGAAGAGTTGGACAAGTCCATTTTTATTGTAAACTCAGTTTCTTGGTTAGTTTTATTAGCCATAGTTGCTATTGCAGTAATTTTTATATCGTGGGCAACTGTTTCTACAATAAAAACCGAAGTAAAAGCACAAGGTATTTTTTTGCCTCATAACGGTATTATTGCTGATATTGTTGCAAGCAGAGGAGGTAAGTTAAAAAAAATTAAGTTTAATGTAGGTGACTATGTTAGAGAAGATGATATTGTAGCTGAATTATCATCCGATAAATTGCAAGAAGAATACACTATAGCCAAACGAAGAATAGCTACAGAACAAGAGTTTTACAACAAAGTATCTGGGCAAATTCATAACGAAAAAGCATTAAGAAATAAAAAAAATAAAATTCAGATTGCATATATTGATGAAAATATTGAAAATATAAAAAAAGAGGTTCAGGTTAGTGAAAAAATTTATGCAGAAAACCAAGAGTTTTACAAACAACATCTTATAACTGAGACAAAACTAAGTAATTTATTTATATCACTTAGTCAAATAAAATCTAGATTAAATAATTTAGTGATTAGTAAAAACGATATATTTACTCAAGATAATAAAATTAACCACCAAGAAAGCCTAAGATTAATTAATATATCAAAAAATATTAATACTTATTCTTACAAGATAGAATTACTTGAACTTGAATTACAAGGCTTATACATTAAATCGCCAGAAAACGGCTTAATAACAGAAATTAAAGTAATAAATAATACTGATATAAGGGCTGGAGAGCCAATAATGAGTGTGGTAACAGGTGGTAGGTATGATACCGAGTACGACTCAGAAAACCAATCAAGTTCATTTATTGACTTTAACAAAGAACGCGAAAAAACATTAAAATATTTGGCTTATGTTGATATTGCGAATGGTAAAAAAGTTAAGCGAGATACCAAAGTTAATATTGAGGTATCTTATTTAAGCAAAAATAGCTATGGTATGGTTAAAGGATTGGTAAAGAGCATTTCTGAATTTCCATTAAGTTCTGCTGCTATTAAAGCAAAATTATCTAATGAAAATTTAGTAAGTTTATTTACTCAAAGAGGTCCTGTTTATGAGGTATCCGTTGAGTTATTGTATGACGAGAATTTTCGTCTTGAATGGACATCAGCAAAAGGATATGAGGTTGATGGTATTGATGTAGGTAGTTTGGGCTTTACTAGTTTTATTATCAAAGAAGTTCGTCCAATAACCTTGGCAATACCTTGGCTAAAATCTGTGTTTGATTAATTGACTATTAGCTTATGGTTTTTATATAATGAAAATAAATATTTACTGTATAAAACTGCCAAATAAAGACACTACTATTTTTGTTTAAAAATTAAGTAACTAATGAATTTATTTAAAAAGAAGCCTATTAAGACTGAAACTATCTTACAAATGGAAGCCACAGAGTGTGGTGCTGCTTCTTTAGCTATTGTTTTAGCTTATCACAAAGTTTACATACCTTTAAGTAAATTAAGGGATATGTGCGGTGTTTCTAGAGATGGAAGCAGTGCCTCTAGCATAGTCAATGCTGCTACTCAATTTAAATTAAAACCAAAAGCGGTTAATATTGATATTGATAAAATACATGAAAAGGTTGTATTCCCAGCTATTCTTTTTTGGAATTTTAATCATTTCTTAGTTTTAGAAGGATATGACGACAAAAAAAATATTTTTTATGTTAATGATCCAGCATCTGGAAGAAGAGAGGTTCAATTCAAAGAATTTGACGAAAGTTTTACTGGTATTGCTCTTAATTTTGAAAAAGATGAAGGTTTTAAAAAAATTGGCTCAAAACCTAGCAACTTCGGCAGTTATTTAGCAATTTTAAAGTCCTCAAAGCCAGATTTATTATTTATTGCTATTGCAACATTACTTTTAGTAGTGCCTGGATTAACTATTCCTGTATTTACCCAAATATTTATTGATGATATTCTCATAGGTAAAACATATTCCTTGGTGTCACTATTGATTATTGCCATGATTGCCATATTAGTTATTCAACTTGTACTAATCTTACTGCAACAAATCTCATTAACTTTACTAGGTATTAAGTTATCAGTAGTTGGCTCAACAAATTTTCTAACTCATATTGTTAAATTACCTATTATGTTTTTTAGCCAAAGAAGCACTGGCGATATTGTTAATAGAGTATCTCTTAATGAAAAAATTGCATTGACATTATCTCGCAATATTTCAACCAATGTTATTAACTTACTAACATCTGTTATTTATGGTGCTGCAATGTTATCATACGATGCTACCTTGGGAAGTATTGTCATAGCTATAATGTTTGTTAATGTATTTGTTTTAAGATTATTAAAAGAAGGGCAAAATAATTCTAATCAAGTAATGTTTAAAGAAGTTGCAATGTTAATGGGTACATCTATGAATGGATTAAGCATTATAAATACCCTAAAAGCAACAGGTATGGAAAATGTATTCTTCAAAAAATGGTCTGGGTATCAAGCAAAAATGCTAAATGCCGAGCAAAAATTAGCAGTTTATTCTTATATTTTAAACCTGACTCCTGTATTTCTAAATTCTCTTGCTTTAGTATTGGTTTTCTATTTTGGTAGTTTTAAAATTATTGATGGAATAATAACTGTTGGTACATTAATAGCATTTCAATCATTGATGAGTAGTTTTACATCTCCTATTTCTAACTTAGTTGGTTTTGCATCAGAACTACAAGTGTTAAAAGGTGACATGGATAGGACAAATGATGCACTAAAACACAAAGAAGACCAATTAATTAATATTGATGACAGTGGTGATAAATCTTACCGTTTATCAGGTAAAATTGAGATGAAAGATATTATTTTTGCTTATGGTAAATATGATAAACCAGTTATTGATAAGTTGAATATAAGTATTAGTACTGGAACAATGTTGGCTATTGTCGGTAGTTCTGGTAGCGGTAAATCTACTTTAATTAAATTATTATCTAGGTTATATTATCCAACAAGTGGTTCAATTATTGTTGATGATAAGCCATTAAATAATATTGATCGCTTTTTATTCTCTCAATCAATTTCTGTTGTTAGTCAAGATATCATTCTCTTCCCCGGTTCTATACATGAAAATTTAAGTTTTTGGAATAAAGATGTAGATCCTGCGGATATTAACAGAGCATTAAAAGATACTTGCTTGTTGGATTTAATTAATACACTGCCAGGAGATATTAACCACCAAATTGAAGAAGGTGGTAGGAATTTTAGCGGTGGACAAAAACAATGCTTAGAGATTGCTCGTGCTTTAACTAGCAATCCTTCTATTTTAGTATTGGATGAAGCAACATCTGCACTAGACTCTATTTTAGAATTAAATATCATTAATAATATTAAGCGTAGAGGGTGTACTTGTATTGTTGTTGCCCACAGGTTAAGTGCTATACGAGATGCACATAGAATAATAGTATTGGATAAAGGCGGTATTATTCAATCAGGTACGCATAATGAGTTGATAAAAGAGGATAATCTTTACAGAACATTAATTAGCAAACAATAATGAACAAAGAAATTGAAACACTAATAAAAACATTAGATGGTAAGCCTTTTACACTAGGTGATAAGAATTTTATCCACCTAAATAATATAGACGAATCTTATATTGTAACAGAAGGTAGTGTTTATATATTTGCTTGGCTACTAAAAAATGGTGTCACAACTAGCGAAAGACAATATATATGTACAATTAATGCTGGAGAATTATTAATTGGTAGTCCAGATTATGATGTTAAGGATACAAAACTAACCTATGGTTTTTATGCATTATTAGATTATAATACTAGGTTATCTACTATTAAGTCTCAGGCAATTTTTAACAGCAAACAACCTGAGTTTGCTGATATGATTAATAGTTTTATTGATAAAATATCTTATATAATAATTGCCTACAACAAAGACTCTCAACAACACAAATCGATTAATAAACCATTAGATAATATCAGTTATGAACAAGATATGTGGCTTGGTGCATCAGATAAAATAAAACTACTATGGATAAAAACAAGGCAATCAGGAAGTTATAAAAACAAAGGGGAAGAACCAATAAAGTTTGATAAAGGGCAATTAATACCAATAACAAGCAATATGCATATATATTTTCCAAAAGAACATGCTTTTGATGTTGTCACAACAAAAACCTTATTAGAGCAGGGCTTGTTATTAGACTCTATTTTAATGTTTAGCAATCACCTTAAAGAGCATTCATATAAATATTTATCAGTTAATATTAAACAAAAAAAGATAAATTTTTCCAATTTAAAACGCTCTCAAAATAGTTATTTATCTAGCATTTTTAGTCGTTTATACGATTCTTATAAAGGTGTTGTAAACATTGCTCCTCTTGGAATAATTATTGATGATAAGGCTAGTATGATATTGTTAATGAATGAGGTTTGTCGTTCTACTGATGTAAAGCCAGTTTTATCAAACTATCAATTATTAGAAAATCTAGATTACTCTAGTAAAGATGATTTGGAAAGAGCTTTAAATATTCAGGGGTTTAGTGCTAGAGATGTTGTTTTAGAAAAAAAATGGAATAAGAAAAATCACTGGATATTATTATCAAAACTAATTGATAGTGGAAGAACAGTGCTTATCAATTATAGTAAAGGCAAATACAGCTATTATGATGCTAAAATAAATAAATGGAACAAGGTTAATAATGAAATTGTAAAAAATATTGATGATAAAGCAATAATGATTTATCGTCCATTACCAGATAAGCCAATAACAAAAGGTAGTGACTTATTAAAACAAGGTCTGTTCTTTGCAAAGGGCGATTTATGGCAAGTATTACTAACTGGTTTATTAATAGCAACCATTAGTTTGATTACCCCTATTGCTATGGGGCATCTCTTATCTGATGCACTACCAAATTATGACATTGGCAAAATTAATGGCTTCTTATTGGCTCTATTAGCAAGTGCTATTGGGTCTCTAGTTTTTCAATTTAGCAACAGTATTGCACTGCTACGGCTAGAAAGTAAAATTGCATTAGACCTTCATGCGGCAATATGGATGCGATTATTAAAGTTACCACTGAACTTTTTTAGTAAATATTCTGTTGGTGACTTGTCAAATCGTGCTAATTTAATAAACGATATTCGTGGCATTTGGTCGGCTGCAACAACATCGGCTATAATATCTATCTTGTCAATGATTTCTACCTTTTTCCTATTGTTTTACTATAGCTCTCATCTTGCTTTGATAGCAGTACTGTTATTTTTTATTATTATTACCTTAATATTGTTATTTATTCGTAGAATTATGCCTATGATAGCTGATAGTTATGAATACAGAGGTAAATTAGACGGCTTAGTATTTCAATTATTAGGCGGTATTCATAAACTAAGAATAGCAGCTAAAGAAAACACAATGTTAGCACTTTGGTCAAATGTCTATTCTAATTTAACAACAGTAACAAGAAAGTTTATGTTAACTAATGCTGTTTTACAGTCTGTAACTAGTATTTTGCCTTTAATGTCTAATATTATTATATTTGCTTTCATTTATTATGCTCTATTTGAAGGTGGGTACGATAAAGATTTTAGTCTAGGAGATTTTATTGCATTTAATGCAGCGTTTGGGCAATTAATAGGAGCAACTATATCTGTTGGTGGTATTTTAACTAGTGCGGTATCTACTATTCCTATGTTTAATCGTATTATGCCTATATTAGAAAGTGAAATAGAATCAGATGATAGCAAGATTGAAATTACTAATTTTAGAGGAGATGTTGAATTTAATAATATTAGTTTTAGGTATAAAGAAGACATGCAATATGTACTAAAAGACTTATCTTTTCATATTAGAGCTGGAGAGTATGTTGCTATTGTAGGCAAATCTGGCTCTGGTAAATCTACTATAGCAAGGATATTAATGGGTTTTGAAAGTCAAAACTTAGGCACAGTATTAGTTGATGGCAATGATACTAGTACTCTAAATAATTCTAGTTTAAGAAGTCATATTGGTGTGGTATTACAAGATAGCGGAGTTATTCCCGGCAGTATTTTGGATAATATATCTGCTGGCAATAGTCTTATGACCCAAGATGATGTTTGGAATGTATTAGAGAAAGTTGGCTTGAAAAAAGAGGTTGAACTAATGCCAATGAAACTACATACAATAGTTGCAGAAGGTGGTATAGGGCTATCTGGAGGACAATTACAAAGGCTTGTTATTGCAAGAGCATTAACAAATGATCCTGAACTACTACTATTTGATGAAGCTACTAGTGCTATGGATAATATTTCTCAGGCAATTGTAAAAGATACACTAGGGAAAATGAATATTACTCGTATTGTTATTGCTCACCGCTTATCTACAATTGAGGATGTAGATAAAATTTATGTGCTTGACCAAGGCAATATAATAGAGTCTGGGAGTTACCAAGACTTAGTTGATGCAGGTGGTTTCTTTTATGAATTAGTAAAGAGACAAACAATAACTATATAAAATTATATAACAGTTATTTTGGTAGTGGTTTAACTAAAATTTTATATAAGCGAAAATGTGCATATAAAAAAGTAGTATTTTCACATATAACCCTTACCTAGTACTTAATGTAAGGGTTTTTTAGGAATTAAACCTCTACTCCGCCTACTGTTAATTTATCAACTTTTAAGCTTGGTTGTCCTACACCAACTGGTATGCTTTGCCCCTCTTTGCCACAAATTCCAATACCAGAATCTAAGCCAAAATCATCGCCAACCATTGATATATTTTGTAATACTTTGTGACCTGAACCTATTATAGTAGCGCCTTTTATTGGATGCTGTATTTTACCGTTTTTAATTAAATATGCTTCATTAGCAGAAAATACAAATTCTCCTGATGTTACATCAACTTGACCTCCGTCAAAATTTACCGCATAAATACCAAAATCCACGGATGCTATCATATCTTCTAATTTAGCATCTCCTGCCTCCATATAAGTATTAGTCATTCTAGGCATAGGTAAATGTGCATAAGATTCTCGTCTGCCATTACCAGTGCTAACCTTATTCATTAAACGCGCATTATGTTTATCAAATAAATATTGTTTTAAAATACCTTTTTCAATTAGTACAGTCCTTTGACTAGCAACTCCCTCATCATCTATATTAAGGCTACCGCGTCTATTATTTATAGTACCATTATCAACAATAGTGCAAATACTACTTGCTACTTGCTTACCCATTTTATCACTAAATACTGAGGTTTTTTTTCTATTAAAATCGCCCTCTAAACCATGTCCTACAGCCTCGTGTAATAGCACCCCAGGCCAGCATGATGCTAATACTACAGGCATTAAACCAGCAGGAGATGGCTTAGATTCTAATGCTACCATGGCTTGTCTTAGAGATTCTTTAGTGTATGACTCTGGTAAATTATTTTCTAAAAAATAATTATAATCATACCTACCGCCCCCACCATTAGATGCCTTTTCAACCCTGCCATTTTTCTCTACCACCACAGAAACATTTATCATAACCATAGGGCGATAATCAAACTTATAACAGCCGTCTGTTGTTGCTATTAAAATCTCAGTATATGCCCCTGATAAACTAGCACTTACCTTTTGGACTAGTTTATTTTTGCGTGCTAGATTATCAATATCTTTTAATATTGTTATTTTTTGTGTAGAGCTTAGGCTATTTAATGGATTATTACTACTATAAACATTTTGAGGGTTATTGATATTATTTGCTACTTTAATATTACCTTTACCGCTAGTATTACAAGATTCTTTAACAAATAAAATAGCAGAATTTAGTGCATTTAAATTTAATTCGTCAGAATACGAAAATCCAACTTTCTCACCAGTTATAGATCTAATACCAACACCATGCTGTATATAATAAGCACCATCTTTAATAATTCCGTCTTCTAATATCCAAGATTCTGCTACACTATGCTGAAAGTATAAGTCAGCGTAATCTACATTTTTGCCAGATAAATTTGTTAGCAAGTCATTTACTACTTGTTTGTCAATGTTATTGTCTTTTAATAATTGTGCAATCATAATGCTTTTTAATTAATTGTTGGACTAGATATACTTCCAGTTATTATATAGTCAAAAGATACAGTTTTATTTAATAATGCTTCCAAAATATTGCCGTCAAATAATAATTTATCAGTTAGCCAAACCCCAAGTCCAATAGCATTGCCACTACCTAAGTATGTTAATAAAGGCACACTATCAGCAATAGATGGGATAACAGTAGCTTTTAAGTCTAAGCTATATTTATCCATATCAACTCCGCCTGTAATATCAATATCACTAGACAAACTATGTAAATTAAAATTATTAATATTCAAGTATGATTTATTAAGTGATAAATTAGCTGTAATAGTCTCATACTCAAAACCTTTACCAACTACATCAGATACATCAAGATATAATCTTTTTGCTATTGCTTTAATATTTAATAATGATAGTACCCTTCCTATACTAGCATCTTTTTCATAAAATACCCCTTCTTCAACTGTTATACTAGCATTAGCAACAATATTATTTAAGTTAATATCCCAAGGGTTGCAATGGCAAATAGCATGTGCTATAACCTTGAACTTTCCACCTTTTACTGGGTCTTTTAGCCCTATTTCTTGTAATAATTCTGATAATTTACCATGCCTAATATCAATGTTTAAGTTTGTGCTTTTGTTGCTCCACTTACCATTAAACGAGCCTAATAATTTATTTTCATTAAACGAGCCTTTTTTAAATAATATGCTATTACTTGCTCTTTCTGTTTTAAGTGAAAAACTAGGCAAAAAATAATCATCAACCATAACACTATTAGCTTTAATAAGCATATTAGGTACTTGTTCTGGGTTAAAATCAATATATTTAATACCTATCTCACCTTTGGTTATTATAGCATTATTTACAACCACAAGAGGCATACTATTATCATCATAAGTATAAATAGATGCACTTGCCTGTAATGCTTGTGAAACAATATATAGCTTGTATTCTCTGTTTAGCTTATTATCATAAGCAGTAGTAATATTAAATTTTAATCCATTGCTACTAGCATTAATATTGATTTTATTATTGTTATTATTAATATCAAATTTTATAGGATTTTTACCGATATTACCGCTGGCGTTTATATCAATAGTGTTATTTGTAAACTTCATATCTGCATCAATATTGGCAATACTTAACGATGAATTAGCCAAGATTACCTTATTATTTATTAATTTAGTATTAACTATAACACTAGTATCAATATT
Source organism: Gammaproteobacteria bacterium (assembly GCA_965207335.1). Taxonomy (GTDB): domain Bacteria; phylum Pseudomonadota; class Gammaproteobacteria; order PS1; family Pseudothioglobaceae. Next base: position 1,464,118 of record OZ242267.1, read on the forward strand.
AGCTAGACTAATATTTAATAAAATCTTACTTGTAGCACTACCAGATAATTGGATATGGTGAATATTTGGTATAAACTCTAACATAGGATTTATTGTTATAAATTGTCCTAAATGTTGGCTAGGACTATTGGTAAATATTTGTGCAGATAAAATTGGACTATTAGCAATATCTATTGCTACAATAGATTTTTTAATAAATAAATTACCTATATAAGCATTAATTAAATCTATATTAATACTATTAAGATTTGCTTTAAATACGCCATTAAGTTTTAATATATTTGGCCAATTATTTGCAAAATTTAACTCAAGATCTTCTAAACTACTAATAACACTTAAACTAGGACTTACTGATTTGACTATTGGAATATCTAAGTTTATTGTTGTGTCTAATATATTGCCTGATTTAAAAGCATTACTTAACCAATAAACCAATTTTTCTGGTAATATTTTATCTGGAATGTAGTTTTTAAGAATTTTAGCATCTAGTTTATCTATTTTTTGCGATAAGTGCAAATAGTTATTATCAGTTGTCAAAGATAAGTAGGTTTTTAAATCATTGTTACTAAACGATATATCTAGTAATAATTTATAGTTTTTAAGGGCTGTTAAATCTAGTTTTGCATCTAATAATACATTTGACAATTTATTACTAAACACCTCATTAATAGCTAAGTCTTGACGCAATAAGTAAAAATACAACTTACTTTTATTGTAGTAAATCAAAGAATTTGTTAAGTTAACAAATTTATCTTTATAGTATATTTTAGTTTTTTTGATATTAATAACTTTTATATAATAAAACAACTTGTCATAATCAAAATCTATGCTACTATAATCTATCTTATCAGTAAATAATACAATATCGTCAATAAGTACTGATAATTCTGTCGGCTTAAAAATATTAATGTTTATATTACTTTTTTTAATAGCAATTATATTATCATTAGAATTACTAATAATAATGTCATTAAAAAAAATAAAAAAACTGCCGTTATTATAATTTAAATCAATATTTTGTATTGTAATACCAAAACCAGAGTATTCTTCTAGCTCATTGAAAATATAGTTTTTAATATTAGCTGAAAACAAAAAAACTGCAAGTGCTACTATTAGCAACAATGCAAATAGTATTTTTAATGTTTTATATAAATATTTCATATATTAAATGTGCATTATTATGTTATAATTTTTTGCTATTTAAATAATTAAATAATATGAAAAATAACAAATATTCAAGTGTAATAATTTTAATGATTTTTTCTCTACTTATTGTAATTTTTATTTACTATATTTTTTTTACTAGCCCAACACAACCTAATACACCTAATAACTTAGAGGCACTAAACAAAAGAATTAATCCCATAGGAGAGGTATATATAAAAGATGATGCTATTATTAAACCAAATACTAAAATTAAAACCCCTAGCGGTAAAAAGATTAGAAGTGCTAAATCAATTTATGATAAGGTATGTTCAACCTGTCATAATACAGGTATAGCAAATGCTCCTAAATTTAAAAATAAAAACGACTGGGCAGCAAGAATCAAAAATGGCATTCAAGCATTAACTACAATTGCTATTAATGGTAAAGGTGCTATGCCACCTCGTGGTTCTTGTAGTGATTGTAGCGATGATGAAATTACTAGTGTTGTTAATTATATAGTAAATAACTCCAAGTAAAACTACTATTTAAGTACTAAAATTTGCTAAAGAAGTGTCCAGTAAAATGGGGAAATCTCAGTATCACTTGATTTTATAAATAGTTAAGGTAAAAATATAGTTTCACAATTAGGCACCTCAAATACATTGCCCTTTTATACCAACCGTCATTGCGAGCCTTGATAAAGGCGTGGCAATCTCAGGCAACGCACTGGTACTAATTACACCGCTTTTGTAGCACGAGATTGCCACGCTTTTTTACAAAAGCTCGCAATGACAGTGGGTATAATTCCAATTCTCAATTCTTAGTACTTTTTTAAAATCACATCACATTACAACCAACACCCACAAAACAAATATCTCACAACAAAATATACCTTACAAGTAAAATGTCTATATGGGGAGTTTGAGGGGTAGTTGTACAGTAACTGTAATGAAAAAACTAGTTCTACCCCTCAATTAAAAAAACAATTGCTGTTAGGGGTTTGGGGATATTCCCCAAAGTAAGCTTTGCTTACTATTTTAGGTACTTTTTTTAATCAACATTTGACATAATTCCAATTCGTTATTGTTAGTGCTTTTTTAAATTACATTGCTTTTGTAGCACGAGATTGCCACGCCTTTATCAAGGCTCGCAATGACGGTAGATATAATTCTAATTCTCAATTCTTAGTACTTTTTTAAAATCACATCACATTACATTACAACCAACACCCACAAAACAAATATCTCACGACAAAAATATACCTTACAAGTACAATGTCTATATGGGGAGTTTGAGGGGCTGTTGTACAGTGAGAGACCTTTGCATAAATATGAATAATCATTAAAACGCCCACTTTCACCAACTTGGCTATTTTCTTAAAACCAGCTTTAGCCCTGCTAGGGCAGGCTTTAAGAAAATAACCAATTCGGCAAAATTTGTCATTTTTCTAATCATCCCTATTTATGCAAAGGCCTCATAATAATTGTAATGAAGGAATTAGTTCTGCCCCTAATGGAGACCTTTGCACAAACATGAATAATCATCAGAACCCCGCTTTCCACTCACTGACATTAAGCAAAAATCAGAGCTCTGCTAATCATCTCTATTTATGCAAAGATCTCTAATAAAAAAACAAGCAAATATAGTTAATATACATTGAATAACCTGTAATTGCTGTTAGGGGTTTGGGGATATTCCCCAAAGTAAGCTTTGCTTACTACTTTAGGTACTTTTTTTAATCAACATTTGACATAATTCCAATTCGTTATTGTTAGTGCTTTTTTAAATTACATTGCTTTTGCAAGACGAGATTGCCACGACTTTTACAAGTCTCGCAATGACGGTGGGTATAATTCCAATTTGTTATTCTGGGTACTTTTTTTTATATATCGTCATTGCGAACACTGTTTTTTAGTGTGTGGCAATCTCAGGCAACGCACTGGTACTAATTACACCGCTTTTGTAGCACGAGATTGCCACGCTTTTTTACAAAAGCTCGCAATGACGATGGGCATAATTCCAATTCTCAATTCTTAGTACTTTTTTAAAATCACATCACATTACATTACAACCAACACCCACAAAACAAATATCTCACAACAAAATATACCTTACAAGCACAATGTCTATATGGGGAGTTTGAGGGGATATTCCCCAAAGTAAGCTTTGCTTACTACTTTAGGTACTTTTTTTAATCAACATTTGGTATAATTCCAATTTGTTATTGTTAGTGCTTTTTTAAATTACATTGCTTTTGTAGCACGAGATTGCCACGCCTTTTTACAAAGTCTCGCAATGACGGTGGGTATAATTATCCCTTTTTATTATCGACTAACTATTTTTAATTTTATTAAATATTTTAAAAAAATAATACTTTTAACATTAAATAACCATAATGATTTATTATGTATATAATAATGACAAAAAATTATTAGAAATTGTTCGTGATAAAATTTGCCTTAAACACTATAGTTATCAAACTGAAAAAACCCCCATCACATCTGGTTATTTTTTTGCATAAAAAAGTTTGTAAATTAGTTAAGAACATGAGTTAAAATCAGTAACCTAAAAAAGGAGTAAAAATATGGATATATTTGTTATTGTTATTGCTGTATTAGCAGTATTATTAGTATTTCTTAGTGTAAAGACTGTTCAACAAGGAATGGAATGTACTGTAGAACGCTTTGGTAAATATACAAAAACCTTAACACCTGGGTTAAATATTATCATACCAATTATTGAGTCTGTCAGTTATAAGGTTAATATGCGAGAGCAAGTATTAGATGTTGATAAACAAAGTGTTATTTCAAGAGATAATGCGGTGGTTAATGCGGATGGTATTGTGTTTTTTCAGATTATTGATGCAGCAAAATCAAGTTATGAAGTTAATGATCTTAACCATGCAATGCGTAATTTATGTATGACTAATATCAGAACCGTTATTGGAGAGATGAATTTAGACGAAATGCTCTCTAACCGTGAGCAAATTAATAGTCGGTTATTGGCAGTTATTGATGAGGCAACAAATCCATGGGGTGTTAAAGTAACTCGCATTGAAATTAAAGATTTAGAGCCACCAGCCGATTTAGTTGAAGCAATGAGTAAACAAATGAAGGCTGAGCGACAAAAGCGTGCTGAAATTTTAGAAGCAGAAGGTAATAAACAGTCTGAAATTTTGCGCGCTGAAGGCGACAAAAAATCTACTATCCTTGAGGCAGAGGGTAGAAAAGAAGCTGCTTTTAGAGATGCAGAAGCTAGAGAGCGATTAGCCGAGGCTGAGGCCAATGCAACAAAAATGGTTTCAGAAGCCATTAAAAATGGCGATCCTCAAGCGTTGAACTATTTTGTCGCAACTAAATATACAGAAGCTTTACAAAGTATTGCCTCAGCAGATAACGAAAAAATTATATTTATGCCGCTTGAAGCAACTTCGCTGATTGGCTCATTAGGAGGTATTGGCGAATTAGTTAAAAATGTTTTTAAAGATAAACAAAAAGGTTGAGTAATGGAACTATTAGCTAATTTAACAGATTACTGGCAATGGTTTACCTTTGCTACTATATTGATAATTATTGAATTATTTGTAGGATCTGTGTTCTTCTTATGGATGGGCGTATCGGCATTTTTAGTTGGTGGGTTACTGTATTTTGACATTAAAATCGACTGGGAATGGCAATTATTAATATTTTCACTCCTATCAATTACCTCTATTTATATTGCTAAGCGGTTTTGGCACATTAAAACAGACGATAACACACTAAATAACCGCGCCAACAAACTTATTGGCAATATTTACGAAATAGTAAGTATTGAAAATGGCAACGCTAAGGTTAGAGTAAATGATTCATTATGGATAACTCGTGGTTGTGATAATCCGTCAATTGGTGAACGGGTCAAAGTGGTTGACACCAATGGTAATGCTTTAATTGTTGAACCATATAATAAACAGCAAGCCTAACAAATCACTGCACATGACCGCTAACGCGTCAGGTGAGTTCAAGCGTTATAAGTGATTATGAACTCAAAATTATTTGCAAAGGGAATAAATGAAGTCAGATGCCGTCTTAAAACACAACCATATAATAAAACACCTTACATAAGAGTTTTAGGGACACAATACTTAATTACACTGTATTTGTAGGGCGGATATTGCCACGCCTTTTTACAAAGTCTCGCAATGACGGTGGGTATAATTCCAATTCTCAATTCTTAGTACTTTTTTAAAATCACATCACATTACAACCAACACCCACAAAACAAATATCTCACAACAAAATATACCTTACAAGTAAAATGTCTATATGGGGAGTTTGAGGGGTAGTTGTACAGTAACTGTAATGAAAAAACTAGTTCTGCCCCTAATGGAGACCTTTGCACAAACATGAATAATCATCAGAACCCCGCTTTCCACTCACTTGATAATTTTTATTAAACCAGCTTTAGAACAACTAGGTCAGGCTTGATAAAATATCATCAATTAAGCAAAAATCAGAGCTCTGCTAATCATCTCTATTTATGCAAAGATCTCTAATAAAAAAACAAGCAAAACAACTTAATACACAATGAACATCCTATAATTGCTGTTAGGGGTTTGGGGATATTCCCCAAAGTAAGCTTTGCTTACTACTTTAGGTACTTTTTTTAAATTACACCGCTTTTATAGCACGAGATTGCCACGACTTTTACAAGTCTCGCAATGACAGTGGGTATAATTCCAATTCGTTATTGTTAGTGCTTTTTTAAATTACATTGCTTTTGTAGCACGAGATTGCCACGCTTTTTTACAAAAGCTCGCAATGACGGTGGGTATAATTCCAATTCTCAATTCTTAGTACTTTTTTAAAATCACATTACATTACAACCAACACCCACAAAACAAATATCTCACAACAAAATATACCTTACAAGCACAATGTCTATATGGGGAGTTTGAGGGGATATTCCCCAAAGTAAGCTTTGCTTACTATTTTAGGTAATTTTTTAAATTAATAGTTGGCATAATTACTACTTGTAATAATAAAGTAGTTGTCTTTACATGCCTTTAAAAATTAAATAACAAAACTTATATTTAAGCTAGTTATATCAACACTTTTTAGTTTTATATTAACCAAAGAATCTTTTGCTAATGCTTTATTGCTTTTACACTTGGTAATAATTGCTAATTCTTCAATACACAAAGTAGTTATGTTTTTGTATTGTTTTATAACTACTGCTTTTGAGGACCAGTTTGGATTTTGGATAAAATATAAACATTGAAAATGTTTATTACTGTCTCTGGTAATTTTATTAATTATTGGTGTGACCTTATTTATTTGTTTGATAGTGCTACTTATCTCATAGTCTGTTAATAACTGCTTATTATTAATGTAGCAATACAATTGCTGGTGGGATAGTAAATCAAAATAACGCCTAATAGGACTAGTAATTCTAGTATAACTATCTAAGCCCATGCTACTATGAATATTTGCTATTACACTAATCTTAGAGTATTTAAGTTTGGTAATTATGGCAAATCTATCCGCTAAGCTTTGTTTTTGACTATCTATTTCTTGTTTAGAAAATAAGTACTGCTCTTGAGTTAAAAATGGTATAGGTATTTGATTTTCAATAGCAAATAATGCTACTACCCTGCCAGAGATAATCATTATTTCTGCTACTAAATCACGAATATCTAAGCCTTGTTCTTGATGGAAAAATACTTTATTATTTTGGTATTTAACCTTAGCTTTTGGCAATCTAATTTGTATAGAACCATTATTTTGCCGATATAACCTATGCTTATTTGCTATTTGTTGTAGTAATTGTAATTCGTTGTAAAAGCTTATATTTTTATCTACAAAATCATAGCTTAACTTTGTAACTTTAATAAGGCTATGACAAATACTAATATTGCTAATTTTATTATTATCAATATTAAAACCAATTGACAGTGCCTTAGATGTATCATTAGCACCTAATGCTAATGACTTGACTAACTCATATGGAAGCATAGGTATTACTTGCTCTGGTAAATAAATACTACCTGCTCGTTGCTTAGCATAATCATTAAGAGGGCTATTTGCCAATATAAAGGCACCAACATCTGCTATGTGCACCCATACAATATCGCCATCTATACTAATAGCATCATCGGCATACGAGTCTTTGTTATCAATAGCATAACTATTTAAGTGAGTTAAGTCTTTTCTAATTGATGCATTATCTACTAAGCTTAATTGCATGCTTTTTGATTGTGGATAATTATACCTTTGTGGATAGGGATTAAAATCATTGCTATAATAATTAGCGTTTAATAACACCTTATGTGCTGAGTTTGGAGTATTATCTACCCCCATATATGTTAAGATTTGGCTGTGCTTTTTATCGCCAAGTGCAATACTAGCAATATCTTGTAGATTGACATCATCTTGGGCTAGTAGCTTGTTATTTTTTAAGCGATTAATAAAACCTAGTGTCTTTTGTTTGACTAGCTCTTTAGCGGTTTTTTTGGCAATAATTTCTTGTACTTGTTGATAAGGACGAATAACAAATTTATTCCCCTTTGGATAGAAATACACTCTATCAATAGTAAGTTTATATATATGCCAAGCATTATCTGGAGTATATTTGTCAAATAATAATAAGCATATGTCTTGAATATCAAGCTCTTTGCCGCTAATATTCCTTAAAGCATCTGTATTTAAATTTGAATTATATTTTTTTGTATTAATTATTTTATATTCTGGATGAATAAAAACAAAATCATTTACTCTAACGCTAATATTGCCATTATTTGTTAATAATAGTTTAAATTTTTTGTTATTTTGCTCAATAAGCTTAGCAGGTTTTTTTTTGTAAGCTACCAGAGAATTTAGGGTGAATGTTGGTTGTTGCATAGCTAGTAATTGCTATTATAATTGCATTAAAAACCGTAAGTTATAATAGTTATTAAGAATTTTCTTCTATTAGGTTTTTATATTTATCAGCATCTAATAACTCTTTTATATTATTTGCCTTAAATTTAACCAGCCAGCCATCGCCATAACAATCTTGATTAATTATATCTGGATTATCAGCTAAATTTTCATTCACTGCTATAACCTCTAAATCAACAGGTGCATAAACACTGCTTGCCGCCTTTACCGACTCTATTACACAAAGCTCATCAGAGATAGAAATTTCATCGCCAATATTGCCTAGCTCAATAAAAACTATATCTCCTAATAGCTCTTGAGCATGATAGGTAATACCCATAGTATAAGTTCCATCTTTATTATCTTTAACCCATTCATGAGTTGTAGTGTATTTTAGGTTTGTTTGTATTTCACTCATTAGTTTAATTCTCTATTTTTTTACCGTTGCGAACAAAACGCGGTTTTACTATTTTAGCCTTTAATTCTTTATTACGAACTTGAACTTTGCAAATGCCACTGGCATTAACAGGAACTCTGGCTAATGCTATTGAAACGCCAAGCGTAGGAGAAAAACTTCCTGAGGTAATATAACCATCGCCATTATTCGTATTAACTACTGATTTACTGCGAATAATACCTTTGTCTAATAATATAATACCAACTAAATCATACTGCTTAGTGCTTAATTTATCTCTACCAATAAAATTTCTACTACTATCTTTTAAGTCAACACTCCAAGACAAGCCAGCATCAATAGGAGATATGTTATCGTTCATTTCATTGCCATATAAACTCATACCAGCTTCTAATCTTAAAGTATCTCTCGCCCCTAATCCACACGGCTTAACCTTAGCATCAACTAACATATCCCAAGTCCATTTAGCACTTGTTGCAGGTAGCATAACTTCAACACCGTCCTCTCCTGTATAACCTGTTCTAGCTATAAATAAATCACCGATAGCAATGGCATAAAATGGTTTTAAAGATGCTAGTCTATCACTAAGACCGGGCATAGCATTATTAAATTTATCAATAGCATTAGGTCCTTGTATTGCTATCATAGCTAAATCATCTCTAATATTTATGTTAATATCAAAGCCAGTAGCTTGTTTTTTTATCCAATTAATATCTTTGTCTCTGGTAGCGGCATTAACCACTAGCCGATAACTATCATCTGCTAAGTAATAGGCTATTAAATCATCAATAACACCAGCATTTTCATTAAGCATACAACTATATAATGCTTGATAAGGTTTGAGTTTATTAACATCATTGGCTATTAAGATACTCATAAACCTCTTTGTGTTTTCTCCAGTTATATCAATAATAACCATATGCGAAACATCAAACATACCAGCATCACAACGCACTGCTTCATGCTCTTTTATTTGTGAACCGTAATTTATTGGCAATGAATAATTAGCAAAATTAACCATTTTTGCAGCTGCTGTTATATGTGCTTCGTATAATGGGGTTTTTTTAAAGGACATTTTAGGTTTTTTTATTATATTTACTAACCACTATGACCATAATTATCATGGTTATTAAGGTAATTCCTAATGAGCCAAATAATTTAAAATTAACCCAGGCTTCTTCTGCTTCTTGCGCCCTAAAACATAAGTCAATTACACAATTTGCACTTTGCAAATCAATGCCCTGCCATTTTTCATCTAGATTTATTAGCTTATCCCTTAATCCAATTGCTATAATGCTAAAATAAACATTAATAATAGCAACAGAGGTAAAGCTAAGTCCTAGCAATAGTGTTAATTTTGTCCAAACATTTTTAGCTAATTTTAGCTGTGCTGATAGTATTCGTTCTAGTATAGTTTTCTTACCAATAAAAATACTCAAAAATAATACCACAGCAAATATTAAATTAATAACACTTACCTTCCACATAACAAAGCTAGGGTTTCTTAGCCATAGTGTTAAACCGCCAAAAATAACTATTGCAATTAATGATATTATTTGCTCTTTTTCGTATTTTTTATAATATAATTTAGTCCATGCAACTTGCAATAAACTAGCAATAATCATCGCATAAATAGCAAAATATAATCCTTGGTATTTATAAAATACAAAAAATAATATTACTGGTAAAAAATTAAATAATGCTTTCATTTTCTTAAAAAGTCCCTATCATTGTTATATGGTCGTTATTTTATCATTAACTCGCATTCACTCTTAAAGCTATAACTAGAGCCTAAAAGTAGTGTTTTGCACATAATAAAAACCTTCATTCTTACCGCTTAGCAGTGGTTTTACATACTACTACCTTGTAGTGTTTAAACATTTTTCTGAGCAATATATTTTACTATCGTTATAAATAACGCCTTTTTCTGGTATATGAGTTCCACAAACAGAGCAAGCTAACATTTTATCTGGATTATTATTTAAAGGTTTTTTAACAGTGTTAATAGCATTTTTAAATTTATTAAATAGAATAAATCCTAAAAAACCACAAATTGTAATAATTAATAATTTTATCATAGGTTACGGTAATAAAACAAAATCACCTTATAAAGAGACCTTTGCATAAAGTATGTTTATATGGCTAACATTTTTTTAATTATACTATTTTTTGCATAAACAAACTATCTTTATAGATGAATATTGTAAAAACAGTGTTACAAAAATAACACCAAGTATTAGATAGTCTTAAATTATAAAAACAATATATTTTATCAAAATATGCAGTAATTATAAATATACTTATACAGTTGCATTAAATACTACATAAGGAAATTTATGTGTGTTTTAATTAATGCTCTGGACCTAATTTACAGCGATTACAAATCCCTAATAACTCAACTATGGCTTTTTTAGCATAAAAACCTGCTTGTTTTTCTACCAACTGAAAACCCTTAGATATAACATTATCTTCTACTTCTTTGGTTTTACCGCAATCTGTACAAATAAGAAACCAACTGGAATGCTTATGCTCTGGGTAAATACAAATTACAAATGCATGTAGGCTTTCTATTTTGTGGACTAAACCTTGTTTAAGTAAAAACCCTAATGCCCTATAAACTGTAGGGGGTGCAGGATTTTTGATGTTTTTACCCATTAAATATAAAATATCGTAAGCACTAATTGGCTTATTTGATTTACAAATTAATTCTAGCACAGTGCGTCTTTGCTTGGTAAATACAACACCTTTTTTGTTGCATATAGTTTGTGCACGATTCATTATATTTTCAAGGCGTTCTTTGTTCATAAGCGTTTTGCTATTATGCCACTATATATGGCAGAAATAATATAAACCACTGCAGCAATAATAACAATAATAGCACCTGTTGGTGTGTTGTAACTATAAGAAAAACCTAAACCAAATACAGTAATAATACTGCCAAGAATAGTTGCTACTAACATCATTTTTCCAATAGATCTTACATAATGTCCAGCAACAGACGCTGGTAATGTCAATAATGCTAATACTAAAATAAGCCCTACCACTTGAATCAATAATACCACAGTAACCGCTATCATTACCAGCAATAATAAATAGAAAAATGTTACAGGTATTCCGCGTAATCTAGCAAATTCTTCGTCAAAAACCACAGCAAAAAATTGTCTATGCCAAATGCCAATTACCAATAATAATACTATATCTAATATTACCATAAACCATAGGCTTTGCTTAGATATTAGTAAAATACTGCCAAACAAATAACTCATTAAATCTGCTTGATAGTCTGGAGTTTGAGAAATAAATAAAATACCTATTGCCATGCCTAAAGCCCATAGTAAACCTATTAAAATATCTTCTTTTATCCGCCACTTTATTCTCACCCAACCAATTAATAATGCTGATGCAATAGCGGCTATCAAAGCACCTGATAAAGGCTCAAACCCATAATAAACACTAACACCCATACCACCTAATACAGAATGTGAAATACCTCCTGCTATAAAAGTAATGCGTTTAAGGACTACATAAGTCCCCATGATTCCGCAACCAATACTTGCTAATATGCCTGCTAATAATGCAAACTGTAAAAATGAATATTCTGTTAATGCTGTAAAAAATTCTATCATATTTATGCAAAGGTCTCTTATTATATTTTTGTTAGTGTGTGTGCTCTACCATACGAACATTACTACCATATAAATTTTGAATGATATTCCCGTCAATAGTATTAGTCTTATGACAAACTAAAGTCCTATTAACACAGGCTACCGTATGCACATAAGCACTAATAAAGGCTATATCGTGAGACACGACTAAGATTGTAATTTTTGAATTAAGCTCTTTTAGCAAGTCAAAAATATCACCTTCCATCCTTTGGTCAATGTTTGCGGTTGGTTCATCAAGTAATAAAATACTAGGATTACTAATCAATGCTCTAGCTAATAAAACTTTCTGTAATTGTCCTCCTGATAAGCTACTTATTTGATTATTTGATAAATTATCAGCTTCTACCTTAATCAAAGCCTTATTTACTAATTCTTTATCTGTTTTATTGTAACTACCTGGATATAGGGCGTTATATTTTTTGTATAGTAAATTACTACCTATTCTTCCCATCAATACTGCTTGCTCTACGGTTATTGGAAAGTCTCGTAAAAAAGTTGGATGTTGTGGAACATAACCAATCTTATGGCTAATACTACTGGCATTCTTGCCTAATACCTTGACTATTCCTGATTGAGGTTTTAACAAGCCCAAAATCAGCTTAACAAGAGTGCTTTTACCGCCAGCATTAGGACCTACTATACCAATAAAGTCGCCCTTATTAACCTCCATGTTTATATTTTTTAAAACAGGGTAGTTACCATAAGAATAATTTATATTTTGTAATTGGATAACTGTTTGTTGCTTAGTCATTTTAGTGCCTCTGTTATTTTTTTAACAACATAATACATGTTTGCAATATAATCGGCAGCTAGCGGGTTGATAGTCACTATTTTAACACCTATATCATTAGATATTTGCCTTGCAAAGTGTTTAGAAAATTCATTCTGCACAAAAATAGTTTTAATGTTTTTGTGTTTAGCTAAATCTATAAGTTTAGCTAAATCTTTAGGATTAATATCCCTACCTTCTTGTTGTATTGCTATTTGTGTTAAGCCATAATTATTAGCAAAGTAACTCCAAGCAGGGTGAAATACCATAAAACTACGGTTAGACAAGTTATCAGTCATTGCTCTAATATCTTTATCTAATTTATTTAGCTCTGTAATAAATTTTTGATAATTGTTAGTATAATATTTTCTGTGCTTTGCATCAATTTTAATCAAGCTATTTAAAATATTTTTTGCCATTTGTTTAACCAATAATGGATTAGTCCAAATATGATAATCAAATTTATCATGGTGGTTGTTATTATGTTCTAGTTTATTTAATTTAATACCTGCTATACCATCAGCAATAAGCATATTTGGATTTGCCTGTTTTATACGCTCTAACCATACTCGTTCAAAAGGCATGCCATTACTGATATAAAGTTTAGCTCTTGCTAATATGCTAATATGTTTAAAGTTTGGTTCATAAAAATGTGGATTATGCCCTGACTCGACCATAGATAAAACCTTAACATGTCCTAGGGCAATTTTCTCAATAAATGTTTTTTGTACTGGAATACTTACAAATACCTCAATTGGCTCTGCTTTAGATAAGAATGCCAGCGATAATAAACAAATAAATAACAACAATCGCACTATATTACGGCACAAATAAGCACATATATATAAGTACAACTTTTTAGCAATGTACTTTATATGAATATACTTTATATGAGTGTACTTTATATGTTTTAAAATATATAAAATACCTATAATTAAGGCAAAAATATGTACATAGTACTGTCTCTTAGTCCAAGGTTTATAACTAAAATACTGGTAATATATTTGTCTTGATAAGTTTTTTAACAAATATATGTGTAGCATTATTATTTAGGCTTATAGGCATGGTCTTGCTTTAGTTAAAAAGCAGTGCTACACACAAAATACCATTTGTAAGGATATAATGTTATATTATAACATTATTAATTTCTTAATAATAATAATAATAATAATAGTTATGTGTATAATTAATCATTTTATTACTAACTAACTAGATATGTTTAAAACAAAAAAAGATGTAGGTATTATTGAAGTACCTGCGATATCACCACACTTAGATCTTTTCATTTTTACAAATGAAGAATATGGTATTACTGACGAAATAATAAAAGCTAACCCAACTATTCTTGATAGTACTGATTTTACCTTTGTTGTAAGTGCTAAGGGTGTTGGTCACCATTTAACAGGTGTTAAAATTCGTGATATTTTATCATTAGTGGACGGCAAAAGAAGTCGCTATGATATTGCTGGACTACTTAAAGATAAATATGACGAGAGTGATATTAATATTTTAATGGTTAATTTAGCATATAACTTTATTATTGTATCGTCAGAATATAGCATAGATGATGGCTATGCAAGTATTTTTTCTAATTATGGTATTTCACCCAGATTTTACGAAGAATCTGCCAAAAAAACAAAAGTGCATTGTATTAATTTATGCAAAAAAAATGACTATACAAAATACTTTAAAACTACATTATCTGACATGCATGTTGATGTAGTAGATAGCTTAGAAGAATCTAATCTAGCTATCGTTTTAGTTGACGATTACCTACAAAGCGAATTAATAGATTTTAATAAGCAGCGCCTAATTGATAAAAAGAAGTGGGTTCCAATTAAACTAATAGGTGCTGAAATGATATATGGCCCAATATTTACCCCAGATAAATCAACAGTATGCTTGCACTGTATAACTAATAATATGCGTAACAATAGAGAAATGAGGGGATTCTTGGAATACAATAAACCCGGCAGTCTATCTACATTGGAAGAAGATATGCCAGTACTAACAAAATCGCATGTGCCATCATTAATTATATCCATAATGAGAAGTTTGATTTTAATTAGTGAAGGCGAGTCTAATGAGTCAGTAATAGAGTACTTAAACGAACAAAAACTATTAGACAAGCATGTGTGTTCTTATGATGTGTTCACTAATGAAATTAGACAACATTTTGCTAACAAACGCCCACAATGTTTGAGTTGTGGTAGTGATGATTTGCACAATAAAAGCAGAAAACATAATCCAGTAGAATTATTTAAAGCTGACCCTAATTCTGTTTTTACCAGCGGTGGAATGAAAGCAACAACCTCAGAAAAAACATTAGAAAAATACGATCATTTAATATCTCCACTAACAGGCATTATTACTTCTATTGAAATATCATCTCCAAAAGATGATGACTGGATGCATGTTTATTGGTCTGGTAGTAACCTAGCCATTATTAACCGTAATTTTAGAGCACTAACTAATAGCATTAGATCTAAAAGTGCTGGTAAGGGGCGTAGTAAAAATCAAGCTAAAGTAAGTGCTATGTGTGAGGCACTAGAAAGATATAGCGGTGTTTTTAATGGCGATGAAATTCGTAAAATAGCTAAATTTTCTGATTTTAAAGAAGGGGATGCACTACGACCTAACGACTTAATGATTTTTAGTGAAAACCAATACAAAAACAGAAATGCTATTGCCGCTTCTGGTCATCGTTTTTATTACTTACCAGCTGAGGATTTTGATGAAAATGTTGAAGTTGAATGGTCTCCAGTATGGTCAATAACCCAACAAAAACACATTTGGATGATGTGTTATCAATTATATTTTTCTTATGACCCTAGTATTTATGGTGCTGATGGTATTAAATTAAATCATAATTTTGCCAACCCTGACTCTAATGGTGCCGCCTCTGGTAACACACCTGCTGAGGCTTTTGTGCAAGGCTTTATGGAATTAATGGAACGAGATGCTTATGCAATTTGGTGGTATAACATGCTCTCATACCCAGAAGTAGATATAGCTAGTTTCAACGACCCGTATCTAAACAAAGCAATAGATCAATATCAAAATGTTTATAGCAGAAAGTTATGGGTGTTAGACATTACTAACGACTTTAATATTCCAGTATTTGTGGCTATATCATATCGCTTTGACAAAGAAAAACAAGATATTTGTATTTCTGCTGGTGCACATTTTGACCCTCATATTGCCTTACTAAGGGCAGTATGTGAATTAAATCAATATATATCAGCGGTATTAAAATCAACCGATGAGCCTGGAAGTTATACATATTTTGATAAGGAATGTAATGACTGGTGGCAAAATGCAACTCTAAAAACTGACCCATATTTATTACCAGATGCCAAAGCAAAAAAAATAACCAAAGATTCTTATAAACTTGTTAAAAGAAACTTAAATCAAGAAGTTCAGGCTTGTGTTGATGCAGTACACGAAAAAGGCTTAGAAATAATGGTATTAGATCAAACAAGACCAGATGTTGGTTTGCCTGTTATGAAAGTTATGGTGCCGGGTATGCGTCATTTTTGGGCACGATTTGGACCTGGTCGTTTATTTGATGTTCCAGTAACTATGGGTAAATTAGACAAACCTAAAACAGAAGCTGAATTAAACCCAGTACCAGTATTTATTTAATTAGTTAAATGACCGTGAACTATAATATTAGTGATATCGCTCACACTTTAAAAAAGTCTCCCAACCTAAGAATAGACCCTGTTTATGCTGGAAGTTTGAATAGTACTGACAGTATAAACTTTATTGTTCATAAAAACAAAGATATTAATAATTTTTACGGCGACAAGCTTACTTTTGAGTTACTTACATTAATTGACGGTAATAATAACACAGGGTACATTGTTGATTATCTAGAAAAAAAACAATACCAAACAGAAAAAATTATAAATCAAATTCATACTATGATAAATAATAAGGTCGTTATTGATGCAAGTCATAAAATCAATAATTCTTATGCTAGTTTTTGGTTAGATTTTAATTTGAGTCCAAGTTATGTACTAACTAAACTACAAGCTAATAAAATTAGCTGTATTAATTACAACTCTCATACTAAAGCATTGTCATTATTAAAACGCTCTCTTATTGATGTAGGTTTATCAGTAGTATCTAAAAATAGCAAAGCAAGCCTTGTTATTGTGCTTGTTGATGATTACTTACAAGAAGATATAGCAAAACTAAATAAAAAATTTCTAAAAAGTAAACAAAAATGGTTGTTAATTAGTACCACAGGAGTTTTGCCATTGGCGGGACCTGTTTTTAACGACCACTTAAATAATAAAGATAATGATTTTTGTTACAAGTGTTTGTATAAGAGAATTCGCCAAAATCGCCAAATTTGCAATATTTTGGGCAGTTATGAAAAAGGCAAAGAGCTTATAATATCAAATTTTCGTGACAGTGGTGCTATGGCTAGTGTATCTTATCAATTTGCACTTGAAATTGCCCGTTACATTGTCTTAGGATATAGTGATTTAAGTAGTCATGTTCGCACATTTGATTGGTATGAAAATAAAATAGAAAATCACAAAGTATCCAAAGTACCGCAGTGCTTAACTTGTGGCACACCCTTAGCAAATAAGCCTAGTGCTTTTGTATTTGATAATGTAGCAACAACAGTATTAACTAGTGGTGGTTATAAAACCAAATCCCCTGAAAAAACCTTAGCAAAATATAAGCACTTAGTAAGCCCAATAAGCGGTGTAATTAGCCATCTAAAATTAGTATCTGACCCTAAAGATGATTGGGCACATGTGTATGAATCTGGCAATAACCTTGCTTTAGCATCTGATAATATTAATCTTTCTTTATTTAGTATTCGTATGTTAAATGCTGGCAAAGGAAAAACAAGAAGCCAAGCAAAAGTAAGTGCATTAGCGGAATCAATTGAGCGTTATTGCTCTGCTTATCAGGGCGAAGAAGTACAAAAAAAAGCACGGTTTATTGATTTTAAAAAAGGTGATGCAGTATTGCCAAATGAATTTATGCACTATAGCGATAATCAGTATGAAATTGCTGATGATGTTAATAGTAAGTTTAGTGCTTTTCACCATACCCCGGGAAAAATTGATATAAATGAATATTATCAATGGTCACCTATTTGGTCAATATTGGAATCTAAGCATGTTTGGGTACCAGCACAATTATTATACTTTGGTTATCCTTATGGCAATAATTGGATTGCTTCTGCTGACACTAATGGTACTGCATCTGGCAATAGCAAAACAGAAGCTTTTGTACAGGCATTTTTAGAGTTAATTGAAAGAGATAATATTGCAATATGGTGGCATAATCGCTTACAATATAAAGCAGTTGATTTAAGTAGTTTTGATGATAATCATATTACTAAAGCTGTTGAAATACACCAAAAAAGATACAACAGAAAATTATGGGCAATTGATATAACAAATGATATTGGCATACCTACTTTTGTTGTTATTTCTTATATTCAAGACCAAGAAAAAAATCAAGATATTTGCTTTGCCTCAGCTTGTCATTTTGATGCAAAAATAGCTATGTTAAGGGCTGTTTGTGAGCATACACAATTATTAGAAATGATTAATAACGGTAAACACGGTAAAAATTATGATAAGTTATCAGCAGAATTTTCTTATTGGTTACAAAATTCTACTGTTGAAGATGAATACTTTAAATATTTAACACCTAATGACGAAAAAACAGCTGTATTTTCTGATTACAAAGAACCTAAGGACATGTCTTTAAACTCTCAGCGAGACAGATGCATTCAGTTAGTAAAGGATAATAATTGGCAGATTTATGTGGTAGATTTTAGTCGTGCTGATATTGATATGCCTGTTGTTAAGGTAATGATACCACAGTTAAGAAGCATGCACACTCGTTTAAATGCTGGCAGAATGTATGATGTACCAGTTAAAATTGGAAAATTAAAGCGAGCATTACAAGAAGATGAAGTAAATAAAGTAGCTATCTTTATTTAATTTTTATAGATATAAAAATTACTTAGTTTTGATGTGCATTTAATAGTTAATATATAAAATTTTATAATATAATTTAAGGAGAATAAATGTTTATAACAGAATTAATGAAAGTAAAAGGCATAACAATTAGTATTGCTGATGGTTTGCTTGTTAATGAAAAAAATAACAATTACAAAGTTAGTTTTAATGGCTTTGAATATGATATTAATAAAAGTATTGCAGAAATATTTGCTTTTATTGGAAAACCGCAAGGAACTTCTTTAAAAGATGTAAGAGATAAAGTTAGTGATTATCACGATGCTAGTCAGTTAATTTTAGTTGTTGCTAACCTTATTTATTGGAATAACTTTATTATTAGCATTTCACATGATAACAAACCTATGGTTAGTATTTGTAATTCTGCTGTAGGCGGGGAAAACATTGAATTAGCGGATGATGTGTTGCCTAATCAAAGGTTGTTTTTCTCTCGTTTTACATCTTTAGCCAGAGAAGATGATAAGTTATTTTTATCAAGGGCAATGAAAGATAAACGATTTTTAGTTGAAGATGATAGGCTAGATAAATTATTTTTTGCTTTATTTTATGGTACTACGCTAGCAGATATTTTCAAACAATATGATGCTACTATGCATTCTAGCATTACCTTAATTATCCGCTTATTTCTAGGAGAAGAGTTTGTAGTTAGTTCAGAAAAAGCACCTTCTCGTATAGAGGAAGGTACAGATGTAGATACACAATGGGATGTTGCTGACTTAAATTTTCATTCTAAAAGTCGTTTTGGCTATCACTTTGGTGATTTTGGCGGTGCTTTTCCTTTTGTCAATATTATTAAACCTAGACCGTCTATTCGTGATTTACCTGATGGAAAAAGAATTGATTTATATAAGCCTAATATAGAAGAATTAATGGAATCTGATGCTACGCTAACACAACTACAAATGCGAAGATTATCAATTAGAGAGTACAATGAAAAGGAGCCAATATCATTAAAACAAGTTGGTGAATTTTTATATCGCACAAGCAGAATTCTATTCAGTTCACAAATGCAAGTGACTAATGCTAAGGATGAAACCCAAAAAACAGACATGGAATTGTCTTGGCGTCCTTATCCAACTGGTGGTGCTAGTTATGAATTAGAATTATATCTTACAGTTGATAGAGCAACAGACTTAGATAGAGGCATGTATTATTACTCGCCTAAAACTCATCAACTAATACAAATAAGTGGCCCAACAGTAGATACTGATTCCTTGATTGATACAGCATATGCCTCTTGTGCTAGGATTGTCAAACCGCAAGTATTAATACACATAGCGGCAAGATTCCAAAGAGTAAGTTGGAAATACCATGCTATTGCTTATGCTACAACACTAAGAAATACTGGTGTTCTTTATCAAACATTTTATCTGAATGCTATTGCTATGGGTATAGCACCTTGTGGCTTAGGCTCTGGTGATATTAAAACCTTTGCTAAAGCAAGTAAAAACGATCCTACTGTTGAAAGCAATGTAGGTGAGTTTATGATAGGAAGTTTACCTAAGGGTTTTGACATGTCTAAAGTGACTCAAGATTTTCTTTCTCAAATGCATAGTGCAGTGTTAGCTGGTATGGGTAAAAAATGATAGATTCTAAAATTTATAGTTTAATAGCAAAGGCTAGTAGCCCTGGTGAACGCATTAATTGCCCTGCATTTAATGCTCTAAAAGAACAAGATGAATTTATTATAAACAATAGAGTAGATAGCTGGAATGAAGTATTAGACAAGTCTTCTTTTAGTGCCGAAAAAATTCTAAAGACTCATTCAATAACCACAGAGCAGTTGCGACAATCTGTTTTAGATGTAGAGGTAGTTGATAAACAAGCACTTCCTAAATGGGCTAAAAATTTTCACTATTTAATTTCTAGTTGGCGAGATATTATAAAAAGTGGTGCTGATTTACACAATTTAGAACCGTTTACAAAAAACATAAAACAAGAGTTATTTGGTTCTAATCTTGCAATAATAGCTAAAAGTCAATTAAATGAAAGCATTACTATATTAAAAAAAAATAATATTATCCTACATGACAAAGGTATTGCTAATTTATTGAATTATTTTACTTCTAGGATTTACTCGCCAATAATTAGCATCGCTTCATCTTATTATCACTACAGCCAACAAACAGAAAGAGCTGATTACAATAGTTTTGAAGCATGGACTTCTTTATTAGAGAAACAGCCAGTTATAGCTAAGGTTATAGGTGTGGTAAATAGTGATTGGCTAGAGGTTTCTTGTGAGATGTTAATTAGATTTAACAACGATATAGCAGATATTAGAAAAACATTTCTTAATGATAACTCTAATGAAAAACTAGAAATAATAGATATTAGCCCTGGATTAGGCGACCCGCATAGAGGTGGTCGCTCCGTTGCTATTATTAAAACCAACTTAGGTGATGTTGTTTATAAGCCAAAGAACTTATCAGGAACAGATGCTATTGGTACATTACTAGAAAAATTACACAAACTAGAACCAAATTATATGCCCTTAGCACCAAAGTTTATTAATAAAGGTGATTACGGCTGGGAACAAAAAGTAAATGCTAAACATTGCTCTGATAAAAAGCAAGTATCAATATTTTACCAAAGGTTAGGTGCTTGGCTTCGTTTGTTACAAGTACTAAATGCAAATGATTTTTGGTATGATAATCTAATTGCCTCTGCCGATATGCCTTATTTTATTGACTATGAAACAATAATTGGTGCACCGTTATTTGGTATAAATACTGCACTTAACTCCTTAAATACCATTGGAATATTGCCGAGAATAATGCCATCTAAAAGCAATGAAGATCCCATTGATATATCGTGTATGGTTCCACCTGGTATGCAAAGAACGCCAATAGAATCATCTTATCCTAGTGATAAAAAAGAAAGTAAAAATCTTTCTCTAAAAGCTATTGATTTTGCATCTTTCTTAAACGGTGAATTCCAAGACATAAAAAATTATTGGCCTAACTTTCAGGCAGGCTTTATAAAAATGAACCAACTACTAATGTCTAATGCAGGCGAGGTTGCTATAAATGATTTTATTGATAATATTAAAGAATCAAGGTTTCGCAGTATTTTTATTGACACTTGGAGTGCTTACAGTTTAATAACAAATATCAATAAAAGATCGTCTAATGATGGTGTTCGTAGAAGCATTGCTCACGATAGTCTTTTTAATTATTTAGCGTATTACAAATTTGAAATAATAGATAGCGCCATACAAAGTATTAAGCGTAATGATATTCCTATTTATGAACTCCGTGCAAATACTACAGATGCTTATACACACGATAATACTATTGTTAAAAACGTTTTTACAAATACTCCAGTTAGCTACATCAAAGAAAACTTATCTAGGTTAGATAGAGTTGAGGATGATTTAGATATTGCTGGGTCATTATTTTCACTACGAAACAATGATTTAAAGACCGATTATAGTATTAGTAATAAAATTGACAATTATAAAGAACTTGAAGTTGCAAATCAAATAGGAAAATACTTACTATCTTTATTTGTAGATAAAGATTATGCTTTTGGTATCAACAATATCATGCTAGATTCGTCATCTAACTATAAGTCATTAATGCCGTTAGTCCATGATTTTTATGGTGCCTCTGCTTTAATAATTTTATTCTCTTACTTATATGATGCTACTGGTGATAAAGAGTATTTAACAGCATTAGAAAAACTATGGGGATTTATTAATGTCGATAATATATTTGCTAAAAACATAGGTTATGGCTGGTTTAATAGATATACCGCAATGATTAATAGTTATACTATACTGGCTAAGTATTTTGATGTTAGTAAGGATATAAAAAAATGCTATCAATTACTAACAGATGATATTAACAAAGATAATTATATAACTATTAATTATGGCTCTGGAATAACAGGCTTATTATCTGTATTGGCCAGCACCTATAAAAAATCAGATTATACTAAAGATTGCACAGAATTATTAAGCCAAAAATTATCTAATCAAAAAATAATAGAGAAAAAATATAGTCCTTGGTTGGAAGGACATATGACATCTATTTTTCCAGATGATTATTGGGCCTTAGAGTTAGCTAAATCATACTGGCAAGAAAATAATGACCTGCACAGTAAATTAGCCAATATAAAGCTAACAAAATCAAATAAACTTACTTCTGCCAACTTAACAACACAAATTTATCTAAAATCTCAATCCCAAGATAATCTTCGTGCTAGTATAAATAAATTAACACCTCAAAACTTAGACTTGGCAGATACTAGAAATATTTTGGATAGTCTATATCATCAGTTATACTTTAAAAAATATTTTGGACAAAAAATGCCAGAATTAAAAGATTTAAGTCTGGCATTAATAAACCGTTTTAATGCTAATAAACAATGGTTTTGTGACTCTTGGGCTAGTGATAAGCATTCAATATCAGCAATTCATGGTTTAGTTGATATTAGTCTGGCTTTTTTAGCACAACATAATGATAATACAATACTTAATCCAGCAAGGCTTAATGAGAACACTGCCAGAAATTATTAAAAATAGAATAACTACTCGTCGCTTTACCAATAAAAAAGTGGACCTAAATTTAGTTAGGGAGATTATAGATATTGCAAAAAACTGTCCAACAGGTGGCAACATGCAACCTTGGCATATTGCTGTTGTTAGTGGTAAAGCCAAAGAAAAATTATCAAAAATTTTAACCAAGTGCTTTGATGATAAGGTAGAGTTAGACTTAGATTACGACTATTATCCACCAAAATTCTTTCCACCATTTGAAAAAAGAAGACACTTTGCTGGTATGGCCGCCTATCATGCAGCAAATATTGAATTTAATGAAAAGTATATTGACTGGGAGGGGGTTCTTAAGCTAATTAGAGATAACTATAATTTTTTTGGTGCTGATATTGGATTAATATTTTATATGGATAAAAGGCTAACAGAAGGGGCACATATGGATATTGCTTTGTTAATGCAAAATATCATGTTATTAGCTGAGCATTTTGGGTTAAATACTTGTCCACAAGCATCTTTAATTAACTATAGCAGTATGATTAAAAAAACCCTAAATATTGATAGCAAGATGAAAATTATCTGTGGTATGAGTTTAGGCTATGCTGATATGGACGCTCCTGTTAATAGTTGTAAGACTATTAAAGAAGGGGTAGATAGCTTTACTACTTGGCATAGCTAATAAAACTACTGCATAATGATATTTATGTGCAATACTGCTTTTTAATTATGCTGTGTTTGCATAAATAAACAATCCTTATAAAGTAGCTTAACAAATTTTCTATACTTAGCGTTGGATGCGAAATACTGCTTTTAGATGTGTATATCATTTAGAATTAAGTAATATTTATTCCTTATCCTTAAAATAGATTAATGCAATAGCCTTTCCTTAGTTAAATTTTAAAGGTGTAACTATATAAACTATATAGTTTGTAATATAAGATTAGTTGCATGCCTTACAATAATCATTATAATCACAGTTTAATGTTTTAAAAAAGGAGTAATTTATGTTAAAAGAAGAAGATGCCGTAGAAATGTTTTATAACAAAGATTTCCGTGCTAAATTGGAAAAAAACCCAGAAGACTTTATTAAAAAAATAGCAGGTGAAAACTTAGCTAATGTTGAGTATAAAGTAGTTAAATCAACAAAAGATGTTGCTTATATTGTTATACCTGCTTATAATTTAGATTTAGATGAAATATCTGCTGCTGCAAATAGATTATCTAATGCTAATATTGTTTCTAGTGTCGGTTCAATAGGCTCAGCGGGTACGGTAGGTACGATAGGTGGTACTGCTAGTACTATTAGTTGTGTTGGCACAGTAGGATCATTTAGCACTGCAGACTGTGTATAATAATTTTAAATTTAAAGTGTTTTATAGTAAAATTTTTGTGCAAAATTATCAGTAGCAAAAAATAGTGTGTATCTAAAAAGCAGTGCTTCGTTCACACATAGTATATAAATCCCAGCCTAATAGTTTAAGCAATGACATTAAAAATCTACCCTTAAGTTTAGCTTTTTCTTAGTATCAAATAACCGATAATTCTGGCACCTTTGTAAGTATTATTAGATGCATTCTTAAATATTAATTTATGTTATAAGTATCTTTATCGTACTATTGTAATATTGGTATAATATGCTATTTTAAAATTGTTGTAAACAACTTCACTTTAATTTTATAATGGTTAAAATTGGATTATTAGGCATAGGCACAGTAGGATCTGGTGTTGTTAATGTACTTAAAAAAAATAAAGATATTATTAGGCAACGCACTAATAAAGATATTAGTATAGTTGCTGGGGCGGTAAAAGATATAACAGAATACAATAAGCATAGTGTATGTGATAGTAGCGATATTTATATTACAGAAGATGCCTTTGAAGTAGTAAATAACCCCGATATTGATATTGTCTTAGAGCTAATAGGAGGTATTGATATTGCCAAAACCTTAATAGAAACTGCTATTGCTAACAAAAAACATGTGATTAGTGCAAATAAAGCACTTATTGCTCATCACGGTAATGGGTTATTAAAGCTAGCCAAAAAAAATAAAGTAGCATTATTATTTGAGGCATCAGTTGGTGGTGGTATTCCAATAATTAAGTGTTTAACTCAAGGATTAAGTGCTAATAAAATTGATACTATAGTTGGTATTATCAACGGCACAGGTAATTTTATCCTAACAGAGATGTCAAAAAATGATAGTGCTTTTACACAAGTATTGCAACAAGCACAGCAATTAGGCTATGCAGAAGAAGACCCTAGTTTTGACATTGACGGCATTGATGCTGCACACAAGATAAGCATATTATCATCATTAGCATTTAATACTAGTCTAGCGTTTAACAAGGTTATAACAAAAGGTATTAGCGATATAACTAGCCAAGATATTAAGTTTGCCAACGAATTAGGCTATAACATTAAGCATCTAGGTATTACCAAGAAAATAAATTCTTTGATTGAAATGCGTGTTAATCCTGCTTTAATTGCTAAAAGTACTTTATTAGCAAATGTTAATGGGGTTATGAATGCAATTTTAATAAATGCTAATGCGCTTGGACAAACTATGTATTATGGTGCTGGTGCTGGTTCACAAGCAACAGCATCTGCTGTTATTGCTGATATTATTGATATAGTTAATAATACTTATAGAGGCAATACTGCCACAAATAATACAGCTAAGTATTTAACTAATGACGATATAGAAAGTATTTATTATTTACATTTATTAGTAACAGATAAAACTGGCGTATTAGCAGATATTAGTAAAATTTTAGCTAGTTATAATATTAGCATTGAGTCTGTTATTCAACATGCTAATAATAATAGTGCTAATATTGCTATTATTACCAATAAAATTAAAACTAAGGCTATAAAATCTGCTATTAATGATATTAATAACTGTAATTTTACCTTACAAAAAGCAAAAATGATTCATGTAGAATCGTTAACTTAGGCTAATAAAAGCTACTGCATTAAGTTATAATTGGGGTTTGGTATGTATAATATGGCTTAAGTTAAATTATTATCCCAAACAAAAAACTTAGCTACTGTATGAGTTATGTTTATTTATACATAAAACAGTATAATTAACAAGTAGTGCTGTACTTATAAATATACTTAGGCAATGGTCTTTAATATATAAAACTATGAGATATACAGGAATAATAGAGCGTTACAAAGATAGATTGCCAGTTACTGAAAATACTAAAATTATTAGCTTAGGTGAGGGCAATACTCCGCTTATTCGCTTAAATAATATTCCCAGAATACTAAATTTTGACATAGATATTTATGTTAAATACGAGGGTTTAAATCCCACTGGCTCTTTTAAAGATAGAGGTATGACTATGGCTGTTACTAAGGCTGTAGAGTATGGCTCTAAGGCGGTTATTTGTGCTTCAACTGGTAATACTTCAGCATCTGCTGCAGCTTATGCTTGTAGGGCTGGCATTAAATCATTTGTAATTATTCCTGAGGGCAAGATTGCTATGGGCAAATTAGCCCAAACAATGATGTATGGAGCAAATATTTTGCAAATAAAAGGTAATTTTGATACTGGTATGGCGTTAATTAAAGAAATAGCAAAAAATACCAATGTTACTATTGTAAATTCTATCAATCCTTATCGCCTAGATGGACAAAAAACTGCCGCATTTGAAATAATAGAAGAGTTAGGATTTGCACCTGATTATCATTATTTACCTGTTGGCAATGCTGGTAACATTAGTGCATATTGGATGGGATATAAAGAAGCAAATAAACACGGGGATATTGATAGTTTGCCAATAATGGCAGGCTATCAGGCACAAGGTGCTGCACCTTTTATTAAAGGTTCTCCTGTTGAAAACCCACAAACTATTGCTACCGCTATTCGTATTGGTAATCCACAAAGCTACCAATTAGCAGTTGAAGCTAAGCAAGAATCAGGTGGCTGGTTTGGAGATATTAGCGATGATGATATTTTATATGCCCAAAAATTACTAGCAGACAAAGAGGGTATATTTTGCGAGCCAGCTAGTGCAGCATCATTAGCAGGAGTAATACAAAGTATAAGTAATAATAAATTAGTATCAGGTTCAAAAATAGTCTGTACTCTTACAGGTAATGGCTTAAAAGACCCTGATATTGCTATTAGCCAATGTAAAGATAGCATTACTAATGTTAATGCTACTAGCAAAGATATTAGTAGTGCTATATTAGAAAGACTTTAATTTTTAATTCGTTGCTTAAATTTTAACTATCTAATAATAAAATAGGTCACATCATTACCATCGCTTTCGGTTTGCAAATAAGACTCACCGTATTGTGCGAATGCCTTTTTAATATGAGTTGATAAGGTAATATACTGGAATAACCAATAATTATCTTAAATACTAGTTTTGTAAAAATTAGTACTTAATTTATCGCTTATGTTTAAATAATTGTTTTTACTTATTATATTTTATAATAGTAATTAGTACTTACAATAATTCTATGGTTAAATTGTTATTGGTATAAATACAAATATCGGCGGCTATATTAAGGCTTTTTATTACTATGTCCTTGGCGTCTAAATTGGTATTATCTATTAATGCTCTGGCGGCACTTTCGGCAAAATTACCCCCTGAACCAATAGCCATAAGTGGCAATTCTGGTTCTATTACATCGCCATTGCCTGATATCATAAGTGAGGTTGTTTTGTCTGCTACTAATAATAATGCCTCTAATCGCCTTAATACTTTGTCTGTTCGCCATTCTTTTGCCATTTCAACAGCCGAGCGAGTAAGTTGCCCGTCAAATGTTTCAAGTTTCGCCTCAAATCTTTCAAACAAGGTAAAAGCATCGGCTGTGCCACCTGCAAAACCAGCTAAAACTTTATCATTATAAAGTCTGCGTACTTTTTTGGCATTACCTTTTAAAATTGTACTACCCAAGGATACCTGTCCGTCTCCGCCCATAACGACTGTGTTATTTTTACGAACCGATAAAATGGTAGTGCCAGTAAATTGTTGCATGATAAAAGATTAATAGTAAATCCTTGTACAACAAAAAACCATTGTTACTGATTTTTTATATTGTATAACAATTTACAAAATATGCTATTATATACTGATATGGAACTATTGGGCAATACTTATCAAAATGATACTATCATAACCGCTAATAACAGACAGTCCTTAGAGATAAAAAATATTTATCAAAACCCCTTAGTTAATAATAAATCTCACAGAATGCCAATAATTTTGCCTTATAAGGAATTTTTGCGAATATTATGGCTAAAAAATAATATTGATAGTAAATTAATTACTGCTATTCAAGATTTTTTTATTTGGCAATTTATAATTAATACCAACAGTAATAAAATTCAAGATATTGGTATTGATAATAAACAATTAATAAACACTATTATCAGTGAATACCAATTAGTTAGGCATTTTTTCATCCCAATTGATAAATTAAAATATAGCTTTAACCCGAAGAGTAATTTATTTGCTATATTGATAGGCGAATATCATAAATTTTTGACTAGAAAATCCTGTATAAATTTATTTGATTTAGCCGATATGCTTATTAATAATACTATAAATTATAATACAAATGGTGAAGTTTATCACTATGGCTTTAATCAATTAACAGTTCAACAAAAGGCTGTATTTGACAAACTAAGCGCCACAAAACTAAGTATAAATATAAAGGCAAATAAACCAAATATAACGACTAAAACTTTTACTGATGACAATGACGAGGTTACAGAGGCAACTAATTGGGCTTATAAAAAATATCAAAATAATAATAAACAAAAAATAGCCGTAATTGTACCTAATTTAGCAAGCATTAAAAGCACTATTATTAGCAAACTTGATAATGCCTTTAACTACCATAAAAATCTATTAACAAGCGATAAAAAAGCTTATAACATTTCATTAGGGGAATCATTATTAAGTTATGGCTTGGTTTCTAATGCTATGGATATTTTAGAATTTAGCAGACAATGGCAAACTGGATTTATCACAAGAAAACTCTGTGCTAGAGTTGTTTGCTCTTCATACATAAGTAGTTATGATACCGAGCTTAATATTAGGGCTAATATTGCTAATAAACTACTAAATAGTGGTGATTATCAAATAAGCACTAATAGTATTTTAAGTATTAGTAAAAATAACTCTCAACTAAATAAAACTTTGTTAAACTTAACAAAGCTTATGGCGAATATAACAGCTATAAAACAAAGCCATAGCTGGTACTTAGATAAGTTTATAACAATTTTACTGTATTGGGGTTTTTGCGATAATAAACATCTATCTAGCTATGAATTCCAAGTATTTAATAAATGGCAAAAAGCACAACTTGAATTTAATACCCTAGATATTATAGGCAAAAATTTAACATTTAATCAGGCATTAAAAAACTTAGGGCAACTACTAAGCAATATAACTTTTCAACCCAAAGTTGATACTGCATGCATCCATATTTTAGGACAATTAGAAGCACAAAATTTATTTTTTGATAATGTTTGGATATTAGGTGTTAGTGATGATTTTTTGCCTGGAATGCTTAAAAGGTTAAGCTTTATTGATTACCACTTAGCTGTGCTATACAAATTACCAAATAGCGATTATAACCAACTACAAATAAGAGCAAAAATTACCCTAAATAATCTTATTAGTACCA
Source organism: Gammaproteobacteria bacterium (assembly GCA_965207335.1). Lineage (GTDB taxonomy): Bacteria > Pseudomonadota > Gammaproteobacteria > PS1 > Pseudothioglobaceae. Next base: position 1,494,170 of record OZ242267.1, read on the forward strand.
GTAGTAATATATGTATAAGTTATGCACAAACTAAGGACAACAATAGTCAACTACCATCGCCTATGATTGACTTTGATAATAATATAACAGAGGTACAAAGCATAAATAATACTCTTGTTAGTTTAGTGGTAATTGATGATTATCAGGCTCAAAAAGTTAATAATAAGCACATAAAAAAAGGTATAAAAACACTATCTAGTCAAGCACAATGTCCGTTTAAGGGCTTTAGTACAAGGTTAAATATTGATGATAGCGTAGAGCCTTATATAGGTTTTAATGCCATGGATAGAGGTAGGCTTATTCACAGAGCTTTAGAATTAATCTGGCAGGATATACAAACACTAGATGCACTAAAAAAATGCCATAATTTGGCACAAACTATAAATAAACACTTAGATACTATACTAGCAAACAGTGAGTTAGAAAAAATTGAAAAAACCAGATTATTTGCAATTATTTATAATTTTTTACAGTTAGAGTTGCAAAGAGATGATTTTAAAATTATCAACTTAGAATATAAACAAAAAGTAAATATTGCTGGGTTAGTATTTAATGTCCGTTTTGATAGGATTGATAAAGATATAAACAATAATACAATAATATTTGACTACAAAAGTGGTTCAGCTAGTTTAGCTAAACTAGGAATTGCCAAAGATGGATTATTGAAAAATGCTGTATCAGAGCCACAGTTAGCAATTTATGCCCTTAATTACAATGCTAATGCAGTAATGTTTGTTGTTTTAAAGGCTGATATGATTAAATACTTAGGTTTTGCCGACTCTGATAGTATGAGCTATTTAATAAAAAAATCTAATGTAGAATATTACACAAAGCTAAAACAATATTGGCAAAAACAACTGGCAAAAACGAGTAATGAGTTTCAAAATGGCAATGCTCAAATATTACCTATTAAAGGTGCTTGTGATTATTGCAATTTGGCTGGTTTATGCAGAATAAATGCTAGTGCTTTAAGTAGTTAGACTGTAAGCTTTGCAGACTTTGAACTTCAAATTTATCCTTTACTGTTAATGAATCTAATATTGCAAATGCTGATGATACAGTAGTAGTAAATGGCACTTTATGAATCAATGCTTGACAACGAATAGCGGTAGAGTCTTCAACTCCTTGTGCATCTTCTGTGCTATTTATAATAAAATCAATATTATCATTTTTAATCATATCTACTATGTGAGGCGAGCCTTCTGATACTTTGTTTACTTGCTCACACTTAATATTTACATCGTTTAGTATAGCATGGTTTGTACGAGTTGTTACTAATGTATAGTCCAGTGATATTAGTTTTCGTGCTAATGCTGTTAAATGCTCTCTATCTATTTTGCGTAAACTAATAAAAGCTCTACCAGTTATAGGAATATTGCTGCCAGATGCTAATTGTGCCTTGCTAAATGCACTAGGAAAATCCTTGCCAATACCCATTACCTCGCCTGTTGATTTCATCTCAGGACCTAAAATAGGGTCAGTGCCTAAGAATTTATCAAATGGCATAACTGCTTCTTTAACACTAAAATATTTTGGAATAATGCTTTTAGTGTATTTTTGTTCTTTTAGTGTTTTGCCAATCATACACAAAGCACCTATTTTTGCTAGCGATACCCCAATAGCTTTTGATACAAATGGCACTGTTCTTGATGCTCTTGGATTTACTTCAATTATATAAATTTTACCATCTTGGTATGCCATTTGAGCATTGACTAAGCCAATGACATTTAACTCTTTTATCATCAGTATTAATTGACTTTTCATAGTATCTACTATCTCGTTAGACAAAGAATAAGGCGGTAATGAGCAAGCAGAATCTCCAGAATGAACACCAGCTGGTTCTATATGTTGCATAACTCCGCCAATAACAACATCATTACCATCAGATACTGCATCAATATCAACCTCTATAGCATGGTCTAAATAAGATTCTAGTAATACTGGAGAATCGTTGGACACTATTACAGTTGAGTTCATATATTTTGTTAAGCCTTGCATATCATATACAATCTCCATAGCCCTACCACCTAGCACATAAGATGGTCTTATAATCAGCGGGAATCCTATGCCAGATGCAATATCTAGTGCCTGGCTAGGGCTTTTAGCTATGGCATTTATTGGTTGTTTTAAGCCTAATTTTTTTACCATTTGGGAAAATAACTCTCTATCTTCTGATAAATCAATAGAGTTAGGGCTAGTGCCAATAATATTAGCGCCGTATTCTTCTAGGGATTTTGCTAATTTTAATGGTGTTTGTCCTCCATAGTGAACTATAACTCCGTATGGTTTTTCTATATCTATTATTGCACTAACATTTTCTAGTGTTAGTGGCTCAAAATATAGTCTATCTGATACATCGTAATCTGTGGATACTGTTTCTGGGTTGCAATTTACTAAAATAGTTTCAAATCCAGCCTCTCTTAATGCCATTGAAGCATGGACACAGCAATAATCAAACTCAATTCCTTGTCCTATCCTATTTGGACCACCACCTAAAATCATAATTTTTTTATTGTTGCTAGGTTTTGCCTCACATTCTTGTTGATATGTAGAATATAAATATGCTGTCTCAGTATCAAATTCTCCTGCACAACTATCAACCCTCTTAAATACTGGCTTAATGTCAAAAGCATCTCTTCTTGCTTTAACGGCTTGCTCTTTGCAGTTAAGTAATATTGCTATTCTAGAATCAGAAAAACCATTTTCTTTTAATTTTCTAAGTTCATGTTTATCTAAACCGCTAATACTCCTATGTGTTAATGTATTTTCAATGCTAATTAAATTATAAATTTGGTGTAAAAACCATGGATCAACCTTAGATAATTCAAAAACTTCTGTAATACTAAAACCACACCTGAATGCATCGGCTAAATAAAATATCCTATCGGCACCAGCATTTATTAACTCTTTTCTAATTATTTTATGGCTATCATCAGAATTTATATCAAGCATTGTATCAAAGCCACTTTTATTTACTTCTAGTCCTCTAATTGCTTTTTGTATTGATTCGGCAAATGTGCTACCAATTGCCATAACCTCGCCTACTGACTTCATTTGCGTAGTTAATCTTGTATCCGCTTTTGGAAATTTTTCAAAAGCAAATCTTGGTATTTTAGTAACTACATAATCAATGCTAGGCTCAAAGGATGCGGGTGTTTTAGATTTAGTAATATCGTTTTTTAACTCATCTAAGGTATAGCCAACAGCTAGTTTAGCGGCTACTTTTGCAATAGGAAAACCAGTTGCCTTAGATGCAAGTGCAGAAGACCTTGATACTCTTGGGTTCATTTCAATAACTACTAATTTGCCATTTTTTGGATTAATGGCAAATTGCACATTAGAGCCACCAGTATCAACGCCTATTTCTCTTAATACTGCAAAAGAAGCATTACGCATAATTTGATATTCTTTGTCGGTTAATGTCTGTGCTGGGGCTACTGTTATTGAGTCTCCAGTATGAATACCCATAGGGTCTAAATTTTCAATAGAGCAGACAATAATACAATTATCTTTACTGTCTCTAACAACCTCCATCTCAAACTCTTTCCAGCCCATAATGGACTCTTCAATTAATAACTCATTAACAGGTGACAAGTCTAACCCACGAGTGCAAATTTCTAAAAATTCTTCTTTATTAAAGGCAATACCACCTCCACTACCGCCCATAGTAAAAGACGGTCTAATAACTGTTGGAAAACCTAATTCTTGTTGAATTTCTAAGGCTGTTTCTATGTCGTGAGCAATAGTAGATTTTGGCATATCTAAGCCTATTTTTGCCATAGCTTTGCTAAATAATTCTCTATCTTCTGCCTTGTCTATTGATGTCTTATTGGCACCTATCATCTCAATGCCGTATTTAGCTAGCACTCCATGTTTATGTAAATCTAATGCACAATTTAGTGCCGTTTGTCCGCCCATAGTTGCTAATATAGTATCTGGTTTCTCAATAGCAATAATTCTCTCTATTGTTTGCCATTCTATAGGCTCTATATACACAGCATCTGCCATAGAAGGGTCTGTCATAATGGTGGCTGGATTAGAATTTACTAAAATAATTCTATATCCTTCTTCTTTTAAGGACTTGCATGCCTGAGTTCCAGAATAATCAAATTCACAAGCCTGTCCTATGACTATGGGCCCTGCACCTATTATTAATATGCTTTTTATATTGTCTCTTTTAGGCATATATTTAAAACTCTTCTATAACACTTGCTATATTGCCATCTGCTATGTCGTATTTTCTTTTTTGTAAATATGTTTCTCTGTATGCTATATAAGGATCATCTGCTTTGTTAAGTAAATCAGTAATAGCTAATAATTGTGCTCTTTTATCAATAGCACCTACAATATAAATAGCCAGCCTTTTATTCTCGTCGCTTATTTTTTCTATTGTTATATTATTAACAAGACTTGCATCTAATAATAAGCCAATACCATCTCGAACTGTACTAGGGCCTATAAATGGCAACACTAAGTAAGGACCTGAGTCAATCCCCCAAGTAGCAAAGGTTTGTCCTAAATCTTCTTTTTGTTCTGGACGATCTTGAACTTCTATTACCCCTAGTATTCCTATTGTAGTGTTAACAAATACTCTAAAAAATGATCCTACACTACTAAAGCCCTTGGCCTGTAATAATTGGTTAAAAGCAGTACTTATATCTGCTATATTAGCAAAAAAATTACTAACTCCTGCTTGGACTGGACCTGGTATATTATCTTGATAAGTTCGTGCTATTGGCACAAAAATAGAGTCAATACCAGTATTTAACTTAAACATGTCTCTATTAAAATTTTGCCATGGATCTACATCGCCTGCATATAAGTTATTAAAAAGTACTAAAAACACTGACAGTGTAATAGTTTTAATTATTTTTTTATTCATACCATCATCTCCTTAAAGTTATTAAATAAGTATTGTGTATCGTTGGGGCCTGGGCTTGCTTCTGGATGCCCTTGAAAACCAAAGGCTTTTTTATTAATTATTTTAATGCCTTGAATAGAATTGTCAAATAATGAACGATGAGTTATTTCTATATTTGAATTAATATTATTATCAGAGATAGTAAAGCCATGGTTTTGACTGGTAATCAAAACCTTATTGGACTTCAACTCTTTAACTGGGTGATTAGCACCATGATGGCCAAATTTCATTTTTTCGGTTTTACAACTACCAGCTAAAGCTAATAATTGGTATCCAAGGCAAATGCCAAATATTGGTATATTTAGTGCTAACAGTTTTTTTATATTTGCAATAGCATAGTTACAAGGCTTGGGATCCCCAGGCCCATTAGACAAAAAAACTCCATCAGGCTTAATGGCTAAAACATCTTTAACATCGGCTTTAGCGGGAAATACCGTTAAATTACAGCCTATATCTACTAAAAATCTTAACATACTTTTCTTTACCCCATAATCATAAACAGCTACATTAAATTTATTACTGGGCTTGTTAAATTTATTATCAAAAATATTATAACTACCTTGTTGAAAATTGTATTTTTTCTTAGTTGATACCACTTGAGCTAAGTCGGTATTTTCTAGTCCTTTATACTCCCTAGCTTTAGTTATGGCTTTATCAATTAAACTGTTATCTATTTTATCAGCACTTAAAATACAGCCTTTTGATGAGCCTTTATCTTTTAGCATTCTGGTTAATGCTCTGCTATCAACATCAGTAATGCCTACAACATTATGTTGTAGTAAAAAACTTTTTAATGAGCCATTAGCACGCCAATTACTATAATTATCTATTAAATTACGGACAATTAAGCCTCTGGCAAATACCTTATCTGACTCATAATCATTGTCGTTAATACCCGTATTTCCAATGTGGGGGTAGGTTAGAGTTATTAGTTGCTCGGCATAAGATGGGTCGCTAAGTATTTCTTGATAACCAGTCATTGAAGTATTAAAAACCACCTCGCCAACGGCTATGCCTTGTTTAGCAATATTATTTCCATAAAATACATCTCCTGTTTCTAATGCTAATATTGCGTTTTTTGACACTGCAAGAACCTTTAAAAAATTATCCTAAATTTTATCATAAAAGATAAACTCCGTAAGTAAAAGTACAAATAAATATGCTATTATTGCATAAGAATAGTAGGCAGTCCTCTCAATATAGGAATAATATACTTAAATTGACAAAATACTTATTTTTCAGTAGTTACAGGTTTGTTTTTAACTAGCCTCATTACAAGTTTATGCCTTAAAACTTTATATTTGGATTATTTATCTTGACCTACTTTTTGCAAGCTAAGTAATATTTTGGTTGATTTAGCTAGGTTTTTATTTTTATAATTCGTTAAAAGCACTTTCAACATCTACGCTAAAACTATCAAATGAGTTTAAAATATTTCCTTTTTTAGTTAATTTGAATGTTGAATTAGTATTTTTTTGCATAGGGACTAATTTATAGTTATCCGTTCCTATTAATTCTTTTTTAATAATTAAATAGCCTATTTTATCTGGCGATATTTCTAAGAAAAACAGATGTGTGTATCGTGTGTCATAGCGTATTCCGTTAAACTGAAAAAGACCAATAGTATCTCTTGTTACAACCTTAGCCTAAAAAAATAAGAAAACATAATGCGGTTCCCACATTTTACTGTACACCTCTTTTGATAGATTTTAGCACTATTTTTATCATCTTTTTATTAAATATTACAGGCAATAACTGCCGCCAATTATACTGTGTTTGTAGGATGAGATTGCCACGCCTTTTACAAAGGCTCGCAATGACAGTGTAATTTACAAAGGCTCGTAATGACGGTGTAATAATTATACTGTACTCGTAATGCGGTGAGTATAAAATAGTAGCATACCTGAGGTGTATAATGAAAAAACCGCATACTTACCCCTGTAATTCTCTTTTTTGATAAATATATGGACATTAAAATATTAAAAAATCATAATAAATTAAATATTGCTTATCCAAGTTTTTTAACAAACGTTAGTAATAAAACACTAAACGAACAAGCCTATAACGAAATTACAAAATGGGCTGGATATAGTAAAACTCCGCTATTAGAACTGGATAAATTAGCAAAAAAATTAGCAGTTGCAAAAATTTACTATAAGGACGAAAGTCAGCGTTTTGGACTTAAAAGTTTTAAGGCATTAGGTGGTGCATATGGGGTTTTGTATTTATTAAAAACTATAATTACTAATAAAACTAAAAACAAAGTAAGTTTTCAAGATATTAGAGACAATAAATACCAAGATATTACAAAAAATATAACAGTTGTTACTGCAACAGACGGTAATCACGGTCGTTCAGTTGCTTGGGGGGCTAAATCCTTTGGTTGTAACTGTGAGATTTATATCCACAAAGATGTAAGTAAAGCAAGAAAAGAAGAAATGGAAGCTCTAGGGGCAAAAGTAATAAGAGTAAATGGGAATTATGATTATTCAGTAACAGAGGCTAAAAAACAAGAAAAACAAAGTGATACACATATAGTATCAGACACCTCTTATAACGGCTATACAAAAATACCAAAACAGATTATGGCAGGTTATAGTGTTATGTTAGCAGAGATTTTTAATACAATAAAGGATGATATATCTCATATATTTGTACAAGGTGGGTGTGGTGGCTTAGCGGCTTGTGTATGTAGCTATTACTGGCAAAAACTAGGTGGCGATATGGCAAAATTTATTGTTGTTGAACCAGATGTTGCTAATTGCCTATATCAAAGCTGTAACAATAATACCATAACGGATATAAACATTGTAAAAGAGACTATTCAAGCAGGATTATCTTGTGGTAACCCGTCTTTTTTAGCTTGGGATATATTAAAAAACGGTGTTGATTATTTTATGACTATTACAGACAATGATATAGCAAGTACAATGCAAGCTATGGCTAATAAAACTTATAGCTCAAAATCAATAATAGCAGGTGAATCAGCAGTTGCAGGCATAGTAGGACTTATAGCTACTAGTAAAGATAGCAAAATAAAAAATGAACTAAAATTAAATATAAATAGTAAAATTTTATTATTAGGCACAGAAGGGGCAACAGACAAGCAAATTTATGATAAATTGGTAAAATCAGATTAGCTATATATCAAAACAACTAATAACAGAGTTGATTGTAATAAAAATTAAAGAGGTGTCCAGTAAAATATCCTTTGTTTGTTGCTCGTTTGGCAAAAAGACAAGTCCGACTTGTGATTAAAAACATATCACAAGTCGGACTTATGCTGTTTCGGCTTGATTTCTTTGATTTCCCACCGTCATTGCGAACACAGTTTTTGTGTGTGTGGCAATCTCAGGCAATGTACTGGTACTAATTACACCGTGTTTGTAGGATGAGATTGCCACGCCTTTTACAAAGGCTACGCAATGACAGTGTAATTTACAAAGGTTACACAATGACGAGAGTATATAAAAACTACCTCATTTTACTAAGTATAGTATTTATTGCTATCTTATCAATAATGCTTGTTACGGCTTTATCTAATTCGCTATCTTTGCTATAATTTGCCTCAGCACATATAGTTGCTCGTTCATTTTTTACTAATTCTTGGGCTTTTTTGTGAGTATTGCCTTGTTTTGCTTGTTTTTTATACACAGCAATAGAATGTCCGCCTTGATAATTAACCATTTTCATAGCGGGTATATCAGTGTCTCCGTCGCCAATAAAAATAATATTTTTAAATGGTATAGGACGCTGGTTTTCTGGGGTAAATTCATTAATTTTTGTGTCTTCCCAAGAGTTAAGAATACCCTTATTTATACGAAATAAATATTGGGTTTTTGTTGTGTAATTTATTGCTAAGGCTGGATATTCCGCAACATCGTTGTGGTCGTATTTATAACCAGATGCAAAAATATATTTAAACTCATTCTTTATTTTTGTGCCTGCTATCATCTCTCTTAGCCCAGATGAGATAATATAATGTTCAATGTCAATATTTTTACTTTTTGCGTATTTATTAATTCTATTAAACCAAGTATCAACGCCTGCAAAAAGTTTAATATTTTTACCGTGTTCTATAAAGTCTTTTTTTCTAACTGGTACTTTATTTTCTCTTGCTTTTGTTAGTATTAGATGCATATATGCTAGCACATTATCCATGTCATTTTCTTGTGCTATTTTTCTGGAGTTATTCCAAAACTGCTCGTTATTATCTCCTAATGCAGGTATAAATGAATGCTCTTGCATATTTCCTAAGGCAAGCGTGCCGTCAAAATCATAGGCAATTGCCATTTTTGTTCGTTGTATTGGCATATTAGATTATTGTTAATTTTTTAATGCTATTTTAGCAGTTATTTTTTTTGGTTTAATAAAAAGTAAATACATAAGAGTTATGCACATTGTCCTTATGAAATGATTTTAAAGTGTAACACATAAACTATATATTTAATTATACAATTGAGTATGATTTATAAAAAAGTAATTATAATAATAAGAGACCTTTGCAATAAAAGTAGATAGTATTTTATTTAGCAATTTAGCATATATTTAGATTTTTTTAAATAATAAAGGAGTATTGATATGAAAGATAATGAAGAGAATTTTTATGATAAACTTTTAAACAAAGAATTTAGAGATGAATTAATCTCAAATCCAAAAGACTGCATTAAAAATCTTGTTGATGAGGATTTACATGATATAAAGTATAAGGTAGTTGAATCAACTAAGAATATCACTTATATTGCCATCCCTAATAACAGTGAAGTTATAAATTTATCAGCATTAGGTGGAATATCTGCTGCTGGTTATCGTGGAAATGATCCTTTTAGCTACTCTTTCCACCAGTTCCACAAGTAGAAAGATAAGCATGGAGGGTAGGTTTTAAATTTTGCTGGACTATATTTTATAGATTGATTTTTATTTTTACACAAACCAAGATTGTAATTTAGCTTCATCATTTAGGGCTAAAGTATTAAATTGTTGTTTTATGCCTGATTTATTTGCTACTTCTACTAATATATCGCTATCATCGTTATTTTTACTGTATCTAGCTATAATTTTAGCACTTAGTTTTAAGTCTTCTTGATTAGGACTGCCATCAATTAGAGCTATGGGTCCTGTGCAATTAATTGGTTGTATAGTTGAGTATTGTCTTTTATATCCTGATAAAAAATTAACTTCTCCCTCTTCTCTGGCAATAATTAACTTAAACCTATTATTAGGGCGAATATGTCTGCCTACTTTTAATAGCATTAAATCGTCTAACTGATAGTCTCTATTATTTCTTGCTTGCCACATATCAACTAATTTATCTGAGTATTTTTTGTCGGTTAAAAAACAACAACCACCAGCTGGAGTTGCATAGTCTTTAAAACCATATTTTTCTGCTAATTGCATTTGTACCTTTCTACTTCTGCCACTAATATCTAATAATTTATCTCTATCAATCCAAGATTGTAACTCTGGGTAAGTTGGAGGTAATAATTTAGCTGATAATGGGCGTAATAATAAGTCTTTAGCATCTGATTCTTTTTGTATTATTGGCATAGTATCGCGTCTTTGACTCATAGGTCTTTGTCCTATAACCTCACCGGTAATAATAAAATCAAAATCATTTTTTAACATCCATTGTTTGGCTTTTTTTACCATAAAACTTTTACAATCTAGGCACGGATTCATATTTTTGCCGTAGCCATGTTTAGGGTTTAATAGCACATCCTTATATTCTTCTACTACATCAATAATATGAAGTTTAATGCCTAATTGTTGTGCTACCCATAGGGCATTATTGCGTTTCTTTTTATCTTGGTGTTTTTTTCTAATGGCATGAGTATGCCCTTCAACACAAAAACCAGTAAAAAAATTAAGACCAACAACTTCAATACCTTGTTCTAAAATTAATTTAGAACTTAATAAAGAATCTAAACCCCCTGATACTAAAGATACTGCTTTTTTTTTGTTATTTGTTGTCATTTACTATTACTTGATTTTGAACTTTGCCATTCTTATTAGCTGTTATAGTGGCTGATTTATTATCTATATTATATATTAAATTATCTGCTAATATTTTATTATTATTATCAATAATTTGCACCATACCACTTAATATTAAAGTATTGTTTTTAGCATTATAATCTATCATTAGTGCTGTTATTGTAGGAGTATTACTATTAATATCATTATAATAAAAAATTGGCTTTTCTTTGCTAGCAGAAATTTTTATTGTTTGGATTTTTTTATTCTCTCGTTTAATAATAATCTTATTAGCGGTTAGTTTAGCCTCATCTTTTTTAATAACAACGCCTCCTGTATAAATTCCTATTCCTGTATCATTATTTAATAATATTGTTTCTGCACTAATATTAATTACACTTTCGCTAAGGGTTATATTGCTTATAATAATAAGTAATAAACTTAAAATAATTTTCATAATGTTAGCTAGTAAAAAAATTAAAAATACTTATGCAATAATACCTGATAAAGCAATAAATATTACTCAAATTGAAAAAGTATTAATGTCTTATAATGTATGTTGTATGCAATATAGACGCAAAAATATTACTAGTAATGTCAAAATTAAAGAAGCAAAACAAATACAAAAATTATGCAAAAAGTATAATACACTATTTATAATTAATGATGACTTAAAATTATGCCAAGAAATTAATGCCGATGGAGTACATTTAGGTGCTTATGATATAAGTTTAAAAATAGCAAGAAAAATACTAATCAAAAATAAAGTTATTGGTATATCTTGCTATGATGATATTAACTTAGCTATACAAGCAGAAAAAGATGGGGCTGATTATGTGGCATTTGGTAGTGTATTTACCTCTAAAACCAAACTAAAAGTCAAAAAATGTCCACTTTCTGTTATTAGCAATGCCAAAAAAATACTATCTATACCCATTGTTGCCATAGGCGGTATTAATGAAAGCAATAAAAACTTAGTAATAACAGCAGGTGCTGATGCGTATGCTATGATTGATAATTTATGCTAAAAAATGATACAATACTATTATATTAAAAGTTTATGCTAAAAAGATGTTATTGTTGCCATAGTTATTATATATTTTAGCTAGTCCGATTTTTTACTATTTTATTGGGAATTATATACTTAATCTGCAAAAATATCTAAGTTTTAGGTACACAATACTTAATTATTAAATTATACCGCGTTTGTAGGATGAGATTGCCACGCCTTTTACAAGTCTCGCAATGACGATGGGTATAATTCCAATTCGTTATTGTGGGTACTTTTTTTTAATTACATGGGTGCTTTTTTAAAATCACACCACAAATATCTCACGACAAAAATATAAATTACAAGCACAATCTCTATATGGGGAGTTTGAGGGGCTGTTGTACAGTGAGAGACCTTTGCATAAATATGAATAATCATTAAAACGCCCACTTTCACCAACTTGGTTATTTTCTTAAAACCAGCTTTAGCCCTGCTAGGGCAGGCTTTAAGAAAATAACCAATTCGGCAAAATTTGTCATTTTTCTAATCATCCCTATTTATGCAAAGGCCTCATAATAATTGTAATGAAGGAATTAGTTCTGCCCCTAATGGAGACCTTTGCACAAACATGAATAATCATCAGAACCCCGCTTTCCACTCACTTACATTAAGCAAAAATCAGAGCTCTGCTAATCATCTCTATTTATGCAAAGATCTCTAATAAAAAAACAAGCAAATATAGTTAATATGCACTGAATAACCTGTAATTGCTGTTAGGGGTTTGGGGATACCCCCCAAAGTAAGCTTTGCTTACTATTCTTGGTACTTTTTTTTTGTATTTTGGCAAAATACTGGTACTCAATTACTCCCACCGTCATTGCGAACACTGTTTTTTAGTGTGTGGCAATCTCAGGCAATATACTGGTACTATATTACACCGCGTTTGTAGGATGAGATTGCCACGCCTTTTTACAAAGGCTCGCAATGACGGGCAACATACTGCTGCCAATTACACCGTGTTTGTAAGATGAGATTGTCATGCCTTTATCAAGGCTCGTAATGACAAGTTTTAGGGACACAATACTTAATTATTACAAGTCAGACTTTATATACAACTCTTACAAAAAACTTGTTAAAACACTGTATAAGGATTATCTTTTTTATCCTTATATAGTTATATTAATGTGTAATCCTAGACAACACTATTAAAAAAAAGCTACACACATAAATATCTAAATTGCTAAACTATGATATTAGATTTATCTTTAATAAAACAAGAGATTAAAAAGTATATTAGAACTTATTTACTATAAAATTTAGTTTTTGTATTAAGTTTTAATATAATTATGGATTCTGTTAGTCAGTTTGTATTAGGTGCTAGTATTGGCTTGGCAGTTAGTCCTTATAAAACTCCTAAGGTTGCAATAGTTTGTGGTTTATTAGCTAGCATACCTGATTTAGACATATTACTTGATTATGGCGATGATTTAAGTAATATGGTTAATCATCGTAGTTTTTCTCACTCATTTTTTGTGCTTAGTTTAGTGGCAATACCAATAGCAAAACTGATGCAAAAAATCTTTGCTAGTTATTTAATTAGTTATAAAAGGTGCTTGGCTATTTCTTTATTAGTGCTTGTCACTCATCCTATGCTTGATTCTTTGACAATTTTTGGCACTCAGGTTTTTTGGCCATTAGAGTTAGATAGTGTAATGATTGGCTCAATGTTTATTATTGATTTTTTCTATACACTGCCTTTACTTGCTAGTTTAGGGATATTGCTGATTAAAAAACGCCTGCCAGTTATATATGGTATTTCTACTAATACTTGGGCTTTAAGCCTTAGTACTGCATATTTACTGCTATCTTTACTATTGCAGTCTTATGTTTTAAATATCAGTAAACCGCCTACTAATAACATAATAAACAGGTTAGCTATGCCCACTCCATTTAATCTTATTATTTGGCGTAGTGTAGTTATTGACGATGAGTACATATATGAGAATTTTCATCACTTGTTTAAAGGTGCTGGTATTTGGTTAAAAACCCCTCATAACAAGCAAAAATTTGTAGTAGATAATACAACTACTATAAATGAGTATAAGCATTTTACCCATAAATTTTATCGTTTTGATGATAAAAACGGCAAACTTATTATCAGCGATGTACGAATGGGTACTGTTAATATGCCAGTAATGAGTTTTGTAATAGCTAATAAGCAAGAGGATGGCGACTATAAAGCAACAATACCAAAATCAACCACACTCAACAGGTTTATTTTTCGCAAAATGTTTGGCGGTCAAAGTTTGTTTTAATGAATAATAGAGAATATCTTTATAAAAATGGTTAAAAATAATAGCTATAAGTATTTGTGTATTAGTAAGTGGTTTTTAGCAGTTAGTGAAAGTTAAGACAATTAAAAACTGCTATATCAAGTTATAATAGTTTAAATATCTTTTAAAGCATTAACAATTGCATCACCCATAGCACTGGTATTAACAATATTATCATTATTATCAGCAATATCAGCAGTGCGATAGCCTTGTGCTAAAACCATACTAACTGCTTGTTCTACTTTGTTTGCTAATTGCTTATGATCTAGCGAATATCTTAACATCATAGCAACAGATAATATAGTTGCTAGTGGATTGGCAATATTTTTACCTGCTATATCAGGTGCTGAACCATGAATTGGCTCATACATACCTAAGTTATTCTCATTAAGAGAAGCAGATGGCAACATACCAATAGAGCCAGTTAGCATGGCGGCACAATCTGATAAAATATCGCCAAATAAATTGCTAGTGACTATTACATCAAATTGTTTTGGATTTTTTACTAACTGCATGGCAGCATTATCAACATACATATTTGATAATTCTACCTCTGGATATTCCTTAGCAACATCAGCTACAACTTCACGCCATAACTCACAAACCTCTAAAACATTTGCTTTGTCCACAGAGCAAATTTTATTACCTCGTTTTCTGGCTATTTGAAATGCAACATGAGCTACTCTTTTAATCTCTGACTCGTAATAAGTAGCAGAGTTAAAACCAAATCTTTGCCCATCCTTTTTGATAATTCCCCTAGGCTTGCCAAAATAAATACCGCCTATTAACTCGCGAACTATCATTATATCTAAGTTTGATATAATATCTGGCTTTAAACTAGAAGCATCGACTAATTGCGGATATGATAATGCTGGCCTTAAATTAGCAAACAAATTTAACTCACTACGAATAGCTAATAAACCTTGCTCTGGGCGTTTATCTCTTGGTAGGTTTTCCCATTTATGACCGCCTACTGCACCTAGTAAAATAGCATCAGATTTTTTAGCTAAGTCAATGGTAGCACTAGGTAGTGGTAAGCCAAGTTCATCATATGCATTACCTCCTATCAAGCCATATTGTATATTAGCATTTAGATTAAAATTCTCATTTAAACAATTAAGGACTTTTACAGCTTCTGCAATAATTTCCTTACCTATACCATCCCCTGGTAAAACTAAAATATCAGTCATTAAATCTCAATCATATCAAACTGGTCTTTTGTTGCTCCGCAATCAGGACAAACCCAGTCATCTGGTACATCTTGCCATTTAGTTTTAGGTGCTATACCTCCTTCAACATCGCCTTTTTCTTCATCATAAATCCAATCACAAACAATACACTGCCATTTTTTCATATTATAATTTATCAACATTTCTTACAAGATAATCACCTATTTCTTTTGGGCTATTGCCTCTTATACCTTCATCGCCATCATTCCAACCTGCTGGACAAACCTCACCGTTTTCGGTATGAAATGTGAGAGCATCTACCATTCTTAGCATTTCATCTACATTACGCCCTAGTTGTAAATCATTGATAACTTGATGACGAACTATAAAGTTTTCATCAATCAAAAATGAGGCACGAAGGGCAATACCTGCTGGATGAATAACACCGTATGCCTTCATAATAGAGTGATTAACATCAGCAATTAAAGGGAAGTTAATAGCTCCTAAACCTCCATCTTTGTGTGCTGTATTACGCCAAGCATTATGAGTAAATTGCGAATCAATAGAAACACCTATTACCTCAACCTTTTTTTCTTTAAAGGCATTAAATCTATTGTTATGGGCTATTATTTCTGATGGACAAACAGAGGTAAAATCTAATGGATAAAAAAACAATACAATTTTTTTGCCTTTTAAGCTAGATAAGGTAAAATCATCAACTATTTTGCCATCTGCTAAAACAGCTGATGCAGTAAAATCAGGCGCCTCTTGTGTAACTAAAATACTCATTTTAACTCCTAAAAATAAAAAATATTATAATAAGCAATAACTATACCTTATAATTTTTAACTTTGCTTATTATATATAAAAATAGCATATTTTAGTATAATATTCTGTAATTTAAAAGTAAAATTTGCACTATGATAAGAATATTTAATACATTAACTAAAAAAAAGCAAGAATTTAAACCAATAGATGCCAATAAAATTGGTATTTATGTTTGTGGAATGACTGTTTATGATTATTGCCATATTGGACATGCTCGAGTTATGGTTGTTTTTGATGTAATTACCAGACATTTAAAACACAAATATAATAATGTAGTATATGTTCGTAATATTACTGATATTGACGACAAAATTATTAATCGCATTATAGAAACTAAGCAAGATTTAACAACATTTACTAACTTTTTTATTGATGCTATGCACGATGATGAAAAGCATTTAAATGTAGTCCCACCAGATATTGAGCCTAAAGCCACAGAGCATATTGATAGCATGCTGTATTTGGTACAAAAATTAATTGACAAAAAACTAGCATATCAAGCAAAAAATGGCGATATATATTTTTCGGTGCGATATTTTAAAAATTATGGACAATTATCTGGCAAAAATTTAGATGATTTACAAGCAGGAAATAGAGTTGATATTGACATTAATAAAAACGACCCATTAGATTTTGTATTATGGAAGAAATCTAAACCAAATGAGCCTAGTTGGAATACTAATTGGGGTGCTGGGCGTCCGGGCTGGCATTTAGAATGCTCTGCTATGAGTGAGCATTACTTAGGCAATACCTTTGATATTCACGGTGGTGGTGCTGATTTAATATTTCCACACCATGAAAACGAGTTAGCACAATCACAAGGGGCAAATAATAATCAGTTTGTTAATTACTGGATGCATATTGGTTTTGTTAATATCAATAAAGAAAAAATGAGTAAGTCGCTAAATAATTTTACTACTATAAAAGATGCTTTAAAACATTATAGCGGTGAAGTGTTAAGGTATTTTATTATTAGTAGTCATTACCGTAGCCCATTAAATTATAGTGAAGATAATCTTATTGGTGCTCAAAACTCCCTAACTAGATTATATATAGGAATTAGAGGGTTATTTATTGACTATGGGGCTATGAATGAAGTTGCACTTCGTTATGATTTTGAAATAAGATTCAACAATGCCTTAGATGATGATTTTAATACTCCCGTTGCTATATCGGTATTATTTGACTTATTAAAAGAGTTAAATACCGCTAGAAAACAAGACTTAGAGCTAGCTAAGTCTTTGGCACAATTACTTAGAAAATTAGGTGGTTATTTAGGTTTATTACAAGATGAGGATATATTTTTTAAGCAAGGAATACAACTATCAGACGAAGTAATATCAAAAAAAATAACCCAGCGAAACCAAGCAAGAATACAAAAAGACTTTATAATGGCAGATAAGATTCGTAATGAGTTGATAGGACACGGTATTATTTTAGAAGATAGCACTAATGACACTACTTGGCGTAGAGAATAATGATTACAAATTAGAATTATACCCATCGTCATTGCGAGCCTTGCAAAAAGGCGTGGCAATCTCGTGCTACAAAAGATTACCTAAAATAGTAAGCAAAGCTTACTTTGGGGAATATCCCCAAACCCCTAATAACAATTACAAGTTAATAGGTGTAAAATGAAATAACAAACTGTATTGTATACTAATTTTAGTTATATTAGAGTTTTTTTTGTAATTTTTTTATATCTTCCATATCTGGATGAATATAACTTAATGTAGTCCTTATACTTGCATGCCCTAATAATTGTTGCACAGTCTTAATATTAACTCCTTCTATATTAGCAGCTTTTGTTGCGACAGTATGTCTAAAACGATGTGTAGATACTTTTATATTTAAGGTTTTTGAATGTATCAAATAAACGAGTTAGTGTATATATTTTTATTGGCATAAATAATATAGATTTACAATACTCATTAAAAGATAAAAAGTAAGAGTTATTTGTTGTGGTAATTCAAGTTACTAATACGATGTTAACTAGGTAAAATAGAATATCTTACAAATAGCGCTTGCCATTATACAACATAATGTACTACAAATATTAAAATAGCATTGCCTAATACATATACATATATGATTTATTGAATATTATTATTATTAGTAAATTAAGCTAGTTTATCTATTATATTTAATAAAAACAAATAATTACAATAATATAAACTTGACATATAGCCTAAACTATGGTAAAATACGAAGTATAGACAATAAGAAAAGGGGTGTATTATGGGATTTAAAGAAGTATTAAATTTTGGGTTAGATTTGCTTTTGGTTGATGATAGCGATGATAATATTTATGATGATGGCATTGACAAAAAAACTGATATGTATGGTGATTATGATGAATTTGATTGTTCTGAGCGTTTTGATCCTATGCACCCAGCAGCTGATAAAAATGGGTATGTTTATGATACAGTTGATTATTAGTATTTATTTTTTAAACGAACTTCCAGCTTTTGTACCAACACTTTCAGCCTGACTACCAACCTTACTTGCAGTATCTTTTGTAGCTCCAAAAGATGTTCCTGCCTCTTTACCAGCTTGACTTCCTGCCATAGTCATCAACTGAAACCATTTACTAGTTGCAAAATAATACATAAACAAAGTAGCAATAGCCATAAGTGTACCTGTTAAGCTAAAAACTGTTACTGCACTTACTGCAATTTGCGATATATCACTATCATCAGCACCATATACTAAATATAGTAGATTATTATCAATAAACTTAACTATCGCCCAAATAACAGTTAAAAAACTTATAGTAAAATAAAACATTAAAAATTGCACAAGTATATCAACCCTTAGTGCTGATACTAACATAGCAATAGGTAATAATATAACAAAAAAACTTAAGGCAATGGCTTGTCCCATTGGCAAGAATGCCACAATTACTGTTGTAGCTATTTCAGTGAAAAATAGTACAATATTAGCACCTATAACACTAATTATATTTTTAATAGCACTAATTATTGTATCTATTGGGTTGTTAAATAGTGAGCTAACACCACCACCAGAACTGTCAGTGTTTGAGTTTGCGGTTGCTTTTTGTTGATTGGCATTTATATAAACTCTTAATGCATAGTCTTGATCTCCTACTGGAATATTAAATACTTCTTGTAATTTTGGCTTTAATATTAGCCAAGCATCATGGCAACTTGTTGTTATACCGTTATTTGCTATATAAAACCCTTTTGGAGTAGGTACTTCTTTATAGCAAGTTGTGTCTGTTTCAGCACAAGGCTTATAAAAGCCCTTAGTGTTAACTAAGTATCTACCACCTACCCAATTATAGTCAATTTTATTAATACCAGAAAATAATCCTGTGCTTATATCTCCATTATCAACCATGTCATCAAACTTACCTAAGGACCTTAGCCAACATGTATCACTAAATTGGGAATACTGTTTTGATATGCTAGGACTAGCAATGTCTATGTGTGCAATAGCACTAGCCATCTTTGTTCTAATATCACCTACATTACTTGGTATGTTTTGGATAACAGCCTTATTAAATTGATTAGTAAAAATATCAATTGATGCCCAGATTATTGGTATTTTAAGTGCTGTGTTAGGTCTGCCTGTTGAGTCTAATTCACTAAGGTCTAAATTGCTTTGTAAATTATTTAGGTTATTTTGTATAGTTGTGCTTTGCGGTGTTGTGGTAATATTATAAGTATTACGAACTTTCTGCAATGACATAGTTGGTAGTAATGCTAAATAATATACAAATAAGAACACTACTACATCAACTAGCATTCCTTTTATTGAAACCTGCACTATTGTGGTGTTAGCATCGTGTGTTAGCTGTGCATACCAATTCTTATAAACATAAATTGCCAAAGGCAGATAAATTACACCGTATTCAGTTAATACTTGAAATATTCTATTGTAGAATACCCAGGATAATGTATTTAAAGTTAGTGCAAAATCTGTCATTTATTTACAAAAATGGATTTTTGTTAGGCTGTGATGAAACCGTACCTCTTAATACAGGCTGTTGTAAAATTTTAACAATAGTAGTGTTAGCTAGTTGCTTATTTGTGCGGTATTCAAAAATAGTTAGCTCTATTTCTTTTTCTAATGTTTTTATAGCTCGTGTGCGTTCTTTTTCTCCTAGTTTGCTGGTGCTGTCTTGTTCATTTGGTTCGTGCTGTCCTGTTAATAACATTCTTCTAGCAGTTAAGGCTTTTTTAATAGTATTAGCTATTGCTAACTCATCTATTATATTTGCTATTATTGTTTGTTGTTGTTTAGGCGTCATAGAGTCTAGTTTATTAAGTACGGTTTGGTTTATGCCATATTTTGCATAATCCCCATTATTAAAATCAGTAATAATTTGTTGTTGTTCTGCAATAATTTTTGGTTTTAAACCATTACCAGACTTTGTTGTTGTTTTAGTATTATTTATGCCTTTTTCACCAACAACATCAGTAGTCCAGTCAATAGCATCATTAACAGTTGCAAACTGCTTGTTGAGTTCGCTGTTTGTGGGTGCTTGTGCTGTATTATTAGTTGGGTCAGTGTTGCCTATATTAAAATTATAACCAGCGATAATAGCATCGCTCACTGGATTATATGGTTTTTGTCCTATTCCACCTACTTTTTTATCGCCATACGAAGTAACTCCACTTTGCTCTGGCGGTGGATTACCATCTGTTCCGTCAGCTTTCTTTTTAGCCCTTACTATATTACCTCCATTTTCTGCTTCATCTTGCCATATTTGAGCTCTAGCAGCTTGAACAAAATCAGCATGAGGATTACCTCCTGCTAATATTTCTTCTTCCATTTGCTCACAAGACTGAGATGCTATATCTATTTTGCTTTTTGCATCTAACTTATATTCTTGAAACATATCATAAACTGATGGCAATGCTCTTTTTAATGCTAGTGCAGGTAAAGATGATATAGCAGCATTAGCAGATTGTATTACAGTATTAACAGCATCATCTGCACCATTTTTAAAATCATCCATAGTATCTTTAAATGTACTCTTAATGTCAAACTTCCCACAAGAATAACCAACATCTACACTACCATCTAAGCCTAAGTCTATATTGCTATTAGCACCTACTACTAATGGCTTATATGTTTTAGCACCTCCAATCTCATAATATAACTGGCTGTTAGTATCAAAAAAAACAGCATCAAATTCATTATTTATTTGATTGTTTGAGTGTGCTGTTGCGGTTATTATTAGTGCTAATATTGTTATTAGTGTTTTCATAGTGTAGATTTATTAGTAATTAACAATAATATATTTATTATTGCTCTTAGGTATTAAAAAGCACATCAAATAATGGTGTATAAAAATATAATAATTAAATTTGACTTTTATTTTTAATAAACTATAATATTATCTAAGCATGAGTAAATCCTAGAATATTCGCGACACACTTTGTGTATCGTAAGCATTTTGTAAAAATGTCGTCTTTAGGGTTCATGCTTTTTTTTAACCAAAATTTATGATTATATACTTGGACGAAAGCGGGGACTTAGGTTGGAAATTTGACAAACCTTATCGTAGTGGAGGATCAAGTCGCCATCTAACTATAGCTAGTCTAGTTGTATCACAAAACAAAAAACATCTCCCCAAAAGACTAATTAAAAAATTATATACAAAATTTAATTGGAATTCAAAAAATGAAAAAAAATGGGCAGATATGTCACATGAACAGCGTGTATGGTTTGCACAAAACGCTAAAGAACTTCGAGATAAAAACCCTGACAATATAAAATATTTATTTATAACAGTAAATAAAATGAATGTGCAGGATCATATTAGAAAAGATCCAAATAAGCTTTATAATTATATGATAGGGCTTAGCTTGTTGGATGAAATGAAACAACATAAAAATATAATTTTGATGCCTGATAATAGAAGTATAAAAGTTGAAAGTGGTAATAGTCTGAATGATTATTTACAAACTAAATTATGGTTTGAATTAAATAGTAATACAAAACTTGAAACTAAATTCATAGACAGTGCAAAAACTGCAAATATACAGTTTGCAGATATGTTGTCAGGGTTAATGCAAGGATACTTTGAAGATAATAAAACAGAATTGTTTGCAAAACTATCAGTATCAAATAATAAGTACAAAAAACTTTTTTTCTAAAAAGTTTTAAAACTAAATTATATTATAACATTATTAAATAATAAAAAGGTGGCTTAAGAGCCACCTTTTTATTGTGTTATGCAGATAACATATCAAGACAAAAAATAATAAAACGATTAGTTATTCTTTTTTGTTTCTGCTGTGTTTTTAGTGTTTTAACTGTTTTTGCAGTTTTTGTGTCTAAAAACGGTTTTATTTGACTTATTTTTTGCTTATAAATAACCCTGCCATCTTTTGTCTTAATCCACATAAGCGAATCTAAGGTAGAGGTAGTGTATTTAGCATATTCTCGCTTATTTTTAATACTTAAACAAGCAAAATTACCTTGTGTATTAACGAAGAAACGAGCATACTTATTATAAGCATTTACAGTAATAGTTTTATCATTGTATTTTAATGTAATAATACAATAGCTTATTTTACTATCACTATTTTTTGGTTGCCAAGTTGACACTCTTGTTGAGTGTATTTTTGCTGTGATTTGCATAATGCCTCCTTGTAAAAAAGGAAACACTAACCCAACAGGGATAATGTTTCCCTGTGGGTTATAAAATATCTAATTTATATTAGACTTGTTTTTGTTGACGTTTTTGGCGTCTTTCTTTGAGTTCAATAGATAAAGCCATTGCTCCTAAAATAAGCAAAGCACTGAGTGCTACAATTATAGTATTCATAATTCTTTTACTCCATAGCTAATAAATAAAGTACCAATTATAGCTACAACAAAGACTACAATAAATGGAACTTGACTAAAAAATGTTGCTACTATTCCAACAACTACCAAATTGTTGCCAATACTTCGGCAACTTTCTTTTATCATATATCTCCTTTAATAGATTAAAAACATCACAGGAGGTAATTTTTACCCAACAGGGAAACATTATCCCTGTGGGTTATATAAAACATTGGTTAAAACTCATCGCTTTAACTAACCGACTTTATCTCTGTTTATGCAAGTCGTGCATCTTTTTTAGGTATGCTCCTATTTTAAAATTCCATTATAACACAATTAGTTATTTGTCAAGGTTAAGTAATTTAGATATATTAGTTGCTATGATTAAGTGTAATTTGTTTGTTTTGCACCTGTGCTATACTAATGCCTAGTTTTCTAGCAAAATCTCTAATTTGTGTGCTTGTTGCATTTTTAAAGTATAAATCAACAGGTGTTATAAAACTAACATTTATTAGTTCTTTAATATTATTGATACAATCATTAGCACAAGTGCTTATATCTATTGTTATATTTTTTCTTTTAGGAATAAATTTACCAATATTAGACTTATAATCAAACATAGAATCAGTACCATATAAATCCTTGTGTGCTTGATTAACTGACTTTTGAAAGTCTAATACCTTTTGTGTTGTTTGGCGTATTATTTGAGCAAATAACTTAGCATATTTCTCTCTTTCTGTCTTAGTTGTTGCAAATATACCTAATACTTCTATTAGAGTTATATCAGGACTTATCAGCCCTTTATATTGCTCTCTTAATTGTTGTGTTTTTATATAGTCTTATTAAATAATTAAAATACAAATCATCACATCAGTGAACTACCCACCCACGGCAGAGCCGATGGGTTGGGCTTCGGGCTTCGCAGGATGTGCATTGCTAACAATGTCTGATTTTTCCTCCACCTTTGTAATCGCAAGTTCCTCACGATATATTTTTAATCCTTCTTTTAGAATATTGATACTTGCATTCAAATCACGGTCTAATTTATGACCATTTTTGCAAGTCCACTCTCTATCTGAAAGATTTAAGTCTTGATTTATGTATCCACAAACACTACAAGTCTTTGAACTAGGATACCAACGGTTTATCTTAACAACAGTTTTGTCATTCCAATTTGCCTTGTACTCAACAAATCTAACAAATGTACCCCAACTTGCATCAGCAATATGTTTGGATAGTTTTCTATTTTTAATCATTCCTTTAATATTCAAATCTTCAAGGCAAATTATATCAAAATTAGATACAATATCATTACTTACTTTATGTAATACATCTTGTCTTGTGTTTGCTATTTTCTCGTGAATTAAGGCAACTTTACGTTTTTGTTTTTCAAACATATTACTACCCTTTGTTTTACGAGAAAGATGTTGTTGTGCTTTCTTAAACTGTCTTTCATATCTTTTTGTATATCTATTATTTTTGTATTTAATTCCATCAGAAGTGATAGCAAAGTCTTTTAAACCTAAGTCTATCCCAATTGATTTGCCAGTTTTTTTACTTGGTTCATATTCTTGTTCAGTTAATATTGAAACAAAGTATTTACCAGTCGGGGTTTTAGATATTGTGAACTTACCTATCTCACCCTTTATTTCTCTATGAATGTTTGCTTTAATACCACCTTTAAATTTAGGTGCATATATTCTACCATCAAGCACTTTTGTGCGTTGTGGTACTGTAAATGTGTTCTTTTTACGTTTTGATTTAAACTTTGGAAACATTGCATTTCCACGAAAGAAATTAACATAAGCCGTATCTAAACTTCTTAAAGCAAATTGAAGTGTTTGTGAATTGACTTCTTTCAACCAAACAGTATCTTCTTTTTTCTTTAATTCAGTTAAGGTTTTTGCTTGTCCGTAGTAATTATCAGTTTTCTTATCCGCTTGGTACTGTTCCTTACGTTCATTTAAAAAGTGATTGTAAATATATCTAACACAACCGAAGTGCTTATCTAACAAGGTTTTCTGTTCCTCATTAGGTAATAATTCAAATTTATATGTTCTATGTATATTCTTCACTCTATTATTAAATAGTCTAATATTCTGTAAAAGTACAATATTTTATACGAAATGTAAAAGTTTTTGTAAATATTATTTAATTAATACCGTATTTAGTCTAAATCATTCCGTCTTTGGTTGTAAATAATTTAAACTAAATACTACATTATGCAATCAAATTACATTTCTACAAACCATTCAAAACATTACTTAAAAGCACATATCATATTGGTTACAAAATATCGTAAACCACTTTTGGTTAATCAACTTAAACAAGATATGTACCAAATATTCAACAATATCATAGATAATTCAGATTTTAGTGTAGAAGTCTTTCAGTCAGATATAGACCATATACATTTTCTTATCCGTTACATTCCACGTCTTTCAATATCTCAAATAGTCCGTAGGTTAAAACAACAATCTACATCTCACATTTGGCAATTACATCCAACATTACTTCGTAAAGAGTATTGGTACAAAAATATTTTTTGGAGTTCAGGTTATTTCGTTTGTTCAATAGGCGAAGCATCACCAGATACAATTCGTCAATACATTTTAAGTCAAGGTTAATTACTATCTTTGTCGCTTACATCCCACCAACGCAAAAGCGATTAGTGGGTTTTACGCTCGATAAATAAAAATAAAATCAAAGAGCGATGTGCATCTGTTAGTAATAACTTAATTACTGCAGGCATAGTATCAGCTTTTTTTAGTGATAGTGTTTCTATTAATACTGCACTTACAGTGTGGGTAATAGGAGTAGTTTTGGCAATTTACAGTGTTTTAGAGGAGGAATTATGAATGCAGCCATATTAGCAATATTAACTGGTGTAGTATTTTTTGTTCTTGCTGTGATAGCTAATTACCAAGAAAAACAAAAAAAACACTTAAAATAAAATCAAGGACTGTCTTTTTAGGTAGTCCACCATATTTGGCATAGTTGTTTTATGTCATTTCCCATACGGAGACAATTTTTCTCCGTTGGGAGATGTCTTTGTATCGGGTTTTCAGCGTGCAGATGTTTTTTAGTCTGCATTTTCATAACGATATAAGGAGAAACAATATGACAGATACAAAAAATAATGCAGAAAGCTCTCAAAAGGAGTATTTTAATCTTCATACTATAAGGTGTAGGCTATATAAACCGTATGAGAACTGTTACCCCTAAAAAAGGCGATAAGTTTCTTGCGGCTGATGTTGCTGCCATTCGTGGTAGCACTGATAGTATTGACTATACTTATTTTAGCACCAGATTTAATGGTAATGCTAAAATAGTAATAGAAGATAATCTAGATGCTATAAAAGACAGTAATGCTAAAGAGGATGGTAAGGTCCTAGTTAGCTTTATTATTGCCGATACATACCCACAAGCTTTTAAGTATGAAAAAGGTAAAAAACAAGGTGTATTAACACTAGAACAAAGGAGAGCATGATATGGCATTAATGTTTCAAAGACTAGCAAGAAATTTTGCTAAAAACGGTTATTTTCCAACAGATAGTGATACAACTGCTGGTATTCTAACAAAACTTAAAAACAACAACAGTGATAATGGCATGGTTCGTATTATTGATCCCTGCTGTGGTGAAGGTGTAATAATGGCTGAGCTTCAAAACCATTTATCAGAGCTTAACACTAATATTAAAATTGAAAGTGTAGGTATTGAAATAGACGAAGAAAGAGCATACCATGCAAAATCAATGTCTAACTTAGATACTGTGATACACGGTAATATTAATGATTGTTATATTGGCGATAGACAGTTTGGGTTGTTATTTTTAAATCCACCCTACGGAGATATGCTGTCTGATAATGTGTCATTAAATAGTAGAACTGCTGATGAAAAACGCTTAGAAATAATGTTTTTTAATAATTGCTATTCTAAACTGCAGTTTGGCGGTGTTTTAGTATTAATAATTCCGCATTATGTACTAAATAGCGAGTTTGCTACATTAATTACTGCACATTTTGATGATATATCTGTGTATAAAGCACCTGAGCAGAGGTTTAAGCAAGTAGTGTTGTTTGCCAATAAAATAAAAAGCACTACTCCCAAGGCATATGTTGTAAAGCAGTTGGCTAAAGTAGCTGATACTATGGAGCATTTAGAAGTATTAGATGTTAATGTTGATAATAAAGTATATGAAGTGCCTTTGTGTAATAAAGCACAACAGCTATTATTAACTAAATTTAGTATAGATGCTAAACAATTAACTGATGAGGTAAAACAGCAAAGTAATTTATGGGATAGTTTTAATAGTCATTTTATTAGTAATAGCCATAAAACTTACAGACCATTAAGAAAAATGTCTGACTGGCATTTAGCTTTGGCTTTAGCAGCTGGTGCTGTATATGGCATAGTTTCTTCTGATAAAAAAACTTTGTTAGTTAAAGGTAATACTTTTAAAGATAAAAAGCACACTACTGAAGTAAAGGTTAATGAAAAGACTGGGAGTGTTAAAGAAACAATTATATCAACAGATATATTTGTCCCAATAATTAATGCAATAGACTTTACAGAAAATAGTGAAAACTATGGTGAAGTTATAACAATTAGATAAACCTAACCTTATACCCATTGCATCAAGCAGTGGGTATATAGATAGTTTTATAACAAATTAACACCACAAGGTGTATAAACAACCCGAGCAAACATATTACTATGATGAATAGTAGTATAAGGTTGACAGCGATGAGCTGATTGTTTGTATATAACCGCAGGGAGATATTTTGCCCTGTTGGGTAAAAAACATCTCCTTGTTTTTCAAAACAACTAATAAAGGAGAGTAAAAAAATGAAAATAAACAAAAAAGAGGCTTACGAAATAGTTAGAAAAATGTCTCAATATAATAATAATAATAATAAAATAAAGGATGATTTAAGCAAGCTACTACATTATTTTGGTAGTACTTCACCCAAAAAAGCTAAAACTCCATTACAATGGGTAGCTAGTTTTGTAGGTAAAAATGATTACCACAGGCCTGCACTTAATTTTATATGCGTCAAAGGTAATATTATCATTGCAACAAATGGCCATGCTTTAGCCATAATAGAAAATACTAATAACTATAAAGATGGTTTATATAATTACAGTAATAATCAATTATTAAAAGATGATAGCACAATTCTTAAATATCCTAGCATAAAAGATATATTATCATTAGATGAATTTATAAAAAATGAGGATAGTAAATACACTAGAAAAGTGATTAATGAAAAAAAATCACAATATGTGCTAACAGATATTTATGATAGAGAATGTTTGTTTGATGCAAAGTATATTGAAAGAATCTTATATTGTGCAAAAAAATGGCATTTTGAAACAAAAGATGAAGATGGTGCACTTACTAAACTTAAAGCTGAAACAGAGTTTGGCAAATGTATAGTAATGGCTATACAAAATGGTAAAAAAGGGCTATAACCGCCTAAGCGGTTGAAGGGTAAGGGATTGATTTTTCTTAAGGAAAAATCCTTATCCCTTAAAGTCAAAAGCTATGCCTCGCCTCTCTAAGTTCGTTCGTCTCGGCATAGCACACAGAATTAATACCTTTGCAGGAATTAACCCTGTGTGCTAAAGGGCTTTTTAATAAGACATGGGGAAGTAAGGCTAGTCTTATTAAAAAAAAGGGTATGCTCTAGTTAGAGCATAAAAGGGTAAAGCGAAAAAAATTGCCGCAATAGTTAAAATTATGTTAGAATGGCAATTACACAGAATTATAGAATTAACACCTACAAGGTGTAAACAACCCAATGCAAACATATTACTATGATGAATAGTAGTACAGGGTTGACAGCGATGAGCTGACTGTTTGCATAGCCACAGGGCGATACTTTTGTCCTAGTGGATTAAAATACCTCCTGTGATTTTTTTTTAAAATAACACAGGAGGTAAGGATGTATGAAGCATTTTAGAATAAAATTGTTTGATTATATAGGCAATGTAGGTGTAGTTTTATTATCAGCGTCAATTATAGGAGAGTTTTTTATGCAAGTGCATTCAGATTCAACTATTAAAGCGTTTATTGTAGGAATTATACTTATTATGTTTTCTAGTATAATAACTAAGGAGGACTTATGGAAGTAATAGATATAATGTTAGGTTCTTTATTGCTTATGTCTTTTACTATGGCAGTTACTTTCTATTTGTTAGATAGTAAAAACAAAAATCAAGACCAAGCCTAACTAATAAAGGTTAGAGCATCACAACCCACGGGGATACTTAATATCCCTAAAGGGTAGTTTAACAATCAAGCATTTTAATGGCAAATATGGTACTTTTGTCATTGGTTCATTAAATACTCCAGAGGGTTCTTATGAGATTAAAGAATCAGAACTAGAGCAATACGATGAAGGAACTTATGAGGGAAATTTTGTTATATCTGAAATTTTTCTAAGTCACTCTAATTTTGGTGGCAACTATAAGTCAATAGTAGCGATATGTGCCAATTTATCAGTTATTGATATTGCTGATGCAAGCATTGGACCTGTTAAAGAAGTAATTGAACAAGATCCGCTTGAAAATGAGACAAAAAATAAAGTAGATAAAAAAGTTGTAGTTGAACAAAAGAAAGAAGTTACAGTAACTAAAGATAAAGCAGATGAAACAGAGCATTCGTTTTTTGATAAAACACAATTATCTGCATTTAATGCTAAAGAACCTGTTATTCTTGACCCAACAGATAGAGCTAATATGCGTCAAGGTGCAGATTTTCTTAAAGCTAATGGCTATAAATATGATTTTAAAGCTCAAGTTTGGAATCATGTAGATATTCAACAATAAAAATAAAGAGGCTATTACTAACAAGTAATAGCCTCTATCTACAAACTAACTATATCCCATAGAGAGTTTGTAATTATAAGCGACTGACCGTAGTCGGAGAAATAAGACGGTCTCCTTTGTGTGCCAGTATGAGCATGCGATTTAAAAAATGGTTTTGCACCTCGATGATAAAGACCGGTTTATAAATGTAATTTATGGGAAGTGAATTACGAATTAAACTATGGGGTATAGTTATGTCTTATGCCATAAATAAGAAACGCTTAAAATAAGGAATCCTTATAATAAGCAATCAATCAAAATAGATAAATTTTATTTATCACTTCAAAAATACTTTTTAAAAAAAGTAATCTCTTATTAATTTTAGAGATTACAAAATTAACACCTACAAGGTGTAAACAACCCAATGCAAACATATTACTATGATGAATAGTAGTACAGAGTGATGAGCTGATTGTTTGCATAACCGCAGGGAGATACTTTTGCCCTGGGTAAAAGCATCTCCTTGTTTTTAAAAAATAAAATAAAGGAGTATTACATGTTATTAATAAACAGTCAAACCACATTTGTCTATGGATCTAGTTCTATTAAGGCTTTAGATAATAATACAAAAAAAAGGCTAGACGGCATAATGTCTGTTGGCATTAATATTGTTGTAGGTCAGAATAATTTTGATTATTTAATACAGCAACACTTAGCCAAAGCAAAATATAATAGAGTGTGTGTTTATCACGACAGAATATGCAGGCATAATCTAAATAATTGGCAGACAAGGCATGTAAAAGGTGTTAATTATTTAACAAAAATTATGTTCACAAAAGAAGAGGCAGCAATGGCAGATGATGCTAATTACGGTTTAGCAATTTGGGACGGACAAAGTTTAGGTACTGAGGTTAATACAAATTACATGGTAGCTAAAAACAAGAAAGTGTCCGTTTATCAAATTAACAAAAAAAGCTTTATTTGGTGTTAGTAATCAACAAACAAACCAATCACTAATACTAAGTGATTAATTTTACCCACTAGGGACTTGCCTCCCTAGTGGGAAGCAGTCTCTTATTTTTAAGGAGAGACTATTATGGGAGCTTATCTATATGCTAAGTTACTTGATAAAAAACAGGCATTAAAAGCAGATGATTTTATTGCAACAATTAAAGAAAACAAACAATTAACCGCTATTAATTTAGGGGTTAATATAACTTGTCAAAAAGATATAGACATGGTGAAAAATGACTATGAAAATAGTGTTGGTTTTATAGCAGATACAGCTGAAGAAAAACTAAAACACCAACTATCTATGATTGCAATGTTTAAAAAAAGTATTGGCAAGTTAGATTATAAAGTAAGCGGTATTGATTTTGATGGAATAGATATAAAAGAACATCAGTTTTTTTATTTGTTAACACAAGTGTTTGTTAAACTTAATCAAAAATTTAAAATGAAATATTTGTTTGCATCTTGTGCCTTTAATACAGACTTTGATTATTTTAGCTTAGACAATATGAAAGCAATTACTCACAACGGTGACTTGTTGTCTGGTAAGAGTATTTGCAAAAGCACTACTGATTTTGATAGATACTATAAGTTGAAAGATATATTAAAATCATAAAAAACACATCCCCTAATATAATAGGGGGTGTTTTTAAGTACATTTATAAAAAAGTGTATTTAAAAACACTAATAATTTTATTACCCTGTCATTGATTGATTAGGTTTTTTAGTTGTATTTATTGTATTGATATTATCATATATAACATTTAAAAAGCTAATATAAAAAAAGCATTATGAGATATTATATTAATTTACATCTAGTATTTATATTATTTATTGCCGCTCAAAATATTTATTCACAGCCTGTAATAATATATGATAGTGGTAATACTATTGATGCACAGCAATTTTATCCATTTGAAAAACCACAAATTAATGATATATTATTACCCGAGGTAAATATACCGCCACAAAATAGGTTTCCAATTATAACCAAAGAGATGAGTGTTGGTAAAATTAATACTAAAACTATTAAATATAATATTCCTAAGCCGATTTGTATTATTGGTTATGATGATACATCAAAATATTGGCTACAACAAAACAGCAAAATATTAACTAAACTTGGTGCTTTATGCTTTGTTGTAAATGTTAGTACTAAAAAGCAACTAGCAGAATTACAAAATTTAATAAATGTTAATATGCAAGCCGTATTAGGCAGTGATTTTGCTAAATATCTTAATATCAAACATTATCCATTACTTATTTATAACAAAAAGGTGCAGCAATGACTAATAATCAAAACGAAAGCGAAAAAGAATTTGCCATATACAGTAATGAACAGGAGCGCTTATTAAATGAGGGACAAACTTATCCTAATTACGATACCGCCATGTCAGTGTTATCTAACATGATGTTATTTGGTACAATACCTCCTTGGGCAAAAGGTACTAAATTAGAAGTTGTAGAACTTGTTTAATTATGAAAAAATATCCCATTGAGTCTTTATTGCGTCCAGTACTAGAGTTTTATGTCGTTACAGTAGATGTAGTAGCAATAATAGCCCTACTTGTATTCCATAATTTATTTATCGAGCGTAAAACCCACTAATCGCTTTTGCGTTGGTGGGATGTAAGCGACAAAGATAGTAATTAACCTTGACTTAAAATGTATTGACGAATTGTATCTGGTGATGCTTCGCCTATTGAACAAACGAAATAACCTGAACTCCAAAAAATATTTTTGTACCAATACTCTTTACGAAGTAATGTTGGATGTAATTGCCAAATGTGAGATGTAGATTGTTGTTTTAACCTACGGACTATTTGAGATATTGAAAGACGTGGAATGTAACGGATAAGAAAATGTATATGGTCTATATCTGACTGAAAGACTTCTACACTAAAATCTGAATTATCTATGATATTGTTGAATATTTGGTACATATCTTGTTTAAGTTGATTAACCAAAAGTGGTTTACGATATTTTGTAACCAATATGATATGTGCTTTTAAGTAATGTTTTGAATGGTTTGTAGAAATGTAATTTGATTGCATAATGTAGTATTTAGTTTAAATTATTTACAACCAAAGACGGAATGATTTAGACTAAATACGGTATTAATTAAATAATATTTACAAAAACTTTTACATTTCGTATAAAATATTGTACTTTTACAGAATATTAGACTATTTAATAATAGAGTGAAGAATATACATAGAACATATAAATTTGAATTATTACCTAATGAGGAACAGAAAACCTTGTTAGATAAGCACTTCGGTTGTGTTAGATATATTTACAATCACTTTTTAAATGAACGTAAGGAACAGTACCAAGCGGATAAGAAAACTGATAATTACTACGGACAAGCAAAAACCTTAACTGAATTAAAGAAAAAAGAAGATACTGTTTGGTTGAAAGAAGTCAATTCACAAACACTTCAATTTGCTTTAAGAAGTTTAGATACGGCTTATGTTAATTTCTTTCGTGGAAATGCAATGTTTCCAAAGTTTAAATCAAAACGTAAAAAGAACACATTTACAGTACCACAACGCACAAAAGTGCTTGATGGTAGAATATATGCACCTAAATTTAAAGGTGGTATTAAAGCAAACATTCATAGAGAAATAAAGGGTGAGATAGGTAAGTTCACAATATCTAAAACCCCGACTGGTAAATACTTTGTTTCAATATTAACTGAACAAGAATATGAACCAAGTAAAAAAACTGGCAAATCAATTGGGATAGACTTAGGTTTAAAAGACTTTGCTATCACTTCTGATGGAATTAAATACAAAAATAATAGATATACAAAAAGATATGAAAGACAGTTTAAGAAAGCACAACAACATCTTTCTCGTAAAACAAAGGGTAGTAATATGTTTGAAAAACAAAAACGTAAAGTTGCCTTAATTCACGAGAAAATAGCAAACACAAGACAAGATGTATTACATAAAGTAAGTAATGATATTGTATCTAATTTTGATATAATTTGCCTTGAAGATTTGAATATTAAAGGAATGATTAAAAATAGAAAACTATCCAAACATATTGCTGATGCAAGTTGGGGTACATTTGTTAGATTTGTTGAGTACAAGGCAAATTGGAATGACAAAACTGTTGTTAAGATAAACCGTTGGTATCCTAGTTCAAAGACTTGTAGTGTTTGTGGATACATAAATCAAGACTTAAATCTTTCAGATAGAGAGTGGACTTGCAAAAATGGTCATAAATTAGACCGTGATTTGAATGCAAGTATCAATATTCTAAAAGAAGGATTAAAAATATATCGTGAGGAACTTGCGATTACAAAGGTGGAGGAAAAATCAGACATTGTTAGCAATGCACATCCTGCGAAGCCCGAAGCCCAACCCATCGGCTCTGCCGTGGGTGGGTAGTTCACTATCTTGTATTTCTGTTGCTGGCTGTTTGTTATCTTCTTCTTGTGTACCTTGTTTTTTAACTTCAATAATAGTGCCTGTGAATGGCTTTGGTGCTTTATCGTAGTATATTTTATCAAGCATAACTTTAAGCATTGTTAGCTGGACTTCTTTTTTAAAACCACCACCTGATATTCTAATATTCCATATTGCTTTATTATCAGTATTAGCTACTATAATACCAAATTGCATCATTTCATCCATTAATCTTGGATTATCATAAGGTATGCCTTGTTGTTTGTCTTTTACTAGTGTCTCCCTTATGGTATCCATTATTACTTTTGATACTAAATATACATATTTATCGCTAGTATATGCTATTGCCCCTGGTTCATTAATTTTTAACTTTTTCTCTATCAGTAAATACCTTAAAGTATCTAGTAATTTATCTGCTAAGGATTTAGGTTTTACTTCTTGTTTGGTAGATACATCAGTTTGAATATTTTTAAGAGACTTAGCACTAGATTTCATATCTGCATGCTTAATAATATCCGCTAGTACTCCTCCTTGTGTTATATCGCCTTGTATTTAATAATAAATTAAATATTACAGGATCTTTTGATAAATAATCAGTTGTACTACTAACTGTGCTATGTAGGCAAAATTAGCATTATATACTTTTTATTACTGCCATTTATCCCATCAACAAAAAAATTAATACATATATTTTTACCCCCACTTACTACTAATTTTTCATCACAATTACCCCCAGAACCCCGATAATTAAACACAAAATCCTTACTTCCACTATAAACAACAGCATCACTCTCAATTAAAACCCCGTCAATTGTCCCATCAAAACCAACATTTATATTATCAGGCAATTCATCAAAATGATAACCAATTATGGGGTCTTTATCTACCACAAAAAAGTCAAACTCATTAGAAAGAGGAAAATTCGTTTTAAAATCTGCCCGTAAATCCATAATATCATCAGCCGACAAATCCCCCCAACTACTCTTATTTAACAAAAAATAAACTGAAACATTTTTACCCCCACTTTTTTTTAACCTACTAAAATTCACCGAAACATTTTTCCCACCATTACTATAATTTATATCCACCTTTAAAGTGTCATTTAAAATATTTATTTGCCTAACATTACTAACCGAAAAATTTATCGTATTATTAAAATAATCATTTATATTAGCCAAAGAATTATTCACAAAAACCCCTTGTATCTCCCTACTATCTAATCCACCACCCTCAAAAAAATCACATTTTAAATCCTGCGGTAAAAACTCCACTGCTAAATAATTCCCCCCATAAATCTCACTCAAATTTACAGCAATATCACCAACAAAAATATCTTTTTTTATAATACTCCCATTTGCTAAAAAAAACTTAGCCGAAGTGTTTATGAAGTAATATTTTTCTAAATTGCTTGGTAAATCAATATATTTTCCCCCATAAGTTCTAAAAGGTTTTAAATTTGAAGTGATATTTTCTCCATCAAAATCTATAATACATTTATTATTTATAGTTGATAAATCATCATAAGTTAAGGGTGAAAGTCCAGATATACTTTCACCTACTTTAAAATAATTATTTTTTAGAGTGTGGATATTTTGTTCAAGATTTGAACTTCCATAATCAAAACGAGCATAAGGCAATAATCTTAAACCTTGCTTGTAAAAGAAAAATCTTTTCCAAACTGATGTATCAAGTGGATTATAATCATAAAAATTAGCATAAGTTATGTTTTCATCAGTAAATAATGGATTTGTTTCATCATAAGTTAGGCAATTTTCTGTATTTGGAGAACAATAATAAGCACTAACTAATAAATCATTTTGATTTGGATCTTCTGGGGTAAAAGTAATTGTTGCTGAATAAACTAAAGAAAAGTTGAAAAAAAATAAAAGAAAAAATAATAATTTTGTTTTTGTCATAAAAATAAAAACAAAATTAATTTTTATAAAATAATGTGTTTATTATTGAGTTTAAAAAAATATTTTATAAATTTTAGGTATAAAAAAAGTGGTAAAACCACTAAAATATTTAAAGTATTCCGCCATTACTTCCGCCACTTGTCGTCACTTCTGGTGTATCATCTTTATCCTTAGTAACAGTATAAATAACTGCTGCTGCTAAAACCCCTAAACCAATTATTTGTCCTGTTGATAAACCTTGTTTATTATCTCCAACATTTAAATAATTTGGATTTTGCTTATTAAGAACACTTAATGCCCCTGTTAATTCTGTGTTTGTATTGTTTGCCGTTCCATTAAATAAACTTCCGTTATAATTTATTGAAACCCCACCTAAGTGTTTTGAATCATTATTTAATCCATTAAGACTATAAGCATTAGCACTTGTTGCTAATCCTACTGACAAAGCAGTAGCACCGATTATTTTTGTTAAACTTTTTGTTAGGTTTTTTATTTCCATAATTATAGTAGGACTTCATCATTTATAAAGGTTTTGGTAATTTTACTATTTTTTAGGGGTTTTTTTATTTTTTGCTTTTCTTAACAATTTTTTCTAAACTCATTCCAAACATAGAAAATTTAATTTTGGTTTCACTTTCTTTGCTCTCTAAGTCATCATTTATAAAGGTTTTGGTAATTTTACTATTTTTTAGAGGTGAATTTACTTAAAATTAGTTTTTTTATTTTTTTTATAATTTTTTTTAATTTCTCTCCTTTTAAATAAATATCTATAAAAAGCATGGGTGTTGGGTTTTTTTGTTATTTATATTCTTAAAAATTATTATTTGAATAATATATACTTAAAAAATTTATTTATAGGCAATATTATGGTGAACATAACGATAAAATAAAATAGTGTTTGTTATTTTTTCCAATCTAAATATCATAATAAAATGTTTGTTAATATGAATTCGTTTAAATTTTTTTAGTTTATTTCGTAAATTTTTATACCTATTAATATTATTTGTATTTTGAATTTCAATAATTTTTTTCTCTAAAATTTCTGCTTCTTTACCTTTTAATTTTTTAATATCTTTTTCAAATTCTATGGAAAATTTTATTTCATACATTCTTATTTGCTCTATTTTTTAAAGCATTTAAAGCATTTTTAGTTTCATTTTTTGATAAAAAATTAGTCTCATTTATAGCTAAAATGCTATCAGAAAAATCCACATCTATTTCATTTTCATCAGCAAAATCAAAAACTTCATTTTTAATTTTTAAGAATTCATCCCTATATTTTAAAAGATTTTCATATTCCTGTTTTTGTATTGTTATAGTATCCATAATTTTATTTATTTAAGTGAAGTTTATAAGTTTATTGTATCACTTTTATAAGCAAATTTTTGATTTTTAAGGTTTGTTTTTTTATTTTTTGCTTTTCTTAACAATTTTTTCTAAACTCATTCCAAACATAGAAAATTTAATTTTGCTTTCACTTTCTTTGCTCTCTAAGTCATCATTTAAAAAAATATCAATTAATTCTTTGCCAAATTTTGCTCCAATTGAGTTCTTTTTATTTTCATCCTTTTCTTTTAACATTTCATTAAAATTCTTTTGTAAATCTCTTATTTTTGTGAAGGTATTAATAATTAAAAGAGTTGTAGAGGTTGCCTTTTTTGATTTTAAAATAGTTGCCAGCATATATAAACCTTGTTCGGTAAAGGCTTTTGGCAAAACTCTTGTTTTTGATAATTTTGTGGACGAAAAATTCGTCCGCAAATCCTCTAATTCATTTTTTGATAATTCTAAAATAAAACCTTTGGGAAATTTATCGGGGTTATTTTTTACAGCTTCTATAATTCGTTTTGTCTCAACTCCATAAATTTTAGCAACATCACTATCAATTATTACAGAAGTATTTCTGATAGTTAAAATTAAATTTTCAATGTTTTTAGTACTTAAATTGATTGCCATAAAATATTTTTTTGATAGATTTTTATAAAAATTTTGTAAAAAAGATAAATTATAATGGGGTTTTTTAATAAATTTGTGTGCTTTTTTTGATAGTTAAATTTCATACATTTTAAAGTTTAACAACCTTATCAGAATCTTCAAAAATAGGATTCTTTCCAAATTCTGCCTCTAATTCTGCTTATTCTTTATTTGAGACAAAAGAATAATTTATTTTGTGTAATTCTTCGTGTATTGCCTCTTTGATAATTTTATTTATTAGGCAAAGTTTATAATTTTATTGCATCACTTTTATAGGCAAATTTTTGATTTTTGTTGTTTTGAGGTTTATGAATAAATATTACCTCTAAAACCTGCTTCATAAATTTTAATAATGTTTTCATCAATAAAAAATATAAACCTAATTTTTCCAATTCTTAATCTATACTTTCCCTTAAATTTTCCATGAAGCCTTCTAACATTTAAAGCAACATCATCAGAACCAAACTTTTTTAATTCTTTTAGTTTATTATAAATAAAATCTTTATTTTGTTGTTTATTTAAAAATTTAGCAACACCTTTTGATAAGTCTATTTCATACATTTTACAAGCGAATATACTCAGTGTTTTTTTTAGGGCTTGGATTATGTTCTGTTTCTATTTCAATCATTTCTTCGTCAGATACAAAAGGATAATTTACTTTTTCAAATTCCTTATGTATTGTTTGTGAAATAGTTTCTTTAATTAAGTTTTTTAGCTCGGTTTTTTGTATTGTTATAGTATCCATAATTTTATTTGTTAAGTGAAGTTTATAAGTTTATTGTATCACTTTTGGGTTGGGTTTTTAGAGGTAAATTTGAATTATTTTTTATTTTTTTTATAAATTTTTATAAATATTCGCTCTTTTACCAATTCTATAAATTTTAACTAAAGAATGTGTATCATCAACCACATAAACTACCTATATTTACCAACTCTAATTCTTATTTTGGTATGTTTTTTTAGTTTTATTGACTGCTCTATATAAGGATATGATGATAGTAATTTAATTTTGTCAAATAATCTTTGTTTTAACTCTTTATCTTTTAGTTTTAATAAAAAAATTTCAGCATTTTTTATAAACTTCAGCAAAAGACGA
Organism: Gammaproteobacteria bacterium; assembly: GCA_965207335.1. Lineage (GTDB taxonomy): Bacteria > Pseudomonadota > Gammaproteobacteria > PS1 > Pseudothioglobaceae. The sequence goes on from OZ242267.1 coordinate 1,533,413, forward strand.
AGCAGTATTATTTAAAAATTCTTCCTTATCTGCTTTTTGGCAAATAGATAAAGTTTCTTGTGATAATTCACTATCATTAACCTCTCTATCATCTAAATAAATTGCTTCACTAACTGCCTCTCTAACTATATCTTTTAATTCTTGTTTTTGTATTGTAATTGTATCCATAATTATATTTGTTAGGCAAAATTTATAAGTTTATTGTATCACTTTTTTACTTAAAAATTGTTTTTTTATTTATGTATATAAAATAATCTATTAAAAAATTTTTACTTAGGCAACTTACCCAACAAATCAATATCTTTTATTTTAGAAAACCCAAACCATTTTTTACCAAGATCTTTAAGTGAAGCACCTAAATGATAAATATCATTATCAATAATTAAAAATCTGTCATGAGATTTGTCAAATTCTTTTAAAATAATTTTTTGATATTGTTTGTTGTGTTTTTCAAAATCTAATTTTAATTTTTTTGTTATGGATTTTGTGTAAATTGTAGCTTTTATTTTTGGGTTTCTTTTTGTTAATAATAGTAAAGTAGTTTCGTCAATATAATTGTCAATTAAAATTATTTTATTTTTTGCTTGTTTGATTAAATCACAAGCAAAAACATAAGCATCAAAGATTTGTCCGTCATAAAAAATACCTTGTTTTGGTTTTTGGTTGGCAGATAAGGCATTGAAAATTTTATCTAATTTGGTGTCAGTTTTTAGTTGTTTTTGTTCTATTACTCCCATTCTGTTTTCTAATAAAGAATTTTCAGATAAAATATTTCTCATTTGAACAAAAGCACACATTATCTGTAATGATATTTTTATGGCAATAGTGCTTTTTAAAACTGCTGACAACATAGCAACACCTTGCTCTGTAAAAACATAGGGTATTTTTCTTATTCCCATCATTTCTTTATTGGATATCACAATTTGTGACATCCAATTTTCAAGTTCTTGTTTTGTTAATTGAAACATAAATTCTTTTGGAAACCTTTCTATGTTTCTTTTAACTGCTTGATTCAAAGCTCTCGTTTCAACCCCATACAAAACCGCTAAATCCCTATCAAGCATAACTTGAACACCACGAAGTGTATAAATTTTATTTTGAATTTGATTTTTACTTGTAAGTTGGCTAATCATAGTAATAAAAATTATACTTGGTTTTTAATATTTTCTAACAACTTTACATCACTCTCAATTAAAACCCCGTCAATTGTCCCATTAAAACCAACATTTATATTATCAGGCAAAATATCAAAATGATAACCAATTATAGGGTCTTTATCTACCACAAAGAACTCAAACTTAGAAGAAGAAAACTTCGCTTCAAAATATGCCCGTAAATCACTAATATTTTCCACCGACAAATCCCCCCAACTATTTTTATTCAACAAAAAAATTAATACATATATTTTTACCCCCACTATTTACTAATTTCTCATCACAATTACCACCAGAACTCCGATAATTAAACACAAAATCCTTACTCCCACTGTAAACAACAGCATCACTCTCAATTAAAACCCCGTCAATAGTCCCATTAAAACCAACATTTATATTATCAGGCAAAATATCAAAATGATAACCAATTATAGGGTCTTTATCTACCACAAAAAAGTCAAACTCATTAGAAAGAGGAAAATTCGTTTTAAAATCTGCCCGTAAATCACTAATATTTTCCACCGACAAATCCCCCCAACTATTTTTATTCAACAAAAAATAAACCGAAACATTTTTACCCCCACTTTTTTTTAACCTACTAAAATTCACCGAAACATTTTTCCCACCATTACTATAATTTATATCCGCCTTTAAAGTGTCATTTAAAATATTTATTTGCCTAACATTACTAACCGAAAAATTTATCGTATTATTAAAATAATCATTTATATTATCCAAAGAATTATTCACAAAAACCCCTTGTATCTCATTACTATCTAATATTCCATCAATTCCACCAAAATCACATTTTAAATCCTGCGGTAAAAACTCCGCCGCTAAATAATCCCCCTCATAAATCTCACTCAAATTTACAGGAACATCACCAACAAAAATATCTATTTTTTTAACACTCCCATTTGCTAAAAAAAACTTAGCCGAAGTGTTTATGAAGTAATATTTTTCTAATAAGTGTGGTATAACTTGATTAGCATTTAAAATTAGATTTCCACCGCCAGATAAAGGTTTTAAATTTGAAGTAATATTTTCTCCATCAAAATTTATAACACATTTGCTAGTTGGTGTTTTTAATTCAGTAGCAGTGTATTTTGTAAAATTTGAAGTTTGAGAAATACAACTACTATATAAATTACAATCATTTCCTTGTAATAAAACAACCTTGCCTTTTTTTAGAACATAATCATTATTATTTGCTGGAAATATAAAAAATCTTCCATAAGCACCAGTTTTTATATCATAAGTAATTTCTCCTATGTTTGAACTTCCACTATCACCATCATAAAAATATGGATTTGGATTTTTTAATTCTGAGTAAGAATTATCAGTTGTCTCATAAATTTCATATTTCCAAGGTATTTGGGTGGTATATTCTTGATAAAAATTAGTAGCTGAAAAAATTAAAGAAAAATTAAAAAAAATTGTGATTAAGAAAAGAAATTTTTTACCCATAGAATTTTATGAGTAAATTACTTTATAAATTATTTTATTGACTGAATAAGTGAGAAAAAATTAATCTAATCCACCAGTAAAATCTCCGCCACTTGTCGCCGCCGCTGGTGTATCATCTTTATCCTTAGTAACAGTATAAATAATTCCTGCTGCTAAAACCCCTAAACCAATCATTTGTCCTGTTGATAAACCTGATTTATTATCTCCCGCATTTAAATAATTTGGATTTTGCTTATTAAGAACACTTAATGCCCCAGTTAATTCTGTGTTTGTATTGTTTGCCGTTCCATTAAATAAACTTCCGTTATAGTCCATTGAAAAACCCCCTAAGTGTTTTGAATCATTATTTAATCCATTAAGACTATAAGCATTAGCACTTGTTGCTAATCCTACTGACAAAGCAGTAGCACCGATTATGTTTGTTAAACTTTTTGTTAGGTTTTTTATTTCCATAATTATAGTAGGACTTCATCATTTATAAAGTTTTTGGTAATTTTACTATTTTTTAGGGGTGAATAGTGGTTTTTTACTTAAAAATTATTTTTAAAATAAAACATACTTGAAAAATTTATACTGTGTTTGTAAGATGAGATTGCCACACAAAAAAAACTGTGCTCGCAATGACAGTTGGTATAAATATGGTAGTGTAAATAAGGTGTTTAATTGGAAAAATGTACTCTAAACTCTTTGATTTTTATTTTGTTTTATAGAAATTATAATTTTAATATATTACTGAATGTGAAAAATATGCAAGTAGATAAAATTATAAATGTTATTATTAACTGTTCTTTACAAGATTTTAGAAGTTTAGGTGCTGGAACTTCTTTTATAATTTGTGACTCAGCCTTACGGAAACCAAACCATGAATTCCAGTTAGAATATATTAAAACAATGGTGCTTATGCCTAGAAACCAAAACAGTAAAGGTATGATAGAAATAATTTCTTCTTTTATAGCATATTCTATATTTTTATTAACTTATAATATATAGGTTGGTTGTGACAATACACGGACTTGAACCGCGGATATACTGATTACTAAAGAAAAATAAGTACCTCTTAGTGATTAATAATATCCATATCTTTATCATAAATATTTGTTGTTATACCTGTTAATCCTAATATAGTATGAAAAATATTATCATGGCTATATTTGTTATTTACCTTTGATTTTAATTTATCAATATTTACCCCAGTAAAATTGTCGCTAAACCACATAAGCATTGGAACTTGTTTTTGTAAGTCAGGGGCAAGAATATAGGGTAAACCGTGCAAATACAAAGAATTCTCACCCAAAGACTCTCCGTGGTCACTAACATAAACCATAGCCTTATCAAAATTATTATCTTGTACCATAAGCCAATTTATAGTTTTTGCTAAAAAATAATCGCTATATAAAATAGCATTGTCATAAGCATTAGTAATTTCATTCTTAGTGCATTTTTCTAATTGATTGGTTTTACAAACTGGACTAAATACTTCAAAATTAACAGGGTAGCGTTTATAATACGCCGGGCCATGATTACCCATTTGATGAAGGACTATAAAAGTATCCTTATCACTTTCAATATATTTAGTTAGATTACTAAGCATTCCCTCATCGCGACATTCTATATCACATACGGGGTTTAATTTAGGGTTTTTATAATCCTTGTATTGTATTCTATCTGCTACACCCTTTGAGCTAGAATTATTATCAAGCCATAAAACTTTATAGCCAACTCTGGCTAAAATATCCAGTACATTCTCGCTAGCATTTGCATTAGCAGTACTAAAATTACTCCTATTATAAAAAGAAAACATACAAGGTACTGATATAGCAGTTGTAGTACCACAAGATGATACTTTAGTAAAGTTAATAATAGCTAATTGTTCTAATTTTGGATTAGTTTTCTTGTGATAACCATTTAAGGACATATTTTTTGCTCTCACCGTCTCGCCAACAACAAATATTATTAATTTTCTTTTTTTACTATTTGTTGTCTTAGCATCTAATGCTATTTTCTTAAATTCTAACTCATTAGCATCAATAAAACCATTTACATACTTAAATACAGAGTATAAATAGTAGCTTGGATTGGAGTACAATCTAATTATTTTATGCTCACGAAAAAATGAAGCATAATAATCGCTAAATGCAAATATAACAAAAAAACCAATAATAATAGCACTAATAATTAAGGTTAATCTTTGGATTACACTACGAAAAAAACCAGTATAAATAATTTTTACTTTGCTGATAAAAATAGCTGGCAATATCCCTAAAAATAACAAATATAAAACCTGTGAAATGCTAAATAAATCAATAGCTTCATTAATATTAGTTTGAAAAATATTAGCAAGCATTGAAGTATCAATAATAATCCTGTAAGAATCCATGAAATATGCTGCTAATGCAGAGATTATAACAATTAAAATTAGGATTACCTTTATGGTGTATTTATAGCAAAATAATGCCAATAAAATTATATGTAAACAAGTAGATAAAATAAATAATGATATTAAAAACCCTAAGTTGCTAAACTGTAATGGATAGACGATTAATACTTCTTTAAAAAAAGTAATATTAGCAACTAACATTAAAAAAACTACCGTTAGTATTATTAGTTTATTGCTAGTAATTCGCATATTAATTTATAAAAATTACTATCCAAGTAATACCAGCTAAAAATATACTAAATAAAACTGCAAATGATGCTAAGTCTTTAGCTATGGCTGATAGTTTGTTAGATTCAGAGCTAATTCTATTTATGGTAGTTTCAATAGCGGTATTTAAAACCTCAACAATAAGCACAAAACTTATAGTTAAAAACAATAATAATTTTTCTACTATGCTTACATCTACTATAAATATTACTGGTAATAAGATGATAAATAAAGCCAACTCTTGCTGAAATGCTTGCTCGTTTTTAACAATATACATAAATCCTTTATAGGAATTTATAAAGGCAAAAAACAATCTATTTATGCCTTTTTTGTGGTATTTTTTATCGTTTTGCATGTTTTTATTAAGATGAGACTTTTGTATAATATGAATAATCATCAAACACCCACTTTTCACCAACTTAACAATTTTTTAAACCCAGCCTTAGCCCTGCTAGGACAAAGGTCTCAAAATCACTAATTCGGCAAAAATTGAATTTTTGCTAATCACCCATATTTATGCAAAGGTCTCAAGATTATCATTTTACAGTCCAAAATGTTATTTTACTAAAAATAACAAAGAAGCATTAAGAAAAATATAACTAGGAGAGCTTATTATAAAGTACTATTTGGTTGCAAAGTGTGACCGCATAAACTATATATTTAATTATGTAATCAATGTTATTTGTAAAATAAATAGTTATAATTATTAATAAGTATTATAACAAACATAACAAGTTAGTTTAATGTACTGTTTGGCTGAATGTATGATTATAGGGTAATTTTATACATTTAGATTTTTTTAAATAATAAAGGAATATTGACATGGAAGATAATAAAAACTTTTATGATAAACTTTTAAATAAAGAATTTAGAGATAAATTAATCTCAAACCCAAAAGATCTTATTAAAGAGCTTGTTGATGAAGATTTACAGGATGTAGAGTATAAGGTAGTTGAATCAACTAAGAATATTTTTTATATTGCCATCCCTTATAATAGTGAGGTTATAAATTTATCAGCATTAGGTGGAGTATCTGCTGCTGGTACTGTAGGTACTGTTGATAGGTACGGTCATTTTGATCGTAGCAGGCTTGGTTATACATAATATATTATCGCCAATCTTAGCACTTAATGTAGGTAGTCTTATTTAGATTTATAGCATTAAAAGCTATCTTTTGTGCCTATCCTAAAGCCTAATTTACTATCGGTATTATTGGTTAAAATAGGTTTTACTAAATCAATAAATATTGTTTTTTCCACTGAAGATTTTGACGAGTAAAATCTACTACCTATACCAACTGAGCTTATAGTGCCTGCACCTGACACCCTACCTATATCAAAAAAAACAGCACCACCTAAATTAAAAACTTTATATAAATTTATATTGGAATAATATCTTATTTCACTACTAAAAAAATAACTATTATCTCCATACACAGAGTGACTACTAATACCTCTTACTCCGTCATCTACATCTCCTACTGTAAAATGCCGTCCATCGCTAAAAATATTAGTATTTTTTACATACATAGTAAAATTATCATATTTTTTAAAAAACTCTAATTTAGTAGTACTAGATAATTTATCGTCTTGTTGTTTGTAAATATTGTAATTGACTGCTAATTTAGCACTTAATATAATGTCAGGGGTTAGTTTATATAATTTGCTTATAGCTGATTTAATTATATATGATAAATCTTGTTTTTTATCATCTACTAAACCCAAACTAGTATCAAACTCCCAGCCAAAGTTTAAATCTTCTATTTCGTTTATTAGATAAATGTTATATAATTTTTGATAATAATATTTTTTATACGAAGTTTTTAAAAATAAAATTCTATTATCAATATCTTGGGGTATTTCGTTTGTATTAATAATAATATTTGGTGCTAAATCTTCAAATGTGGTTTTATTTAATTCTAAACCTAGTCCATATCTATGTAAATATTTGCCAGTCTTATTATGTAGCCAATCTATATTAACTGCATATTTACCATTAGTATTTTTGAAGTCTTTTACTGTGTTATTGTTGAAATAATGATATTCACTAGAATTATTATAAATACTAATATCATAGGCATATTTAGAGTTTACACTTACAAAATTCTTAGTTAAGCTTATATCTGCTACTTTACCATCGTCGTTATTGTATAAAGAAATGCCTAGGTTAGTATTTTTTTTTAAAAATAATGGGGTATTAATGTCTATTCCAATTCCTGAGTTATTAGCATTAGAAAAATAATTAAAATTAGTATCAATTCCTAAGCCAAAAAAATTACTATCTCCTAATCCATAACTATATTTATTTACCCCACCTTTGCGACCAAAACTAATTTCTGGTGTTAATGACCAAGTATCCCAAGTATTAATATTAATTACACATTGATTATCAAAAAATACTTTAGCATCATTAATATATTTTAAACCTCTTAAATGTCTCTCTAATTCTGCTAGGTTATCCATTGTTATAGTGGGTTTTAGCAGTAAAAAACTACTTTGGTCTTCCAAAGTTATTATTTTGGTATTAATATGTATATTATTAGCCCAATGATGAAAAAATACTGTTCCAGCAGCTGTGGTATCGAAAATAGGATTAATAATAAACTTAGTTTTATAAGGTTTTGATACTTTACAATTTTCCGTACTATCAATTAAAATATTGCCATTAGCAGTAGTAATTAATGTTACTAAAAAAACAGTTGCAAAATAGCACTTAAACCTTTTACATAGCATAACAGCCTTACTGTATGGATATAATCTCATTAGAATTATACAAAATCTTAGTTTTATTGTCTTTTATTAATAGTAAAGCACCATTATCATCTATGCCTTTTGCCAAATAGCTATTATTATCAATTAAACATATGGTTTTATCAAATAAATAATCTAATTTTTGCCACGAATTTCTAAAAAAATCTAATCCAAATCTTTCAAAATTACTAATATTTACTAAAACTTTAGTTATTATTTCATTGCTAAGATGATTTTTATTTATATTGTAATTACTTAGTATGCTTTGTAAGTCCGTGTAGTTGTTGTTAATTAGCATATTATCACTTATAACAATATTTAGGCCAATGCCAATTACACAGTCATTAATATTAGCATTTATCTTATTTTCTATTAAAATACCTGCTAGTTTTTTATCGTTATAATAAATATCATTAGGCCATTTAATTGCTAAATTATCTATATTAAATAACTTTTTAAGTACTTTTACAAGAGCAATACCTATTATTATACTTAAACCATTTAACTGTCTTTTAATATTAATTCTTATTGATAATAAGGTACTAGAATTAGTATCAAGCCATTTTCTATCGTATTGCCCCTTGCCTTGTAATTGATGTTTTGCTATGCATACTTGTATCTTTGGACTTGGTTTTTGGCGCAGTAAAAAATCATTTGTGCTATCTATATTGGCAAATGTATATAAAATAATGTTTTTATTATTAGCTATCTTTGAATTATCCATAAAAATATTATATGCAAAAAATAGCGTTAGGTATAGAATATATAGGTACAAACTTTCATGGCTGGCAAAAACAAGGACTTAATACCAGAACAGTTCAATTAGTAGTTGAAACAGCACTTAGTAAAATTGCAAATCATAATATTAAGGTATATTGTGCTGGCAGAACAGATTCAGGTGTGCATGCTAAAGAGCAAGTGGTTCATTTTCAAACCAATAGCATCCGTACAAATAGTGCTTGGTTAATAGGTGCTAATAGGTATTTAGCAGAAGATGTAAGTATTCAATGGGTACAACATGTTAGCGATGATTTTCATGCTCGTTTTAGTGCCGTAGCTAGACGGTATAAGTATTATATATACAATAGCCCAACTCGCTCGGCTTTGCATCATCAAAACAGCACTTGGATAACTAGAAAATTATCAATAACAAGTATGCAACAAGCATCAAAATATCTAGTTGGCGAGCATAATTTTTCTGCTTTTCGTGGCAGTCAATGTCAAGCAAAATCAGCTATTAAAACTATTAAATACTTAAAAATTAACATGCTAGATAATATGATTATTATTGATATTAAAAGCAATGCTTTTTTACATCATATGGTGCGTAATATTGTTGGAACTTTACTAAAAACTGGTTTAAAAGAGCAGAATATAAGTTGGATGCAAAATGTTTTATTAAGTTGTGATAGAACCAGAGCTGGTATTACTATGCCTGCACAAGGCTTACATTTTATTAAAGCATATTACCCAGAAAATAAACTCTTGCCCAACAATTAAAAACCTCTATTATAAAATGATTAAAATTACCCCTTTCCTTTTAACCGTATAATAGTTTTAAAAAACCTAGTATAATGTAAGCCGTATAACAGTCTTGATATTTGTTGTAAATTTTATTATGAATTTTTCTTTAAAAAAAACTATTGCCGCTGTTATTTTTGCTGTAATAGCTGTTTTAATTGCTAATATTACTCCAAGTGTAGAAATATCGTGGGTAGTTGCTATATTACTATTAACTATTTATTTATTTGCATTTGAGATAGTAGAGGTTGATGTGGCAGCTATTACTATTATGGTAATACTAGGGCTTACTTCGTTAGAATTTTTCCAAGAATTACTAGGCATAAAATCAGCTTTAATTTCGCAACATAATTTATTTGATGGTTTTGCATCTAATGCCGTTATATCTATTATTGCCGTTATGATTATAGGTGCTGGACTGGATAAAACAGGCTTAATGACAAAAGTCGCAAAAACTATATTAGTAATAGGCGGTAAATCAGAAAGGCGTATTATCCCTACAATATCTGCTACTGTTGGTACAATATCATCTTTTATGCAAAATGTAGGTGCTGCGGCATTATTTATTCCTGTTGTTAGCCGTATATCTGCTAAATCAGGCTTGCCTGTGTCTAGACTATTAATGCCTATGGGCTTCACTGCTATTTTAGGTGGCACAATGACTATGATAGGTTCTAGTCCTTTAATTTTGTTAAATGACTTAATAATTTTATCAAATCAAGGTCTTCCAGCAGAGCATCAAATGCATACTTGGAGCTTATTTTCTGTAACTCCAATAGGAATAGCATTAGTTATTACGGGTATTATTTATTTTGTTATTGCTGGTAAATATGTCTTACCCAAAAATGTTGTTAATATTAAAGATAATACTAAAATAATTAATTATTTTCAAGATACTTATAATATAAATTATGATTTATTTGAAATAAATGTGCCTGAAAATAGTAATATTATTGGGCAGAAGTTAATAGGTATTGAAACAAAATATAAAATTAGAGTGGTAGCAATATGCGATAAAAATAAAAACTTTTTAGTTAATAAGGGTTCAATATCTAGAGATACTGTTATTGAAGGAGGTATGGCATTAGGTATTTTAACTACTAAGCAAGATATTCAAAACTTCAATAAAGAGTTTAATTTACAACTATCAAATACAATAAATACATTCTCAGAGTTTTTATCTAGCAATATAAGTGGTATGGCTGAAATATTAATACCGCCAAACTCTAATAATATTGGTAAAAGTTGCAAGGATATTTGGCTAAGAAAATCTTATGGACTATCTATTGTTGCATTACACAGAGGCGGTAAAACATTTGTAGAGGGAGATGGCATAAGAGATATATCCTTACAATCAGGTGATACCTTGGTAGTTTACACAGATTGGGATGATTTAGAAAATTTAGAAAAAAATAAAGACTTCTTAATAATAACAAGTGATTATCCTCATAAAGAAGCTAATGGTTGTCCAGAAAAATTATACTGGGCATTACTAAGTTTTGTTATTGCTTTATGCTTAATACTATTTACTGATATAAAACTATCTGTGGCTTTATTAACAGGTGCTATAGGTATGGTATTATTAGGGGTTTTAAAAATAGAAGAAGCATATAAAGCAGTATCTTGGAAAACAGTATTTTTACTAGCAAGTCTAATACCGCTTGGCTTAGCAGTTGAGTTATCTGGCACAGCAAAATGGATTGCAGAAGAGGCTGTTATGGTAGTAGGTGGAATGCCTATATGGGTTATTCAAACTGCAATAGCTATTTTAGCAACAATATTTACTTTGGTTATGTCTAATGTAGGTGCCACAGTATTATTAGTACCACTTGTAGCTAATATCGCCATTGAAGTTGGAGCTAATCCTGCTATATTCGTACTTACTGTTGCTCTTGCTACTTCAAACTCATTTTTAATACCTACTCATCAAGTAAATGCTCTAATTATGTCTCCAGGAGGATATAAGGTGTCTGATTTTATAAGAGCAGGTAGTATTATGACGATATTATTTATAATTGTATTAATATCAATGATGAATTTAGTGTTATAATTGTAAACCAACAAACTAAATGTAATAATGAATTGGTTTAAAAATATAATAAAGCTAATACTACCGTCTAATCAGGCAAAAAACACTAAAGAATTACTTAAATATCTAAGCGATGCTGCTGCTAATAATGTAATTAACAATAATAGCTTCACTATTATTTATAGTGTTATTCAAAATACCAATATGAAAGCCAGAGATATTATGACGCCTAATAATAAGATGGTTAGTATTGATATTAATGCTGATGTTAAAGATATTTTAAAAATAATGTCTGATTCGGCACATTCTAGGTTTCCAGTATTTGATGATGATAAAGTCAAAGGCATACTACTGGCTAAAGATTTATTTAATAGTTATGTTTATAATCCAGATGATAAACATAATATAAATGATTATTTAAGACCTCATCTCACAGTTCCTGAAAGTAAAACACTAGAATTATTACTAAAAGAATTTCAAGTTAATAAAAACCATATGGCATTGGTTGTTGATGAGTATGGTGCTATAAATGGGTTATTAACTATTGAGGATGTATTAGAGCAAATAGTAGGTGAGATTGAAGATGAACACGATTTTGAAGAAGATAATATAATTGATTATGGCAAGGGGCGTTATTTAGTTAGAGCTAGTACTACTATGAATGAGTTTAATAAATTTTTTGATGTAAAATTAGAAAATAACACTCATACCATAGCTGGATTTGTGTTAAGTGGTTTTGAAAAAATGCCTGAACAATCTGAGGAAATTATACTATCAGGATTTAGTTTTACTGTTATTAAATGTGATAGCAGAAAAATACGCTTATTGGAAGTTAAAAAAATATAGAGACCTTTACATAAATAGGGGTGATTAACAGAATTCTGATTTTTGCTTAATTAAGTGAGTGGAAAGTGGGTTTTTGATGATTATTCATATTTATGCAAAGGTCTCATATAGTAATTATACTTTTTTGTTGCAATTATAATAGTTGTTCAGGTTTGACTAAATAAACTATAATTTATTTAATATTATTTTATTGTACACAAATTGGACACAAATTTTTCTAGAATATCTAGCCTTCCAGCCTATGTTTTTGCAATTACCAACGAGTTAAAGGAAAAAGCTAGGGCAAAAGGTGAGGATATAGTTGATTTTGGTATGGGTAATCCAGACCAACCAACCCCTTATCATATAGTTGAAAAACTTGTAGAAGCAACAAGAAGACCAGATACTCACAGATATTCATCGTCAAAGGGCATTCCAAGATTAAGAAAAGCTATTACTAATTGGTATAAAAAAAAGTATCAAGTAGAAATAGACCCAGAAACAGAAGCAATAGTTACCATAGGCTCTAAGGAAGGAATAGCAAATCTTGCTATGGCTACTATAAATAAAGGCGATATTGTATTAGTACCAAACCCTGCCTATCCAATTCACCCCTACGGGTTTATTTTAGCAGGAGCAGATATTAAACATATTCCTTGTACACAAGATATAGATTTTATAGCAGAGTTAGAAAAAGCTATTAATAGCAGTGCTAAAAAACCAAAAATGATGCTAATAAACTATCCATCTAATCCAACTACAGATGTCGTTAGTTTAGAGTTTTTAGGCAAGATTGTTGCTATTGCTAAAAAACATCAAATATGGTTAGTACAGGATTTAGCTTATGCTGATATTGTTTTTGATGACAATACAGCACCTAGTATAATGCAGGTAGAAGGTGCTAAAGATATAGCGGTAGAATTTTTTTCATTATCTAAAAGCTATAATATGCCTGGTTGGCGTGTTGGCTTTATGGTTGGTAATCAAACTCTGGTAGCAGCACTTACTAAAATTAAATCTTATCTTGATTATGGTATGTTTACCCCTATTCAAGTAGCGGCTATTGAGGCATTAGAGGGCAACCAGCAATGCGTTACTGATATTTGTAATATGTATCAAAGGCGCAGAGATGTATTATGCGATGGCTTAAATGCTGCCAATTGGTATGTAAAAAAACCTAAGGCAACAATGTTTGTATGGGCCAAGATACCTCCAAAGTATCTAGCTATGAAGTCATTAGAATTTACAAAAAAACTATTACAAGATGCCAAAGTTGGTGTATCGCCAGGGATTGGTTTTGGAGAGTATGGCGATGATTTTGTGCGTTTTAGCTTGATTGAAAACGAGCATCGTACCCGTCAAGCAGTTAGGAATATTAAAGAAATGCTTAAAAATGATAAAGTAAAATTACAAAAATAACATTAATGCCTAAGTGATAAAGTTGACAGTTGTAAATTATGTGTTAAACACTTCTTTTTATATGCATATTTTTGCTTAGAATAAAAATCCTTACCTCAAAAAAAGCATAGTTAAAAAATATTGATACGCATAAGTACTTTGCAGTAGTTTTAAATATTTTTAATGTTAGCAGAACTTTTAAATTGCATTGTTATACCTATGGTAGCAAAATTAGCTATTATGCCCCACAATCCAGCATGAATATTAAGAGGGTTGGGACTTGTTGCAAATAATATCAAGTATATTACTACCGCTAAGCCAACTAACAAGCCGTACAATATAGGTTTTGCACTTATTTGTTTATACCATACCCCTAATACTATCATAGGAAATAATTGTGCTAATACCTCTAATTTTATCTTAATAATAGCCCAAATAGAGGCATCAATATTTATTGCCAAATACGACAATAATGCAAGTAGTAACAAAGAAAATAACTTACTCACTGCAATAACATTATTTTGGTTACTATGTGGTTTTATTTTTAGGTAAACATTTTTTATAAGCATAGAGTGCATTGCCATATTGCTTGAGTCTATGGTTGACATAATAGCGGCAATTACAGCAGTAAAAAATAGCAATACAGCAATATTTAATATTTTAATGTGTGCTAACTTATTAAGCATAAGTATAATAATATTTTCGCTAGCAGTGTCATCTAGCCCGGGAATAACATTAGTAGCAATAATAGCTATGAGTATAATAGGTAAAGTGGTAAAAAATGGCATAATAGCCATAAACTTAAATGATTTTCTTAGTGCAGCCTCATTTCTTGCCATAAAAACTCGCTGTATTACATGTGGGTATACAGAAATACTAAAAAACACCAAGAAAATAGTGCTAAGCCATTTTATTTTATCGGCTATATCTGGTTGTTGCTGGGTATTATGTGTTATATATTGTATGTTATCTGTGCTAAACCCATAGCTATAAACAACAACAAAAAATATTATTTGTATGGTAATTAGCAATAATATCCCCTGTATGGCATCGGTAAAAACCACGGAGCGAATACCGCCTAAGGTTTCATAAATAAAAATAACAATTGCTAAAATAACAATACCCCATGCTATACTTATTTCACCATTAGATAGGGTATAAATAATATAACCAACAGCTTTTAGGTTGCTAAGTATGTAATTTGAAAGTACAAATATACAAATAAGAATTACTAAATAATGTAGTAGCTTATGTTGATAACGGTCAATAATATAATCAGCTAGGGTGATATAATTTTTACTACGAGATAAGTGATAAAGTTTAGGGGCATAGCTTAAAATACCAGCAATTATAGCCACCATAAATACCACAATTACCAGAGTAAGAAAACCTTCGCGATAAGCCTTGCCAGAAAAACCAATTATAGTATTACCGCTGTATTGAGAGGCATAAAAGGTTAGAAATAATAGGATAAAACCAAAATCTCTACCACCTAAATAAAAGTCACTTAGAGAATTGTCTTTTTTTTGCAATCTACCATAAAAACCAATTGCAATTAATACTAATAAATAGAATACAACGAATGCAATATTTATTACATACCCGTCAGGAGTCATAAAAATTTATGCCACTTTTTATCAATTATTATAATTAAACTAAGAGCATAAAGAACAGTTACTAATAACGATATAATAGCCCACAGTGGTATGCCAAACAATATGTAGTCACTACTTATAGGTGTAGTCATCAATAATAAAATAAAACTAAAAAAATAATATTTCATAAATGCCACTGCTATATTAGTTAAGATAATTATCAAAGTGTAAAAAATAAGACCACTACATAATGGTACTATACACACAACATCCCAAATCGTCTATAACTTAATGCAGTAATAAAATTATAAAAAACCTGTATTTATTTTAGTAAATACAGGTAATATTATTTAGACAGGAACAACAGTATCAACACAACCATAAGTGCCTAAACTACCAACTGTGCCAATTGTACTAACAAGTGTACCAACACTTCCTGCGGTTCCTGCTGTGCTAAGCTGAACATGAGCAGTACCACCTGCTGCTGATATACTTAATAGACTTTTATCATCTTGTGGAATAATAAAATAAGTTTTATTCTTAGTTTCTTTGACTACTTTATATTCAATATCTTCAATTATATTAGCTGTTATTGCTTTTAGTTGCTCTTTAGGATTTGAGACAAGCTTAGCACGAAAATCCTTATCGTATATTTTACTTTTTTTCACTTTAATTCTCCTGTACTTAAAAACATAAATTATATTATTAGTCTATTATTTTGTCAAGCAAAATTTAGTGAGTAAATATAAAGTTCATTTGTTTACATATAAAATATTACCAGCATTTTTTAAGATATATATTTATAGTAATTTGTTGTAATATCATCACTAGGACGGGTTTTAAATCGTTTATGAACCCATAAATATTGCTCTGGGTGTTGTAGTATTTGCTTTTCTAATATACTATTTGTTAGTGTAGTATCTGTTAATAAGTCGCCACTAGGATAATTTTTTATTGGTTTTTGAAACACTAATTTATAGCATTTATTATCATAAAAACAACTCATAGGAATAACAACTGCATTAGTTATTTTTGCTAGTTTAGCGGTGCTTGTTAGTGTTGCGGTTTGAATATTAAAAAATGGGGTAAAAATAGTGTTTTTTCTCCCTAAGTCTTGATCTGGTGCATACCATATTGGTATTTTAGCTTTTAAGGTAGTAATTATTTTTTTACTATTATTAGCTGATATCATTTTAGCACCATGTTTTTTAAAATTTTTATACATAGCATTATCAAATATGGGGTTGTTTTGTTGTCTATATATATTGGCTATTTTTTGTTTTCTAAGAATAATTCTACTACTTATCATAAGTGGAGTAAAATGACCTGTTAGGATAATTATGGCTTTATTTTTTGCCAGTGCTTGTTGTAGATATGCTAAATTAGTTATAGTATAAATTTTATCTAAGCGTTTGTTAGACATATAAAAACAATTAGCAGTTGCAATAAAGCCTATAGCTAGACTATAAAAATGTTGTTTTAATAGATTTTCTTGTTGCTTATTAGTATAATTTTTAAAGCATAATTTAATATTAGTTTGTGCTATTTTGCGTCTTTTAGCTAGCATTTTATATAGCACTTTTGCTAATATTTTAGCGATAAAATCCTGAGTATTAATACTTAATTTACTAATTATCCACATAAAAACTAGTATCAGGTATTTTGGATAATTTTTAACCATTAGTTAGTAATTATAAAATTAGCTATTTTACCTAATATTTAGACTGTTACACAAGCATACACAGTCCCACATAGTAATGTTATACATATTTTATATCTCAAACACCAATATTTGAATGAAAAAATATATTTATAAGTGCTGTTGTACACATAATGAGCATATTTTTACTTATTCTTTATATGGTGTAACAATCTCATATTATGCCCTATATCAATAGTCAATTTATAGAAGATTTAATAGATAATGCTGATATTGTAGATGTAATCGGTAGGCGAGTACAACTTAAAAAAAAAGGCTCAAATTATATGGCTTGTTGCCCCTTTCATGACGAAAAAACCCCATCTTTTTCAGTAAGTGCCTCGAAACAATTATTCAAATGTTTTGGTTGCGGTGTAGCAGGAGGTGCATTAAAGTTTATTGAAAAATACGACCACTTAGATTTTATACAAAGTATTGAACAACTTGCAAAAGAGTTGGGGCTAAGTGTAATTTATGACAAGCAAAATAAAGATGCTATTCAAAAACAACAAATCAGCCAACAATATAAAGAATTAATGGCTGATGTTAATAAGCATTATAGCTCACAACTTAGAACCAACAGCGTTAAAAATAAGGTTATTGATTATCTAAAAATAAGAAAAATAAGTGGCGTTATTGCAAAAAGATTTCAATTAGGATTTGCCCCACCAGATAAGCAATTATTAATTAAAAACTTCCCAGATAAAGAAAAATTATTGTTATTATTAGGTTTAATAGGCGAAAGTGACAAAGGTAGTGGTTATTATCAAAGATTTCGTGATAGGTTAATGTTTCCTATTCATAATAATAAAGGTGATATTATTGCATTTGGTGCTAGGGCTTTAAGTAAGAATGCAAAGCCTAAATATCTAAATTCTCCAGAAACACCTATTTTTAACAAAGGCAAGGAATTATACGGCTTGTATCACTGTCGTGAATACAGCAAAGATATAGATTATATTCTAGTAGTAGAGGGCTATATGGATGTAATTAGCTTGCATCAACACGGTATAACTACTGTGGTAGCTGCATTAGGTACGGCTACTTCTTATATGCATTTAGATAATTTAGTAAAAATAACCAAAAAAATCGTATTTTGCTTTGATGGTGATAGTGCTGGTAAAAAAGCTGCTTGGCGTGCATTAAATATAACTCTTGACTGGATAAAAAAAGGCGTTAATATTAATTTTTTATTTCTCCCAGATAACGAAGACCCAGACACTCTTATACAAAAAGAAGGCAAAAAAGCATTTACAACAAGAATTAATTCTGCAAAAACTATATCTGACTATCTGTTTGAGGGTTTAAAAGAGCGGGTAAATTTCAATACCATAGAGGGCAAAACCAGTTTTATTGAAAATTCTCTGGATAAAATTATCAGCGTTAATTACGATATATATCAGCAACAATTATTAATAAAACTAGCAGAGTTAGTCAAACAAGATATTGAGCAAATCACAAGTTTATTTAAGGAAAAACAAGCCAAAATTAATAATAAAAATAATATTAATACTATTGTGGAAAATAATTATACAGGGCCAGATTATCCATCTTATTTATTTGATAATAACGATAAAGCAGTAATAGATAATGTTCATGTACCGCAAAAGAATACTTTTTCTAAAAATTTAGAGAAAATGATTTTATTATTGGCTAATTACCCAAATATTGCTAACGATATAAATGAAAAACAACTAATACAAATTAAAAAATTTGATAATGCTGGGCTATTTAATGAGTTAATAAATAGTTTACAATTAGATGAAGAGTTGAATAATATTTTAGTGAGGTTTAAAAACAAAGATTTTTTTGCAGAATTAAATGATATTATTAAAAAAGGCAAGTTAACTATTCAAAATGAAGTATCAGCAAAAAGCGAATTTATAGAGACAATTAGCATAGAATATAAAAGTTTTTTAAGAAAAAAAATAAATACACTAAACAAAAATGTAAGTAAAAGCCATAAAGAAGAAGAAAAATTAATCAATCTTATTAAACAATTACAGAGTTGATATGTTATAATAGACGATTATTTTTTAGGTATTATTAATTTATGTCTTTATCTACACAGCAAAAACAAGAAGTTATTACCAACTATAAGATTAATGATAATGACACGGGTTCAGCGGATGTTCAAGTGGCATTATTAACCACTAGAATTAAAGAATTAACCAATCACTTTAAAACTCACAAAAAGGACAAACATTCAAGAAGGGGTTTATTACACATGGTAAATCAACGCAAAAAATTACTAAACTACCTAAAAGACAATAATGTTAGTCGTTATGTTGAATTGATATCTAAATTAGGCTTAAGAAAATAATTTAAATCATACCCTTAACAAGTAAAGCCCTATTTTAACTATGTAGGAATTGTCTTTTTACAATTCAGCGGTAAGATTTGTACTGCTACTATGCAACAAATCCATTGCCACTGTTAAATAAAATTATGGAATTAGCCAGTATTTATCAAAATATCACTAATTTAACACAAAGAAATCAATTATTAATTAAGCATTTTAATCTAGAAGATAAGAGTCAGCAATTAGAAGAGGTATTAAGAGAATTAGCAGAGCCAAGCGTATGGTCTAATACAGAAAAATTCCAAAAATTAAACCAAAAAAAAGCCCAATTAGAAAATATTTGTAACAATTTGACTAAGGTTCAAAGAGCATTAAATGATAGTAAAAGTTTATTAGAATTAGCAGAGTTAGAACAAGATGAGCAAATTATCAATAGTATAGTCGATGATTTAAAATCGGTTAGCAAAATTGTAGATAATTTAGAGTTTAAACAAATGTTTAATGGCAAATTAGATGCTAACTCTGCTTATTTAGATATTCAATCAGGTTCAGGAGGAACAGAAGCACAAGATTGGGCTGAAATGTTACTTAGAATGTATCTAAGATGGGCAGAACAGCACAATTTTAAAACAACGCTAATGGAAGTTTCACAAGGCGAGGTAGCAGGTATTAAATCTGCCACTATTCATATTGATGGAGAATATGCTTTTGGTTGGCTTCATTCTGAGGCAGGTATTCATCGCTTAGTGCGTAAATCGCCATTTAATGCTAATGGCAAACGCCATACCTCGTTTGCATCAATATTTGTATCGCCAGAAATTAACAATGATATAGCAATAGATATTAATCCAGCAGACTTAAGAATAGATACTTATAGAGCAAGCGGTGCTGGAGGGCAACATGTAAATAAAACAGAATCTGCTGTTAGAATTACCCATATACCAAGCAATACAGTAGTTCAATGTCAAGATGGTAGAAGCCAGCATAGTAATAAAGAAAAAGCTATGAAGCAATTACATTCTAAATTATACGAGTTAGAAATACATAAAAAAAATAGCGAAAAACAAGCAGTAGAGCAAACTAAATCTAATATTAGTTGGGGGCAACAAATACGCTCTTATGTGCTAGACCAATCACGAATTAAAGACCTACGAACTAATATTGAAAACTTTAATACTCAAGAAGTTCTAGACGGTAACTTAGATAACTTTATCAAAGCAAGCTTAAGGGCAGGATATTAGCTACTTTAATAATGTGTTTTTAATTCAAAATAATACTATGCACTAACTGGCATGTAACAGTAGTTTTGTCTAATATGGTAGCATATAAGATATAAAGTTAATTTATAATTTACTACTTGACTTTATGTAAATTATTGATATAATAATCGTGCTGTAAAATAAAACTAAAAATACTTGTAAGTTATTCCTGTCTTATAGACAAAATTATGTTAAAAACAATCAAAATATTACTAACATTTTTATTTTTATCAATATCAAGTATACTTTATGCACAATCTCTTAGTATTGCTAGTAGCAGTACAATATCAGCTAACACAGTAGCAACTTCAACTATAATATTTAGTGCCGATATTGAGCCAATTAGTGTTATCAACCAAGGTTCTATAACACTTAGTGGTGGCACAGCTCAGGCAAGCACTACTGCTAGTAATACTATAACAGTTGTCTATGCTGTTTCACCTAGTAGTACTTACATAGTTACCATACCAGCAAGTATTGTTTTTTCTACAAGCAGTGCAACACCATCTGATGCTGGTACTATTACTTTTACTACCAACAGAGCCCCAACATTTACTAGCACTGCAATAACCAGTGTAAATGAAGATGTCCTTTATACTTATACTGCCACAGCTACAGATGATGATGGTGATAGTCTAACTCTAGCCGCAGCTACACTACCTAGTTGGTTGACTTTTACTACCACAACAGGTGTTTTATCAGGCACACCTGCTAATAGCGATGTTGGCAGTGTTAATGTTACTTTAACCGTAACAGATGGCACAGTATTTGCTACTCAATCATTTACTATTACTGTTACTAATACCAACGATGTCCCAACATTTACTAGCACTGCAATAACCAGTGTAAATGAAGATGTCCTTTATACTTATACTGCCACAGCTACAGATGATGATGGCGATAGTCTAACTCTAGCCGCAGCTACACTACCTAGTTGGTTGTCTTTTACTACCACAACAGGTGTTTTATCAGGCACACCTGCTAATAGCGATGTTGGCAGTGTTAATGTTACTTTAACCGTAACAGATGGCACAGTATTTGCTACTCAATCATTTACTATTACTGTTACTAATACCAACGATGCCCCAACATTTACTAGCACTGCAATAACCAGTGTAAATGAAGATGTCCTTTATACTTATACTGCCACAGCTACAGATGATGATGGCGATAGTCTAACTCTAGCCGCAGCTACACTACCTAGTTGGTTGTCTTTTACTACCACAACAGGTGTTTTATCAGGCACACCTGCTAATAGCGATGTTGGCAGTGTTAATGTTACTTTAACCGTAACAGATGGCACAGTATTTGCTACTCAATCATTTACTATTACTGTTACTAATACCAACGATGCCCCAACATTTACTAGCACTGCAATAACCAGTGTAAATGAAGATGTCCTTTATACTTATACTGCCACAGCTACAGATGATGATGGTGATAGTCTAACTCTAGCCGCAGCTACAGGTGTTTTATCAGGCACACCTGCTACGATGTTGGCTAAGTTACTTTGTAACAGATGGCACAGTACTTTTACTAATACCACAACAGGTGTTTTATCAGGCACACCTGCTAATCAGGCACACGATGTTGGCAGTGTTAATGTTACTTTAACCGTAACAGATGGCACAGTATTTGCTACTCAATCATTTACTATTGTTGTTACTAATACCAACGATGTCCCAACATTTACTAGCACTGCAATAACCAGTGTAAATGAAGATGTCCTTTATACTTATACTGCCACAGCTACAGATGATGATGGTGATAGTCTAACTCTAGCCGCAGCTACACTACCTAGTTGGTTGACTTTTACTACCACAACAGGTGTTTTATCAGGCACACCTGCTAATAGCGATGTTGGCAGTGTTAATATTACTTTAACCGTAACAGATGGCACAGTATTTGCTACTCAATCATTTACTATTGTTGTTACTAATACCAACGATGCTCCAACATTTACTAGTAGCCCAATATTATCTGCTACTCAAAATATGGCATATACTTATACTGCCACAGCTACAGATATTGATACAAACGATGTCTTAACACTAAGTATTGCTAGTAGCACTCAAAGTGGCTGGTTAAGTTTTAATACCACAACAGGTGTTTTATCAGGCACACCTGCTAATAGCGATGTTGGCAGTGTTAATATTACTTTAACCGTAACAGATGGCACAGTATTTGCTACTCAATCATTTACTATTGTTGTTACTAATATCAACGATGCCCCAACATTTACTAGCACTGCAATAACCAGTGTAAATGAAGATGTCCTTTATACTTATACTGCCACAGCTACAGATGATGATGGTGATAGTCTAACTCTAGCCGCAGCTACACTACCTAGTTGGTTGACTTTTACTACCACAACAGGTGTTTTATCAGGCACACCTGCTAATAGCGATGTTGGCAGTGTTAATATTACTTTAACCGTAACAGATGGCACAGTATTTGCTACTCAATCATTTACTATTGTTGTTACTAATACCAACGATGCCCCAACATTTACTAGCACTGCAATAACCAGTGTAAATGAAGATGTCCTTTATACTTATACTGCCACAGCTACAGATGATGATGGTGATAGTCTAACTCTAGCCGCAGCTACACTACCTAGTTGGTTGACTTTTACTACCACAACAGGTGTTTTATCAGGCACACCTGCTAATAGCGATGTTGGCAGTGTTAATGTTACTTTAACCGTAACAGATGGCACAGTATTTGCTACTCAATCATTTACTATTACTGTTACTAATACCAACGATGCCCCAACATTTACTAGCACTGCAATAACCAGTGTAAATGAAGATGTCCTTTATACTTATACTGCCACAGCTACAGATGATGATGGCGATAGTCTAACTCTAGCCGCAGCTACACTACCTAGTTGGTTGTCTTTTACTACCACAACAGGTGTTTTATCAGGCACACCTGCTAATAACGATGTTGGCAGTGTTAATGTTACTTTAACCGTAACAGATGGCACAGTATTTGCTACTCAATCATTTACTATTATTGTTACTAATACAAATGATACTCCTTTTGGTGTTGCCGATATAATAAGTGTTGACGAAGACTCAGGCACTAACACTATATCAGTACTTGATAATGATAGTGATCCAGACCTTGATACCCTAAGTATTACTAATTTAGTAGTAGGTAATAGCAATATAACAGCAGTTGTAAGTGGCACTGTAATTGCCTTTAGTCCTGCTAATAACTTTAATGGTAGTGCCACCTTAACCTATACCCCTAATGATGGTTTTATAGATGGTAATATAACAACAGTTACTATTACTGTTAATAATGTTGATGATATAGGTGTATTAACCTTTAATACTCCAAATGCTGCAACTCAAGGTATAGAATTACTTGTTACTGTAAGTGATATTGATGGTGCAGATGATGGTGAAGACGGTATTGTTTTTGTTTGGACTCGTAGTGATGGTACAGAGGTGCGTAATGTCCTTAAAAATGCAGGAATAATTGATGATGGTTATACTCCAACCCAAGAAGATGTTAGTTATACTTTAATAGTAACTATTTCTTATACTGATGATACAGAAATATTTTATAGTACTGGCATAATATTTGCTACTAGTAGTATTGTTGTTAATATCAACGATGCTCCAACATTTACTAGTAGCCCAATATTATCTGCTACTCAAAATATGGCATATACTTATACTGTCACAGCTACAGATATTGATACAAACGATGTCTTAACACTAAGTATTGCTAGTAGCACTCAAAGTGGCTGGTTAAGTTTTAATACCACAACAGGTGTTTTATCAGGCACACCTACTAATAGCGATGTTGGCAGTGTTGATGTCACTATTACTGTTGCCGATACAGCTGGTGCAACCGATACTCAAATATTTACTATTGATGCTACTAATACTAACGATGCCCCAACATTTACTAGTAGCCCAATATTATCTGCTACTCAAAATATGGCATATACTTATACTGCCACAGCTACAGATATTGATACAAACGATGTCTTAACACTAAGTATTGCTAGTAGCACTCAAAGTGGCTGGTTAAGTTTTAATACCACAACAGGTGTTTTATCAGGCACACCTACTAATAGCGATGTTGGCACTGTTAATGTCACTATTACTGTTGCCGATACAGCTGGTGCAATTGATACTCAAATATTTACTATTACTGTTAATAATATCAACGATGCCCCAACATTTACTAGTAGCCCAATATTATCTGCTACTCAAAATATGGCATATACTTATACTGCCACAGCTACAGATATTGATACAAACGATGTCTTAACACTAAGTATTGCTAGTAGCACTCAAAGTGGCTGGTTAAGTTTTAATACCACAACAGGTGTTTTATCAGGCACACCTACTAATAGCGATGTTGGCACTGTTAATGTCACTATTACTGTTACAGCTGGTGCAATTGATACTCAAATATTTACTATTACTGTTAATAATATCAACGATGCCCCAACATTTACTAGTAGCCCAATATTATCTGCTACTCAAAATATGGCATATACTTATACTGCCACAGCTACAGATATTGATACAAACGATGTCTTAACACTAAGTATTGCTAGTAGCACTCAAAGTGGCTGGTTAAGTTTTAATACCACAACAGGTGTTTTATCAGGCACACCTACTAATAGCGATGTTGGCACTGTTAATGTCACTATTACTGTTGCCGATACAGCTGGTGCAACCGATACTCAAATATTTACTATTGATGCTACTAATACTAACGATGCCCCAACATTTACTAGTAGCCCAATATTATCTGCTACTCAAAATATGGCATATACTTATACTGCCACAGCTACAGATATTGATACAAACGATGTCTTAACACTAAGTATTGCTAGTAGCACTCAAAGTGGCTGGTTAAGTTTTAATACCACAACAGGTGTTTTATCAGGCACACCTACTAATAGCGATGTTGGCACTGTTAATGTCACTATTACTGTTGCCGATACAGCTGGTGCAACCGATACTCAAATATTTACTATTGATGCTACTAATACTAACGATGCCCCAACATTTACTAGTAGCCCAATATTATCTGCTACTCAAAATATGGCATATACTTATACTGCCACAGCTACAGATATTGATACAAACGATGTCTTAACACTAAGTATTGCTAGTAGCACTCAAAGTGGCTGGTTAAGTTTTAATACCACAACAGGTGTTTTATCAGGCACACCTACTAATAGCGATGTTGGCACTGTTAATGTCACTATTACTGTTGCCGATACAGCTGGTGCAACCGATACTCAAATATTTACTATTGATGCTACTAATACTAACGATGCCCCAACATTTACTAGTAGCCCAATATTATCTGCTACTCAAAATATGGCATATACTTATACTGCCACAGCTACAGATATTGATACAAACGATGTCTTAACACTAAGTATTGCTAGTAGCACTCAAAGTGGCTGGTTAAGTTTTAATACCACAACAGGTGTTTTATCAGGCACACCTACTAATAGCGATGTTGGCACTGTT
This sequence comes from Gammaproteobacteria bacterium, assembly GCA_965207335.1. Taxonomy (GTDB): domain Bacteria; phylum Pseudomonadota; class Gammaproteobacteria; order PS1; family Pseudothioglobaceae. Next base: position 1,559,572 of record OZ242267.1, read on the forward strand.
AATGTCACTATTACTGTTGCCGATACAGCTGGTGCAACCGATACTCAAATATTTACTATTGATGCTACTAATACTAACGATGCTCCAACATTTACTAGTAGCCCAATATTATCTGCTACTCAAAATATGGCATATACTTATACTGCCACAGCTACAGACATTGATACAAACGATGTCTTAACACTAAGTATTGCTAGTAGCACTCAAAGTGGCTGGTTGAGCTTTGCTACCACAACAGGTGTTTTATCAGGCACACCTACTAATAGCGATGTTGGCACTGTTAATGTCACTATTACTGTTGCCGATACAGCTGGTGCAATTGATACTCAAATATTTACTATTACTGTTAATAATATCAACGATGCCCCAACATTTACTAGTAGCCCAATATTATCTGCTACTCAAAATATGGCATATACTTATACTGCCACAGCTACAGATATTGATACAAACGATGTCTTAACACTAAGTATTGCTAGTAGCACTCAAAGTGGCTGGTTAAGTTTTAATACCACAACAGGTGTTTTATCAGGCACACCTACTAATAGCGATGTTGGCACTGTTAATGTCACTATTACTGTTGCCGATACAGCTGGTGCAATTGATACTCAAATATTTACTATTACTGTTAATAATATCAACGATGCCCCAACATTTACTAGTAGCCCAATATTATCTGCTACTCAAAATATGGCATATACTTATACTGCCACAGCTACAGATATTGATACAAACGATGTCTTAACACTAAGTATTGCTAGTAGCACTCAAAGTGGCTGGTTAAGTTTTAATACCACAACAGGTGTTTTATCAGGCACACCTGATAATAGCGATGTTGGCACTGTTAATGTCACTATTACTGTTGCCGATACAGCTGGTGCAACCGATACTCAAATATTTACTATTGATGCTACTAATACTAACGATGCCCCAACATTTACTAGTAGCCCAATATTATCTGCTACTCAAAATATGGCATATACTTATACTGCCACAGCTACAGATATTGATACAAACGATGTCTTAACACTAAGTATTGCTAGTAGCACTCAAAGTGGCTGGTTAAGTTTTAATACCACAACAGGTGTTTTATCAGGCACACCTACTAATAGCGATGTTGGCACTGTTAATGTCACTATTACTGTTGCCGATACAGCTGGTGCAACCGATACTCAAATATTTACTATTGATGCTACTAATACTAACGATGCTCCAACATTTACTAGTAGCCCAATATTATCTGCTACTCAAAATATGGCATATACTTATACTGCCACAGCTACAGATATTGATACAAACGATGTCTTAACACTAAGTATTGCTAGTAGCACTCAAAGTGGCTGGTTAAGTTTTAATACCACAACAGGTGTTTTATCAGGCACACCTACTAATAGCGATGTTGGCACTGTTAATGTCACTATTACTGTTGCCGATACAGCTGGTGCAACCGATACTCAAATATTTACTATTGATGCTACTAATACTAACGATGCCCCAACATTTACTAGTAGCCCAATATTATCTGCTACTCAAAATATGGCATATACTTATACTGCCACAGCTACAGATATTGATACAAACGATGTCTTAACACTAAGTATTGCTAGTAGCACTCAAAGTGGCTGGTTAAGTTTTAATACCACAACAGGTGTTTTATCAGGCACACCTACTAATAGCGATGTTGGCACTGTTAATGTCACTATTACTGTTGCCGATACAGCTGGTGCAACCGATACTCAAATATTTACTATTGATGCTACTAATACTAACGATGCCCCAACATTTACTAGTAGCCCAATATTATCTGCTACTCAAAATATGGCATATACTTATACTGCCACAGCTACAGATATTGATACAAACGATGTCTTAACACTAAGTATTGCTAGTAGCACTCAAAGTGGCTGGTTAAGTTTTAATACCACAACAGGTGTTTTATCAGGCACACCTACTAATAGCGATGTTGGCACTGTTAATGTCACTATTACTGTTGCCGATACAGCTGGTGCAACCGATACTCAAATATTTACTATTGATGCTACTAATACTAACGATGCCCCAACATTTACTAGTAGCCCAATATTATCTGCTACTCAAAATATGGCATATACTTATACTGCCACAGCTACAGACATTGATACAAACGATGTCTTAACACTAAGTATTGCTAGTAGCACTCAAAGTGGCTGGTTAAGTTTTAATACCACAACAGGTGTTTTATCAGGCACACCTACTAATAGCGATGTTGGCACTGTTAATGTCACTATTACTGTTGCCGATACAGCTGGTGCAACCGATACTCAAATATTTACTATTGATGCTACTAATACTAACGATGCTCCAACATTTACTAGTAGCCCAATATTATCTGCTACTCAAAATATGGCATATACTTATACTGCCACAGCTACAGACATTGATACAAACGATGTCTTAACACTAAGTATTGCTAGTAGCACTCAAAGTGGCTGGTTGAGCTTTGCTACCACAACAGGTGTTTTATCAGGCACACCTGATAATAACGATGTTGGCACTGTTAATGTCACTATTACTGTTACCGATACAGCTGGTGCAATTGATACTCAAATATTTACTATTACTGTTAATAATATCAACGATACTCCAACAGGTACACTAACTATATCAGGTAGTATTACCCAAGGACAAACTTTAACTGCTACCAATAACATAATAGATATAGACGGCTTAGGTACTTTTAATTACCAATGGAATAGAGGAAGCTCTGCTATTATTGGTGCAAATGCCAGCACCTATTTATTAGTACAAGCTGATGTTGGTAATATGATTGTTGTGGGTGCAACTTATACTGACGGTCAAGGAACAGTAGAAACTGTAACTAGTACTTTAACTGGTATTATTATTGAAGCCTCCGCTTCTGCTACACTTTCACAATTTATTAATAATGGAACTGATACCTTATCGGCAGATAATCGTTCTACAACATTTACTATAATTTTAAAAAATGAGTTTACTACACTACTGACTTCTAGTAGCACAACGCTAGGTTTTAATATATCTGGTGTTAATAATGGTACATTTATTATACAACAAACAACTAGTAGCACCATTTATGCTACTTATACTCTAAATAATTTTGGAATTGGTATAACTGATATTGCACTGCTTATTAATGGAGCTACAATTACTAGTAGAATTATAACTATAGTAGGTTTAGCGACAAATACTACATCAATAGTTAATTCTAATAATGCACAAAGCATAACAGCAGGAACATCAATTACATATACTATAAAATTATTAGATAGTCTTAATAATGCAGTAATTATTAATAACTCTGATGCTATAGGAGATACTATTAGTTCATCTTGGATAGTAGTGACTGCTAGTAGTATAGCAACAGCAACTTATGAATCAACGACTACTATAGGAGTAGAATCTAATTTACAAGTTATTTTAAATGGAGTTAGTATAAGTATAGCAAATTTAACGATTAGTGCAGATGCGGTATCAAATGATAGATCAATAATAAATCCTAATAATATGGTTACTATAATTGCCGGCAATAGTATAAAGTTCTCAATACAGGCAAAAGATAAAGTAGGTGCTCCAGTTAATATAGTAAGCACTAACACTATGGCAAGCGGTAATATTATTATGGGTTCATCTTGGGCAACTAATACTGTGGTAAGTAATGTAGTTACTGCTACATACTCATCTAATAAAGCAGGCACAGAAACAGCACTTATTGTAGAAATAAATGGTGAAACTATTAATATACCAACGGTAGCTGTACTAGCAGCTAGTGTTAATATTGCTAGTTCAACTATTAGTGCTAACCCTATATTAGCTGCAATAACAATAGACGACACAGCAACATTTACTATTACATTTAGGGATAGGTTTGGTAATATAGTAAATAATTATGATGAAATAACAGTAATAACAGCAAATCTTTTACAAAATTTTGCCACTATAACCTTATCTGAGATAGGCAATAATATGGCAACATTTACTTATACAGTAAATAATATAGGCATAGGCACTGATGAAATTGGTTTTTATGCTGACGATAAATTAATAAGTTCAGCTAGTGTTAATATTAGTGTTAGTTCAGGTGTTGCAAGCGATACTAATGGCATACTTACTATATCTACTAATACTATTGTTGCCAATGGCAATACTATAATAGCAACTGTTACAGTCAAAGATAATAATGGCAACCTAAGTGATGTTTCTGGTATACCAAATATTATATCAAGTAGCACTAGCACTAGCATAACAGACATAACTATGGTTAGCACAGGAATTTATATTGCAAATATAAGTAGCTTAAAAGCAGAAGTAGTTACTATTAGTGCCTCATTTACAGACACTACCCAAAGTATTACCTTTACCCCAGATGTTGCAAGCGATACTAATGGCATACTTACTATATCTACTAATACTATTGTTGCCAATGGCAATACTATAATAGCAACTGTTACAGTCAAAGATAATAATGGCAACCTAAGTGATGTTTCTGGTATACCAAATATTATATCAAGTAGCACTAGCACTAGCATAATAGACATAACTAGGGTTAGCACAGGAATTTATACTGCAAATATAAGTAGCTTAAAAGCAGAAGTAGTTACTATTAGTGCCTCATTTACAGACACTACCCAAAGTATTACCTTTACCCCAGATGTTGCAAGCGATACTAATGGAGTTCTTGATATATCTACTAATACTATTGTTGCCAATGGCAATACTATAATAGCAACTGTTACAGTCAAAGATAATAATGGCAACCTAAGTGATGTTTCTGGCATACCAAATATTATATCAAGTAGCACTAGCACTAGCATAACAGACATAACTATGGTTAGCACAGGAACTTATATTGCAAATATAAGTAGCTTAAAAGCAGAAGTAGTTACTATTAGTGCCTCATTTACAAATAATCCTCAAAGTATTACCTTTATACCAGCTATGCCAAATGCTCCAACGGCAACAGCACTAAGTAGTACCACAATAAGTATATCATGGGCTACTAATACAGCTGGAGTAGGGCATTATATTCTTTATAGTGCTACACAAAGTAATTACAACCAACTTGCCAGTGGAACAATTATTTTAAACTATGATAATATAAACCTAAGTCCAAGCACAACTTATAGTTATCGCATACAACATTGTATAAATAATGATATTAATACCTGTTCTGCTTCTTCTGCTATAAGAATGGCAACTACAAAAGCAACATTTAGCTTAGATGTTGATAATAATGGCATAACAGATGCTAATGATGGATTATTAATATTACGCTTTTTAGCAGGGGCATCTAATGCAAACTTAGTATATAATTTAGTAGATGCTGCTAGTACAACTAGAAATGCAACGAAGATAAAAACATATCTAATAAATGCCATTACTATATTAGATGTTGATAATAATGGTATAGCAGATGCTGCAACGGATGGATTTTTAATAATTCGTTATTTAACTGATGCATCAGGCGAACAATTAATAACTGAGGTAATAGGTGCTAGTGCAACTAGAAAAACAGCAACAGAAATTATATACTACCTAAACCAGTTTAGAAGTGCAGATTGATAACTTTAAAAACAGAAATATTTTGAAGTAAACAATATTAAATACTACTTCATTAATATATAAGGTTGGTGGTATGGGTAAAATATTAGTTAATGATAAAACAATGACTTAATTATTTATCCATAAAAAAACTTATTAAATCATTGTATAAAGATTATTTATTTATACAAAAAATATCATAGTTAGGAATGTTACTACTCACATAAATACCTTTATGCAGTAATATTAATGTGTTAAAGATTATACTTATTTTATTTTTGCATTTAATTCACCAGAAAGGTATCTTTTAGCCATATTTCCTAATGAGGTTATTTTAATTTTACTAGCATTACCAGCAGAACCAAAATCTTCAAATCTTGCCATACAAATACCCATCATACCTTTGGTAGATTCTTTTAAGAATTTTCGTGGGTCAAAATTAGACGGGTTATCTATTAGATGCTTACGAACAGCACCAGTTGATGCCATTCTTAGGTCAGTATCAATATTTATTTTACGCACACCATGCTTAATTCCCTCTTGTATTTCAGCAACTGGTACACCATAAGTTTGCCCCATATCTCCTCCGTGATTATTAATAATATCTAACCATTCTTGGGGTACAGATGATGAGCCGTGCATAACAAGATGAGTATTAGGAATACGAGCATGTATTTCTTTTATTCTATCAATACGCAAAATATCACCCTCTGGCTTCTTAGAAAATTTATAAGCACCATGACTTGTGCCAATAGCTATTGCTAAGGCATCAACATTTGTTTGTTTAACAAAATCAGCTGCTTCTTCAACATCTGTTAGTAGCATATCTATATTTAGCTTATCTTCAGACCCGTGTCCATCTTCTTCGCCCATCATACCAGTCTCAAGCGAGCCTAAACAGCCAAGTTCACCCTCAACAGATACGCCACCAGAATGAGCCATAGCTACTACTTGTTTGGTAACATTTACATTGTACTCATAACTAGCAGGAGTTTTCATGTCGCTTTTTAACGAGCCATCCATCATTACCGAAGAAAATCCAGATTGAATAGAACGCAAACAAACCGCAGGTTCAGAACCATGATCTTGATGCATTACTACTGGAATATGAGGATACATTTCAATAGCGGCTATAATTAAGTGGCGTAAAAATGGCTCACCTGCATAACTCCTTGCACCAGCTGAGCCTTGCATAATAACAGGGCTATCCACTTTATCAGCTGCCTGCATAATTGCATGGACTTGCTCCATATTATTAACATTAAATGCTGGCATACCATAATTATATTCAGCAGCATGGTCTAGTAGTTGTCTCATTGAAATTAACATATTATTCTCCTTTATTATATTTATTAAAACCTTAATACTAACAGTTAGTATTAATAATCTTCATTAAATTTGTCCCACCAATATCTCCTTTGTACATACCTTTTGTTAAAATAACTAAATCATTATTACTAATAATACCTTTATCTTTTAATTTTTTTACTGCATTTTTATCTATTTCATTCCAATCTCCGTATTGTGATAGATAACAAGGATAAACACCTCTATATAAAGTAACTTTTTCCAGTGTTTTTTCTTTGTCTGACATAGCAAATATCGCTATATTAGAGCTAATTCTAGACATCAATAGTGTTGTTTTACCAGTCCCTGTAAGAGCAACTATTATTTTTGCTCCTATATGGTTGCCAGCATACATAGCGCTCATAGCTATTGACTCATCTATATATTTAAAACTAGTATTTAAACGATGGTGTGATTTTTTAGCTATGGGATTTTTTTCTGCTTCTAGACAGACATCATGTATTACCTTTACAGCATTTACTGGAAAATTACCAGATGCTGTTTCTGCTGATAGCATTATTGCATCTGTGCCATCTAACACAGCATTAGCAATATCAAAAACCTCAGCTCTAGTTGGTACAGGAGAGTTAATCATAGAATCTAACATTTGAGTTGCAGTAATAACTACTTTGTCATTTTCTCTGGCTAATTTTATTAAGCGTTTTTGTTGGGCAGGCAGCATAGGGTCGCCAATTTCAACACCTAAATCACCTCTGGCTACCATAATTCCTGCCGATTCTAATATAATATCTTTAATAACATCTTCTTCTAAGGCTTCTATGCGTTCTATTTTTGCAATAATTTCGGCATCAGAACCAGATTCTTTTAATAATTTTTTAACCTCTCTTATGTCATCGCCACTACTAGTAAAAGATAAGGCTACATAATTAGCTTTTGCTTTGGCGACTGTTAAAATATCTTGTTTATCTTTTTTTGTTAGTGCTTTAGCAGACAACCCTCCGCCTAATAAATTAATACCTTTTTTGTCTAATAAAACTCCAGCTTGTCTAACAATACAATGTATTTCATTATTATTAATATCGCTTACTTCTAATTTTATTTTGCCATCATCTAATAATAAAATACTGCCAATATTTACATCTTTAGGTAACAATTTATAACTTAAGCCAACTCGCTCTTTATTACCATTGTTAATATCAAAATCAACATCTAGGATAAATTTATCGTCTAAGTCAAGGCTGACTTTTTTGTCAATAAATGAGCCTATACGAATTTTTGGACCTTGTAAGTCCATTAAAACACCTATGTAAATACCTTTTCTATTTGAGTATTTTTTAACAGCGGCTACTCTAGCTAAATGCTCATCTTTATTACCATGAGAAAAGTTAATTCTAACAACATTAGCACCAGCATCCAATATACCCTCTAACACACCATCTTTATCGGTGGCAGGTCCTAGTGTTGTAACAATTTTTGTTCGTCTTAAGATATTATTTCCTTGTTCGTTGTGCAAGAATTTCAATAGCTGGTAATGTCTTGCCTCCTAAAAACTCTAAAAAAGCACCACCACCTGTTGAAATATAAGATATTTTATCTGCAATATTATATTTATAAACCGCAGCTAAAGTATCACCACCACCTGCTATTGAAAAGGCATTAGAGTTAGCAATTGCCATAGATAATATCTGAGTACCTTTGGAAAATTGCTCAAATTCAAATACACCAACAGGTCCATTCCATATAATTGTGCCAGCATCTTTTATAATAGCGGCTAATTCGTTAGCAGACTGAACACCAATATCAAAAATCATATCATCGTTATCAATAGCGTCTGTACTTTTTGTTTCTGCTAAGGCTGACTCAGAAAACTCTTTGGCACAAACTACATCTTTTGGAATTGGAATATCACAATCCTTCATTAAATTTTTTGCTGTTATTACTAAGTCTTTTTCGTATAATGACTTTCCAATGTTATTACCTTGTGCCGCTATAAAAGTATTAGCAATACCACCGCCAACAATCAATTTATCTACAATTTTAGATAATGATCTTAATATTGTTAATTTACTTGATACCTTAGAGCCACCAATAATAGCAACCATTGGCCTAGCAGGATTATCAAGCGCACTAGATAGTGCTTTCAATTCGCTTGACAACAATAAACCAGCACAGGCAATTGGTGCATATTTTGCAACCCCATAAGTAGAAGCTTGTATTCTGTGTGCTGTGCCAAAGGCATCCATAACAAAAATATCACATAAATTTGCCATTTTTTTTGCCAAGGTGTCATCATTTTCTTGTTCGCCAATATTAAAACGCACATTTTCACACAGGACTACTTCGCCAACTTCTAGTTTTATGCCATTTAACCAATCTTTTTCTAATCTAACTGTACTATTTAATAACTCGCTTAAACGATTAGCAACAACTTGCATGGAAAATTGTTTATCATACTTACCCTCAGTAGGACGACCTAAATGTGACATAATTATAACTTTAGCACCTTTTGCTAATGCCATCTCAATAGTAGGAAGTGATGCTTTAATTCTTTTATCGTTAGTAATAGCACCATTTTTATTAATTGGAACATTTAAGTCTTGACGAATTAAAACTCGTTTTCCTTGCATATTTAAATCATATAAATTAACTATTGTCATAGTATTTAATTATTATTATTAATGATTACTAATATACTCTGCTAATCTTAGCATATTACAAGTATAGCCATATTCGTTATCATACCATGATATTAATTTAACAAATGTTTTATCTAGGGAAATGCCAGCACTAGCATCAAAAATTGATGAGTATCCAATACCACGAAAATCAGATGAAACAACTTTTTCGTCTGTATAAGATAGTGTTTTACTCATACTGCCATTATTGGAAGCATCTTTTATTGTATTGCATATTTCTTCATAGCTTGCTTCGTTTTCTAACTCACAAGTTAAATCAACAACTGATACATCAACACTAGGAACGCGAAAAGCCATGCCGGTTAATTTACCATTTAATTCTGGTAGTACAACTCCTACTGCCTTAGCTGCCCCTGTTGATGACGGAATGATATTTTCAAATACGGCACGACCACCACGCCAGTCTTTATTTGACGGGCTGTCAACAGTTTTTTGTGTTGCTGTTGAAGCATGAATAGTAGTCATAAGTCCGCGTTTAATACCCCATTTATCATTAATAACTTTTGCAATTGGTGCTAAACAATTAGTTGTGCAAGAGGCGGCAGAAATAATTGCCTCACCATTATAAGTTTTATGATTAACCCCATATACAAACATTGGTGTATCATCTTTTGACGGTGCTGATTGAACTACTTTTTTTGCACCTGCTGTAATATGTGCCTGACAGGTTTTTTTTGTTAAAAAGAAACCAGTGCAGTCAATAACTAATTCTGCACCAACTTCATTCCATTTTAAATTGGCTGGATCTTTTTCTGCTGTTAAGCGAATTTTTTGTTTATCGTCAATTATAAGACTATCTTTATCAATAGTAATTTTGCCATTAAAACGCCCTTGTGCGGTATCATATTTAAGCATATACGCTAAATAATCATTATCCAATAAATCATTTATACCAACAACCTCTAAATTTGGAAATTCTTTATGAATAGCTCTCAATACCATACGGCCAATACGACCAAAACCATTAATACCTACTTTAATTGTCATTATTTATCTCCTTAGTAAGAATTTAATAAACAGAGCATGTTTGTTGTAAAATTAACTAATTACTGAGTTTACTTTTGCTATTACATTATCAACTGTAAAACCAAATTCTTTAAATAAATCTTTTGCTGGTGCTGATAAACCAAATGAGTTCATACAAACTATACCACCATCTAAACCAACATATTTATACCAACTATCAGCTACACTAGCCTCAATTGCAACTCTTTTAACATTTGGCGTTAAAACAGAGTCTTTATAAGCCTTATCTTGTTCATCATAAGCATTAGTTGAAGGCATAGAGACTACACGCACTTTTTTATCACTCATGGCTTTTGCTGACTCTATTGCTAGCCCAACTTCTGAGCCTGTTGCAATTAAAATAATATCAGCCGTGCCATGACAATCTTTTAATACATAACCACCTTTAGCAATATTTTTTATTTGCTCTGTTGTTCTTTTCATTGCTGTTAAATTTTGTCTTGAAAAAACTAAGGCAGTTGGTGCATTGCTACGCATAATTGCTACCTTCCAAGCAACTGCTGTTTCAACTGCGTCAGCACTACGCCAAGTGTGAAAATTAGGAATAACACGAATAGTTGCCATTTGTTCAACAGGCTGATGTGTAGGACCATCTTCACCTAAGCCAATTGAGTCATGGGTATAAACAAATATTGTTCCTATTTGCATTATTGCTGACATACGGAGTGCATTACGCATATATTCCATAAACATCAAAAATGTTGCACTATAAGCCTTAAAGCCACCGTGTAACACCATGCCGTTTACCATGTGTGCCATGCCAAACTCTCTTACTCCCCATGATAGGTAATTACCACTTGCATTACTTGCATTAATTTTGACTGTTCCAGACCAATTTGTGAGGTTTGAGCCCGTTAAATCAGCTGAGCCACCAAATAATTCTGGCAATAAGCTACCAATTACTTCAATAGTGTTTTGTGATGCTTTTCTTGAGGCAATATTAGGCATTTCTTGCTGTGTTTTGTTGATAAATTTATCCATTTCATCTGCAAAATTAGCTGGTAAATCACCTTTTATACGCCTTATAAATTCTGTTGCTTCTTTTGGGTATTGTTTTTTATATTGGCTAAATATTTTATTCCAATCATCTTCGTCTTGCTTGCCTTTAATCTTATGGTTCCAGCCTTGGTAAATATCTTTTGGAATTTCAAATGGTGCATATTTCCAACCTAGTTCTTTACGGGTAGCAATAATTTCCTCATCACCTAGCGGTGCACCATGACAATCATGTCCTCCTGCTTTATTAGGAGCACCAAAGCCAATAATAGTCTTAGTGCAAATTAGAGTCGGCTTATCTGTTATAGATTTTGCTTGTATAATAGCATTATCAATAGCATCTGCATTATGACCATCAACATCAGTAATTACATGCCAGTTATAAGATTTAAAACGAGTGGCAGCATCTTTTTCCATCCAGTCTTCAATACTACCGTCAATTGAAATATTATTATCATCCCAAAAAGCAATTAATTTACCCAAGCCTAAAGTTCCTGCCATAGCACAAGACTCGTGTGATAAGCCTTCCATTAAACAACCATCTCCTAAAAATACAAAAGTATTATGATTAACAATTTTATAATTAGGTTTATTGAATTGTGCAGCCAGAGTGCGTTCGGCAATAGCCATTCCAACTGCATTAGCAACACCTTGTCCTAGTGGACCTGTGGTTGTTTCTATACCATCAGCATAGCCATATTCTGGATGTCCTGCAGTTTTTGAGTGTAATTGACGGAAGTTTTTAATATCTTCTATATCTAGTTCAAAACCAGTTAAATGTAACAACGAATAAAGAAGCATTGAACCATGACCATTAGATAAAATAAATCTATCTCTATTGCTCCAATTAGCATTGCTTGGGTTGTATTTTAGATGACTATTCCAAAGGACTTCTGCAATATCTGCCATACCCATTGGGGCACCAGGATGCCCTGACTTTGCTCTTTGTACTGCATCCATACTTAGTGCACGAATAGCGTTTGCTAACTCTTTACGCGTTGCCATATAATCTTTAAAATTAGTAAAAAAAAGATAAATTATACCATAATAGTTACTTATTTAAACAGATTTTATAGCTTAAAAAAATTATGTAGTAATTAAAACTACTATACTGTTGGGCTTTAGGGGATTGCGTGTTTCACATATAATCATCTCATATAAAAAACTTGTTAAGCCATTGTATGAGGATTACTTATTGCCGTACACATAAACTATCACTTATACGACGGTCTCTAAATACTAGTTCTAAAATATAAATAAGTTTTTGTCAATTTGTAAAAATATTACTATTTATATTATTTTAAACAATAAAAAAAGTCCGACTAAAAAAAACTAGACGGACATTTATTTGCTAATTTATAACTTAGTGTTGTAGAATATTACATATACCATAACAAGTTACAAAATAAACAAGTATTTTTACATACTTATTTTTTATTTATGTATTACTGGTACTAGCAGTAGAAATAGTCAAACATAGAGAACCAACAGTAGAAAGTCCTTTATCCTGATTAGCTAATCCTCCAGCCGCTGATATACTTTCAAGGTTAATTTCAACTGAATTATTAGGAATAACTATTTTAACAATACTTTTAGTATTTTCATGAACCTTAATATCTATACCTTCTGGAATGTTAAATACTTCTCTAATATAACTATCACTATTTTTAATATTGGCACGAACTTCTTTATCGTATATGTTTAGCATGTTTATATCTCCTTAATTTATTAAAATAATAATATATACTGCTTATAATACCAATTTAATAATTATAAATCAAATATTTTTGTATAAGAAAATATATAGTTTAAGTGTTACACTTGCTACGGGGTTATTGTACAGCAGATTAAAATGTTAAAAATAATTCACATATGTGTTTTTGTTATAAAACTTGCCCTTAGTGGAGCTAAGAATTGCATTTTATGTATCAAACACGAAGATTTTATCTATTCTTTGTACTGAACAGTATCGTTATATGTATTATTAAATACTAATACATTAATTGATTAGGTTAGTGGTTTGGAGATATTATGTGTGAAACACTGATTTTTAAATGCGTGCTTTTCGCTTAGAAACAAATGCAAGTTAATCCTTGTCTTAGTATAAAAAACTTGTTCACGATAATATTTTTTATATATTGCGAAAACTTTGGTAAATTTTATGAGCTAATTTAATATTTATACCTTTAACTTTTGTTATTTCTTGTATGCTAGCAATTTTTAATCCTTGCAAACCACCAAAATGATTTAAAATTGCAATACTTTTTTGTTTGCCTATACCCGTTATTTGTTCTAGGGTCGATGTAGTCTTGTTTTTTTTAATACTTTTTCTATGATTAATAATAGCAAATCTATGGGCTTCATCGCGTATTCTAGCTATTAATAATAGTGTGCTATCATCTGGTTTTAGTTTTATTTTTTGCACATTGTTTGTCTCTGATATAATTATTAGGGTTTCCAATCCTACTTTTCTAGCATTACCTTTGGCAACTCCCATAGCAGGAATATTAATATTTAAAAACTTTAGCACCGATAATGCTTGAGATAACTGCCCTACACCACCATCAATAAGTAATAAGTCAGGTAATGGCTTGTTTTCTGATATTAAACGCTTATATCTTCTTAATACTACTTGTTTTATTGCACCATAATCATCACCTTTTGTAATGCCAGTAATATTAAATTTACGATACTGGGATTTTTTCGCAAAGCCATTTATAAAAACTACACACGATGCTATAGTTGCCTCGCCCATCATATGACTAACATCAAAGCATTCAATATGTTTTGGTATGGCTTTTAATTTGAGTATGTTTTGTAAGTTAATTAAATTTTTATTAGCAGATAGTAATTTTTCATAAAATTGTTTTGCCTTTATTTTTGCTGTTAATATGGCATTATCTAAATAACCTTTTTTAGTTTTTTTTACTTTGGTTAATATTTTAGTATTTAGATTAGATTCTAGTAAATTTTTATCAATTATATTATTGCTAATAATTAATTCACAAGGGGTATTCTTAGTTAAATAATATAATGCTAAAAAAGCAGATAAAACCTCACCTACACTAAGGTTTGCTATATTTTTAGGATAAAATTCGTCATCACCTATTTGTTTGCCTTGCCGTATAAAAAATATTTGAATACATAATATACCTTGATACTCAACAAGTGCAATTACATCATAATTTCCAGTTAAACTAGCATTAGTTTGTGCTTGTATAAGATTTAATTGTTGTAATTGGTTGCGATAATGTACGGCTAGTTCAAAATTTAACTCCTGTGATGCCTGTTGCATTTTATTAGCAATAGTTTTTAATACATCTTGCTCTTTACCTGATAAAAATAATTCCAGCATACTTACATCATTTAGATAATCACTATTATTAATATGCCCAACACAAGGGGCACTACATAAATTAATTTGATATTCTAAACAAGCTCTTGTGCGATTTTTATAAAAGCTGTCTTTACATTGTCTTATTTTGAAGATTTTTTTTAGTAGTTGTAAACTATTTTTAACTATGCTAGCATTAGGGTAGGGACCAAAATATTTACCATTATCTTTATTGTTGCCACGATACAAACTAACACTAGGGTGTTTATGGTTGGATAAATATATATAAGGGTAATTTTTATCATCTTTTAAAAGAATATTATATTTAGGTTTATGAGTTTTAATTAAATTATTTTCTAGTAATAATGCCTCAGATTCTGTTTTGGTGACTACTATTTTAACCAAGCATACTTTTTGCATTAAGGCTTGATTTTTTAGGCTGAGATTATTTTTATTAAAATACTGTTGTAATCTATTTTTTAAATTTTTGGCTTTACCTATATATAATATGTTATTATTATTATCCAGCATTTGATAAACACCAGGATAATTGGTAAGATTTTGTAAAATATTGCCAGGATTACAATCTTTCATTATTTTGTTATTATTATTAGCATAAATGGTATAAAAACATTAAAATAGTTACTTTTTATCAATATTTTAATTAACTATGAAAACATTTACCATAATATTAGCCTCTATACTATCATTATTTGTATCATTACCATTAATTTCTGCCGATAAAAGCGATATTATGATTAATGATATTATTGATCCTCCTGAGGCAGCAGCATTAAGTATAATTTTAGAATCTATAACTTCATTAAAGGCTCTTCAATCTCACAAAAAATCTAGTTTTCAAAATATAGTTACTTTAATTAATCACAAATTAGTGCCAAATATTGATATAACAACCGCTGCTAATTTTGCACTAAAAAAACATTGGAGCAAATTAAATGTTAGTCAAAAGATGGTTTTTAAAAAATATTTATTAAAATCATTAATTAATGATTATGCTAATATTATTTCAGCTAGTAATGATAATTTAGAAAATGTTAGTATTTTTGCAGATAAAAATATTAAAAGAAAAGGCAATAAAGCAATAGTTAGTTTGAATGTAATTATCAGTGATGATATAGACCCTATTTCATTATCTGTTCGTATGGTGCGAAAAGATAAATGGAAAATATATGATTTAGTTATATCAGGAGTTAGTTTGATGAAAAATTACCGTGCTAATTTTGACAATCAAATTAAACGAAGAGGCATTGAAGCCTTAGTAGATAGACTATCTAAAAAAATATAATAAGTGCATAAATTAATCATTAAAGGTGGTAATAGATTAAGCGGTACTATATCTGCTTCTGGTTCTAAAAACTCTACTCTACCTATTTTATTTGCTTCAATACTAGGAAGAACACCTTCTGTATTGTGTGGAACACCACATTTGTCAGATATTCATACAACACTTAGGCTTATTATGGATATGGGAGGTAGTTTTATTTTAGAATCAAATGGTTGCATACAAATTAATTCTCAGTCTTTAAATAAACTACAAGCAGATTATAATTTAGTTAAGACTATGCGGGCATCAATTTTAGCATTAGGACCTATATTAGCTCGTTATGGTAAGGTAAAAATATCATTACCCGGTGGTTGTGCTATTGGAGTTAGACCTGTTGATTATCATATAAAATTTTTACAAGCATTAGGAGTTAAAATAAAAGTAGAAAATGGTTATATTTGTGCAGAAGTAAAAAAACTAAAAGGAGCAAATATACTTTTTGACCAAGTATCAGTTACAGCGACAGAAAATATAATTATGGCAGCAACATTGGCAGAGGGAACAACTATTATTGAAAATGCTGCCAGAGAGCCAGAAGTGGTAGATTTAGTTAATTTTTTAATAAAAATGGGTGCTGATATATCAGGAGCAGGCACAGCTACTATAGTGATAAATGGCGTAAAAGAGCTAGAGGGCGTGCGTTATCAAGTATGCACAGATAGAATAGAAGTTAGTACTTATTTAGTAGCAGCTGCTATAACCAAAGGCAGTATTACTATTAAAAATTCTAATATTAATCATATTCAAGCCATAGCAAATAAGCTAGTAGAAGCAGGTGCAAGTATAAGTCATACAGAAAATAGCATTAGTCTAGATATGCACAATAAAGAGCTTAAAGCAGTAGATATAAAAACAGGAGAATTTCCCGGTTTTCCTACCGATATGCAAGCACAATTTATGGTTTTAAATACTGTTGCTAAGGGCGATAGCATTATTGTTGAAAATATTTTTGAAAATAGATTTATGCATGTTCCTGAACTAAAAAGAATGGGCGCTAACTTAGAATTACAAGGTAATACTGTTTTATGTAAAGATACAAAGCAATTAAGTGGTGCCTGTGTTATGGCTACTGATTTAAGGGCATCTGCTTCTCTGGTATTAGCAGGGTTAGTAGCAAAAGGCGAAACTATTATTGATAGAATTTATCATCTAGATAGAGGTTATGAAACTATAGAAGAAAAGCTAAAAATACTAGGTGCTGATATTAATAGAATAAAAAATTAAATGATTGTAATAGCATTATCAAGAGGAAGAGTATTAAAAGAGGCATTACCTATTTTAAAAAATGCTAATATAGAGATTGCAGGAAAATTATTAGATAGCAGAAAGTTAGTTTTAAATACTAATGATAAAAATATCAAAGTTATTATCCTAAGATCAATAGATGTACCAGTATTTGTAAAGCACGGTGTAGCAGATATTGGTATTGTTGGCAAGGATATATTATTAGAGCATAATATTCAAGGCATATACGAGTTATTAGATTTACAAATTGCAAAATGTAAAATGATGGTTGCGGCTAAATCAGCAAATGATTTAAACCAAGAGACTTTAAAAGTTGCTACTAAATATGTTAATATCAGTAATAATTATTTTACTAAAAACTCAGTTCAAATAGAAATTATCAAGTTATGCGGTGCTATGGAGCTTGCACCTATTGTTAATTTATCACATTGTATTGTTGATTTAGTAGATACAGGAAATACTTTGGCAGAGAATGGTTTAAAGCCATATCAACATATAACTGATATTAGTTCATATTTAATTGCAAATATAGCATCCTATAAAACTAAAAATAGTCAAATAAAAAGTTTATTACAAAAAATATGTTAAAGTTTTTAAAAACCAATGATATACATTTTAAAAAGCAATTAGCAAATTTAACTTCATTTGAGTCCGTATCCTATAAGGGCATTATTAAAATTGTAGATGATATTATAGCTAAAGTTCGTCAAGGAGGTGATAGTGAGATTATCAAATTTAGTAATAAGTTTGATAATAATAATGCCAAAACTATGGCTGATTTAACAATAAACAAAGACAAACTAAAAACCTCTTTTGATGCTATAAGTGAAACCCAAAGAAATGCCTTGTTAATATCTGCTAAAAGAATTAAAAAATACCATAAAAAACAACTGCAAAAATCTTGGAATTACAAGGAAAAAGACGGCACGGTATTAGGGCAAAAAATAATTCCATTAGATAAAGTTGGCTTGTATGTCCCTGGAGGTAAGGCATCTTATCCATCATCTGTTTTAATGAATGCAATTCCAGCTAAGATAGCAGGAGTTAATAAACTTATTATGGTAGTCCCAGCACCTGATAATATTATTAGTCCATTGGTATTAGCAGCAGCATACATTGCCAAAATAGATGAAATATATACAATAGGTGGGGCACAAAGTATAGCGGCTTTGGCTTACGGTAGCGAAACAATAACTAAAGTTGATAAAATAGTTGGACCTGGGAATATTTATGTTACCAGTGCAAAAAAAGCGGTATTTGGTGTTGTTGGTATTGACATGATAGCAGGACCATCTGAAATATTAATCATATGTGACGGTAATACTAATCCAGATTGGATAGCTATGGATTTATTTTCTCAAGCAGAACATGATGAGAGTGCTCAAGCAATATTATTATGCGATTCCAATGAGTTTATAAAAAAAGTACAAAATAGCATAAAAAAACTATTACCTAATATGTCCAGAGTTAAAATAATTAGCAAATCTCTTAGTAGTAGAGGGGCTATAATTAAAACTAGTTCTATTGTAGAGTCAATAGAATTAGCTAATACCATAGCACCAGAGCATTTAGAATTATCAATAGAGAATGCTGAGCAATATTTGAAATATATAAAACACGCTGGGGCAATATTTGTAGGCAAATATACTTCTGAGGCACTAGGTGATTATTGTGCCGGGCCAAATCATGTTTTGCCTACTTCTGGGACTGCTAGATTTTCTTCTCCATTAGGTGTTTATGACTTTCAAAAGCGTTCTAGTGTTATAATAGCATCAAAACAGGGCGCTAATGATTTAGGGAAAATAGCTGCTATATTAGCTGATAGCGAGTATTTAGAAGCACACAAATTATCAGCTAAATACCGTATTTTTAAATAAGTATAGAATATCAATGATGTCAATATTTAAAATAAAACATATTACACTATTAATCGTATTATTTTTAATATTATCCACACCGTTATTAGTTTATTCTGCTAGTTTATCAGAGCTAAGCTTAACACAAGTAAAAAAGTTAGCAAAAGACAATAATAATCCAGAAGCATATTATGAATGGGGTATGCGTTATTACAATGGAATTGGTTTAAAACAAAATTATTATAAGGCATTTAAACGCATAAAAAAATCATCATCATTAGGTAGTTATAACGGTAAAAAAAGATTAATTTTAATGTATGCTAATGGTTATGGCATTAAAAAAGATATTAGTATTGCAAATGATTTATACAAACAATTAGCTAAAACCAATAATTTACCAGATAAAACATTGCTAACAATAGATAATGAAACAGAAGATAAAATTGCTACAAGTGAACAATCTAGTGAAACATCAGATAGCTTATATCAGCAAACTAGTAAGCAAATAACCGATGGCTTTAAAAGTTTTACTGGTTTATTTTCAAATGATGAAGAAGATAACATTGCTACAAGTGAACAATCTAGTGAAACATCAGATAGCTTATATCAGCAAACTAGTAAGCAAATAACCGATGGCTTTAAAAGTTTTACTGGTTTATTTTCAAATGATGAAGAAGATAACATTGCTACAAGTGAACAATCTAGTGAAACATCAGATAGCTTATATCAGCAAACTAGTAAGCAAATAACCGATGGCTTTAAAAGTTTTACTGGTTTGTTTTCAAATGATGAAGAAGATAAAATTGCTACAAGTGGTAAAAAAGACAAGTTACAAGACAAACAAGAATCTTCTTTTGATTTTTCATCTATTGATAATAAAAATACTACAAAACAAGACAAAGTAACAAAAACTAGCCTAACTACAAATACACAAAATATAAAAACCATAGTAGAGCAAACTAAAAAAGTATCTTATAAAGAAAAAGACTGGTTTAGTTTTAATGATAATAAACAAGTTAATACCTTAAATAACACACCAAGCAAGAAACAAAGTACATTCACTATCAAGAAAAACATCCCAGTTGTAAATAATAATAATGCTAGTATAGAAAAAAAATGGTTTAATTTTGACAAGATAATTGGTTTAATTGACCTAAATCCAAAACCAGATAAAAAAGATACTAAAAAAGAAATATCTGATAGTAATAAGCCCAATAAAAAAGATGCCAAGCAATCAGAAGAAGAAAATTTAGGTAGTAATAAACCTCAAATTCAATTAAAGGATTTTTTCAATTATAAACTTTAATATAAATAGCATAATACCACTGCATAAGGATATTTATGTATATAGCATTATTTTTTTACACAAATAAGCAATTCTTGTGTAATGATTTGTAACAAGTTTTTTACAGTCTCACCGCTTCCCAAATATAGCAGTGCCAATCCTAACTATACTAGCACCGTACTTAATTGCAATATCCATATCATTAGACATACCCATAGATAAAGTATCTAATTTTGGGTAACTACTTTTTAAATCTAGCATCTTAGCAAATGCACTTTTAGCATTATTTTTATTGGGAATACACATAAAACCGCGTAAATTAATTCTCTCTAATTTACTTATAGATTCTACCATATCGGCAACCTCATATATGTTAATACCTGATTTTGTATTTTGATTATCAATATTTATTTGTAAACAAATATTTAATTTAGCCAAATTATTATTTCTGTTATCACTTAATTTTTTAGCTATTTTAAATCTATCTACACTATGAACCCAAGAAAAATTATTGACTATATCTTTTACTTTATTTGATTGAATAGAGCCAATAAAGTGCCAGATGATATTGTTATAAGTACCATCTTTAGATAGTGCTATTATTTTAGGTAGTGCCTCTTGAATATAATTTTCTCCAAAATGATATTGCTTGGCAGAAAATGCCTCTTTAATTGCTGATATGGGTTTATTTTTGCTTACCGCTAGTAATTGTACATTGCTATCAACAGCTAATATTGATATTTTTTGTCTAATATTTAGTATATTTGTAGCAATATCAGTCATTAAAAAATATATTTAGCATCAAATACTGGACCATTTACACAAATTTTTTCCATAGATTTTATTCCATGTTTATTAACTTCAACAACGCAACCAGCACAACCACCAACTGCACATGACATATGCTCTTCTAATGATATTTGACAAGGAATATTATATTTAAAACTTAATTTAGCAACTGCTTCTAACATAGCTTTAGGTCCACATGAGTAAATTTCCACTTGCTTTAATTCACTAATACTTAGGCTGTCTAAATACAAAACAGCTAAGTCAGTAATATATCCATTATAAACCCCATCATAGTTTTGAAGGCTTGTTAATCTACATGGTATCCCCCAGTTTTCTAACAATGGCATGGTTTGATTAACATTAGCAATAGTTGGGGCAATATTGCTTATTTGGGTGGTAAATGGAAATGGTACTTCTGAGCCTAAAATAACAAACGGAGTGTAATTATTATCTTTTATACTTTGTGCTATGGCAATAATAGGTGGCATACCAACACCACCACCTAATAATAATGGTTTGGTTTTAGCACTAATATCAAAGCCATTACCTATTGGAGCTATTATCTCTAATTTTGTGCCAATTTTTTGCTTGCTTAATAACTCTGTTCCTATACCTACAATTTTGTATAATAAATCTATAGTGCCAGCTTCTTTATCTACTAGCATAATTGACATAGGTCTTTTTAGTAATAAGGATTTATCGCATTCAATGTGAACAAATTGCCCAGCAGTAATATTAGTGATAATATCAGGTACTAATAAAGTAATAATAAACTGCTTAGCTAAAAATTTATCGTGTCTAACTATTGTAGCTTTAGTGCTATAAATAGTATTTCTTTTATTGTTGTTTACCATAAATAGATGCTAACTAATTTATATCTATTATACAATTATTAACTTAGTTTGTAATAAATACCAATGGCATAAGAATATTTATATGTATGGTACCGCTTTTTAATTATGCTATTTTTTTGATAAATAAGTAATACTTGTTCAGTAGCTTAACAAGTTTTTTATACTTAGAAAGTGTTAAGTAATTGTTTTACAATTAACTCAAAGTTATTTTTGAGTAAAAAGCAGTATTTAACACATAATCTCACAAATTCCCAGCCTAATTACTTAATTTAGTGTCTTTAAACTCTAAGAAATAAGACTATTTAACATAATAATTATTTTTTAGTATAAAAAAAGGCAGTAAAAATACCGCCTTTTAATTTATATAGCCTTTAATAAAACTTAAAACCTAGGTCCAGCACTTCTTTGTTCGCGAGCTTGATTTTGGGCATTAACAGCTTGTCTTCTTGCCTTATTAGCTAACTTTATTGCACCATTAGGGTTTTTGTTAGCCATTTTGGTTGCTTTTTTCAGCATTTTACCAGTATCACGCCATTCAAAACTTAATGCTTTTGCCTTTTTATTTTCAGCTTTAGCTGCATTAATGGCATTTTCTGCTGGTGATATTGTATTATTCCAGTTCCAAGAAGAGCTTTTAAATTCCCCTGCATAAATGTTAAGACTTACTACAACTACAATAATACTTAATAATATTTTTTTCATGTTTATCTCCTTAAATTATTCTCTATAACTAGTACCATTATAAGTCATACCATTACTCATAGCAGTTAAGAAGTACTCAAGATTGTTATATTCTTTTTTCTGAGCTTTAAATGGTTTGGCACGAACTTGTTTATTACAACCACCAAAACGTCTTTGGATTGTTCCAAAACCATCACCCTTCTTTTTAGCCCATTTACCACGCCAAACAGGAAAATGAGTTATTTGTCCTAATGCAGCACTTAAAGTATTGCCTCTAATGCGTTTTGCAACATTATAAATATGACAGTCAGCACATGATAAGTTAAGTTGTCCTCTCTTAGAATAATAGAATTTTTTACCATCTTCATAAGCAGCCAAAGCTCTTGGATCATCAGGAATTACTACATTAATAATTTGTCCATCTGCCTTGGTTGTTAAATAAGCCGAAACATAGGCAATCTTACCTTTTTTCCAGCCCCATTTTGCCTCTCCATTGTCAACACGGCATTTATTTATAGCGCCTTCTAGTGTCTCAACTTTACCAGATTTAGCATTCCATCTAGGATATTTAGACCTAACAGCACTAGTATTACTACCAAAACAATTAGCGAATGTTTTGCCGTTTTTAAATGGTTTATTCCAAAGACTACCACCTTTTTCTACTAGTTCTTCAAATGGAGGGAATTCCATTATTGCATCAAACTGTTGTTTTTTATCATCGCTAAATACATAAGGACCATCTTGAAATGTTTGTAACGATTTATTAGGAAAACTATTCAAAAAATAGTTTTGAAATTTATCAATATCCCCACCTACACTAGCTATAGAAAAATTAGAACTAACAATAAAACTAGCACTGAATATTGCTATAATTACTTTTTTCATAGAATTCTCCATTGTTATTTAGATTTGACACTAGCTTCTGATGACTTACCATTATTATCTACATAAGATAATTTAACTGTATCACCTTTATCGCCTTGTGCCTTGAAACGAAAATACGGATTTTTGGAAACAGCAGCACCGATAAGAGAGCTAACAACTTTACTATCATTTACATAAACATTTATATCAGTAATATAATTAGCGGGGTAAAATTTACCAGTTTTTTTATTCTTTCTAGCACCAGTTTCCATTGGGTGCTTAACTAAAGCTTTAATATCAATAATACCTTTTCTTGATTTTGATTTTAATTTAATTTTTGCCATCTTTTTTAACTCCTAGTCTGTATTGTATTTTAACCACCACAGCCACCAACTGTTACTTTAACTTCTTTAGTAATAACACTTGTTCTTCCATTAGCAACAACAATAGCACTAACAGGCGAGCTTTTACCCATTCTAACACGAGTTGAAACAAAGCCAGTAGCACCACCAGAGAAGTTAAAAGAAGCAGCTAAAGGTGTGGGATTGTTTTTGATATAAATAGCAATCCTACTAACGCCACTCATTTTGGAAGCATTAACTTCCAAGGGAACAACGGCACCATTTTCTGCTAATTTAGGGGCTTTAAATTTAAAATTACCCTCACTAGCACTAGCTACTGTATTTGCTATAGCATTATTTGCTTTTTCAAATTCTGCAACTCCAGCAAATACTGATATTGGGGATAATAGTCCAGCACCAACAGCACTAACAACAGCACCACTAGTTAATACCCCTTTTAAAAATAACCTTCTATTCATTAATATCTCCCTTTTTATAGTGTATAAATATAATCCGTAATAGCATCAATCTCTGAACCAGATAAAATCTCATATTTTCCAAACGGAGGCATAAAAGAATTAGGATTAGCGGCAGTAGCATCGTCTATCTGCGCCCTTAGTTTAGATTTATTTACATATCTAGTCTTCATAGCTACTAGTGGTGGTCCTGCATTTCCTGGTAAATTACCACCCTGAATAAAATGACAGGCAATACAATTGCCCTTTTTTCTGTTATATACCAATTCTTCACCTTTAGATTTAGCGTTCACTGGCATTGTTAATAACACACTTGTTGCAATCGCTATTGTAAGTGCTACTTTTACCCTCATACTATCTCCTTTACAATTAAAATATAAGTAATTTCAAAACTGATTATACACATATAAAATGATAAAGCAAATATATTTTCAATAAGAATTTTAAGACCATTTAATAAGTATAAAAAACATCATAAAGTGCCTAACAAGTTTTTTTATTATGAGGGAAAGATTAAGTTATTTTTACCATTATTATCTTAGATTTTATCCTTTACAATCCTAAGCATAATAGTTTAATACAATAACCTTATTTTTTTATAAATAGTAATATTTATAAGTTAAAGACTGCTTATATTTTAATACTAGTATTGATTATTTTATTTGTAATCTTGATATAATAATACCATTTAATAAATGTTTATTTATAATATCATCAACATCATTAATATCTATTAATTGATACCAAATATTATCAGGATAAACCACAGCAACAGGTCCTTGCTCGCATCTACCTAAACAACGACTTTCTGATATAGCAATATTGCCCTTGCCTAAAATACCTAAGGTGCGGGATTTGTTTTTGGCATATTTATATAAAGCTTTAGAATTAAAACGACTGCAACAAATTTCACCATTTTGTTTTTTATTACAACATATAAATAAGTGTCGTTTATAATAACTCATATTTTAAAATTTTCTAATATATAACAGTAACACAGTCTTTTATTTAAACCTGTTATTTTAGCCGCAATTTTTGCTGATTTTGTGATATTTAACTCTGTTAATAAAATAGGTAGTATATTATCTAATTGCTTATATAACTCTGAGTTTTGTTGTTTTTTACAGCCAGATATAATTACTACAAACTCACCTTGTTGTAATTTATCATCCTGTTGTAGCCATAATATTATGGCTTTTATTTTTTTTGTTTGGATATTTTCAAATTTTTTTGTTAATTCTTTGGCAAGACAGATTATTTTATCCTCACCAAATATATCTTGTATGTCAATTAAGGTCTTAATAATTCGTTTTGGCGATTCGTAACATATAGTAGTTTCTGTTTTGTTGACTAATTGTTTTAATAAATCTTGCCTTTGCTTAATTTTACTTGGTAGAAAACCTATAAAAGTAAAATTATTACATTCAATACCGCTAGCACTTAATGCAGTTATTAATGCACTAGCGCCTGGAATTGGTATTATAGTGATATTTTGTTTTTTTGCCTCTGATACTAATATATACCCCGGGTCACTAATAAGCGGTGTACCAGAGTCACTTACTAGGGCATAGGATATATTTTTCTTTAAATCATTAATAATTTGTGCTACTTTTAAGCGTTCATTGTGTTCGTGAAATGCTATAGCAACAGTATTAATATTGTAATTTTGTAATAATTTTTTGGTGTGTCTGGTATCTTCTGCTAGAATATAATCCACACTATTTAGAATATTAATAGCCCTATAACTTATGTCTTCTAAATTACCAATTGGAGTTGCTACTATATATAACATTGTGAGGTTGTTACACGGCGACATGAAATAGTTAAAAATCTGCTAAAATATCTGTGTTTGAGGTATGAATATATGATTAGCATAGATTTTTAGAGTGTGCTTTCTCACTAAAATGCAATTCTTAGTAGGATTGCTGTATGTGTAGCATTGTTTATAATTATGCTTTTCGTAAATTTTATAGCAAAAACACTGATATTTGGATTATTTTTATCATTTTATACTACTGCTTATAAACTAATTGTATGTCCATTATAAAAAAAATAGGCAATAAAGCAGAAAATCAAGTGTTAAAATACTTAAAAAGACACGGTTTATACTTAATTACAAAAAATTATTTAACCAAAATTGGCGAAATAGATCTTATTATGCTAGATAATGATACTCTTGTATTTGTAGAAGTTCGTTATAGGGCAAATAATCATTATGGTGATGCAATAGCGACTGTAAATTATAGTAAGCAAAGAAAAATTATCCGCACTGCCAAAGTTTTTTTGCAACAACATCCTAAATATGAAGATTTTATTTGCCGTTTTGATGTTATTGGTGTTAAATCTAATTTAAAATATAGTAAATTACCTATAATCATCAAAGTTAAAAATTTATTTAGTAAAGATTATAATAATATTGACTGGATAAAAAATGCCTTTGAAATACAATAATAAACTACCGTAATGAATATAAAATTATTATTATTGCTTGTTATTAGTACAATGTACTTAAGTAGTTGTATTGTCACAACTGGTATTGGGGCAATTGGAACTTTGTCTTCTGTGCAAAATGACAGAAGAAGTGCAGGGGGAATTATTGATGACGAAACCTTGTCATTATTCTTAGGGAATTGGGCTTATAATAATAAGTCATTACAAGATGCTAATATTAACTTTTTAGTTTACAATAAAGCAGTGTTATTAACAGGTGAGGCACCTAATGAGAAAGTTAAAGATAATATTGAAAAATCCATAAAAGAAGCCCGTCAAGACATAGCATTAGTTTACAATGAGATTGCGATAATACCAAATAGTAAATTTATAAACAGACTTAAAGATAAAGCTATTAAATTAGCTATTGAGCTATTATTCCAAAACCAAGAGGTATTTTATCCAGGACATGTATTAGTTAGAGTTGAAAGAGGAACAGCATATTTAATGGGTGCTGTTACTACAAGGGAAGCTAATCAAGCTGTTAAGGTTACATCTAAGGCAAGGGGAGTATTAAAAATTGTAAAAGTTTTTGAATATTTACAACACCGCCCCAAAGTAGAAATTGAGCGTGATAGAAAACGCCAACAAGAAGAAGATAGACTAGTAGATATTGATAATAAACGCCAACAATTAGAAATAGAAAAACTAAAAATACAACAAAAAATAAATCAGTTGGAAAAACAAAGATAGTACCATTACAAAAATCGCTACACATTAGTGGTACTAAACATATAACATTATCAAGTGGTAAAATAACATAAATAAAAGTACAAACTAAAAAGAGACCTTTGCACAAATATGAATAATCATCAAAAACCCACTTTTTGCTAATCACCCCTATTTATGCAAAGGCCTCTAAAAATTAAATCTAAAAAAGGTTAAAAAAATGACAAAAAATTTTGTAGCAATTATGATGGGCTCTGATTCTGATATGCCTACCTTAGAGCATACTTTTAATATCTTAAAAAAGTTTAATATCTCTTACGAAGTTAGAATTACCTCAGCACATAGAACCCCAGAATATACCAAAGAATTTATTAAAGATGCAGAAAGTAGAGGTTGTGTGATTTTTATAGCAGCTGCAGGTTTAGCAGCTCACTTAGCAGGTGCGGTTGCCTCACATACTGTCCGTCCTGTTATTGGAGTGCCAATTAATGCATCTTTAAATGGTCTAGACTCATTATTATCTACTGTGCAAATGCCCGGTGGCATTCCAGTTGCTACTGTTGCAATAGGTAGTGCTGGTGCTAAAAATGCTGCTTATTTAGCAGTGCAAATATTAGCGTTAAATGATGATGGACTCAAGCAAAAATTATTAGACGAAAGAGCTGAAAATGCTAGTATTATTTTGGCCAAAAATAATAGCAACTAATACCAATAAACCAATATAGTGATTATCTAAAAAAGCCTTTAAACACAATTCTTTATTATTATTTTTTATTAGATGTTGATGATAAATCATTAGAGCTATTATAGGCAAGAAAAATAAATAATAGCTAAGGTTTAGTTTAAATACTAAGCCAATTTTAAATAATAAAATCAAAAATATTAGTTGCAGTAGCGCTATTATTTTTTTATCATATTTACCAAATAAAATAGCACTAGACTTAACCCCTACTTTTAAGTCCTCTTCTCTATCGCCAATAGCATATATAGTATCGTAAATCAAAGTCCAAGTAATACTGGCTATAAATAACCACCACAACTCATTAGGTAAAAAATTAATACTAGCACTAAATGCCATAGGGATACTAATGGCAAATGCAATAGCTAAAACTAGTTGGGGCATATAAGTATATCTTTTTGCAAATGGATATAAACTAGCTAATATAACAGCAGGTATTGCCAGTAATATTGTTAGGATATTAGTAAGTAATACTAATATTAAGGCAATTAATAATAAAAAAATAAAAAATATAATAGCCTCTTTGACACTTAACTCATTATTAACAAGAGTACGGTTTTTGGTTCTTGTTATAAAGCCATCAATATCTCTATCAGCAATATCATTAATAACACAGCCCGCACTACGCATTATTATTACCCCTAAGGTAAATATTAGCATAATATCAAGGTTTGGGTTGCCATAATTGGCTAAAATTAATGCCCAAAAAGTAGGGTATAGTAGTAAATATATGCCTATGGGCTTATCTAGTCTAGCTAATTTAATATAACAGTGTAATTTACTCATAAAGACTGTTGCCCAAAAAAAGAATTGCTAAAATTCGGGTATTTGAATTATTTTTATCATTTTGTACTACTGTTTACAGTATTTTATAATTTATTGATAGTATCTTGTAATTTAGTATCTAATTTGCTATTAATTTGCTGTTTTTTATTTGTTGTTGGATTTATAAATTTTAATTGTTCAGCATGCAAACACAAACGCTTAATGCCTAATTTAGCCATAATAGCATTAAAATCTATATCACCATATTTATCATCCCCTACAATTGGGTGTTTAGCGTATTGTGCATGGACTCTTATTTGATGCATTCTGCCAGTTTTAATAATAACCTGTGTTAAAGCAAGATTAAAATCATTATGATAAATATTTTTTATTGGATGAAAATAACTAAGTGCTGATACACCATCATTGGTTATAATAATTTTGTTATTTTGTTTGCCTATAGGGGCATCTATTTGGTATTGTTTTTTTTGCCAAGCATTTTTTAATAAAGCTATGTAACGCTTATAAATATTGCCTTGTTGTAATTGTAGTTGTAAGTTTATTAGTACACTGCGTTTTTTAGCTATTAATAAGCATCCAGAAGTAGCTCTATCTAACCTATGTACTAACTCTAAATGATTGCCGTATAATTCCCTTAGTGCTTCAATAAGTCCAATTTTGATACCACTACCGCTATGCGATGCTAATCCAGATGGTTTATTAATAGCAATTAAGCCTTTATCTTGATAAATTATACTATCTACTAATATTTTTTCCAATGATTTTGATACATATATATTTTTTTTATCCGCTAATCTAATAGGTGGAATACGAATAACATCATCTAATTGTAATTTATAATCAGGCTTTTTTCTAGCTTTATTAATGCGAACATTGCCTTTTCTAATTATTTGATAAATATGAGATTTAGGAACACCTTTTAGTTTTTTTATCAAATAATTATCTAATCTTTGCATAATAGCAGATTCATCAATTGCATGATAAGTTGCAGACATTATTTGTTTTTGAAAAATAAATTATGAAAATTATTAGTAGTAGCATTAGCTACTTTTTCAATATCTATACCTCTTAGTTTGGCAATTCTTTCAACTACAAAATAAGTGTAACCTGGATTGTTCGTCTTACCTCTATAAGGCTCGGGTGTTAAATAAGGTGAGTCTGTTTCTACCAACATACAATCTAGTGGTATTTTTTGTGCTACTTCGTGTAGTGTTTGGGCATTTTTAAAGGTAACAATGCCTGAAAAAGATATATAAAAACCTAAGTCAATAGCTTTTTTTGCTATTTGGTAGTCATAGGTAAAACAGTGCATAACACCAGAATTAGCATTTTCTTGACGTGCAATATTTAGAGTATCGTCTGCTGCTTCTCTACTATGAATAATAAGAGGTTTTAATGTAGTTTTACTTGCTTGAATATGGCGAATAAACCTATCTCTTTGCCATTTAGCAGTATCTTTTTTTACATGAAAATAATCTAAACCAGTCTCACCAATAGCTATAACATTATCATCAGAGCTTAGTTTAATTAGGGTATCTATATCAGGGTCTAACCCTTCTTTTTCTGTAGGATGAACTCCTACTGATGCATAAATCTGTGGATTTTCCTTAGCTAGTTTTAAAACATCAGGGAAATCTTCTAAGGTAATAGCAACACACAAGAATTCCATAACAGATAATTCTTTTGCCTTAGTTAACATTAAGGCTAAATCGTTATCAAAATTAGTTAAATCTAGTTTGTCAATATGGCAATGAGAGTCAACTATATGCATGTTTAAAAATTAAAATATGTATCTAAAAATTAATTTCCATTCCTTTCATTTTTTTCGGTAATTTATTTTTTATAGCTTTTGGTTTTATTATTTTTTGTTTCAATCGTTGATTAATTATTGCTTTGTCAATATATATGTCTTCTTTATCAAGGCTTTTTTCGATATTGTCAATAATAATACCAAGTAATTTATTAAACAAATTATTAATATTTATATCATCATCTTTACCAATATTTCTGATGTAAATATTATTAATATTAACAACTTTATTAATGTACTTAGATTTAATAACAATTTGTGTATAAAACATACTAAACTCATCAATTATTATTTTTTTGTATGTTTTATTGCTGGTATTATTTACTAATAACTTATGCCATTGATATATGTTTACTGCATTATCTTTTTCCTCAATATTTATCAATACCCCATTTAGGTTTATTCTATTTATATTAATTATATTGTCAGATATGTTGTGCAAATCAATAATAACATTTTTTGCTGCTATTATATTGTTAGGAGAGTTATTAATACCTCCTATGGTTAAATTATTAATTGTTGCCTTTTTGTCAAAAGCATCAATATTAATATCTTCTATACTAACATTAGTTTTTAAAATATCGTTTGATAAACTGTTAAAAGCAAGCTTTGCAATAGGATTTATTAATGCAAATAATACCCCTAGTATGGCAATAAATATTGATAACACTATGTAAAATTTAACTTTTGTACTCATTAATCTGGTAATTTATAACTAAAGTTTGTCAGTATTTTAACATTTATTTTAAAGTTATGCCTACTAACTATAATTTGAACTATTTTATTGTATAATATGCGATAATATTTTACTTTTGCATTTTAAGGTTGTTTATACATTGTGTGAAACACTGTTTGTTATGTGTTTTTAGTTTAGTATGAAATATGAGTTTAAGTTAAAACAATAAGTTAATAATTAACCCAAACTAAAAGCTTGTTAAACCAATTATATAATAATTGTTTATTTATGCAAAAAAGCATAACTGGTAAGTAGTGATACATACAGAAATATTCTTATGCAGAACTCTTTTGTGTTAAAAAACTATCTTATTTGCAAAAATTAAATATAATTATTTTTTTTAATGGACGAACAACTATGAACTTACTAGAATTACTAATACCTACTGCATTAGCAGCAGAAGAACAAGGTGCTGGTTTCACCAGTTTTATTCCAATTATTTTATTGATAGTGGTGTTTTATTTTTTATTAATAAGACCACAACAAAAAAGAGCTAAAGAGCATAAAAATTTATTATCTAATTTAAATGTCGGTGATAATGTTCTAACAAATGGCGGTGTAATAGGCAAGATTACTAAATTAGATGATGAAGATGATAATTATTTATTGTTAGAAATAGCTGATAATACTATTATAAAGGTGCAAAAACAAGCTATAAACCAAAAAATGCCTAAAGATACTTATAGTAGTAAAAAATAGTAACTAATGATAAATAAATACCCTGCTTGGAAGAATATCTTAGTATTGGCAGTATTCGTGTTATCTTTGTTGTATGCATTGCCTAATTTATTTAGCTCTGATTTTGCTGTGCAAATATCTAAATTAGGCCCTACTAATATTAGTATCAAAGACTCTAAGCTTATTAAGTATTATCTAAACAAAGCAAATATAGATTATCAAAATATAAAAAATATTAACAATAATGTATTGATTATCTTAAAAAATAGCCAGGAGCAATTAAATACTCAAGCATTATTAAAAGACAAATTAGGCCGTAAATTTAGTATAGCACTAAATTTAGTGCCTTCTATACCTGATTGGTTGCAATTTTTTGGTGCTAAACCAATGTTTTTAGGCTTAGATTTAAGAGGTGGGGTACATTTCTTACTAGAAGTTGATATGGATACAGTTGTTAAAAATGCCTACAAAAATCAAACAGCAGAAATACGAAGCGAATTTAGAAAAAAGCGTTTATACAGGAAAATTCATAACAAAGGCGATTATATTGAGGTAATTTTTAAAGATAATGCTAGTAAAAGTACCGCAATTACTATGCTAGAAAATGATTTTTCTGATTTTATAATTGAGCAAGAAAATGATTTATTAGTAACACTAAAATTTAAAGAACAAATATTAAAAGAATACAAAAAACATGCCTTAAAGCAAAATATTACCACTCTTAGAAACAGGGTTAATGAGTTAGGGGTATCAGAGCCTATTATTCAACAACAAGGCAGTGATAGAATAGTAGTGCAATTACCTGGCGTGCAAGATACTTCTAGGGCAAAAGAAATATTAGGTGCAGTTGCAACGCTAGAATTTCATATGGTTGATGAAAAAAACGATGCAGAAACAGCCATAAATAGCGGTAGGATTCCCATAGAATCACAAGTTTATCGTTTTCGTGACGGCCGTCCATTACTATTAAAAAAACAACTAATTATCACAGGAGAAAGCATTAATAATGCTACTTCTGGATTTAGTCAAGAAAATAACTCTCCTATGGTTAGCCTGTCCCTAGATGGTAAAGGCGGCAAAGCAATGTTAAAAACTACCAAAAAATATGTTGGGCACCGTATGGCAGTAGTATTTATTGAAAATAAAATAGAAACAATTTACCGTAATGGCAAATTAACCAAAAAACGCCATAAAACTAAGGATATTATTAATGCAGCCGTTATAAATGGTATATTTTCTAACCGCTTTCAAATAACTGGCTTAGATAGTCCAAAAGAAGCAAGAGATTTAGCATTATTACTAAGAGCAGGTTCATTATCCGCTCCCATTGAAATTATAGAAGAAAGAACCGTAGGTCCTAGCTTAGGTAAGGATAATATTGAAAAAGGTTTTATATCAGTAATAACAGGTTTTATTTTAGTGTTAATCTTTATGTTATTGCGTTATAAAGTTTTTGGCATAGTTGCTAATATTGCCCTAACACTTAATTTATTAATGATAATTACGGTATTATCTTTATTACAGGCTACTTTAACTTTGCCCGGCATTGCTGGTATTGTGCTAACAGTTGGTATGGCAGTTGATGCTAATGTTTTGATTTTTGAAAGGATTCGTGAAGAATTAAAAAATAATATCAATACTCAAAAAGCTATTAATTCAGGCTATGAAAAAGCCTTATCAACTATAACAGATGCTAATATTACTACACTTATTGCCGCCGTTGTTTTATTTAGTTTTGGCACCGGACCTATTAAAGGTTTTGCCATTACATTATCCATAGGAATTGTTACTTCTATGTTTTGTGCTATTATAGTGTCTAGAGCTATTATTAATAAAATTTATGGTAGCAAACCTAACAAAATATTACGAATATGAAACAAATTAATTTTATATCTAAGCGGCATATTGCTTTTGTTTTTTCTGCTATTTTAGTTACTGTATCAGTATTTTCTTTGTTTAACAAAGGTTTGAAGTTAGGGATAGATTTTACTGGTGGATTTGTAATTGAGGTGGAATATCAAGAAACAGCAAACTTAGATGTTATTAGAAAACAACTAGCTAATGCTGGATTTAGTGATATTGCCGTGCAGTATTTTGGTAACAATACCGATGTTCTTATTCGTCTAGCACCACAACAAGTATCATCAGCAAAGATTAGCTCGCAAGTTTTAAGCTCCTTAAATACCAGTAACAACAGCCCTAAAATGCGTAGAGTTGAATTTGTAGGGCCTAAAATAGGTGAAGAGCTAACAACAGACGGTGCTCTTGCTGTTGTATATGCATTAATAGGCATATTAATTTATGTGGCATTTAGGTTTGAATACCGCTTTTCATTAGGAGCTATATTAGCATTAATACATGATGTTATTATTACCTTAGGTTTATTTTCAATATGGCAAATAGAATTTGATTTAATAGTCTTAGCAGCTATTTTAGCAGTAATAGGTTACTCTTTAAATGATACCATAGTTGTATTTGACAGAATTAGAGAAAATTTTTTAAATAGCAGAAAAAAAGACTCAGATATTATTATCAACGATGCTATTAATCAAACATTAGCTAGAACGTTAACTACATCTGGAACTACTTTATTAGTATTATTGTCATTATTTTTCTTTGGGGGTGAAATAATTAGAAGTTTTTCTATAGCTTTACTAACAGGTGTTATTGTAGGAACTTACTCTTCTATTTATACTGCAAGTGCTATATTATTAGTTATGGGTATTAACAAAAAACACTTATTACCTTCTGAAAAAGAGCAGAAAGGAATTGACACTAGACCGTAATTATACATTAGGTATTTTTTAATATTTTTTGCTATTAGATAATACTTGCTTATTGACTATTATTTTAATACAAGTATAATTATTGCTTTTTTGGGGGCTATAGCTCAGCTGGGAGAGCGCTTGCCTTGCACGCAAGAGGTCGGGAGTTCGATCCTCCCTAGCTCCACCAAAATTATTTTTTAGTTTGCGAGACCTTTGCACAAACATGAATAATCATCAGAACTAAGCTTTTCACTCACTTGATAATTTTTATCAAACCGCCTTAGAACAACTAGGGCAGGCTTGATGAGAATATCATCAATTAAGCAAAAATCAGAGCTCTGCTAATCACCCCTATTTATGCAAAGGTCTTTTCAATAAAATCTAAATCTATTTGAATATTAATTCCGCTTAATAATTCTAACAATTTAGGTATAGCTAAAAAAACCCCGCTTAGACAAACAGAAATTGCCTCAGGTTTCCCCGGTAAATTAATAATAATGCTTTTACCTCTTGTACCTGCTACTTGCCGTGATAATATTGCAGTAGGGACTGTTATTAATGATACTGCTCGCATTTGTTGGGCAAAACCATCATATATTCTATCACAAACCTGTATTGTAGCTTCAGGGGTTACATCTCTTGGTGTAGGACCCGTGCCTCCTGTTGTTAAAACTATATCACAGCCTAATTCATCTGTTAATTCTTTTAATTTAGCAATGATTTTATCTTTTTCATCAGGCACTATTTTAGTAATAATACTATGAGGAGATAATATTGCATTTTGTATCCATTCTACCATTGCAGGACCGCCAATATCTTTATAATCGCCCGTATATGCTCTATCTGATATAGTTAAAAAACCAATTGTGGTTTTAGTATTTTTCATAAAAGATATTATTACATAATATTAGAGCATTACATAATAGTTTTTGGGTCTTAACTAGTTAAGGATATTATTATTTCAAATTCTAACTTGTTATTTTAGGTACTTTTTTATATATCGTCATTGCGAACACTGCTTTTTAGTGTGTGGCAATCTTAGGCAAAATACTGGTACTATATTACATCGCTTTTGTAAGATGAGATTGCCACGCTTTTTACAAAAGCTCGCAATGACGGTGGGTATAATTCTAACTTGTTATTGTGGGTACTTTTTTTAATTACACCGCATTACAACCAATACATAAAACAAATATCTCACGATAAAAATATACCTTACAAGCAAAATGTCTATATGGGGAGTTTGAGGGGCGGTTGTACAGTAACTGTAATACGGAAACTAGTTCCGCCCCTCAATTAAAAAACAAGTAAATATAGTTAATATGCACTGAATAACCTGTAATTGCTGTTAGGGGTTTGGGGATATTCCCCAAAGTAAGCTTTGCTTACTATTTTAGGTACTTTTTTTAAATTACACCGCATTTGTAGCACGAGATTGCCACGCCTTTATCAAGTCTCGCAATGACGATGGGTATAATTCTAACTTGTTATTGTTGGTGCTTTTTTAAAATCACACCGCAAATATCTCACGACAAAAATATACCTTACAAGCACAATGTCTATATGGGGAGTTTGAGGGGTAGTTGTACAGTAACTGTAATGAAAAAACTAGTTCTGCCCCTAATGGAGACCTTTGCACAAACATGAATAATCATCAGAACCCCGCTTTCCACTCACTTGATAATTTTTATTAAACCAGCTTTAGAACAACTAGGTCAGGCTTGATAAAATATCATCAATTAAGCAAAAATCAGAATTCTGCTAATCATCTCTATTTATGCAAAGATCTCTAATAAAAAAACAATTGCTGTTAGGGGTTTGGGGATATTCCCCAAAGTAAGCTTTGCTTACTATTTTAGGTACTTTTTTTAAATCACATCGCTTTTGTAGCACGAGATTGCCACGCCTTTATCAAGTCTCGCAATGACGATGGGTATAATTCTAACTTGTTATTGTTGGTGCTTTTTTAAAATCACACCGCAAATATCTCACGACAAAAATATACCTTACAAGCACAATGTCTATATGGGGAGTTTGAGGGGCTGTTGTACGGTAACTGTAATACGAAAACTAGTTCTGCCCCTAATGGAGACCTTTGCACAAACATGAATAATCATCAGAACCCCGCTTTCCACTCACTTACATTAAGCAAAAATCAGAGCTCTGCTAATCATCTCTATTTATGCAAAGATCTCTAATAAAAAAACAATTGCTGTTAGGGGTTTGGGGATATTCCCCAAAGTAAGCTTTGCTTACTATTCTTGGTACTTTTTTAATCGACATTTGGCATAATTCCAATTCGTTATTGTTAGTGCTTTTTTAAAATCACACCGCGAATGTCTCACTACAAAAATATAAATTACAAGCAAAATGTCTATATGGGGAGTTTGAGGGGCGGTTGTACAGTGAATTGTAATGAAGGAATTAGTTCTGCCCCTCAATTAAAAAAACAAGCAAATATAGTTAATATGCATTGAATAGCCTGTAATTGCTGTTAGGGGTTTGGGGATATTCCCCAAAGTAAGCTTTGCTTACTATTTTAGGTACTTTTTTTAAATTACACCGCATTTGTAGCACGAGATTGCCACGCCTTTATCAAGTCTCGCAATGACGATGGGTATAATTCTAACTTGTTATTGTTGGTGCTTTTTTAAAATCACACCGCAAATATCTCACGACAAAAATATAAATTACAAGCAAAATGTCTATATGGGGAGTTTGAGGGGCTGTTGTACAGTGAATTGTAATGAAGGAATTAGTTCTGCCCCTCAATTAAAAAACAATAAAAACAACTTAACACAAACTAAACAACCTGTAATTGCTGTTAGGGGTTTGGGGATATTCCCCAAAGTAAGCTTTGCTTACTATTATGGGTACTTTTTTAAATCACATCGCTTTTGTAGCACGAGATTGCCACGCCTTTATCAAGTCTCGCAATGACGATGGGTATAATTCCAATTCGTTATTGTTGGTGCTTTTTTAAAATCACACCGCGAATATCTCACAACAAAAATATACCTTACAAGCACAATGTCTATATGGGGTGTTTGAGGGGCTGTTGTACGGTAACTGTAATACGAAAACTAGTTCTGCCCCTAATGGAGACCTTTGCACAAACATGAATAATCATCAGAACCCCGCTTTCCACTCACTTACATTAAGCAAAAATCAGAGCTCTGCTAATCATCTCTATTTATGCAAAGATCTCTAATAAAAAAACAATTGCTGTTAGGGGTTTGGGGATATTCCCCAAAGTGAGCTTTGCTTACTATTTTAGGTACTTTTTTTAAATTACACAGCATTTGCAAGACGAGATTGCCACGCCTTTATCAAGTCTCGCAATGACGGTTAGTATAATTCCAATTCGTTATTCTGGGTACTTTTTTAAAATCACACCACAAATATCTCACGATAAAAATATACCTTACAAGCAAAATGTCTATATGGGGAGTTTGAGGGGCGGTTGTACAGTAACTGTAATACGGAAACTAGTTCCGCCCCTCAATTAAAAAACAAGTAAATATAGTTAATATGCACTAAACAACCTGTAATTGCTGTTAGGGGTTTGGGGATATTCCCCAAAGTAAGCTTTGCTTACTATTTTAGGTATTTTTTTTATGTATCGTCATTGCGAACACTGTTTTTTAGTGTGTGGCAATCTCAGGTAATTATACTGGTACTAATTATACCGTGTTTGCAAGACGAGATTGCCACGCCTTTTACAAAGTCTCGCAATGACGATGGGTATAATTCCAATTCGTTATTCTGGGTACTTTTTTTTATGTATCGTCATTGCGAACACTGTTTTTTAGTGTGTGGCAATCTCACGCCTTTTACAAAGTCTCGCAATGACGGTGGGTATAATTCTAATTCTTAATTCTTGGTATTTTTTTTACACTATAATTATTTGGATATTCTTTTATATTTTCACAATCAATATAATTAACTAAATCACTAACTATACCAACATTAGTAATAACTAAACTTGGAGCTATATCAGCAAGTGGTTTTAGTACAAAGCTTCTATTTTGTATTTCTGGATGAGGTATAGTTAAGTTAGTGCTATTTATAACCTCATTATCAAACAGCAATATATCTAAATCAATAGTTCTAGAACCCCATTTTTTCTCTCTAACTCTATGTTGTTGTACTTCAATTTCTTGGCATATTATTAATAAATCATATGCAGAAAGATTAGTTTTTATCTTAACGACAGCATTATAAAAATCTGGCAAAGGCATATTTAACAAAGGCTTAGATAAGTATAATTTAGATAAGTCAATTATAAATATATTTTCGTTATTATCCAGAGATATTAAGGCTTGTTTAATTTGTTGTTTAGGATTGTTTAAGTTAGAGCCTAAGCCTATATAGGCATAGGATAATTTATTAGTCATTAATATATTTTAATGGTCTTGAGCTACTAAATGTATTAAAAGGAGAGGGGAAATAATATCATATAGTAGCTCAATAATTATATTATACATTAAAATAATATTATAATATTATTATATTATAATATTTTTTATAAACATGGTGGCCAAACCTAGAATTGAACTAGGGACACAGGGATTTTCAGTCCCTTGCTCTACCGACTGAGCTATTTGGCCATAATCCGTTGATAAAGCAATCATTTTACTTTAAAAATTCTTAATGAATTAAATTTTATTGGGTTTTTGTAAGTTATTAAAAAAATAATTCAATAAAAAAAATATAAATTATATATTAAAAAAAATATATTTTTGTGATTTTTTATAAATATTTAGAATAAATATGAAAAAATTTAGCAGCGTTATTGATTTTGATTATTTTATAATTCAAGAAAATTATTTAAAAAGGATTAACTTTTTAAGTGGTTACTTAAAACAAATCATCCAAACATTAAATTGCTTAAATGATAAAAAAAGCAAAAAAGTAATTATAGATTATTCAAATCTATTACTTAAATATGCTATTCATATTAGCGATTCAAAATATGCCAAGCCAAAATCAATAATTATAACTAAACAAGATGTTAAAAAAATCAAAGGCAGAGTGCTGGGAGAGGTTGCACAAATACTATTATGTATAGAATTTGAGCTTAATTGTTGTGCAAACATATTTAAAGAACATAAAAAATGGTTAAACAATTAATAAAAGGAGAAAAAATGAGAATTATAAATTTTAGAGAATTATCAAATTATTTATTATTATTTATAGTTGTATTTTTAATGTTTGCAATAGCATTTGATAGTTATGCAGCTACGGATGTTTTTAATAAAGCAATAACAAAATTAACAGAAGTAGATACTGGGCTTAGAACTATTTTTTATTCCGTAGCAGGCATTGCAGGAATTGTTTTATCTGGATTTTGTTTGAAAGGCAAAGTGCAATGGAATGTATTTTTAGTTTATTTATTTGGTGTTTTTTTCGTTAGCGTAATCGGAGAAATTATTAATTTTTTAAAATAAATGAAAACAACAATTATTTATTCAACACTAACAAAACCTGAGTTAATAATGGGAATTAGCAAGGATTCATTTCCATTTATAGCTATTCCATTTACACTATTCTTGCTAATAAAAGCATTTTGGGACATATCTTTAATATATATAGTTTTATTTTTGTTGGTGATTTATGGAATTTTATGGCTTGCAACTTATATTGATCCTTTTTATTTTGCAATATTAAATAAATTCAATACTATGAAAACTAAAAAATTTACTAAAAATAAAGGTAATAAATATGATTGCTGAACTAAAACATTATCCTGAGACTGCTATTAGCAACAGATTTAATCTTGCTGGGCTAACAGAATGTAGTAATTATGCTATTACTAGAAATGGGCAACTAGTAGCAACATTGCAACTTACTAATAGCATAAGCGATAAATTAGACCATAGTTTATATGAGCAATTATTTTACACTCGCAAGCAAGCTTTTGATTTATTAGATGAAAATATTACATTCTCAATACATTCAATCAGGATGCCAAAAACCGTAATAAACAACAATCAAATTAAAAATACAACTATAAATAAAATAAACAATATTTGGAATGAACAATTTACCCATTCATTTGAAACTAGATATTTTTTAATAATCACAACCCAAGACGATAAATTTTTAGCAAAAACAATTAAAAAGCAACAATACATTGATATAAATAAGTTAGAACAAATAAACACTGTTGTTGATGAACTGAAACAAAGACTACACCAATACGGACTAAAACTACTTATAAACAACGAAATAATAAATTATTGGTCAAACAGACTTAATTGTAATTGCAACACAGCTAAAGTTAATACAGCAACATATTTATTTGATGACTATATTTTTAATATTGATTTATTCTTTCCTTTTAAGAAAAATTATTTTGAAATAAATAACTCTGGTAATAATAAATATAGTTGCATATTAAGCATAAAGGCTTATCCGAGCGAAACATCTTATAACTTATTCAGTGATATTCAAGCATTACCTATAGAATTTTCAATTTATCAGCATTATGAGGTTGAACCGTTGCAAAAATCTTTAAAAAATATTAATGACAGAATAAATAGAATTATTAATATATCTAAATTTAATCAAATGGCACTTACAGAATTACAAACACTGCAAGAAAAATTACAAAATGACGAAGTAAAACTATACAAACAAGTATGGTATATACAAGTTTTTGCTAATTCTTTAGAGCAATTAAATAATAATGCCTTAAGAATACAAACAACTATTGAAAGACGCAACCTACTAATACTAAGAGAAACTAAAAATACTGAGCTTGCATTCTGGTCAATATTCCCAGGCCATGAAAATTTAAGAATAAGAAAATATCAAATAACAAGCGATAACTTAGCACACTTTGTTACTTTCAGCTCAGACAACTCAGGTTTAGCTAGCTGTAGTTGGGGTCTGCATCCAGTAGCTAAATTTTATACAGAAAGTGGTGCTTTATATAATTTTGCCTTTCACGAATCAACAGATACTAACGCACTTTGTAACACTATTGTAATTGGTGGCTCGGGCATAGGTAAAACAACCTTAATAAGTTTTTTATTGGCTCAATGTATGAAGTTTGATAATTTTAAAGTTATGTGTTTTGATAGGGGGTTTGGTTTAAGAATTTTTGCCGATTTTGTAAATGGCTCTTATATGGATTTTAGTAATAAAAAGCAAAAAATCAATCCTTTACAGTTAGATGAAAAATATCGTTCATTTTTACAAAAATGGCTAATAGATCTATTAGGCAAAAGTGATGATGAGGCATTAGAGGTTATCAATGATGCACTTAATTCTTTGTATGAGTTAGATAAAAACCAAAGAAACCTAAATAACATAAAAACCAGTTTTGGCAAAAAAACAAAAAATTCTATTCGTTCAGCACTAGAAACTTGGCTACCAGATGGAGCCAATGGATCTTATTTTAATGGTGATACAGATGCACTAGATTTTAGCAAATCATTTGTATTTTTTGACACCACGATAATCTT
This sequence comes from Gammaproteobacteria bacterium, assembly GCA_965207335.1. Lineage (GTDB taxonomy): Bacteria > Pseudomonadota > Gammaproteobacteria > PS1 > Pseudothioglobaceae. Next base: position 1,602,372 of record OZ242267.1, read on the forward strand.
AGACAATCCAAGCGTATTAGGAGCATTAGCAGATTATTTATTTTTTAGACTTAAAACACAAATTTTAGATAATAGCTGTCCTTACGCTATATTTGTTGATGAGCTTAATAAATATTTGGCATCTAAACAGTTTGCACCTAAATTAAAAGAAACAGCAGAGGAAATACGCAAAACTAACGGTGTGTTAATAATGGCAATACAATCAGCAGCAGTGCTACTTGAGAATCAAACATTTAAAGAAATGCAGGACAATATAGCCACTTATATATTATTCCCCTCAAAAGATGCGGACCCTAAATATTACATGGATGGACTTGGATTAAATACAGCAGAGTTTAATTGGATAAAAACCACAGGTGCTAGGCAGGTAATGGTTAAAAAGAAAAATGCACCAACGGTTGTTTTAAATATAGATTTATCAATATTAGGTAAATATTTACGAGTATTTAATTCATCAAGTGATGCTGTAAATAAACAGCAAGGACTTAAAAAAATTAATCCAGATAACTGGGAGGATGGGTATTTACAATGAAAATAACAATTAAACACAAAATAATTAAAACAGCTAATAATAATTATCAAATTGCTATGACAATTAATAGAACTAAATTGTTATTTGCCGGGGTATTTGATAACAAAAAATATGCAGAATACATAGCAAATACAACTAAGTTAAAAATTAAAGATTTTATTAAAAAGTGTATTAATAACAATAGCGATAATGGGTTTAATACTGCTGTTGAAATATTTTTACAAAACAATACAACATTACTAAATTAAGGGGCAAAAATGGCAGACAATACACCACTAAAAGAAAAATCTTACAATCGCTGGAACGATATTTTTAATCATTTTATTAATGATGCTAAATTGAGTGTAGCACTCGCACTGCCTGGCAAGCATGTGCCATCACCAATAAACACATTAAGTAAAAAAGATGGCTTTAGACTACACAAAGATTTTGAGCAACTCAATGGCTTGGGTTTTGATAATAGTGTGTCCGGTGGCTTATCTGGTGTTGAAATAATAGCCCAAATAACAGGTAATAGTATTAACGAGGTAGCACACAAAATACACCAATACTTAGACGGCGAAGATGAAATATCAATTACAAAACCAGCAGAAATTAAACAACAAATGACAAATGATAGTGAAGATGCCCAAATTACTGCTGAGGAAAAAATCAAATTTACCAAGAAAACAACAAATAATATATTAAACCAAGAAACTAATGCTAGTGTAGTTAATCAATATTTAGATAATCGTGGGCTTACAGTTGCAATACCATACCTTAATAGCGATATAATCGGGCTTGATAGTCTTTATTATGACAAAAACACAAAAACACCGGCCATGGTCGTTCAAGTTAAAAACAATAATGGCGAATTGTTATTTTTGCATCGCACATATTTAGACAATGATTATCAAAAAAATAGTAGTGTTGATACAGTTAAAAAAGTAACTACAGCATTAACAAAAGATGCTTATCAACATTCATACTATGTGCAAGTTAATAATGCCATACAAACAGATACAGTGCATATTGCAGAAGGTATAGAAACAGCACTAGCAGTTGCTGTTATAAATGAAAATAAACACCCTGTGCTATCAACAATAAGCACAGGAGGTATGACTAAATATGAACCCACGGCCAATATTAAAAATGTTGTTATTTGGGCTGATAACGATAAAAACGAAGCAGGTATTAAAACAGCAAAAGAATTAGCAAATAAATTACAAAAACAAGGCGTCAATGTTGAGATTAATTTACCTAAACAACAAGGATATGATTTTTTAGATGCACTAAACAGTAATACTACTAAATTATATACAAGCATTAAATCATTTTCTAAACAAGTAACAAAACCAACAACTAAAACACAAAAAATTATAACTAAAAAGGAGAGTAAAAAAATGGCAACAAAAACACAAACAAAAGTAAATATTAAAAATACAACTAATAACAAAAAAGGTGGTGATGTAAAAAAGCCTCTAACGTTACAAGAAAAGTGGCTACTGCGTACCGCTGGCACTAAACATACACCTGCTTTTTTAATAAAATATTTAAAATCTAATAATCCTGACATTATAAGAGATGCTCTTATACTGTCCGTCCGTTCTAATAATCATAAAATTACCAAGCTTCTTATAAAGCAAGCAAATATTAATCTTAAAGATGCTCGCGGCAATACAGTATTAGCACATGCTGTTGATGTTGGTAATGCTAAGGCTGTTAGTTTGCTACTTAATCAACATAATATTAATATTAATACTGCTGATTATTTAGGCAATACAGCACTTATAAATGCTATGTATCAAAAAAATAGTAATATAACAAATATGCTACTTGAATATAAAGACATTGATATTAACGCAAAAAATAATAATAATGAAACAGCACTAACTTTTGCGATAAAAAATAACAACACAACTAATGTTAAATTATTATTAGCACAAGGTGCTGATGCAATTCATAGCGATAAAGATAATGCAATTATACTAGCGGCAAGACAAGGTAGAGAAATGTTAGTAATGTTTAGCGATAAAAAAATCCTAGCAACAAAAGATGAGAATGGCAAAACAGCACTAATGCACGCTATTAATGGTCTAGAAAGTAAGAAAACTATTAATAATATTATTACAAATATGTCAGCAGCTAGTCTTAATATTAAAGATTCTGAGGGCAGCACGGCTCTAATATACGCAATTAAAAATAATGATAAGGCAAGTATTAATAATTTAATAAATAACTCAAATACTAATCTACAAGACAACAAAGGTAGAACGGCACTTATGCACGCAATTAATGCTGAGGATATTAAAACAGTCAATATGCTAATAAAACATCATGCTGATATTAATCTACAAGACAACAAAGGTAATACGGCACTTATGCGAGCAGTATCATCGTCTAATAAAACCACACAAACACTACTTAAAACAGATATTGATGTTAATCAAAAAGATAGTTCTGGTGATACCGCTCTTATGGTTGCAGCAAGAGATAACAATATTAAAGTAATAATAATATTAGTTAAAGCTGGTGCTGATGCATCAATTAAAAATAATGCTGGTCTTACGGCCAATGATATTGCCAAACCTCGTTCAATAGCTAGATTAGCAATGAGAGCTTTTGCAAACAAAGAAAATACTATTTTCAATAAACAAAATAATACACCAAAAACAGCTGCACAAGTAATGCGAGAAAAAAGCACAAATAAAGAACGAGAAGGATTAACAATACATTAAAAAGAAAAGGAGCAATAATGAAGCAATATTTAGAATTATTACAACTTATTAAAATCACAGTCATAGACAAAAGCGATAGAACAGATACAGGCACTAAGGCTATATTTGCTCATCAAATGCGTTTTGACTTACAACAAGGATTTCCGTTAATAACTACCAAGAAAATTCATATACCATCTTTTGTGCATGAGTTGTTGTGGTTTTTAAGTGGTAATACTAATATCAAGTATTTGAATGATAACGGAGTTAGAATATGGGATGCGTGGGCTAATAATAATGGCGACTTAGGACGAGTATATGGTGCTCAATGGCGTTCTTGGCAAAAGAGTGATGATGAGGTAATTGACCAAATATCAACAGTAATTGAGCAAATTAAAACCAATCCTAATTCAAGGCGACTATTAGTATCGGCTTGGAATGTGGGCGAGCTTGATAAAATGGCACTTCCGCCTTGTCATTTATTATTTCAATTTTTTGTTGCTAATAATAAACTATCGTGCCAGTTGTATCAAAGAAGTTGTGATGTATTTTTAGGTGTGCCATTTAATATTGCTTCATACTCATTATTGACCCATATGATAGCTCAACAATGCAACTTATCAGTAGGAGAGTTTATCTGGACTGGTGGTGATTGTCATATTTACAACAACCATATTCAACAAGTAAATACTCAATTAAGCCGTAGCCCTAAAGCCCTACCAATTCTAAATATAAAAAATACTCCAAAAGATATTTTTAGTTACACCATAGATGATTTTGAGTTTCTAAATTATAACCCTGATGAGCATATTAAAGCCAAAGTATCAGTTTAATTAAATTTTAAGAAATAAATATTATGGATGAATACTTAAAAAGCGTGCAAAAAAAGATTGCTAAATTTGATAGCTTTCAATTAGCTAGAGACTTTGTAACAAATTATCCAGCAACACATTTTTCTTTAATTGATACTATTAAAGTATTTGATAAATGCGATCCAATTGATGCGCTTAAAGATATAGCAGTTTTATACGCCTTATTCGCACTTAAAGCCAATGAAACAAATAAGAGGTAATATTATGGAATGGAAAACACTAACTGTAGATGAGGTCAAAAAAATAAACATGCAATTTGCTAATAACAATGATTATACTGCACTGCATTTTTTAATTAGTAATAATATTGTTGATGTAATAAATGCTGCTATCAAGGCTGGTGCTGATGTTAATAAGGCAGACAAACAGGGACACACCCCATTACATCACGCTGCTATTAATGCCGAGAATCCAGACATAATAAATATACTTGTTAAGGCTGGTGCTTATATTAATGCCAAAGATAATAACGGTAAAAAAGCCATAGACTTGGCAGAGTATAACAAGCATCACAGCAATATAATTCAACAAACAATAAGAGCAAACACCAAGATAAACTCAATGGATTTAGCAAAAGAATTAGAATCTACTGGATACATTGATTTTGAACACAATAATATATTTTACAACTTTAATACAGACATAAATAATACTCATTCTTTTAAAGCAGAAAATCTATTAAGTGGACATAAATACAGTGCTGATGTAGGAATTAAAGATGCAAGAGAAGCGTTAGAATTTACTCTAAATAGCGGTAAATACTTTGAATTAGACAAAGTGCCAGAGCAGCTACAAAAGAAACGAGACGCTGTTTTAAAGCAATATGACAAACTTAAAAATATAGATAGTAATAAAACTAAACAAACAAAATCAGCAACGCAAGTATTAAAAGAAAAAGGAAGTAATGAACAGGGGTTGAGCAGATGAAAGATGTTATAGTAAGGTCTGAGTTTAATCTAAACAAACACGCACATTTTTTGTTTCCGCACCCCGATTCTTGTGATTTGAGCAAGCCTAGAACTAGCAAGTTATCATATAATGAATTAGATAAAACCGTGCAGTCATCTATTACTATTAGCCCACTTGCTAACGAAAAATCCTTTTCAATTAAAACATACGATGTATTGGTAGCGGTTATTAAAATTTGGGAAAATTTAGGCAAGCCAAACCCGTTTGATAAGTTTAAATGCTCACTAAGAGACATTGCAAAAGAAATGGGGCTTAGTGATGGCAGTAATGTAATAACTGATGTTGCCAAAGAATTAAGACGCTTAAAAGTAACAAATATTAACTGGTTAAAATCATATAGTTATAAAGATACAAATAATAAATTAGTATCAAGGTCTGAGCTTAAAGATATGAATATATTAGCAAGTATAACTTTTAGGTCCAATGTTGAATCTAAAGATAAAAAAGACTTTTTTAAAGACGCCAAACAAACAGTAATAAAGTTTAGCGATGAGGTTGCTAATAATTTACTCAATAAAATTAATGTGCCACTAAACTTAAAAGTTTATAATTCCTTGCAAAAAAAGCAATACGCCAAGATTTTCTATATCAAAATAAATACATTCTTATTGTCAAAGAATAATAACAACAAAATAACAATACTAACTGGATTAGAAGTAATAGAATTATTAGGTGCTACATCAGAAAGGTATACTAAAAAATATGAAAGAAAAACATTTTTACAACGCCTAAAACAAACACTAAACAACAAACAACTATCACTAACTAATTACACACTACGTTTAGATATTAAAGATTCTAAGGATAAAAAAGATTATTTACTTATTTGTAAAGCAATAAAAACCTCTAATGAAAGAATAATACCTATTGTTAATAGTGATAAACAAACTATTGATTATCTAGTTATGTATATAGTTAATGGTATTGGCTTCAAACTAGATAATACTAATAATAGTTATTACACAAAATTAGCAAAACACTACCCAGAAGAACTTATACACAGAGCCATCAGCGGTTTACAAGAAATGCTAAATTACAAAGCAACAACAGCTGAGCCAATAATAAATAAACAAGCTTATTTTACTGCTGAATTACATAGATTAGCACACGGTAGTGGGTTGTTGTGGATAAAGGATTGTGGTATTGATTGTAAGTATCAAAATCAAACAATAATAGAGCATAAAAAATGAGCAAAATAACAAAAAACAGCACCTATATACCCATACAGCATAATAAAAAAAGTGTCTTAAATTGCAGATATACTCGTTTTAGCCCTGCGAAGTTGGTGCAGGGATTTAGTGCAAGAATTAAGCAAAATTTAGTTAAAAAAGGGCAAGTATTATCAAAACAGGATAAAAATAGGCAAAAACAAGCAATATTTGCATCAATTTTGCCTGCGAAGTTGGTGCAGGTTGCCTGCGAAGTTGGTGCAGGGATTTTCTTTGCAACTAACTATTTTAACTTGCTTTTTTTATCCCTTCTACTTAATGTTTTTACTAATGTTACTATATACATTGCAAAAAACGCAAATTTTAACAACAAAAAAAATGGAGCTAAAACCATGAAAAATCGTAATTTAGTGTTTTTAATAGGTTTTATAAGCAAAATCAATAAATTAAGAATTATAACGACCTCAAATAAAGAGTTATTATCATTTAGCGTTGCTACAAATAAAGAATGGGTTGACGATAAGGGAAAGGTTAAGAAAATAACGCAGTTTCATAATGTTTTTATAACTGGCAAAAAAGCAAGAATATTAGCAAATAACTTAAAAATACAAGTAGGTGATTATGTTGATATAGAAGGGGAAATACAATACAGTGAAAGTTTTAGTATTAAGATTGGAGCAATACAAAACTATACCAACATCATAGCCAAAGAAGTATCTCTTTTAGCAAGAAAAGAAAAGGTAAATAAAGAACAAAAACAATGAATTATACCAATAAATCTTTTAAAACTGGAATAACTAAAATGGTAGCACTACTTACCGCAAGCACGACAACAACAACTACATTATATATGTTCTGTTTTATGTTTTTTAAACCTAGAGTGCAACAAAATAGTAATGCCATACAATCGTTAATTAAGGAAATTAAGAAATTACTTGCTATTAGTAGTCGCAAAATAAAACTGCAAAAATTTTATACTGTAATTAGTTTTATTGTTGCAATTATTAGTTTAGCATTTAATGTTTACAGCATTTTATAACTATGTATATATTTAATAAACAAAGGAGTAAAACAATGAAAAACAATTATGAAAACAACTTAAACAAGGTTGCTAAAATAACAACAGTAGATATTTGGCTGGCTATCATCCATTTAATAAGGCGAATTTCTAAGTCTTTAATATCCTTAGTTAAAGTAGTTGTTGTAGCTAGTAAGTCGTTTTTTACTAGCATTAAATCTGACTTAGTAGCCAATTCACCCTTTAGCGTATCGTCTAAGGCTTCTTGCAAAATAACAACTTGTTCTTTTGCTTGTGATTCGTTAACTCCCTTAGCAACTAAACGATCAACATATCCAATAGCATTAAATGTAATAGCACTCATAATCAAGTCAAATTGTTTAACATTAAAATCATTATACCAGAAAAGCAAAAAACTATTTAATGCTTTGTTTGCTACTGTGTTATTAACTAGCACAGCACAAGCAAATGTAGTAGTAACAGACCCTACAAGTTATGGCTACTATGTTGAGCAGCTAAAAACATCCTCAGAGCAACTAAAAGCAGATAAAAACTTAGGTAGAGATATAGACAGTATAGTTGCTAGCAGTAAAGAAGTGTTTGGTTTTGCCAGTGATATTGAGAGTAATTTTAAAAAAGAATTAGAAGTATATAATAATTATCGCAACTCTCTTAGTCCACTACAACGCAAAAAACTTGATTTTGACAGAGGATTTGACCCTAAGAATTTACGAGATATTATAGATACAAATTTAGACGGTATATTTGTTGACCCAGACGACCCACTCTTTCATACTGAGAAAATAAGAAAAGCTAGAAATTATGAACGCCAACGCTATATCAAAGAGGCACTAATTAAAACAGAGACAGAATTAGCAGAAATAGGTAATCACTATGAAAAAATGGCTGAGTATGCAAAAAAAGCTCAAAACACCAAATCACCCAAAGCAGCAGCAGACTTAACTAATGCCCTGTTGCTTGAAATCATAAAGGCTATTACTACCCTAACTGAGGTGGTAACAACACTAGGACAGGCTGAAATGGCACTTAAATATACCCATTATAATAAGAAAAGCCATGAGAATCATGTAAAAGCACAAAAAAAACGGTTTCCTAGTGAAATTAAAATTTATAACAAAATATTCACAATAGATGAATATCGTGCTACTAACGAAAGATGCAGACAATACAAAAGAGAACATGGAACAAGTGATATTTGGCTCAATGGATTACCTTGTAGTGTTAAAGCAGGTAGAAAAGGCAAGCCAAAATGATTATAATTAATTGGCTTAAAAGTATATTACAACCGCTATTTGATTTTTTTGATGAGTTAGTAGAGGCTATGTTAGATGCTAGTAATAAATATTTATATTTTAGGTTACCCAAATCTAAAATAACATCATTAGATGATTATAGAAGATTGGGTTTATCGGTAATTGTTTATATTATGTTTTTTATTCTAGCATCAACTATTTTTAAACCACTACTAATATTTGCCTTTGGCGGCAGTGTTATTTTGGTTGTTTTATTTAATAAGTATCAACAGCAATTAGAAAAACTAGAGCATAAAAAATGATTAAATTATTGACCCCATGGCAAACTACCAAACCTAAAATATGGCATATAGTATTTTTTGCTATTATGTTATTGATACTATCTGTTAAAGTATTTGCTCTGTGGCCATTATTATTTGTCTTAGGCGGCACTGGTGCTGGCACTGCTTGGTTTTTTGGTTTTTTTGAAAGCGGTGCAGTTGCTACTCACGGTGATTTTAGTGTTACTGGTGAGTTGTTTGTAGGTTTTTACGAAAAAGCCCAGTTATGGCTCTGGGGTGGTGCTTATAACGGTGAGCAATATGTAGGTATATACGATAAATTTGCAACAGCATTAGAGCCGTTGTTTATTGTTATATCAGGTCTTATGCTACTTGTGGCTGGTTTTTCTTTCTTTGTACCAGCTGCACAAAAGGTATTCACTAAGGTAATTAAGTTAATTGTCTATATTATGGTAGTGTTTTTATTATTAGAATCTAATAACTTTATTAAAGAATATGTCCACGAACCTTTAATGAGTTTATTATTAGGTATTATGCAAATATATTTAGGTAATGGTGATGTTGCCTTTGGTGGTAGTGATGCCCAAATAGTCGCTAAGGCTATCTTTGGTGGTGTTGAGGGATTTTTTAATGAGATTTTTTTTCAAATTGAACGCTATTGGAATAGTATTAGTTTGAGTAAATTTTCGCAAGCATTTGCTGCTATTGCCTTGGTGCTTGCTTTTGCTTTGTTATATACTGTATTTTCTCTATTGGTTATTTTGGGCTTTTTTGGCTATTTTATTATGTTATCAGCACTGGTTATAATATTAATGCTGAGTATTATCAATAAACAAGTATTATTTTCTTGGCTTAAAACTACGCTCAATTTCTTTTTAATACCTATGTTTACTGCTGCGGTTATGTCTATTACCCTAATATTTTTTAACGATGTAATTAATTCTTTGCGAGAATTAACAGCCACCACTACCATTTTTAATAAAGACATAGCTACTGCCTTATTAGTGGCAATATTTAGTATAGGTATGCACTGGAAAGCCCCAGAGTTTGCAGCAGGTATATCAGGCGGTATGATGAGTGGTGCTGGTTCAATAGCAGGTGCAGCTGCTGCTGTTGGTGGTGGTGCCTGGGCATTATCTAAAGGTGTTGTAACTACACCAACCAATGTAGTATCTGGTTTTAGAGGCGGTAATATTGGTAATCCTGGTGGTGCTAGTTATAGAGGTGGGCAGTTTATGCAGGATATGTATCAAAAACTTAGAGCAGGAGGCACTCATTTTGATGATACCACGCCACCACTTAGCAACCAAGGAGGCACTATGACATCGCATACACCATCTCCCACACCAACACCACCAACACCACCACTTAGCAACCAAGGAGGTAAATAATGATAAATTATGGCAAAAATAGTTTAAATAATGCAAATACCAAGCCAAAACTAATAGCGTGCATAGCTATTACCCATTTGATTAGGCGCAGTTCTAAGTCTTTTAAGTCTGCTTTTAAGTCTGCTTTGGTAACTAACTCTCCTGCAATAATATCATCTATTGCCTCTTTTAAAGCTTTAGATTGCACCTTGGCTTGTGCATCTGGCACACCAACTGCTATGAGCTCATCCATATACTTGATGGTATCAAAGGTAATTGCTGCCATGTTGTTGTTTAATAATAAAAATTGTAAGTATTATAATAATTTAATCAATGTAACTACCAAGCCAATAGTAATAGCGTGCATAGCAATAGCCCATTTAACTAGGCGAATTTCTAAGGTATTTATTTTTTCTGTTAATTTATTTTCAGTTGCTAGTATGTCTGCTTTTGTTGCTAAATCACTACTGACAATATCATCTACTGCCTCTTTTAAGGCTTTAGATTGCACTTTAGCTTGCTTTTCTGGCACACCAACTGCTATGAGCTCATCCATATACTTGATGGTATCAAAGGTAATTGCTGCCATGTTGTTGTTTAATAATAAAAATTATATTATAACACCACTTAACAACCAAGGAGGTAAATAATGCTTAAAAACAAAAGCTTTACTTTTATAGAATTGCTAATAATTATAATAATTGTTGCTATAGTAATTAGTAGTAGTAGGGTAGTAATATGAATATTAAAAATATAATAATACTTATATCTTTATATCTTTTATTGGGTTGCAGTTCTATTTCCAGTAAAAATAAAGATAGCGGCTTAGTAAAAAGCCCATGTGCTTGTTTAGATAGTGAGTTTATAGATGTTAATAATAATGAGATAATAAATGTTTGATAAAAATAGCCAAAAACACAAAGATAACCTAGCATTTATTAGAGGGAGTGCATGATAGCAATAGAGAGTTACCGCCAAGCAATTCGCAATAATAGAATATTAGTTAAAATTATTGCTATTTTAGCAATACTAATACTTGTGCTTACTATTGCTCTTGCTTTGTTGTTTCCACTTAAAAAAACAGAGTATGTGCTATATGAGTTTAGTCCTTACGGTATTAGCTATAAAAAAATAGCATCCTCAGAGGATGTAATAGAACGAAGTGAGATTTTAGTAGGTGCGTTTATGAGAAACTATGTATTTAATAGAGAGGTAATAGATAATTTAACAGAGGCAGATAGGTTTTTAAAAATTGCTGAACAATCAAGCACCGAAGTATTTGAGCAATTTAAAGAGTTGTATAACAAAATAAAACTGAATTTAGGAGAAAAAGGCACTAGAAAAATAGAAATTAAAATTGATTATCCGTTTAATAATGATTATAACGCCTTTGTATATGTTGTTGAGTTTATGGTAATAAATATAAAAAATAACAAAGAGGTTAAGCAACATTACAAAGCCATAATTGGCTATGAGTTAAATGAGCAAAAAATACGCCTTGATAATTTTACACAAAATCCGCTGGGTGTAGATGTTGTTAGTTATTCAATTTATAAATTACAATAATATGAAAATTACAATAATATTTATATCTTTATATCTTTTTATTAGCACAACTAATGCTACTATTTATGACGAGTTTAAGCATGGTAATATTGCCATCAATACTGATTTAGAAATGCTAAATGTTAGTTATGATCCATTAAATAATAATAGGGCAATTATAACTAATATTAAACAGTGTTATAATGATATATGTCAAGTTGCATTAGATATTAAAACCTCAAGTTTTATTAAATTACCAGATGACAGCATAATTGATAATTACATATTGGGCGATAACTACCATTTTAAATTTATTAAAAAAAGCAGCAATACTGCTATTATTTATGCCATAGATAATAAGCACGAGACAAATTTAACAATTATCACAAAAAGCGGTAATATATATCCATTGCATTTAGTTACTAATACTAATGCAGTTGATTTGGTTGTTAATATTAACAAGGGCAATACAACAGAAATTATTAGCACCGATACCAGTAATGCCATTATAGTTATTGATAAACCGGTTACTAAAACAGTTGCAATAGGCACATTAACTGAGTATTTAGATATAGACTTAACAAGCGTTAGTCTAAAAGATGTGCTTAATAATATCTTACTTGGCTGGGATGTTAGATTTAATAAAAATGTCAATACAGATAAAATAGTATCATTAACTGCTGAAATATCATCAAAACTAACAAGAAAAGAAGCTGTTGAGCAAATACTAGCAAAACTAAATTACCGAGCTTTATTTTATAACCAAAAGAAAATAGTAATAATAACTACAATATGAAAACAAATATAATAATACTTATATCTTTATATCTTTTATTTGGCTGCAGTGGCAATACTGATATTATTAAAAACAAAAAACCTATACTAAATATTCAAAAATCAGTTAAAACTACACCCGTCACACAGCATTATATTGCAGTTGATGATGCAGATAGCTTGTTGCTTGATAATTTAGTTAATATTAATGTTGAAAAAATTAGCCTAATTGATAGCATTACTAAGGCTGTGTCTGGCGTTAATGTTGTAGCTAGGGATAATAATGTTAATTTAAGTAGAATTATCGCAGTTAGAGCCAACAAACTTAAACTAAAAAATTATCTTAAACTATTAGAAAATATTACTGGCTATGACTTAGAGTTAATTAACAATCAAGTCTTAATATCATCTATGATTACTAAGTTGTGGAATCTAGCCGCTATTGCTAGTATGCCAAATGCAAATATCAGTGTTACTAATAAAAATAACGCTAATAATACAAATATTACGATTAAAAATGACGAGTGGTTAGATGTAGTTAATAATGTTAAACAAATATTAGCTTACGACAATAATAAAACTAATAAAAAACAACAAATAAGACAAAATCTTTTTACTAATCGCAGGCTTGGGACAATAACAGCAATTACCACGCCTGAGAAAATTAAATTAGTTGATAGTTATTTAACTAAAGTAATTAATGATAGCAATAAACAAATAGCACTAGAGATTAAAATTTTTGATGTTAGTCTTAATGAAAATCATAATACAGGTATTGATTTTAATTTGTTAAGTAAAGGTAATAATGGTGAGTTTGGCATAAACATAGTTAGTAATATCGCTGCTAATGTGGTTAGGGGGTTAACAGTAGGCACACTTAATACTGCCAATCCACTTATTAAAAAAGATATTCAATTAAGTGCACTTTTTAATATTTTAAATACTTTTGGTGACACTAGAATAATATCAGAGCCATTTATAACACTAACAAATGGTATGAGTTCTCAATTAAATGCCGCTAATGCTTTTAGGTTTGTTGCTAGTATTAAAGCAAATACTGATCAAAATGGTAATGTAGTGCAAACCTCAGAGTTAGAGGATTTAGAGGTTGGTGTGCAAATACAAATAACAGCTAGAATAGTTGCTAAAAATAAAATATTAATACAAGTAGCGCCCAATATTACTAGTCTTGATTCATTTACTGCTATTACAACAGGCACTGGTAACAATCAGCAAACATTTCAAATACCTAATACCACCTTACAAAACTTAATTACTCAGGTAATTGTAGAAGACGGCAAGACTATTGTAATTGGTGGACTTATTAGCGAAAAAGTAGCAGATAGTGCTAAAAAAACTAATAGTAAATTTTTCTCATTTTTAGATAGTGAAAATTTAGCTTATGATAGAAGAGAATTAATAATGGCTATTAGGCCAACAATATTAAATTAATTATGTATGCACTGGGATTAAATATATTATATAAAAACAGGCAATACAATATTGTCCAAGATAGAGTAATAACTGACTTATCGTATATTAGTGATGATGAGTTTATTTTTGCGTCTATTGCAAATTTACATTTTGCTACAAACTATAAAGAAATAGAAAAAACTAAAAATATTATTGGATTTTGGCATACACTACTTGCTAATACCTCTTATGATTTAAGTAATTTATTTATCCAAATTAAACCTCAAAATAAGCAAGCCGGAGCGTTTTTGCAGATAAATAATAATGTTGTTGTATCTGGTATTTGTTTAGCAGGTGCAAATATACCTAATCATATTAATTTAGAAGTTGCAGAATTATTAGAATTTAGCAGTAATAAAATTAAAAATATTGTTGCTATAAAATCACCTATTGAGATTGATAAAAAACATCGTGCTAAAAGGAAGAAGTTTATTTTATCGTTATTGGTGTTATGGGCTGTTGTTTTTATTGTTATTGCTACAACTTATTTTATATTACAACAAAAAAATTCAGTAATTTTAGCAAGTATAACAAAAGCACAATATAGACTTAATTTAGTTAATACTGGCATTGATAATTACAAAAAAATAAATTACAAAAAAAGCAAATACACAACAGAGCATCTAAATATATTAAACCAACTATTGTTATGCCCTTATGCAAACATGCAGGGAGATATTAATTTTGATATTAGCAAAGCATCACTTGTTATTGATGACAAAGATATTGAGTGCTTAACTGCTAATAATAGTGATTTTAACATTATTCAAAAACCAAAAAAAACAACTATTAATTGGAGTATAAAAAATGAGTATTAAAGCAGTAATAACAAATATAGTGGTATTAGTGCTGATAATGCTTGGACTATATTTTAATTTTGATATTGAACTAGATACAAAACTATCTGGCTTAGAAAATAGCCTAACAAAACAAAAAATTAACCTAACTAAGTTAAATGCTACTCATTATGCTAGTGATGTGGTTAATGCTACTAAGCAGTATAAGATTTTAGCTGATTATAGTAATATTTTAGGGCTAAAAACAGAGATTATAAACAAAACAAATACTGGACTTAGGGTAGCAATTATTGGTGATACGCTAATTATTATTAGTTTAGCTAAAGAATTATTACAAAGTCTTTTTAAAATAAAAATTGAAAAACTAAATATAAAAAATAATCTCTCAACAATACAGGTATTGATTTATGGCACAATATAATATAATAATATTTATATCTTTATATCTTTTTGTTAGTATTTGTAATGCTACTGATGCGATTAGTGCTATTATTGATAAAAGAAAAGCACGACAAATAGTAATATATGATTTAAAACAAAAGCAACAACTGTGGCAAACTAGACTAGCAGCTAGCAAAATTTTAGCACAATGTAAAAAGCTTAAGGTGGACTGTGAAAATACTTATAAAATCCCTGAGCGAATTTTACCTCAAGACATTAAAACTGGCAAAAAAGATAAACAAACATTTTACTTTGAAAATCAAGCAGCACCTAAGTTAGTATCAGTATTAGCTGCAAACGCACAACTTAAAAGCAATAACCAAGAATATGTTTATAACACTTATTTTGCTCAAAACGACATAACGCCTGATGGATGGCAGTTAATACAAGTTAACAACGGCTCTGTTTCTTTACAACACATAAAGACTAAAAGAACAAAGTTAGTGCAACTATTTTGGGGTAATTAATATGTGGCAAAAAATAACAAATTATTTATTAGATAAGGATTTAATTAGTCAATCAACACTAGGTGCTATTACACCGCCCAGCAGTGATGCACTCATCATAAATACTCTTGCTGATAATGGCATTAAGTCAGTTGATATAGTATCCACAATAGCATATGTTTGTAATTTTCCTAAAACTAATACCGTAATTGAAAATAACAGCCATTGTATTGAAAATGATATTTTATATATACAAAACCCACTAGATAATGAGCAAATAACTAATTATATCATTAAACTTAATACTGGTAATATGCAATTTAAGCAAATTGGCATAGCACCTGTTGGTTATCATACAGCAAGTAACAGTAATGTTAGTGAAATTAAACATACGCTAGATGATATTATTAGTTTTGCTATTGATAATAACGCAACCGACATACATATCGCACCAAGAAATACCAAGACTGCTTATTTTAGGTTTAGGATTCAAGGTAATTTAATATCTGGTGCTAAAAATGATATACCTTTAGATGACTACCAAATACTAGCAAATCAATTATTAATATTATCTGGAGAGGATCCGGGGGTTTTTACTCACTGCGTTGCTGCTAAATTTAAACTAGAAAATAATTCTAATATCACTATTCGTATTGAAATGATACCAACAGATTTTATTTTTAGTGATGGTTTTAAAGTGCCAAGATTTACACTAAGAGTGCAACAAAGCAATTCTAATGAAATTTATGCTATCAAAGATTTAAAATTATCGCAATATATTATTGAGCAGTTAAAAATGCTATGTAGTAAAAATCAAGGCTTAATATATGTTACTGGTCCCACTGGCTCTAGTAAGACAACATTAATTTATGCTTTGATTAAATTTATTCAAGCAAATAATACTAATCTATCAATCAGCACCCTAGAAGAACCAATAGAAATTAATATTCCCGGTGTTGATCAAACTGAGATTAATGACAAAGCAAAAATGAGTTTTGCTAATGATGTTAAAGCATTTATGCGTCTAGACTCAGATGTATTGCTCATTGGTGAAACTAGAGACAATATAACAGCACAACATACAATATCATTAGCAAATACTGGGCATTTAACGCTATCTACGCTACACACTAATACCGCTATATCCAGCATTAATAGGCTTGATGATTTAGGTGTAAATTTAGCAAAAATTAGCGATACTCTAACGGCGATTATTGGCGTTAGATTGGTGCGTAAAGTATGTGCTAAATGCTCCACAGTTGTCAATATTACTAATGACTTATTAACAGCAATTAATAAATATTTACAAACAGAAAAAAAGATAATTAAATTAGCAAATAAAAATGGCTGTAAAAGTTGTATTAATGGTTATAGTGGCAGGACTACTGTATGCGAATTGTTTGTACTAAATAAAGATGCGAGACAAATAATTAGAGATAGTTACAGCGAGCAAGCACTTATTGATTATTTTTTGACAACAAGGCAAAAACAAGGCTTTTTCTGGTGCGATGGTTTTAGATTATTACTAGATAGCATTACAACACTAGACGAGTTAATAGCTAAGTTACCAGATGATGTTGTTAATAATAATCTAATTTTGCTAAGTAAAAATCTTAGCATTAATAAAAATAAAGAAAGTAATAATACTAGAGAAAATACCAAAAATAAAAAAATAGATAATAAAGAAGTGCCTAAAAAAAGAGGCAGAGGCAGACCGCCTAAAAATGCTGTAAAAGAAAGCGGTAATACTCAAGCAAAAGACATTAAAAATAAGGAAGATGATTTTACTACAGATGAAATAAACCAATTTTTAAAGAATGCTTCTAATAGTGAATAATTTACAAAATTTACAATTATATTTTGAAGTATTAAAACGCAACGGTGTTAGATTAGGTAATTACGGTTGGTGGTGGTATGTAAATGACACTGAGCTCTTAAAAACGCAATCGGCTTTAACAGGCGGTAAATGGTTTGATAAAGACCATGAAAAAGTAGTAAGATTTTATTTATTACAATTTTAAAAAAGGAGAAAAAAATGAAAAATAATAAAATAAAAAGTGAGGTGGGACAAAAACAAGGCGGTGCAATATTAAGCCTTGAGGTAGTAAGTTATATAGCTATTGTTGTAATAATAATCGGTGTTGGTTATAGCATATTTTCTAGCAATAAGGACACTGGTAAAAACTTTATTGCCAAACAAGATGTATCTATAACTATGATAACAGCAATAGAAAATTGCCATGCTGTAACAGGAAATTTAGCATCTTGTGATAAAACAGCACTACAAAATGCTGGTATGAGTGCTAAAACAGCTTTTGGTGATGATTTTACTGTTAGTGCTTTAGCAAATCAAATAACGCTTGTGTATCCACTAGATAACTCTAACAAAGCTGATTCATTGGGTAGTGCAATGGCAGCATATATTAGTAGTAATTTTGATAGATCTGCATCGCCTACATACAACTCTTCAACTGATGATTTAACTATTGTATATACAAGATGATAGAAATAGGCTATAAAGTCCATTATTTTGATAAAAACCGCTGGCAAAAATTATTTGTTGCCGGCAGTAAAGATAATATCGCCAAAATAATACAAGAATCTAAAATTAGTAAAATATCTAAGTCTGCTAGATTTAAGCAATCAAAAACAGATATTAATACTCAAATTATTTTATTAAATAAGTTAAAAGGATACATTGCTAGCGGTGTTTCTACAAGTGATATTTTTAAACAAATATTAGACGATTTACCACAGTTTAAAACTAGCATAGCTAACTTTAATATCAAAATATCTGATTTTTTAGCACTATGTAAATTTAATGTTGATATTGTTAATATAGTTCGCTCTGCTGAGCTAGCAGGTGCTATTGGTGCTGGATTAGATGCTGCTTATCATTACATTAATACTAAAAAACAACAAGAAAAAGGCATTAAAAATACATTAAAACAAAATACTGTCGTGCTAATTTTAACTATATCTGGTTTATTAATTGCACCTAGTTTTTTCATAACAACACTACTAGACATTCAAAGTAGCGTAAGTATTAAAACAAATTTTGCCACAGATATTTTATTTTTTATTGCTAATTACAATTACATATTTTTTATAGTATTAACTGCCAGCTTTATTTTTATTGCAATTTATAAAGATAAAATAAAACAAATGTTGGCACAAGTCAAAATTTTTGACAAAATACAAGACTATTTTAAAGGCAATGAGGCTATTAATTTTTTAATTGTATTCTCACTGCTTTATAAAGAAGGCTTAGATTTTCTTAAAATATTTAATACTATCAACCATAGTAGCAAAAAACAAACAACAATAGCAATAGCACAAAAATTAGCACAGGGCGTAAGTTTATCGCAAGCCATTAGAGAGTCTGATTATCCAAAATGGTTTAAACAATCATTTGTTGGTTTTGAAAAAAATACTAACAAAAAAATACAATTAGATATTTTAGCAAAATTAATTGAGATAGCTATAGAGGACATCAATAATAAAAATGAGCAAATTATTGTCATTATTGGTGGAGTAGTGCAATTATTAATACTAGCAACTATTGCATTAATAATTTTTGGTTATATGCTACCTATAATGTCTGCAACAAGTAATATATTATGAATAAAAAAGAACAAGGTAACCTAAATTTAGAAGTATTATTTTTTATAACAATACTAATATTGTTTGTTGTGTTATTTAGTGATTATAGCACAAAAATAGATAGTGTCTTAATAAGAGCAGCAATACTAGATATTAGCAATTTAGCGAATAAAGGTAAACAAATAATTACTAAAAAATCGCCATTTGATACTAATTATATTACAACTAATGACTATATAGAAACAACCATACCGGTTAAAAACTTAACTAGCAAAATTGTGCAAACTAATAATATCGGCAATAACACAAAACTAAGAGCCTATTGGAGAACAGCAGATAGCAATGTACAACAATATTTTTATCAAAAAAGACTTTACAATGAATAACAAAGAGAGACAACAAGGCAACATACTAAGTTTAGAACTACTAGCATTTATAATAGTAGCTAGTATAGTGCTACCTTATTTATTACAAGCTAGGCTAACAGGTAGAGACGATGACAATAAAGCACTTATTGATGAAGTGCATATACTTGGCATAGCAGCACAAAATTATTACTCTGAATATAGTATATTCCCAGACCTTACTAATAATTGTGCTAATGCTCTTAATGAGCTAGATAATGCTACTAATAGTTTTATTTCCGGTATTGATAATACATCACCATGGGGCAAGCAATACAATTTTAGTTGCACTGATAAACTATTTACAATCACAACAGCACTAGACAATACAAATGCCGTCATAGTTGCTAATAAACTAGCAGCAACCACAGTTAGTGGTGCAACAATTACTACTAATATACCTATTCCATCTTATATACCAGTATTAAGCTCATTTCTAGCACTAAATGCCAGTAGCTCATTTGATGCTAGAAGTAAAAAAATAATAAATGTTGCTGATATAGAATTAGCAACAAGCACAGGGTTAACTGCTAGTGATACGCTACTAGATTTATTTTATAAACAAGGCAAGTATTTTACTGTTACAAACGGCGAGCAAGTAGATAAGCCAGAGTGTCCTACTCACTTGCAGCAAAGCATTCATTTAGCATTAGTTGGACTTGTGGCTAGCAATACTAAGATACCATATGCTAACCCGTCATATATAGCAGATGAGGATAGCATTAGTTGGACTATTGGTATAGATGTATATACAGAGGATGGACTTACAACAGGGGCTACTGGCACTTATGCACTAGCAATAATTAATTGCTCTTAATAATATGAAAATAACTACAATAATATTTATATCTTTATATCTTTTATCTTATATCAGCACGGCTGTGGTGGTAGATGAATTTTCTAACACTAAAGAAAATAATGAAAAAGGTATTACTAATCTTAATGCAGTGCAAACAGCGTTTAATACCAGTTCAGCAACCGCTAATATTAAAACTTGTTACTATTCACCAAATACAATTTGTAAGATAAGAATTAGAGAAAGAATGCCGACTGTAATTAAATTACCAAGCAAAATAGTTAGTTGGGTTTTAGGAGACGGTAGAAACTTTAAAGTAGTTGTACTAAATAAAGAAAATAATTTACTCAGTTTATCTGCTATTTTTGCTGGCATTGATACTAATTTAACGCTAATATCTGTTGATAATAAATTATTCCCTTTTTATATCCGTGTGGACAGCATTAAAAGTGATTATTTATCAGATTTTGTTGTTCGTGTTGTTGATACAACTGCATTAAAAAGCTTGCAACCAAAATTAACAACAAATGCAGATAATAAAACAGCAAAAATAACAGATAAATTACAAGAAAAAATAATCAACGAATATTTAAACAAAAAACCAGAAATTAAGGCAGAAAACATTAATTTTAATTATCAAATAAATAGCAAAAATAAAACATTATTACCTAAGGCTATTTTTGATGATGGTTTTTGGACTTATTTTAAATACGGTGACAAGGATATGACAGCTGTTACTAACTTGCCCGTAATTTATAAAGTCATTGACGGTTACGATACACCCATTAATAGTCGCATTGAAGGCGGTAATTTAATTGTTGAGTCTATATCAGATAAATGGACTATTAGAGCAGGCGAGTTATATGCTTGTGTGAGCAAAAAGGATAACTAATTATGGGTGATGCTAAAACACCAACACTAACTAAAATAATGGATGTTAAGGCCATAAAAAATAATAAGAAATTAATTATTATAATAGCAGTAATAGTAATAATAGCGCTTGCTATTTTAATAACTTTTATAATAATAAATAATAACAAAAATACACAGCAAAATAAAACTAAAATTCAATTTACTGGCAAGAGTTTTGATTATAGTTTTTTAAATCCATTTACTAGTAGTCCTAAAACAACAGTAGCACCAAAACCAACAAAAACCATAGTTGTAGCAACAAAAACTATAACAACAAAAATAACAACAAAAACCATAAAAAAATCAGACACTACAATATCTAATCTATTTTATTTAGATAAAACAACATCACAAATTAAAATTGACAGTGCCAATATCAACAAACACTTACAACAAGCCAATAATTCAACAGAAATTAAAACTTATTATAAATTTAATAAAAACACTAATAATCAAGACTTAAGCAATATTGATACTCATTACAACGATGACATACAGCGAGCAGATGCCACTTATCCAGTTGATTTTAGCAGAGTGCTTACACTAGATAGACAAATACCAGCAATACTAATTAATGATATTAATAGCTCTTTATCAGGCAGAGTGTTAGCACAAGTTGAAAATAATATTTATGCCGCACATGGTGATCTTATTTTAATACCTGTCGGTTCTAAGCTTATTGGACAATACAAATCTTTAGACAAAATAGGCGACAACCGCTTGCAAATCAACTGGCAAAGAATTATAACCCCTAAAGGCATTAATATTAGTATAAACATTGATACTGTTGACTCTATGGGTAGAAGTGGTATTGGCGGCGAAGTAGATAATCGTTATATTGATAGATACGGATTATCACTACTTATATCAACTATTAATGCTGCTGCACTATATAACATAGAAACTACCGCAGATAAAGTAATATTCATAAATTCTTTTGGTAAAGAACTAACAGAGCTTACATCAAAGATATTAGCACAAAACATTAATATTAGGCCGGTTATAAAAATACCTCACGGCACAAGAATTTTAGTAACTGCCGTTAGAGATATACATTTTAGAAATATTGCTGGCAATATAGTTATCCAAGCATTTAATTTTGAGGAGACAAAAAATGAGCAAATTAATTAAATTATTTATTATTTTACTAATAATAAATACTACTTACGCCCTTGATGATAAGCCAGAGAACAGTAAAGATGAGGATATGATTATTTTACAAATACAAACTATTGAGCCTATTATTGTCAAAAAAACTCGTATTGTAAAAGCAAAGTTTACAGACCTTAAACAAGAGGCTATTAATATTGGCATTAATGATTTATATTTATCTGGGCAAATACAATATACGCCAAAAAATAAAAAGTGGATGGGCTTAGAAATAAATTGGCAGTCATTAGAGGACAACGCAACAAACGATAAAAAATATATAGCATTTACACAAAGTGCCAAGTCTAAGATTTTAACAGATGACAAGAGAATTGAACCACCTACAGAACTAAGCATGCAAATCAATAAACAAATGCTAATTGATGCTATATCTAAAATGCAAACTAAAGAAAAAAAACTAGTAGCACTAGATGAAAATACTATTACCTCACTTAATAAAGACAATAAACAAACAACACTAGCACAAACTGGCAATAATGGCGATGATTCTAATATTAGCTCACTCTTACCAGATTCGCAATTAAATGCAACACAAGAGGACACTACTACATCACAAGCAACAAAAGAATGCCCTATAAGATATAGTATTAGTGATTTAAAAGCATACGCGCAAGAACGCAGGGATACTGTAGATAGTAAAGGTAATACTGTTGTTGTTGGTAATTGCTTAGACAATGGAACTATTTACGAGCTAGCAAAAACTTATGGCACGCCTTGCAGGGTAGTGGCTGACCCAGTGCAAGATATTATTTATCAAGCATACCGCATAACAGGTGTTGTTGATAGTGTTGATACTGTTGTTAGAGACTGCAAAGTTGATTATGCTAGTAATACTATTGCTGTGCTAACTACAACAGACCAATGTAGTCCAATACATCAACTAGACACGGCTGTATCGCATGAGACCTCTCGCAAGTATTATTTATTAAATAGCGCTAATGTCCATTTAACTAATTGCGCCATAAACGGCATAATTTATAATCACCAAAAAACAATATGCAGTTACGATTTACAAGTAAGCGATGGTTTTGCTATTCCACAAGTTAAAACATATATAACCCTAAGTGATAATAGCGAGCTAACTGTGCAAAATTGTAGCACAGAAAGCAGCACTCAATTACCAATAATAGCGATAGAATGCACAGGCTCACAAAGATACAATCACGATTTTAGCACCCAAATATCATATCTTAACAAACAAAAGTGGGTGCGTAATCCTTATGATAATAATAATCTAGTAAAAGTAAATGATTGTCAAATATCAGCAACTACATTTACCCACCTAGAAACCACTGCTGGTTGCACACCAATTTATGAAGACCATAACTTACTAACAAATCAAAGATATAAAACATATATAGAAGATGGCACAGCAACGATATACTTAGATACTATTTGTGGCTCATCTTATCAAATACCATATACACCAGCTACCATATCTTTATCAAATAATGGTGATACAAAAACTAAACAATATATTAGACTTGATGGAACAGTATATAACAGAGCAGAAACAACAAGCAGTGTAAGTTGGACAACCCCCGGCAACCATACATGGACTGTGCCAAGCGACATAACACAAATATATGTAACTGTAAGAGGTGGGCAAGGTGGGCAAGGTGGTGCATCGTATGGGTTTTCTTGTTATTTAGAAATTGGCGGTAGCGGTGGCGATAGTAGTATATTAGATATTATTGGGGTTGGTAGTAGTGGTAGTGGTTGGTCTGCTACTTGTCCTAGCGATGGCGACCATAGTTATGAAAGTGCACTTGCAGGAGTTGCTTTTATTCCAGTGACTGTATCTGATTATAAAAATGTTAATGCTGGACAAAGTATAAGTATTACAGTTGGTAGTGGAGGTGGTGGGGTAACTTTAAGGTTTCCTCTAATTAAAGGTAGTGATGGTGTTAGTGGTTATGCAACAATTAAATACTAAAATGAATACTATTTTTAACGCCCAAATCAAGTTATATGGCAATTATGCTATTTTTAGTAATGTGCTTAAAACCGCACTGCAGGCTGTGATGGACAAGTAAAAGGCAAAAAATGGCTTCGTAGAATGCGGTATTTTGAATGATTAGGGGTTAAGAGATATAAGGGTAAGGGTTAAAAATAGTTATTTTAATACAAAAGGAGTTACTATGAGATACAAAAATATTTTTAATTATGCCCTTGCCATGTATCTTATTAAATTATTTTTTTTCCCTTTTTTAGCACCAATAGCCTTTTTGCTTGGCATATTTTTAGGTATTGAAATCAATTATGGAAATGTAGGACATTATATTAATTTAATAGGACCTCAAGAGATTGACATATTAATAAAATTATGGCTTATTTTTGGCACACTAATAAGTATGTTTAATGTTATCTTTTACATCTCTAATAAGTTTTTCACCAAAAGATATGAAAAAATAGACAAAGATTTTGAATAATGAACAATATGGATAATTTTTGGTTTAAAAAAAAATATACCCCTCAAGACTTGGATAAAAGCGACTGGCGTTATGGAAAAACAGACATTCGCGATGAACTTCCTTATCTTGATATATGGATAGTAGATGGTGGAAATACAAATACTAAATTATGCGTTGAAGCTCAAAACGAATACGGGTTACCTAGAGTATCAGAGTTATTTTTAGATGTAGAGAATTTATAATTAATTGACATCAGCCCAAAAATAAAAATATGCGTAATAAGTTAATATGTTTTATGTGCAGTTTTCAAGGTTGTAAATATAAAATTTTAATAAAAAATGATATAAAACCAATTTGTGAATACTGCAAGCAACTAATATACAACGATGGAGCAAGGTTTAAAGAAGTAAAGAATTTAAAAGAATTAAAAAAGGAGGTGTAAGGCAAAATAATATAAATAATAAAAAACAGGGTATTTATTACCCAAACAACAAGCCAAAGACTAATTTTAATAAAATAAGGAGAATATAAAATGGCAAATAAAATGATAGAAAAATATAACAAAATAGTAGGTAACACCATAGCGGATGCAATAGACAAGCATCCTAATTGGCAAATTATGATTAATGATAATAAAGCAGTTAATATATCAGGTGATACACCTGTTGCATATAATGGCGTTAATGCTATTAATTTAGCAATAACAAGTGCTAATAGGGGCTATAAAGATAATCGCTTTATGACTAGAAACCAAGCAGAAAAAGCCGGGTTTAGCATTAAAGACGATGCCAAAGCAACAGCAATATCTTATACCAGCCCAATGGAGCGAAGCATTGTTAAAGATGGTGTGACTAAAACAGTAAAAATACCATTTATTCGCATTGGGTATGTTTACAACGCTCAGGATATAAAAGGCATAGCTAAAGCACCAACTAAAGAAAGTAACACTGCTACGGTTGGACTTAATGCTGCAACTTTAATTAAAAAATCAAATATCAAAGTTGTGCGAAAGGGTACAAAGGTGTTTTATGATGCTAAAAATAAAACTATTGTGCTACCAGTAAAATTATCAAACAATGCTTTAGTATCTACCTATGCTGTTGTTGCTAGTAAAGTTGCAGTTGAACAGAACTATATAAACGATAGCAAAGATATGCAGCAATTTAAAACTCAAATGGCAGCAACCTTAATTGCACATAAAGCAGGGGCAAGTTTTGAGCCAAAAGGTATAGGCAAGTTTAATAGATTTAATACTGATTTTTTAAGAAGTGATGAGAGTATGAAGTCTATTCGCTCTAGTGCTAAAATTGCTAATTTTGTTATGGAGGGTAAAGCCTTTACAATGACAAAGGATAAGGTAAGTCAAACACCATCACAAGAACTAAAAGCAAGGCAAGTTAAAGAAAAATCACAAGTGCAAGGAATAGGCTTGTAATTTTAACTATTATAATCGGGCGGGTTGTGGTTTACCTGCCCATACAAAAGGGGAATAATATGGATGATTTAGATAATGTTAGTTATGATGATTTATATGATTATGCAAAAAAAATAGCACAACAAATACAAAAAAGTCCAACTAAAAATGATACTGTAGATAAAGAAAATTTGGCTTTATGGGTTAGTAATAATGAGCCAAACTATAACCCAGAAGATAATTAGTAATGGCTAATGCCCGTATAGAAAAATACCAACAAAACCTAGTTGATAAGTTAATTGCAGAAATGCAAAGCAACCCTAAATGGTCTAAAAAGTGGAGTGAAATACCATTTGCTGCATATAACGGCCCTGGCAATAATATCTACCAAGGAATTAACCAACTAAAACAAGGATTTAGTAGATGACCTCATCAGCAATTTTACATAAAAAATTAGCTATTTTAGAACCTTATTTAAAAAAACGAGGTTTAATAGAGCTTTCAATTAATAGACCGGGCGAAGTATGGCTTGAAACAGCAAGCGGTTGGCAAGTAATTAATGACAGTAATTTAACATTGTCTGCACTAATGTCTTTGGCTAAATTGTTGGCAACTGAGAGTGGACAAGATTTTGATGAAATAACCCCATTATTATCATTAAATTTACCAAAATATGATTATCGCACCCAAGTTGTTGCATCTTACGCTGCGGATAGTGCTTTTTGTCTATCAATTCGTGTGTCATATACACAAGATGTAAAAATAGAGCAATATGGCTTTTACAACAACTTAGAAAAAACTAGCAAAAAACTAAAAAAAATAAACAACAGCACTGAGCAATTATTAAATTTAATATCTAATAAAAGTAATATACTCATATCAGGTGGAACATCGTCAGGAAAAACAACTTTGTTAAATGCCTTAATTAAAAAAATTGATAAAAAAGAAAGAATAATAACTATTGAAGACACCAAAGAGTTAATTGTTTGCCAAAAAAACAATGTCCGTTTAATAAAATCTAAAACTGGCACCGATGTTGCCAAAATTAGTTATGAAGATTTAATAAATGCAAGCCTCAGACTTCGTCCAGATAGAATTTTACTAGGCGAGATTGATATAGAAAATACCACACGCTTTTTACGCATATTAAATACAGGCCATAGTGGCTCATTAGCAACCATACACGCAAATAGCCCAATAGATGCCATAGATGCACTGGTAATGAACGCCAAACTATCTGGATTTAAGGGCAATGATGATACAATTAGAAAGTATGCTATAAATTATTTAGATGCTATTATACAAATAAAAAAAACAGCAGATAGAAAATTTATAATAAATATACAGGAGGTAGAATAATGATACTAAGAAATTTTTATTTTTTATTTTTTGTTGGCGCCATATTAGCAAGTTTATACATATATGGATTTAGTTACTATAACGGCTACACTAATCCATTATATTATGTTATTAATTATGGCATAAATAGTAAAGAAATTTTATATTTAATTGTGCCTGCTGTTATTTTATGGTTTATTTTTATAATGATTTCAGAGCCTGATAAAAAAACTAATTATGGCAACGCGAAATGGGCTAAAACTAAAGATATTAAAAAAATGAAACTATTTGCAGATACTGGTATTATCTACGGGATGTGGGGTAAAAAATTTATTCGTAGCAATCAGCCGCTATCAGCACTAATTGCAGCCCCGCCCGGAACCGGCAAAACAGTATCGGTGGTAATACCAAATTTACTAAGTTGTAATAACTCCATGATAATAAATGATGTTAAAAATGAACTATGGGAAATTACTGCAAATCATCGTAAAAAATATCAAAAAGTGGTTAGGCTAGCCTTTGCAGAACAAGACTCAGATAGTTGGAATCCGTTCAGTGAAATGCCAAATAATATCAATGATAAGATGGTATATATAGATAGAATAGCCTCTGTTATATATGTAACAACTGGCAAAACAAATGATGACCATTGGGTCTATATGTCAAGAACCCTACTAAAATTAATGATTATTAAATTACTAATACAAGACACTAATGTAATAATAAGCATAAGTAATACCCGCTCTGATTTACTCAAAACAGCTAGTATTCGTAAGGATTTATCTATTTTTTCAGAGCAGTTAACACAAGATATTGAATTTGGTATAACAGAAGCAAATAATTTAACACAATACTTTATAGAACAGACTAATTTAATGGTGCAATTATCAGACAAAGAGTTTTCATCTGTCCTATCAAGCACTACAAATAAACTAGAAATTTTTAATGATCCAATAATTGCTAAAAATACCCAAAAAAGCGATTTTAAATTTAGTGAGCTTCGCAACAACAAAGTAAGTATATATTTATGCTCTAAGCCCAAAGACTTAGAGAGAGTAAAAATTATTACAGCACTATTTATAGAGCTAGCTGCTAATGAGTTTTTATCAGACAAGCCCAATGATGAACAAATTATTACTTTTTTAATAGATGAATTCCCTAGAATGAGTAAACTAAATGCACTAGTAAAACTACCAGCCGTTAGTCGCGGGCAAAAGGTTAATGTTATACTAATTGCCCAAGACTATGACCAAATAAAAGAAGTGTATCACGAGACTGGGCTTAATGAGATTATATCAACGACTGCATATAAAATAGTGTTCACTCAAAATAATTACAACACTATGAAACGAGTATCTGATTTAATAGGTAAATACACAGAGGAGCGGGAAAATATAACTAAGCAAGAAGGTAAATTTTTTGGCTCAAAGAGTAGGCAGAAATCAAAAGAAGGAAAAAACTTAATACTACCAGAGAACATTGGAGCACTAAAACAAGATGAGGTTATTATTATTGCCCAAGGATATAACACAACGCCAATATTAGCCAAACCAGCTTATTATAAAAACATAGCTACTATGAAAAAATTAGTTGCTACCTAGTAAAAACCCCCTTGTCTTACCATCTCTTTAACCCTAATCCCTCCAAATACCGCAAATATGAAAGCTGTTTTTTATCTTTACCTCGCCCCTCACAGCCTGCAGTGTGGTTTTAGCACTAAATAGCAAAATATTAATGATACTAAGCATTATTCTTAATTATTAACTGTAAAGCATTCAATATTAACAACCTAACACTAACATCATTATCAATAGCATATTTTTTAACCTTATTAAATATTGCTTTATTTATAGCTAAGGATTTTTGTATTGTGCTTTTATTGTTAAACTCTGCAATTAACTCAGACTTGTCTTTTTGAATTACCTCTGCTAGTTTAGCATTAGTTAAGTCATATAAGGTAGTGCTATTTTCTAGGGCATACATTTTGAGTTTAGTAAAATCATCCTTTGCTATATTAACTACTCTATAAACTCTATTATTACTATCTTTTAATACCTCTTTGGCAAAATTATTTTGTTTATCTTTTTTAGCTTGTAGCATTTTTTACTACCTCCAATAACTCATTTTTTATATTTGTAATTTCTAATTTAGCCTTTTTATCTTTGCTATTAAATACACTTTGTCCTACTGCTGCAGTCTCAGAGTAAGATACTCTATTACAGGTATAATTACTAAATACTGGTATGTTGTAATCTTTAATAGCAGTTTTTACCTCAGTTGCTAGTTTTGTGTTAATAATAGCCCTGCTAATTATAAAATAAGCATTTACCTTGTGTCCTATTGCCAAAGATTGTTCTACACCATCCACAAGGCTTTTAGTTGCCCAGACATCAAATGGCGATGGCTGTAATGGTATTAGTATAATATCTGATACATTAATAGCAGCAGCTGTGTGTTTGGATAGTTGCGGTGCTCCGTCAATCAAAACAAAATCATAGCTATTTGCCATTGCTTTAATATTGCTAATTGATTTTGCAGTATCTAGGGCAATTACAGTAATAATATTTTTATCATTAGCGCTGTCCCAGTCTCGTGCAGATCCTTGCGGGTCTGAGTCCACTATTAACACCTTATAATTATCATTTAGTAACGCAATAGCTAAATTAATAGTGAGCGTAGTTTTGCCACTGCCACCTTTTTGATTTAATATTGATACTATCATATTTATTTTTTGTTGTTAATAATTTGCATATTATACCAAAAAAATATAAAGATATAAAGATATAAATATTTTTATATTATCTAAGATATAATGCTATATTAGATTTATGATATAATAGAATTTTTTAATAAATATACACAAATTTTTATGCAAACAGAAACAGCACAATATTCACAACAAGTAATAGACATAGCAAAAAAATATCATAAATGGGTAGAGTGGTGCGAAGAAGACAAATGCTTTATAGGACAATGTCCTGATTTACAAATTATGTGTTATTACGAGGATAATCCAACTAATGAGATAGATACTTATAATGATATGTTAGATTTAATACACGAAGGTATTAAGGTGGATATTGAAGAAGGTGTTGCTCTACCACTGTTAACAAAATTTTCTCACTTATATGCCGCCCAAACTTAGAGAATTAATAGTTTTACTAGAAAAGAAAGGCTTTAAGAAAGTTAAAGGA
Organism: Gammaproteobacteria bacterium; assembly: GCA_965207335.1. GTDB lineage: Bacteria > Pseudomonadota > Gammaproteobacteria > PS1 > Pseudothioglobaceae. The sequence goes on from OZ242267.1 coordinate 1,633,274, forward strand.
GGTAAGGGCAGTCATATTAAATTAAAAGATGGTAGTGGTATAACAGTAATACTGTCTGGAAATTTAGGCAAAGATGCAAAGCATTGGCAAGTAAAAAATGTAAAAGAAAAATTAAAACAACGCCAAAAAAATCTAGGTAAACTACAATCAACAAAAACACCATCACAAGTTCTAGCTGATAAAAGGGCAAAATCAAAGAATGATAAAGGATTTAGTAGATAAATATTAACGCTCTATATTTTTAATATTTGTATTAATAAGTCTTTCTCTTAATTTTTTATTAGCGTTAATAATTTGGTTATAATCTCTTGCGTTTGTTATGCCTTTTAGTAACTTGATTATTTCTTGTTTATGTTGCCTGGATTCTTTACTTCCCTCAGGTGCATTTTGCATTTGAGTAATAATGTTGCCAATGTCGTCTGTTTGCCTCTCTGCATATTTTTTTAAACTTAAACGCCTTAAGGCACTTAACTTATAATTACGATATTCAGGTTTTTCTCTATTATCTCTTAAAAGCATATTAGCTACTCTATCTGTTTCAAGGGATGTTTTTAAAAAAGATGATTCTAAAAGATAGCTCATATTTTTACTGTTTAATACATTGTTTTTAAAATCTTGTGCTTTTTGTAAATAATATCTTTTTTCTTGGCTTGTTAGTTTTTTGGTGTTTTTAACCATTTTAATAAGCCTAGTTAGCCTTTTTAGGGCTCTATTATATTGAGGCAATACATTAGTTGCTTTATTTGCAATATCTTTGTCTTGCTTATCTTGGTATTGCTCCATAATAGACATAAACTTATCTGCTATCATTACTTTTTGCTCGCTTGTTAGCGTATGTTTAAAAATAATAGATGCCTCTGGCAGAATACCGTCCACAACAAAATCAGGGCTTTTTATAAACTTAGCCACTCTATATAGTGCCTTTTCATAAGGCTTGCCTATTTTATTAAGTTTTAATTGGGTATATTTACCATCAGCTAGCATTTTATAATCTATTATGGTATTTTTAAAATCATACTGTATAGTTTTTTTTGTTAGTTGTGCACTAAGTTGGCTTTTACGGTTTAAAGCAGTAGGGCAGGCATTCATTGCTTTTTTTAATACTTTTAAATCTGAATACATCTGTTCTGCAAGCTCTTTTATTTTTTGTAATATATGAGGTCTATCTCGTCTTAGTGTTGCAATATGAGATAAACCCTTATCTTTTAAATTAACGGCAAAACTATCCCGTACTCGTAGCAAATCGTGTCTATCTTGGCGTAATTTTAGTTTTGTCCTATCATTATAATTATTTATTACTGCGTGTACATGTGCATGCTCTGTATCTCTGTGCAAGACAAATATATATCTAAAGCCTTCATCGCCAAAATTATCTCGTAGTGTTTGCTCAGCAGCTGCTAATACCCTTGGTGAGTTATAAGCTGTTGGCGACACATTAGCAGATAACAATATATGTGTAGTATGGCGTTGCTCACCTCTACCTGAGCCTTTTTTACGCCAGTCTTTCGCCCATTCTTTATATATTTCTTTTGCTGCCTCGTTGCCCTTTAATTCCTCACCAGCTTCAGTATAAAAATTTTGTGCCTCTGGTGTAATAATTTCTTTTATCTCACCAGTCTCTTTATCAATAGCTTCTGTTGTTATATCTCTATTTATAACATACTCCATCATATCTCTTACAGCCGCTGCACCCCTGCCAAATGAGACAACCTTATAAACAGCTTCTGGGTATTGTTCAAAATTATAACAAGCACTGACATATCTATGGCTAAAACGAGGGTGTCCGTAACCCTTTTGCCAAGATCTATGAAAATTAAAATCATCAAGAGTTGGCTTTCTGCCTTTAAAAATCTCAAATTCATCTTTGTTTATATCCATTGCAAATAATATCATGTTGTGGAATTGTGTGCTCGTCAATTAAACGAATATCTCCCTCTGGCTTTATACCATAATTTTTTGCATAAATTTGTCGTAATGTTTTATCAATTTCACATGCAAATACACATGTCATACCTAAATCAGATAATGCCTTATTAAACCCACCTAAACCAGAGAACAAGTCAATAAATTTCATGTTATCAATTCATTAATAGACTTCTTAACTGTTTTTATAGATATTCTAAAAACTTGCTTTAACTCTATAAGTGTTGGCAGTATTTGCTCAGCATCCAATACCTGACCATTATTAAGCATAAAGGTTAATTGGTTAAGATTAGAACCAACAGGGGCTAACTTTTTTTTCAGTTCATACAACTCATTTATTAAATCATCATAGTTAGTATTGTCTATTGGTTCTAAACTAAGTCCAGAGTTTAATGCTTTTCTTAATTTTTTACTAAAATCGCCAGCCTTAACACCACTAACTTTTTTAATTAAGTCATCATCTAACCTAACAGATATTTTTTTATTATATTCGTCCATTTTTATCAAAATTTATTAAATTTAATTTATTAAATAATTTTTAATTTATAACAATAAAATCTACTAAAAACACTTATAATTAAAATGCGGTTATTTTAATTATTTTTTAATTACTATTTATTTTTTAACTATATGATATAACTCAAAATTTATTTTTTTAAAATTACTAAAAAGTGGCTAATTTTCTGCAAAAAACCTTTAAATTGCTAAATAAATAATTGTCTCACAATTTGCGTATCCTGCCAACTGTATAAAGAATTAAATTTTAGCATATTTCTGTAATAAAAATTTAAAACTTTTCTGCAAAAAATGACCTTTTTCTAGCTCTAAAATACTTTATATAATTAAAACAAGTATTTATAATCTATTTAATTATTTTTTTGAATTAATTAAATTACAAAAAACGGCACTTAGAGGTAAAAATTTGCTATTTAGAGGCAAAAAAATAGGGTTTAGAGGTAAAAAATGGCACTTAGAGGTAAAAAATGCTATTTAAGCACTTTTTTGTATTTGCTATTTAATAATATAGTCTTTTTTATAACTGTTAGAGTTCTTTCCTAAGTGTTATAAAAAATAATTAAATTTACACCTATGATAGCGGTATAAAAGTGTTTTTAATTTTTATGCCACTGCCATAGATAAGCGTAATTGCTTTTGATTTTTATTTGTAACTTATTTTTCTTTTAAATTGCTTATTATTTTGTAAAAATATTAAGTGTTTTAAATACTAGAAAAATGAGTGCTTATTGATTTTTTATTTAAGTGTGATTAATTTGTTTTTAATGCCAGTTAAATAAAAATTTACTTTATATGATATAATTATATTTTGTATTCTATTGTTAGCAATTAAGAAAAATGAAATTACAAAACAACTCAAACAATAGAGTGTATCGCACAATAAATATATCTAAACAAAACCATAAAAAATTAAAATTATTAGCTTGGCAAAAACAAGATACTATTTATAATTTAGTCAATGGTAGTATAAAAGAATTAATTAAACAAGAGCCGTCAATAATTACAACAACAAGCAATAATACACAAACATACGCATTAAGTAAGCAGTTATTTATTGAACTCAAAGTTTATGCTAAAAAATACAATATTGAGATTAAATTATTAATACTTAATGCAGTACTAATATGCTATAAATAAATATTAATTTCTTATTTATAAAGTATCTTGTGCTTTTCTAAGCCCATCAATGTTTGGATGTATATAATCCATAGTGGTATTAATGCTTGTATGTCCTAGTAAATTTTGAAGGTCTTTTATATTATTGTGTTTTTCGGCTATTATGGTTGCCATTGTATGTCTTAACATGTGGGCTGACACCTGAGCCCCTATATTTTTAGATATTTTTTGAAAAATTTTTGAAACATGCTCACAAGTCATTTTTTTGCCTTTATGCCTATTACTAAACAAACAAATATTAAAAACTTGATTGTCTTTTTTAATTACACAGCTATGTTTTTTAATATTATTAAAATCAGCAAAAAGAACATTATTCATAGGCACTATATATTCTCTTTTGGTTTTAGAACTTTGTGCAGATAATTTAATAATCATATTATTAAAATCAATATCACGCCATTGAAGTTCTACTAATTGTCTACGCCGCATACCTGTATAATACAGCGTGTGTATAACAGCAATCCAAAACCAATTATTATTTAACTTATTGCAATATTCTAATATTTTATTAATTGTATTAACATCAATAATTTTAGGCTTGCTTTTATAAGTTGTAATTTGTTTTAGTTGCCTAAAAGGATTTTTTGTTAAATATTTATATTTAATAGCTATTTCAAACAGTGCTCTCATATGCCGCAAATAATTATTCCAGCCATTTATACTTGCTCTAGCAAGGACCTTGTCACGCTAATTTAGTATTTGTTCATGAGTTATGTATATATTATTACAACCAGTATCGCGAGTAAAAACCCTTAGTAGTGTATTATATTTTTGTATAGTAGATAAACTTGGCAGTCTTTCCTTTTGATACAATTCAAATAACTCAGATAAATTCATAAACATTTATAAAAATAAGACATTATAAATTATTCATCATCTAAAATTATTTGTTTTGGTAATGTTTCTGGATTAATTCCTAATATATAATAAGTATATTGAGGATATGCTTTTAAAAATTTATTAATATTAGGTATGGCGGGATTCTTAACCTTATCAGTGCGGTATTCATAAATGTGATGGCTTGCAATACCTACTGTTTTACCCAGTGTGATTGCACTTATATTTTCAGCTTTTTGTATAGCAAAAATTTTTTTACTAAAATTTAATAAAATTCCTTGCATAATTTTAAAAATAGTCTATAATCACAAATAATTTAAAGATTTTATAAAAAATGATTTTCAGTCCCTTGCTCTACCGACTGAGCTATTTGGCCATAAAAAGAATTTGTAATTATCCACTATAAGCATTAATTAGTCAATTGTCATATTTTAGAGACCTTTGCATAAACATAACTATTACAACCATTATTATTCTAAAATGTAGTTAATAATTCTATTAATATCTGCTTTAACTAACAGTAAAGATTCTTTTTCTGTTTTTAGCCATGTATGCTGGCGCTTACAAAGTTGCCTAGTAGCAATAATTGCTAATTCTATCATTTCTTGTTTATTAATATCGCCATCTAAATACGACCAAGCTTGACGATAGCCCACAGCACGCATTGAATTATTGTTTTTACTAATTTTGTCGTTATTGTATAGTTTTTCTACCTCATCAATAAAACCCAAATCTAGCATACTATGAAACCTTGCTGCTATTTTATCGTGTATTAATGAGCGTTCTGGCATAAGAATAATTTTTTTTATAGGATTATTAATAGCTTTTTGTGTTTTTTGTTGTTGAAATTCAGTTAGAGTTTTGGCACTTATATAAAACACTTCTAAAGCACGCATAATTCTTTGAGTATCGTTTTTATGGATTTTATTGGCTGATAGTTTATCAATATTAAGTAGTTTATTGTATAAATAGCCTAGACCTTTATTATTTAATTCTGTTGTTAAATTACTACGAATAACTTTGTCAGTAGCAGGCATTTTTGACAAGCCATTTTCCAGAGAACGAAAATAAAAACTAGTACCACCTACTAAAATAGGTATTTTTTGTGCTAAAAAAGCATTATCAATAGCATTTTTAGCACTTGAAATAAATGTTGCCACAGAATAAGAATCAAATGGCATACAAATATCTACTAATTGATGTGGATATTTTGCTAAGATTTTTTTACTAGGTTTTGCGCTACCAATATCCATTCCCTTATATATCAAGGTAGAATCAACACTAATAATTGATAATGGTAATATATTTGCCAATTGGATTACTAAATCTGTTTTTCCAGTAGCAGTTGCACCCATTAGTGCAATGACTGTTTTACTATCAAATAATGATTTAATTTGCACAGCAAATAATTAAATAGAATTTAATCCGATAATTTGAATGTATTATCATCATTTGGTATTGGTCTTTTTATATCATTAAACCACATACCTTGATTATTTTCCTTAGCATAAATACCAATTATGGCATTGATAGGCAATATAATATTGTCTAAGACATTATTAAATCTAGCATTAAAACTAATGTTATCGTTGCTAATATTTAGATTTTTAATTGCTTGAGGCGAAATATTTAAAACAACTCGTTCTTGATTGTGAAATTCTTTTGGCACTACTGCATCACCCAAGGTGCAATTAGCATCTATATAAGGGGTTAGCTTGTTATCACTTATCCATCCATAAAATGAGCGAATTAAGTAAGGTTTAACATCTGTCATTTATTAGTATATTCTCTTTCAACATCAGATAAACTATTTTGAAACTTACTTCTAGCAAATAATCTTTTAGCATAAGCATTAATTGCTTTAGCACTAGCAGGTAAAGTAATTTCCATTTTGTTCATACGCCACAACAAAGCTGATAAACAAATATCTAAAATACTAAAATTATCACTCTTAAAATATTTTTTTGACTCAAACAATGGCACTAAGTCAATTAAATTATTACTAAGTATTTTTCTTGCTATTATAGCATCTTTTTTGTTTATTGGGCTTAATATTCTATCTGCTAAATTAAATAGTGAATCTTCAGCTCTGGTAAAGCGAAATAGCAATAATCTTTTTTCTGCTCTTTCTATAGGGTCTGTGGACATTAAGTGTGGGAATGGAAATCTTTCATCTAAATACTCAACAATTACTGAAAAATCATATAATACCATTTGTCTGTCAAATAATATTGGCAGCATATTGTATGGGTTTAACTCTAAAATATTCTCAGGTATTTCATTTACATTTACAAAATATTTATTCGTTTGAATATCCTTCTCCTCTATTATCATGCGAACACAGTGGCAGATAATATTTTCGTTAGAGCTATATAGTGTAGTGGTTGTGTATAAATTAAGATTTGATAACATTTTTATCTCTAGGTTGCCATTTACCGTATTTTACATCCTTCCAATATTCTTTTTTCAGTAAATAAGATAGTACAAGTAATACAAGTAAAAATAAAATAACTTTTAAACCCATATTTACTCTTTGTAATTTAATTGGTTCGCTGACATAATCTAAAAAGTTTGTTATATCTCTAATATCTTTATCAAATTCCACAGCATCTATACTAGCCTTTCTGTTAGCTAATACATCGGGCATGGCAACATTATGCAGGAATTTATTATTAACCCCAAAAGGTCTAGAATTATCTGTATAAAAACCGTGTAAATAATTATAAATCCAATCCACACCATTGCTTCTAGCAATAAGCGATAAATCAGGAGGTGCTACCCCAAACCATTTTTTTGAATATTTACTATCCATAGCATTAGTTATGGTATCACCAATTTTTTTATTAGTAAAAATTAGATTATCTTGCATTTGTTTATCACTAATATTTAAGTCATCTGCCATTCTTTTGTAGCGCATATATGATATAGAATGACAAGAGCTACAATAATTCATAAATAATTTAGCACCATTTTGTAATGATACTTCATCATAAATATCAGTATTAGCAGGCTTTAAATTAATACCAGAAGATGCTAATATGCTAGTAGTGGCAAACATAAAAATAAGTAATGTTGTAGTTTTTAATTTAATTATTTTATTCACAATTATTACTTAGGTTAATCTTGGTGGTTCTAATTTTGATTTAATAAATCTCGTTGATGTAAACCAAGGCATTAAAATAAAAAATGCAAAATATAAAAAGGTAAATATTCTTGCAAGAGTAGTATAAAGAGGTGTTTCTATGTTTATATTTAAGTATGCTTGTAATGCAATAAACCATTCTGGCGATATTGCAGGTTGCATACCAAGCCAACCAAGATTAATAAAACTAACCACAAAAATACCAAGAGCTATTTTGTAAACAACCCCACGATAGCGAATAGATTTAATAGGACTTCTATCAAGCCAAGGTAGGGCAAATAAAATAAGTAATGAGGCAAACATAATAACAACCCCAGGGAATTGCGAGTCAAACATAGGTGGCACAGCCCGTAACACAGAATAAAAAGGTGTTAAATACCAAAGTGGTGCAATATGTTCTGGTGTTTGTAATGGGTTTGCTTTAACAAAGTTTGCGGCTTCTAAAAAATAGCCATTTAGTGCTGGATCGAAGAAAATTATAGATACAAAAATTATTAAAAACACTACTACACCAACTATATCTTTAACACTGTAATAAGGGTGAAATGGAATACCGTCTTTTGGTATGCCTTTACTGTCTTTATTGTCTTTTATTTCAATTCCATCAGGGTTATTTGAGCCAACTTTATGAAGTGCGACTATATGTAAAAAAACCAATACTACCAAAATAAGTGGCAATGCTATTACATGTAAGGCAAAAAATCTATTTAATGTTGGGTCCCCTAGAGCATAATCACCGAATATATACAATAATAAATCAGAGCCTATATAAGGTACGGAGCCAAATAAATTAATAATTACCGCAGCACCCCAATAAGACATTTGTCCCCAAGGCAGTACATACCCCATAAATGCCTCTGCCATCAAAACTACATAAAGTACCATACCCAAAATCCAAATTAACTCTCTAGGTGCTTTATACGAGCCATACAATAATCCACGATACATATGCAAGTAAATAACCAAAAAGAATGCTGATGCTCCAGTAGAATGCATATAACGCATTAACCAACCCCAATTGACATCACGCATAATGTACTCTATAGATGCAAAAGCCAATTCTGAATCTGGTTTGTAGTGCATTGTTAAAAATATCCCAGAAATTATTTGAATAACCAAAACCAACATGGCAAGTGAGCCAAAGAAATACCAAAAATTAAAATTCCAAGGTGTGTAGTATTCTGCTAAATGCTCATTCCATGCCTTAGTTAACGGAAATCTTTTGTCTATCCAATTTTTATTATCCATTACTAGCATCCTTAATATTAGGGTTTAATCCAATAGTAATTAAAGTATCAGAGTTAAAACTATAAGGAGGAACAACTAAGTTTGTCGGTGCTGGTGCACCGTCATAAACTCTACCTGCCAAGTCAAATCTAGAACCATGACAAGGACAATAAAAACCACCTTTCCAATTTACTCCTAAATCTGGCGGGGCAATTTCTGGTCTGAATGTAGGTGAGCAACCAAGATGGGTACAAATACCAATTATTACTGCTATCTCTTTTTTAATTGATCTAGTTGGGTTTTTTGCGTATTCTGGTTGTTTAGAACTTAAAGAATTAGGGTCTGACAATCTACTATCTAGTGTTGCTAAATTACTTATATCATCTTTTGTCCTGCGAAATACCCAAACTGGTTTTTTACGCCATAGTACTCGCACTAATTGACCGTATTCTAATTTAGTAATGTCAATTTCAACAGGTGTACCTGCTGCTTTTGACCTAGCACTAGGTGCTAAACTAGAAATAAAAGGCACAGCAATACCGCCAACACCAACAATACCAACAACACTTGTAGCTGCTGTTAAAAACCTACGCTTTTTCAAATCAACAATATACTCAGACATCTACAAATATAAATAATAAAATCGCTAAATTATACCATAAAATATTTGAATGTTATAAAGTAAATTAAGACTAATTTATTGGGTTATTATGTTTGGTATTTGAGAGATAATAAATATTATTTTTAGTGATAAAATAACTGCTTAATAATTTTTTCATAAAAAAACTTGTTAAGCAACTATATAAGGGCTGCTTTTTATGTAAAAATAGCCTAGCTAAAAGTAACGCTATGAACAAAATATCTTTATGCAAAGTTCTCAATTAATACAATCTAGTCAAAAATCTTAATTTTTATTGTTTTTATATGATTAGCTTCAGTACATTGTTTTAAGGATTTTAAAATTAAATCTTGTTGTTGATTAGCACGAAAAGCCATAGCAGAGGAATTACAATTAAATACTGCTAATTGTTTATCCATATTAATTAAACGGATATTGTTTTGTAAATTTTGTGGCAACTTAGAAGCTAATTTAAAATTAATATTATTTATTAGCCTAGCCTTATCAAGTATTAAAGGCAATACCTCTAATTTTTTATTATTTGTTGGTGTAAAATCACACATTCGGTAGCATAATTTATGAAAAATGAATATTATAAATAAAATAGCTGTAAAAATTATTGGTTCTAGTAATCAACGCTTGTTAAAAAAACTTAATAAAACTGTTGAAACTATAAATAAATACAGTACTGAATACCAAAATTTAACTAATGAAGAATTACAAAATAAAACTGTATATCTTAAAAATAAACTAGCAGACGGTGAATCCTTAGATGATATTTTACCAGAGGCATTTGCTACTGTTCGTGAAACTAGTGATAGAATAATAGGGCTAAGACATTATGATGTGCAATTATTAGGCGGTATTATACTACATCAGGGCAAAATATCAGAAATGGGCACAGGCGAAGGTAAAACCTTAGTAGCAACCTTGCCCGCCTATCTAAACGCCTTAGATGATAATGGCGTACATGTAGTTACAGTAAATGACTATTTAGCAAAAAGAGATACTGAGTGGATGGAAGGCATTTTTAAATTTTTAGGATTATCAGTTGGTGTTATTGTTGCTAATTTATCTCCAGAAGATAGACAAGAAGCTTATAAATGTGATGTTGTTTATGCTACTAATAATGAGCTAGGATTTGATTATCTTCGTGATAATATGGCGTTTTCAATACAACAAAAAGTCCAAAGAAAGCTAAATTTTGCCATAATAGATGAAGTTGATTCTATTTTAATTGACGAGGCAAGAACACCACTAATTATCTCTGGTCCTGCTGATGATTACAGTCAAATATACAAAACAATAAATAATTTTATTGGTAAATTTAGTGAACAAAAAGAGGTTGGACAAGGAAAAGAATTAATAGTAGAAGTAGAAGGCGATTACACAGTTGAAGAAAAACATAAGCAAATTTTAATAACAGATAGAGGGCATTCTAAAGCAGAAGAATTACTAAAAAAAAATCAAATTCTAGAAGATGATGAAAGTCTTTATGATGCAAAAAATATTTTATTAACTCAACACTTAAATTCTGCATTAAGAGCGCATGTTTTATTTAAAAAGGATGTTGATTATATAGTTCAAGATGATGAAATTATTATTGTAGATGAATTTACAGGAAGAACTATGATTGGCAGAAGATGGTCTGAGGGTTTACATCAGGCAATAGAAGCCAAAGAAAATGTTAGCATTAAAAAAGAAAATCAAACCTTGGCATCAATTACATTCCAAAATTATTTTAGATTATATAATAAGCTATCAGGTATGACAGGCACAGCATATACTGAAGCCTATGAATTAGAAAGCATTTACGGTTTAATGGTTGTTATAATACCACCTAATAAACAATCTAAACGCCAAGATTTCTCTGATATGATTTATTTAACTAGTGCTGAAAAATATAATGCTATTTATACGGATATTAAAGAATGTTTGTCAAGAGGGCAGCCAGTATTAGTTGGTACTAGTAGCATTGAAAGCTCAGAGTTGTTGTCCTCCATTCTTAGTAAAAATAAAATTAATCACGAGGTATTAAATGCCAAACAGCATGAGAGAGAAGCACAAATAATAGCAAATGCTGGTAAAAAATACTCTATCACCATAGCTACTAATATGGCAGGTAGAGGCACAGATATAGTTTTAGGTGGTAAGTTATCAGAAGATAGTAGCGAGCAAGATAAAAAAAATTGGAATAAAAATCACAATGATGTAATAGCCTGTGGAGGATTACGCATAGTTGGTACAGAAAGAAATGAATCAAGAAGAGTAGATAATCAGTTAAGGGGTAGAACAGCTCGTCAAGGTGACATTGGCTCTACCAGATTTTATTTATCCTTAGAAGATAATTTAATGCGTATTTTTGCATCCGATAGGATGGCATCTATGATGTCAAAATTAGGCATGAAAGAAAATGAATCCATAGAACATAATATGGTAAATAGAGCTATTGAAAATGCTCAGAAAAAAGTAGAAGGATATAATTTTGATGCTCGTAAACAACTATTAGAATACGATAATGTATCTAATGATCAAAGGCGTATTGTGTATAAAAAACGCGATGATTTAATGTTGGCAAATGATGTCTCTGATAATTTAAAGAATATGCGTTATGATGTTATTAACAACATATTTTATCAATACATAAACATTAGTATTTCTGATTCTGACTGGGATATTAGTGGTCTGCATAATATTTTAAAATCTGATTTTAGTATTGATATAGATATTAAAAAATACCTAGATGATGATATAAAAATTAATGATTTATCAGATTTAATTATTACTAAATTAGTAGAAGTTGCTGATGAAAAGGAGCAATTAGCAGGCTCTGATACTATGCGTGATTTTGAAAAATCAGTAATGTTACAAACCTTAGATCATTTCTGGAAAGAGCATTTATCTGCTATGGATTATTTACGCCAAAGTATTGGATTAAGGGGCTATGCACAAAAAAATCCAGTGCAAGAATACAAAAACGAAGCTTTTAAAATGTTTAATGATTTATTGGAAAATATTAATTTAGAGATTATCAAAATAATATCTAATGTTAGTATAAAAGATAATTACACCAATATAAAGCAACAAAAACAACAAGATATGCACTATGAACATCAAGAGGTAAATAGTTTAGGTAATAATGAAAATAGTAATAATAACAAAGAACAACAAAAACCATTTGTAAGACCTAAGAAAAAAATAGGCAGAAATGAGCCTTGTCATTGTGGATCTGGTAAAAAATTTAAGCAATGCCATGGTAAAGCCTAATAAACCATATTATCTAGGACTAATGGCTGGTACAAGTCTAGATGGTGTTGATGCTTGTATTATTGACAATACTAATAAGCCAATATCATCACATTACTTACAATATCCAAAACATATAGTAAGGCAAATAAAGTCTTTAATGAATAGTAATATTAGTTTAAACAGTATAGTTGAACTAGATATTGAATTAGCACAATTATTCGCTAAAACTGCTAACGAGTTAATAGCAAATTCTGCTCTTAAACATCAGGACATATCTGCTATTGGCTCACATGGGCAAACTATTTATCACTTGCCAAAAATATATAGTTGGCAATTAGCAAATCCCGCTATTATTGCAGAAAAAACACAAATAATGCTAGTAACAGATTTTCGTATGAGTGATATAGCAGTAGGCGGACAAGGAGCACCACTTACTCCTGTTTATCATAAATATTTACTACAAGATAAAAACGGTATTATTGTAAATCTTGGTGGCATTATTAATATTACTATTGTGCAAAACAACAAATTATTAGGCTTTGATATTGGTCCTGCTAATACTTTAATGGATAATTGGAGTATAAGGCATCAACAAAAACCCTATGATAAAAATGGCAAATGGGCTAGTAATGGTGTGGTTATTACAGAATTACTAAGCAAACTATTAGCGGATAATTATTTTAACAAACCAGCACCTAAGAGTACAGGTACTGAATATTTTAATCTTAACTGGTTAGATAGGTATTTAACAGGCAGTGAAACACCAGTTGATGTGCAAGCAACACTATTAGAATTAACAGCAAGAAGTATTGCTAATTCCCTGCCTACTAAATTGATTGTGTATTTATGTGGCGGTGGAGTACATAATACTGAGTTAGTTGCTAGAATTAATAAACTAACAAGCAATAAGATAACTACAACTAACGACTTAGGTATTAGTCCAGATTATGTAGAAGCGGCTACATTTGCATTTCTTGCTAAACAAACATTAACTAAAAAACACGGTAATTTTTCTAGTGTAACTGGTGCAAAAGAAAGTCGTATTTTAGGCGGAGTCTATAATTATTAAATACTCACAATAGAAAATATAAAAATGATATAATTGTAATACACTACCTAAATATACTAGATTACTATGAGACAACAATTTGATAAAAAAGAGCCAGAAATTCTTGCACTGGATAAACTATTTAAAGGTATAGGTAAAGAGGCTACTAAATATAGGCAAATAAATATTGCCAATAATCCTGTGTATAAAAAATATGAGATTGCCAATAATGAGTTAAAAAAAATATCAAATATTATTAGCAAAAATATCTCATTAATTGAACTAGAAAAAAGTGCTAATAAACTAAGAAAAACATTTTATATTATTGCAGAACATAGCCCATTAAAAGAGTTAGAAAAAAGTGCTAATAGGATGAGAGGAAAATTTGGTAGCGTTACAGGGCATAGTTTATCAAAAGAACTAGAAAACAACGCTAATAGCATAAGAGAAACATTAGAAAGTATTACCGAGAGACCATTAATAAAAGAACTAGAAAACAATGCTAATAGTATAAGAAAAATATTAAATAGTATTACAGATCATAGTTTATCAAAAAATGTAGAAAAGAGTGCCGATAGATTAAAAAAATATCATATAATTAGATGATATATTTAAAAAACTATTAAAAATTTAGTGAGTAATAAGCCTAATTTAGTGGTTATGGCAGGTCCTAATGGTGCTGGAAAAACTACCATTACCAAAAAACTATTGAGTCATCCTTGGCTAGATAATACAACTTATATAAACCCAGATGAAATTGCCAATGAAAAGTTTGGCGGCTGGAATAATAAAGAATCTTTTATTGAAGCAGCTAATTTAGCTGAACAAATGCGTGAAAACTGCCTTGAAAACAAGAAAAATCTGGCATTTAAAACTGTTTTTTCTACTGATGGAAAAATAGAATTTATCCAAAAAGCAATTAAAAATAACTTTTTTGTACGGTTTTTTTTTATAGCAACTGACGATGCAGAAATAAATATTGGTAGGATTAGTTCTCGTTTATTACAATATGGTCATGATGTGCCACCTGATAAAGTTAAGAGCAGGCATTATAAATCTATCGCTAATTGTGTTAAAGTAATTAACTTAGTGAATAGGGCGTATATTTATGATAATTCTATTGATGGTAAAGACCATAAACTTATATTTAGAGTAGTAAATGATGAAAATATACAAACCTTAAAACAATATGTAGAACTACATGATTGGACTAAAAATATTTATAAACAATGTTATATAAAAAAATTAAAAAATAATGCAAAAACTAACAATTACTAAACCAGATGATTGGCATTTGCACCTAAGAGAAGGTGCTGATATGGCTAGTATCGTTAAATTTAGTGCTAGGCAAATGGGGCGAGCTATAATTATGCCTAACTTAAAAAATCCAGTTACTAATGCTGACAAAGCAGAAAAATATCGTCAAAACATTTTATCTTCACTACCAAAAAATAGCAATTTTATTCCGTTAATGACTCTGTATTTAACTGATAAAACTAGTGTTAATGATATTATATTAGCTAAAAATAACCCATTTATAATAGGGGCAAAATTATATCCATTTGGTGCTACTACAAACTCTAATAACGGTGTTAGCAATATAGCTAATATTTATCCAGTATTAGCAAAAATACAAGAATTGGATATGGTTTTACTAATTCACGGCGAAGTTGTTGATAAAGATATTGATATTTTTGATAGAGAAAAGATTTTTATTACTAAAATACTTAGTAAAATATATCAAGATTTTCCAAATTTAAGAATTGTTTTTGAGCATATAACTACCAAAGATGCAGTGGATTTTGTCCTAGAAACTAATAATAATATAGTAGCAACTATCACCCCGCACCATTTATTAGCAAATAGAAATGATATGTTAGCAGAAGGTATTCGTCCGCATTATTTTTGTTTGCCTATATTAAAAAGAGCAAATCCACATCAAAAATCTTTAATTACTGCTGCAATATCTGGCAATAAGAAATTTTTCTTAGGCACGGACTCGGCCCCACATACCAAGCAATATAAAGAAAGTAGTTGTGGTTGTGCTGGTATTTTTAATGCTCATATTGGTATTGAATTATATGCCACAGTGTTTGATAATTATAATTCCCTAGATAAATTAGAAGCATTTAGCTCATTTTATGGTGCCGATTTTTATAAATTACAACGCAATAAAACTACTATTACCCTAGAAAAATCTCAACAACAAATACCAGAAAATTATAATATTCCAAGTGGTAAAATTGTTCCATTTTTAGCAGGTGATACTATAAATTGGAGTATTGCTGACTAATTATGCCTTTAATAGCCCACACTAATTTACCATCGTTTGCTAGACTTTTAAATGAAGGCGAATTAATATTATCAAAAGATAGAGCGAATAATCAAAGTATTAGAGAGCTACATATTGGCTTATTAAATATAATGCCAGATGCTGCAATTGAAGCGACAGAAAGACAGTTTTTTCGTTTAATAGGGCAAAGTAATCATGTTGTGCAGTTTTATGTACATCCATTTTCACTGCCTAGTATAAAAAGAAATGACAAGGCTTTAAAACACATAAAGAAATATTATAAGGATTTTGCTGATATTAAAAAACACGGTTTGGATGCCTTAATTATTACCGGAGCAGTACCAGAATTGTTTAATCAAAATAATTTTTTGGTTGAGTTTAAAAAAGTAATAGATTGGAGTTATGAAAATGTTGTTTCTACTTTATGTTCTTGTTTTGCTACTCATGTTGTATTGCAAATTCGTTATAAAAAACTCAGAGATGCACTTCATAAAAAGTGTTGCGGAGTATTTGCTCATAAAGTAGTATTTAGAAAACATCCTTTGGTGGCAGATATAAATACTGAATTTAATGTACCTCATTCTAGGTTTAATGAAATTACTAAAACTCAGTTTAATGATGCTAGTTTAAAGATATTAGTAGAGTCAGATATAGGCATTCATTTAGCAGTAAGTAAAGATTTACTAAGAATGGTATTTTTTCAAGGGCATCCAGAGTATGACTCTATTAGTTTATTAAAAGAGTATAAACGAGATATTGCTAATTTTATACAAGGATTAGAAAAATATCCATTAATACCAGATAATTACTTAGATAAGCAGGGCATTGCTATATTATTAGAGTTTAAAGATAGAATTATCAACAATAAAGCAGCATTAAGTGATTTTCCAGAGCAATTATTATTAGAAAATATAAATAATACTTGGAGAGATACAGCTGTGCAAATAATGAATAACTGGCTAGGGTGTATATATCAAACTACTAATAAAGATTTAAACAAACTATTTATGGACGGTATTGATGCTAATAATCCTCTTAATATAAATAGAGACCTTTTCATAATATGAATAATGCAATTAATAAGATACTTAAATGATATTAGTAATCATAGCCCATGTATTGTCACCATTGGTAATTTTGATGGACTACACATAGGGCATCAACAATTATTACAACAATTATTACAACAAGCCAAAGATTATAATTTAATTAGTGTTGTTATATCTTTTAGCCCTAGTCCTCAAGAATTTTTTGGGGTAAAAAACGCTCAAATTACTAGTTTTAGAGAAAAATTTAATATATTAAAAGCACAAAATATAGATAAATATTTAATAATTAACTTTGATGAAGAATTTGCTAATATTAGTGCAGAAGATTTTGTAAATGATATTTTAGTAAAAAAATTAAATATTAAACATTTAGTAGTAGGTAATGATTTTTGCTTTGGTAAAAATAGATTAGGAAATGTA
Source organism: Gammaproteobacteria bacterium (assembly GCA_965207335.1). Lineage (GTDB taxonomy): Bacteria > Pseudomonadota > Gammaproteobacteria > PS1 > Pseudothioglobaceae. The sequence goes on from OZ242267.1 coordinate 1,650,773, forward strand.
GAACTACTAACAAAATTTGCAAAACTACACAACTTTAAAATAAGTATTATTGATAATGTTTATTATACTAATACTCGTGTTAGTAGCTCTAATATAAGAAATGCATTAAAAAATGGTAATATAGACTATGCAAATGCTATGTTAGGCAGAAAGTTTACTATGGGTGCAAAAGTCATTCATGGCAATAAAAAAGGGCAAGAAATTGGTTTTCCAACCATAAATATGGCAATAAAACGCAAAATAAGCCCTATTTTAGGTATTTTAGCAGTATTAGTTAAGATAAAAAACCAACAATATCAAGGTGTAGCAAGTATTGGCTTTCGTCCTATACTAAATGGTAAAAAAGTAATATTGGAGGTGTTTATTTTTGATTTTAACAAGTCTGTGTATGGCGAATATGCAGAAGTTGAGTTTCTTTACAAAATAAGAGATGAACAAAATTTTACAAGTTTTGCTAGTTTACAAAAAAAAATTACCGAAGATGTAACAATCGCTAAAAAATATTTTAAACATCACAAGTCGGACTTGTGATAAGATATTTGCAACTTATATGAGAGACCTTTGCATAAATATGAATAATCATCAGAACCCCGCTGTCTACTCACTGACATTAAGCAAAAATCAGAGCTCTGTTAATCACCCCTATTTATGCAAAGGTCTCATATGAAAACAAACTTATTACTTATAGGCTCAGGAACAATACTAACATCAATGACTATATCTGGGTTTTTGCTAGGGTATGTTAGTGACTATTTTTTTAACACTATACCAATATTTTTATTTTTATTTGGTATTACAGGCTTTATAGGGGGAATAATGAAAGTCAAGGAAATGTTAGTAAAAAATACCCCAGTTATAAGTAAGGATTATATGAAAAATAATTTTGATAAATAATTAAATATATTATTGTTCTTTTTGCCATTTCCACAAATCAATACATGCTTGTTTTATACTGTATTTTGCTTGCCAATTTAACATTTTTTTAGCAAGAGATACATCAGCATAACAAATATCAATATCGCCAGTCCTTCTAGGGGTAATTTTATAATTTATTTTTTTACCACTAATATCGCTAAATATAGCAATCATCTCTAATACAGAGTAGGCTTTACCTGTACCTAAGTTTACAGTAATAATATTTTTGCTATTATTAAATAAGAATTTTAAAGCGTCAATATGCCCACCTGCTATATCTAATATATGAATATAATCTCTAACTCCAGTGCCATCTTTGGTATTATAATCATTGCCAAAAATAGATAATTTAGCCAAAACACCAGTGGCAACTTTTGCTATATAAGGCATTAAATTATTGGGAATGTCGTTAGGGTTTTCACCTAATAATCCAGATGGGTGTGCTCCTATTGGATTAAAATAACGCAAAATAGCAATATGCCAATTACTATTAGCAATTGGTAAATCGGCTAGTATTTGCTCAATTATTAATTTAGACCTACCATAAGGATTAGTTGCTGATAGTTTAGCATCTTCTTTAATTGGATTAACTTTTTGTTTGCCGTAAACAGTAGCAGATGAGCTAAAAACTAAATTAAAACAACCAAATTTTTGCATAACATTAACAACACTAATAAGTCCTACAACATTATTACTATAATATTCTATGGGTTTATCACTAGACTCAGCTACTGCTTTTAGACCAGCAAAATGAATAACTGCATCAATTTTATGGCTATTAAATATTTTTTCTATTAGTCTCTCATTACGCACATCGGCTTTATAAAAATGCGGTTTAACACCAGTAATTTTTTCTATATTAGTTATGGAATTTTTATTAGAATTTATCAAATTATCAACTATGATAATATTATAGCTAGCATTAATTAACTCTATTGCTGTATGTGAGCCTATATATCCCGCACCACCTGTTATTAAAATAGTTTTTTGCATATTAAGAAATGTTTTAGTGTTATAAATAGAATTTTAGATACAGTGTTGTTTTTATTTATAGTATATCTAATTCATTTATACACTCATTTTTTTAAATATAGCTTCTGGTATATGTTTAATAATTAACATAATCCATCGCCATATCCATTTTGTATAAAGCACATTTTTGTTTTTTTGTTGGGCTTTATAAATAGCATTTGCTACTTGTTCTGGTGTTGCCGTTAATTTTTTGGGTAAATCCATACCTTCTGTCATTTTTGTTGCTACAAAACCTGGTTTTACTGTTAGTACTTGGATATTACTACTATTTAATCTATTTCTAAGTCCAGATAAATAAGCATTAAGTGCCGCTTTAGCACTACCATATAAATAATTACTTTTTCGCCCTCTATCACCTGCAACCGAGCTAATAGCAACAATAAAACCTGGTTTTCTTTTTTCAAAATCATTGGCAATAATATTAAGTATGCTCACAATACCAGTATAATTAGTATTGATAATTTTTTCAGCTTGACTAAAATCTTGCTCTGCTTGTTTTTGTTCACCTAAATAGCCTACTGCAACTACAATTCCTAAGGGTTTTTCTGTTAAATTATTATAAAAATCTTGGTGTGAGTTGTAATTTAGGGCATCAAATTCTAGACATTTAACCTTAACATTACAGCGAATACTAATATCACTAGCAAAATCTTTTAATTTGTCTGATTTTCTAGCTGCTAAATAAATATTATAACCATTATTAGCATATTTTCTTGCTACTGCTTTGGCTATATCACTACCTGCACCTAGTATTAAAATATAAGTCATTTTTATAATCCTAATATTCTTGATTGTAGCAAGTTAAATTTTTTATACATTTGATGTTATAGTTAGGCTGCAATCATGTTTCATCTTGCCGTAAGTAATAATTGCATATATTTTAAACCCTAAATTTAGTCTCTTGCCCATATTACCATACTTATTATTTCCTATATTTTTTATACTAATATCAGTCATACATTTTTTTAGTTTTTCATACGCTTTATCTCGTTTTTTATGCACTGATTCATAAAGAGAAAATAAGTAAACATTAGTCCTTTTTTTAACAAATATTTTTTCGTTTTGTGTTTTATTTGTTAGTTTTTCAAATACTTTTTTTGTTATTTTATTTAATAAAGCATATACTTGAGATTTGTATTCAATATAGATGTAATAGGTGTTATATTGTTTTTGAGCAAGTGTAGATAATAACAGTGAATTATCAGAAATAATAATGTGAGGAGAATTAATATCTAAAAACTTTATTATTTCAGTAACTGGTAAGTTATAAGTTGAATTCATAGTATTTTGTTTTGCCAGTAAATTAAAAGATGAATAGAATAATACACTTATTGTAAATATTAAATAGATTTTTTTAATATTAACATTTTTGATATAACTTATTAGTATTGCCACTACTAAATAAAAAATAGGCGATAAAAAAATACTACTTTTAGGCTTTAATCCTATTTGAGTAACTATCATTAAAGCAATAAATATAACAATAAATATAACACTTTCTTTAAATATGATTTTGTTTTTTGCATATACAAAATATCTTAACCCTAATAGTGATATTATTAAAGTAGCAAACAAAAATATTATAAAAACATAGTCAAACATAATAATACTACCGCCATTTACCATAGCATATATAGGGTATAAAAATGATGCAAGATAAGTAGATACTTGGCTATCTTTATTTAGTATATGGACTGTTAAAAAAATATATATTTGATAAGAAGACAGTAATAAATATATAGTAGCAGATAATGATATATTTTTAAAACTCAAACTATCTCGTCTAAAAAGTAATATAAAAATTAATACTGTTATCATAAATAAAAATGTCAAATATCCTATATAAGTCATTACAGATAATAGCACTGCAATAACTACTAAATTTTTAGTATTAAGTTTTTGATTTTGTAATATGTATGTATATAAAATTATGGCTAATGGCACCCAATAAGCATACCACCTAACCGAAGTTGTCCACATTAAAATACCACCATTTAAAAATACAAATAAAAATAACAATATTTTTGCGTATTTATCAGTTATTGTTTGTTGAGTAAACTTATAAAAATAAGCAAGTGCTAAAGCATTAAGTAAGGCTGAAAATACTAATATTGCCTTAAATGAGGAGAATACCTCATAAATAATTTTATTTAATAAATAAGATAGCGGAGGATGAACATCATTATTTTGTATCCAGTTTAATGCTTCATTAAAAGAGCTATTAATAATAAATAAAGCATATATGTCATCTTGGTAATAATGATAGTTATAAAAAATCATAGTAAATGCAATGGATATGTATAACAAAAAGCCTAAAACAACACTATTCTTATTTATATTTAGCAATAAATTAGTTTTATAATTTTCTAATATCATTTTTACAATCTTAACCTGTGAGATTGTAGTGAATTAAATTTTTTATCCATTTGGTATTTTTGTCTTAATGTTCTAAATTTATCAATATTAGTATATAAATAAATATAACTCATTATAGATATAGGGAAAAATGAGATCATTACAACAAACTAATTATTCTTGCTAATTCTTTTAGTGATGTATTAAAATATAATACTATCAATAATGCCAAGTACTTGATTTATAACACTATTTTTTGCTTTATCTACAAATTGTATCTTTCTTGCCTTATAATCAATAGACTTTACTTGCTCACTCATAATAAAACCAGTTAATTTATCGCTATTAACAGGTATATGAAATGGCATTCCTCTATCAGTATTAGTAATTGGACAAGCCAATGCTAAGCCTAGTCTATGATTAAATTTAGTGTTACTGATAATTAAAGCAGGTCTCCTACCTTGTTGCTCATGCCCTGCTTGAGGGCTAAAATTAACTAATACTAAATCAGCTTTTTTTGGCACATATTGTATTACCATAGCTCTTTGCCATAACTATCAGTTAACATCTCTTTTGCCTGATAATCATCAGGTAATTGTGCCAGCAGTTTGGCTAAATTATATTTTATTTTTTTGTTATTTTTATTGCGATTTTTAACACACTTTATTATTATTTGCTTGTTTTTAATACTTATATCAACTTCGTCACCAGTTTGAATATTTAAGTTTTTAATAATATCCTTTGGCACTCTTAATGCTTGTGAATTACCCCATTTTGAAATCTTTGCTAGCATACTACCTCCATACTTAAAAGTATATCTTTTGTATATTATTATATACTATTATATTCCTATTAGTTAAATTTTTATCCGCTGTGATTGTAATGAATTAAATTTTTTATCCATTTGGTATTTTTGTCTTAATGCTCTAAATTTATCAATATTAGTATACAAATAAATATAACTCATTATAGATATAATTGTAGATATAGGGAAAAATGAGACCATCATCCTAGGATTTTCACAGCAAGTAATTATGCTAGTTAACAATACTAATGATATAACCAATGATGTAATAATAATAAAAAATACTTTAAAATTATTTAACATTCCTGACTTTTTATAATTTTTATAAACATTATAAAAAAATATTGGCGTCAAGATAACACTGACGATTATTCCAATAAATAACACAACACTCAACATAATTGAGAGTATTTTAATTATTATACTACCATGATAGAATTGTGGTTCGTAAGAATATGGAAATAGCCCGCCAAAACGAGTCATGTGGATAATGGTTATAGCAGTTTCATACGCCATATTTAGTGGGTATTGCATCCACGCTTGTAAAAAAATACGCTTACCTTTATTTTGATACAATGAAGCAAACAACTGGTTTGACCCAGATACACCTCCAGAAAATATCCATGGCTTATTTTTTAAATTAGTAATGTCTAATTCTAGTACTTCTTTAACATATAAAGGAGTGTCAATATTTTCTAATTTTACTTTAACAAAGTTTGAGTCGCGAGTAAAAGGATCTGGTCGTGTAAAGCAATATCCATAATTAGCTCTAATAAGTTTCATAATCGATAGATTATATTGATATGATTTGTTAGGATTTTCTTTAAAAATATTATCATTTTTTAGTGCATCATAAAAACAAGCTATCCACCATTTTGGCATATTTGTACTGTATGCTAAATTATAATAATCATCCCCTTTAACTGCTCTGGTAGTTCGTTGCATTAAATTTTGTCCTAATACGGTAGAAGATGAAAATACCCCAGTATTTATATAATTTTTTGTCATTATTAGGAAATTAATTGATAGTAGAAAAATAAAACATACTAGCAATAATGATAATTGTTTTGTCTTTCTTAGGTAATTTATTATAAATATAAATATAAAAATTAAAACCATAACTAAAATTGCCATACTATGAAACAATGCCAGTAAGAATAAAGATAAAATAACATAAGGCAATGATTTATGTATATTATCAAAAACTAGCAGAGAAATACCATAGGCTAATATTGAAAATAAAACCATATTAGAATGATCAAAATGAGTTACTCTCCATAATTCAAATGGCAAAAATACTACTGATAGCACAATACTAAATATTGTTATGGTAGTAAGGTATTTTTTGTTTGAAAATAATATATGTAATGTTTTTAATATAAATAAAAATGATAAATAAGTTACTAAGATATTCCAAATATAAGCAATAAAAAATACATTTTTACTTGCAGACATTATAGTAAAAAATTTATGTAATATAGGAATGCCTATTGTTTTAGTATGAAAAAACCAAATAAATTCAAAAAAATGCTTATCCAATGCTAAATAATAAGCATCTGTAAATTTTTTATAAAATAATGAATAGTCTAATGTTGTAATATATAATAAGTGAAACAATAAAAAAGCAATAGAAAATATCGCTATATTTTGATATAAAGTAGTCTTTTTATTAAACCAAATATACTGTGCCATTATGTTAAATTTTTATCCGCTGTGATTGTAATGAATTAAATTTTTTATCCATTTGGTATTTTTGTCTTAATGCTCTAAATTTATCAATATTAGCATAGCCTTGCTCAAAGACTTTTTTACCTACTCTAGCGTCTTTTGCTAAGTAAATACGCCCACCATATTTTAAAACTATTTGGTCAAGTTTTTTAAGAAAATCAAATAAACCTTTTTCAATTTTAAAATCTAGTGCTAAACTATATCCCTCTATTGGGAATGATAAATAGTTATCATTTGCTTTGCCACAGAGTTTAAGCACCGCTAAAAATGAACCTTTATTAGAGTTTGATATTTGTTGTAATATTTCTTGCAAACCCTTATAACTATTTTGTTTAGGTAGCACAAATTGATATTGCAAAAAGCCATTTTTACCATATATTTTATTCCAATTATTTATTTTATCAAGCGGATAGAAGAAACTATCAAGATCAAGTTGTTGCTGAGATATTTTTTGTCTAACTTTGTTATAATAAATAAAATTAAACACTTTCATACTAAATTTATTTAAAATAAATGCTGGCAAGTAACAAGGAATATTTATTTTTTTACTGCCTTTATAATTAATTTTGTTATTATCGCTAAACTTGCCTAAGGTTAGCAAGCATCTGCCTATGTTTGCTCTTTTAGCAAAACAATCTATCCAAGCAACAGAATAAGGCTCATTTTTATATTGTTCAAATACTGTAAATGTTTCTTTCAGATTTTTAGTTTTTATGGTAGTTTGTTGTATAGTAGTTGAGGTTATTTTTTGTAATAATATTTTGGCATCAAGAATAATACCTGTTAGTCCCATACCACCACAAGTAGTCACAAATAGTTCAGTATTTTCTTGTTTACTACACTGCACAATCTTACCATTAGGCAACATTAAATTAAAAGCTACAACACAATTACTAAAACAGCCCTCAATATGATGATTTTTACCATGCACATCACTAGCAATAGCACCACCTACGGTAATTAATTTAGTCCCTGGGGTAATAGGCAAAAACCAACCCTTAGGAATAAAAATATCTAATATTTCAGATAGTAAAACACCAGTTTGTACATGAAGTAAGCCATTATTTTTATCAAAACTTAAAAAATAATTATGAGCTAGTAGGGTAATTATATTTTTATTTAGTGCACTATCGCCGTAACTTCTGCCATTACCATGAGGTATTAGTTCATCGTAGTTATTAATAATATGTTTTAGTGTACTATGTTTAGCAAAACAAAAAGCTTTATTATTAATTTTAGGATAATTACCCCAACTTTTGACACTCATATTTTATTAGCAGTAAAAACATATTTTTTATCTAAAAAGTACTTAATAAAATAACCAATACTAAGACCAATTATTGCCCCAATATATTTAGCATTATTGTTAATAAAAATAACATCAAAACTTAGCTCTGTTAGCCAAAATATAGCGGTAGTAATAATGCCTGTAATAGTATATAAGGTAAATTTTTTAACATCATCTATTTTATTTTTGGACATATGATAAAAAATATATTTTTTATCCAAGATATACTTGCTAATAAGACCAGTAAGTGTGCCAATTAATATGGCAACATAAATACTTGCCACACCAGTATAAAGTGCAAAACTGATATATTGCGTTAATAAATTTAGTAATATAGCAATAACAGAAAAGAAAGAATATTTAATAATCATAAATATATAGTGAAAATAAAATATAAAGTCCAAGCAACGATAGTAACTTGTATAAATCTATCATTTAAAGCTATTTTAGTAGGTGAGCCACTTTTTTTCTCTACAAAAGTTATTTGCATATAACGCATAATACCTAATATAACAAATAGCGCACTTAAATAAAGATAATTACTTCCAAAACTTGCCATTACATCAGTTGAAGTAGTATATACAATATAAGATATAATGACAATAGTTGCTACAACTGTAATCATTGAGTCAATAAACTTTAAACTATAACCATCAATTACTGTACGCATTTTCTTATTGTCATTAATAAAAAATAACATATCATCACGGCGTTTTGCTAGTGCTAAAAAAAGTGCTAATAAAAATGTCATTACTACAATCCAAGCAGAAAGAGCAACATTTGCTACTGTTGCCCCAATAAAAAGCCTTAACACAAAACCAATAGCAATCGCAGTAATATCTAGTATGGCTATGTGTTTTATATAAAGACTATATGCAATATTTAAAATTAAATATAACCCAATAATAAAAATAGTATTAATAGGTAACAGTATCATTAATAAACAAGCAAATGCCAACATAACTACAATTAGCAATATAGCCGGTTTTTTTGTAACAAAACCAGATGCTAGAGGACGGTATTTTTTTGTAGGATGTTTTTTATCCTCGACAATATCTTGTAAATCATTAAAAATATATACACTGCTTGCAACAAACGAAAAGGCAATAAATGCAATAATAGTATTGTTAAGCAATGTTAAGTTTGTAATTTGCCCAGCAAAAAATAGTGGTAGGAATATAAAAATATTTTTTATATATTGTTGATAACGAATTAGGGCAAGAAAGTTTTTATAATTCATATTGTATGTTTTTTAGTTGCTAGCATTTTACCGTATCCTATTTTTCATATAGACATTTGCATAAATAGGGGTGATTAGCAGAATTCTGATTTTTGCTTAATTGATGATTTTCTATCAAGCTTGTCCTAGTTGTTCTAAGGCTGGTTTGATAAAAATTATCAAGTGAGTGAAAAGCGGGGTTCTGATGATTATTCATGTTTGTGCAAAGGTCTCTCATATAAATTAGTAAAAAAATCCACAAATAATTTAGCTGTTATATTACTATCAAATTCTGATAATACTCTATCATAAGCATTTTTACCTAAGGTTTTAGTCAATTCTTTATTAGTAATCAAAGTGCTATATTTATCTTTCATATCATCAATATCGCCAACTTTATGTACCAAGCCAGTAGTATTATTAATTACAGAATCGGTTAAGCCATATATATCAGAGACAATAGCAGGTACTTCAATAACAGCACATTCAAGTGGAGTAAAAGCACAGCCCTCTCTATAACTAGGCAAAACTAATACATTTGCTAGGTTTAATATTTGTTCTGGTTTGTTGGTTTTAGCTAAGATAAATACTCGCTCAAGGCTAGAAAATTCTGTTAGTTTATTACTAATATCACCCTCATCTTCACCTACTATAAAGCAAACTAGATTGTTATAAACAGGTAGTAAATCTCTCATTACGGTAATTAAATCTAATATGCCTTTGTCTTTATTTATCCTACCTAAAAACATAAATACGATATTATCGCTACTAAGATTATATTTAGCTAATAATTGTTTTTTTATAATATCATTTTTGCTAAATTTTGCTATATCGACACCGTGAAATAATGTTTTGCTACTGGTTTTTTTGATAATGTTTTGCCCAATTAAAAATTCTCTTTGTGCTTTACCTGCTACTAAGGTATAAGTTGTTAAATAATTGATAAATCTATCAATAAATTTTAAAAAATATCTGCTAAATCCAGTTTTGTTTGCCCAAACTTGCCCAGTAAAAAAATGTATTCTCTTTGGCACTCTTACTATAAAAGCAGATAGCATTGCCAATAATCCTGCCTTAGGTGTTATTGATAGCACTATATCAAAATTATTTTTGTATAGGTATTTAGTTAGTAAAAATAAGGTTTTAAAATCTTGGTAAATAGATATTTTCCTAGCAATTTTTATTTGTTTTGACACACTTTTAATGTCTAATTCAGCTTTAAAATTAATGTTGTCACTAGATATTATTGTTATAGCAAAATACTCACTTAGCAGTTGTAAATCTTTTGCCATAAAAGATTTAATAAACCCAGCAACGCTAACTATGACACAAATTTTTTTCATTTGCATAATTTTAACTTAAAATAGTAAGTGTATGCTATAAAATACCTATCGTGGATAAAGAACAACAACTTACAATTAGTGTAATAATACCTACTCTTAATCGTGCTAATGATATGGCTAGACTACTGCCAACTATTATTAGTCAAACTAGCTTACCAGATGAGCTTATTATAGTTGACCAAAGCAAAAATAACGCAACAAAAGACATTAGCTATAAGCTACTAGCAAATATTGCAATTAAACTAAACTATATCCATGACTCATCTTTTAATGGCTTAGTAAAAGCCAAAGAAATTGGCTCAAAACAAGCAAATGGCGATATTATTTGTTTTTTAGATGATGATATTGTACTTGATAACGATTATTTTAATAATATTAAACTAGGGTTTAAGCAAAATATTAATATGCTAGGTTGCATGGGCTATATTACTAGTGAAAATAAACAATCAAAATTATATCTATATGCACATGATATATTTTTTAAAGGAATTTTTACAGATAATCGTCCTAAAATATTAGCAAATATAAATGATAATTCTGCTATGTTAATAAAATCTAATTTGCTATCAGGAGGGGCTTCTTCATGGCAAAAAGAAATATTTGAAAATATAGAGTTTGATACTAATAATAATTTTCACAATTTTGAAGATACAGACTACTCAACCAGAGCAGTAAAACTATATGGCAATAGTTTTTATATAAATACTAAAGCAAAAATGCAACATATTACTACTCAACCAGAAAGAACAAATTATTATATAATGCAAAAGGGTAAAATTATAAATGCATTTATGTTTTATAAAAAAAATAGTCATCAAAAAGGTGCAAGTATTGATTTGACATTAATTTTAATATGGTGGTTTATTGAGTCTGTTTTACTGTCAATAAAAAATTTATCTTTGGCAATATTTTTTGGCTATATAATTGGTATATTTTCAGGCATTAGAAAAAAAGTTTTATAAGGTTTCAATATAACAAACTAACACATTAAAAAAACAATGTTAAAAAATTCAATAATACTAATAACAGGTGGCACTGGCTCGTTTGGTAGTACTTTTATTCCAATGACGCTTGCAAAATATAATCCTAAACAAATTATAATATATTCTCGTGATGAGATGAAACAGTGGGATATGGCTCTTAAATACGAGGGCGATAAAAGAGTAAGATTTACAATTGGCGATGTACGAGATAAAGAGAGGCTAGCTAGGTGTTTAGATGGGGTTGATTTTGTAGTACATGCTGCGGCTACTAAAATTGTCCCTACCGCAGAATACAATCCTATTGAATGTGTTAAAACAAATATAAACGGTGCAACCAACTTAATTGATGCCTGTATTGATTCTAAGGTAAAACGCGTAGTAGCTCTTTCTACTGATAAGGCAAGCAACCCAGTTAATTTATACGGTGCTACCAAACTAGCATCAGATAAATTATTTGTAGCCGCAAATGCCTATGCTGGAGTACATAATACGCGTTTTTCTGTAGTGCGTTATGGCAATGTTATGGGCTCACGGGGCTCGGTAATACCGTTTTTTATGTCATTGAAAAATACTAATGAACTGCCAATTACTGATATTAATATGACCAGGTTTATGATTAGCCTAGAACAAGCAGTAGAGCTAGTTTGGAAGGCTTTTGATGATATGATAGGTGGTGAAATATATGTTAAAAAAATACCATCTATATCAATAATAGACATAGCAAAAGCCGTAGCACCTAAGGCTAGTCATAAAATTATTGGTATTCGCCCTGGTGAGAAAATACACGAGCAAATGATAGGCATAGAAGATGCTAATCATACTTATGAGTATGATAATTATTTTAAGATATTACCTGCTATTTATAATTGGCATAATGACCCAAAACGCAATAAAGGTGGTAAAAAAGTAGTCAAAGATTTTTCTTACACATCAAATAATAACAGTGATTTAATGAGTGTTTTGCAATTACAAAATTGGATAGAAGCTAATAAAAATAATATTGGTAGTATATAACAGGATTATTATATTAAGTGCTATGGTTAGAAATTTAAAGGGTAAATATGAGTTAATTATAAAATAATAACTTAATCATTACTTTTAAAAAACTTGTTGCGTAATGCCTTAATTTATAAGCCTGTCTAATAAGTCATTGTATTCTAAAATGTTTTGTTGATAACTAATAATATAGTCTATATATTCTAAATTAACATCCCTACTATCTTTGTATGCATCAATTAAATCTTTGAGCTTATTTTTGCCATTGGCATAGTATTGCTTTTGTAAATTAGTGTTTTCTACCTCAATTTTAATTATATTAGGATATTGTACTAGTGTTTGTTTATTTAATTTTAGCTCGGTATTAAGTGCCTCTACATCAGAGCGAATATCTTGTAATTTATCTTGATAATCAATATCTAACTTTTGTAATGTTAGCTCTGCTATATCTAAATTAGCTTGATTACCAATATCACTACCTAAGGGCATATTAAAGGTTATATTTGAGGTATAAGTTATACTTTTATTATTATATTCTGTTGTTAATGTATTGCCTTTATTAAAACTTTTATCTGCACTAAAAGTAACATCTAATTGCGGTAGGTTTTGATTTTGATAATAATCAATATCTGTTTGTTTTAATTGTTTATCAATATCCATTTTTAATAAAGCACGATTATTATTAGCTAAGTAGTTTATTAAATTTTTGGTAATTATTTTAGTATGTTTTTGATGATTTATAACAGGCTTTGCTACTAATAAATTATTGTCATTCAATGTTACTGCTAGGGATTTTTTCTGTGCTTGTAATTTACTATTATTACCTGATAAATCTGCATTAGCTCTATAAATAGCACTTGTTAAGATAATTTTATTTTTTGTATTGTATAATTTAATCCCCTGTATTTTTTCTAAATAAATATTATAAATAATTTCTTTTTGTCTGTATGATGCCCATAATAAATACTCTTTTAATCTATCTACTAAGAACCCTTCTTTGGCATCTAAAAAATCTAACTCTTCTCTTTCTAAGTCTAAAATATTACGATGATATGTTTTTAATGATGTAGCATTAGAATCGTATTTTAATAATGGGTACTTATAGCTAAATTTATAACTAGTATCAAAGTTATTTATAGTGTAATTATCATAAATACCATCTTGTCTATACCTTATTATATTATCCTCTGGTACTCCTCTTTTTGCATTAAATTCAAAACTACCAGGGCTATTTAAAAATTTTTTTTCAGCACTAAATTCAATAGACTGTTCATTTTCAATTTTATTTTTTTGATAAGCACTATTTGATGTAGTACTTTTATCATTATCGTAATAACTATTATCTAACTCGGCATTAATATTAAGATTCCAGTCTTCATAATTTTGTTTACTAGATTGCAACTCTATTTGTTTTATATTTACATAAATTTGATCTTTTTTAAGGTATTTATTGTGTTGTAAAACTTTTTGTATAAATTCGTGTTCTGTTAATGCAAAAGAATATTTATTAACAATAATACAAAATATTAATAAAATAAGTTTTAGTTGTAATTTATGCATATGACAATATTGCCTTATATCTTATATTATTATGTGTAAAGTACTCAAATACCATAAATAAAAATCTATTACAATACAATTAACTTATATGTCGATGCTTTTTTGATTTTTTTAATACTTTTTTATATTCTTTTGGTATTATTTTTATAAATTTTTCTATATTTTCATAAAAGTTAGCAAGGATTTTACTAGCTAATTTAGATTTTGTATAATCAGCATGTTTTTCAAGCATATTTTTTAGTTCAATAATACTATCTTCATCCATAATATCTAAGTCTATCATATCAATATTACAATTATCTTTGACTGTATTATTAGCATCGTATATATAGGCAATACCTCCTGACATACCAGCACCAAAATTTCTACCAATATCACCTAAAATAGCAACTCTACCACCAGTCATATATTCGCATCCGTGGTCACCTATACCCTCTACTACTGCATAAGCACCAGAGTTTCGTACACAAAAACGCTCTGCTACCACGCCACATATATACAGCTCGCCACTTGTTGCCCCGTAGGCACACACATTGCCAGCTATAATTTCCTCTTCTGCATTAAATAATGAGTTTTTTGGTGGATAAATAATAACCTTACCTCCACTTAATCCTTTTGCTACATAGTCGTTAGCATCACCCTCTAATTCTAGGGTAATGCCTTTTGCTAAAAAACCACCTAGTGTTTGTCCAGCAGAGCCTGTTAATTTAATGTGAATTGTTCCATCATCTAGCTTATTATTCCCATAAATTTCAATCAGTTTTGATGATAGCATTGAACCTAATGCACGGTCTTTATTAGTGACTTTATGTTTCAGCATTATTTTTTGCTTATTACTTAATGCATCTTTTGTTAGTGATATAAATTTGTTGTCTATATGTTCTTCAATATTATGGTTTTGTTTCATATTATTGTAAACCACAGTGTCACTATGAGGTTTTTCTGCCATGGCTAATATTGCACTTAAATCAATAGTGTATTTTTTGTAATGGTTAAATACTCCTCGTTTATCTAATTTATCAGTTCTACCAATCATCTCATTAATAGTGCTAAAGCCTATTTCTGCCATAATTTCTCTTAATTCTTCGGCAATCATAAATAAGTAGTTAATAACATATTCTGGTTTGCCTGTAAATTTTTTGCGTAGTTCTTTGTCTTGTGTTGCTATGCCAACAGGACAAGTATTTAAATGACATTTACGCATCATAATACAACCCATAGTTATAAGTGGTGCTGTTGAAAAACCAAACTCTTCAGCACCAAGTAGTATTGCAATTGCAACATCACGCCCTGTTTTCATTTGTCCGTCTGTTTGTATTACTACCCGTGAACGCAAGTCATTCATAACTAAGGTTTGGTGCGTCTCGGCAACTCCTATCTCCCACGGCATACCTGCGTGTTTAATAGATGTTAATGGCGATGCACCAGTACCACCATCATGACCTGCTATAACTATATGGTCTGATTTAGCTTTAACAACTCCAGCGGCAACGGTTCCAACCCCTGATTCTGATACTAATTTAACACTTATTCTTGCTCTGTGATTAGCATGCTTTAGGTCAAAAATAAGTTGTGACAAGTCTTCAATTGAATAAATATCATGGTGTGGCGGTGGGCTAATTAAACCAACTCCAGGTGTAGAGTGCCTTATACTAGCGATTTTATCATCTACTTTTTTGCCAGGAAGCTCGCCACCTTCTCCAGGTTTTGCCCCTTGAGATACTTTAATTTGTATTTCATCAGCATTATTTAAGTATTCAATTGTTACCCCAAATCTAGCACTGGCTACTTGTTTAATTGCTGAGCGTTTACTATCACCGTCAATAATTTGCCAACGAGCAGAATCTTCACCACCTTCTCCAGAATTTGATTTTGCCCCAATTCTATTCATAGCAATAGCTAATGATTCATGACTTTCAGCAGATATAGAACCAAAACTCATAGCACCTGTTGCAAATCTTTTTACTATTTCACTAGCTGGTTCAACCTTACTAATATCAATAGGTTGTTGAGAGGTAAATTTCATTAATCCTCTTAGAGTACAATTCTTAATACTTTGTTTATTGGCATTATTAGCAAATTTCTTATAAGTATTAATATCATTATTTCTAGATGCTTGTTGTAATAATTGTATGGTTTGTGGATTCCACATATGAATTTCACCTTTACTACGCCAATGAAACATACCATCATTACCTAAACTTGTTTGATTATTGTTATAAGCCTTGTTGTGATTGTGCTCTGATTCTTGTTGTAATACATCAAAGCTAATACCACTAATACGACTAGGCACACCATAAAAACATCTATCAATAACTTCTTCTGATAAACCTACTGCCTCAAATATTTGGGCTCCTTTATACGATTGCAGTGTTGATATTCCCATTTTAGCCATAACTTTTAACATACCTTTGGCAATGCCTTTTCTGTAATGTAGTACTATATCATCGTCATCAATGTTAATAAGTTTATCAATTCTAGCTTGCCACAATGATTCAAATGCTAAATATGGATTAATAGCATCAGCACCAAAGCCTATTAATAGGCAAAAATGATGAACTTCTCTAGGCTCACCACTTTCTAAAATAATACCAATTTTGGTGCGTTCATGTCTTTTAACTAAATATCTATGTACTGCAGATGATGCTAGTAACATGCTGATAGCATTACGATTTTTAGATATATTTCTATCCGATAATATAATTAAACTATAACCGTCTGCTATGGCTTTAGAACTCTTATAACATATATCGGTTAATAATTTTTCTAATTTATTATTATTATTTTTATCGTAAGTAATATCTATTAATTTAGTCTTCCAACCACGGTGACGACAATATTTTAAAGTATATAACTCTTCGTTAGTTAGAATAGGTTGTTCTAATATCATCCTATGGGCATTTTCTGGTTTAGAATCCAATAAATTACCCTCAGGTCCAATAGCACATTTTAATGACATTACTATCTCTTCACGGATAGAATCAATAGCAGGATTAGTAACTTGGGCAAATAATTGTTTAAAATAATCATATATAATTCTTGACTTATCAGATAAACAAGCAAGAGCAGCATCATTGCCCATAGAGCCAAGAGGGTCTCTTAAATCTTTAACTAATGGTATTAGCATAAATTGCATAGTTTCTGTGGTATAACCAAATGCATTCATTCGTTCAATTAAGGTATTTGGATAAAAACTGTGCGACTTTTCGTTGTTTGATATATCTTCAATATGAATTTGTTGCTCGTTTATCCAAGCTCTATATGGTTTTTGCTTGGCAAAATTATTTTTAATTTCAGTATCAGATATTAGTTTAGCTTGCTTAAAATCAACCAAAAACATTTTTCCTGGTCTTAGTCTGCCTTTTTTCTTAATCTTATTATTATCAATATCAACAACACCTACTTCTGATGCCATAATAACCCTATCATCAGTAGTTATATAATATCTTGACGGTCTTAGCCCATTTCTATCTAATGCCGCACCAATATAATTGCCATCAGTTACCGTAACAGAAGCAGGCCCATCCCATGGCTCCATTAAATGAGCATTATATTCGTAGAATGCTTTTTTATCATCGTCCATTTGCTCATCATTTTGCCAAGCTTCAGGTATCATCATTGCCATAGCTTCTGGCAAACTTCTACCATTTATAATTAGTAATTCTAACACATTGTCAAGAGCACCAGAATCTGATACTTCTGTTTCAATAACAGGTAATGATTTACTAAAATCAGCATCAGAAAATAATGCACTTTCTAAGTTACCTTCTCTGGCAGTAATCCAATTAATATTACCTCTGCTGGTATTTATTTCACCATTATGACAAATATAGCGACACGGTTGAGCTCTATCCCATGAAGGAAAAGTATTAGTAGAAAAGCGTGAATGTACCATAGCTAAATAAGCACTATATGCTGGATTTGATAAGTCTTTGTAAAAATCTAGTACTTGTGAGCCAATTAACATACCCTTATAAACAATGGTTTTACTAGATAGACTAGATATATAGAATAATAATGCTTGTGATAATCTATTATCAGTACGGATAATTTTGCTGACGCGTTTACGCACTACAAATAATGAGCGTTCAAACTCCTCATTGGTTGTATTATCTTGTGCTACTATTATTACTTGCTTTATTATTGGTTGTGAATCGAAAGCTGTTTTGCCTATATCTGCTTTTTTATTATCAATAGGAGTTTCTCTCCAACCAATAAATTTTAAGCCTTTTTTGACAATAGTATTTTCTAAAATAGATTGGCAGTGTTGTGCTTGTGATTCATCTTGAGGTAAAAATATATTACCAACTGCAAATTTATATTGTACTACTTTTATATTAAATAACTTTTTAATTTCTTTATAGAAAAAATCATACGGTAAATTAGTTAATATTCCAGCACCATCTCCAGTATTTTCCTCACAACCACAACCACCTCTGTGGTCCATTCTACCAAGCATTTTTAAAGCATCGTGTACTATTTTATGGCTAGAGCAAGATTTTAAATTAGCAATAAAACCTACCCCACAACTTTCAGTTTCGTTAGCAGGGTTGTATAAGCCTTTGGCTTTTGGCAGGTATAATAGTTTATTTTTTTTCATAGATGTAACATTTTACAGTTAAATCTATAACTTTTTGTATTTTATAAAAAAGTACTAAGAATTGAGAATTAGAATTATACCCACCGTCATTGCTAGCTTTTGTAAAAAAGCGTGGCAATCTCGTGTTACAAAAGCGATGTAATTTAAAAAAGTACCCATAATAGTAAGCAAAGCTTACTTTGGGGAATATCCCCAAACCCCTAACAGCAATTGTTTTTTTATTAGAGATCTTTGCATAAATAGAGATGATTAGCAGAATTCTGATTTTTGCTTAATTGATGATTTTCTATTAAGCCTGTCCTAGTTGTTCTAAGGCTGGTTTGATAAAAATTATCAAGTGAGTGAAAAGCGGGGTTCTGATGATTATTCATGTTTGTGCAAAGGTCTCCATTAGGGGCAGAATTAGTTTTTGTATTACAATTCACTGCACAACAGCCCCTCAAACTCCCCATATAGAGATTGTGCCTGTAAGTTACATTTTTGTTGTGAGATATTTGTTTTATGTGTTGTTTGTAATACAGTGTAATTAAAAAAAGTACCCAAATAACAAATTGGAATTATACCCACCGTCATTGCGAGCCTTGTAAAAGGCGTGGCAATCTCATCCTACAAACATGGTGCAATTAGCAACAGTTATTGTAATTAATCACGAGTCGGACTTGTGATTATTTATTGTAATTTGTATATAAGTTATGGTATATTGTAATTCAAGTGATACTAGCACATTTGGTTCAGAAATAGGAGAAATAAAAGCCGTGGAATACAACCCGTTCGTACAAAAATGCAACGATCTTAGAAATGAATTAGCATCTAAGAAAGACAAAAAAGCCTTACTAGATAATGAATTAATATGGTTTAATGGTATAAGTGTAGAGGGTTTGTTGTCATCTCTCAAGCAAGAGAGAGAATCGAAACAAAAATACAATACATTGATAAGTGCTGTTGGAAAAGAAATTAGCATGCTAAATGAGAAAATTAACAAAGCAAAAAAACATACTAAAACTATTTTCAATCCGTTTAATTGGTTTGATAAGGAACAAATATCTTATCGCAATAAACTTAATGGATTAAAAAAAGAACTTAGTAAGAAAAATGCTGATAAAGACAAAATACTAAAATCATTAGCAACAACAGATGGTTTCATCAATAAGATTAGTTTGGATATTGAAAAGCATAAAAACTTTGATGAAAAAAAAGTGAACGATGAAGTTAATAGGTTGCTTAGAGAGGTTACATTATTGGAAGAAAAATTGGAAGAAAACCTTAAAAAGTTTAATAGTGTTGATGCTGCATTGCAACCAGTTATGAAACAAATAGAAAGGTACAAAACTAGCATATCAACGGCAAAAGAGAAGATAAGTAAGGCTGAATCATTTGAGAGAAAACTGGATTCTGCTGAGAACTCTTATGAGCGGGCGATGATACACAAAGAGTGTGAGGACTCTTTTGGAGATGGGAGTCCCCAAAAAACTATTATGAAAGAAGAAAGAACGATCAGGCAATGCGAAAGAGATTTAGAAAAAACAAGAAAGCACGCAACACAAATTGCTAATAAAGCATCAAGAGAGATAAGAAAAATAATTATTGATGGTAACAATTTATGTTACGAGGCTGGTAAGTTTGTAGGTCTGGAACCATTATTAAAGATAACCAGTGAATTACTAAATAAGTATCAAGTAGTCGTAGTATTTGACGCTGCAATTCGAGCTCAAGTCAAGGCTAACGATAATAAAATAAGAACCTACTTTAGCAGCGATATTGAAATCCATGTTGTTGCAACAAAGCAACTTGCCGATGAAACTATCCTAGATATTGCGTCAAATGATGACATTTGCTACATATTGAGTAACGACAGATTTGGTGAATTTAGAGATAAGGAGGTTGTAAATAGAAATCGCCTGATAAGGCATGAAATAGTTAGTGGTAAAGTGATTATTCACGATTTGAATATTAACTTAAAATATAGATAACAATACCATTAACACTGACTGTTTTACCTATCGCTTAAATAATTGAAATAATTAGATTCAGAGTGCGATTAAATTATAAAACACAGTAATAATAACTATTAGAGTAGGTTTTCCCCATTTGACTAGATACTTTTTATAGAAAAAGTATATATACTGTAATAACTTAATCATTATATTTACTTTGTAGGATAAGATTGCCACACACTAAAAAACAGTGCTTACAATGACGGTATAAAAAAAGTACCCATAATAGTAAGCAAAGCTTACTTTGGGGAGTATCCCCAAGCCCCTAACAGCAATTGTTTTTTTATTAGAGATCTTTGCATAAATAGAGATGATTAGCAGAATTCTGATTTTTGCTTAATTGATGATTTTCTATTAAGCCTGTCCTAGTTGTTCTAAGGCTGGTTTGATAAAAATTATCAAGTGAGTGAAAAGCGGGGTTCTGATGATTATTCATGTTTATGCAAAGGTCTCCATTAGGGGCAGAACTAGTTTTTGTATTACAATTCACTGCACAACAGCCCCTCAAACTCCCCATATAGAAATTGTGCCTGTAAGTTACATTTTTGTCGTGAGATATTAGTGATGTGATTTTAAAAAAAGTACCCATGTAATTAAAAAAAGTACCCAAATAACAAATTGGGATTATGCCCACCGTCATTGCGAGCTTTTGTAAAAAGCGTGGCAATCTCACACACTAAAAAACAGTGTTCGCAATGACAAGTTACAAACACCCATTGTCATTAATCACAAGTCGGACTTGTGATATATTTATTGACCATTAAAACTACCCTAAAACAACCAAAAAATTATTCTTGTTTGAGGTGTTTATTTTAATGAGTCTTTGAGTATTCTTTTCTTATCACGATTCCAATCTCTATCTTTTGCTGCTGCCCTTTTATCGTGTTGTTTTTTACCTTTTGCAATTCCTAAGGATAATTTTACTACTCCACTTTGCCAGTATAATGATAATGGTACTGCTGTTGCACCTTTTTGAGTGATTTTTTCTATTATTAGTCTAATTTCTTTTTTGTGTAATAGTAATTTACGATTCCTTATAGGGTCGGCGTCTATATGACTTGATGCAGTTTTAAGTGGACTAATATGCGCACCAAATAAAAATAATTCACCATTTTTTAGTAAAATATAACTTTCTTTTAATTGCACTTTTTTACCGCGTAAGCTCTTTACCTCCCAGCCTTGTAAACTAAGTCCAGCTTCTAAGGTTTGTTCTATAAAATAGTCAAATTTTGCTTTTTTATTGAAAATAATTGTGTTACTATTTTGTTTTGCCATATTAAAATATCATATTAATGTTACTTCATAAGAAAATTTATGCATTTAATGCTACTTTTTAACTATAATATTGGTTACATAAATAAACAATCCTTATCCAGTGACACTCATAAACCTTATCACTTAATACAGTAGTATTCATATATGTTTTTCAAACCTAAAATACACAAAATATCAAAAATGGCCATAGTTCCATATTCTACTAGTGATATGTTTAACTTAGTAAATGATATACCAAAATATCCAATTTTTTTAAGTTGGTGTGTAGATAGCAACATTTTACAACAAACAGCAACCGAAGTTATTGCTTCTATTACTATAAATAAAGGTAAGATAAGCGATACATTTACCACTATTAATACTTTGGAATATAATAAAATAACTATGCGTTTAAAAGATGGTGTGTTTAAAAAGTTGCATGGGGTATGGTTTTTTAGTGAGTTAGGAACATTGGCTTCTAAAATTAACTTAGATATGGAATTTAGCTTTGATAATAAATTATTGGATGTTAGCATAGCTCCTATATTTAGCAAAATAGCATCATCACAATTAGATGCTTTTGTAGCGAGGGCAAAAGATATTTATACTTAAATATTTATTTTAAATTACCAATATTATTTTTATTATACAAACCAAGCAGAAGTATATATAATAGGCAAAATTTAATTTTTCTAGTGATTATGCCAGAAAAAAATAAAATATAAAACATACGGTAATATTAATAAATTCATAACATATTGTTTTAATAAAAATACTACACATATTATAGCAATACTAAAAAAATATCAATTAAACTCTTGAAAAATACAGTAAATAACCATATATCTCTAACACTGCGAAATAATTATGGAGAAATAATATGGCAAAAATAATAGGTATAGATTTAGGAACTACAAATTCATGTGTGTCGGTAATGGAAGGCAATAATGCAAAAATTATTGAAAATAGTGAAGGTGATAGAACAACCCCTTCTATTGTTGCATACATAAAAGACTCTGACGAGGTGTTAGTAGGACAATCAGCCAAAAGACAAGCTGTTACTAATCCTAGTAATACTCTATATGCAATTAAAAGATTAATTGGTAGAAGATTTGAAGAAGATGCAGTACAAAAAGATATTGAAATTGTGCCTTATAAAATAGTAAAAGCAAGTAACGGCGATGCTTGGGTAGAAGTTAAAGGGAAAAAAATAGCTGCACCTGAAATATCTGCCAAAATTTTAGTAAAAATGAAAAAAACCGCAGAAGATTATCTGGGTGAAAAAGTTACAGAAGCTGTTATTACTGTTCCAGCTTATTTTAACGATTCACAAAGACAAGCTACCAAAGATGCTGGAAAAATTGCTGGTTTAGATGTAAAAAGAATTATCAATGAGCCTACTGCTGCAGTTTTAGTTTATGGCATTGATAAAAGCAAAGGCAATAAAAAAATTGCAGTTTATGACTTAGGCGGTGGCACATTTGATGTCTCTATAATTGAAATGGAAGACATAGATGGCGAAAAACAATTTGAAGTTTTAGCAACTAATGGCGATACTTTTCTAGGTGGTGAAGATTTTGATTATAAGATTATCAATTATTTATTAACTGAATTTAAAAAATCAGATGGCATAGATTTAAAAAAGGACCCTTTGGCACTACAACGCTTAAAAGAAGCGGCAGAAAAAATTAAAATTGAGCTATCGTCATCAGAGCAATCAGAGGTAAGTCTTCCTTATATTACCGCAGATGCTAGTGGACCTAAGCATTTAAATATTAAAATAACTCGTGCTAAATTAGAATCACTAGTTGCTGATTTAATCAAACGCTCAATTAAACCTTGTAGCATTGCTTTAAAAGATTCTAAGTTATCAATAAATGAGATTGATGAGGTAATTTTAGTAGGTGGACAAACTAGAATGCCTAAGGTACAAGAAGAAGTTAAAAACTTTTTTGGTAAAGAGCCTAAAAAAGATATTAATCCAGACGAATGTGTAGCCATGGGTGCTGCTATTCAAGGAGGTGTTTTAGCAGGTGATGTAAATGATATTTTATTACTTGATGTGACACCATTATCATTAGGTATTGAAACTATGGGCGGTGTTATGACTAAACTTATTGAAAAAAATACTACTATACCAACCAATGCCTCGCAAGTATTTTCAACAGCAAGCAACAATCAAAACTCTGTTACTGTGCATGTTTTACAAGGTGAAAGAGAAATAGCAAGTGGTAATAAGTCATTAGGGCAATTTAATTTAGACGGTATATTACCAGCACCAAAGGGACAACCACAAATTGAAGTATCATTTGATATTGATAGCGATGGTATATTGCATGTATCTGCTAAGGACAAAAATACTAATAAAGAGCAATCAATAACTATTAAAGCTTCTAGTGGTTTGTCAGAACAAGAAGTAGAAAAAATGATAAAAGATGCAGAAGCAAATGCAGAAGAGGATAAAAAATTCCAAAAATTAGTAACAGCTCGTAATATGGCTGATAACATTATCCATGTAACAAAACAAAGTATGGAAGAGCTAAAAGGTGAAATTCAAGAAGATGAAAAATCCAATATTGAAAATGCTATTAGTGATTTAGAAACTGCTATAAAAGGTAATGATAAAACAGCTATTGATGAAAAAACAAATGCCTTAACAGAAGTATCACAATCATTAGCACAAAAAGCACAGGCAAAAGCACAGGCATCTGGTGGTAATGACTCTGGTTTTACTAATGAAGCAGAAAAAGCATCTAGTCCAACAAACTCTAATGACGATGTGGTTGATGCTGATTTTGAAGAGGTAGATGATAAAAAATAATATCTGTAAATGACAACTTAAAACTATTGTTTTCTTATGGCAAATACTTGATTTGAGTCTTTTGTTATAATTACAAAAATAATAATATGGCAAAACAAGACTATTATGAAGTATTAGGGGTATCTAAACAAACTAATAATGCTGATATTAAAAAAGCATATAAGCGTTTAGCTATGAAATATCATCCCGATAGAAATAGGGATGATAAAAAAGTATCAGAGACTAAATTTAAAAAAATACAAGAGGCATATTCAATACTATCTGATAATCAAAAACGCAATGCTTATGATCAATTTGGTCACGCTGGTGTAGATGGTTCAGCTGGTGGTTTTGGTAATGGGGCTGGTTTTGATTTTAGTGATATATTTAGTGATTTTTTTGGTTCTGGACAAAGACAAGCTAACAACAGAGGCAATGACTTACAGTACAACTTAGAAATAGATTTAAAAGAAGCAGTAGAAGGTAAAACAGTAAAAATTCGTATCCCGAAACAAGATAAATGCAATTCTTGTGGTGGTAGTGGTGCTAAGGCTGGCACAAGTGTAAATACCTGCTCTACTTGTCATGGTAGAGGACAAGTACAAATACAACAAGGTCCTTTTGCAATCCAAAGACCTTGCTCTTCTTGTGGCGGTAAAGGCAAAACTATTCCTAATCCTTGTAATACCTGTTATGGTAGTGGAGTTGTAAAAGTTGAAAAATACCTATCTGTAAAAATTCCAGCAGGGGTAGATACTGGCAATAGAATTCGCCTAAATAATGAAGGTGAAGTTGGTGTGAATGGCGGTCAAACTGGTGATTTATATGTACAAATTCATGTAAGAGAGCATAATATTTTTCAAAGACACAATGATGACTTGTATTGTGAGATACCAATTGAGTTTACAATAGCCGCATTAGGCGGTAGTATAGAAATACCTACTTTAAACTCAAAAGCAAAGATTAAAATACCTCATGGCACACAAAGTGGTAAAATATTCCGCATAAGAGGCAAAGGCTCACCATCTGTTAGAGGTAGTTCAACTGGTGATTTATTGTGTAAAGTTAAAGTAGAAACACCTATTAATTTAAATAGCAAACAGAAAGAATTACTGCAAGAATTTGCTAACTATTGCAGTAAAGAAAACAAAAATCACCCAGAATCAAAATCTTTTTTTAATTCTATAAAAGACTTTTTTGATAAATAAGCATTATTTTTTAATTGTATTTAAGCAATATAACAAATCATCATTATTGCTACTAACTGCTATATGACAATTAGCAAAACCATATTTTTTTACAGCCTTGGCAACTCTATCGCTAAATACTATAACTGGATATTGCTGTAATTTAGTTATGTAATTAACATTAATATTATTTACAATAGTCAAAAAAGCATCTACAGTATCAATACTATTTAACATAATAACACCAATTTTATTAGTTAAAAATCTACACAAAGAATCATTATGGATACTACTAATATCGGATATTTTACGGTAGTAAACTTCTAAATACGATACCCTGTTATTTATTGACAAGTTATTTTTTAATACCTCTCTACCGCCCTTTCCTCTCACTATTAATATATTTTTATTGCTAATATTAGCCAGAGCTTTGGTAGCTAATAATGCCTCGCTAGATGCAATACCTGTTGGGGCAATATCCACTTTATAGCCATAATTTTCTAAGTGTCTTTTGGTAGTAATACCAATTGCTGCTAATAAAAATTTATTAGTTTTACTTATTTTTGCTAAATATTGAATACCATAATCAACAGCATTAACACTAATAAAAATTATTATATTAAAATCAGTATTGACTAGCTTTGCATTTAATGGCTTTATTACTAAACTAGGAAACAATAATGGTTGATAATTATTTACAACAAGTTTACTCTCAAACTCTTTAACCTGTATCAATGGTCTAGTTAATAGAACTTGCATTTATATTTTAATAACCTAGCATTTTTGATATTGTAATTGCTTTATTTAAAGAATATGATTCTGCAGAGCGACAAATAATAATAATTTTTTGTTTAAGTTTAGCTATTTTTTCTAAAAATTCATGAATCTCGCTATCTTCAAGAGACAACGAAGAAACAATAACAGGAATATCATTAAAATATATATTATAGTTCAGTATTTTTTTATGCATTAAATCTATGTCAATCTTGTGAGGTACTTGGATAACTATTTTAAAATTAGCTAGTAATTTGTAAATTTTATTATCTAATTTATCCTCTAACTCAAGCCATAAAATAATACACTTTTTATGTTTTGCAATTGATGACAATAGGTCTTTTAGTTTATCAATATCTTGTAAATACTTATTATTAACCTCAATAACAAGTTGAAACTCATTATTATCTATATTATTGCAAATATCTTCAATATCCTCGCCTGTATCTATTGGTAATAATAATGTAGAGAAAAAATCAGAATAATAATCAAATCTCCATTCTTCTGGTATATCATCTGGATAAAAATCATCCAAAAAATTTAAACCATATTTACCTATTAATAATTGTTTTTGCATTTTTACTTATTTTTTTATAATTATCAAAATATAACCGCACTATAAACTATAATTAGTTAAATTAGCAAGTTTTTGTTTAGGATAATGATTAAGCCATTGTTTTACCATTAACTCATATTTATTACTAAGCAAAAGCATACACCTAAAAAGCAATGTTTTATGCATAATATCCCAAAGTCCAACATTATAACTTAATGCAGTGATATTAAATTTAAAAACACTGACAATAAAAATTATTTGTATAATTTAACATAGTATTATGATATTAACAATATTTTTTTTAATTTTAGGATTTGCTTTATTAATTATTGCATCTGATAAGTTTACCGATAACGGAATAAAAATAGCTTATATCTTTAATATACCGCCTTTAACAATAGGTTTATTAATATTTGGCTTTGGAACATCAGCACCAGAGTTATTAGTCTCTTCTATGGCGGCATATGATGGTAATATAAATATTAGTATTGGCAATGCTCTGGGTTCTAATATAATTAACATAGCACTTGTTTTAGGTATAAGCATCCTTATTAGACCAGTAGAAGTGCCAAGCTCAATACTAAAAAAAGAATGGTTATTGTTGATAATAGCAACTATTGTATCGTATATTTTGTTGTTAGATTATTATATTAGTCGTATTGATGGTTTTATTTTATTAATCCTGCTACCAATAATGTTATTTATTAGTATTAAAAAATCTAAGCAAGATAACACTATTATAGAGACGCCAGATAAAGATACTATAACAAATAAAAATAAAGGTGTTATTTGGTTAAAACTCTTGCTATCTTTAATAGTATTAATAGCTAGTGCTAAACTAGTAGTCTGGTCTAGTATTAATTTAGCACAATATTTAGGAATATCAGAGCTTATTATTGGACTAACTATAATAGCATTTGGCACAAGTTTACCAGAACTAGCAATTTCTATTAGTGCCGCTATAAAAAAACAGCATGCTATGATTATAGGTAATATAATTGGCTCTAATTTATTTAATACTCTTGCTGTGCTTGCTTTACCAGGTATTATAGCTCCAAACTATATTGACAATTCAGTAATAAGCAGAGATTATCCTATTATATTTATTCTAACAATATTATTATTGCTATTATCCTATAAATTTAATAAAAAACATATTATTAACAGATTAGAAGGAAGTTTGTTATTAGTAGTATTTATTTATTACATTAATTCTTTAATATAAAATCGTGTTTACAAAATTACTATCAAGCAAGCAAACTATGAAATTAGGCTTTAATTTAGCCTACAATTGCAACAATATTAATAGTAATATTACTATTTATCTATCAGGAGACTTAGGTACTGGAAAAACAACCATAGCCCAAGGTTTTATGCAATTTTTTAATATATTTAAGGTAAAAAGTCCAACATATAGCATAGTAGAAAGCTATCAAATAACTAACAGATTTGTGCATCATTTTGATTGTTATAGGATAAATAACCCTGATGAATTAGAATACCTAGGTATTAGAGATTATCAACATAATAATAATATTTGCTTATTTGAATGGGCTGAAAAAGCTAGTAAAGTTATTAATAAACCAGATTTAATTATTAATCTTCTTGATAAAAATGATGGTTTTAGATATATAAGTGTTAACAAACAAAGCAATATAGCTAGTAATTTAGTAAATAATATATTTAATTTATGAAGAGACCTTTGCATAAACATGAATAATCATCAGAACCCCGCTTTCCACTTACTTGATAATTTTTATCAAACCAACCTTAGAACAACTAGGACAGGCTTGACAAGAATACCATCAATTAAGCAAAAATCAGAGCTCTGTTAATCATCCCTATTTATGCAAAAGCCTTATGAAATATAATTATAAAATAAAATTTATTACTGTCTTATTATTAATAATTACAAGTAGTTACGCTGTAGCAAAAACCACGATATATGATACTAGATTTTGGGATTCACCTGATAAAACTAGAATAGTTATTGATATTAGCAAGGTTTCAGCATACAAAATAACAAAACATAAAAATAATCAAAGAATATATATTACTATTAGTAATGTTAATTTTCTAAAAAAAGCATTTTTAAGTATAAAAAAATATCAAGATACTAGAATTAAAAATATATTTTCTCATAGAAAAAAATCCAAGCTAATACTAGATATTGAACTAAAAAAACCATTAAGAATAAATTATTTTAGTCTTAAACCAAACAAAATATATAAATATAATAGATTAGTTATTGATTTATACGATAAAAAATTAGCAACAAAAATCATAAAGACAGCTAGTAATAAAAAAATAATTGTAATAGATGCAGGACATGGCGGTGAGGACCCAGGTGCAATAGGATATTACAAAACATACGAAAAAAACATTACCTTAAAACTTGCTAAACAACTAGCAAAAAAAATCAATAAATTACCAAATTATAAAGCCTTTCTAACTAGAAGAGGTGATTACTATGTATCTTTATTAAATAGAATTAAACTATCACAAAAAGCTAATGCTGATTTATTTATATCTATACATGCCGATTCTGTATCTAATAAAAATGCTAGAGGCTCTAGTGTTTACACCCTATCTTTAAAGGGTGCTAATACTAGATTTGTAAGACAATTAGAAGAGAGAGAAAATACCGCTGATAAATTTGGTGGCATAGACGCAATAATTAATAATGATAAAAATCTTAATAAAATACTATGGGATTTCTCTAGAAAAGATACCGATAAGCAAAGCTATAAGTTAGCTAATAGTATTTTGCAACAACTAAAAAAAATAGCTAAACTACACAAGAAAAAACCACAAAAAGCAGGGTTCGTAGTCCTAAAAACCCCAGCTATACCATCAATATTAATAGAAACTGCCTTTATATCAAACCCTAAGGATGAAAGAAGATTAAACAGTATAAAAGAACAAAAAAAAATAATTAATGCTATAATGACAGGCATTATTAATTATTATAACTAATGTGGGAAAAAATGAATAAAAATACTATTATTGCTATTACTTGCACTGCAATGCTAGGTATAAGTGGTGTATCTATTGCTGGCGAGGAATGTTATGGCATAGTAAAAGCTGGTGAAAACGAATGTGCTACTAAATCATCAGCATGTGCAGGGCATGCTTTAATTGATGGACAAAAAGATGCTTATATAACCATACCTAATGGCTTATGTGCAAAGTTAGTAGGCGGTAGTTTAGAACCAGAAGAATAAAAATTAATTAGTACTATTAGCAATAATATAATATTGTGTGCCTACATAAACTATATATTTTATTTTGTAATTATTAATTACCTATTTAAGATAATATATTATAATGAACAGGTTAATATAAAAGAATTTATAATTACATGTAATAATTATGATGGATATTGAATTACGAGCTAAATTACACAAAGACCCTCATTCTGTGCTAAATTATATTAGTAGGGATATTGATATTGTAGTTAAAATTAATACTAAAGATACTATTTATTTAGTTATTCCTGATATGAGTGACAATAATATTCAAGAATTATCACAAATAAGTGCAGCAGGGACAGTTGGCACTGCAACGACAATTGGAACTCTTACAAGCTTAGGCTCGGTAAGTTCTGCAACAACTAGTGCAAGTTCTGTATCTACAGCAGGTACTCTAGGCACTATGAGTTCTTTAGACTCCGAAAAGTTATAGGAAAATAATGTGACAAATGATATTACAAACAAAGAATTCCGTAATAAATTGCGTAAAGATCCATATTCTGTATTAAATTATATTAATACAGATATTGATATTATTGTAAAAACTAATACTAAAGATACTGTTTATTTAGTTATTCCTGATATGAGCGATAATAATATTCAAGAATTATCACAAATAAGTGCAGCAGGGACAGCTAGTTCAGCAGGTTCAGCTAGTACTGCTTCATCTGTAAGTTCTATTGTTGGCTCCCTTAGTACTATATCTAGTGGTGGGTCACTAAGTTGCCTTGGTACATCAACATAATTAAGAGAGAATGATATGACAAACAAAGAATTTCGTAATAAATTGCGTAAAGACCCTTATTCTGTATTAAATTATATTAATAAAGATATTGATATTATTGTTACAACTAATACCAAGGATACTGTTTATTTAGTTATTCCTGATATGAGCGATAATAATATTCAAGAATTATCACAAATAAGTGCAGCAGGGACAGCTGGGAGTTTTGGTTCATTAGGTACTGTTGGAACTGCTTCAACTGCAGCATGTCCTTCAACTGCAGCAACTGCTTCTACATTAGGTACGATAGCTTGTGCTGGTAGTTCTGGATAATGGAGTAACATACTATGACAAATGACATGACAAGTAAAGAATTTCGTAATAAATTGCGTAAAGACCCTCATTCTGTACTAAATTATATTAGCAGTAATATTGATATTATTGTTACAACTAATACCAAGGATACTGTTTATTTAGTTATTCCTAGTATAAACGATAATAATCTACAAGAATTATCACAAATAAATGTAGCAGGATTACCAGCAAATGCAGGATCAGTTAGTACATTAACCACAGTGGGAAGTCTTGGAAGTTTAGCTAGTACTATAGGAGGTAGTACCATAAGTTCTGCATCTACAGCAGGAACTATAGGTACAGCTAGTACTGCTAAGTAATATTTAACATTATTAAGAGAGAATGATATGACAAACAAAGAATTCCGCAATAAATTGCGTAAAGAACCTAATTCTGTGTTAAATTATATTAATAAAGATATTGATATTATTGTTACAACTAATACCAAGGATACTGTTTATTTAGTTATTCCTGATATGAGCGATAATAATATGCAAGAATTATCACAAATAAGTGCAGCAGGTGGAACTGCTAGTTCAATATCAACAGTAGGTACTGGTGGAACTATGAGTAGTGCAAGTACTACTGCAAGTACTGTATCTACATTAGGAACAGCAGGCTCTACTAGTACCACTGGTACTGTTGATTAATTTTAACAACTAATAAAGGTTACACTATGGAAAATAATACTAAAAACAAAGAATTCCGCAATAAATTGTATAAAGACCCTCATTCTGTGCTAAATTATATTAGTAAAGACATTGATATTATTGTAAAAACTAATACCAAGGAAATAACTTATATAGTTATTAATAAGTTAAATAATGAAGAATGGTTAAACAATATAAATGCAGCAGGAGTACTTGGTTCAGCAAGCACTGCATCTACTATTGGAACTATTGGAACTGCAGCATGTCCTTCATCTGTAAGTAGTGCATCTTCTGCAGGAACAGCAGCAACACTAGGTTCTGCTAAGATAAAGACATAACAAGGCTAATATTATGGAAAATATTATATTTGATAAAAAAATAAGAAAAAATATACGCAAGAGTCCAAAAGCAATGCTAGGTAGCAAATACATTGATAAAGATATTAATTTTATAGTTAAAACAAATACTAATAATACTACTTATATAATTATTCCTTTGCATGACAATGATTTAGACTTAACAAATATACATGCAGCAGAAAGTATTAGCTCTGCTGGGACTGCTAGCACCGCTGGAACTGTTGTAAGTATTAGCAGTGCCTGTTCATGTTCATCTACTGTTTCTACTATTGGTACAGTTTCAACAGCTGGTACTTTGGCTAATTAGTTTAATTAAATTTTATTAATAACGCTAAAACAACTAAGCATTAGTTATTTAGTTTTTGTTTGAAATAATAATTTAACTTTATTCTATCCTAAGCAAGAGCGAACATCTAAAAATAGCATTTCACACATAATTCACTAAAATTCTAACACAATCTGTTAATATAGTGATTTAAACAGATAATAACATTTTATTACTAACTATATTAAGTCAGTATAGTATTATAAAGTTGGTAAAAACGAATGTGCTACCAACATCTGCATTTTAATTGATGGACAAAAAATGCTTATATAACTTTACTTAATAGCTTATATGCAAAACTAGGTGCTTCTTATTTATACAAAAAAAACAGCATAGTTAAAAAGCAATGCTATTTACATAAATTACCTTATGTAATGCTATTTGAATATGCTTTTTAGTAGAAGTTAAATTATAGTATTTAAGAAAAATTAGTATATAAAACATGAATCAAATAACAGTAACAGTGTTAACTAAAAATTCTTCAAAGCGTATAAAAATGTGTTTAGAGGCTTTAGTTAAATTTGATGAAATTATTGTACTTGATAACGGTTCTATTGATGACACGATAGAAATAGTTAAAACCTTTAAAAATATCAAGCTTTATAAAAGTGAATTTATTGGTTTTGGTCCACTGAAGAATTTAGCTATTAGTAAAGCAAAATATGACTGGATTTTATCTATTGATAGCGATGAAATATTTAGTCCTGATTTGGTAGATGAGATTCTTAGTTTAAAACTAGATAAGTATAAAATTTACAGTATTAAGCGAGATAATTATTACAATAATAAATTAATTAAATGTTGTAATTGGGGCAATGATTATGTGCTAAGGCTGTTTAATAAGAATATAACACAGTTTAATGATAACCAAGTACATGAAAGCCTGTTACTTAAAACATTAGAAATAGTAAAACTTAAAAATACTTTTAAACATTATAGTTTTGATAATGCCAGTGAACTCTTACAAAAAATGGATTATTATTCTACTTTATGGGCAAAAGATAATCGCCATAAAAAAACCCTACCAATCATTGCTGTACTTAAAAGTTTAGTGGCATTTATTAAATTTTATATTCTCAAAGGCGGTATCTTTTTTGGCTATCATGGTTTTTTAATTTCTTTTTCTAATGCCAGCGGTGTTTTTTACAAATACATTAAACTTTATGAGAATAATAAATAGAATGCAGTTTAGTTATCTTATTATAAAATAAGAATTTTTAAGTTTTATTGCTAAAACAATAAATATAAGCATATCAACTATTAGTCGTAAACTTAGCTGTAATATTGGTAAAAAGACTATTACAACAAGCAAAATAACAGACACAACTCAAACAAAAAACAAAGTAAATTTAATGTATAAGTTTTAATTATTGCATAGTTTTTTAGAATAAATAATAAAATTTTATTATTATTAGTTAAAAAAATATTATTTTACATTATTAAGTTTATATAGTATTATCTTACTTCTAAAACTTAATTTTACAAAGTAGGAGATTTAATATGGCTGAATTAAAAGGCAAAGAGCGTTATAAATCTGGTGTAATTTCTTATAAGCAAATGGGATACTGGCAACCAGACTACCAACCTTTAGAAACGGATGTAATAGCATTATTTCGTATTACTCCGCAACAAGGTATAGAAGCAGAAGAAGCATCAGCAGCAGTTGCTGGTGAATCATCAACTGCGACTTGGACTGTTGTATGGACTGACCGTTTAACAGCTTGTGAGTTATATCGTGCTAAAGCATTTCGTTGTGATTTAGTACCTAATACTGGAGAAGGCACAAAAACAGAAGCACAATATTTTGCATATATCGCTTACGACTTAGATTTATTTGAGTCAGATTCTATTGCCAATCTTACCGCATCTATTATTGGTAATGTATTTGGTATGAAAGCGGTAAAAGCTCTACGCTTGGAAGATATGCGTATCCCTGTTGCTTATCTAAAAACCTTTCAAGGTCCTGCTACTGGTGTTGTAGTAGAACGCGAGCGTTTAGACAAATTTGGTCGTCCACTGCTAGGTGCTACTACCAAACCAAAATTAGGTTTATCAGGACGCAACTATGGTAGAGTGGTATATGAAGCACTAAAAGGCGGCTTGGATTTTGTTAAAGATGATGAAAACATCAACTCGCAACCATTTATGCACTGGCGTGACCGTTATTTATATTGTATGGAAGCGGTTAACCATGCACAAGCTGCTACTGGCGAGATAAAAGGACATTATCTTAATGTTACTGCTGGCACTATGGAAGAAATGTATAAACGGGCTGAATTTGCCAAACAACTAGGATCTGTGATTATTATGATAGATTTAGTTATAGGTTATACTGCTATTCAAAGTATGGCAAAATGGTCAAGAGCAAATGATATGATTTTACATTTACATAGAGCAGGAAATTCTACCTATTCTCGCCAAAAAAATCACGGTATGAATTTTCGTGTTATTTGTAAGTGGATGCGTATGGCTGGTGTGGACCATATTCATGCTGGTACTGTGGTAGGCAAGTTAGAAGGTGACCCGTATATGATTAAGGGCTTCTACGATACCTTATTAAAAGATAATCTAAAACAAGACTTAGCAAGTGGAATTTTCTTTGACCAAAATTGGGCATCGCTTAATAAAGTTATGCCAGTTGCCTCAGGAGGTATTCATGCTGGACAAATGCATCAATTAGTACATTACTTAGGTGAAGATGTTGTCCTGCAATTTGGTGGTGGCACCATTGGGCATCCTGATGGTATTCAAGCAGGGGCTATTGCTAATCGTGTTGCTTTAGAGACAATAATCTTGGCAAGAAATGAGGGTCGCGATTATCTCAAAGAAGGACCACAAATTTTACAAGAGGCAGCAAAAACCTGTTCACCATTAAAGGCAGCTCTTGATACTTGGAAAGATATTACCTTTAACTATGAATCAACTGATACTGCTGATTTTATACCTACGGTTACAGGCGGAATTTAATTTAATAATTTAATAGGAGAATGCTATTATGATGACAAATCAAAACAAACGCATCACACAAGGACAATTTTCATTTTTGCCTGATTTAACTGACAAGCAAATCACTGCACAAATCAAATATGCTTTGCAAAATGACTGGGCGGTAAGCATTGAATATACCGATGACCCTCATCCTCGTAACACTTATTGGGAGATGTTTGGCCAACCTATGTTTGACCTCAAAGACCCAGCAGGTATTATGATGGAGGTTAATGCGTGTCGTAAGACATTTCCTAATCACTATATGCGTATTAGTGCATTTGATGCAACTCGTGGTTGGGAGTCGGTTAAGATGAGTTTTATTGTTAATCGTCCCAAAGAAGAACCTGGTTATGGGCTTATTCGTCAAGAACAAGAAGGTCGTCGTATTAGTTACACTACCTATCCTTATTCTAACAAAAAGCCTGAAATGGAAAGATACTAAGTTATTATAAATATTAGACTATTTTGTGCTATTATCACAATAAAAAATAAAGCAAAAGTGTTTTTAACACATTGCTAAATTACACTGGTTTTTTAATATTCTATTACTGATGGTGCAAATGTATGAGCAAGAAAATTAATTTACAACAAATTTTAGCAGATTCAGAGGTTCAGGATGTTCTAAAACAGTTAGATAAAGATTTAATTGGACTTGTGCCAGTTAAAACTAGAATTCGTGAAATTGCTGCCTTATTATTAGTAGATAAGATGCGTAAATCGCTTGAATTATCTAGCCAATCACCTACATTACATATGAGTTTTACCGGTAATCCTGGTACTGGTAAAACTACTGTGGCAGTGCGTATGGGTGAAATTTTAAAAAAATTAGGTTATGTACGAGAAGGACATTTAGTATCAGTAACAAGAGACGATTTAGTAGGTCAATACATAGGACATACTGCCCCTAAAACCAAAGAAATTATTAAAAAAGCTATGGGCGGTGTTTTATTTATTGATGAAGCATATTACCTCTATAAACCAGAAAATGAACGCGATTATGGTGCTGAATCTATAGAAATCCTGTTACAAATCATGGAAAATAACCGTGATGATTTGGTAGTAATATTAGCAGGCTATAAAGATAAAATGGACACTTTCTTTCATTCTAATCCCGGTATGCGCTCTCGCATTGCACACCATATTGATTTTCCTGATTATAGCGACAAAGAATTGTTGTCAATCGCACAATTAATGATGGAACAACTTAATTATAGTTTCAGCGATAGTGCTAAGGCAGTATTTTTTGAGTATATCAAACTTAGAACGCAATTACCACATTTTGCTAATGCACGCTCTATTCGTAATGCTATTGATAGAGCACGCCTTCGTCAAGCAAACAGATTATTTAACCTTAATAGTGATATTACTGAGAAAGACCTTGTTACTATTGTAGATGATGATATTTTAGCTAGTCGTGTTTTTAAAGATGGAGAACTTGACTTAGATGGCGATGAAAAAGCAGACGAGATAATAGATTAAAGCAATAACTTAAACTAATAAAAACTACTACACAAGAATATTTATGTGCACAGCATTGCTTTTTAACTATGCTATTTTTTGCATAAATAAACAATTCTTGTGCAGTAACTTAACAAGTTTTTATATGGTGTAATTATTAAGTTATTGTTTTAACTTTAACTAATATTTTATCCTAGGTTAAAACATACATCTAAAAAACAGTATTTAACATACAATCCCTCAAAGTACAACTTTATCACTTAATTCAATAGCATTTCTTTACTTTTATAAACACCTGACAAGTAATATAAATAATAGCATAATAAACTTAAAATATTGTATAAAAATTGTTATTTTGTATGCGGATTAATACTCTTAACCGTTGCTAGTAAACTACCGTTTAACAAGGTAATTTTTATTTTATTATTAATAGCTATATTGTCAATAGTATTAATAGTTTTATTATTTATATCGCTACTTATACTATACCCTCTGGCTATTGTTTGCATAGGATTTAATAATTCTAGCGCTTTAATAATGCTTGTTAATTTCTGCCTTTTATTTAATAAATAATATTTATTAATATCTTGCATTTTAGATTTTAATTGTATTAGTTTATTTTTATTATTTGCTAATATGCTATTAATTTTAGTGTTTAAACTCACAGCTAAGTATATTTGTTGTTGTTTTTTGTTGGTAATATTACTACTAGGAGATAGCTTATAAAGTTGCTGTTGTTTACTGTTTAAATACGCTTTATATAAATCTATTTTAACCAGTATTGCCTTATTTATACTATTTGCAATAACATCTAAGTGCTGATATTTTTGGTTAATTATCTCTTGCGGTCTAATAATTCTATCACTTAGATATTTTAATTTTGTTTGCTTATTAGCTAAATAGTTTTTTAGTATAATAGTTAGCCTGTTTTTATAATTATTAAACTCTTGTATTTTTTGGTATCTATCAGGTGATACTAATTCAGCAGCTGCACTTGGAGTAGGGGCTCTAATATCGGCTACAAAATCACTAATAGTAGTATCTGTTTCGTGTCCTATGGCACTTATTATTGGCGTTTTTGTGTTAAATATTGCCATAGCAACGGTCTCTTCGTTAAAACACCATAAGTCTTCCATAGCACCACCACCTCTTGCGATAATCAACACATCGCATTTTTTTCTATCGGCATAATACAAGGCATTAATAACATTTTTAGCACAAGAATTACCTTGGGTTGTAGTATCAAATAATAATAACTTTGCAAACGGGTAACGGCGTTTTAATACATTGATAATATCTTGAATTACAGAACCACTACTTGATGAAATTATGCCTATTTTTTTAGGATATTCTGGTAGTGGTTTTTTATTACTTGCATCAAATAAGCCTTGTTTTGCTAACTTGGTTTTTAATTGTTCAAATGCCAGTGCTAAATTACCTAAACCCACTTGCTCAATTTGACTTATAATTATTTGTAAATCACCTCTGGCCTCATATATAGTAGTGTTAGCATGGACTAATACAGATAAACCATTTTCTATTTTAAAGTTAATATTTTTTTGACTTAGACGAAAAAAAACACAGCGAATCTGTGACTTGTCATCTTTTAAGGAAAAATATATATGTCCAGATGATGGTTTGCTAACATTACTAATTTCACCTTGTATCCAACAAGAAGGAATATTATTTGTTAAAGTATTTTTGCATAAGTTTAAAAAATTACTAATTGAATAAATTTCATCAGAGCTAAACATTATTTTTTAATAATACCAGTATAGCACCAGTGCTACCTTGTTGTTTATTGCAAGAATGATAAGCACTAACCATTTGATGATTTTTTAAATAATTAGCAACAAATGTTTTTAACACAGCCTTATTATCGCTATTATTTAACCCTTTGCCGTGGATAATTTTTATACAAGATAGGTTAGAAGTATTAATTAAACAACTGTTTATTTTTTCTTGTGCTTCTTGTACTG
The DNA here is from genome assembly GCA_965207335.1 of Gammaproteobacteria bacterium. GTDB lineage: Bacteria > Pseudomonadota > Gammaproteobacteria > PS1 > Pseudothioglobaceae. Next base: position 1,690,250 of record OZ242267.1, read on the forward strand.
TAAAACCATGCAAGTCCATAGTATACTCTGGCTGAACTTGACCTTTTTTTAATCTATTATATATCCCAGTATTTGCTATATTGCCACTATATTTTATTATTGAACTGCCACTAATAATTTTATCAAAATACTCATTGTGTTCTAATGTATTATTATGGGTATGTTTATAAGGCTTATTATTTAGTAGGTTATTACTAGTTTTTAATATTTTATGGTTGCGATTTTTAAGTGGCAATACCCCAAGCATAACATTGTCAAATACCTCTTTATCTTCTTTACTAATCATACTAAAGTATTATAGCAAGTTTTAGCATTTTTTATTTTTTTTATAGTCCGTTACACCATAACAAAGAATAAGCACAAATCTACTCATTATATGTATAACATATACCTATGGATATTGCTATTTATGTATAAATTATAAAGATATTAAGTCTTGTGGTGATAAGCTAAAATATAATTAGAGGTTTTCTAATTTAGTAACATACAATTTATAATGTGCAAACATATATATTATATAAATAGTAATACAATAATTTTTTATTAAAAATAATTTCTATATAATAATAAGTATTAAACACATTTTGAATTAAAGAATTAAAAATATGAAAAATACAAAGCATAAAAATAGCAACAATAAAATTTTTGATAAAGAATTTCGCACTAAGATTCGTAAAGACCCTAGCATAATTGCCGAAGAAATGTATAGTGATTATGATGTTAAAGTTGTTACTAATACTAAAGATACTACTTATGTTATATTCCCGTCTGATATGTCAGCAGATTTATCTAATTTACAAGCTGGAGTTAAGGTTTCTACAGCAGGTAGTGCTGGCTCACTAGGATCTGTAGCAACAGCAAGTACTTTTGGAGCAACTCTCACTTCTACTGCTAGTAGTGCTGCTACTGCCTCATCAATAGGTACAGTAGGTTCAGCAGGTTCAGTAGATGTTAATGGTTAATTTTTTAATTTAAGTGGTAAAAATATGGAAAATACAGGGCATAAAAATAGCAACAATAAAATTTTTGACAAGGAATTTCGCACTAAGATTCGTAAAGACCCTAGCATAATTGGCAAAGAAATGTATAGTGATTATGATGTTAAAGTTGTTACTAATACTAAAGATACTACTTATGTTGTATTCCCGTCTAATACATTAGCAGATTTATCTAATTTACAAGCTGGTGTTAAGGCCTCTACAGCAGGTTCTGTTGGTAGTATTGGTTCAGCAAGTACATTTAGTACATTAGTAGGTTCTACAGCAGGTTCTCTTTCTTCAGCAAGTTCAGTAGGTTCAGCAGGTTCGATTGATTTATTGCATTTAAAATAATATATAGTTTTTGAGTGTATTCATTTAAAAATACAATGCTGTGTACATAAATATTATTATGTAATGGTCTTTACTAGTTTAAAATTATAACTAGATGTCCTTTCATTAACTTTATGAAGTTAACTTTTGTAATCTAAAACTATAAACCTTTTAGTTTAGCATTTATACGGTGTTTTTTTCTAGCGGCATTATTTTTATGTATGAGTCCCTTAGCAACAACTTGATCAATTACCTTTTGCATAATTATAAAAGTTTCTGTTGCTAATGATTTATCTTTTTTATCTATGGCATTTAATGTTTTTTTAATATAAGTTCGCACTTTAGTGCGTAGCCTTGAATTATTACTATTATTTTTAATTGCTTGTCTCGCTCTTTTTTTAGAACCTGCTGAATTTGCCAAAATTTACCTCGTAACATAAAAACCTGCTAATTATACTCTGTTTTTACTGGCTGTTTTGATAAATTACATCAATATTAGGTGGTATTTACAAAAGCTAAGGACTTATTTACAAAAACCCCTTGTATCTCATTACTATTTAACTTCCTATCCTCAAAAAAATCACATTTTAAATATTGCGGTAAAAACTCCACCGCTAAATAATCTCCCCCATAAACATCACCTAAATTTTTAGCACTATCAATATTATTTGTATTTTGAATTTCAATAATTTTTTTCTATATTTTAAAAGATTTTCATATTCGTTTTTTTGTATTGTTATAGTATTCATAATTTTATTTATTAGGCAAGGGTTATAAGTTTATTGTATAACTTTTGTAAGCAAATACATGGTTTTACTCTAACAATAGTTATTTTATCTTTCATTGTTAGCTTAGTAAAGTATATACTGTTGTTGATTGTACTGTGTTTGTGGGATGAGATTGCCACACACAAAAAAAACTGTACTCGTAATGACAAGAGTGGATGAGATTGCCACACACAAAAAAACTGTACTCGTAGTGACAGTGAGTATAATTAGCTACTTAGATTAAATAATTGTTAATACTTTTGTATTTAGTGAGACTTTGGTATAATAATTGCTATAAAATTATATAACTTTTAGAGGTATATTTATGGAATGCACTTTATCAATTATTAAACCAGATGCAGTAGCAAAAAATGTTATTGGGGCAATTTATAGCTGTTTTGAAGATGCAAGCTTTAAAATTATTGCTGCAAAAATGAAACATTTATCTAAACAAGATGCAGAAGGTTTTTATGCTATTCATAAAGATAAACCATTTTTTAATGATTTAATTGTTTTTATGACCTCAGGTCCTATTATGGTGCAAGTATTAGAGGGCGAAAATGCAGTTAGCAAACATCGTGAAATTATGGGCGCTACTAACCCGCAAGATGCCTTGGCAGGTACTATTCGTGCTAATTTTGCAACTAATGTTGAGAAAAATGCAGTTCATGGCTCAGACAGTAAAGAAAATGCAGAAATAGAGATAAAGTATTTTTTCTCTAAAGATGAGTTATGCCCTAGAACTTATTAATTATTGTTGTAGTATCTTAATAGCAGATATTAAATTTGTTAAATTATTTTATAAGAGTTGTTTAAAAATTAGATTTAATGTAAGGAGTTGGTATTTTTTATGAAACAAAATTTATTTGCCTTAACACATAATCAATTAACTGATTTTGTTGTTAATTTAGGTGAAAAATCATATTGTGCAAAACAATTAATGCAGTGGATATACAAAAAAGATATTACTGATTTTGCACTTATGTCAAATTTATCTAAAAACCTAATTAGCAAATTACAAGCAACTACAACCCTTGCACTACCTAAAATACATAAGCAATATTTATCAATAGATGGCACGATAAAATGGATTATTGAATTAGACGATAAAAATCATATTGAGACTGTTTATATCCCTACAAATGATAGAGGAACTTTATGTATATCATCTCAGGTAGGTTGTGCACTTGATTGCTCATTTTGTGCAACTGGTAAACAAGGATTTAACCGTAATTTAACAAGCGATGAAATTATAGCACAAGTTATTATCAGCAAAAGATATTTACAATCAGTTAATAAAAAAATTAGTAATGTTGTTTTTATGGGTATGGGCGAGCCATTATTAAATGAAAAAGAGGTTTATAATGTCTGTGATTTATTATTAGATAATTTAGCTTTTGGCTTATCAAGAAGAAAGGTAACGGTTAGCACATCAGGAGTTATTCCAGCTATATACCGTTTAGCAGATACTAGTAATGTCAGTTTAGCAATATCTTTGCATGCCTGTTATGATAATTTACGCGACGAGTTAGTTCCTATTAACAAAAAATATCCTATTGCCGAATTATTAACAGCTTGTAAATATTATTTGCAAGCAGGAGAACAGCAACGCCATATTTTATTTGAATATGTTATGTTATCAGGGGTAAATGATGATGAAAAATATGCTTATGGCTTAGCTAAATTATTAAAAAATATTAGTGCTAAAGTTAATTTAATACCATTTAATACATTTTCAAAAACTAAATATAAAACTTCAAATAGTGATACAATAAATAAATTTAAGAATATTTTACATAATAATAATATTAGAACTACTACAAGACAAACAAGAGGTGATGATATTGTAGCTGCCTGCGGACAACTAGCAGGTAAGGTAGTAGATAAAACTAAGCGATATGTTCAAAAAGTATAGAAATAGAATACGAGCCAGAAAAATAATATTACCTAAGAAAAGTAATAATATTAAAAGAATCATTAAATTAATAATAATTATTGCAGTATTTTTTATAGGCTATAAATTATTTTTCACAAATACTGATTATAATGAAATAGTAGAAATTAACAGAGAATTTAATTATCAAAATGATGATAACTACGATAATAACACTACTGCAAAAGATAAAACAAATAAGAATAAGCCAGAAAATCCCAATAAAAATAACGATGTTGACAATGTGGAAATATTAGATGTTTTAATCCCAAAAAATCAATAATGAAATTAGACTACAATATAAAACGCCGAGTTAGTAAAAAAATATTTGTAGGTAATGTTGCAATAGGCGGCGATGCCCCTATTGCTGTGCAAAGTATGACTAATACTAATACCGAAGATATTGCTAAAACTATAGCCCAAATTAATGATATAGCTAAAGCTGGTGCTGATATTGTTAGAGTGTCTGTTCCTACTATGGATGCGGCTAATGCCTTTGGTATAATTAAAAAACAAATTAATATTCCGCTTGTCGCTGATATTCATTTTGATTATAAAATAGCTTTAAAAGTAGCAAAATTAGGTGCTGATTGTTTGCGTATTAATCCTGGTAATATAGGTAGAGAAGATAGAGTCAGAGAAGTAGTAGCTAGTGCTAAGGATAAAAATATCCCAATTCGTATTGGTGTTAATGCTGGTTCATTAGAAAAAGACTTACAAAAAAAATACCGTGAACCAACTCCAGATGCTATGGTAGAGTCTGCACTTAGACATATTGATATTTTAGATAAGTTAAATTTTGATAATTACAAAATTAGTTTAAAGGCATCGGATGTATTTATGAGTGTTTTTGCTTATAGAAAACTAGCATCACAAACTAAGCAACCGCTACACTTAGGAATCACTGAGGCAGGTAGTTTTCGTAGTGGAGCAGTAAAGTCAGCTATTGGTATAGGTATGTTATTAGCAGAGGGTATAGGCGATACCATAAGAGTATCTCTGGCAGCTGATCCTGTAGAAGAGGTTAAAGTTGGTTTTGATATTTTAAAAAGTCTGCATTTGCGTAGTATGGGTGTTAATTTAATAGCTTGTCCTAGTTGTTCTAGGCAAAACTTTGATGTAATAAAGGTAGTGAATGAATTAGAATCACGCCTAGAAAATATTACTAAGCCAATTGATGTTGCCGTAATAGGATGTGTAGTAAATGGACCTGGCGAAGCAAAAGAGGTGCAAGTAGGACTTACAGGTGGTAAACCAAATTTACTTTATATTAATGGCAAAACTAAAAGTAAGATTAATAACGAACAATTAGTAGATGAGTTAGAAAAACAAATAAGACAACAAATAAAATCAAATTAAATTTTTTTAAAAAAACCATTTGTATATTCCTATAATATCTATTACTATAAAAACACAGTTTAATAATACAAGTGGTAAATCTTGGCTTTTCCAACCTTGAATTAACCAACTAATCGCAGATATTAGAAAAAAAATAAAGCCAAATTTAGAGTATTCTGGTGAATTTATTGCAATTAATATTCCACCTGCTATCCCAGTAATAGTGCCAAGCCAGCCAAAAGTTAAAAATTTAGACATTATTTTATACTCCAATTATGGCTTATATTTGCACTTTTAGATAGCATAATTGAAGCAGAACAGTACTTAGTGGCTGATAGCTTTATGGCTTTGGCAATTTTTTTTGGGTCTAAATTATCTCCTGATAAAATAAAATGTAAGTGAATATCAGTAAATATTTTGGGATGCTCTTTTGCTCGTTTAGAAGTTATTTCTATTTCGCAATTACTAACATTTTGATGCATTTTTTGCAAAATACTAATTACATCAACAGTAGTACAAGCACCCATACCAACTAGCAACATTTCCATAGGTCTAGCACCAGTATTAGCACCACCTAATTCTGGCGGACCGTCTAAGTTAATGGTATGCCCGCTTTGGGTTGTTGCTTGTATAGCCATGTTATTTAGCCACTTAATATTTGTCTTCATGTTATTGCTCCTGTATTAATTTTTTAAGTGCAGTAATTATATTTTTTTTACGCATTAATGCCTCTCCTACCAAAAATCCATATACAGAATTTGCTTGCATTTTTTGAATATCGTTGTTATTAAATATTCCGCTTTCTGTTATTACTTTTGTGCTATCTGGTATATAGGGTAATAAATTTATCGTGGTATCTAAGCTAACTGTAAATGTTTTTAGGTCTCTGTTATTGATACCGATAATTTTTAAGTTTAATTTTAAAGCTCGCGTTAATTCATCTTTATTATGAACTTCAACTAATACCGACATACCTAAGTTATTAGCTAAATTAGTTAGTTGAAACATAGTTTTATCATCTAGTGCTGATACAATAAGCAATATAGCATCAGCACCTGATACTTTTGATTGATAAACCTGATATTCATCAATAATAAAATCCTTGCGTAATATAGGCAGGCGGCATATTTGTTTTGCCTTAGATATATAATCTAAACTGCCTTTAAAATATTTTTCATCGCTTAAAATAGATAAACAAGTAGCACCACCTAACTCATAGTCTCTGGCTAATTCTTGCGGATTAAAATCTTCTCTAATTATGCCTCTACTAGGAGATGCTTTTTTAATTTCTGCTATAATGGTGGTTTTTTTATCGTTAATACTAGCTAACAAAACAGCAGTAAAATCCCTACATTTTGGTGAATTTTTTGCTAATTTTTTTATTTTATTTAAGGAAACTTTAGCTTTTGCTAATTTTACTTCTTGTTGCTTGACTAATAAGATTTTAGCAAGAATATTTGTCATTTATTTTTATTTGTCATTTTTTCTTGCTATTTTACTTATATAATTATTGTTTTTAACTAAAAAAGATATGAAATTATTAAATTTTGATATTGGGTTAGACCAGCCATTTTTTCTAATAGCAGGACCTTGTGTAATAGAATCTGAAAAATTAGCATTACAAACTGCACAAAAACTAAAAGATATTACTGATAAATTAGCCATTAATTTTATTTATAAGTCGTCATTTGATAAGGCTAATCGTACTAGTTATAAAAGTTTTAGAGGCTTAGGGATTAGTGAGGGATTAAGGATTTTACAAAAAGTAAAAGATGACATTGGTACACCAGTATTAACTGATGTGCATGAGGATACTCCTCTTAATGAGGTAGCAAGTGTAGTCGATGTTTTGCAAACACCTGCTTTTTTGGTTAGACAAACTAATTTTATCCAAAATGTATGTGAGCAAGGCCTGCCTGTCAATATTAAAAAAGGACAATTTCAAGCCCCATGGGATATGCAGAATGTCGTTGATAAAGCCTATCAAAGCGGTAATAAAAAAATTATGCTTTGTGATAGAGGCACAAGTTTTGGCTATAATACCCTTGTATCTGATATGCGTGGTTTAGCTAGTATGCGCTCAACTAATTGCCCTATTATATTTGATGCCACCCATTCTGTACAACAACCCGGTGGTGCTGGCAGTGTTAGTGGTGGACAAAGCGAATTTGTCCCAGTTTTAGCCCGTGGCGCTATTGCAGTTGGTGTTAGTGGTATTTTTTTAGAAACCCACCCTAATCCTAGCCAAGCCCTTAGTGATGGTGCTAATTCTATGCCCCTAGATAAAATAGCTGAATTACTTAAAACCTTAAAAGAATTAGATACAGTTACTAAGAAAAATGGTTTTTTAGAGAATAGTTTATAAAAAAATATGAATAATGAAGAACTATCAGGCATCTTAAAAACACACCCACAGTCATTGCGAGCCTTAATAAAAGGCGTGGCAATCTCATCTTAAAAACACACCCACAGTCATTGCGAGCCTTAATAAAAGGCGTGGCAATCTCATCTTAAAAACACACCCACAGTCATTGCGAGCCTTAATAAAAGGCGTGGCAATCTCATCTTAAAAACACACCCACAGTCATTGCGAGCCTTAATAAAAGGCGTGGCAATCTCATCTTAAAAACACACCCACAGTCATTGCGAGCCTTAATAAAAGGCGTGGCAATCTCATCTTAAAAACACACCCACAGTCATTGCGAGCCTTAATAAAAGGCGTGGCAATCTCATCTTAAAAACGCGGTATAATTTAATAATGGCATATTGCCTGAGATTGCCACACACTAAAAAACAGTGTTCGCAATGACGATATATAAAAACAGTACCAGTAATTACGGTAATATATAAAATTAAAAAATAATGAAAAACGAAATTATTTAATCCTTTGCGAATAATTTTGATACCCATTCACAAACCACCGATAATGGCATAGAGTTTTGGTTTGCTAGGGATTTACAGCATTTATTAGAATATAGTGATTGGCATAATTTTAACCAAGTTATCACCAAAGCTAAAATTTCCTGCGAAGCCAGTCATAATAAGCCTTACGACCATTTCGTTGACGCCAACAAAATGGTTATTTTAGGCTCTAATTCCCAACGAGAAATACAAGATATAATGCTAACACGGTATGCTTGTTATTTAATTGCTCAAAATGGCGACCCAAGAAAAGAAACTATTGCTTTTGCACAAACTTACTTTGCTATGCAAACTCGCAAGTTAGAGTTAATTAAAGAGCAAATACACGGTTTAGAAAGGCTACAAGCACAACAAAAACTCACTCACTCCGAAAAAGAACTCTCAGGCTTAATTTTCAAACATACTAAAAGTGATAAAAATTTTGGTCTTATTCACTCTAAGGGCGATTATTTATTGTCTTATTTAAAATCTAGTTTTGGTAATACGCAAATTAAAAGATATATTACAGGGGCAACTGTAACATGCTTAACTAAAGATGTTGTTAATAATTTAAAAATCCCACTTCCCCCACTAACAAAACAAAACAAAACTAAATTGCCGAACATATCAGCCAAATAAGACAACAAGCTAAACAACTACAACTTGAAGCAAAAACCGAATTAGCACAAGCAAAGAAACAAGTAGAAACTATGATTTTAGGGGGTAATTAATGATTTTAAGAGGCTTTTTGTGTTGAAAGAGTATATAAAATAAGGGTCTTAACTAGTTAAAACCATAAAACAATTATAAATACCATTTATAAGGGTATTTATGTGTGTAGTGTGATTTTTGTCTATTATTTGTGCTATTAACACTCTCACCTTATAATTTAAGGTAATAGTATTTAAACATACCTAGTAAAATCTACTTTAATTTATACTACAAAATATACAAAGCAAAAATTGTAATTACAGGCAATGGATGATATACAAACATATATAGGTTTTGATGTTGGCACAAAAAAGACAGGTGTTGCCATAGCAAATAGTATTACCAAAGTTGCAAGTGGTATTGGTGTTGTCAAGCACTATAAAGACGGTAGTACTAATTGGGATGCTATTGACGAATTTATTAAACAGTATGACCCACAGCTATTTATAGTTGGCTTGGCACTGCATAACGGTAAGATGCAAAAAATATCGTATATTAGCAAAGCCTTTGCAAAAAAATTAACCCTAAGATACCAAAAAGAAGTATTATTTATTGATGAAAATTTATCATCAAATGAGGCAAAAACAAGATTAAAATGGAGTATAAACCATAAGAATGCTAATAAAGAAGAGATAGATAAATTATCTGCTGAAATAATTTTACAAACTTGGCTAAATAATTAAACTTGAATAACTATGATAATTGAAAGTAATGCTATATTTTTATTTACAAAATATTTTTTTGCAAAAACACTTATTCAGGTTTGGACTAAACTCAAATTAATTATATGATTGACAATAGCAATCAATTAGATAAAAACGGCAAATTACAACACTTACTTGGCTTAAACGGTTTATCAAAACAGCAAATATTAGCTATTATTAAACAAGCAGATAAGTTAATAGTTAATAATAAACTAAAAATAACCACTAACCTAAAAGATATATTTGTAGCAAACCTATTTTTTGAACCTAGTACCAGAACTAGAAATACCTTTGAAATTGCAGCTAGTCGTTGCGGGGCAAATATTATTAATGTAGATTTAGAAAACTCTGCTACTAAAAAGAATGAAACCATATTTGATACTATACGAACACTAGAATGTATGCAAATTGATATATTTGCTATTCGCCATAAAACCAATGGTATGCCTCATAAAATATCAGAAAAAAGTAATAGTGCTATTATTAATGCAGGAGATGGTACAAATGCTCATCCTACTCAAGGCTTGTTAGATATGCTTACTATTTATCAGCAATATAAAGATAATATACAGGATATATCAGTAGCAATAGTTGGTGATATAGTTCATTCTAGGGTGGCACATTCTGATATTTATGCCTTAGAAACCTTAGGGGTAAAGGATATTAGATTAGTAGCACCAAATGACTTACAACAATATAGCTATCAATCCAATAATATTTTATGTACCAATGATATTAATAAAGGCTTAAACGGAGTTGATGTTATTATAGCTTTAAGATTGCAAAAAGAAAGGATGTTATTATCTGATATTCCTAATGAAGTGGAGTATTTTAATAGTTATGGTATTACCGAAAAAAGACTAGATATAGCTAGTCCAAATGCTATTGTAATGCATCCTGGTCCTATTAATAGAGAGATAGAAATTGCATCAAAAATAGCAGATAGTAAACAATCTTTAATTAATAAACAAGTTACAAACGGTATAGCAATTAGAATGGCTGTTATGTCTATGTTGGCCGATAGAATACAGCATTAAATAACCAATATTTAGAGACCCTTGCATAAATATGAATAATCATCAAAAACCCACTTTTCACCAACTTAGCAATTTTTTAAACCCAGCCTTAGCCCTGCTAGGACAAAGTTTAATAAAATCACTAATTCGGCAAAAATTGAATTTTTGCTAATCACCCCTATTTATGCAAAGGTCTCATTTAAAAACTTTAAGTCCTTATGTCTAAATTTGTACATTTATATTGCCATAGTGAGTATTCTATTAAAAATGGCACAATTAGTATAAATAAATTAATACAAAAGGCCGGCGAGCAAAATTTTAAGGCTATATCTGTAATTGATGATTTTAATTTATTTGCTGGTATTAAGTTTTATAAAGCCGCTATAAAGGCTAAGATAAAGCCAATATTTGGTTGTGAAGTATTAGTAGAAGAGGGCGATAATAGATATAAACTATTACTACTTTGTAAAAATGATAGTGGCTATCTAAATTTATGTGAGTTAATATCTAAATGCTATTTAGAGCATCAGTCACTAGGTGTTGTTGTAGCACCGTTTTCACTAATTAAAAAATATAGCAAAGGCTTAATTGCTATATCACCGCCTGTTTACGGCGACATTGCTAAACTATTATTAAACGATAGTGTTAATAATATTCAAATAGCTAAAACTAAGATTCAAACTTACAGTAAATTATTTTCTAATCGTTACTACATAGCAATACAAAGAATTAACCATATTAATGATGAAAAATATCTGCAATTAGCAGTTAAATTAGCCATAGAAACTAATGCCCCAATTGTAGCAGTTAATGCTGTGCAGTTTTTAACATTTGATGATTTTTACTCACATGAGGTTAGAGTTTGCATAGCAGATGGTACTTTAATAGATGATGACCAACGCCAGAGACGATATACCCAAGAACAATATTTAAAATCACCAAAGCAGATGCAAGAATTATTTGCTGATTTGCCAGAAGCTATTGAAAACAGCTACCAAATAGCTCTTAGTTGTAATGTAAAATTTAAATTAAATGAGGGTAATTATTTGCCTAAATTTCCAGTTCCTAAGGGATTAACTGAGCAAGAATTTTTTATAAACCAAAGTAAGCATGGCTTAAAAAAACGTTTAGAAAACACAAATTATGATAGTGATATTTACAATAAACGCTTAGAATATGAGTTAGATATTATTATAAAAATGGGTTTTGTGGGTTATTTTTTAATAGTATATGATTTTATCAAATTTTCTAAAGAATCTAATATTCCAGTAGGTCCAGGCAGGGGTTCAGGTGCTGGCTCTCTTGTTGCTTATGCTTTATTTATAACCAGTGTTGACCCAATAAAATATAATTTATTATTTGAAAGATTTTTAAACCCAGAACGAGTATCAATGCCTGATTTTGATATTGATTTTTGTGCAGATAGGCGTGATGAGGTAATTGCTTTTGTAGCAAAAAAATATGGTTTAGAAAAAGTATCGCAAATCATTACTTATGGCACTATGGCAGCAAAGGGTGTAGTTAGGGATGTAGGACGAGTATTAGGGCATCCTTATGGGTTTAGTGATTATATATCTAAATTAATACCCAATGATTTAAAAATGACCTTAGACAAGGCACTACAAGAATCCAGCGAATTAAAACTTAAATATGATAACGAAGAGGATGTAAAAAAATTAATTGATACCGCAAAAGATTTAGAAGGTTTATCTAGAAATGTTGGCACTCATGCAGGAGGAGTAATTATTGCCCCTAGCAAAATTAGTGATTTTTGCCCCATTTATAAAGGTGTAAATGATACAGATAGTATAGTATCACAGTTTGATAAGGACGATATTGAGTCTATAGGCTTGGTAAAGTTTGATTTTTTAGGTTTAGGCAATCTCACTGTTATTGACAAAACAATTAACATTTTATTTAATGAGAAAATAACTAAACACAAACTGGACTTAGACAATATAGCACTTGATGATACTAAGGTATATGAGTTATTACAAAAAGTTGATACAACAGGCATATTCCAATTAGAATCAAGCGGTATGCGTGGATATCTAAAAAAATTACAGGCAGATAATTTTAATGATATAGTTGATATGCTAGCATTATATAGACCTGGAGCTATGGAATATATAGATGATTATATAGATGTTAAGCACAAGAAAAAACAAGCAAAATATCCACACCCATTATTAAAAGATATATTAAAACCTACCAATGGAGTTTTTGTTTATCAAGAACAAATAATGAAAGCGGCACAGATAATAGCTGGTTTTAGTCTAGGTTCTGCGGATTTGTTACGCCGAGCTATAGGTAAGAAAAATGCCAAGGAAATGACAAAGCAAAGAAGTGTTTTTGTAACTGGGGCAAAAAAAAATAACATTAATGCTAAACAGGCAAATATGATATTTAATTATATTGATAAATTTGCTGGCTATGGATTTAATAAGTCACACTCAGTTGCTTATGCTTTAATATCTTATCAAACTGCATTTTTAAAGTCACACTATCCAGTTGCTTTTATGTCTGCTGTGTTATCATCAATGATGAATGATACCGATAGAATTGCTACAATCATAGCAGAGATTAAGAAAATGGCAATTAATATAATACCGCCTAATGTCAATATCTCAAAATACGAATTTACTATTAAGGGTAGCTCTATAATTTATGGCTTAGGTGCTATAAAAGGTTTAGGACAAGTATTAATTGATAAAATGGTAGAAATACGAGCTGATGATTCATATAGTGACTTAGTTAATTTTTGTTGTCGTATTGATAGACAAGCATTAAATAAAAGAGCATTAGAAGCATTAATTTTTTGTGGTGCATTTGATGTTGTAAACACAAACAGACATGAGTTATTCAAAACTTATCCTTTAGCCGTGCAACAAGCAGAGCGGTATCAACAGGATAAAAAATCAGGACAAGGTAATTTATTTGCTAGTAGTGTTAGTGATAATAGTGATATTTTAGAAAACCACGATATAACACTTAATGTTATACCATGGCCGTCAAAAGCACAATTAAAATACGAAAAAAGTGTTATGGGCTATTATTTTAATTCTCACCCATGTGATTATGAGGTGCAATTAGCTAATAGTATTAACGCTACAACTCCAAGCAATATAAATTATAGAAAAAATTCTACTGTTAAAGCATTAGGTTTAGTATCGCAATTACGCTATTATGATGTTAAGGACGGGCAAATTGTATTGTTTAGTTTAGAAGATAGTAATTCAAAAGTAAATATTGTCATTAACAGCAATATTATAACTAATAAAGAAAGACACATACAAGACGATGATATAGTTGTAGTAGAGGGAACTATGTCAAAAGATTTTAAAGAAAATTGGCAAATTAAAGCAAATACTATAGCTACTACCGATGAGATAAAAACAAATTATACTAAATTAACAATAATTATCCTTAACACCTCCCAAAAGAAAAATTTTACAAACTTAAAAAAAATTATCCAGCAATATCCGGGGAATTGCAAAGTTCATTTACAATATTACACAAAAGAAGTTTTTGCCATTATCCCATTAAATGATAATTATAATGTTTTGCCTAGTGATAAATTACAAGGCAAGATAGAATCATTATTAGGTAAAGAATCTATACTATTAAAATTTTAAAACTTAATATGGGAATTATATACTTTAATCTGCAAATTTTACTTTTTTTCTAGTCGCCACCTGATATTTTGTTGTGTTTTGCTTAGTTTTTTATTTTTAACTATTTTAAATTATACCCACCGTCATTGCGAGCCTTTGTAAATTACACCGTCATTGCGAGCCTTTGTAAAAAGGCGTGGCAATCTCGTGCTACAAAAGCGATGCTATTTAAAAAAAGTACCTAAAATAGTAAGCAAAGCTTACTTTGGGGAATATCCCCAAACCCCTAACAGCAATTACAGGTTGTTTGTTTTGTGTTAAGTTGTTTTGGTTGTTTTTTAATTGAGGGGCAGAACTAGTTTTTTCATTACAATTCACCGTACAACAGCCCCTCAAACTCCCCATATAGACATTTTGCTTGTAATTTATATTTTTGTCGTGAGATATTCGCGGTGTGGTTTAAAAAAAGTACCTAAAATAGTAAGCAAAGCTCACTTTGGGGAATATCCCCAAACCCCTAACAGTAATTACAGGTTATTCAGTGCATATTAAGTTGTTTTACTTGTTTTTTAATTGAGGGGCAGAACTAGTTTGTACACTATAACCATTGTACAACAGCCCCTCAAACTCCCCATATAGACATTGTGCTTGTAATTTATATTTTTGTCGTGAGATATTCGCGATGTGATTTAAAAAAAGTACCTAAAATAGTAAGCAAAGCTTACTTTGGGGAATATCCCCAAACCCCTAACAGCAATTACAGGTTGTTTGTTTTGTGTTAAGTTGTTTTGGTTGTTTTTTAATTGAGGGGCAGAACGAGTTTGTACACTATAACCATTGTACAACAGCCCCTCAAACTCCCCATATAGACATTTTGCTTGTAATTTATATTTTTGTCGTGAGATATTCGCGATGTGATTTAAAAAAAGTACCCAGAATAACAAATTGGAATTATACCCACCGTCATTGCGAGCCTTGATAAAGGCGTGGCAATCTCATCCTGCAAACGCGGTATAATTTAATAATTAAATATTGCGTACCTAAAACTTAGATATTTTTGCAGATTAAAGTATATAATTCCCCTTAATATCATTGATTTTATGCTTAAATTCTGGTACTATTTTTTGTAATTGTGCCACTTTATTACATTTGCCTAGTAGAATGCTTATATCACTATTTAATTCATTTATTGGGTAGCTATCTTTTTTAGCAACGGTAATAGAAGGGTAAGAGGTTTTTTTATCACTACTATTAATTAATAATTCTTCGTGTAATTTCTCGCCATCTCTTAACCCTATATATTTTATTGCTATATTTTCCGCACCTTTTAATTTTAGCATTTGCTTAGCTAATGACAATATTTTTACTGGTTTACCCATATCAAGAATAAAAATTTCACCGCCATTGCCTAATGCTCCAGCTTGTAGGACTAATTCGCAGGCCTCACTAATTAGCATAAAATATCTAGTAATATCAGGGTGAGTAACAGTAATAGGCCCGCCTTTTTCAATTTGTTTTTCAAACAGCGGTATTACACTGCCGCTACTACCTAAAACATTGCCAAATCTAACCACTACAATTTTAGTATTATTACAAGGTATATTTTGGGCGTATAATTCACATACTCTTTTTGTAGCACCCATAACGCTAGTTGGTCTAACTGCTTTATCTGTGCTAATTAAAACTATCTTAGCAACATTATTAGCAACAGCTATATCAATAATATTTTTTGCTCCTAAAATATTATTATTAATACCTTGAGTAATATTTTCTTCTACCATAGGAACATGCTTATATGCTGCAGCATGTAGTACTATATCTATATTATGCTTGTCAAATACCTCAGATAAATTATCTTTATCAACAACAGATAATAATACTGATTTTATATTGTGTTCTAATAACTCTTGCTGAATGGCATAAAGACTATACTCGTTATGATCTAGTAGAATAATATTACGGGCATGGAATTTAACACATTGTCTTGCTAGCTCACCGCCTATCGTTCCTCCAGCACCTGTTATTAATACTGTTTTATTATTAACAAATTTACCAATAAAATTTTCATCTAAATCAACAGGGTTTCTGGCCAGTAGATCTTTAATACCTATGTTTTTTAATTGACTAGTGTATGGCGAACTAAGTAGCATATTGTGTAAACTAGGTAGTATTTTTACCTTAAGTGCGTATTGTTCTAGTTTGTTATAAATATCTCGTATAGTATCGCTGTTTGTTGATGGAATGGCTATTATCAATAAATCAAATTTTATATTTTTATATTTTTTAATAAATCTTGTCCTAGATACAATAGAAATACCATCTATAGACCTAGAAGCTAATTTTTTATCATCATCAATAAAAGTTTGTAATTTATAATTAGTTAGGGAGAATTCGTTAGCCACCTTTAAACCTGCTTGTCCTGCACCAAATATAACTAGGGTTTTTTTGGCTAGTTTGCTATTTTTTTTGGTAAAGTATTGATAGCTATAAATTAATAAATTATTAAGAAATATAAATATGAATAACTCGCTAATTAATAAAGCTATTCGCACCTCACCATGAAAAAATGGCATATATACTATAAAAGCTGAAAAATTAACCAAAGTTTTTATCAAAAATAACTTATGAGAAGCCCTAGACCAAGACGCTGAATAATCGCGAAAAATAAATACTGATGCTATAATTCTTAGTAATATTACCGTTAATACTACACTAAGTAAAAATTCTTTATGAAAAATCCAAAATGTCCATATAAAAGATATAGAAGTTAGTAGTATTATTACTATAAAATTTATTATAGTTTTGGTAAAGATATTTTTTAGCATTTTTAGGGATTCCTAGTGTTTTCTGCTTGTTGCATTATTTCATCTAATACTAAGCAAAATTTATTAACTTCATTTTTAGTTAAACTAGGGTGAACTAAAAACATTAGCATATTTCCAGATAGTTTTTTAGCATTTTTAAGGCGTTTTTTGGGCCTAAAAACAGTATCATCAAATGCTTTTTCTAAATAAATTTCAGGGCAAGAACCAGAAAAACATGGCACGCCATTACTATTAATCTCATCTCTAATTTTATTAGTATTCCAATGATTATTTAATAGATTTTCATCAACTTCTATATAAGCTTTGTAAGCAGAATGAAACATATAATCTGGTATTTTAGGATTAATAAGAGATTTATATTTGCTAGCTACTTGCCATATTTTATGAGCATTATTTAATCTTGACTTTAGCCAATTAGGTAGCTTTTTTAACTGAATACTGCCAATTACAGCTTGCATCTCCGTCATACGATAATTACTGCCAAAACTATTGTGCGACCACTTAAAACCATCTTTTAATATGCTATTTTGTGTATTTGATTTGCCGTGGTCCTTATAAGAAAACATTTTATCTGCTAATAATTTGTTGTTAGTAGCAATCATACCGCCTTCACCGCCTGTTGTAATGATTTTATCTTGGCAAAAAGACCAAACTCCAATATCGCCAATACTACCTACTACTTTGTTTTTATATTTAGCCCCATGTGCTTGAGCACAATCCTCAATAACAGCAATATTGTGTTTTTTGGCTAATAATACAATATCATCCATTTCACACGGAAAGCCAGACAAATGTACACATATTATTGCTCTGGTTTTCGTGCTAATTACTTGACTTATACTATCTGCTATAATATTTTGCGAGTTAGTATCAATATCAGCAAATATTGGTATTGCCCCTACTGCTATTACACAAGAAACAGAGGCAATAAAACTTCTTGGCGTAACAATAACTTCATCTCCTGCCTTAATACCTAGTGTTTTTAATGCTAATTCTAGTGCTAGCGTTCCATTAGCAACTGCCACAGCATAATCACAGCCAATAAATTTTGCAAACTCATATTCAAACTTTTTAACTTTATTACCGGTCCAATAATTAACCTTATTAGACAATAAAACCTTAGTAACTGCGTCAGCTTCTTGCTTGCTAAAATTAGGCCATGGCGATAAATTAGTATTAAGCATTTATACTAATTCTTGATGGCAAGGCAAAAACAAAACTATTAGGTTTTAAGGATTTTACAACTAAAGATTTTATACCAATTACACTAAAACTTTCAACCTCAATTCCTTGAATTAGTGTGCTAGCAGCACCAATCATCACATTGCTGGCAATTTTGGTACCACCTCCAATAAATACTTGAGGACCAATGGAGGTATTATTACCAATTATGCTGTCATGACCAATTCTAGCACTGGTGTTAATTAGTACATTTTTGCCGATATGAGAATCAAGAGCAACAATAACATCATGGGCAATGTAAGTACCATTATCAACTTTAACACCCTTACCTATTGTTGCTGACGGTGATATTAGAGATATTTGAGTTATATTATTCTTAACTAAAAAATTAATAATTTTCTCTCGTGTTAGCAAGCCATTTTTATTAATAACACCAATGGCAACAATAGCACCATAAAACTCATTTTTTTGGGCTAATAATTCATCTAAATATCCCTTATATTCATAGCCGATATTACTTTGTTTATCAGCAAAAATACCGTAAATACTATGACCTAGCATTTCTGCTACTTCTATAACTTCTTTGGCAAAACCACTACCACCTATTATTGCTATTTTTTTAGACATGTTTTATCTCATTAAGTTAAAAAATTTTTATGCCAAACTACTAAACAACCACCCCATGAATAACCAACACCAAATCCTAATAATAATATTTTATCTCCACTGATAAATTTATTACAATCTTTTAATAAACCTAAGGGAATAGTGGACGAAACCGTATTACCATATTCTGCATAAGATATTAAAAATTTTTTATCAGGTATATTTAATTTATTTTGTAGTTGTTTTAGTAAGAATTTATTTGCTTGATGTAAAACAAAATAATCAACATCATCTAAGGTTAAATTAGCTTTACTTAAAACATTATTCAAAGTTTCTGGTACAGTTTTTAGTGTAAATACTAATATTTGGGAGCCATTCATATAAATATTTTTATTTGCCCTAACATTACCATTTTTATCAATATTTTCTACATTAGATTCACTGTCAATAGGCTTAACACTACCACCATCTGGAATAATTAAGTTTTTTGCACCTTTACCGTCAGTACCAAAAACAAATGAGTCAATAAAATCATTATTATTACTATTAGCAGATAATAAAGTAGTTGTAGCACTATCTCCAAATAGACTACGGACACTTTTATCGCCTTTGTTAATATAGCGACTATAAGCTTCTGAGGTAATTAGTAAAATATTTGTAGCCTGATTAGACTGGATTAAGCCTTTAGCTAGACTTAAACCATAAATATAGCCCGAGCATCCTAAATTAAAATCAAGCGCCCCACAAGTAGTTGGCAAACCTAGTTTATCTTGTACTATACACGCAGTTGTTGGTAGTAGATAATCAGGACTTTGAGTGCATAATAAGATAAAGTCTATATCAGATTTATCAATAATATTATTATCAAATATTGGACTAGCTGATGCAACTGCCATATCAGAAATACTCTCATATTCAGCAATAATATGGCGTTTATTAATACCTGTTTTACTCTCTATTTTTTCAATACTCCATTCTGGGTATTGCTCTGCTAACATTTTATTGGTTAGAATTGATTTCGGTAAATAAGCACTAATATTTTTAATATAAGCCTTCATATTATCCTAAAGTATAACCACCATCAACCGATAAATTAACACCTGTAATCCACTTTGCATAATCGCTTAATAAAAAAACAATAGAGGGTACCACATCTTCTGCCCCTCCAATACCTAAGGGATGTTTATCACTAATTTGCTGTACTTGTTGTTTGGTTAAAATATTATTCATATTAGCAGACATTTTTGTCATTACCACTCCAGGTGCAATACAATTAACCCTAATCTTTTGTTTGGCTAATTCGCTTGCTAATGAACGAGCCAAACCCGCTAAGGCAAGTTTAGATGCAGAATACTCACTAATACCAGCTTCACCGCTTATAGCTGCTGCTGAACTTAAAAAAATAATACTACTGCCATTAGTATTATACCTGCCTTTTTTTCTAAATTCTTTGGCTAAAAATAAGGCACTTTTAGTATTAATATTAAATAGTTTATCAAAAGTTTGTTTAGATACCATTTGTAATGGCATAGTATGTTGCATGCCAGCACAATGTACTAAGCCATCTAGTATGCCAATTTGATTAAAAATATCATTCATTAAGGGGGCAATATTATCAATATCAGCAATATCAGCAATAAATTGACTATGCCCATTGCCATTTAAATTATTAAAAGTGTCATTAAGTCTTTCTTTATTTCTGGCGGTAATAATAACTTTTGTGCCAATATTACTTAAAAATATCGCTGTTTCTCTACCTATACCTGATGATGCACCAGTTATGAGTATTGTTTTATTTACTAATTTGTCATCAAACACTAAATCTCCTTAACTGCTAATATCATAGTATTACTTAAATCAGCAATAACCGAACTCCAAGACAGCCCAACACCAAAACCAGCCATTAGTATATTTACTGGGTTTTGCTTAATAATATCTTTTTTATGACAAATAGTAAGTGGGATAGATGCTGAGCTAGTATTGCCATATTTATCAATGCTAATTGGGAATTTATCAAATGCAATACCGATAGTTTTTGCTAATGTTTTAATAATAAATAAATTGGCTTGATGAAAAATATAATGACTAATATCTTGTTTGTCTAGTTGGGCAAATTGCAGGCTATTGTCAATTAGTTTTGGTATGCGTTTTAGGGTAAAGGTAAATACTTCACCGCCATTCATAGTTAAGTAATCATTGATAAAATTAGTTTTATTAGTTTTTTTGTTATCAATAATAATAGCTTCAAACCCTGAGCCATCGTTACCTAGGACAAAACTTAAATTTTTACCCTCTTTTTTTGAGACAATAGTAGCACTACCTGCATCACCAAATAATAAATTAGTACTAGTATCATCCTTGTTAATTGTACGACTAACTGCATCACCAACTAATAATAAAATATTATTAAGTCCTGAGTTAATAAGTGTGGATGCCAAAAACAAGCCGTGAGTATATCCAGAACAACCTAAATTAACATCATAGGCAATAATATCCTCTCTTAAGCCTAATATATTCTGGGCAATACAAGCTGTTGCTGGTAGTTGATATTCTGGTGTTTGACTAATAAAAATTAAAGCATCAATACTAAGCTTATCAATATGATTGTGCTTAAAAATATCTTGTGCAGAACTAATACATAAATCCATAGTAGTCATATTATTGGTTACAATATGTCTTGTATTAACTCCAATACTATTTATTAGTTTGCTATTAGTGGATATTTTTCTATTATCAATAATATTCTTTGGTACAGTACTTGCTATACTATTTATGCCTACATTGTTAATTTGTATCATATATTTATATTATGAATTTTTAACTAAGTCAATTAGTTGCTGGGCATTTTTTGCCTCTGCTATTTTTGCTGGTTCAAGTATTTTGTTGTAAGTATTACTAATTGTGCCAATAAATATGATAACGGCTAGTGAATCCCAAACATCTTCATCTAATTCCATAGAATTCTCTACACTATCTACTTCTATGGTTTGTGCAATAATTGCTAATATTTCCTCGTCTGTCATTTTATTTTAATCTCCTTAATCATTCAATATTAAACTACAACATTGCCTAAATTTATTAATTCTTTGGTCGCTGTCTTTAGCAAATTTTAATGGTTTTACATTCCAATAATTTGTAGAAACTAAGGAACATATTTCTGCATCTTCTTTAAATATTTTATGGTTTAATTCTACAGTTGAGTCCATTAAATGTTTAACCAGTACACTATTATTAGATTTTGTAGCTAATAAACGACTATAAAAATTTATTTTATTATTTAATATGCTAGGTAGAAAATTTTGCAATGAATAACTATAACCATAAGTAGATGATAGCATTGTAAATGGAAACACTAAAAAATTAATATATCCTTGATAGGGGCTATTAGTATAAAAATTATGTTTAATTTTTTGCAAGTCTTTGTTAATTTTTGTACTTTGAATCAAAGCTTTCCAAACTGAGTTTTGTCCATAAAACAAATAATTGCTAGGTTCTAGATTTAATCTACCTAAAGTTTTCTCATGTACTTTGGTTATATGGTCTGATTCTAGGGCATTTTCAATAGCAATAGGCCAATCACACTCAAAATCATAATAATCAAAATCTAGCCTTGCGGTAATATCATTAGATATTTTTTCCAAAATAGGTTTAAGGTTTCCTAATTGCTCGTTTAATGTTTTTTTAGGTTTAAATCCAACAAATATAAACCCTGCACAATATTGTATTTGTAATTTATTTATATCAACATCATCTATGTTGCAATTAATAAATTCTTGTTTTTGTGGTATTTTTAACTCACCATTGCGATAAGTCCAACCATGATAAGGGCAAGATATTGATTGATTTCCAAAAACTTTATTAAATATTCTAGTTCCTCTATGCGGGCATATATTATCAAAAGCAAATATATTGTCATTATCATTAACTACAACAATTTCTTTATCAAGTACTGCCAATTTAAAATAATCCTTGTTATTTAAAACTTCATTTTTATGTCCAACTAAATGCCAAAAATCATTTGTAAGTTTTATAGCAAGTTTTTGAGAGTCTGTCATTTTTAGTGTTTATTATATACTGTGACATTAACAGCAAGTAGCGATTATTTGTTATTAAGTGTAGCATTTTTTATGCAATATTTCTTTTTAATTCCATACAATTAATTAAAAAGTATAGCCATAGTTATCATTAATAATAATGCTGATTATACCTAAATTATCAAATTTATAGGACATAGCAAATGAAAAAAATACTTGCTGTTTGCAGAGATAGATAATATATATGCAGTGGCTTAATAAGTTTTGTATAGAGACTATATGTAAAACACTGTTTTTTTTAGATAGATGCTTTGTATTTAGGATTAGATTATTATTTTACCATTAACTAATTTTTATTCTCTGTGCAAATCATAAACCTAATCTTTAATGTAGTGACATTATTTATTAAATATAAAATAATACTCATTTTTAAGGCTTATGTTTTATATTCTGCTTAATACCAATAAATAATTATAGGCTTGATTATTAATCTAATCCTGCAATTTTTAGTGCTTTTGAAAGTCTTTTATCTTCTTGTGAGGCTTCTTTTAAGGCAAAAATTACCGCTTGTAGTTTGCCTTCTGATTTATTTTTTAGATAAATAGCTAGAAACGGAGATGCAAACACTATAAGCATTAAAAAATAAATTAGTTTTTCTAAAAAATTTAGGCGTCTATCATTTTGCTCAAAACGCTTATCAACTTGTTCAAAACGCTTATCCACTTGTTCAAAACGCTTATCAACTTGTTCAAAACGCAGATTCATATCTGCTCTTAATTGCTTAATTTCATTAAGTATTAGTCTAGTATTATTGTCTGCTATTGCAAAAGTAGAAATAGGTAATACTAATAATATTAATAGTAAGTATATTTTTTTCATAATAAATATTTATAAATAACTGTTACTTTAATTTTAGCATTTATTTCCTTTAAAAGGTGGCATTGTTATGTTATTGTCAGCAGATATACCATCGCCAGTAAAAACTTTTTTAATAGTTGACAACAAAATTTTTACATCTAGCCAATGTGCAAATCATAAACCTAATCTTTAATGCAGTAGTATTATTTATTAAATTTAAAATAATACTCATTTTTAAGGCTTATGTTTTATATTCTGTTTAATAGCAATAATTATAGGCTTGATTATTAATCTAATCCTGCAATTTTTAGTGCTTTTGAAAGTCTTTTATCTTCTTGTGAGGCTTCTTTTAGGGCAAAAATTACCGCTTGTAGTTTGCCTTCTGATTTATTTTTTAGATAAATAGCTAGAAACAGAGATGCAAACACTATAAGCATTAAAAAATAAATTAGTTTTTCTAAAAAATTTAGGCGTCTATCATTTTGCTCAAAACGCTTATCAACTTGCTCAAAACGCTTATCAACTTGCTCAAAACGCAGATTCATATCTGCTCTTAATTGCTTAATTTCATTAAGTATTAGTCTAGTATTATTGTCTGTTGCTGCAACAGCAAAAATAGGTAATACTAACAATATCAATAGTAAAGATATTTTTTTCATAATAAATATTTATAAATAACTGTTATTTTAATTTTAACTTTTATTTCCTTTAAACGGTGACATTATTGTACTATTTTTAGTAGGTGTAACACAACTAGTAAATACTATTTTAATAGTTGACAACAAAATTTTTACATCTAGCCAAAATGATTTATTATCCACATACCAAACATCTAATTTAAGCCTTTTCTCCCAACTAGTAGTATTTCTATAATTTACCTGTGCCAAACCTGTTAGCCCAGGCTTAACCTCATGACGTCTTTTTTGTTCTTTATTGTATAGTGGTAAATACCTCACTAACAGTGGCCTTGGCCCAATAAAACTCATATCATTTTTTAAGATATTATGCAAATTAGGAAGCTCATCTAGACTAGTAGCTCGTAAAAGTAGTCCAAATTTTGATAATCGCAAGCCATCTCTTAATAAATTACCGCCACTATCTTTATTATTATTCATTGTGCGAAATTTATATAAGGTAAATGGTTTAGCATTTAGCCCTAATCTTTGTTGTTTAAATATTATTGGCTTACCAATAAAATAATATACTAATAAAGCCAATATTAAATATATAGGTAGCAGCACTATTATCATTAATAATGCTATTATTTTATTTATAAACATAATATGAAGCTATTTAATATTGATAGGTAATACAGGTATTATATGCTAAAGTTATAAAAGCATACCATTAAATAGAGACATTTGTATAAACATGAATAATCATCAGAACCCAGCTTTCCACTCACTTGATAATTTTTATCAAACCAGCTTTAGAACAACTAGGACAGGCTTGATAAAATATCATCAATTAAGCAAAAATCAGAATTCTGTTAATCATCCCTATTTATGCAAAGGTCTTAAATAAAATCTACTACTCTTGTTGTTAAATCGTAATGAGCACCTGTTATTAATAATTGGTTACTGTCCACTTTTTGTTGTAAGATTTCTGATTTTTTGTATAACTTATTGACAGAATTTTTAATATTAGCCATTATTGACTGGTTTATTAGCTCATTTTCTGGCAATTTTTTATTTATTAGCGTTTTTACTGATGGTGTTATTCTTTTGGTTATTGAGTGTATGCCGTACGATACAGTTTTTTTGGTTTGTAGTTTATCAATAGTAGCCATAACAGCATTGCAATAAGAGTGTCCTAAAACTAATACTAAGGGTATGTTATACAAAGAGACTGCAAGTTCTATACTTCCTACTTGTGATGTGGCAACAATATTGCCAGCAATACGGATAATAAATAAATTTCCTGGACCTTGGTCAAATATAGTCTCAATTGGGATACGAGAGTCAGAACAACCTAAAACAACAGCAAATGGCTTTTGTGTTTTTAGTTTTTGTTGTTGCTGATTATTTAACAGGAGTTTAGCAGTTAAAATTTCGTTATTAATAAATCTTTTATTTCCTTGAATTAATTTTTGTTTTGCTTGTAACATAGATATTTTATGTATAAAATGTTGGGTAATAAAATACTAATACATTAGGCGATTAGACTTGAAAAAAGTAAAATACTTTATAAATACTATTTATATTATAAAAAAACAGTATAACTAAAAACAGTGCTACATATAATTTTTGTGCATTATTTTTACTAACTAAATATATTATATATTATGAACAGCATCAATCAAGACTTTTACATTATCTGGATTAACATCTGGAGATATACCGTGACCTAAATTAAATATATGTCCAGTATTGCCTTTAAATTGCTGTAAAATTTTTTGTGCCTCTAAGGTAATAGTCTGTGGTGATGCATATAATACACAAGGGTCTAAATTACCTTGTAATGATACACTATCACCAATGCGTTTTTGGGCATCTGCTAGTTCAATATTCCAATCAAGCCCAATAGCATCACAAGTTGTACTAGCTATTTGTTCTAAATATGCACCACCGCCTTTAGTAAATAAAGTAATAGGTATATATTTACCACTGTTAGGCTTTCTATTAATTCCTAAAACTATTTTTTGCATGTATTGCAAAGAAAAATCATTATAATGCTCTTTATTCAACAAACCTCCCCAAGTATCAAATACCATAACAGAATCAACACCAGAGGCTATTTGCTCATTTAAATAATCAATAACTGCATCGCTAATAATTGTTAATAATTTGTGCATAAGTTTAGGATTTTCATACATTAGTCCCTTAACTTTGATGAATGTTTTACTTGCTCCACCCTCTAGCATATATGTTGCTAAGGTCCAAGGGCTACCAGAAAAACCTATCAATGGCACTCTATTATTAAGACTATTTTTTACCAGTGTAACAGCATCAAATACATACGAAAGGCTACTCATATCTGGTTTTGTTAAATTATTTATTTGGGTAGCACTATTTATTGCGGTTTTAAATTTAGGTCCTTCGCCCTCTACAAAATACAATCCTAAACCCATAGCATCTGGAATAGTAAGAATATCAGAAAATAAAATAGCTGCATCTAAATCAAATCTATCAATAGGCTGAAGTGTTACTTCACAAGCTAATTCTGGTGTTTTACAAAGATTAAGAAAATTGCCAGCTTTTTTTCTAGTAGCACGGTATTCAGGCAAATAACGCCCAGCCTGACGCATAATCCATATAGGTGTTCTTGATACTGGTTTTTTTAACAAAGCATTAATGTAATCAAAAGACATAATTAATTGCCTATGAAAAGAATTTTAACGCTTAAATCCTTTATAACGATTTTTAAATTTTTCAACACGACCTGCTGTATCAACAATTTTTTGTTTTCCAGTATAAAAAGGATGGCATTTTGAACATACATCTAATAAAACCTTTTCTTTATTTATAGTAGATTTTGTGATAAAACTATTGCCACAACTACAAACCATTGTTGTATTGTTATAGCTAGGGTGAATATCTGCTTTCATAAGATATTTAGAAAATAAATGTCAGTATTATACTATTATTTTTAAAAATTGTGTATTTTATTGATAATATTGCTAGTGCTTTTATTATCTATAAAATCAACTGTAACTACTTTTTTTACTATATCGCTACCAATTATAGTTTTATTTTTGTAATCTCCACCTTTTATCATGACATCTGGGTTAATAGATTTTATTAAATTATACGGTGTATCCTCTTCAAAAATTACTACAAAATCAACAGATTTTAAAGATGCTAATATATATGCCCTATCTAATTCAGCAATGATTGGGCGATTATCACCTTTTAATCTATTTACAGAGGCATCGGAGTTTAGTCCTACTATTAATTTATCACCATAACTTCTAGCTTGTTCTAAATATTTAATATGCCCTGTGTGCAATAAATCGAAACAGCCATTAGTAAAAACAATTTTTTGATGATTTTGTTTTAATTTGTAGGCAGTAGAAACTATTTCTCCCCTAGTTTTAATGTTATTAGTATTTTTTTGATAAATACTTTCTTGATAAGTGCTAATTTGTTCTAAATTCGCACTAACACTACCTATTTTACTAATTACAATACTTGCCGCTAAATTAGCAAATTTAATGGCATTAGCAATATTATCTTCTATAGCTAGTACAAATCCTAGTGCCGCTAAAACTGTATCTCCAGCACCAGTTACATCATATACATCCTTTGCTTTTGTTGAATAAATAATAAGTTTATCTTGTTTAGATAGTATAGCAATACCTTCTTCGCTAAGAGTTGTTAGTGATAATTTCAGGTTGCAACTCTTTTTTATAAAAAGCATTGCTTTAGCTAAGGATTCTTTGTCTACTACTTGAATATTACTAGCCATTACCAACTCTTTTTTATTAGGTGTTAATAAGTATGCTTTATTGTATTTTGTATAGTCATAACCCTTTGGATCTACTAAGACTTTTTTATTGTTCTTATTAGCAATATCAATTATTTTTCTAGTAAGTTTAGCGGTAAAAATTCCCTTACCATAGTCCGACAATAAAATTATTTTATAATTAGCAATATTTTTAATAAGGTTGGTGATTATAAAATCAGAGCTTTTTGAGCTAATATCGTGAACACTCTCACTATCATAACGAATTACTTGTTGTTTTTGTGATAAGATACGGGTTTTCTTGGAGGTTTTACGGTTTTTTTCAGTAATTAAAAATCTATTAGCAATCTGTAATGATTTTAAAATTGCTATTAACTCATTAGAAGCATCATCATCACCAATAACACTTAAAATATCAACTTGAGCACCTAAGGATTTTAAATTACTTAAGACATTGCCTGCTCCACCTAAGACAATGTCACTTTTATCAATATTAACAACAGGCACAGGTGCTTCTGGAGATATTTTATCGCAATGACCCCATAAATAATTATCAATAATTAAATCTCCAATTACTAAAATTTTTGGCTGTTTTTTATAATTATCAATATTCAACATAGGTATTTTTTATCTCGTCAATATAATCTTTTATACCATATTCTAAACTAAATTTAGGTTTATAGTTTAGGTCTTTTTTAGCACTCTCTATATCAGCACAGGTATAATTTTGGTAACTGTTATTTTTATAAGGGTTATCAATATAATCAATAAGCTTCTTACTATCAAAGTGTGTTTGTGGCAATAAGTGCTTATATAATATTGCAGTTATGTCCATAAAACTACGAGCCTTACCATATCCTATATTATAAATATTGTGATATTTTTTGCTGTTATAATTACTATAACATAACAGAGTGGCATTAACTACATCACTTATATAAACAAAATCTCGTCTAATTTTATCTGATTTTTTAAATAATTTAGGCTTATTTTTACTTAGTATTTGATGCCCTAATTGTAATACCATAGATGCTGTTTTATCTTTAAAAAACTCATTAGCACCATAAACATTAAAATACCTTAAACCTATACTAACAATATTAAAGTTTTTGCTATATGTACTGGCTACATTATCCATAACTAATTTACTATAACCATAAGGATTTTGTGGTTTTTCATTGCCAATTACCTGTGGGTTTTCATTACCATAAGCAGCAGCAGAGCTAGCATAAATTATAATAGCATTATTTTGTTTTGCTAAATCTAATAAGTAATAAAAGCTATTAACATTAGTCCTTATAACCTCTTCTTGGTCTAATACTCTGGTATCTGATATTGCTGCTAAATGAAATATAACATCAAACTTATAATCTTGTAATTTTGCTAAATCATAAAGGTTATTTAGGCTTCCGCAAATAACATCACCTTTATAGTTTATTAGGTTTTTATAATGCCCTAAACTTTTTAGGTTGCCATTACTAAATGTTTCCTCACTTCTAAAACAATCAAATACTACTATTTTGCAACTTGGGTGATTTTTTTGTAAATAATTGGCAATATTAGAGCCAATAAAACCAGCACCGCCTGTTATTAATATAGTTTTTTTATCAAAATTATTCATTCTTTAATAACGGTTTGTATATATTTTATTGATTTTAATATAAATTTAGCATTAGAATTAGTTTTATTAATGTCTTTTCTTGTTGTTACTAAAATAGTTGTTTGTATGCCAACATTATTAGCACTTGTAATATCACTCTCTTTATCACCTATCATTATTGAAGTGCTAAAATCTATGTTATGGTGTTTTTGAGCATTTAATAACATGCCAGACTTAGGCTTTCTGCAATTACAGTTATCGCTATCTATGTGTGGGCAAAAATAACTAGTAACATTAATATTATACTTTTTAAATTCTTGCAATAGCCAAGAATTTAACTTTTGATAATCAGCCTCTTGGTAAAAACCTCTATTAATTCCAGATTGATTGCTAACGATAATTAGCTTATAGTTTAACTTTTGCAAATAAAGCAAAGCTTCAAAAACACCATCTATAAACTCAAAGTCAATTATTTTATATAGGTAGTGCTTGTCTATATTTATAACCCCGTCCCTATCCAAAAATATTGCTTTTTGCATACTAATATTTAATTTTTGGAATTTTGCCTAGGGTTTTAGATTCTCTGCGCTTGGTGCGTCTTATCTCTCTAGTACTAGGTGCTTTAGCTGGGGTGATATTATCAATATTACTAACAGCCATTAAGGTATTATTTATATTTTGTGCTATGATTTTAAAGGCCTTAGGTGCTTGTATTTCAATCATTTGCTGTACTATCCATTTTTCATCAGCTTTTGTGGTTGTTTGTTTTATTTTATTAGCAAAATAACGATAAAAATTATAATCAGGCTCGTTGTTTACAAATTCAAATCTTGAATAATCATTGGCGCGAGTGTTATATTCTGCTAAAAATTCATGCCAATACTTGCCTTTTTTTATTCTATCTGCTTTATTATCTTGGTAATATATGGCTATTTGTTTTACAAGCTCAATTATCATTTGCTTTCTATCTGCATAATTTAGTTTATCAAATGCTAGCCTATCAACACATTGAATACTAAAACATAAATATTCTAATATAACGCCAAATACTTGCTCTTTTTGTATTACAAAACCTTCATTTATTAAGTCTTCTAAGGAATTTTTAGTTAAACGCCAAATATTAAAAGCCAAGGCACTACTAATATCTTTGATAGACTTAGTATCATTGTCGTGCCATTTGCTTTTTATTCTCATAGTCGTATTTTATAACTTAATGATGCTTTTAACAACTAAAATTTTAAGTACACTACATTATAAAAGCACTAAGATAAATACTTTAATGCTTGAGGAAAAATGCGGTTAACTATCTATCTTAGTAAGTTTCTTAGCTATTTCTTGCCACTACATATTTTATTTTTAATTATAAAAATTTAACAATTTATAGTATAATAAGCATTTTTTAAGTGCAATATGATATTATGAATAGAACATTTTATTTTAGTTTTACTTTGTTATTATTGTTTTTTGTAGCTATATTATTAAGTTCTTGTGGTAGTAATTCAACATCAGAAACAACCATACCTTCGCAGAATTATTTATACACTAGCACCAATGACCCACAGGGTAATGAAGTTGTTATTATGAAAATTGCTGAAGATGGCGGATTAACACAGAGTGCTGTTGTTAGCACTGGTGATGTTGGCGATGCTGATGATACTGCATCTATTGACGGTGGCGGTGGTACTCGTAGTGGCTTAGGTGATTTAATTGACTCTCAGGGTTCTATGTGGGTAATTGGTAATTATTTATTAGTACCTAATGCTGGTGAGGTAAATTTTGCTGGTCGTTCTGGTGCAGATAGATTCAACGGTTCTATTAGTGTTTTTCGTATTAGTGATGGCGGTGCTTCTTTAACATTAGTTCCTAGTTCTGCGGCAACTGTAAATGTTGATTCTATGGGTATTCGTCCACAAACTATGGATTATTATAATGATGGTAACACTATTTGGGTTTTAGTTGGTAATGGTGTTAGTGACCCTTTTTGTGAGGCAGGTGATGCAAGTGTAAATAACCCAGTTGTAAGTTGTACTAGCCAACATGGTAGGACATTGGGTGATGGCGATACAGATTTACTAAATACAGCCACAACAGCAACAGATATTAATGGTGTCTTGATAAATACTGACAAACGCAATGTAGCATTATTTAGTTTTGCAGATGGTGTGCTAACGCCAAGAGGTATAGTAGCAATTTTTAACGATGCAGCAAATGGACCTGTTACTCAAGTGTCTTTTAGTCAATCAGGCTCACTTAGGGTTGCCATTTCTACCTTAGGTGTTCCACATTTAGCACCAGGAGGCGTTAATGCTACATTACAATACCCTGGGCGTGTATATTTATTTGATGCAACTAACACTTCTGGGACTTTAGCACTCAGTAATGGGCGTTTCTTTAAACGCAATGAAATTTCTGCTAATATTGGTTTTTCTTGGGATTCTAATGGCAAGTATATTTATGGCACAAATGGTATTGTTACCAATAGTGGTCACCAAGATGTTATAACCTTAGATACTGATGATACTACTAATGTGTTTACTTTAAGTGTTGGCACTGATACTGCACCTTCTGCTGTTACTGGTGTAAATATCACAACGGCTGCTGATGCTACACCTACTAGTTTTATTGCCACATCTGGTCCTGCACCATCAGTTGTTTGCTGGAGTTGGCTTAGTCCTAACAATGATAGCTTACTAATAGCTGCTTTAGTTGATAATTCAATTACTTCAATAGCAGTAGATGGGGAGGCACTTACTATTAGAAATAAAGAAACTAGAATAACTAGTGCTGGCACTTTTATTGCCGCCCCTGATACTAAAGATATTTTTGTTGTCAATAATCAAAAATATGCTTATGTGCTAGGTGCTTTTAATACCCATTCCATATCAATACTTGATGTTACAAGTGCTGGTTTAGTTAGAAGAAACGGTGCCTCGCCTTATGATATACCAGCTTCTAGAATAGGAACTAATGATGCTAATGTGCCATCGTCTCGCCATGCTTATTTAGGGCTTACAGCTTATCCAGCATATTATGTTGGCTATTAAAAAGTAGTTGTACAGACATAACTTTTAAGGTTTTGCTACTCAACAATTATAATTTTGATATGAGCCTAAATCGTGGACTTCTTTATAACCAGCCTGTAATAGATGTGTTTTTGCTATACTTGAGCGAGCACCAGATACACAGTATAAAATTATAGCTTTATTTTTATCTAAAAAATTATCAGCAGCCATTATTGACTGTAATGGTAAGTTGATAGCATTAGGTAAACACCCTTGTGCATACTCTGATTCTGAACGAACATCTACTAATTGTGCTTTATTTTCTTCCAGCATCTTACAAACTTGTTCTAAATTCTCTAACATATATTACTCTTTAAAAAAATACATAAAATAGAAAGTATGCTTAAAACCAAAAAATGACAGATATTTAATACTATTTTATAAAAAAATAACATAAAATATACAAAAGTTTTGTTGCTAAAACACTTAAATATATTAGAAAATTATTATACACTAATGTTAGATATAAAACAATTAAGATTAAATGCTAATATAATAGCAGAACAGTTAAAAAAACGCGGTTTTAATTTTGATACAGACACCTTCAATGGGCTAGAATATAGGCGTAAGGAATTACAGGTAGCAACACAAAATATTCAAAATAAGCGCAATACTTATTCAAAAGAAATAGGTATCCTAAAACGCAATAAAGAAGATGCCTCTGATATTTTGACAAAGGTAGCTAATTTAGGCGATGAGTTAACTAAGATTAAAACAGAATTACAAAACATACAGCAAAGTATAGATGATATACTACTATCAACCCCTAATATAATACATAAAGATGTGCCTTATGGTAATAGTGAAAATGATAATTTAGAGGTTAAAAAAGTAGGAAAAATTAGAAAGTTTAACTTTCCTGTAAAAGATCATGTAGAGTTAGGCAATATACATAATGAGCTTGATTTTGATAGTGCCAGTAAAATATCAGGTACTAGATTTAGTCTAATGAGTGGTAATTTAGCTAAACTTCACAGATCTTTAATAACATTTATGCTTGATATTCACACTAAAAATGGCTATATTGAAACCTATGTTCCATATTTAGTAAACTCCAAATCATTATTAGGTACTGGGCAATTACCTAAGTTTGAACAAGACTTATTTAAAACGTATTTGCATAGCGAAGATAGTAGTGAAAAACCACTATATTTAATACCAACAGCAGAAGTACCATTAACAAATATAGTACGAGATACTATTGTTGATGCTAAATATCTACCTAAAAAATATGTTGCTCATACCCCTTGTTTTCGCTCAGAAGCTGGTGCTTATGGCAAAGATACCAAAGGGCTAATACGCCAACATCAGTTTGAAAAGGTAGAGTTAGTGCAAATTGTAAAAAAAGAGGATTCTTATAATGTATTAGAACAACTAACAAGAGATGCCGAGAGTGTTTTAATAGCTCTAAATTTACCGTATAGAAAAGTATTATTATGCTCTGGTGATTTGGGTTTTTCAGCAGCAAAAACTTATGATTTAGAAGTATGGCTACCAGCACAGAATACTTATAGAGAAATATCTAGTTGTAGTAATTTTGAGGATTTTCAAGCAAGACGACTACATGCTAGATGGAAAAATCCAAAAACAAAAACAACAGAATTATTACATACCTTAAATGGTTCAGGTTTAGCGGTAGGTAGGACTCTGGTGGCAATTATGGAAAACTATCAACAACAAGATGCCAGTATAACTATTCCAGAGGTCCTACAACCTTATTTAAACGGTATGCAATCAATCAGTAGCAGTTGATGCACAACCAACACTAGAAGTTAAAGCACTAACAAACTCATCGCTAATACCTGCTGCTGATATCATATTCAATTGATTTTCATCCAATATATCACTAGGAAATATTACATAATTAGTCAACCCTTAAAAACCACTCAAATATCTGATATTACTAAATAAAAACTAATAAAACCCTAGATAAATCAACCAACTTATGGTAAAATAACATCTATTTCTGGTCGTTTTGTTTAAAAAATATGCTAACCAAATCATCTCCAAACTCACAACAACAAAGCTTATTCCATTCAGAGTTATTTAATCAACTAGATACCAAAGACCCGTTAATACAACTAGTGGTACTATTAACTGGCAAACCTTTAATGATGCATTCTCCAAGTACTACTGTCTTAATAACGGCAGACCTTCAAAACCCATTCGCCTTATGGTAGGTTTGCTAATCCTCAAACAGCTTGAGAACCTATCTGATGAGAATGTTGTTATGCAGTTTAAATGCAATCCTTATTACCAATATTTTTGCGGTCATTCAATCTACACACCCAAAGCACCTTGTAATGCCACTGAACTGGTACACTTTAGAAACCGTATTGGAATAGAAGGCTTTAATCTTATCTTTAAAATGAGTTGAACTACATGGCAAAAAGTCTGAGGAAGCCATCGTCCTGATTGACACCACTGTACAAGAAAAAAATATCACCTATCCAACTGATGCTAAACTAGCTATTAAGATTATCAATCGTCTTAACAAACTAGCCAAACACCATGGCATAGCCCAACGAAGAACTTATGTTAAAGAAGTTAAGAACTGCCGTTTAGCCATCAGACACTTCCGTCATGTTAAAAAACGCAGCAAAGCCAAAAAATCCTTAACCAGACTCAGAACCATTGCCAACAAACTTATCCGTGAGTTACAAAGAACACTGCCCACACATGCTGTGTTTGAAACCCAGCAAAAAAACTTTTTGTTCTACAAGCGTGTCCTTGCCCAACAACCCAAGGATAAAAATAAAATCTACACTTTGCACGAGCCTCAAGTTTATGTCATTGCCAAAGGTAAAGACCATAAGAAATACGAATATGGCAACAAGGTTTCTATCGCTACCACTAAAGACAGTAATATTATTGTTGGGGTGGCAAGCCATGACACAAACATACATGATTCCAAAACACTGGAAACTGTTATTAATCATGCTAATAGCAATCGTATAAAACCTATTAAAAAAGCCGTGTGTGATAGAGGCTATAAGGGCAAGAAGCAAGTGGAGGATACTCAGATTATCTTACCCAGCAAATCCTTAAAAAGAGATAATCGCTATCAACGAGATAAAAAACGCAAGCTGTGTAAAAGACGAGCAGCTATAGAACCTATTATTGGACATCTTAAATCAGACTTTAGGTTATCTAGGTGTTTACTCAAAGGTAAAATTGGTGATGAAATTAATGTTTTAATGGCTGCATGTGTCTGGAATTTGAAGAAATGGTTGGTTTTTTGTTGTGTCTGGGTTTTATGGATTAAAAAAACTAGGATTTGTTGATTTTTTTTGGATTTAAGATTTTTTTGCTGGTTTTTTTGGTTAGGTAGATGATGGTTTTTATTTTTTAAAATGGTTTTTAAGGGTTGACTAAGTAATATTTTTAGTATTATGTTTAATAACTAAATCTTGATTATTGCTAATATCAAGACCTAAGTCTTTAGCAAAAGATTCTGGGTCGCTGTAAGCTTTAGCTCTAAATTTTTTATCGTGTATTTTGTCATATGTATCCATTTTATTATCTCTAATTTATTATAAAAAGTTGATTATCCTATATAAACATAAATTTTTAATACATTCGCATATTAAATTATACACTTTTGCTAGTTACAGATCCTTAGTTATAAAGGCAATGCTCGCTCTAGCATCTACAGTTGATATACTGCCAGCACAAGTAGTTAAAGTACCAATTGTGCTTACATGAGAGCCAAATCCATTGTTAACACCGGCTGCTGATATCATATTCAATTGACTTTCATCCAATATATCACTAGGAAATACTATATAAATAATATCTTTAGTATTATGTTTAATAACTAAATCTTGATTATTGCTAATATCAAGACCTAAGTCTTTAGCAAAAGATTCTGGGTCGCTGTAAGCTTTAGCTCTAAATTTTTTATCGTATATTTTGTCATATATATTCATTTTATTATTTCCTTGATCTATTATAAAAAGTTAATTATCCCACATAAACATAAATTTTTTAATACATTTGCATATTAAATTATACACTTTTGCTAGTTACACATTCGGCTGTAAGGAAAATTTTCAATAAAAATAAACCTTATAACTAGATAATAGTAGCTCAACAAACTAGATATTTACAACTGATACAGTATCTAGGAAAACAAATATAGTACGAGGTACTAAATATCTAGCTAAAAAATATGTTGCTCATACCCATTGTTTTCGCTAAGAAACTGGTGCTTATGGCAAAGATACCAAAGGGCTAATACGCCAACATCAGTTTGAAAAGGTAGAGTTAGTGCAAATTGTAAAAAAAGAGGATTCTTATAATGTATTAGAGAAACTAACAAGAGATGCCCGAGAGTGTTTTAATGTAAATAAATATAACACAGTAAATATCGCTGCATAAGGATATTTACCCACATAGTGCTGTTAGTTTTATAATAAACTTATAAGTACTAACTAATACTACATGCTAGAAAAAGAGCCAAGACAACCAAATACTGTACTAACTGTACTAGCAGTTCCAGCTGCAGATACTTCATTTAATTGATTTTCATGTATTACTTCACCATCACTATAAGGAAATGTTACATATAAAACATTTTTAGTATTTTGTTTAATAATTACCTTAGTATCATTTTTAACATCATAACCTAACTCTTTAACAGCAGATTTGCTATCAGTATATAATTTGCTACGGAAGTTTTTGTTATTTAGCTTGTGGTATATTTGTTGTGAATTCATTTTTTTCTCCATAAATTTATAGTATGCCAATTATTATATATTAAATTTTTATAAACTATATAATGTTATATTTTATTTTATATACTTTATATGTTTACATAATAATGCTATTGTACATAAAAACAAATTACATGCTAGAAGCTATAATATGTTTGGGTTTTAACTAGTTAAGCAATTTTATAATTATTAAATTATGGTTTTATGTATGTATAACCCATTCCTTGCAAACGGGATAATTCAGCAACACCGCTTGGTACAATATCTGCTTTATCTACATCATAAAGATCATCCTCATAACTGATTTTCTTGCCTCGTAAAGTATTGGCACATATTTGAAAGCCAACTCCTTGGTCTTTTAAGCCAGCAATTTTTGCTTGAATAGCATTTGTAGCATTACCATATTTTAATTTTGTTTCTCCTACAGCCTCAGGTTCAAGTAGTAATGATAGCCCATCGCCATGCATAACTATTTTGAGGTCTAAATTTTCTGCACCTACTGCATTAATATGATTTTGGATATAACGCAAAGCATCTGCTTGTGCCTTTGGATTATCATAATTAATATGATAAACGACCTTTTGTTTTGAATATCTTCCTTCTGCAAATATATTTCCAGCAAATAGCAGTGCAATTGCTAAGAATATTGCCGACAAGCTTTTAATTTTATTTTTCATTCTTATCTCCAATACAAGTTTTATTGTAAATAAAGAATGCTAACATATGTTTATTGCTAAGTCAAATTTACTAGTATCAATATTATTGCTAATCTAACTGTCTTGGGAATCTAAATATTTTTCAGCATCTAAGGCAGACATACAACCAGACCCAGCAGAGGTGACTGCTTGACGATAAATATGGTCAGCAACATCTCCTGCTGCAAAAACTCCAGCAATACTTGTTTGAGTAGCATTGCCATTTGTGCCACTATTTATATTAATATAGCCACCTGTCATATCTAATTGCTCTGCAAATATATCAGTATTTGGCTTGTGTCCTATGGCTATAAATACTCCATGTACTGCTATTTCTTTAGTTTTACCATTATTATCTGTAATTCTAATGCCAGTAACACCCATATTATCGCCTAATATTTCGTTTAAAACACTATTGTACTCAATAACTATATTGCCTGTTTTTGCTTTATTTATTAATTGTGCACTAAGTATTTTTTCTGCTCTAAATTTATCTCTTCTATGTACTATGGTGACTTTTTTAGCAATATTTGCTAAGAATAAAGTCTCTTCCACAGCAGTATTTCCACCACCTATTACTGCTACTTCTTGATTTTTATAAAAAAAGCCATCGCATGTTGCACAGGCAGAAACACCTTTGCCTTTAAATTTTTCCTCAGATTCTAATCCTAAATATTTTGCACTAGCACCTGTTGCGATAATAACAGCATCAGTTTTATAAATTGTGCTACTGCTATTTAAGGTAAATGGTTTTTTACTAAAATCTACACTTGTTATAATATCATTAATTACTTTGGTATTAAATCTCTCGGCGTGCTTTTGCATTCTAGTCATTAAGTCTGGTCCTTGTACTCCATCATTATCACCTGGCCAATTATCAACATCTGTGGTAGTCATTAATTGTCCCCCTTGTTCTAATCCTGTAATAATAACCGGGTTTAAATTTGCTCTTGCTGCATAAACAGCAGCAGAATAACCAGCAGGACCTGAACCAATAATAATTAGTTTATAATATATTTCATTAGACATAATTTTTACAATAATTGTATATAATATATTTTATATTATAAATACTATTTTAACTGTGAAAGAGAATAATCAAAACAATAATTCATCTAGCCAGAAACCGCATCGCTTTATATTATATGAATTAATGCTAATTATTATTATTGGTTTTGGTTTATTTTTACTAACTTCGTTAATAACACATTCAATATCTGATGATATTTGGCTACAAAGTGGCAATAGTAACACTATTATTATCAATTGGGGCGGTAAGATTGGTGCTTATTTATCGGAATTTTTATTTTTATGGTTTGGACATAGCTCTTATTTAATCCCAGTAATATCACTTTTATTGCCAATAAAATACTACAAAACAATAAAATCTGGCAAAAGGTTTAGTTATTTACAATTACTTTATCATCTTATTAGCTTTATTGTTATATTGTTATTAGTTTCAGGATTTATTGCTAATAATTTTAATTCTGAGGCTGGAGGCTGGATAGGGCAAATGCTGCAAAAATATTTACTTGGCTTATTTGGGCAGTCAATTAACATAGTATATGTTAGTCTAATAATGGCATCTCTTACTGTTACTGGATATTTATCTTGGTTATTATTGTTTGATAAAACTGGTAGGGTAATAACATATTTATTTGGACTAATAATAGGCAAAATATCACACATAAGGCATATTTCAAAACAAAAAAAACAAGCAAAAAACATTAAAAAAGATAGATTAAAAACTATTAAAGATATAACTAAAGTCAAACAAAATAAACCAAAAATCAAAGACAAAAACACTAGTATTACTCCAAGTACCAATGCACAACATGGAATGCAAACAGACTTATTTAACAACAAACAAGATATGCTACCAGCATTATCTTTACTTGACCCCATTAAACAACAAGAAAATGGCTATTCAAAAAGCACTTTGGATATTATGTCTAGGCAGGTTGAAGCTAAATTAAAAGATTTTGGTTTTAATGTCAATATTGAAACTATAACTCCAGGACCTGTTGTAACTCAATTTGAAATAAGTTTAGAACCTGGAGTAAAAGCCAGTAAGATTATTAATCTTAGCAAAGATTTAGCAAGGGCATTATTGGTTGAAAGTGTGCGTATTCTTGATGTAATACCGGGTAAACCAGTTATTGGATTAGAAATACCAAATGCTAAAAGAGAGCTTATTACCTTAAAAGAAATTTTATCGTCTAACGACTTTGAAGACTCTAAATCAGCCCTAACAGCAGCATTAGGTAAAAATATAAATGGCAAGCCTGTTATAGCTGATTTAGCAAAAATGCCTCATTTATTAGTAGCAGGTGCAACTGGTATGGGTAAATCTGTGGGGTTGAATGCTATTATTTTAAGTATTTTATACAAATCATCACCAAAAGATGTGCGTATTATTATGATAGATCCAAAGGTAGTGGAAATGGCAACTTATGCTGATATTCCACACCTATTAACACCAGTAATTATTGATATGAATGAGGCATATAGCTCTCTTAGGTGGTCAACAAATGAAATGGAGCGCCGTTATAGTTTATTAGCTAAATTTGGAGTTAGGAATATATCTGGTATCAATGATAAAATAGCAATGGGTATAAAAAATAATGAGCCATTAATAGACCCTTTTTATAAAGATAGCAACGATGATAGTAAAACAAAAGAACTAGAACATATACCGCTTATAGTAATAATTATTGACGAGTATGCTGATATGTTAGGTGCTTTAGCACAAGAAGATAGAACGAAAGCCAAACGAGTAGAGGCATTAATTATTCGTCTAGCACAAAAGGCAAGAGCAGCAGGCATACACTTAGTGATAGCAACACAAAGACCTTCTGTTGATGTAATAACTGGACTTATAAAGTCTAATATTCCAACTAGAATAGCATTTAGAGTATCATCTAAAATAGATTCAAGAACTATTTTAGACAAAGGCGGTGCTGAGCAGTTATTAGGCATGGGTGATATGTTATATATGACAACAGGACAAAAACAATTAGTTAGAATCCACGGAGCTTTTGTATCTGACGATGAGGTAAGTAGAGTGTGTGCTAGTATAAAAGAAAATAGTCAGACTAATTATGTGCAAGATATAATCCAACAAGTAAGTGATGATACTGATAAATCACCATCTAATTTGGATAATAATACTGGAGAGCAAGATGTCATGTATGATGAGGCAGTAGCAATAGTTTTACAAACTAATAGGGCATCTATATCTAGCCTACAAAGGCGTTTAAGAATTGGTTATAATCGTGCTGCACGAATTATTGAAGATATGGAATCAGCTGGTATTGTATCATCTATGAACTCAAACGGTAATCGTGAAATTTTGGCACCTAGAATAGATAAAAATTAATAAAAAATTTTATAAATACAAACTACATTCTAATTACAACCAAAAATACTTTATAAAAATAGTGTATAGTTTTTTAGTGGTATTATTTTTTATAGTACCAAAATACATAGGAACATAACTAGTTATGCCCATTTTTATAATATTATTTATTGCGTAGTTTTTTTATGATTTTTAATTGCTCTACCGCTTCTGCTAGTAATAATTTAACATGAGTAATATCAGTATCAGCATTGCTATTTGCAATTGCATCTTCTGCTCTTTGCTTTGCTTCAAGAGCTTTTTTTTCATCTAAGTCTTTAGACCTAATTGCAGTATCAGATAAAATAGTTACTGTATCAGGTTGTACCTCTACTATTCCACCTGATACATAAATATATATATTTTCACCTGCTAATGTTTCTATTCTAACTTCTCCAGACCTTAAAGTGCTTAAAAATGGTGTATGTTTTGGTAAAACACCAATTTCACCCATTTTACCGGGAGCAAAAACTCGCTTTGCTTCACCTGAGTATAATAATTCAGAAGAGCTAACAATATCTACTACAATGCTTGACATAATTTATCTTTTTAAGGTTTGATTATTTACTTTTTATAGCTAGTATTTTTACTGCAAGTAGTGCGGCAATTGTAATTATAAATATATCAATAAAGTGCCAGTATTTGTCTGTTGCAACAAAATAACCTGAAAAAATACTAAGCACACTAATTCCAGCTAATAAGCCCATAGCTCTTGAATGTAATACTACTAATCTTTCTCTAAAAAATTCATCAGCAAATATAGTAAAAATAATTATATTATAAGAATCAACTATAACCCATAAAATAGAATTATCAACACCAATTTTTGCTATACCTACTAAATTAAATACAACTACTAGCAACAAGGATAAAGCTGCAGCATATTTATTTGTAACCATAATAACTCCTCATTAAGTGGTAAATTTTATATTCAATATTATAAAAAATCTACTAAATCCACTATTACTATTATAACATAGTATATTAAAATATTTTTTATATATAGTATTAACTGCTAGTAATACCTTAAATATATTTATTGATTGTTATGCTTTTTCCTTATGCTTTGCTTTTACTTCATCAATTGAGCCAACCATATAAAAGTCTTGTTCTGGAATATGGTCTAACTCACCGTTTAGAATAGCTTTAAATCCAGCAATAGTATCTTTTAGTGAAACATATTTACCAGAAGAGCCAGTAAATACTTCGGCAACAAAAAATGGTTGTGATAAGAATTTTTGAATCTTTCTAGCTCTATTTACAGATTTTTTATCGTCTTCTGATAGCTCATCCATACCCAAAATAGCAATAATATCTCTTAACTCTTTATATCGTTGCAATATTCCTTGTACCCCTCTGGCAACATCATAATGCTCTTGTCCTACTACTAGTGGATCTAACTGTCTTGAGGTAGAATCAAGTGGGTCAACCGCTGGATAAATACCTAGTTCGGCTATTTGACGACTTAATACAACAGTAGCATCTAAATGAGCAAAAGTAGTAGCAGGAGATGGGTCTGTAAGGTCATCTGCTGGTACATATATAGCCTGAATTGAGGTAATTGAGCCTGTTTTTGTAGAGGTAATTCTCTCTTGTAATGTACCCATTTCCTCAGCCAAGGTAGGTTGATAGCCAACAGCAGATGGCATCCGTCCTAATAATGCGGAAACTTCCGTTCCAGCTAAGGTATAGCGGTAAATATTATCAATAAATAACAGCACATCTTTAGCTTCATCTCTAAAATATTCCGCTATAGTTAAGCCAGTTAGTGCAACTCTAAGGCGATTTCCGGGTGGTTCATTCATTTGTCCATAAACAAGAGATACTTTATCTAAAACATTTGATTCTTTCATTTCATAATAAAAATCATTACCTTCTCTGGTTCTTTCTCCTACCCCCGTAAATACTGAAAAACCACTATGTTCAATAGCAATATTACGAATTAACTCCATCATATTTACCGTTTTACCAACTCCAGCACCGCCAAATAAACCAACTTTACCACCCTTAGCAAAAGGACAAATTAAGTCAATAACTTTAATGCCTGTTTCTAGTAATTCCGTTGCTGGAGATAATTCTTCATAAGCAGGAGGGTCGCGGTGAATTTCCCATCTTTCTTTTTCACCTATCTCTCCTAATTTATCAATAGGATTGCCTAAAACATCCATAATTCTACCCAGCGTTTTTTTACCAACAGGCACAGATATATACTTATTAGTATTTTCTACCTCTAAGCCTCTTTTTACGCCATCAGATATTCCCATAGCAATTGTACGAACAATACTATCGCCTAATTGTTGTTGTACTTCTAAAGTTAAGCCAACCTCTTTAACTAAGAGAGCATCATAAATTTTTGGTATAGCATCGCTTGGAAATTCAACATCTATTACTGCACCTATTATTTGTGTAATTTTACCTGTTGTCACACTATCCTCCTAAATACTAGTTTCTAGTCCTTTTCTATCGTAAGTAACATATAAAATTACTTTTGATTTTCTTTTTTGTTCTATTTGGTTTAATATTTTAATTCTATCTTCTATCATATTTATATAAGTACTAAACCGCATCAGCCCCGCTAACAATCTCAGATATTTCTTGGGTAATTGCTGCTTGTCTTGCTTTATTGTAAACTAATTGTAAATTTTTAACCATTTCCCCTGCATTAT
The DNA here is from genome assembly GCA_965207335.1 of Gammaproteobacteria bacterium. Lineage (GTDB taxonomy): Bacteria > Pseudomonadota > Gammaproteobacteria > PS1 > Pseudothioglobaceae. Next base: position 1,734,588 of record OZ242267.1, read on the forward strand.
CTGTAGCACTTTGCATTGCTACCATTCTTGCTGCTTGTTCACAAGCAATATTTTCTACTATGGCTTGATAAACTAAAGACTCAACAAATCGTACTAATAAATTATCAAGCACAATTTTAGCATCTGGTTCATAAATATAATCCCAGTGGTGTTTTTTACTCTCATCGTCATTGCTATCTTTTGTAGATATAGGTAATATTTGCTCTATAGTTGGTTTTTGGTTTATTGTATTAACATAAGTATTGTAAACAATATCTAAGCGATCTATTTCATTATTATCAAATTTGTCTAACATTACTTTTACCGCACCAAGTATGTCATCTGCTATAGGTTTATCACCTAAATTTATAGTTGATGAAGCAATATTATTACTAAAACCTTTCAAAAATGATAGTGACTTTTTACCAATAGTACAAAATTCTGCTTGAATATTATTTTCTTTTTCGTCTAATAATTTAACTAATAAGGCACGAAAAACATTGTTATTTAAACCACCGCATAACCCTCTATCACTAGAAATAACAATATAGCCTACCTTTTTAACCTCTCTATTTTGAGTATAAGAGTGTTTATATTCAGAGTTTGCATGAACTAAATGATTGATAATTTGGATGATTTTATTGGTATATGGTCTAGATTTTTGCATACGGTCTTGTGCTTTTTTCATTTTACTAGCTGCAACCATTTTCATAGCACTAGTAATTTTTTGGGTATTTTTTATACTAGCTATTTGTGTTCTTACTTCTTTACCTGAAGACATAATAACCTACCAAGTATTGTTAGTTTTAAAATCTGTTACAGCCTCTTTAAATTTTTGGGCTATATCATCATTATAATCGCCATTTTTATCTATATCATTCATTAAATCAGCATGATTAGAACGCATATAAGATATTAATGCTTGCTCAAATGCTACTACGGCATTTGGCTCTATTTCATCTAAATAACCTTCATTAGCAGTATATAAGCCAACTGCCATCTCGGATACAGTTAATGGGGAATATTGTAATTGTTTCATTAACTCCGTTACTCTAATACCTCTATCTATTTGTGCCTTAGTAGCATCATCTAAATCAGAGGCAAATTGAGCAAAAGCAGCTAATTCACGATATTGTGCTAAATCAAGTCGCACACCGCCACCTAATTTTTTAATGATTTGTGTTTGTGCAGCACCACCAACACGAGATACAGATAAACCAGCATTAATAGCAGGACGAATACCAGAATTAAACAAATCTGTTTCTAAAAATATTTGTCCATCTGTAATTGATATTACATTAGTAGGTACAAATGCAGATACATCTCCTGCTTGTGTTTCAATAATAGGTAGTGCGGTCAATGAACCAGTTTTCCCTTTTACTTCACCGTTTGTTGCATTTTCTACAAAATCAATATTTACTCTTGATGCTCTTTCTAATAAACGAGAATGTAGATAAAATACATCCCCGGGATAAGCCTCACGCCCTGGAGGTCTTCTTAATAGCAGTGATACTTGTCTATACGCCCAAGCTTGTTTAGTTAAATCATCATAAACTATCAAAGCATCTTCACCTCTGTCTCTAAAATATTCTGCCATAGCACAACCAGCATAAGGTGCTATATATTGCATAGCAGCAGAATCAGAGGCAGGAGCTGCAACTATTATGGTATTTTTTAAAGCATCATTTTCAGCTAATTTACTAACCACAACAGCAATAGAAGATGCTTTTTGCCCAATAGCAACATAAACACATTTTACCCCACTATTTTTTTGGTTAATTATGGTATCTACCGCAATAGCTGTTTTTCCAGTTTGTCTATCGCCAATTATAAGCTCTCTTTGTCCTCTACCAATAGGTACCATAGCATCAATGGCCTTAATACCTGTTTGTAATGCCTGAGATACAGATTGCCTATCAATTACCCCTGGTGCTATAACTTCTAGTGGTAAGAAAGTATCAGTTTTTATGTCCCCTTTGGCATCAATAGGTTTACCCAAAGAGTTTACAACTCTACCAAGCATTTCATTGCCAACTGGAACTTTCACAACTTCGCCTGTGCATTTAACAATATCGCCCTCTGATATATGCTCATAACTACCTAAAACAACAGCACCTACCGAGTCTTGTTCTAAGTTTAATGCCATACCAAAAGTATTTTTGGGGAATTCTAACATTTCACCAAACAAAACATCTGCTAAACCATGAATACGAATAATACCATCGCTCACACTAATAACAGTGCCTTGAGTTTTAGTTTTTGAAGTAAAATCAAATCCTTGTATTTGTTTTTTTATTAAATCACTAATTTCAGAAGCATTTAACTGCATAATTATTCCTTTTCTTTAATTGACTGCTAAAATAGTATTGAGTTTTTCTAATTTAGCTTTAATAGAATAGTTTGTAACTCTATCACCATCCTTAATAATAACACCGCCTAATAGACTTTTATCAACTGATTTTTGCAAATTTATCTTAACACCATAATTACTATGTAATTTTTTTTCTAGCTCAAGTGCCTGCTCTTTAGACAACTCGTATGAACTTATTACTTGAATATATTTATAGCCTTTTATGCCCTCACTTTGTATTTTAAACAAAGTATAAATTGCTGGTAAAATCAACATACGATTATTTTTTGCTAGTAATTTTATTAATACACTTTGTTGTGTTAATAATTTTGACTTTAAAGACTTATTAAGTAAATCTATAATAATATCTGCCTTATTTTTTTTGCTAATTTTTGGTGAAGCAATTAATTTATTTAGACTCTTATCGCTTATTATAATAGATGCTACAGCAAGCATGTCATTCCAAATATCAACATTATTATCTTCAATTGCTATCGCTAAAATAGCTTTGGCATATGGTTTTGCTATATTATTAAGTTCCATTATTATAACCTATAAAGATTTTGACAATTTAGCAAGCATTTGCTTATGATCTTGTTCATTAACCTCTTTTTCTAACACTTTTGTAACACCTAGTATAACCAAAGAAGATAATTGTGATTGAAGTTGAGTTTTAACCTTGCTTATTTCTTGTGCTATTTCATTGCTAGAGCTAAGCTTAATTTTTTCTGCTTCTAATGATGCCGTATCTTTTGCTGCATTTATTATTGTGCTAGCTTGTTTTTTAGCATTGTCTATTATATCTACTGCCTGATGCTTGGATTGGCTGATAATTTCTTCTACTTTTTGCTCTGCTTCTTTTTGCTCTGCTTGACCTCTTTCAGCGGCGGTTAAACCATCTTCTATGCGTTTTTGCCTTGCAGACATTAAATCAGATAACGGCTTCCACAAAAATTTATTAATTAAAGCAATAAATATTACAAAGGCAATAATTTGAATAATAAGTGTTGCTGTAATGTTCATATTAAGCTACCCAAGAAAATTTTTATAAACCAGCTATGGCTGATAAAGAAGCACCTACAAAAGGATTTGCAAATAAAAACCACATTGCAAAAGCTAGAATAATAAATGGAAATGACTCCATTAATCCTGCAAAAATAAACATATTAGTCATTAATTCTGGCTTCATTTCTGGCTGTCTTGAAATACCCTCTAATGTTTTAGCACAAATTAAGCCCCAACCTATAGCTGAACCTAATCCAGCAGCTGCTAAAATTACACCAACACCAACTGCGGTATATGCATATATAGTAACAATCATATTTGCATCCATTTCTCTCTCCTTATATTTAAAAATTAATGTTTTTCACTTGCCATACCCAAATAAACAATTGTCAGTATCATAAAAATAAAAGCTTGTAATGTAATGACTAATACATGAAACACAAGCCAGATTATATCTAATACTATTTGTAGTGGATACCAAATTAACATACCTAAACCAAAAACTGCCGAACCACCTATTAATGCTATTAATAAAAATACTAATTCCCCAGCAAATAAGTTGCCAAAAAGTCGTAATCCTAAACTAAGTGGCTTTGCTAACTCTTCAATAGCAGTCATTAATATATTAGCTGGAATGGCAAATTTACCAAAAGGGTGGAATAAAAATAACTTAATGTAACCGACAAAACCTTTGCTTTTAATATTATAGTATAAAATCAAGGCAAATACACTAAATGATAAGGCAAAAGTAAGACTTATATCTGTAGTTGGTACAGCTCTAATATGATGAACACCAAAAAATTTAAATAATGACGGTATTAAATCAACGGGTATAAGGTCCATAAAATTCATCAACCAAACCCAAACAAAAATAGTTAATGCCAAAGGTGCTATTAGTTTATTTTTGCCGGGAAATGTATCTTTAACTTGATTATCAACAAATTCTAGGATATATTCGACAAAGTTTTGAAATTTACCCGGGATACCAGTATCTGCTTTCTTGTTGACAACAATACCAACAACAACAATTAATAACCCTAATAAAATTGAGATAATTATAGTATCTAAGTTAAAAACCCAAAAACCTTCTATTGTCTGAGTTTCTTGGTTGAATGATGGTCCGACTGTTAGATTAGTAAGGTGGTGTTGTATGTATTCAACAGTAGTTAAACTACCCTCTGATTCTAATAAATTTGTCTCTGCCATTTTTTAACTTTATAAGAAAACTTTACAATACATAAAAATAACACTAATTTTTTGAAAACTTAAATAAACCTAATAATTGCCCGACAATATACAGTATCACAAAAGCCAGTAACATTGGTACAGGCAATAGCATAAAAAATCCAAGTCCTAAGGCAAATAATAGTCCCACAACAACAAACCTAATGCCAGCAAATAGAAAAGCAAATGCAATGCCTTTTTTAGGGCTTTTATCAGCTATTATTAAAGCTATATTATTAACAATAGTTACTAATAAAAAATGTAATAATGCAATAAATACACCGTACAAAAAAGACTTGCAGTAAATTATACACACATCAAATAAATAAATAAAACTAAATACAATAATTATTAAAAAAATTTGTAAAATTATTGAGTATTTTGAATGTAACATTCTTTAAATGATGACTGTTTATCTTGTTTATTATACCTGTTTGAAACTGCCATACGGCAACAAAAAAGTATTAACATAGACTGCTGTATAAGGAAATTTATCCATTTTAACTATATTATTTTTGATAAAAAGTAAGTTTTTATTATGGGTTATTTTGTTATTTTATTATTTTGGGGCGAGAAACGGGGCTCGAACCCGCGACAACCGGAATCACAATCCGGGGCTCTACCAACTGAGCTATTCCCGCCATAAATTGGCGCGCCCAGAACGATTCGAACGTTCGACCTACGGCTTAGAAGGCCGTTGCTCTATCCAGCTGAGCTATGGGCGCAAAACATAAAACAACTAAAAACTACATGTAACAATTTTATATATATTTATGCAGTATTTAGAATTATAATTTGGTCGGAGTGGAGGGATTTGAACCCCCGACCACCTGGTCCCAAACCAGATACGCTACCAAGCTGCGCTACACTCCGAAAAAAGAAATAATACTATTGCATAAGAATAAAAAACACCCTAACTTAATTATTTAATGCAGTAGTTTTAAGTATTATAAAATAAGGTGTAAATGATACTTAGTTTAACAATGATAGTCAAGAAAGATTTGGGAAATTATATACTTTAATTTGCAAATTTAAAAATCTGGGACAGGCTACTTTTTATGTATATTTTTCTAGAGACAGATCAAAAAATGAGAAATAATTATGATAAAAGTAGCCTGTCCCTGATATATACCTCTTTTATACTCACCGTCATTGCGAGCCTTTGTAAAAAGGTGTGAGATTGCCACACACTAAAAAACAGTGTTCGCAATGACGATATATAAAAAAAGTACCCACAATAAAGAGTTAGAATTATACCTACAGTCATTGTGAATAAATAAAGAGAATACTAGCCTTTTTTAATAGTGAGCAAAGCTCACTTTGGGGAGTATCCCCAAACCCCTAACAGCAATTACAGGTTGTTTAGTTTGTGTTAAGTTGTTTTGCTTGTTTTTTTATTAGAGATCTTTGCATAAATAGAGATGATTAGCAGAGCTCTGATTTTTGCTTAATGTCAGTGAGTGGAAAGCGGGGTTCTGATGATTATTCATGTTTGTGCAAAGGTCTCCATTAGGGGCAGAACTAGTTTTTGTATTACAGTTACTGTACAACTACCCCTCAAACTCCCCATATAGACATTGTGCTTATAAGGTATATTTTGTTGTGAGATATTTGTTTTGTGGGTGTTGGTTGTAATGTAATGTGATTTTAAAAAAGTACCCAGAATAACGAATTGGAATTGTACCTACAGTCATTGCAAGCCTTAATAAAGGCGTGGCAATCTCATCCTACAAACACCCACCGTCATTGCGAGCCTTGATAAAGGCGTGGCAATCTCATCCTACAAACGCGGTATAATTTAATAATTAAGTATTGTGTCCCTAGAACTTAGATATTTTTGCAGATTAAAGTATATAATTCCCAAGATTTGCGTAGAATTAGGAATTTTTAACTAAGTAGGGCTAAGTTATTTTTTAAAGCGTTTATCGTATTTATTTTGAATATCTTTAGGCCATAGGCTATAAATATAGTCAATCAATGCTTGTTTTTCTTTGCTGTTTAGTTTGTTTTTAAAACTTGGCATAACACCACCTAGTTTTATACCGCCATTATTAATGGTTCTTAGTATAATTTCAGGTGAATGATGCCAAGTGTGAGCTGTGCCATTAACAGGCGGTGGTGGATATTTACCATTAGGAAGTGGTTTTTTCCAATCTTTAACTAGTCCTCGTCCCTTAATGCCATGACATGTCATACAATTTGCCTCAAATACCGTTTTGCCAAGGTTGATACTATCATCAAGTGCTGTATTGTTGTTATTATCCCAACAACCAGATAAAAGGATTAATGTTAGGCTTAGTAGTAGTTTCATCTTAACTTAGTAAATACATTATTATACCTTTAAACCAAAAGTCAATTTAGACTTCATTAAAGACTCTCTCTTTCTTATTTTATCTATTAAATATTCCATAGGTCTATTGCCTTTGGTTCTATTACAACTTCCACATAATAATTGATAATTTTCATAATAATTACCTCCTCCTTTTGATTTTGGTATTATATGATCAATCTCTAAATCAATTATTCTCATTTGATTATCACAAGCGTTGCATTTTTCTTTTTGTTCTTTAAATAATCTATTTTTAATATTTATTGTTGGTGCTATTATTTGTATATCTGTTCTTTGAGGTATATCTAATCTATTAATAAAATCTTCAAATAAACCAGCATCGTCACTTAATCTAGTAATTAACACTGATGCCGCTTGTGCCTCAATATCAATGCCTATCCATTGCCTATTTAATTGTTGGCTTGCTACACAAGTAGTAGCACAACCACAAAAAGGGTCTAGAACTACATCACCCTCGTTGCTACTTGCTTTTATTATTCTATGCATAAGTGCTAGCGGTTTTTGTGTTGGGTATCCTGTGCGTTCTTTACTATGAGAGCTAATAGGATTAATATCTGTCCAAATTTCTTGTGCTGGTGTACCCGGTAAATCTTTGAGATAGCTTTTAAAACTTGGAACTCCGTTTTTTGAGAATACTATATAATTATTATCATACAGTAAATTTAATCTTGCATTCACTGACATTGTTTTTGCTTTTTCTTCACTTACTAATTTATTGACTATTCTTTTTGGAACTGACCAACTTCTACCACTAGATGCTGGATGCCAACCCTTCCATTCTTTGTCATTGGGATTAGTTTTTGGTCCTGTTAAAGTCACTAATCTATATATTCCTTTAGTATCTTTAAATTTAAAAAAATTACTTTTATATTCTTCGGTGTAATCTGTATAAATTTTGTTATATGTATATTTTTTACTTTTAGTATAAAAGAAAATGGTATCCCTATTTCTACCAAATTGTTTAGGGTCGTTATGAGCATAGGTGCGTTTCCACACAATCTCATTTCTAAAATTATCCTTGCCAAATATTCTATCAAGTACTATCTTTAAATAATGACTTGCCGTAGGGTCACAATGTAAATATAAACTTCCTGTTAGTTTTAGTATTCTGTGCATTTCTATAATTCTTTGGGTCATATAAGTGATATATGACATCATAGCCTTGCCGTGTATTCCCTCTATAGCTTGGATAAAACTAACTAAAAAAGGATAGTCAGTAAACATTTTTTCTAAATAAAATTCATTTACATCTTCCCAACTCCACATATCCTTAAAACTTGCACCAGCAGACTTACTACCAATAGGTGCAGAATAAGTTCGCTTTGAGTTAAATGGTGGATCTAAGTATATTAAATCTATACTCTCACTGTTCATACCGTTTAGTATGTATAAGTTATCGTTTGTATATAAAGTATTTTGAAACTTATCCATTCAATAACTCCAACTCCATATAAATAAAATACAATCTTTTATTAATATTTTACCAACAGAAACCTTAATAAATGATTTTATTTAATCTATATCCTAAGTAAATATTTTAGCTACAATTTTTGCTAATGTTTTTGATTTTTCTGCAATAGCCTATTTATATTTTCCTTGCTTATATTTTTTTAAACCACTATAAAAATGTTCTTCTATCATAATATTTTATGAGTTTTTATTTTATGGGTATTTTGTCGGTTATGTTAGACATTATACTTTTTTCATGATAAAGTGGAGAGACAATTATTCTTGCTAATTCTGGCATAAAATAATCTGTGTAATGTTGTTCTATTTTTTCTTTACCCTCTATATGTGCTAGAAGTTTTGCCATAGCTAAGCGGTTTTCTGTTTCTAAGCGATGTTTTCTAGTATTGGTATAAATTCTTAGCATAGTAAAGGTGACAATAGAAAGAAATGAGAAAATGAAATAGCCAGATACAAAATTTTCAGGTGTTTTAGATAATACCAAATGACCAATAAAAAGTGTTATAAAAATTGCTGCGATTATAATAACAAATATAGAAGCACATATTAACCATTTTTTCTCACTGCTTTCTAATTTATTTTTAAGTTCTTCCAGTGTTTTTTGAAAGTCTTGTGTTTTCTCAATTTCCTCTCTTACCTCTTCCTTAAATTCTGTTTTAAATATTTTTTGCTTTTCCTCAATTTCCTCTCTTATTTTTTTAGTTTCTTCCTTAAAAATTATAGTAGGATCTAATTTTTGTGCTTTTTTAAAATCTGCTATGGCTTTTTCTTCATCTTTTAAATCTCTATAAACAAGTCCGCGGTTATAATAAGCATCTGCATACTTAGGATTAATTTCTATGGCTTTGTCAAAATCTGCAATAGCCTTATCATATTGCTTAATATCTGCATAAACAATACCACGGTTATTATAAGCATTTACATATTGAGGATTAATTTCTATGGCTTTGTTATAATCAGCAATAGCTTTATCTAATTGCTCATTATTTTTATAAGCAACACCACGGTTATTATAAGCGTCTGCATATTGAGGATTAATTTCTATGGCTTGGTTATAATCAGCAATAGCCTTATCAAATTGGCTATCTTTGTAATAAGCAGCACCACGGTTATTGTAAGCATCTGCATATTGAGGGTTAATTGCTATGGCTTTGTTATAATCAGCAATAGCCTCATCTAATTTATTACTTTCTGCATAAACATTACCACGGTTATTATAAGCTTCTTCATATTCAGGATTAATCTCTATGGCTTTTGTATAGTCTGCAATAGCCTTATCTAATTGCTTATTATCTGCATAAGTAATACCACGGTTATAATAAGCATTTGCATACTTAGGATTAATCTCTATGGCTTTGTTATAATCAATAATAGCCTCATAAAATTGCTTATTTCCTGCATAAGCATTACCACGGTTATTGTAAGCATCTACAAGTTTAGGATTAATCTCTATGGCTTTGTTATAATCTGCAATAGCTTCTTGATATTTTTTTTGTTCATATTTTTCTAAACCACTATCAAAATATTTTTTTGCCTCTTTTTTATTCATTTTATTAATATTGCATAATCGCTAAAAATAAGCTTGTTATTATAACCCATAAAACCACTTAATATTTAAACCACCTGCTTTTTTCTGTTTGGCAACAGTCCAATAAAAGAGCCTATTATCATAATAAACATGGCTATTGTAGTAAGTAGGTTGATTGTTTCGCCTAAGAAAATTGTCGAAAAAATAATTCCACTAATAGGAACAATAATAATAAGTAATGATGCCTTAGAGCTGCCTAAATTTAAGCTACTATAACTAAAAAGAACAACCGCAATAAAAGCAACAATTCCTTGATAAAAGGCTTGAAAAAGAACCTCGCCTTTATCGGCTATAAAAATATTACTTTCAAAAAATAAAAAATAAACTGGTAAAAAAACAACGGCAGAATAAAATACACTTATTGATACTGCATGTATTGCTGGAATAGACCATTTTTTGACGCCTATATTATAAATAGCAAAAAGACAACCAGCAATAATAAAAAGTGCAACTCCAATGAATGTAAAAAAGTCATTGCTAATAGGGATAATTCCAATACCTTTTGCAAAGAGAAAAAATCCAAAAAGAATCAAAGCCAAACAAATACCTATTTGTAAGTTTAATTTTGTATGATAGATTATAAGTCCAAAAACAATACTAAAAAAGATAATACAGATAGGGGTTATCATAGCATAAGAGGCAGGCACAAAAATAAAGCCTATAGCAGTAATACTAATATAACCTAAACTTGAACAAAAAGCTAAAGTAGCACACTTTAAAAAAGAGTGCTTTTGCTGGATTTTAAAACCATAGCGAACAAGAAAAAACACAGCAATAAGACCGCCAATTGCAAGTCGCAAAAAGATAGTATCTGCTGCCCCTAAACTACCAATTACAGCATAACGCGTTATTGGAAACCAAGCACCCCAAAGTAGAGCGGCACTAATTCCTGCAATATAGGGTAAAGAATTTTTCATAGGGTAATTACAAATTTTTTTGATTATACACTCTTTACTATATAGCAATAAATAATGTTTACTTTTGGGGTATTTTTTGTAATTGCAGTATTGTCAAGTATTTTGCTATAAAAGAAAATAAATCCCTGTCTTCACATCTGGTGTGGTTTTTTAGTAATAAGCCAAATTCGCCTAATAAAGCAATATTATGTTGGAGTTTATTGGCTAGAGTTACTAATATTTTATGCTCTTTTTCTAATTGTAAAGTTATTGATTTTAGTGGTGTGTCAATTATTTAGCTGTTTTAGTTTAGAGTATGCTTAAACACCTCATCAATCCATTGCACTTTAACAATATTTAAATTATCTGTTATGGTATTAGGAATATCTGATAATTCTCTGTCATTTTCTTTGGGTATTAAGACTGTTTTTATTCCACCTCTTAGTGCGGCTAATAGTTTTTCTTTTAAACCGCCTATCGGAGTTATCTCACCTCTTAGGGTTATTTCACCTGTCATTGCTACACTTGATTTTACAGATCTATTAGTCAATACAGAGGTTATTGCTACACACATAGCAGCACCAGCACTAGGTCCATCTTTTGGTGTTGCACCGTCTGGGACATGGACATGAATATCCAATTTTTTATAAAAATCCTCATCAATTGATAATTTTTTAGCCCTAGAGCGAATAACTGTCATCGCTGCATCTATTGACTCTTGCATAACATCGCCTAATTGTCCGGTGTATTTATGTTTACCCTTGCCTTTGTTTGCGGCTGCCTCTATTGTTAATAAGTCACCACCTACCTGAGTCCAAGCTAGTCCTATTACTTCGCCTACCTGATCTTTTTGTTCTGCTACGCCAAATCTAAATTTTTTAACACCTAGATAATCGGTTAAGTTTTTGACTGCAATAATAGCTTTTTTAGGTTTTTTAGCCTTGTTTAGCAGAATACTTTTTACAGTTTTACGACAAATAGTAGATATTTCTCTTGTTAAATTACGCACTCCTGCCTCAGAGGTATAATAACGAATAATATCTAATATTGCATCTTTATTAAATGCTATTTCTGATTTTTTTAGACCATTATATTTTAGTTGCTTAGGTATTAAATAATTAATAGCAATGGCTACTTTTTCGTCTTCTATGTAACCAGATAAATTAATTATCTCCATTCTATCTAATAACGGCGCGGACATATTAGTAGAATTGGCAGTAGTAACAAACATTACCTGTGATAAATCATAATCAACTTCTAGGTAATTATCGTTAAAAGTGTGATTTTGTTCTGGGTCTAATACCTCTAATAATGCTGATGCTGGATCTCCGTGAAAATCAGAGCTTATTTTGTCTATTTCATCTAATAAAAATAATGGATTAACAACCTTTGACTTTTGCATTTTTTGTAATATAGTACCCGGCATAGCACCTATGTAAGTTCTTCTGTGTCCGCGAATTTCAGCCTCATCGCGAATGCCACCTAGAGACATACGGATAAATTTTCTATTAACCGCACTAGCTATAGACTCACCAAGTGAAGTTTTTCCAACACCAGGAGGCCCTACTAAGCACAAAATATTTGACTTATTATTATTAACTCTATTTTGTACTGCTAAATGTTCTAAGATTCGCTCTTTAATTTTTTCTAAACCGTAATGCCCCTTATCTAAAATATCTTGTGCCTTATTTAAATCTTTATTAATTTTGCTTTTTTTATACCAGGGCATAGCACATAAACTATCTATATAAGTTCTTATAATTGAAGCATCTGATGACTGTGGCGACATTCTTGTTAGTTTTTTAAGCTCTGAATTAGCCTTATCATGTACTTCTTTTGGTAGTTTAGCTTTCTTTATTTTACTTTCAAATTCTTTAATTTCATTTTCGTCGTCAATAGCACCTAATTCTTTTTGTATTGACTTCATCTGCTCATTTAGATAATAATCTCTTTGATTATTTTCCATTTGTTTTTTTGTTCTATCATAAATTTTATGCTCAATACTAAGCATATCAATCTCTGATATTATTACAGATAAAATATTTTCTAATAATTGTAAATGGTCTTCTTGTTCTAAAAAACTTTGTTTTTGCTCAATGCTTAAATTTAAGTGTGCTATTAAAATACTAATAAAATTTTCAATATTTTTAGTATTTTCAATACTTTTTAATATATCTTCTGGTATTTTTTTATTAAGTTGTGTATATTGGGTAAACGAATCAACATTAAGGCGTATTAGTGCTTCTAACTCTTTCTCATTTACTGTATTAGCATTTATATAACTTAAATTTACGCTGGTAAAATTATCTTCTTCTATGAAGTCAACTATCTTAGCACGCATAATACCTTCTACTAAAACCTTCATTTTTCCATCTGGCATTTTTAGCATTTGTAAAATATTAGCTAAAGTACCAACTTGGTTTAAATCATCTTGTTTTGTAACTTCTGAATCTTGATTTTTTTGTGTTATCAAAAATATTTTTCTATCATTTGCCATTGCCATAGCAACAGCTTCAACAGATTTTTTTCTGCCAACAAGTAGCGGTACTACAGTATGTGGAAATATTACAATATCCTTTAATGGAAGTAATGGAATGTTTTTAATATTAAAGTCTTTTGTTGCCATAATTAATGTAATTATAAGTATTATTTAAGGTTACTTGGTTTAACAGGTTTTTATACAAGATAGAGTTAAGTAATTGTTTTATTATAAATTTATATTTTTTATCTATCTCAAATCTCAACCTTTTATTAATAAATTAGTATAATTGATAGATAGTATTGATTATGCTAATTTCAAGCATTTATTTAATTAATTATTTTTATTTAAGTTGTTTTTTACTTTCTTAAACGATATCTTTTTTTAGCTTGTTATTACTGCTAGTCTTTCTTATAAATAATGGCTCATTGCTATTGTTTATTACACCTTCGTCAATGATAATTTTGATAATATTCTTTTGACTAGGAACATCATACATAACATCTAATAGTATATTTTCTACTATAGACCTTAATCCTCTTGCACCTAGTTTTCTTTTAATGGCTAATTTTGCTATTGCCACTATAGCCTTGTCTTTAAATTCTAGTTCAATATCTTCCATTGCAAAAAATATTTTAAATTGCTTTAAAATAGCATTTTTAGGTTTTGTTAGTATTTCAATTAGAGCCTTTTCATCTAATTCTTCTAAAAAAGTATTAATAGGTAATCTGCCTACAATTTCTGGTATTAATCCATATTTAACTAAATCATCTGGCTCAACTAACTTAAATAAATTGCTAATATCTGATGACTTATTATTCTTTTTTATCTGAGAACCAAAACCAATGTTACTTGATGTTACTATACGGCTTTTAATAATTTTTTCTAAGCCGTCAAATGCTCCGCCACAGATAAATAATATATTAGTGGTATCAACATTGATATTTTTTTGGTCTGGGTGTTTTCTACCACCATGTGGGGGTACAGATGATATAGTTCCCTCAATAATTTTTAGCATTGCTTGTTGAACACCTTCTCCTGAAACATCTCTTGTTATTGATGGACTATCAGATTTTCTGGATATTTTATCTATTTCGTCAATAAAAATAATGCCAGATTCTGCTTTTATTGGGTCAGCATTACATTTAGCTAATAAGCGAACAATAATATTTTCAACATCATCGCCAACATAACCAGCCTCTGTTAAGGTAGTAGCATCAGCAATTGCAAATGGAACATCTAGTGCTTTTGCAAGAGTTTTTGCTAATAATGTCTTACCAGAGCCAGTAGGGCCTATCATTAAAATATTGCTTTTATCTATTTCAACATCGTTATTATCGTTGTTACTAGCTAGGCGTTTGTAATGATTATAAACCGCAACGGATAATACTTTTTTAGCGTGGTCTTGTCCTATGACAAAATCATCTAATACTTTGTGTAGTTTTTTTGGAGTGTATTGTGGTTTTTTAATAGTTTTTTTTGATTTTTCTTCATCTTCAAAAACACTTATACACTGCGTAGCACATTTTTTACATATACCGATATTATTTTTACTTATAGCAACCTTAGAGCCAATATCTTTGGTGCTACGATTGCAAAAAGAACATTTATTAGTACTATTATTAGACATTTTTTACCTTTTATCCATTATTTTATCAATTAAACCATAAGCTAAGGCCTCATCAGCGGACATAAAGTTATCTCTATCTGTGTCTTTTTCTATGCGTCTAATTTTTTGTTTAGTGTTGTTTTTTAGTATTGTATTTAATTTATCTCTTACTTTTAAAATTTCCTGAGCATGAATATCAATATCGCTAGCTTGTCCAGAAAAACCACCTAAGGGCTGATGAATCATTATTTTAGCATTAGGTAGGGCAAAACGCTTTTTACTAGCACCAGAACTTAATAATAATGCCCCCATACTAGCAGACTGACCAATACATAATGTTGATATATCAGGATTAATAAAATTCATAGTATCATAAATTGCTAAACCAGATGTCACCGAACCGCCCGGGGAATTTATGTATAAATTAATATCTTTTTCTGGATTTTCAGATTCCAAGAATAATAATTGTGCCACAATAACATTTGCCATATTATCATCTATTGGTCCTACTAAAAATACAATTCTCTCTTTTAATAGTCTTGAATAAATATCATAAGCCCTTTCTCCTCTTGAAGAACGCTCAATAACCATAGGTATTTGATTTAGATTTTTAATATTCATATAATTTAATTTAATTCTGTTAATGTTTTACTTATTTTACTAATTTTAGCATGATTTACAATATGCTCTATTACTAATTCTTCTAATAATAAAGATTCTATGCTGGTTAGTCTAGTTTTATCCTCGTAATACCAATTAATAACGGTATTTTCATCTTCATTATGCTCTTGTGCCATTTGTTTTATTTTATCTTTAACTTGTTTGTCATCAACACTAATATTATTTTCTTTGGTAATTTCTTTTATCAGTAAGCCAAGCTGAACTCTTTCTTTGGCTTGCTTATGGAACATACTAGCATTTATATCAAATTTGGGGCTATTATTTTGCTGTCCTTGTTGTTGCTCTTGTTGTTGTTGCATATTATTTGCCATAGTTTTGGCTTCATTATTTATGCTAGATTCTGGTACAACAACATCATTGGCTTTTAATAATGTAGAGAATATAGTACTTTTATTTTTATCTTTTAAGCGTTTTTGTAATTCATTTTGCATATATTTCTTAGTTTTTTCTTGAAACTCAGCAACATTACTAGCACCATATTTTTCGACTATTTCATTGCTTAATTCTGGTATTTCTACTGCCATTACACTATTTATAGTAATATCAAAAGATGCTTTTTTGGATGCTAAGTCTTTATTTTGGTAGTCTTTTGGGAATTGTAATTGTAGTGTGGTTTTATCCAAAGATTTTTTAGCTAATAAGCCTTGTTCAAAACCTGCTATCATACTATTATCTCCTAGTATAACATCAAATTTTGTTGCATCACTTCCTTGAAACTTCTCGCCATCTATGGTGGCAACAAAGTCAATATTTACCTTATCGCTATTTGCTGATTCTCTATCTACTTCTGTATAAACTGCATTTTGTTTGCAAACATCTTTAACAGCTTTATTTATATCGTCTTCTGTTAGCTCACTTTTAATAATCTCAATATTTAGCTCGTTTATTGGGGATAAATTAATATCTGGAAATATTTCAAATTTTAGGGTAAATTTTAATGCCTTATCGTTTTCAGTATCTAAATCTATCAAATCTGGGGCGGTGGCTAGATTAATATTTTCTTTTTTAATAATTTCAGGTATGGAATTATTAATCATTTTATTTGCTATATCAAGTTTAATATTTTTGCCAAACTTTTGTTTAATAATTTTTTGGGGAACCTTGCCATCCCTAAAACCTTTCATTTTTATAGTTTTAGTTAGTTCGTTAATCTCTTTATTGATACTATTTTGAAATTCTTTTATATCTAATTCAACACTTACTTCTCGTATTAATTCCTCTGATTTACTTATGGTAGTATTCATATAATGATTGTATTATTACAGATTATTAATGCAGTCCTGCTATGTATTGAGACAATGCCTTAATTTGCACATCGCTTAACCCTGACGCTGATTGACGCATAATTTTATTAATATCATTATCTCGTGCTGGTTTTTTATCATCGCTTAATTTTTCATTGAGATAATATTGTCTAAATGCCTTTAATTGTGATGCCGTATAACTTGCATATTGCATAGAAAGCAAGGGGAATTTAGCACTACTTATACCTAAACCTCTAGGACCATGGCAAGCACTACACGCAGGAATATTGTTTTTAACATCGCCACCACGATAAATATTTTTGCCAATTGTAATTAGTTTTTTATCATTAATACTTGCATTATGACTTGGTGTTTGCTTAGCAAAATAAGCTGATAAATCTAGCATATCTTGTTTTGATAATGAGGCTACCATACCTAGCATAATAGTATTTTTTCTTTTACTTGATTTAAAGTCTTGTAATTGCTTAAATAAATATGTTTTATGCTGTCCTGCTATTTTAGGAAAGGCATTAGTAGGGCTATTGCCATCAGTACCGTGACAGCCTATACAACTTGCTGACAATACTTTACCTTTATCGGCATTACCTGTATCGCTTTTAACAACTGTTTCTGCAATAGTATTATTATTAACAAACAACAAAAATATAATTACTGCTAATTTAGACATTAATTTTAGCATGATAAAATAATACAATATTATAGTCATTTTTTTAGCATATTTACAACAAATATAATAAAAACTATTATAAAAATTGTCAAAATATACAAATATTGACTATTTTTTATTTTGCATAATTATATGCTAGTTAATACAATTTTTTGCTATACAAAACACATAATTAAGTATATAAACACTGTAAATATAGCAAGTTTTACACATGGTAAATTTTCTAATATAGATTAGAAAAAAATAAAAAATATTTGCTATTAACTAAGTTATTGTTATAACTTAAAAAATATAATTGATTATTATTTATACAAATCTATAAAAAAGTGTTTATTTTAGTGGTTTTTTGCTTATTTTTTAGTAGATATGCACAACGTTATTAACAATTTTGTTTATAACTTTATTAAGTGTTGATATAACAATATTTTAGTAGCATATAGTAAGCATAAAACTTTTAAAATTACAACATAATAGCAAGTTATGAATTTAGAGTCTGATTGTATCTTTGCAAAACAACCAGCATATCTATTTTGTCATTATATTTCGTATTTGTGAGTGTATTGAAGCAATATTAGGTAATATACTCGTATTATAAGATGAGATTGCCACACCTTTTTTAAGGCTCGCAATAACGGTGGTAGGTAGCTTGTAGTGACGGTAGGTGTTATTTTAGCTAGTCATTGCGAATACTGTAACAACAAGCCTTGCCTGTTATAACAATTATAACAAGCCTTACCTGTTATGATTTGCATTTACAAAGGCTCGTAATGACGGTATTAGGTAGGTCCATAATACGGTTTTGGGTTTAAAAATAATTTATTTACAAACTCTAGTCCAATAATTTTTATTGTCTTTTCTAGCTTCATTGATAATTATATCATCGCCTATACTTAGTGTTATTTGTCCGCTACATTGAGTATCATATAAGGGTATGTTTAAAGCATTATATCTACTTAAAACCTTATCGCTAGGGTGTGAAAATCTATTACTATAACCAGATGAATTTATTGCTATAGTTGGGCTAACAGCTATTAAAAAATCATAAGTAGATGAGGTGTTACTACCATGATGCGGCACTAATAAAATATCAGCTTTTAATTTCTTACTTGCATTTTTTATGAGGTATTTTTCAGCATTTTTCTCAATATCAGCAGTAATTAAAATGCTGTATTTACCATTGCTTATTTTTAGCACACAAGAATTATTATTGGTTTTTTTATTTGTTAGCTTATACGATTTATTAGGGTGTAAAATACTAAAATTAATATTATCATAAACCCAGTTTTGCCCTTTATCACAGGTTTTAATATTGTTTATATTAACTATTTTTTGAACTTGTTTAGGTGTAGAAGTAAAAATCTCGCCAATAGCTATTTGTTTATTAATATACTTTAATCCGCCAATATGATCATTATCGCTGTGAGAGACAATAACTGTATCTATTTTACGGATATTCTTTTTAAACATATATGGCATAATAACACTATCGCCTATATTAAATCCACTAACAGAACTAAATCCAGTATCAAATAATAAATTATGGTTTTTAGTTTGAATGATAATTGCTAAACCCTGCCCAGAATCCATTACTTCTACGATAAATTTATTATCTTCAAATCCTAAACTTTTATTATAGCTAAATAGTGCTAATAAAGAAATAAATCCAAAACGCCTAAATTTTAAACCCTTAGGCAAAAATATAATAACAAAACAAATAATAATTAATAATAATTGCCAAATAGACTCTATGCCATAATTATAGTAAAGCTTGTTATTAAAAATATTAATATTTTTTAAATACTCCAGTACTTCTATAATTATATATAAACTATAATCAGCTATGTAAAATAGCCAATTTGTTAATAAATTAAAATCTAATAATGCTGATATTGCACCTAACAAACTACTAGGTAAAGCAATAAAACTAACTATTGGTATAGCTATAGTATTTGCTATAAATGAGCTAAAACCAAATCCACTAAAAAACCACAGTAAAATTGGCAACATAGCAAAACTAATTAGTAATTGTATGGAAAGCATACGCGGTATTTTAGATAGGTTTTTATAGGCTTTAACACCATATAATATTAATGCCACAGCAATAAAAGACAACCAAAAACCAATACTAAGTGCCGATAAAGGCTCAATAATTAGCACTGCAAATAATGCATAGGCATATAAATCCCATATTGGGTAATGTTTTTTGCTAATAATACTTGCAAATACTGTTATTGCCATTACTGAAGCTCTTTGAGTAGATACTGAAAATCCAGCTAATAGGGCATAAGTAATAGCGGATATAATTCCAGCATAAGATGCAAATATTTGTGCTGGTATTCTAAGACAACACCTAGAACATAATTTGTAAAAAAACAAGGCTATAAAAAATACAAAACCACTAATAATTCCTATATGTAAACCAGACACCACAGTAAGATGACTAGTATTTGTTTGCCTAAATATTTCCCATTCTTCACTACTAATACCAGCTCTATCACCACTAATCAAAGCATATATAATATTGCCATTTTCTAATTTTGCCAAGTATGGATTTAAGGTGTTTTTTATTTTTTGTCGTGCTTGATTAATAATATTTTGATTACTTAATTTAATAAATTTATTTATTGCAGGATTTTTAATAATTACATAGCCAGTAGCATCAATATTATTAATAAATAATGATTTTTCATAGTCAAAGCCTATTTTATTTTTTAAACCATTATTATTTTTTAATTTAACTCTTAAACGCCAAGTTTCTCCTGCCTGAAGTTTTGGTTGATTTTTGCCATACCAAGATAATTTAATATTTGCTGTAAAAGGCTTGTATGTGGAAAGAGTAAAGCTAGTTTTATGGCCTTTACTTTTTACTAAATTAGTAATATTACCAACTACTGTGATATGCTTATTAAGGTAATTTAGGCCAATATTATTACTTAAAGTATTATGACTATGAATACCCATATACAAAAAACCCAGCACAAATAATAACAGTGCAAAAAATAATTTTTTATAGAATTTAAACAATAATATTAGAGTAATAATCAATAAAATACCAATCAGCAAGTCAAAATTACTAAAAGATATAGTACTTTTTTGACTAAACACTACAATACCAAATAAAAAATTTAAAGCGTAAAAAATCATTTATATAATAATTTAGAATTAAGCATCATTGCATTAGGTAAAAATGCAAAGTAATTTATATGCGTTAGACCACTGCATTAGGGTGTTTATATGCATAACATTGTTTTTTAACTATGCTATTTTTGCATAAATAAGCATCTCTTATGTAGTAGTTTAACAAGTTTTTATTGGAGGTGGCTAGGTTATGATTTTACTATTGACTTAAATTTTACCTCAAAATACCAACCTAATTGCTTAATACAATAGTCTTAACAAGCTAAAGCTATTATTACTAGCAAAAAAATAATATTATAAGTATTTACCTAAAGTAAAATAGCGGTGTATGTTAATTTTGCGCTCGTAGCTCAATTGGATAGAGTACTCGGCTACGAACCGAGCGGTTACAGGTTCAACTCCTGCCGAGCGCACCATTTTAGTAAGGTTTTTTTATATATAGGATAATGATTAAGTGATTATTTTACCATTAATTTAAATTTTGCCCCTAAACCCTATAACCTTATAACTTAATGTAATAATCTTATTAAATAAAAAAGTATGAATATACCAAATGTTTTAACTTTGTCTAGGATATTTTTTATTCCTGTTTTAGTTTTTTTGTATTATATGCAAAATACTTATTATGAGTATTTTATTACTTTCAATAATTTATTAGTAATAGTATTTATTTTAGCTAGCATAACTGATTATTTAGACGGATATTTAGCACGCAAATTACAAGAAAATACTAAATTAGGTGCATTTCTTGACCCTGTTGCTGATAAATTACTAATGAGTACAGCACTAATAATATTAGTTGATGATTATCATAACCTAACTATATTATTGCCAGCTATAATAATAATAATAAGAGAAATTAGCGTATCAGCATTAAGAGAATGGATGAGTAGAGTAGGTAAAAATAATAGCACTGTAGTGTCTTATGTTGGTAAAGTAAAAACATTTATCCAAATGATTGCCATTGTAATATTGTTATACAAACAGCTTATATTAGGCACAACAATATATTATCTAGGCATAATATTACTATATATAGCTATGTTTCTTACCATTTGGAGTGGTGTAGTATATTTAAAAAATGCGGTAAAGGATTTGACTATTAAATAAAAAACTTTATAATACTAGCACTTATTGCGGGAGTAGCTCAGTTGGTAGAGCGTCACGTTGCCAACGTGAATGTCGCGAGTTCGAATCTCGTTTCCCGCTCCATATTATACAAAAAATGATAATAACTCGTTTACTGGCTGAGTAGCAAAGCGGTTATGCAGGGGCCTGCAAAGCCTTATATACCGGTTCGACTCCGGTCTCAGCCTCCAAAATACAAATAATTGCTTGATTTGTCAGCAGAGCCTAAACTACTAGCAGGGATTAGCGACAATTACTAGCAAAGGTGTTAGTTACTGCGTCAAGCGAAGCCATACTACTTACTGTTGAGAGTATTATAGTTCCAAATGTTCCAAAATCATTAATAAGTTCCATTCCATCAGCAACATAAGTTTTACCAATATCCTTAGATAATAAACCTGAATCAGTAATGGCGATATAAGTAATATCTTTAGTGTTTTTAACAACTTTAATCTTAGGGTTACTACTATGACTTAAGAACTCAACACTATAATCTAAATCTTTAATATATTTCTTAGGATTGTTAATAATTTTTTGTCTAAACTCTTTGTCGTATAGTTTTTTTTAGTAAATCCATTTTTATATCATTTAGTTAAACAAGCACTATAAACTAATTAAAGTATATTAATAATTACATTTATTAACAAAATATACAATTTATCTAGTTATACTTATGCTAATTGCTCTTGATGCTTAGTTAACCTTTAATAAACAGTTAATATTATCAAGTACAGTTACAGAAGTTTTATTTAAAATTGCTATCGCTAACAGAGCCATAAGAGCCTAAACTACCAAAAGAGCCAACAGTACTTCCTGTTGAAGGTAGAGTTCCTACTGTTCCTATTGTTCCTGCTGTTCCAACAGTACTAATATTATCAAGTCCAGCAGCAGAAATTTTATCTAAAACATCATCAGGCAATAAATCTGGGCTAATAACAGCAATATAAGTAATATATTTAGTGCTTTTAACAATCTTAATCTCAGGACTATTACTATGACCCAAGTCTTTAATATATTTATTAGGGTTATTAATAAATTTTTGTCTAAACTCTTTGTCGTATAATTTTTTTAGTGAATCCATTTTTTTCTCCTATTAATAAATTTATCTAATTGTTCCAGCAGTGCTCACTGAGCTTCCTGAGCTTACTGAGCCTATCGTTGTGAAGGCACTACTAAGAGAACTAACACTACCAGCAGTACCAACAGTACCAAGAGTAGATACATGGTTGGTTGCTAAGTTGCCTGCGGCTTGTATTGACGATATATCCATATCATCAGTAATATATGGCATTACAAAATAAAAAATATCTTTGGTATTTTCATGTGCTACCATATCAATAGAATCGCCTACTTTATCATCATAGTATTTATCAAAATAATCACTAGGATTGGCTAATATTGCCTTTCTTTTTTTAGTATCAGTAGCTAATTCATATACAAAGTCATTGTATGTATCTTTATTACCATTCATTATTTACCTCTTAATTTTATAACTTAAAAATGTATTATAAAATAAAATAAAATAAAATCATATCTATATTTACTAATTTAATATATAATTTATCTAGTGACACTTATGCTAATTGTTCTTGATGCTTAACTAATCTCTAACACCAACAGTAGAAGCTGAGCTTGCTGTGGATACTGTAGATAATGTTGAACCAATACAGCCAACACTACCACTACTACCAAGACAGGCAACAGTACCAGCACTAGATATTTCCACACCAAACTTAACTACTGCTGCAGATATTGATGATATATCTACACCATCAGCAATATATGGCATTACAAAATAAAAAATATCTTTGGTGTTACTGTGTACTGCTATATCAGTATCAACAAAGTCACCTACTTTATTATTATAGTATTGATTAATATAATCATTAGGATTAGCTAATATTGCTTTTCTTTTTTTAGTATCAGTAGCTAATTCATATATAAAATCATCGTATATGTCTTTGTAATCATTCATATTTTTAATTAAAACTATTGTAAATTAATTTAATGATATTGTGGTTATATTACTAATTTTGATATATAGTTTATGTAGTTACACTTATGCCTAGTAACTATATAGGTTAATTGTTAAGCCAATTTTTAGCAGGCAGAAAATCACTGTAAAGCTTAGCTTCATCACTATTAGCAAGGATTTTTTTGTCATACTCCCAAGAAACATTAGGAGGTAATGACATTAAAATAGACTCAACTCTACCGTCTGTTTGTAAACCAAATAGTGTGCCTCTATCATATACTAAGTTAAACTCTACATATCGTCCTCTTCTATATCTTTGCCAATCAATATTATCTTGGGTATAGGCTTTGTCTTTGCGTAATTTTACAATAGGTAAATAAGCATTAATAAAGCTATCACCTATGCTTTTAGTAAAATTAAAACAATTATTAAAATTACCATTATTTAAATCATCAAAAAATAGCCCTCCTATGCCTCTTGCCTCTTTTCTATGAGCTAGATAAAAATACTCATCACATTGTTTTTTGTATTTATGATATAAGTCATTGCCAAATTTATCACAGGCTGATTTTGCAGTTGTATGCCAATGGATGGCATCTTCTATAAAACCATAATACGGCGTCAAGTCAAAACCACCACCAAACCACCAAATAGGTTTTTTATTATCATCATAAGCACAAAAAAACCTAATATTCATATGTGCTGTAGGCACAAAAGGATTAATAGGATGTATGACCAGAGATACCCCTGTTGCTACAAAACTTCTGCCTATTAAATCAGGGCGGTTATCAGTGGCAGATGAGGGCATATTATTACTTGTTATTTTTGAAAAATTTACCCCTGCTTTTTCAAATATATTGCCTTTTTCTAAAACATTAGTACTACCAAAACCAGAATTATCATCTTTTTGCCATTTATCAATTAAAAATCTTTTGCCATCTACTAATTCTAAATTAGTGCAAATATTTTGTTGTAAATTTAATAAGTATTGTTGAACTTCTGCTAGCATTTATCGGTATCTTTTATTGCTAAAAAAATCTTTAATAATTGAGGCTTTATTAGTGCCTTTAGTAGTGTTGTAATGCAATGCATAATCTATATTACTACCAAAATATACTTTTAATTTTAACATATTTTTTGCACAAGACTTATTACTAATATTAGCACTTGTAGATACTAATGCCGAACTAGATTTTAGACATAAATACCTAATAATATCATTGTTAGTAATTCTAATTGCTACGGTATTAAAATTACCTTTTAGATAATAAGGGGTTTTTTTGCTAGCTTTAAATAAGTATGTAGTTGGTATTTTTTTTGGACTTGATATACTTATTAATTGTTGCTTGGTTAATTTATCGGCTATAAATGGCAGTATAAAACTAATATCACTGCTTAATAATATTAGTCCTTTTTTTGGACTTCGCCTTTTTATATGCAATAATTTTTCAATGGCTATAGGATCACTTGATAAGGCGATTAAACCATAAATTGTATCAGTAGGACTAGCAATTACCCCAGAATTTTGCAGGTATTTAACAGCTATATTTAATTTTGTTCTTAAGTATTTATTAAACACTCAATTCCTTAATTATGACTACTACTATAATAATTTTATGTTATTAGTATATGAATATTGCATTATTTTTTTGCTCTAGGGTGGCACTTATCATAAGTTTTTGCTAATTCTAAAAAATCTAAGTGGGTATAACATTGAGTGCTTTTTATGCTTTTATGTCCTAAAAATTTTTGCACAGTGGATAAGTCATGGCTTGATTGTAAAAAGTGTGTAGCAGATGAATGCCTTAACATATGAGGATGGACATGCTGGTCAATACCACTATTTATAGCTTCATTTTGGACAATATATTGTACCATTCTAGCACTTAATCTATTATTTTTTTTATTAATAAATAAGGCTTTACTATCATAGTTATGTCTCATAGCTAAATATTTTATAATGTTATTAGTAGTGTCTTTACCAACTGGGGTATATCTTTGCACAGCACCCTTACCAAAAATTTTAATAAAGCCGTTATCAATATCAACATCTGCTATATTAATCGCTACTAATTCGCTAAGTCTAATACCAGTAGCATAGAAAACCTCAATAATGGTTTTATTTCTAATTGTTAACAAATCATTGCTGTTAGTTTTTAGTAATTTAGTAATTTTGGTGTGTGATATTATATTAGGTAGTTTTTTATCTAATTTTGGTGTAGTGATATTTTTAGCATAATTAAGCGTTATTAAATCTAGCGATAATAAATATTCAAAAAATACTCTAAGTGCTGATAAATGTCGTCTAATTGTTGTAATAGATATATTTTTGTTATGTTTTTGCATAACAAATAAATTAATTTTCTTGGCTGTTAAATATTGCCAATTAGTTATGTTATTATTATTACAAAAATTAAGCCAATTGTATAAATCTCTTTGGTAAGATTTGCAAGTATTATCAGCATAATTTCCCTGTGCTAATAATTGACTAATAAATTTATCTGCTAGGTTTTTCATTATTTTATTTGCTAAGTTTTTGTAATAATAAATAAACAATATCTGCTAAAAATACTAATAGGTCACTGGCTATATTATCTGCAAAAAACCTATTATCGCTACTGCTAAGTGCTAGTATGCCATATTTAAAAGATTTTATTGGAATAATAGCAACAGAAGTGCTTTTTTTGCCAAATAATATTTTATTATCGCCACTATTTATTATGCCACAATATGCTTTTTTATCCAAGTAACGCATTATTTTCCCTTTATTAGTTTTACTTATGTTGTCCTTATTCCAAATAATAAGCCTAGATTCTAATAAATTAAAATGCTCTAATAAATCCTTTGTCATTATCTTATAAAAATCCTTGATATTATTTTGGGACATAAGAATTATAATAAATTTTTGTATTTTTACATTCTCGTTATGATTGAATTTTGCAGTCTTTACTATTTCTAGTAAGTCTTGTTGTAAATCAATATTTTGTTGGTGTAATAATTTTATTTGATAATTAGTAATTGATAAAGTATTTTTTTTATTTTTTATACCTAAATTAGCAGATAATAATACTTCTTTATTTTTTGCTAAAAAATTAGGATGGGCTAATAAATAGTCAATAATATCTTTATTTTTCATTATTCATATTTATGCAAAGGTCTCATTTTATTGTTTTATGAAAAAATAATAGTTTTATTATTATAAATAAAAATTCTATCTTGTAAGTGGTATTGTAATCCTTTAGCCAAAGTTACTTTTTCAATATCTTGCCCATTTTCTTCCATAATATCAGCATTATGATTATGACTAACTCTTATTGTTCCTTGTTCTATAATAGCACCAGCATCCAACTCATTAGTTATGTAATGACAAGTAGCACCTATTAATTTAACACCTCTATTAGCAGCTTTTTGATATGGATTAGCACCTACAAAAGATGGTAAAAAACTATGATGGATATTTATAATACGGTTTTGATAAAATTTACACATATTAGCAGGAATAATTTGCATATATCTAGCTAGTACAATAACATCTGGATTAAAATATTTACTGGCTATAAATGTGTCTTGTAAGTCTTTATGTTTAGTATTTTTATTAGTAGGTATGCACTCAAAAGGGATATTATACCAACTACTTAGTTTTGCTAATTTATTATGATTAGCAATAATTCCAACAATTTTCCCTTGTAGTTTATTTTCGTGATTTCTATGCAATAAATCAGCAACACAATGCGATAATTTAGAACCTAATATTAAAATTCTTTTTAATTCGCTAGCATTGGTTATTTTTACTTGCATATTATGTATTTTGGCAAACTTAATAAAAGTTTTCTTAAATTTGTCAAAAGAATAAGCAAGTGAGTTGGACTCAATTTCAATACGGATAAAAAACACCTTATTATCAGTATCTACATACTGATGAGCTTCTACTATATTACCGCTAATTTCTGCTATTTTAGCACTTATTATTGCAACTAAGCCTTGCTTGTCAATACAAGATATTAATAACCTATAAACATTATTCATATTGTTAAATTTTGTAATTCAATAGTTTTACCGCTTAGTTTTTGCTTAAATTTTTTAGAATTTTTCTGGGCATAATACAATCCTAAAATATGTCTAGTAATTGCCCTAATAGGAACTCCTTTTTGTTTTTCTATTTTTATATATTCAATTAATTCCTCTAAAACATCAAGGCGTGATTTAGGGGTAAAATTACTATTAAATTCTGTCTCAATTTTAGATAATATATAAGGATTATGGTACACTTCTCGCCCTATCATAGCCCCATTTGTATATTTTAAGTGGCTATTAATATCAGCTATAGTTTTAATGCCACCATTTACAATTATATTTAATTTATTAAAATCTGACTTTATTTTATATACTTTATTATAATCAAGTGGTGGAATATTTCGGTTTTGTTTAGGGTTTAGTCCTGATAATAAAGCTTTTCTAGCATGGATAATAAACTCATTACATCCTGCACTAGCAATAATTTTTATAAAATCATATAATTTTGCATAACTATAAATATCATCAACACCTATTCTGGATTTCACACTAATAGGAATACTAACAACATTACTCATATCTGATACACACTGTGCTACTATTTCTGGTGTTTTCATAAGGCAGGCACCAAAAAATCCGTTTTGCACTCTACTACTAGGACAACCTACATTAATGTTAATACCATTATAACCAAAATCTTGGGCTATCTTAGCGCATTCTGCCATTTCTTTTGGTTTGCTACCTCCTATTTGTAAAATTAATGGTAATTCTTTGTTATTAAAAGACAATAGTCTATTTTTATCACCATTTAAAATAGCATTAGTGGTTATCATCTCGCTGTAAAGTATAATGTTAGGCGATATTAAACGGTAAAAATAACGGCAATGCCTAGTAGTCCACTTTAACATTGGTGCTACACTAATTGGATAGGTTTTCATATGTACTTGAGACCTTTGCATAAATGTGAATAATCATCAAAAACCCACTTTTCACCAACTTGGTAATTTTTTAAACCCAGCCTTAGCCCTGCTAGGACAAAGTTTAACAAAATCACCAATTCGGCAAAAAAATTGAATTTTGCTAATCACCCTATTTATGCAAAGATCTCACTGATTAAGTGGTATTTTTATAGTTATTACATAGATTCTGGGGCATTTACTCCTAGCATATTCAAGGCATTTTTAATCACTTGTTTAACAGCTGATATTAAGGTAAGTCGTGCTGTGGTAAGCTCTTTATCATCACCTATAAATTTACAATTAGCATAATAACTGTGTAGTGCTGTTGCTAAGTCTTTTAAATAATAAGCAAGTTGATGTGGCTCATAAGATTTAGCTGATGATATTATGGTATCGCAGTAACGATTTAAAACATTAATAAGTATTTCTTCTTGCGGTGCTACTAGTAAACTAAGATTTGCCTTAACATTATTTAATACAAAATTATGTTTTGCCAATACTCTACAAATTCTAGCATGGGCGTATTGAATATAAAAAACAGGATTATCATTGCTTTTTGATTTAGCTAATTCTAAGTCAAAATCCATATGTTGTTCGCTTTTTCGTAAAATATAAAAAAATCTTGCTGCATCACAACCAACCTCGGTAATTAATTCTTTTAAGGGTATGAATTCTCCTGACCTAGTTGACATATTAGCCTTAATTTTGCCACGATATAAATTAACAAATTGCACTAATAATATTTCTAATTTATCGCTATCATAACCTAGGGCTTTGATACTTGCTATTGTTCTGGCAATATAACCATGATGGTCAGCACCCCAAATATTTATAATTTTGTCATAGTATTTAGGATTTTTGCTGTATGTTGGCATTCTTCTGGTAAATTTTTCTAAATGGTAGGCAATATCTGATGCAAAATAAGTGCTATTATTGTTGTCGCGAACTACTACTCTATCTTTTTTGTCGCCAAAATCTGTTGTTTTAAACCATAATGCCCCGTTTTTTTCATAAATTACTTTATTTTGTTTTAGTTTAGCTATAGTTTTTGCTAATAAGCCTGATTGCATTAGACTTTGCTCTGAAAACCAAGCATCAAAATTAACTCTAAACTCAAGCAATTCTTGCTTAATATCAGCTAATATGTACTTTATACTTAGGCTAAAAATAGTATTATAATCTTGTGCTAAAATACTTTTACAATTAGCAATAATAGCATCCATGTACTTTTCTTTATCATCGTTTAGATTATTGCTTATATTTTGTGTTATTTTTGTAAAATCACATTGCCATTTATCTTGGTATATGCTTTGTACTTTCTTAGCAATATCATAAATATAATCTCCTTTATAGGCATTATCAGGCAAGATAATTGTGATATTTAATAATTCCAAATACCTTAAATATACACTAATAGTTAAAATATCCATTTGTCTGCCAGAATCATTTACATAGTACTCACAATCTACACTATAGCCAATAGCTTTTAATAAGTTTGCTACACTACTACCATAAGCTGCACCTCTACCATGCCCTACATGTAGCGGTCCTGTTGGATTAGCAGATACAAACTCTACTAAAATATTTTGATTATTACCTATTTTAACTAAGCCAAAATCCTTGCCTTTAGCTAAGATTTGTTTGATAACATTATTATTATTTTCAGCGGTTGCAAAAAAATTAATAAACCCAGCACCCGCAACCTCTATTTTGCTAATATTATCTGATTTTGGTATATTAGAGATAATTAAATTTGCCATATCTATGGGCTTCATTTTAGCCTTAGAACAGGTTATCATAGCTATATTAGA
Source organism: Gammaproteobacteria bacterium (assembly GCA_965207335.1). Classification (GTDB taxonomy): domain Bacteria; phylum Pseudomonadota; class Gammaproteobacteria; order PS1; family Pseudothioglobaceae. The sequence continues at coordinate 1,765,173 of OZ242267.1, forward strand.
GGCATAATCACCGTGAGCTTTATTTTTGCTATTACTTAGGGCGATATTGTATTTTTCATCTGGCAAAATACCTGTTGTTATTAGATTTTTTATAGCGGTATTTATTAGTGTTTGAATATGGGGTTTCATTTTAAAATTGCAATTACTGATATTTAGAGTAATATTTTTATTTTTCTCATCAATTTGAAAGTAATTTGTTTGTTTTAATAATGACAGTATTTGTTGAGATTCATTTATCCAGTTATGAAAATCTCTTTTTTGAGTCTTACTACCTATATACCTATCAGGATTTGCATATTTTTTAATTAAGTCTGTAAAATTATTTTTTTGGGATTTATTTAATTTTCTATATTCATCCAATAAATAAATTTTTTTATAACTATTTAGTTTATTGTCCGTAAAAATAAATGCAAACTCATATATACTTATTGCATCATTGATATATTTGCTATTACACAAAGTATTAGTAAGTTCATTTGATAAATTTTGAAATAATTTATATAAAGCATGTTTAAAGATTTTATCTTGTTCTTTTATGCTTGCAGTCTTTAAAAGTCTAATTGCCTCATCAGTTAATGATGCATAGTATATAGTTTGTTTTCTATATGGGTCTGTTGGTGCTCTATTTTTATCGTATCTTTTTATTAAGCCCATTTTATGAAAATCAACAAAAAAGGTCTTTTTTACTGAATTATATGTTCCCTTACCTAGTGACGAGTTAATTTTATCAATTATTTGTTTAAAATTTGGATAATATGAAATATCATAATCTTTTTCCCCTTTATCACTATAATCACCTCTTGGTATTTCAAACAAGCTAGTATTAACTATTGAGTTTATGATTTTTAAAAATTTTAATACAAAGTGCAAGTCATATCTATTATGTTGTGATATATGAGCCCCTCTATAATCATCTCTTTGTACTCTACCAACAATATACTCTATAAACCTATTATTACTATCAATATCTAAAATTTGTTGTAAATTATTATCCATTTATATTTTTAATTTTTCTATGCAAATTTTATAATAGGGTTTATTTTTTTCACAACCTATAAAATTCCTAGCAAGGTTTTTACTTGCTATGGCTGTTGTGCCACTTCCCATAAAGCAATCTAGCACTAAATCACCTTTTTTAGAACTTGCTTTAACCATTCTTTCTATCATATCTAATGGCTTTGGTGTTAAATGAGGCATTTTTTGCACCTTACCATTTATTTTATTTTTATGTCTATGACTGCTAAAATCCCAAATTTCAGAGCATAGCCTGCCGTTAGGATTTGGATACCATCTTTTACCATTTTTTATAATGCCTTTCTTAGCAGCATGCTTCATTCTATCAGTGCTTTTATAAGGCTCTCTTATGTCATCAAAATTAAAAGTTGGTTTGCCTTTGGTAAAAAATAAAATAGTCTCTGAGTTATTAACAAATTTACTTTTAGGCGCACTAATACCATCTTGTTTATTCCAAACAATCCAATTTTTAAATTCCATTCTTTTTTCTGTTAAAAATTGCAATATATATGCAGAATTTAAAGGAGTATTAAAAATATACAAACTACTATCTTGCTTTAATTTTGGAAGCAGTAATTCTATCCAATTAAAAGTCCAATCTAAAAAATAATCTTGGTTTTTAAAACTATCCCAATCTGCTTTTTTCATATTATAAGGTGGGTCAATAATTGCTAAGTCAATGGAATTATCAGCAACTTTATTGCATAGAAAATCAAACACATCTAAATTATAAATATGGTTAATTTTATTTTTTATAATATTTGTATTTCTTGTATTTAAAGAATAGAAAATATCTTTTTGTTTTACTAAATTAGTTTGCATTGTCTAATTTTAGTACAAAGTCATCACTTAAAGTAAAACCATTGCACCAACCAATAATTTCCATTGTCCTATTTATGATTTTTTTATAATTTCCATAAACATTACTAGCAGTTGGTGCTTTTACACTGTCAAAATATCTCATAAATTTTTTATGAAATAGTTTTTTATTATTTAAGTTCAAAGAGCGATAAATATTAATAAGGTTTATAATAGTTTCTAATTCACTACTGTTATACACATGTACTATAAAATAATCAAACTCATCTAATGTTAAATAATCTAAATTTTGCAACAATTTTTGTGTGAATGAGCAGATTTTTAAGCCATGAAATGAAAAATTTAAAAAGTAATGAGAATATAGATTTTTTATGCATTCTAGATTATCACAATTATTAACTTTTTTCCCTAAATCTGTTAAGCAAAGTGTTTTTTTGTCTGGCTTGCCATTTGGTTTAATTGGATGATAACACCAGCCAAATTTTAAAAGATAGTTTTTATCCTGCCTAACAAATAATTCATGGTTGTTCGTTCTGCCATTTTGTCTTTTTAACGGGTTTCTTTTTCTAACTTCTATTAATAAATTTTTATAAGCATTATCTGATTGATGAAGTCCATTTTCTATAAAATGTAAGTATGATTTAAGATTTTCAATATTTGTATCGTTTATACGTCTTTGGTCTGGCACAATATACCACCCTTTCCACACTTTGCTAATGCCTTTGCTTTTAAATATTGGCGTATCTATCCATTTTTTTACATGATCAAAAAGGAATTCTATTTTATCATTTTCACTTTTACTAATATCTTTTGATACTTTTACAGATTTATTTTTAAATTCCTTTCTTTGTATAGCTTGCTTTTGTAGTGAATTAATTTCATCAATAGTAACTGTACTTGAATTTTCGCTATCCCATAAATAATTAAAAAACATTAAGGCATTTGTAGTTATGCCAGTTTCTTCTATTAGCACACTAGCCTCCACATTATATAAAAGTGCTGCACGAGTTAAGTTTGCTGAACCAATAAGCATTTTCCAATCAGTTTTATTTTTACCAAATAACCAAATTTTAGGGTGAAATGTTCCTTGATTACTCTTATAAACTCTAACATCTATATTACTATCTAATAATTTTTTAATTCCTGATAATTGTGTAATTCCCATCTCTAAACTGCATAGTAATTTAGTGGGTTTGTCTTTTATTTTATCTAAAATAATATCTACACCATTTTCCCTGACATAAGCAACAATGAAAAGCATTTCATCTGCATTTTCTATTTCAGTTGCAATAACATCTTTATGATTACTTAGATGACTAATTTGATTTTGTACAAACATAATTAAATACTATTTAATTTTTTATTTATAATCTCTTTATAATTAGTAATTATTTCGTAGCCAATATATCTTCGCTTCAGTTCTTTTGCTACTTTTAAAGTAGTGCCACTTCCTGTAAATGGGTCAAGCACAACATCATCAATAAAACTAAATAATTTTACACATCTCTTAACTATTTCTTCAGGCATAATTGCAGAATGCTCTCCAAATGCTAAATCGTTTTTGTTAGGTATTGGTATATTCCAAATTTGTTTAGTATATTCCACCCATTCTTTTTGAGTTAATTTACTCTGTTCTTTTATTTTACTTGGTAATTCATTTTTAGGTTTACCTTCTTTAACATATACTGTAATAAATTCACTGGTATTTTGAGCATAAAAATTTCTTGGATATGGATAGCTACCAAACATTAAGCTTTTTGAAGTATTTGTCCTATTCCAAATGTAAGTATCAAGCAAAAACATTTCACTATTTTTTTTATACAGTATAGAGTTTTGAATATCAGAGTTTAAATCAAATATATGTCTATTATAATGAGTAGAAAATTCTGCTTTTTTCATAGGCATTAAAGGAGTATTTATAATTAGTTTACCGTTTGGTTTTAATACTCTTTCACACTCTTGCCATACTTTTAGCAATTCCCTTATAAATATTTTATAATTTTTTATATCGCCTATTTGATTTTTATGCGCCTTAGAATGTGTTTTATTTTGGTGACCATTTTTAGAATAATTTTTAATATTAAAATATGGTGGTGAAGTAATAATTAAATCTACATAATTACGGGTAACTTCTTTCATGTTCTGTGAATTTTTAAAATAAACTGTATTTATCATATTTTAATGGGCTTCTTGCCAATTATTGCCTGCATCTATATCAACTACTAGCGGTACGCTTAAACTAACAACATTACACATTAAATTATTAATCTCTTTTTTATAATAATCTAATTTTGATGCTAATACCTCAAATACTAGCTCGTCATGTACTTGCATTAGCATTTTAATATCCTTATTATTTTTGCCTATAAAATTATTAATATCCAGCATTGCTTTTTTAATAATATCAGCAGAGCTACCTTGCATAGGTGCATTAATAGCCGAGCGAGATGCGTGTTGTTGTCTAACTCTATTTTTTGAGTTAATGTCTGTTAAATACAGTCTTCTACCCATAATTGTCTCCACAAAGCCTTGTTTTTTGGCTAATTCTTGAATATTAGTTATATATTCTGCTACTTTCTTGTATTTAGCAAAATATGTTGTGATATATTTTTTTGCCTGATGATTGCTAGATTGTATTTGTTTTGCTAAGCCAAAAGCACCCATACCATACATTAGTCCAAAATTAATAGCTTTGGCATCGCGTCTATTTGTGCTACTAACCTCGCTTTTTTTAATGTCAAACATTTGTGCTGCTGTTGCTATATGAACATCTTCATTATTTAAAAATGCTGATAATAAACCATCATCTTTTGATAAATGTGCCATAATTCTTAATTCTATTTGTGAATAATCTGCTGCCATAATAACAAAGTTTTTATCAGCTATAAATGAGCTACGAACTCTAGCACCGTCCTTGCTACGAATAGGTATATTTTGTAAATTGGGATTACTAGATGATAGCCTTCCTGTTGCCGTTCCTGCTTGATGATACGAGGTATGTACTCTGTTAGTTTTTGTATTAATTTGCTTAGGTAGAGCTACTAAGTAAGTAGAATTAAGTTTGCTTAACATTCTATATTGTAGTAGTATTTTAGCTATTGGGTGTTCTAGTGCTTTTAATGAATTTTCATTAGTTGAGGCTTGTCCTTTACTGGTAGTTTTTACTGGGTTTAGGTTTAAGTGCTCACTATTAAATAATATTTCTCGTACTTGTTTTGGTGAGTCTAGGTTAAAACTTGTATTAGAGATAGTATATGCCTGCTTAGTTAATTTTTTAATGTCGTTTAGTATTGTTTTTTGTTGTTGTAATAAGGTATTTTTATCAATTAATACTCCATTTCTTTCAATATTAACTAGTGTTTTTATAAGTGGTAGTTCTAAATTTTGATACAACTCTAATAATAAAGGATATTGCTTAATTTTCTTATCCAATATATCATTTAATTCTTTGGTAATTATTACATCTTCACAGGCATAAGGATAAGCATTTTCTATAGCTATTTCATCAAATGTTTTTTTATTTTTGCCACTACCTACTATGTCAGTGAATTTTATGGTTTTATACTGTAAGTAAAAACTAGCCAAATCATCCATATTATGTAAGCTAGCTGTGCTGTTTAGGCAGTATGATTTTAACATAGTGTCGTCATCTATGCCGTTTAGTTCAATATCATAATTAGCCAATATATGTGAGTCGTATTTTAAATTTTGTCCTATTTTTTTGATATTTTTATCAATAAATATTGGTTTTAATTCAGATAATACCATAGTAATATCTAATTGTTTTATTACCCCTAAATAACTATGTGCAACAGGTAGATAAAATGCTATTTTGTCTATCAAAAATACCAAGCCAACTAATTTAGCATCCATATAGTTAAGGCTTGTAGTCTCAGTATCAAATACAAATTTACCAGCCTTGTAAATATCATCTATTAGCAATTTTAGTTCTTCTTTTTTGCTAATAACTTTTTGTGTGTATTTAACTAATAAAGAATTATTATTTTTATCATCAGCACTAACTATATCTAATTTACTAATTTGCCTAAGCCACTGCCTAAAACCGTATTTTTTATATAGCTCTGCTAGTTTATTATTATTTGGCTTTGGCTTACAATCATTAAAATTAATGTCTAATTTTATATCATATTTTAGAGTAACTAACTCATATGATAAGTCCAATAATGCCATATTATCTCTTAGTTTTTCACCAACTTTGCCTTTAATATCATGGCAATTTGCTTTTATATTAGCTATATTTTGATATTTTTTAAGCCATGTGGATGCTGTCTTAGGTCCTACACTAGGAACTCCTGGAATATTATCACTACTATCACCGCTAAGTGCTAAGAAGTATGATATTTGCTCTGGATAAACATTAAGTTTATCAAAAACTTCCTGAACGCCAAGTAATTTATTCTTCATATCTAATTGATAAACACAACCGCCTACTAAGCGATATAAATCTTTGTCGCTACTAGCTATAATAGTATCAATATTGAGTTTTTTTATTTGTTTTACTAAACTTGCTATTACATCATCAGCTTCAACATCAGGCTCACATATAAAAGGCAAACCCATAGCTTTAATAATATCGTAGAGTGGCTCTATTTGCATAACAAGTTCTGCATCTGCTGGCTTACGGTTAATTTTGTATTCTGGGTAAATTTTATGGCGAAAATTACTACCTTTATGGTCAAATATAACAATTATGTCTGCATCAGGATATTTATTTTCAAGCATTTTAATACTATTTATAACTCCAAAAATAGCACCAGTTGGAAAGCCATCGTCATTAGCTAGATTTTGATTAAGAGTAGCAAAGTACGAACGAAATAAAAATGCCGAACCATCTAATAAAATAATTTTAGCTTGCATTATTTTTTTTCATAAACGAATATTTTTTCATAAACGAACATTTATATTGTGTTTTTGCATAAATTCTTTGGCTTCTAAAATAGTATAAGTATTAAAATGGAATATACTAGCGGCTAATACTGCATCTGCTTTGCCTTTTTTTATGCCATCTACTAAGTGCATAAGAGAGCCAACACCACCAGATGCTATAACTGACACCGATGTTGCATCTGATACTTCTTTTGTGAGTGCTAGGTCAAAGCCGTTTTTGGTACCGTCTTTATCCATAGAAGTTAATAAAATTTCTCCTGCACCAATATTAGTATCGCTTTGGGTATTTTTAATAGCCCATTGTACTGCATCAATATTGGTTTTTTTTCTACCACCATGAGTAAAAATCTGCCATTTATTTGGTGAGCTAGATACTTGTTTAGCGTCAATTGCTATTACTATACATTGTGAGCCAAAATAATTACTAGCCTTTGTTATTAATTCCCTATCATAAATAGCAGCCGAATTTATCGCAACTTTATCAGCCCCAGCATCAAGCATTTCTTTAATATTGTCAATAGTGCGAATACCGCCACCTACTGTAAGTGGAATAAAAACCTCATCTGCTATATCACTTACCATCTGTTTTAAAATATCTCTATTTTCACAACTTGCAGTAATATCTAAAAAAACTAGTTCATCAGCACCTTGCTCATCATATTTTTTAGCTACTAAAACAGGGTCTCCAGCATCTTTAATATCAACAAATTGCACGCCTTTTACCACTCTTGCGTCGCGAACATCTAAACAGGGAATAATACGATTTGACAAACTCATAGCTGCTTATTTTACTGAATATAATTTAAACAATAAGTAAATTTAACTATCAATTTTATGGGATAATCAACTTCTTGTTACATAAAAAGAGGCTTGTTATAAGGTAATTGCGATTATATATATGCTGTTTAATGGTTTTTAATTGCCTAATAACAATATTTATTTATACTACATACAACTAACGCAAACTATATGTGAGACCTTTGCATAAACATGAATAATCATCAGAACCCCGCTTTTTACTCACTTGATAATTTTTATCAAACCAGCCTTAGAACAACTAGGGCAGGCTTTATAGAATATTATCAATTAAGCAAAAATCAGAGCTTTGTTAATCATCCCTATTTATGCAAAGGCCTCATGTTTGTAAGTAATTCAGGGTGCTTTTTTATAAAGTTTGATTACTATGTTGTAGAAGTTTAACCCAAATAAAAGGAAAATAATGACTAAAATAAAAATGAAAACTATGTTTGAATCTGGAATTCATTTTGGACATAGAACTAGATTCTGGCATCCAAAAATGGAACCTTATATATATGGTGCTCACAATGGCATTCATATTATCAACTTAGAAAAAACCCTACTTATGTTTAATGATGCTTTAAACTTTATATCTAAGTCTGTTGCTAGTAATAAAAATATATTGTTTGTAGGCACAAAAAGACCCGCTTCAAATACCATCAAAGAAGAGGCAATTCGTTGCGGTATGCCATATGTTAATTATCGTTGGTTAGGCGGTATGATGACTAACTATAAAACTATTAAAGAATCTATTAAACGCTTAAAGGATTTAGAGTATTTAGCCGAAGAGAACTTTAACCATGTTAGCAAGAAAGAAGGCTTAATGATGCGTAGAGAGATGAACAAACTAGAAAAAAGTTTGGGCGGTATCAAAGACTTAAATACTACCCCTGATATACTATTTATCATTGATATAGGGCATGAAAAAATTGCACTAAAAGAAGCACGAAAATTAAACATACCCGTTGTTGCTGTGGTTGATACTAACTATAATCCAGAAAATATTGATTACATAATTCCCGGCAATGATGATTCTATTGGTGCTATTAGTTTTTATGTTCGTGAGGTAACTAATACTATATTAGAAACTAAAGCTACCATGTTAGCAGGGCAAACAAAAGAAAAAGCGGTAGAAGTTAAAAAAACCACTGTTATTGAAAAACCCCCAACAAATAAAGGCGAAACCAGTACAATTGCTAGCAAAAAAACCCCAACAATTAAATACAAAGAAACTAGTACAATTGCTAGCAAAAAACCCCCAACAGTTACAGACAAAGAACAAAAGCCAGCAAGTGTTGCAACAAAAACAAGCACCGCCAGTAATAAAAAATCTTAATAACATTGTGAGACCTTTGCATAATATGAATAATCATCAAAAACCCACTTTTCACCAACTTAGCAATTTTATTAAACCCAGTCTTAGCCCTGCTAGGACAAAGTTTAATAAAATCACTAATTCGGCAAAAATTAAATTTTTGCTAATCACCCCTATTTATGCAAAGGCCTCATTGTAAAAATTACAAAATAAGGGATTATTATGACAATTACCGCATCTTTGGTAAAAGAATTAAGAGATAGAACAGGCTCTGGAATGATGGACTGCAAAAGAGCTTTAGTAGAAACAGACGGCGATTTAGAAAAAGCAATAGACTTAATGCGTACATCAGGTGCTGTTAAAGCGGCTAAAAAAGCAGGCAGAATAGCGGCAGAAGGAGTTGTTAATGTAGAATTATCAAAAGACAAGAAATATGCTATTATGCTTGAAGTAAACTCAGAGACTGATTTTGTAACTAAAAGCAATGATTTTATTAATTTTTGTAAAAGTTTATTAGATTTAGCATTAAATAATATTGTTAACACTTTAGATGAGTTATTAAATATTAAGTTAAATGGTGCTAGTGTTAATTCTGTTAGAGAAGAATTAATTGGCAAAATTGGCGAGAATATTACAATTAGAAGGTTAAATTCATTAAGTACAGAAAATGGCTCAATAGGGATATATCAACACGGCGGTAAAATCGCAACTATGGTTAAGTTAGATATTAAAAATCAAGAGTTAGCCAAAAATATAGCTATGCATATAGCAGCTAGTAACCCTGAGTGTATTGATGATTCTAGCATTCCAGACGAGGTATTAGCCAGAGAAAAAGCCATTTTTATCCAACAAGCCAAAGAAAGCGGTAAGCCAGATAATATTATTGAAAAAATGATTGCAGGTAAAATGAAAAAATTTATTAAAGATATAACTTTATACGGACAAGGTTTTATAAAAGACCCAGATATTAGTATCGCAAAACTACTAAGCAATAATAATGCCAAAGTACTATCCTTTACACGCTATGAAGTTGGTGAAGGTATAGAAAAAGCCGAAACTGATTTTAGAGAAGAAGTTATGGCACAAGTCAAAGGGTAATATAATCTAAAAACTACATGCTAATCACTCCTATTTATGCAAAGGCCTCTTATAAATAGCAATAGAATAATTACCGCAGTGGCATTGGCATTGTTTTTTGTATTTATTTTCTATCTGCAAAATACAATATACTTTCAATTAACATTATTGGCTATTTCTTTGCTTGCAGGCTATGAATGGGCAAAATTATCTAAATTTAATAAGCATTATCAATATATTAGTTTTGCTATTTTGCTACTATTATCTATAAGTATAAGTTTATATGCTGCATTTATTAGCACTTTGTATGTATTTGATATTATTACTGTTTCTTTGATTTTTTGGTTGTTTAATTTAGTCTTTATTCTTGCCTATCCTAAACTTTTGCCGTTTTGGTATGGAACTTGGTGGTTAAAAAGTATTAATGGTATATTATTTATAGTGCCAATGCTGTTATTTATTATAGTTATACATAATAGCCCATTTAAAGATTTGTTAATGTTGTTTTTTATTATTATTTGGTCAGCAGATATTGGCGGGTATTTTGTTGGAAAATATTTTGGAAAGCATAAGTTAATGCCAAAGGTAAGCCCTAATAAAACCATAGAAGGTTTATTAGGAGGTTTATTTTTGGCATTATTGGCAGTGTTTATTTGGACTTTAGCCAATAGCAGTATTAATTTTAATATTAGTTACTTATTTTTTACCATAACACTGGTTTTATTTTCTGTTATTGGTGATTTATATGAAAGTCTATTTAAAAGGGCATCAAATGTCAAAGATAGTGGTAGTATATTACCAGGACATGGTGGTATTTTAGACAGGATAGATAGTATAGCCTCTTCAATACCTATATTTGCAGTTATAATTTTAAGCTCTTCATTATGAAGAATATTGCTATTTTTGGTGCAACAGGATCTATTGGTACTAGCACTCTAGCTGTTATTGATTTACACCCTGAGCAATTTACTGTTTTTGCCATAAGTGCAAACACAAACTGGCAAAAAATGCACGCACTTTGTAAAAAATATCAGCCAAAATTTGCTGTTATGACTGACAAAACAGCAGGTGAAAAATTAAATAAAGCACTTAAACAAAGTAATACTGTGGTTTTATTAGGAGAAAGTGCTTTATTTGATATTGTCAAGCAAGTAGAGTTAGATATAGTGATGGCGGCTATTGTTGGCAGTGCAGGAATGCTTTCAACGCTAGCTGCAATAAAAGCCAACAAACGAGTTTTATTAGCGAATAAAGAATCTTTGGTATTATCTGGAGATTTATTAATAAAAACCTTAGCAAACTCTGATGCAGAACTATTGCCTGTTGATAGCGAGCATTCTGCCATTTATCAATGTTTGCAATCTGGCAAGGATGGTTTAAAAAAGATTCAATTAACTGCCTCAGGAGGTCCTTTTTTACATACTCCTTATAATGAGCTAGCAAATGTTAGTCCAGAAGATGCTTGTAAGCATCCAAATTGGGATATGGGAAGAAAAATATCCATAGACTCAGCTACTATGATGAATAAAGGCTTAGAACTTATTGAAGCTTTTTATTTGTTTGGCTTAGCAAAAGATAATATTGATGTTATTATTCATCCGCAAAGCATAATTCATTCCTTAGTTTTTTATAAAGACGGCTCAACACTTGCACAGTTAGGAGTCCCTGATATGCGTTGTGCTATATCGTATGCTTTATCCTATCCAAAGAGAATAGAATCAGGTGTTGCTAGTTTAAGTTTAGCAGAGGTTGCAAACTTAGAATTTTATCCTGTTGATTTAAAAAAATTCAGATGCTTAAAATTAAGTATGGATGTTTTAAAACAAGGTGGTAGTGCAATAGCAACGCTAAATAGTGCTAATGAGATAGCTGTTGAGGCGTTTTTAGCCAAAAAAATAGGTTTTTTAAATATTGCCACGGTAATAGAGCAAACACTAAATATCCAAAAATCATATCCAATAGACAACATAGAAGCGATAATGGCTAATGATATTACCTCAAGAGAAATAGCAAGTAATATTATTAATAATATATGAAACACTATACAAGAGGCATATACTATAAATACATAATAGTATTACTACTTATAATATATAGTAGTATTAGTTATGGTGCTGTTAATGAACATATATTCATAGTTAAAAACAACGACACTTTAACTAAGTATTTTAAGCAATTAAATATCTCTCAAAATATATTATGGGCAATTTTAAATAAAGATAGTAATAGCAAAGAATTAAATAACCTACAACTTGGAAGTAAAGTTATTATAAAAAATAATCATAATAATAAATACTTGCAAATAATATACAAAATATCAAAAGCTACTACCTTAATATACACTTATAATAACTCTAAGATATCTAATGATAGTATTATTAATTATCAAACTAAAGCATTAGCCATTAAAACCATAACTATTAAAAAATCATTATTTTATGATGGTAGAAAAACAGGTGTTAGTAAGAAAGTGTTAGAGTTAATTTATAGCAAACTAAGAAATTTAATTGATTTTTATCATGATATTAAAAAAGGTGATAAATTTATTATAGTTTATAAAAAGTACCCTATTAACAGTAAACCAGAGGCAATATATTATCTAGGTGCAAATAAAGTTATTAAAATATACTTATACAAAAACAAATATTATCATAGTAATAGTTATAAGTTTAACTCTCTATTTATAAAACCAGTAAACAATTCTATAGTTAGCTCAGAGTTTAGTAAAAGACGATATCATCCAATATTAAAAAAATACCTTGGTCATAAAGGTATTGATTATGCAGCAAAAACAGGTACGCCAATATATGCAAGCAGAGATGGAAGTGTTAAATTTATAAAAAGCATAGCTAGTTATGGTAATGTTATTTATATTAATCATGACAAAAAATACACCACAGTATATGCACATTTATCTAAATTTGCTAAAAATATTAAAGAGGGCAAAAAGGTTAGTCAAGGCAATTTAATAGGTTTTGTAGGGCAAACAGGTTGGTCGACAGGACCACACCTACATTTTGAGATTAGAGTTTACAATGAAGCACAAAATCCAAAATCCTTAATTGGCAAAAGTATAAAAAGCCAAAACTACGATGACTATTTAGCCTTTAAAAGTAAAGTATCAGCAATAAATTTATTTACTAAGATAAATAAAAAATAATATTACTGTATTGCAAAAACATTAGTAAAAAAGCTGAAATATCTCATCAAAATATACAATTATGCAATAATTTAACAAGTTTTTTATTTGTCTGAGCGATTTAAATAATTAATACTGATAAAATATAGTATTTTATATAATGTAATAATACAACTAAGTATGATAAAACTAAATAAAAATATAGTATTTGCGATATGTATTTTATTTTTTTCTACTTCTTATGCAGTAGAAAATAACTCTGATATTGTTATAGCACCTGTTATAGGTCAAAGTTCTGCTAAAGAGATTATAAAGAGTGCTAAAAGCGGTAATTCTAAAGCCCAATATGAGCTAGGATATATGTATTACAAAGGCTATAACGGAGTTATAAAAGATGATAAGCAAGCATTAAAATGGTTAATGACATCAGCAAATCAAAATAATACTGATGCACAAAATATACTAGGTTATATTTACTCTGTTGGCGATATATTAGCAAAAGATGATAAAAAATCTTTTCAATGGACTAAAAAAGCAGCAGAAGCAGGCAATATTAATGCCCAATATAATCTAAGTGGCATGTATATAGAAGGAAATGGAGTAGAGCAAAGTTTAGTAAAAGCACTAGAATGGCTAGAAAAAGCTGCCAATGCAAATGATGCTGATTCCCAATATGCACTAGCTAATATCAATTTTGCTACTAATAATAATAAGGCAGGCTTGAAGTGGCTAACAAAGGCTGCGGTAAATAATCATAAAAAAGCAATAAAACAATTAGCTCAAATAAACAAAAATAATAAACCACTAAATATAGAAGATTTAGAAGAATTAGCCAAAAACGACAATATATCAGCACAAAACAAACTGTCTTCTATGTATTACACTGGAGATGGAGTTGAAAAAGATTATAAAAAATCATTTTATTGGACTCAAAAAGCTGCCAACAACAATAATGCCCTAGCACAATATAATCTAGGCAATTTATATTTATTTGGTGATGGGGTTGAAAAAGATGTTGAGAAAGCCAAAGAATGGCTAGAAAAAGCTGCTACGCAAGGTGATGCTGATGCTCAAAACAAATTAGCAAAAATTTATTCTTCAGATAAAAAAACCCTAGATAATTATCAGCAAGTACTAAAATGGTATGAATTATCAGCTAAACAAGGCAATGCCGATTCGCAATTGCAATTAGGTTTTATATATTATATAGGCAGAGGCACTCTAACCAATCATATTTCTGCATTTAATTGGTTTCAAAAATCGGCAAAACAAAATAATATAAATGCCCAATATAATTTAGGCGGTATGTACTCCAAAGGTCATGGAGTAGAAAAAAATGCTACAGAATCATTTAAGTGGTTAGAATTAGCTGCTAAGCAAGGCGATATTGATGCACAATATAATATAGCTAAATTATATCAGCAAGCAAATGGAGTAGCTAAAAACTATAAACAAGCATTTATTTGGTATCAAAAAGCAGCAAAAGCTGGTAGTAAAGAAGCTAAGCAAGGTTTATATAATCTTTATGCAAATAAAGATATGAACTCTAAGAATGACAAAGAGGTATTTAAGTATTTACAAAACTTAGCTGATAATAATGATATTGATGCTCAAATAGTATTAGTTAATATGTACTTTAACGGTATAGGAATTAAGGCGAATAAAGAATTATCAGCAAAAATAATAGCTAAAATATACAATAAAAATAATTATGCTAAACAAGTTTGGGATAAATTGAAACTCTGGATTTGGTATAAATAACCCATAATTAAACTATAAGTTTAAAATAGGTTGTAAATGAGTATAAAAATACAAGGATTATTTATAACAGGCACAGGCACAAGTGTTGGTAAAACAACGATAGGTGCTTTGTTAGCATATTACTTTTCTACAAAATATCAAGTAAAAGTCCGCAAACCAATAGCAAGTGGTTGTGATGTAGTAAATGGCAAATATATAGCAAAAGATGCCATTGAGCTTAGTAAAAATATTGCCAATGAGCCATTAGATTTAGTTTGCAAATATAGATTCAGCGAGCAATTATCTCCAGAACAAGCCAGTATTATTAATAATAAAAAAATAAACCTAAATGATTTAGTAGTTGCTTGTAAAAATAATATTAGTGATGATGATTTTATTATTGTAGAAGGAGCGGGCGGTATTTATAGCCCTATAGCACAAAATACCTTAAATATTGATTTGATATTAGCACTTAAATTACCTATTGTTATTGTCATAAAAGATGAGTTAGGATGTGTTAATCAAGCATTATTAACTATACAAGTGGCAAAAAATAATAATTTAGATATATTTGCCATTGTGCTTAATAGTTTTACTACTAATAGTTTTAACAATAAAAATGCTATCTATAAATATAGTAAAATACCGATAATAAATTATTATAATAATACTAATAATTTTATATCTCAATTAAAAAACCTGTGACTAAATATTAAAAATGTGCGGTATTATTTGTGCTATTACAAAAGAAAATATAACAACAAAGCTACTAGATGGATTAAAAATCCTAGAATACCGTGGCTATGATTCTTCAGGGTTAGCAGTAATTAGTGATGGTGCTTTGAAGAGATACCGTGCTATTGGCAAGGTATCAGAGTTAGAAAATATTATTAATGATAAGAAGCTATTTGCTAATATAGGTATTGCCCATACCAGATGGGCGACTCATGGCAAACCTAGCGAAAAAAACGCTCATCCTCATATTTGTAATAATAAAGTAAGCGTAGTCCATAACGGTATTATTGAAAATTATTTATCTTTAAAAGAACAACAATTAGCCCAAGGTTATAAATTTACCTCAGAAACAGACACAGAAGTCATAGCACATTCTATTTATGATAATCTAAAAAAAAATAATTTATTAAATGCTACTATAAAAACTTGTAAATCATTGACAGGGTCTTATTCTATTGGAGTTATATCTCCAGATTATAGCGAGCATTTAGTGGTTTCTTGTTATGGAATACCTCTTGTTATTGGTATTGCTGATAATGGTTACTTTGCAGCTTCTGATGTGAATGCTCTACTAGGTATTACCAAAAAATTTATATTTTTACAAGATGGCGATATAGCCGATATAGAAGTTAATAAACTAAGCATTTATAATAAAAATGGCAAGTTAATTAAACCAAAAATAAAAATATCTAACTTAACCAGTAATAATATTAATCTAGGTAAGCATAAGCATTATATGCACAAAGAGATTTTTGAACAACCACAAGCAATAATAGATATATTAGAAGGTAGATGCACTAAGAAGCAATTAATGGTTAATGCTTTTGGTTATCAGGCAAATAGTATTTTTAAGTCAATAACTAATGTTCAAATTGTAGCTTGTGGCACAAGTTATCATGCTGGTTTAGTAGCAAAATATTGGTTTGAAGATATTATTAAATTTCCTTGTGCTGTTGAGGTAGCTAGCGAGTATCGTTATCGTAACCCTGTTATTTTGAATAATACTTTATTTGTTAGTTTATCTCAAAGTGGCGAAACAGCAGATACTATAGAAGCATTATTAAAAGCAAAAAAGTGCAATAATTCTTTAAAAACTTTAACTATATGCAATACTCCAGAGTCTAAATTGACTAGAATATCTGATATGACATTTTTAACTCATGCAGGTCCAGAAATAAGTGTGGCTAGCACTAAGGTATTTAGTTCTCAATTAGTTGCATTATCTTTATTAATGGTTGCCATAGGCAAGGTTCACGGCTCACTAAGTAAACAAAGAGAGGGGAGTATTATATCAGGGCTAAATAAGCTACCAAGATTAATCAAATCATCATTACAACAAGAACAAGTAATTGCTAAGTTAGCTAGTAAGTTCAATAATAAACATAATGCTTTATTTTTAGGTAGAGGTGTTATGTATCCTATTGCCAAAGAAGGTGCATTAAAGTTAAAAGAAATTAGTTATATTCATGCAGAAGCATATCCAGCAGGAGAGTTAAAACATGGGCCTATAGCATTAATAGATAAGGATATACCTGTTATTGCTATAGCACCAAAAGATGATTTATTAGAAAAATTAAAGATTAATCTCCAAGAAGTAAAAGCAAGAGGCAGTGAAATGATAGTTTTTGAGGATAAATTATCAAAGGTGGTTAGTGTTGATAATATGGAAGTAATAGCAATTACCGAAAATGTTGGTAGAATAACAGCACCTATAGTATTTAATATATCACTACAATTATTAAGTTATCATGTGGGTTTAATGTTAGGAACGGATATAGATAAACCTAGAAATTTAGCCAAATCTGTTACTGTTGAATAGAGAGACCTTTGCATAAAGGGCTCAGAGAATTAGTGACT
Organism: Gammaproteobacteria bacterium; assembly: GCA_965207335.1. Lineage (GTDB taxonomy): Bacteria > Pseudomonadota > Gammaproteobacteria > PS1 > Pseudothioglobaceae. Next base: position 1,782,575 of record OZ242267.1, read on the forward strand.
AAAAATAGAGCTAATTGATTGCTCGGACGAGATGCGTTTTATTACCTCAGCTAATAATGGTGCTATTGATAATTGTCTTATTTTATTGCATTCTGCTGCTTCTTTTGATAATGGTATTGAGTTTGTTACTACTAATTCATCTAAGGACGAGTTAGTAATATTTTTAACAGCATTACCAGATAAAACTGCATGTGTTGCATATGCAATGACTTTTTTAGCACCTTTTTCTTTTAGAGCACTAGCCGCATTACATAATGTTCCAGCCGTATCAACCATATCATCAATTAAGATACAAACTCTGTCTTCTATATTGCCGATAATATTCATAATTTTTACTTTATTGGGTGCGGGCCTGCGTTTGTCAATTATGGCTAAGTCAGAATCATGCAACTCTTTAGCAACAGCCCTAGCACGAACAACACCACCTACATCAGGCGATACTACAACTATATTATGGTAATTATGAGACAAAATATCATTAATAAGTAATGGTGTTGCATAAGCATTGTCAAGAGGAATATCAAAAAAACCTTGAATTTGGTCTGCGTGTAAGTCAATAGTAACAACATTATCTATCCCCGCTACACAAATCATTTTTGCTATTAGTTTTGCTGTTATTGGAACCCTTGATAGTCTTGTTCTTTTATCTTGTCTTGAATATCCTAAATAAGGTATAACTGCGGTAATTTTTTTAACAGATGCTCTATTTAAGGCATCTGCCATAATTAGTAATTCCATTAAAGTATCAGCAGTTGAAGGTGGGCAAATAGATTGTATAATAAATACCTCTTCACCGCGAACATTCTCTAATATTTCTATTTGTGATTCATTGTCGCTAAATCTACCAACCATAGATTTACCAGCATTAGTTTTTAATAATTTTATGATTTCAGCGTGTAAGTCTTTATTTGCACTGCAACTAAAAATTTTTAAATTATGAGGAATTTTTTGCATTGTATTTATTATGTATTTAATAATGGCTGGGATGGGAGGATTCGAACCTCCGTATGACGGGATCAAAACCCGTTGCCTTACCGCTTGGCGACATCCCAATAGCTTTCAAAGTTAAAATACTATATTTTAATATAACTACATAAGGATATTTATGTGCATAGCACTGTTTTTTTAACTATGTTTTTTATAAATAATTTTTATGCAGTATCTTAATAAGTTTTTTATATGGGGTAAGTATTTAACTTATTGTTTTAACTTTAACTCATATTTACTCCTAAGCTAAGCATGCGTTTAAAAAGTAGTATTGCAAACATACATGTCAACTCTTAATTTAATAGCTTAATGCAGTAGCCTTATTTTAATCATTTTTTGTAATAAAAATAGCTTTTTTAAAAAAAATTTGTTGCTATAAAAGACAACCATTTTTTTTGACATTTTTTTTGAATATTTATTAATTCCTCTTTATTTTTAGAATATATAAAAACACTAGAACCAGTGCCTGACATTCTAGGTTTTGATACGGTGTTACTTGTAAACAAATTAAGCCAATTAATTACTTTAAGTATTGTAGGGTATAAATCACAAGATGCCTCTAAACAGCCGTTATCGGTATTAATCAAAGCCTTGTCTAGATTGCTAATATTTGTTATTTTAGTAATAGTTTTTTTGAACCTTAATTTTTTATGATTAAAAACATTCTTAGTATTAGCATTTATTTTTGGATAAACTATTAAAAAATAATATTTTGCTATTTTAATAGGGCTTAATTTATCTCCAATACCTTCTGCCCAAAAATTATTAGCATAAATAAATACTGGCACATCAGCACCAAGTTCTTTAGCTATTTTAGCTAATTTATCTATAGGGGCATTAATTCCCCATAATTTATTTAATGCTAATAATGAAGTAGCACAATTTGAACTACCACCACCTAAACCTGCTCCTATTGGTATTTTTTTATTAATTGATATTATAGCACCTAATTTACCTGAGCTGTATTGTTGCAATAATTTTGCACACCTGATTATTAAATCTTGTTCTGCTAATACATAGTTATTATCGCTTAACCTTTTAATTAAACCGTCATCAGTTATCTTAAATGTTATAGTATCGCAATAATCTAATAGCAAAAATATAGTTTCTAAGTTATGATAGCCGTCTAATCTTTTATTAATTATATGCAAAAAAAGGTTTATTTTTGCTGGCGAATACCATATTTTAGGAGTAATTATTTTAATTCCTGTGCCTGATTATAAAGACATTTATAGGTTAAATACAAGCCAACTTCACCAGTTTTTTTAAAAAGTGTGTCATTTTGTATCATTTTTATAGACTCTTTTGCTAGTATTGGACGATTAGCATTAAATTTATATTTTAGACGAAAATCTAATAACCAAACCATAGTAGATAAATTAATTTTAGCAACTGTATTTAGTCCATCTCTTGCTAAAAATTCTGCTATTGTTTGGGCTAAGAAAAATATTGTTTTAAATTCGTCAATTGAACCTTTAGGAAATACAGAAAAATCGTGTAAATAGGTATTTATTTTATTGGAGGTGACTATAAATATTTTTTCAGAGTTATTAGATACACAAAATTCAAAATCCTCTTGTATTTGTCTAAGTGATTTTTCATTATGCACTATATTTGTAACTTTTGTGTATTTTATATAAGAATATGGCAATCTTTCTATGAATATTTTTAAAAACTTTTTATAATTAGATTTATAAATAATAGTAATAGGGTGAGGCATTACTAATTATTCATTAATATAATTTATTACATATTCATCTGTTAAGTCCTCACCATTTTCTAAGGCACGAACAAAATCCTCATCAACTGAATTTGATTTTTCAGAATTATAAGAATAGAAATTTGGTTCTGCTTGTATTTCGATTTTACCTATTCTTTCAGAGGATTCTTTGGCGAATTTGATGCTTGCTTTACTAGGAGTATTCATTTTATTTTTATAGTTTTTTGTATTTATTTTTTTATATATATGGTGTTATTATACACAAAAAAAGTGTTTATATGCACAAAAAGACTTACAATGCCTAACAAAATAAAAGACTTTTATTGTTTAATAAAATGTTTACGATAATATTTTAATTCTGTTATTGAGTCGTAAATATCTCTTAATGCTAGATGCGATGATTCTTTTTTGTTATTTTCTTTGATACTTGGCATCCAGCGTGTTACTAATTCTTTTATAGTACTTACATCTATTTGGCGATAATGAAAAAACTGTGCTAATTTAGGCATATAACGCACCAAAAACATCTTGTCCATACAAATACTATTACCGCACATAGGCGATTGATTGGCATTAATATATTGTTTTAAAAATTTTATAGTTTTTCTCTCAGCCATTTGCTCGTTTATTTCGCTTTTTTTAACCCTATCTACTAAGCCAGATTTATTATGGTGCTTAGTATTCCATTTGTCCATAATATCTAATTTATCATCTTCTTGGAATATGGCAATATTAGGACCATCTGCAATAATATTTAAATCTTTATCGGTTACTACCGTAGCTATTTCAATAATTTTGTTGATATCAGGATTAAGACCTGTCATTTCTAAGTCAATCCAAATTAGGTTAAGATTGTTTTTCATTTAATATAATTTTCCACTTTTTCTAAAATACATACTATCTATAATTTTATAAAACAGAGCTTTTGTTTTTGATAGTTTTATTAGAACTTGTGGTAAAGGATAATTTATCTTTTTGACTATCAACCTTTATGTGATTATTTTCTAAAGTAGTAGATAATATTTTATCTGCCAATGGTTTTTTAATTTTTTGTTCAATTAATCTAGTCATGGGTCTAGCACCTAATTTACTGTCATAGCCATGTTTTATTAAATACTGTTTAGCATTATTTGTGAAGCTAATGGTTATATTTTTTTTCTCTAAAATCAGTTCTAATTCTAATAAAAACTTATCAACTATAAAGCCTATGTTTTGCTCGTCTAAGGAATCAAAATATATAATTTCTGATAATCTATTTCTAAATTCTGGGCTAAATATTAATTTTAATTCTGAGCTATAATCAAGACTATTATCTTGCTCGTTAAAGCCAATAGATTCTCTTTGCGAATTTTGCGAACCTATATTGCTAGTCATAATTAAAATTACATTTTTAAAATCAACAGTTCTACCATTAGAATCTGTTAGTGTGCCTCTATCCATAACTTGCAATAAAATATTAAAAATATCAATATGGGCTTTTTCAATTTCGTCTAATAGTAGCACACAAAACGGATTTTTATTTACCGATTCTGTTAATAAACCTCCATCGTCATAGCCAACATAACCAGGCGGAGAGCCTATTAATTTTGATACGCTATGGCGTTCTATATATTCTGACATATCAAAACGCAGTAATGGCATATTTAATACATCAGCTAGTTGTTTGCATATTTCAGTCTTTCCAACTCCTGTTGGACCAGCAAATAAAAATGAGCCCACAGGCCTATCATCACTAGACAAACCTAGACGAAATAACTTAATTGCTGTGGCTAGGCTTTGTATAGCTTTATCTTGTCCAAAAACTTTTAATTTTAATTGAATCTCTAAATTTTTTAAAATAGTTTTATCATCACTAGTCAAAGATTGTGATGGAATATTGGCGATTTGAGAGACAATATTGCCAATATCTGTTTTGTTGACGCTTTTTTTACGCTTTGATTTTGGTAGTATTTTTTGATAAGCACCAACTTCATCTATTAAATCTATTGCCTTATCTGGTAGGCGTTTATTGGTAATATAGCGGCTTGATAGCTCAACAGCAGATACTAATGCACTATTTGTATATTGAATATTATGGTATTTTTGGTAATATTTTTTTAGACCTTGTAAAATTTTTATTGATTGCTCTATACTGGGTTCTAAAACATCTATTTTTTGAAATCTTCTTGATAGGGCATAATCTTTTTCAAAAATTTTTCTATATTCTTTGTAAGTTGTTGAACCCATACATTTTAGACTGCCATCTTCTAATGCAGGTTTTAATAAATTTGAAACATCTAAGGTACTTTCTGATGCATTACCAGTGCCAATAATAGTATGAATTTCATCAATAAATAATATTGCATTCTTGTATTTTTGTAGTTCAGATAAAATTGCTTTTAAGCGTTTTTCAAAGTCACCTCGGTATTTAGTTCCAGCTAATAAGCTACCAATATCAAGACTAAAAATAGTAGCATCAGCTAAAACATCGGGTATTTGCTTATTTACTATTTTGTATGCTATACCTTGGGCAATAGCTGTTTTACCAACTCCAGGCTCACCAACAAATAACGGATTATTTTTTCTTCTACGAGATAATATTTGTGTAGCACGCATAACTTCATCATCTCTACCTATTAATTTGTCAATCTGCCCTAGCAATACTTTTTGGTTTAAATTAACCGTATAATCTAATAAATAATTTGGTTTAGTTTGTTTTTCTTGCTCTTTATTACTATCAACTATGTCTAAATTATTATTTTGACTTTGTTTTAAATAACTGATAATAGATTCTTTTGTAATATTATTATTTAAAAGAAAATAAACTGCTTGTGATTCTTGTTCTGAAAAAATAGCCAGCAAAACATTTATTGGGTAAACTATTTTTTTATGGGAATATTGGGCTTGATAATTTGCCTTATATAAAATTTTTTTAAAGCCGATAGTAGGTAAAGGACCTTGGTCAAATTGCCAATTATTTTTTATTGGAACATTTTCTTTTATGTATGTATCAATTTGATTTTTTAATAAAAATATATCTATCGAGTTTACTACTAAAAACATTTTTATTTGTTCAGTATTTAATAATGCTAACAGTAAATGCTCTATAGTGATAAATTCTAATTGTTCTTCATTAGCTTTATCTATTATAGAATTTATCTCTTTTTGTAATTCTATTGCAATCATAATAATTATAGTTAGTTATTTAAGTATCTTTAGATATATTCTCAATATTTTATTTTAATTTTCGTAATACACATATCAGTGGTTGATTATTTTCTTTGGCAAAATCCATAACTTGTGTAACCTTAGTTTGTGCTAAATCATAGCCATAAACACCACAAATACCTTCTCCATCCATATGAACTTGTAGCATTAGTTTTGATGCTTGTTGTTTATCTTTTGCAAAGAACAATACTAATACTTCAACTACAAAATCCATAGTTGTATAATCATCATTTAATAATAATACCTGAAATTTACTAGGTTTTTTTAATTTAGGTTTTACTTTTTCTGCTAATAATGTCATTATTTTAATGTTATATTTTTAAATTGTTGATAGTCTATAACGCAATGCCAATAAAGATAAAATTAATAATATTAATACTGGTAAAAATACACTAAAAAATATATTATAACCAAAAGTTATTGCTATTTCTGATATTAATCTAATAATTAAATTAAATACCAAACTAAAAACAATACCAATAAAAATTCTTCTACCTAAACTTAACTCTTTTAGTGTGCCAAATACAAACACTAAGCCTAAGATAGTCATGGCTATTAGTAATATTGGCATCATTATTCTATTATACAAAACTAATCTATATTTTGCTTTTGCATCATTATTGCTAATATATTGCAATAAGTTATAACTATTTATATATTTTGGCTCTTTATTAGCAAAAATATAGTTGCTCTTAGGCAATAAGTTTAATTTAGTATTAATATTTTTATTAACTATCCTGCTATTATTATACAGGGTAATTTTATTTGCATTTAAAATGCTGAGTTTATTATTTTTATAATCTATACTATCACTACTAATAATAGATTTTAATTTATTGTCAGCAACATGAATTAATTTAATCGATTTTAAGCTATCATCATTGTTAAATTTCATATAAAAAAACCTATTGCCTTTATTTCCCCATAATTCACTGACACTATTATAATTGTGTTTTAATGCCTTAAATTTATATTCATTGGCAAAATTATATAATTTAAATGCAAATAATTCATTAAGAGTTAAATATATAAAGATAAACAATAATCCAGCCTTTAATGATTGCGATAATAAATAACGCATACCTAATCCACTAGCATAAATAGCAATTATTTCTTTGGTTTCAGTAAACTTACTTAATCCCAAAATAATACCAATTAATACCGCTAATGGCAAAAAGTCATACATTGCAATTGGTAAAGATAATACGATAAATACTAATGCTTTGTCTAGGCTATAATTTTCTGTTCCTACATCATAAATCTCATCTAAAAATTCAAAAACAATATAAATTGTCGCTAATACTGCTAATACTACTAGTATATGTTTTATTATGGTTATAATAATATATCTATTTAGAATACTCATTTATAATTATTATATTATTTTTTGACAAATGACTAATATACATAAACATAAAATACTTGTTTTAGATTTTGGCTCACAATATACTCAGGTAATAGCAAGGCGTGTTCGTGAACTTGGAATTTATTGTGAAATTTATCCATACAATACTAACGATAAAAAAATATTACAATTTAATGCCAAAGGTATAATTTTATCAGGTGGGCCTGATAATGTGTATCAATATAAAAATCCTAAGGTGCCAGATATAATATTTAGTTTAAATATTCCTATTCTTGGTATTTGTTATGGTATGCAAGCTATGGCAATGCAATTAGGCGGCTCTGCTACTTCTGCTGATAAACATGAATATGGATTTGCTAAGGCTCGTATTATAGAAGGTAATGAATTATTAAGAGATATTAAAGACGAAACAAATGCTAGTGGACATAATCTACTAAATGTATGGATGAGTCATGGGGTAGAAATTAATAAATTGCCAGATGGTTTTAAACTCATAGCTTCAACTGATAATTGCAGTATAGCTGGATTTGCTAATGCAAAAAAACACTATTATGGTTTACAATTCCACCCAGAAGTAACACATACTACACAAGGAAAACACATTTTAGAGCGTTTTGTAAGCGGTATTTGTAAATGCAATAAAAACTGGACTAGTGACAATATTATTACAGACTTAATAGGCAAATTACAGCAACAAATAGGCAATAATAAAGTTTTATTAGGTTTATCTGGCGGGGTTGATAGCTCTGTGGTAGCTGCATTATTACACAAGGTAATAGGTAAGAAGTTAATATGTGTATTTGTAGATAATGGTTTATTACGCCTTAATGAGGGCGATGAGGTAATGCAAATTTTTGCAGAAAACATGGGCATAAAAGTAATTAGAGTAAATGCCAAGCAAAACTTTTATAATGCCTTAATTGGTATTGATGAACCTGAGGAAAAAAGAAAAATAATAGGCAAGGTATTTATTGATATATTTAGTGAGCAAGCTAAAAATTTAGGTGAAATAAAATTTTTGGCACAAGGCACAATTTACCCAGATGTTATAGAATCAGCAGTAGGTAATAAACAAGCAAAAGTAATAAAATCTCATCATAATGTTGGTGGATTGCCAGATAATATGAAAATGCAATTAGTAGAGCCACTTAGAGAATTATTTAAAGATGAGGTGCGTAAACTAGGGGCTAAATTAGACTTGCCAAAATTTATGCTTGAACGCCATCCATTCCCAGGACCTGGTTTAGGGGTTAGAATATTAGGCGAGGTAAAACAAGAATATGTTAATATTTTACAATTAGCCGATAATATTTTTATCACCGAGTTAAAAAACCATAATCTTTATAATGAAGTATCTCAGGCATTTTGTGTATTTTTACCAGTTAAATCAGTAGGAGTAACAGGCGATGAACGCCGTTATGCATTTGTAATTGCACTAAGGGCAGTAGAAACCATTGATTTTATGACTGCCAACTGGGCACACCTAGAACATAGTTTTTTATCTCTAGTATCAAATAGAATAATCAATGAAATACCTCAGGTATCAAGGGTAGTTTATGACATATCAGGTAAGCCTCCTGCTACCATAGAATGGGAATAATAATCTTATGAAGATAATACACAGTAAAGAATTTAGTTCAAACATCCCATGGGATTCAATTGACATAGCAAATATGAATGGCATTACAACTCGCTTACACTGGACAAATAAAGAATACAAGTGGCATATTAATGATGGCGATGAAGTATTTGTTGTTTTAGATGGTACGGTAAAAATGTTGTATCGTATCAATGGCGAAGAAAAATCAACTTTATTAAATGAAGGCGACATATTCTACGCAACAGCAGGAACTGAACATCTTGCCTGTCCGATTGGAGAGGTGAGAGTTTTAGTTATAGAGAAAGAAGGAAGTACATGAATATAGATGACAGCATTAAAAAAGATATATTACTTATAGGTATGCAACAATTAAATGGGAATAACAATAAGCAGTGATGAGTTTTATATGCAAATTGCCATAGATGAGGCACAAAAAGCTAGGCAATTAAATGAAGTACCAGTAGGGGCAATATTAGTTTTAGCCAACAAAATAATAGCAAAAGCCCATAACAAATCAATAATAAATAACGATTCCTGTGCACACGCAGAAATAGAATTAATAAGAAAAGCAGGGGCAAAATTAAAAAACTACCGCCTAATAAACAGCACTATTTATACTACATTAGAGCCTTGTGCTATGTGTTTTGGGGCCATAATTCATGCTCGAATAACTAGGCTTGTTTTTGGTGCGTATGATAAAAAAACTGGTGTTTGTACAAGTCGTGCTAATTTTAATGAGTTAGATTTTTTTAACCATAAATTACAAATAACAGGTGGTATTTTAGCAACAGAAAATCAAAAAATTCTTAAGGAGTTTTTTAACAACAAAAGAAATACTTAGGTAGGGGGTTTAAATACTTAGGCAAAATTTGTATGTATATAATAAAAAATGCCTAACAATTCAACCACAAACTTCTTAGGGGGTTTTAAAGGTAAAAAAACTTAGGTAAGGGTTTTAAATACTTAGGCAAACTTTGTATGTATATAATAAAAAACGCCTAACAATTTAACAAACTTCTTAGGGGGTTTTTAAAATAAAAGGTAGTAAAATAACTACTGAATAAAAAAAGTAGGGGTAAATATGGAACAAGAATTTAAGAAGTTGGAGAAAGAATTTAGAGAGTATCTTAATAATCATACTAAATTAGCTAAAAACAGTATTAATTCATATGCAACAGCATTAAGATTAAATAGCAATGTTTATCAAAAAGTTAGAGATAACTTAAAATACAATAGTTTTTATGATATAGACAACATAAATACATATAACGAGCAATATTTATTAATTCAAAATATTATACCTAATCAAAATAATACTAATGGCAATTTAAGTGCCTCTCTTGCTAAGTATAAATTATTTTTGCAATATAAAGAAGTCATAAAACAAATGGATTTGTACGATAAAAATCCTCAAGATTTTCATACAAATAAAAATGTTTTTTGGTATTTTAAAATAATTAATATAGATAAGTATTCAGGTAAATATTATCCAGTTAAAGCCATGCTAAAAAATATACAAGATATTTTAAATATAAATGCAATTTATACTACTGATATTGCAAAAAGCAAGTTAAAAGAAATATTTAAAGATGCTGTTAGTTTTGAGGAATTGGATAACAACAACCAGCAGCCAACTAATGAAAGAGATACAGACATGAACAAAAAAATTAGCTCAGAACCAAAAATATGGAAAATGTCTCATTCCGATTTAACAAAAGAAGGCAAATATGATGAAACCATAGAGCAGAAAGTTGTTTGTATGGGGGAGAAAACTAGCAGAGGACAAGCAAAAAATTTTAAAAACGCAGAATCAGGGGATTTATTTTATTTGTTGAAAAATCCTAAAAATATAGAATTAATTGGCAAGTTTGTCGATAACAAGACTCATGATACATACGGTAGAGAGGATGACATTTCTAGAAAGTATGAGACTATTTTTGAAGCGAATAGTACAAGTAATTCATTATTAATAAAGGGTAAAGAGTCCTGGAAGCCATCTGGAAATAGTACTTTTTATGAAGTACCAAAAAGTTCATATAAAGAGTTTGAAGATAAAATTTTAAAGCATCATTTTGGCAAAACATTAAACGATTTAAACATCTCTGTAAACTCAACAAATGAAATTATGAAAAATAATAATAATATAGAAATACCACTAAACCAAATTCTTTATGGACCACCGGGTACAGGAAAGACTTATTCAACGGTTGAAAAAGCCTTAGAAATCTTACAAGATGATAGCAAAGATATAACAAGTATCCAACAATTAAAAGATAAATACCCTAGTCAAGTAGAATTTGTAACCTTTCATCAAAGTTTTAGTTATGAGGATTTTGTTGAGGGTTTAAAGGCTAAAAGCGATGATAATAATAAATTATCTTATAGCGTTGAAAACGGTATTTTTAAAGAAATTTGTAAAAGAGCTTCTTCAAAAGCAGAGATAATAGTTAAGAATATTGATATTAGCCCAAATGCTACAATTTGGAAAATGTCTTTGGGAAACTCTCAAACTGATGAGGCACAAGAGTATTTTGAAGAAGCAAAAAATAAAAGCTCTTTAGTACTAGGCTGGGGCGATGATAATGACTTTAGTAATTGTAAAAATATTGATGATATAAAAAAAATATTTGACTACAAGTCAAGTGCAAGGTTTGTTGATATATTTAAACATCAAATGAGAATTGGCGACATTGTTATAATAAGTGACGGTAGGACTAAGTTTAAGGCTATTGCTGAAATAACTGGTTATTATTATTATGATAAAGGAACTGAATTACCACAAAAAAGAAAAATAAAATGGTTACAAACTTTCTCAGAGTCAAGGCCAAGATTAGAAATTAGCGATATAATATTTGCTCAAGACACAGTACATGAAGCACATGGTATAGATAAAAATAAATTACAAGAATATCTAACCGATAAACAAAATATTGAGGGTAAAAAACCATATATCCTAATAATAGATGAGATTAATCGTGGTAATATCTCACGGATTTTTGGCGAGCTTATTACCTTAATTGAGCCTTCAAAAAGAGCAGGACAAAAAGAGGCAATATCAGTTACACTACCTTATTCTAAAAAACCTTTTTCTGTACCAGATAATTTATATATTATTGCTACTATGAATACTGCTGATAGATCATTAGCATTAATAGATACAGCGCTTAGAAGAAGATTTAGCTTTACTGAAATGATGCCTAAGATTAATTTAGTAGATAATTTTGATAATATTGATGTGCAAAAAATTCTAAAATCAATGAATGAGCGTATAGAATTTTTACACAGTAGAGAACATACTATTGGCCATAGTTTTTTGATGAAGGTTGAGGATTTAGCTGGGCTAAAAAATGCTTTTAAAAATAATATTATGCCTTTATTAGAAGAGTACTTTTTTGATAATTGGCATAAAATTAAACAAGTGTTAAATGATAAAGGTGATAAGTTTTATGAAGAAATAAAAACACCGTCTAACTTAGCTAGTGATAGTGATAGTGAAAGTAGAAAGCATTATAAAAGGTGTAATTTAAATGATTTAATAGCAGATGATTTTAAAAATATTTATAAAGAAAATATCCAAGAAAATACCCAAGAAAATACCCAAGATATTTAATGAGTAGCGAAAAACCACTAAGTATTTTTGAATGGGGCAAAATAAAAAAAGGTGAGCAAAATGCCCAAAATGAAAAAGGTATTACCTTAAATAATAATGCCTGGGAATTTTTAGCAAAACATGCAGAACAAAAAAACCAGTATAAATATATAAGGATTATTGCAAGAGATACGCTACAAATTAAGGGTTTTGTTGGGGTAATTACTACCCCAGATGGTACTCAAATTGAAATTTTGCCTAAGATTCAAAAAGACGCTGATACCAGTCGTAAAATTTTAGCAAAAATGCTAAAAGCAGTCAATAATCTAAAACTTGAAAAAAGCACAGAAGCTAATTTAAAAATAGAAAAACAACCACTACCAGAGTTATTAATTACTTGGTTTTTACAAGAACTTAATAAAATTATAATACAAGGTATTCGCAAAGATTATATTCGTATTAGTGCTAAAGAGAGGTTTTTAAAAGGTAGTTTACAAATAGCTAGGCAAATTAACTCACCACCTCATAAACAGCATATTTTTCATATTGAGTATGACATTTTCTCACCCAATCGTGCTGAAAATCGCCTAATTTGCTCTGCCTTAACCCAAGTAAATAAGTGGAGTAACAATAACGATAATCAAAGATTAATAAGGCGTTTTTTATTATTATTTAACGAGGTGCCTAACTCCAATAATTATAAAAATGATTTTGCTAGGTACTCAAATAGCCGTGATATGAATTATTATCAAAAAATATTACCGTGGTTACGGCTAATTTTAAATCAACAAAGTCCTTTTGCCTTGCAAGATAAAAATACTGGAATTTCTTTTTTAATACCTATGGAGAAAATATTTGAAAAGTATGTAGCAATTTGTATTAGAAAACAATTATCAGCAAAATATAAATTAAAAGAACAAAGCCCGATAAAATGTTTGGCAAGGCTAGATGGTGAAAATGTTTTTCAAATGAAACCTGATATGACTATTTGTGAAAACAATAAAGGCGAGAAAAATATTGCTATTTTAGATACTAAATGGAAGTTAATTAATCAAAATACTGACGATAAAAAACGAGATATTAGTCAAAGTGATATGTATCAAATATTTGCCTATGGTAAAAAATATGAAGTTAATAAATTAGCACTAATTTATCCAAAGTGGCAAAAGTTTGACAAAGATTTTAATTACATATTAGATAATGATTTAGAGCTTTTTATACTACCATTTGACTTAGAAGATGAGCAAAAATCTGCATTTGAAATTATAAAAACAACCTCACCATGTCAAGCAAAATTACCTGTAAATAATTAACTATTGGTAAAATTATTGCTTGAAAACCCCCTAAGAATATTAACCCTAGCACGATAAAAAGTCCGTATGGTTCTATTTTGTCAAAATAATAGGCTAAATCCCTAGGTAATATTGGACTAATAACCTTAGCACCATCTAAGGGTGGTATTGGTAGTAAATTAAATACGGCTAAAATAAGGTTAATAATTATGCCGAATTTTCCCATTTCTAGTAAAAATACTGATTGTAAATTTACTGCTATTACAATTAATAATCCCCATAAAATTGCCATAATAAAGTTAGCACCAGGGCCAGCTATAGCAACAAGTATCATATCGCGATTAGGTTTATTAAGATTATTAAAATTAACAGGCACAGGCTTTGCCCAGCCAAAAATAAATCCAGAGGTAAAATATAATAAACTAGGTACTACAATAGTGCCAATAATATCTATGTGTTTTATAGGGTTAATGGTTATTCTGCCTAACATTTTAGCAGTGCCATCACCTAATAAATTTGCCACAAATCCATGAGCTACCTCGTGCAAGGTAATAGCAAATAATGCTGGAATTACCCAAATAGTTAAGTTTTGTAATATACTTACTATACTTTGTAAATCAGGCATTTTTAACTGCGGTAATCAGAATTAATACGCACATATTCATGCGATAAATCTGTAGTCCAAATAGTTTCAATAGTATTTTTATTACCTATTTTGATATTTATTGCTATATTCTTTTTTGCCATTTCAATACTACCTTTTGTATCGTTATAATCTTTTGCTATCAAGCCATTTTTTACTATTAGCAAGTTATTTATCAAAATATCAACATTTTGCGGTGCTAGGTTTTTAATATTAGCCCGTCCCACTGCCATAAGTAATCTCCCTATATTTGCATCACTAGCAAACAGTGCAGTTTTTACTAATGGGGAGTGTGCTACCGTATAGGCAACTTCTAAACAATCATCATTGCTATTACCACCTAAAACAGATATTTTTACCAGCTTTGTTGCACCTTCGCCATCTTTAACTATTTTTAATGCCAATTCTTGACAAGTTTCATTTAATTTGCTGATAAACTCATGCTCTATATCAATAATATTAACACCTGCTGTGCCAGTAGCACTTAAACTAACCGCATCATTTGTTGAGGTATCGCCATCTATGGTAATACGATTAAATGACTTATTAACCGCTATTTGTAGGTAATTTTGTAGTTGCTTATTATCGTTTATTGTAGCATCTGTGGTAATAAAACTTAGCATAGTTGCCATATTAGGACAAATCATACCTGAGCCTTTGGCAATACCAGTAATATTGACTTTTTTACCATTAAAGTTAATGGTTTTAGCTACAATTTTTTCACAAGTATCAGTAGTCAAAATAGCACTAGCAACTTTTTGTAAATCATTGTTATTTGCACTAGTAACTAGTTGTTTAATGCTATTTTCAAAACATTTAATAGGTAGTTGTTCGCCTATAACCCCTGTTGAAAATGGCAAAATTTGCTTAGATGATACACCTAGCTCATCGGCTAATATCTCACAAATATAATAAGCATTGACAATACCTTTATCACCACTAGCAATACCCGTACCAGCATTAGCATTACCGCTATTAATAATAAGCGCACGAATATTATTATTTATATGGTTTTTTGCTACAATAATAGGTGCTGCACAAAATACATTTTTGGTAAAAACACAGGCAGTATTGGTGTTTTCTGGTAAGATAATTATTGCAAGATCTAATTTATTGTAAGCCTTTATACCACTGGCTATTGCGGAATATTTTATATATGGCATACTAGAGACCTTTGCATAAATAGGGATGATTAACAGAGCTCTGATTTTTGCTTAATTGATGATATTCTATCAAGTCTGCCCTAGTTGTTCTAAAGCTTGTTTGATAAAGATTATCAAGTGAGTGAAAAGCGGGGTTCTGATGATTATTCATGTTTATACAAAGACCTCTTAATTAGTAATTAATTTCTTGTACTAATAGTGATACCTTATCGTCTAAGGTGCCAAATTTAGTAATATTTAATTTGTTATATTTAAGTTGTAGTAAATTTAATGAGTTAATATTTAGATTAACTGGGTATTGATTGCTTAAATTGCTATACATTATTTGCGCCTTAGCAGATGCTAGCCATTCTATTAGAGTTTTTGCTTGCAAGTAATTGTCACTATTTTTGACTATTCCAGCCCCGCTGATATTTATATATGCTCCTTTTTTATTTTGATTAGGTGTTAATGCTTTAAAATTATAATGGCTCTTAGTATTTTTAATATTTATATAACTATCACTATCAATTATTGCTACATCACAGGCATTACTTGTTATAGCATTAATAATAGCAGTATCATCTTTGTATGGTTTACCAGTCATATTTTTAACCATTTTTAATATTGTTATTTTTGTCTTATCAAACCCAATATCAGCTACCATAGCGGCTAAAAAAGCTCTATTTGCTGGACTTTTTAAATCAGTTAAACATAATCTATTTGCCCATTTATTACTAGCTAAATCCTGATAGTTAGTTAATTCTCCATTAACTACATTGTTAGTATTATAGACAATTAATTTAGCAAAGAAACCTAAACCAAACCAATGGTTTTCATAGTCAATTAAATGATTAGCAATAGTGCTGTTTAAGTATTCGTTATTTTCGCTGGTTAATATTTTTTTCTTAGTGACATTGTATAATTTAAGTGCATCTCTTATAAAAAATACATCAGAGCTTTGTGCGATTAATTGTAGAGAATTATTAGAAAAATCACCATTAGAAATAAGATATTCAACATTAATACCTTTTTCTTTTGTAAAAGTATCAAATAAAGTTTTTAAAATATAAGGATTAACATCGCTATAAACTACAACTTTTTTACCAACAGAGTTTTTATACCAACTATAGTAATTATCAGCTGCATTTAAAAGCAAACTAAAAAGTAACACTATAAAAAATAGAATATTTTTATGATTATTATTCATATTTATGCAAAGGTCTCATTTAATTATATATCCGTAATAGTACACTTATACAGTCTTATACAATATTACGAGTATTAGTTAAAAAACTTGCTAATACAGGCATACAACATGACACTAATAACAATATAATGATTTTTTACCTGCATTTTAGTAATAAAACACACCATAAATTACAATTTTAGGCATATATTCTTATCTTAATAAGATATATTTTATACATTTAACTTGGTACTTTTACCTTAATATAGCAGTCTTATAAAAAATAATTACTTAATTTTACATTATTAGAGACCTTTGCATAAATATGAATAATAATAATAAAATAGATATTTTTTGATAAAATAACTTATTTTATTTATTTAAAATGTTAACTAGACGCACATTTGCTATTATTTCTCACCCAGATGCTGGCAAAACTACAATTAGTGAAAAATTATTGCTATTTAGTGGGGTAATAAGTACTGCTGGCACAGTAAAAAGCAGAAAGTCAAATACTTATGCCACATCAGACTGGATGAAAATAGAACAAGAAAGAGGTATTTCAATAACCTCATCAGTTATGCAGTTTGAATATGATAATAACATTATCAATCTGTTAGATACTCCTGGACACGAAGATTTTTCTGAGGATACATATCGTACTCTAACTGCTGTTGATTCTGCACTTATGGTTATTGATATTGCCAAAGGCGTTGAGAATAGAACTGTTAAACTTATGAATATTTGTAGGTTAAGAAACACACCTATTATTACCTTTATCAATAAGTTAGATAGACAAGGGCAAGAGCCTATTAAAATAATTGATGAGATAGAAAAGGTATTAAATATTGAGTGCGCGCCTATTACTTGGCCTATTGGTATGGGTAGTACATTTAAAGGCATAGTACATTTATTAGAAAACAAAGTATATTTATTTAAAAAAGGCAGTAATAATACTATTAATTCTGTTGATACTATTGATTTGTATGATAAATATCTAGTAGAAAAACTAGGCAAAGAACTAGCAGAAGAGGTATTAGCAGAAGTAGAGTTAATTAAAGAAGCTATGCCTGTTTTTGATGTGGAATTATTTAATAATGCTAAACAAACACCGTTGTTTTTTGGCTCTGCTATTAATAATTTTGGCATACAAAACTTATTAGATGGCTTTGTTAAATATGCTTCTAAGCCACTATCAAGGCAAGCAGATAATAGAATAATTAATCCAGATGAGAAAAAATTTAGTGGTTTTGTATTTAAAATTCAAGCCAATATGAACCCAAAACACCATGATAGACTAGCTTTTATGCGTATTGTTAGTGGAAAATACATTAAAGGAATAAAACTAACCCAAGTACGAACAAAAAAAATCACTAAGGTAAATAATGCCATATCTTTTATGTCGCAACAAAGAAATATTCAAGAAGAATCATATGCTGGTGATATTATTGGCATTCATAATCACGGTGGTATTCAAATAGGCGATACCTTTACAGAGGGAGAAATGATTAATTTTAAAGGTGTGCCTAATTTTGCTCCAGAATTATTCAAAAGAGTTAGGTTGCAAAATCCATTAAAGGCAAAAGCACTGCAAAAAGGGTTAAGTCAGTTATCAGAAGAGGGTGCTACACAGGTATTTAGACCATTAAATAATAACGAACAAATATTAGGTGCTGTGGGCATTTTACAATTTGATGTGGTAATTCATAGATTAAAATATGAATATAGGGTAGAATGTATTTTTGAGCCAATAAATATATCCACAGCTAGGTGGATTATAGGCGATGACAAGAATATAACAGCAATAAAAGAAAAATTTAGCAATAATTTAGCAATAGATATATCTGGTGCCTTAGTTTATCTAGCACCTAGTACTATAAACTTAAATTTAACTATTGAGCGACACCCTGATTTAGATTTTTTAGAGATTAGAGAAAATTTATAAAACAAACTAAAAATTTTAACAACACAAAATATTAATAATACTTAGCAATGGCTAATATCTATGAATGAGTACATAAAAATTATTAAAAATGGTATCTGGACTAATAACCAAGCATTAGTAGCTTTATTAGGACTTTGTCCACTGCTTGCAGTTAGTAATAGTGTTGTTAATGCCATAGGTTTAGGTCTGGCTACAACATTTGTATTAATAGCATCAAATTTAAGTATATCATTACTTAGAAATACTATAAGACAAGAAGTGCGAATTCCAATATTTGTATTATTAATAGCATCTTTTGTTGTTATTATTGAGTTATTAATGCAATCTTATTTTTATGAATTGTATTTAATATTGGGTATTTTTGTACCGTTAATTGTTACTAATTGTGCGATATTAGGTAGAGCAGAAGCATTTGCATTTAAAAATAATTGGTATAAGTCATTATTAGATGGTTTTGCTATGGGCATTGGTTTTAGTATTGCTTTGATATTATTAGGTGCTATAAGAGAGATAGTAGGTAATGGTAGTTTGTTTGCTGACGCACATTTATTATTTGGCGAGTTTGGTAATAGCTTGGTCATTAATATTAGTAATTATCAAGGTAATTTATTAGCAATATTACCACCAGGGGCATTTATTGGTTTAGGTTTAATAATTGCTGGTAAAAATTATTACCAACAACTACAATTAGCAAAACAACCTCTAATAGCACATATAAATAGTCCAATTTAAATAAAATGCTAATTTAAATAAAATGCTAATTTAAATAAAATGCTAATTTGAATAAAATACTAATTTGAATAAAATACTAATTTGAATAAAATGCTAATTTGAATAAAATACCTAGCCTTATTACTGTAAATGATTATTTAAACAGTAATCATACTGATATAGTCTATATATTAGAGTTTATACTTGATAAAACAAAATCTCAGTTGTGGCTAGAGCCAAACTATAAATTAAAAAATAGCGAAAAACAAAAAATAGACAAGATAATTATCGTAAGAAACAGCGGTATGCCTTTGGCTTATATAACCAAAAATCAATTTTTTTATGGTTTAAATTTTAAGGTTAATAAAAATGTACTCATCCCTAGATGTGACACAGAATTATTAATAGATATA
Organism: Gammaproteobacteria bacterium; assembly: GCA_965207335.1. Classification (GTDB taxonomy): domain Bacteria; phylum Pseudomonadota; class Gammaproteobacteria; order PS1; family Pseudothioglobaceae. The sequence continues at coordinate 1,802,379 of OZ242267.1, forward strand.
GCACTTAATATTAAATTTAATACTAATACAGCAAGAATATTAGAGTTAGCAACAGGCAGTGGTATTATTGCTATTATTTTGTCTGATAAAAATTCTAATTGGCAAATAACCGCCAGCGACATATCTAAATTGGCGTTAGATGTTGCCATAGATAATAAAAAATTAAGCAGTAATTATCACAATATTAATTTTATTTTAAGCGACTGGTTTAATAAAATAACTAAGACAAATAAGTTTGCTATGATTATTGCTAATCCGCCTTATATAGCAGAAAATGATTGGCATTTACAACAATTAAAACAAGAGCCAAAACAAGCATTAGTTGCAAAAAATAACGGTATGTACAATTTAGAACATATTATTAATAATGCTCCCAAATATTTAATAAATAACGGCTATTTATTATTAGAACATGGCTATAACCAACAAAAAGAAGTAGTAAAATTATTAAATAAAAATTATCATAATATCAAAACATTTAACGATTTAGGAGGCAATAACCGTGCTGTATTAGCCACAGTAAATAAAACTGCTAAATCTTATATGCTATAAAAACTTTTATGAGTTATAAAATTAGATATGTTAAAACTACTATATTAAGTCACTAGTGTATAATTGAGTAAGTTTTTTTAATTAATAAGGAATTATATTTTTATGGATAACAATCAAATTAATAATATTTTAGCCAGCATTACTGATATTAATACTGGTTTAGATTTAATAAGTAGCAAACTTATAAAAGATATAGTTATAGAAAATGATGCAGTTAATATTGCGATAGAGTTTAACTATCCTGCTAAAAGTTATCATAATGAGTTAAAAAGTGCTATTAAGAAAGCTCTAACAAAGGAAAATATTAGCAATGTTAATATTGATATAACTACTAAAATTGTTAGTTATAGTGTACAAAAAGGCGTTAATCCTATCAATGAGGTTAAAAATGTTATTGCTGTAGCATCTGGTAAAGGTGGTGTTGGCAAATCAACTACCGCCGTTAATTTAGCACTAGCATTACAATTAGAGGGTGCAAAAGTAGCTATATTAGATGCCGATATTTATGGTCCCAGCCAGCCTAGAATGCTTGGTGTTCATACTCAAAAACCAGACTCAACAGCAGAGGGTAAATTACTTCCTATTCTAGGACACGGTATGCAAAGTATGTCTATTGGTTATTTAGTAGATGAAGAATCGCCTATGATTTGGCGTGGTCCTATGGTAACTCAAGCCTTAGAGCAAATGTTAAGAGACACTATGTGGCGTGGAGTAGATTATATGATTATTGATTTACCGCCAGGTACTGGAGACACCCAACTTACTTTATCACAAAAAATACCAGTAAGCGGTGCGGTAATTATAACAACCCCACAAGATATTGCTTTATTAGATGCTAGAAAAGGTTTAAAAATGTTTGAAAAAGTCAATGTTCCTATTTTGGGTGTTATTGAAAATATGAGTTCACATATTTGTTCTAAATGTGGCAACCAAGAGCCAATATTTGGCACTGATGGTGGAAAAAATATGGCAAAAGAAGAAAATGTTAATTTTTTAGGCTCCTTACCTTTAGATATTTCAATACGCCTATCATCAGATGATGGTAATCCTACTGTTGCCAAAGAGCCAAATGGCATGATAGCAAATATTTATCGTGATATAGCTAAAAAACTAAGTGCTAAATTATCTATACAAGAAAAAGCTATGACTAAATTCCCTAGTATTACTATTGAGTAATTATTATAAAATTTAATAATTATGATAAAATAAGAATTTTATGGAGGGCAAAAATGAAAAAATATTTATTAACAGTAATTGCTAATTTTTTTGCTTGGATACTGGCTAATTTTTTAGGTGTAAAATCTATTAATGTCTTTGGTAGTTTTTCATATAAAAAAATTCCTAATGATATTGATTTAGTTGTTGATAGTTCTAATTACCAAAGTATATTAGCAAGATTAATCAAAAAAATAGCAAGTTATTTTAGGGTTGATATTAATTACTTAGTTGATAATAAAATTTATTATTTTAATCAAGGCAAATATTATAATTTTCAACCTGTTAATGTTAAAAGTATTTATAAACTTAGCCGAATGAATAAATTATGAAGTTTATTCGTTTTCTAATAGCCCCTATTATTGCTATTATTATCTATGCTTTGTCAGTTAGTTTTTTTAATTTAGAACCAAAATTAGCTGATATTTTATTAACAATTACTATGGGAATTGTTATAGATATATTGTGGCTACAACATCAACAAAAAGAGAATATAAAAAAAATACTTAACACTGATGAGGTGACCTTAGAAATACTTAAGAATGAAGAAAGTATTAAATTAGCGGTTAAAACAATGTATCAATCGTCAGCTAACAAAATAACATCATCACATTTATATCCTGATAATTATAAACCTCCTGTAGAAGACCTTGCTTTAAGTTTGTCTAAAAAAAACAATACTTCAGTACACCGTATTATTGCTATTAACAATATAGAGCAAGAAGAATGGGTTAAAAGTGTATATGAAAATAAACCTGACAACTATTTTATTAAGGTAGTAACAAATTTACCCAAAAGACCTTCTTATCCAAATTTTGTTTTATTAGAGAAAGATGACATGACTAAGTTACTTATTTCATTTAATAGCGATTCAACTGAAGGTTTTTTTGCTTTTACAACAAATAGTAAAAAATTATCTAATGGTATGAGAGATTATATTAATCATATTTATGCACAGGCTCAAGCTGCAGAGGATTATTTTAAGTCTAATAATGGAAAATAATAATTTTATTGAAAAGTTTCAATCAAAATATATAGGTATTATGAATTGGGATGATTTTGAAGATTTTTGGCTTAAGTTAAAACAAAATGCCCATAATTGGTTTTATTATGATACTGAATTAGCAGTGCCAAGTGAAGCAGTTGTAAATATATCTGCTAAGCTTGATGTAATATATAATACAATAAAAGACTTACACAAAGAAAGATACTGCGGACTGGTTTATGTTGATTGCTTACAAAACCCATTATTTATAAAAATATTTCATCCGCATAATTTAGGTAGAGCTTGTGGTAGTAGCGAAGAACCACCACTTCCTAGATGGTTAATATCAAAAATAGCACCAGTTGATATGGTAAAACAGATTAATAAACCTAGCATAAAAAAGAATTGGATTAATAAATTATTTTAGATAAAACTATGGACTTTAATATACTAACAACAATTTTTTTAATATTTGCTGGATTATTCTTGATAGTATCTTGGTATCTTAACTACATACAAATAGCAAGTATAGACAAGCATTATAATGAGGTGCCAAAAAAATTTAGCGATAAAATATCATTATTAGAACACCAAAAAGCAGGCAAATATAACACGAGCAAACTAAATTTTTCTTATATTGAAATTGGCTATGGAATTCTACTGATTCTATTATGGACTTTATTCGGTGGTTTTGATTTGCTTGATAATTATTTAACCGCTATTGTTTATTCAAAGCTATTACTTGGAGTTAGTTTTATAATTATTTTTATGATAATTGGTACCATATTAGAGATACCATTTTCTTACTATAAGACATTTGTTATTGAAGCTAGCTTTGGTTTTAACAAGATGGATAAAAAAACCTTTATTATTGACTTATTTAAAGAGTTATTTTTAATGCTATTAATTGGTGTTCCAATAGCATTAACGGCATTGTATTTAATGAATATTAGTGGTAGTTTATGGTGGTTATTTATTTGGTTGTTATTAGTTAGCATATCTTTAATATCTTTATTTGTTTATCCTAAATATATAGCACCTATATTTAATAAATTTACCCCATTAGAAGACGAAGAATTAGCAGAAAAAATTACCATGTTATTAAACAAAGCCAATTTTAATAGTAGTGGTATTTTTGTTATGGATGGTTCAAAACGCTCAAGTCATGGTAATGCTTATTTCACTGGCTTTGGTAAAAATAAACGCATAGTATTTTTTGATACTTTATTAAAAAATTTAACTCATAAGCAAATACTAGCGGTTATAGCCCATGAGTTAGGACATTTTCATCATAAACATATTAGAAAAAAAATGTTTGCTTTATTTTTAATTATGTTACTTCTTCTTGCTGTTTTAGGTTATTTAATAAATCAAATTTGGTTTTATAATGGTTTAGGAGTTACAAATCCTAGCAACTATATAGCACTAATGATATTTTTACTAATAATGCCCGTGTTTACATTTTTTACTAATCCTATTGTTAATTTTTTATCACGAAAACATGAGTATGAAGCCGATAATTTTGCCGCTAAACACACTAATTATAAAGATCTTATATCAGCACTTATTGTTTTATATGCAGAAAATGCCAGCACTTTAACACCCAATAAATATTATTCGTTATTTTATGATTCCCATCCTAATGCATCGCTTAGAATTAATAATTTAGAGACAAATATATGAAAAAAATATCTGTGTTGTTTGCTGTATTTATAACATTTAGTGCTTATGCTGACATGCAAGAAGCCAAAGAGTTACATGATGAATCTTGTCTTAATTGCCATATTTTTTTGCATGATGCTAGTTTTTATAACAGAGAAGACAGAAAAATAAATAATAATTTTAAATTACGCGCTCAGGTAAGTTTTTGTGTTAATAACTTAAATGTAGAATGGTTTCCTGATGAACAAATGAGTGTTGTTGAGTATTTAAACAAAACTTATTACCACTATAATCTTGTTAAAACTAAACCATAATCAAGCATTAGTTATTAGTGCTAATGGGCAAAAAATCCACATATTAACCGCAAACGGTAAGCAATATAAAACAACAAAACGCAATAAAATACCGCCACTTGTTGCAGGAGATATTGTCATATTACAAAAAACTATTGTTGGTAATATGGTTATCACTAAGTTATTAAATAGAGTAAATAGCATAAGTAGAAATAACAAATCTGTAGCGGCAAATATTGATTATTTAATTTTAGTTATTGCTCTTAGTCCTAAATATCAGCTTGAATTAATAGATAGATATTTAATAATAGCAGAAAAAAAACAAATACCAATAATAATAATAATTAATAAAATAGATTTAACAACTAATATTAAGCAATTAAAAGAAAAATTTGCAGTTTATCAACAATTAGGCTATAAAACCTATTACACTAGCATTAAAAATAATATTGGTATTAACGATATACTACAAGATATTACTAATAAAACTTGTTTAATAGTAGGACAGTCAGGGGTAGGTAAATCCAGTATTACTAATTGTATAATTCCAAACATAAACATAACTACCAAAGAATTATCCAAAGAATTAGGCAGACATACCACAAGTGCTACCACCTTATATAGCCATAATAATATTACTGTTATAGACTCACCAGGGGTTCGTGAGTTAAGTTTAGACAACATTACTATACAGGATGCTAGTAATGGCTTTGTGGAGTTCAAAAGTTTAGCACAAAAATGTAAATTTAGAAATTGTAAACATAAAAATGAGCCAGATTGCGGTGTTAAACAAGCACTAAAAAATAATATAATATCCAAATATCGCTATCAAAATTATATTAATATTATTAACAGTATTTAAAAAGAGACCTTTGCATAAATAGGGGTGATTAGTAAAAAATATGGATATTTAAGTTATTTTTAACATTTTTAATACTCGTGCAATGGTATCAATAAATATAAATGTTAAAATACAATATATTTTATTATTTTTTTAAATGTCCTTATACGACCCTACCACTGATATTAAAGGCTTAGGCAGGCAATATGCTAATAAATTAAGGCAATTTGGCATACATACAAAAGAGCATTTATTATTTCATTTTCCTAGTAGTTATCAAAATAAAACCAAGATTACCCCATTAGTTGATGCCGTAGTTGGCGATAATATCCTATTAGAATTAGTTGTTGATAAATTTGAGATAATTTATAGTAAGAGAAAACAATTATTATGCTATTTAACAGATGATAATAACGACTTTCTGCTACTAAGATTTTTTTATTTTAACGAATTTCAAAGCAAAATGTTTGTAAGAGGGGTTGTCGTGCAATGTTTTGGAGAGATTGTTTTAGGCAAGAATTCATTAGAAATGATTCATCCCCAATACGCCATTATGACTGATGGAAAACCCCCGTTATTAGAGCAAACACTAAGCCCTGTTTATCCAAATACTTTGGGTATTCCAGCATTCAAATTAAAATTATGGATTAAACAATCTATACATTTAATGAGACAAGACAACATATTAGATATTGCTAAATACTGCCAGTTTAATATTGCTAATTTGCCTAACATTATGGATGCAATTACAAATATTCATTATCCAAAAACTAGCAAAGATATAGCAGATATTAAACAATGGACTAGCTTAGAGCAAAAACGATTAATTATTGACGAATTATGTGCTAAAAATTTAGCATTATTGCAATTAAAACAAAAAAGAAAACAACAAAAATCTTATAAATTGTCAGCACCAAAAGCATTATTGACTAAATTAAATAATTTATTAAACTTTAAATTAACTAAGGCACAAAATAGAGTTATTAATGAGATATACCAAGACTTAAATAGCAATGATGCTATGTTGAGATTATTACAAGGTGATGTTGGTTCAGGCAAAACTATAGTGGCAATATTTGCCAGTTTAGCATCTATTGCTAACAATAAGCAAGTAGCAGTTATGGTGCCGACTGAAATACTAGCCGAGCAACATTTTAATAGTTTTAATAAATATTTTCTTGCACTTGGTTTTAAAGTAATTCTTTTAGTATCCAGCCAAACAAAAACCATAAAAAATGAAAATATTGCCAGTTGTAAATCAGGTGAGGCAAATATCATCATCGGCACTCACACCCTATTTCAAGATAGTATTAGTTTTAAAAATTTAGGCTTAGTAATAATTGATGAACAGCATAAATTTGGCGTACACCAAAGATTAAAATTAGTCAAAAAATCCCATACAATACCTCATCAATTAATAATGACAGCAACACCAATACCTCGCTCTTTGGCTATGAGTGTGTATGCTGATTTAGATACTTCTATTATTGATAATATGCCAGATGGTAGAATGCCAATACAAACAATTGTATTAAGCGATGGTAGAAAAGATGAGATTATTAAAAAGATTAAACAAGTATATGCAAACAATAATCAAGTTTATTGGGTTTGCACTTTGATAGACGAGTCTGATATTTTAGATGCTCAATCTGCTAGTAAAACATTTGCATATTTAACAAAGCAATTACCAAATATTAATATTGAGCTAATTCATAGCAAACTTGATAAAAATATTAAATATGAGATTATGAAAAGGTTTCATAACAAGAAGATTGATGTTTTAATAAGCACTACGGTAATTGAGGTTGGTGTTGATGTTGCAAATGCTAGTCTAATGGTTATTGAAAATGCTGAAAGATTAGGCTTAGCACAACTCCATCAATTAAGAGGTAGAGTTGGCAGAGGTATCAATAATAGTATTTGTATTTTAATTTATAAAAAACCTTTAAGCGTTAATGCTAAGGCTAGGTTAAGTATTCTAAGAGCAACAAATAATGGTTTTTTAATAGCAGAAAAAGATTTGCAATTAAGAGGACCAGGGGAAATACTAGGGACGCAACAAACAGGAGTAATACATTATAAAATAGCAGATATTGTCCGTGATTCTAGATTGCTTGATATAGTAAAAAATATATCTAATTGTATGCTTAAACAAGATAAAAATATTCAAGATAAATTAATAAATCGTTGGCATAATAATTTATGATAGATAGCAAAAATTTAATTTGGTTTAATGAAACAGCTAAAATAACCAGTAGCAAAGCACGAAAATATTTACTAGATAATAGCTCACTAACAGCAAAATTAAAACAAAAATATCCTGATTTTAGAGTTAAGTTATTAAGCGAGAAGAAAGCCAATATTAATGCCAACGAAAATGATATATTTACTGAATTAAATACAGATTTTTATATCCGAGAGGTGTTATTATTTGGTAATAATAAGCCTGTAGTTTTTGCCCGCTCTGTAATACCAGATAATAAAGAAGTTGCAAATATACTAGGCTTAGGCAATAAACCATTAGGAGAAGTGCTGTTTAATAATGATAAAATAAAACGCGGTTTAATACAATACACTAAAACAAATAATAATATATGGGCTAAGCGTTCAGTATTTTATTTGCAAAATAGCAAAATATTAGTTTGTGAGTTTTTTTTATAAGGTAATACCATTATATTAAGTAATAAGTTTTGTATTTTATTATTACTTACAATACTTTATTTATGCAAAAAACATAGTTAAAAAGCAGTGCTACACACATTAACACTTATACAGTAATTTCAAAGTGTAACACATAAGCTATATATTTAGTTATATAATTAAATATTATTTATAAAAAAATTAATTATAATTATAAGTAGATAGTAATTTTATTGCAACAAACATGTAAGTATAAATTTAATCTAGTGTTGTTACAATAGTTTATTGTGTTGTATTAAAGTGCATGTTAGTATTTAGATTTTGTTGTAGATATTTTATTTGGTAATTTAAACTACATTTAGTTTTTTAAACATTAAGGGGTAATTTATGGAAAAGATGAGTAATAAAGAATATCGTGCTAAGTTGCGTAAAGACCCGCATTCTGTGCTTAACTATATAAGTAAAGATATTGATATTGTAGTTAAAACTAATACTAAAGAGACTATTTATATGGCTCTCTCTAAAACAGATGGTGATATGCCTAACTTATCAGAAGTTAGCGCAGCTGGAACAGTTGGTACACTAACAACTGCTAGCACAGTTGGAACTATTTCAACAGTTGGAGGTACATTAGGTACTTTAGTTAGTGTTGGAAGTGTGGGATGCGCTAGCACTGTTGGTATTGATATTAGATAAAGGAGATAAAATTATGAATAATAATAAAGAATTACGCACTAAATTGCGTAAAGATCCTCATTCTGTGCTTAACTATATAAGTAAGGATATTGATATTGTAGTTAAAACTAACACCAAAGATACCATATATATGTTAGTTCCAAAAGAAAATAAAGATATAGTCTTAAACAATTTATCGGCTGGAACGTCGGTCCACCTTGAAACAATTGGAAGTGCTAGTAGTGCTGCTACTCTTGGTACTGCTATACTTTCTACATTCTCCACTGCCAGTACAGGTTCAACAGCAGGTACTGCACAAATATAGGGCTAGATAAAAGTTTTAAATAATTTTAATAAATAAAGGAGTAATTTATGGCAAATATGAGTAATAAAGAATATCGCACTAAATTTCGTAAAGACCCGCATTCTGTGCTTAACTATATAAGTAAAGATATTGATATTATAGTTAAAACAAATACTAAAAAAACTATTTATATGGTTATTTCTCATATAGATAATATAAATGATTTATCGCAAATAAGTGCCGCAGGAACAGTTGGCACAGCTGGTACTGTTGGTACTGTTGGTACTTTGGGTACTGATGTATCCACTGCTAGTACTATATCTTCAATAGGAACGGTAGCAACTGCTGGCAGTGCTGATATTAATACTGTTAGTGCATCAATAAACGCTGTATAAACTACATTTAGTTTTTTAAACATTAAGGGGTAATTTATGGAAAAGATGAGTAATAAAGAATATCGTGCTAAGTTGCGTAAAGACCCGCATTCTGTTTTAAGTTATATTGACAAAGATATAGGCATTGTAGTTAAAACTAATACTAAAGAGACTATTTATATGGCTCTCTCTAAAACAGATGGTGATATGCCTAACTTATCAGAAGTTAATGCAGCTGGAACAGTTAGCTCAGCTGGAACAGTTGGTAGTATTGGTACTTTCGCTAGTACTTTAGCAACTTGTGTTAGTACTGCATCTTCAATAGGAACGATAGCAACTGCTGGCAGTGCTGATACTGATGCTGCTAGTATAACAATTGGATAGTAACACATAAACTATATATTTATGTTTTGTTGTAGATATTTTATTTGGTAATTTAAGATATATTTAGTTTTTTAAACATTAAGGGGTAATTTATGGAAAAGATGAGTAATAAAGAATATCGTGCTAAGTTGCGTAAAGACCCGCATTCTGTGCTTAACTATATAAGTAAAGATATTGATATTGTAGTTAAAACTAATACTAAAGAGACTATTTATATGGCTCTCTCTAAAACAGATGGTGATATGCCTAACTTATCAGAAGTTAGCGCAGCTGGAACGGTTGGAACAGTTACAACAATTGCAACACTTGGAACAATTGGAACAGCATCTGGATTTTCTGTATCAACTATTGGTACTGCTGGAACGATGGGCTCTGCCAGTACTGCTAATGTTGATATTGATTTTTGATAAAATAAAGGAGAAAACCATGAATAAAGATAATAAGAAATTACGCACTAAATTTCGTCAAGACCCGCATTCTGTGCTTAACTATATAAGTAAAGATATTGATATTGTAGTTAAAACTAACACCAAAGATACCATATATATGGTAATTTCAAAAGAAAATAAAGACATAGTCTTAAACAATTTATCAGCTGGAGGTTCTATTCATCTTGAAACACTTGGAAGTGCTGGCAGTGTTAGTACTATTGGAAGTGGTGCTTTCACTACACTATCTAGTGCAGGTACAGCTTCAACAATAGCTACTGGTATTGGAATAAGTAATGTAGAGCCAATTAAATAATTTTACTAAACAAAGGATAATATTATGTTATACAATATAAAAGATAAAGAATTACGCACTAAATTGCGTAAAGACCCACATTCTGTGCTTAACTATATAAGTAAAGATATTGATATTGTAGTTAAAACTAATACTAAAAAAACTATTTATATGGTTATTTCTCATATAGACAATAATATAAATGATTTATCGCAAATAAATGCAGCAGGAATGAGCACAGCAGGTACTGCAAGTACTGTTGGCACTTTAAGCACTCTAGAAACAAGTCTTGGCTCCATATCTTCAGTATTATCAGTAGGTACTGCAGGCAGTGCTGATAGCAATGATACTAATATTCATATATAACTTAATTTGGGTCTTAATAACTAGTTAAGAACCTACTTTATTTATACAAAAAACATAGTTAAAAAGCAGTGTCCACACATTAACATTTATACAATAATTTAAAAGTGTAACATATAAATTATATACTTAGTTATGCAATTAAATATTATTTATCAAAAAATTAACTATACTTATCAAGTATATAGTATTTTATTGTAATAAACATGTAAGTATAAAGTTACAATAATTTGCCTGTTATATACTAAGTTAATGTCTAGATTTTATTTGATAATTTAAACTACATTTAGTTTTTTAAACATTAAGGAGTAATTTATGAAAGAGATGAATAATAAAGAATATCGTGCTAAATTGCGTCAAGACCCGCATTCTATGCTTAACTATATAAGTAAGGATATTGATATTATAGTTAAAACTAATACTAAAGATACTATTTATATGGCTCTCTCTAAAACAGACGGCAATATGCCTAACTTATCAGAAGTTAGTGCAGCTGGAACGGTTGGATCAGCTGGAACAATTGGAACAGTTGGAACAATTGGAACAGCTGGAGGTACATTAGGTACTGTAGCTAGTATTGGAACGGTAGGTTGTGCTAGTACTGTCGGTATTAATATTAAATAAAGAGGATAGAATTATGAATAAAAATAAAGAGTATCGCATTAAATTGCGTCAAGACCCGCATTCTATGCTTAACTATATAAGTAAGGATATTGATATTGTAGTTAAAACTAACACTAAAGATACTATATATATATTAATTCCACAAGATAATTATTATGATTTAGGTTTAGAATCAATATCAGCTGGAGACATTCGCCTTGAAACATTAGGTAGTGTTGGCACTGCTGGCACTATTGGCAGTATTGCATTTTCCACAATTGGCACTGCCAGTACAGTTTCAACAACAGGTACTGCACAAATATAGGGCTAGATAAAAGTTTTAAATAATTTTAATAAATAAAGGAGTAATTTATGGAAAATTTGAATAATAAAGAATATCGTGCTAAGTTGCGTAAAGACCCGCATTCTGTGCTTAACTATATAAGTAAGGATATTGATATTATAGTTAAAACAAATACTAAAAAAACTATTTATATGGCTATTTCTCATATAGATAATAAGATAAATGATTTATCGCAAATAAGCGCCGCAGGAACAGCTGGCTCAGCTAGTTCAGCAAGTAGTCTTGGTACTCTTAGTACTTTTCTAGGCAGTTTTGGTACTGTAATGACAGTAGGTTCAATAGCTACTGCTGGTTCTGCTGATACTGATGCTGCTGATATAACACTGGGACAGTAACACATAAACTATATGTTTAGATTTTGTTGTAGATATTTTATTGAGTAATTTAAACTACATTTAGTTTTTTAAACATTAAGGAGTAATTTATGAAAGAGATGAATAATAAAGAATATCGTGCTAAGTTGCGTAAAGACCCGCATTCTATGCTTAACTATATAAGTAAGGATATTGATATTGTAGTTAAAACTAATACTAAAGAGACTATTTATATGGCTCTCTCTAAAACAAACGGCAATATGCCTAACTTATCAGAAGTTAATGCGGCTGGAACAACAGTTGCAGTTAGCACACTGACAACTGCTGGAACAGCTGGAACTATTTCAACAGCTGCAGGTACAGTAGGTACTTTATTTAGCTTTGGAAGTGTGGGTACCACTAGCACTGTTGATGTTGATATTAAGAAGATATTATCATGAATAATAATAAAGAGTACCGTGCTAAGTTGCGTAAAGACCCATATTCTGCACTTAACTGTACTAAGTAAAGATATTGATATTGTAGTTAAAACTAATACTAAAGATACTATTTATATGGTTATTTCTCATATAGATAATAATATAAATGACTTATTACAAGTTAATGCAGCAGGAGTATTTAGCACATCAAGTACAGCAGAAACATTAGCAAGTGGCGGTAGTGCTATTTAAAAAATCTAGTAGGAATATCAAATAATTTTAATTCCTTGATTGGCTGTTGTATAAGTTTTTTTATGATTTTTGCATGCTCAATACCTGTATCTTTGTAATATTAAGTATTAAAATATAAAATTACCTTAAAATACTAAAAAATAAACCAAATACCTATATTTTAAAGTGAAATCAAATGTCGGCCTAATGCGTAGAATTATGATAATTTTGTATGACTTATTATTGTTATTCTCACTGTTATTTACTGTAGGTTTAATAGTAGTTATAATTGCTAATTTATTAAACTTATTAGATGGCCAACCTAACCCAATGTTCTTTTTTATTATTACTATGCCTGTTAGTTTTTTTTATTTTTATACATCTTGGAAAAAATCAGGACAAACACTGGCTATGAAAGTCTGGAGGGTTAAATTAATAAGTTTTGATAATAAACCAATTACTACTAAACAAACTATTATTAGATTTATTAGTGCTATTGTTGGATTTTTTGCATTTGGCTTAGGATTCTTATACCAATTAATTGATAAAAACAACCACAGTCTACACGATAAACTATCACAAACCTATCTTATAAAATAAATTATTTCAGTATTTTATTGATTATTTTTTATATTAGTCTTGAACTTGTTATTTTGTTTTTATTATAGTTTAATATAGTAGCATTTTTAGGTAATTATTTGAATTATACCAATCAAACTAACTACAATTAACCCTACACCAATCCAGCGTTTAAAAATTGTTTGATTTTGTAATATTGTATCATGTGCTTTTATTCCTAAATGATGCCCAATATAAGCAATAGGTATTAAAATTAATGATATTTGCCAATTAATATCAACCCCAAATGTTATAAAGGCACTCATTTTCATACTAACTAAAATAAACCAAAGTATAAATAGTGTATTACGCAAATATTCTTTGCTAACATAACGCAAATATACCGCTACAATAATAGGTGCGCCTGTTAGAGATAATCCGGCAATATAGCCACCAATAATTAACAATAATTTATCAAACCAAATATTATTACTATGTAGCTCCCAACCTATTAACCATATAAATGCATAAGCCAAGACAATACCATACACTATTAAGTTAAGTACATTATCAGGTAGGTTAATTAAGCCGAATATTCCAATTAATGCAGGGGGTAATATCCATAAAAGTGACATTAGTAAATATCGCCAATCTACTTTTTTTAATGCTCCTTTTAGGGTAATTGAAGTAAAAAATAATAAGTGTAAGCCAATAATAGGTAGCCAAAATACAGGTGAGTTACCAACTAATAGTAATAGAGGTAGCCCAAGTGCTGCTCCACCAAATCCAAGTCCAGTTCTAACAAAACCAGTCCAAGCAAAAATAATGGCAATAAAAGTCCAATCAATATAAGAAAACATAGTTTAACTCTAAGTAAAAACACCTAAAAAGCGGTGTTTACATATAGTTTATAATAAAATTTTTGCGGCAATGCCTAAAACTGCATTTTCACTTTTTAAGACATAATTACAATTTAGTGATACGGTTTTTTCTTTGACAAATAATGCTATTTCATCATTTGTTAAACCACCTTCTGCACCTATTACTATTGTGGTTATGTTTTTATAATTATTTATATTTTTCTTGCCGTTAAAATCCAGTAATACGCTATCTGAATTATTAATCAAAAAATTATCAAGTCCATCTATTATATCAAGCTCCATTAAGTCCAGTCTGCCACATTGTTGCGATGAGTTTATTAAAATTTTGTTAAATTTATTTATATCTAAGCTAAAGTTTTGACTTCTGGTTGATTTTATAAAACTAATTTTACTAACGCCTAATTGATTAAGACTAGGCAGAGTATTTTTAATGATATTGCTATCAATTATGCACCAGCCTATGTGTAAATATTTATTGCTATAATTAACATATTCTTGTTGTACATAAGTTAATTCTGCTTGTTTTTTAGTAATATTTGTTATTTTATAATAAAAAAGTTTATTATCTAACTTTGATACTTTTATTATATGAGATAGTTTATGGCGTCTAGCTAAAAATAAATGTCTAAATAACTCGCCATCTACAATTAAAACTTTATCACCAGAATTTTTATGGTATGCAAAAATCACTGCGTATTCCTAATATTTTACCCCCCAAAGTCCAACCTAATTTCTTAATGTGGTAGTAGTATTTAGCTTTATTTAATATAGTTTATAGCATTTTTTAAGCGGGCGATAGTTTGTTTTTTGCCTACCAATTCAGCAGTAATATCAATGCTAGGGGATATGCCATTACCGCTTAATGCTACTCTAAATGGCTGACCTACTTTGCCAAAACCTATGCTTAATTCTGTGCAAATATCATTTATTACTTGATGAATTGCTGTACTTTTCCAAGTATTTAAGTCAATTAATTTTACTAATAGTAATTCTAGTACTGGTTTAGTTTTAGCATTTAATTGTTTTTTTGCTATTTTTTCATCGTAAGAATCAATATTTTTATAAAACATTTTGCACTGTTCTACTAATTCAACCAATGTTTTAACCCTAGTTTTTAATAATTCAATAACATTAATAATATTAATGCCATTATGATAATTTATATTGTTTTTATCAAGATGATATTTTAAATGTTTGAGTATATATTCATTGCTATTATTTTTTATATACTCTTGGTTTAACCACAGTAATTTATTATTGTCAAAATTTGCTGAGGATTTATTAACTCTTTTTAAATCAAATAACTGGAGCATTTCTTGTTTAGAAAAAATTTCCTTATCACCATAAGAAAAACCTAATCTTAATATGTAATTTAACAAAGCATCAGGCAAAAAACCATCTTCTTTATATTGCATTACACTTATAGCACCATGGCGTTTTGATAATCTAGCACCGTCTTCTTGTAATATCATTGGTAAATGGGCAAAGTTTGGCTTTTCGGCTTTTAAAGCATTATATAAATTTATTTGCCTAGGAGTATTATTGATGTGATCATCACCACGAATAACTATATTAACTCCCATATCAATATCATCTACTACCACAGATAAATTATAAGTTGGAGAGCCATTGCTTCTTGCGATTATTAAATCATCTAATTCGTTATTATTAATAACAATATCGCCTTTTACTAAGTCATTAATAACAATGTCACCGTCTTTTGGATTTTTAAACCTAACAACTCCGTGTTTAAGCTCTTTATCGCGACATTTACCATCATATTTAGGTTTTTTACCCTCAAGTTTTAATTTATCTCTTAGCTCATTTAGTCTTTTTTCGCTACACTTGCAATAATAAGCATCATTATTTTTTAGCAGTTTATTTATTATTTTTTTGTGTTTTGAGAGATTTTTAGTTTGATAGATAATATCGCCATCAGAATCTAAACCCAGCCACTTCATTGCCTCTAAAATAGCATTTATATATTCCTGTGTTGAACGCTTTATATCTGTATCTTCAATGCGGAGTTTAAATTTACCAGATAGTTTTTTAGCGTATAAATAAGCAAATAATGCTGTTCTAGCACCGCCAATATGTAAATTACCAGTAGGCGATGGAGCAAAACGACTGACAACCTCACTCATCATACATGCTTGCTTTTTTATTCCAGTATTGGGCTTTTTCTAAGTTTTTAGGGACTTGTTTACCATCTTCATAAAGACCAGCTAATACAAACATAGCACCAACTAAATTAAACTCTGCGGCTTTTTCAAAATACATTATAGCTTTTTGTATGTCTTTTTCAACACCCTCACCCTCTAAGTAAGAAACAGCAAGTATATGATGAGAAATAGAATGTCCTGCCTCTGTTGCTAATTTTAGGTTTTTAAAGCCCAAAGTCTGATTTGCTACCATACCTAAGCCATTCATTTGCATCATACCAATCCTAAATAAAGCCTCAGGACTACCGCTTGTAACAAATGGTGCTAGTAATTGATAGGCTAAGGCAAAATTCTTAGTATCAAAAGCTTGGATGCCGCTTATTAGCTCAGCATTATATTCTGTATCTGCCATAATTGAAAATAGTAAAATAAATAGTAAAACCTAGTATTTTACCAAAAAATATAAAAATAATACTTAAAGTATTGGGGAATTATATACTTTAATCTGCAAATTTTACTTTTTTTCTAGTCGCTACCTGATATTTTGTTGTGTTTTGCTTAGTTTTTTATTTTTATTTGTTATTGTAAAATTACCTTTCGTAATAATATCTATACCAACAAGTATATCTACATTTCCTCCTATGCTTTCTGTTGATAATACAGCAATATTTTCTATTTTTATTTTGTTAGAAAATTTTGGGGACACGATACTTAATTAGTTTTAATGCACTGTCCTAGCCTTTTTTAATAGTAAGCAAAGCTTACTTTGGGGAATATCCCCAAACCCCTAACAGCAATTACAGGTTGTTTAGTTTGTGTTAAGTTATTTTAATTGTTTTTTAATTAGAGATCTTTGCATAAATAAGGATGATTAACAGAGCTCTGATTTTTGCTTAATTGATGATATTCTATCAAGCTTGCTCTAGTTGTTCTAAAGCTGGTTTGATAAAAATTATCAAGTGAGTGAAAAGCGGGGTTTTGATGATTATTCATGTTTGTGCAAAGGTCTCCATTAGGGGCAGAACGAGTTTTTTCATTACAATTCACCGTACAACAGCCCCTCAAACTCCCCATATAGACATTTTGCTTGTAAGGTATATTTTTGTCGTGAGATAATTCGTGGTGTGATTTAAAAAAGCACTAACAATAACGAATTGGAATTATGTTCACCGTCATTGCGAGACTTGTAAAAGTCGTGGCAATCTCATCTTGCAAACGCGGTATAATTTAATAATTAAGTATTGTGTCCCTAAAACTTAGATATTTTTGCAGATTAAGTATATAATTCCCAAGTATTGCATAACAAAGCCATAAATATTACTTATTGTATTTGTATAGTGATTTTAAGCATTATTTAAGGGTATAATTAACTTCATTTTTTGCTTGACTATGTACTCATTTATCGCATGGGATGTTCCTACTATACTAGCTCTATTATTGTTTATTGCTTTAATAATTGTTGTATGGCATAAGATTATTAGCAAAAATTCAATAAGTAAAAAAGATTCAAAAGACAACGAGCAAGCTAATACTAATAATAAACTACTATCAGCAATTTATTTTTTATTATTTTTAAAAACTCATAAACAAGAAAGCATAAGCAATAAACCAAAAATTGTGCAGTGGTCTATATCTTTTTATCCAGTAATATTATTAGTATTGGTATTAAGAAGTTTTCTAGCAGAGCCATTTCAAATACCATCAAACTCTATGATGCCTACTTTATTAACAGGGGATTTTATTTTGGTTAATAAATTTATTTATGGCATTAGACTACCTGTTATTAATACTAAAATAATACCTATAAGTTCGCCAAAATATGGCGATATTTTAGTATTTAGATACCCTAACTATGAGAAAAATAACGATAAAAAAGGCTTAGATTATATCAAAAGGGTTATTGGCATTCCAGGAGATGAGGTTATTTATACAAATGATAGGCTAATAGTTAATAATAAAGAGGTTAAATATCAAAACCTAGCTAATTATCAAGGTGTAGAATCAGGTGCTGGTATGACTGGTTTTAAGCACAAAATTACTAAACTAAATGGGGTAAAATATCAAATTTTACTGCATCCAAGTCACAGCAGTAAATTTTTTGCTAAGTGTACTGATAACATTCAAGAACAGCTAGAAAAACACCCATATTTAGAATCTCATCCACAAGCACAAAAATGTAGTGGTAAATTTACAATGATAATACCTAAGGGGTATTATTTTGTGATGGGCGATAATAGGTCAAGAAGTGCCGATAGTAGATTTTGGGGCTTTGTGCCAGAGGAATTTATACTAGGTAGGGCGTTTTTTATTTGGATGCATTACGATGATTCATTTAAGTTTTCAAGGTTAGGGGTAATTCATTAAACAATACCTAATTCGTCAAATAATTTATTGTCTTTTGCAACAGTTGGATTATCGGTAGTAAGTAATTGCTCGCCATAAAAATAAGAATTAGCCCCAGCAAAAAAACACAATGCCTGCATACTATCATCCATTTCTAACCGCCCAGCTGATAATCTAACCACTGATTTAGGCATTATAATCCTTGCAACAGCAATAACTCGCACAAACTCAATATCAGATATTTTGGGGGAGTTTTCAAGAGGTGTACCTGCTATACTAACCAGAGCATTAATTGGCACACTCTCTGGATGCTTTGGTAAATTAGCCAAAGATTGCAGCATAGATATTCTATCATCTCTGGTTTCACCCATACCTAAAATACCACCACTACAAACATTTATACCAGCATTTCTTACTGCCTCTAAGGTATTTAATCTATCGGCAAAAACTCTGCTAGTTATTATCTTATCGTAATATTCTTTTGAGGTATCTATATTATGATTATAATAATCTAATCCAGCCTCTTTTAATCTAATAGCTTGAGCATCTGTTAGCATACCTAAGGTAACGCATGTTTCTAAGCCCATATCTTTTACGGCACTAATCATAGCAATTACTTTATCTAGGCTTTTATCGGTAGGATTACGCCAAGCAGCACCCATGCAAAATCTATCAGCGCCATTTGCTTTTGCTTGTTTAGCATTTTTTATAACATCATCTAAGGGCATTAATTTTTCTCTTTTTAAGTTAGTATCGTATTTAGAGCTTTGCGAACAATATTTACAATCCTCAGGACATGCACCAGTTTTAATGCTTAATAATGAGCTTACTTGAACTTTATTATCAGGGAATGATTTTCTGTGAGTGTTATGTGCTTGGAATAATAATTCATTAAATGGCAAGTCAAATAATGTTTTAATTTCAGTAGTAGTCCAGTTGTTTTTTAGTTTTGTCATAAATGCTATTTTACTACAAAGACAGTATTTAACAGTAATAAAAAATTACTTGTGTTTGTTAGTTTGTGTAAATAAGACATCAGTTAAATAATTGCGAATGTGTACCAATTCTGGCTAATTTTAAAGTGTTATTTTCAATTTTGTAAATAATTAGCAAATCACCGCTTAAATGAAACTCACTATAACCTAGTAAATTCCCACTTAAATTATGGTTTTTTGTTTCTTTTGGCAAAGGTTTATTTTTTAGTAGAGTTGATATGCAAAGAATATATTTAGAATAGTGTTTATCACTAAATTTAATGTTTTTATAGTTTTTTATAAATGTTTTTGACCTAAACAAGTCAAGCATATTTGTTAAGGATTTTTAATAAACTCATCAAAAGAAACAGTTTCGCCAATACCTTTTTCAACCTCTTGTATAGCCTTTAATGTAGCTTTATTAGGTATTTTTACTGCAAATGGTAGTCCTTGTTTTTGTACAACCATATTAGCAAATATATTTACCGCACTAGTAAAATTAAGCCCTAGTGATTTAAGTATTTGTTTTGATTGCACAAATGTTTTTTCATCTATTCTAATGCTAGTTTGTACTCTTGACATACGACTATTTTCTAATTAAAAAACTTATTTTACCCCTTTTGGTATGCAAATGGTATCAAAATTGATTATTATTATTTATGTTGCGAGAATATTTTTTAAATTAGTGTTTGCTATCAAGGTTATGCAATTAAAACTAAATATTTAAGTAGTGTTTTTACACTGCCTTTTATAACTTGCTTAGTTTGTAATGTAAATAAAATTGGACTAAAATATAATCTTTAACAAATAATTAGGATTATGAAACTAATAACGATACTTATTATGGTAGCTTTGACTTTTATAGCTACTGCGTATGCTAAGGGTGAACACTCTATGAAACACCATATCCAAATGACAACACAAAGTCAAACACCGTTATTAACTGAGACAGGTAATGATATTTTTGGCACTATCCAAGAAGTTATTATTAACTTAAATGCAAACCCTAATACTAACTGGGCTAAGGTTAATATTACAGCATTAAAAGAGCATTTACTTGATATGCGTGATATGACTATAAATGTTAAGGTTATCAGTAAAAAAGCATTAAAAAATGGCTCAGAAATACTCATAAAACCAGAAACAAAAAGATCAATACAATCCATAAAAAGAGTTTTATCTGCACATCCTGCACAATTAAAAAAAGAAACTAACTGGGAAATGCAAGTACAAAAAGAAGGGATTGAGTACAGACTAATTACAACTACGAATAAACCCATAGAAGTTGATAAAATTATTGGATTAGGTTATATAGGACTTATGGCGTATGGCAATCATCATCAGTATCATCACTTACTAATAGCAAGTGGCAGCAACCCTCATTCCCATTAATATTATAGTTTTTTTACCATAAGTTATTTTACTACTTTTTAGTATCAATAGTGGTATCATACTATTGTGGCTAAAATAGATGAAACACTAAAAAATATGGCTAACAACTAAGCAAATGTTAGGTTTGTTGATTTATTTAAGGTTTGTGAGTTTTATTTTGATAAACCGCGTAATAAAAGTACAAGTCATTTTATATTTAAAACTCCGTGGCATAATAACCCAAGAGTAAATATTCAAAATAACAAAGGCAGTGCTAAGGTTTATCAAGTAAGACAAGTATTATTAGCAATTAAAAAGTTAGAGGATAGAGAAAATGGATAAATATACCTATAAAGTAATATATTCGCAAGATGATAATGAGTATGTTGGACTGTGTGTTGAGTTTCCGTCATTAAGTTATTTACAGGCAAGTCAAACTAAGGCATTTAATGGCATTAAAAAACTTGTTAATGAAGTAGTGGCGGATATGAAAAAATCAGGCGAGATTATACCTAAACCATTATCAACTAAACAATATAGCGGTAAAATTTTGGTAAGAATACCACCAGATATTCATAAAAAATTAGCTATGTCAGCCAGTGAAAATAATATTAGTTTAAATAGGCTAATAAGTGCTAAATTATCACAATAAATAAATACTTGACAACTAAGACAATAAAAGTGCTAAAATAAGTATCTTTTTAAATACTTAAATTGACATGGAACAAGTTTTATCAAACTACACTGCTAGTATTAGTGAGCTTAAAAAATCACCTACTAAGATAATAAAACAAGCAAAAGGTGAAAGTATAGCTATTCTTAACCATAATAGTGTTAGTAGTTATTTAGTACCTGCTAGGGTTTATGAAAATCTTGTAAATACCGCTAGTGACTATTTATTAGCCAAAAAAGTAGGTGAAAGATTAAAAGATGACACGAAAGCCATAAAAGTTTCAATAGATGAGTTATGAGTTATTTTTTCATCCAAAAGCATTAAAAGAATGGGTAAATTAGATAATAGCATCAAAAACCAATTTAAGAAAAAACTACATAAACGGCTAAATAATCCAAAAGTAGAAAAAGATAAATTAAAGGGTTATAATCAAGTTTATAAAATCAAGTTAAAAACAGTTGGATATAGATTAGCTTATCAAGTTAGGGATAATAAGTCTATATTTGTTATTGTTATAGCTAAAAGAGAGGATAACAAAATTTATAATACTCTCCAACACAGGCACAAAAACAAAACTTAATAAAAAGCAAATACTATTTATAATTTACGAGAGTATTTTTTCTTTAATATAGTATAACTATTACAACCTAATTTATTTTTCAAATCACAAGCCTTTTTATAATATTCTACTGCTTTAAAATAATCCCGTTTAACACCTCTTCCTATTACATACATAAGCCCAAGATTATTACAACCACCGCCATTATCTAAATCACAAGCCTTTTTATAATAATCATTTGCTTTAAAATAATCTTGTTTAACACCTTTGCCTTCATCATAAGTAGCCCCAAGAATAGCACAACCTCTACCATCATCTAACCCACAGGCTTTTTTATAATACTCAAATGCTTTAAAATCATCTTGTTTAACACCTTTGCCATTGCCATACATAAACCCAAGACTATAACAACCTCTTCTATCATTTAATTCACAAGCCTTTTTATAATACTTAACTGCTTTAAAATTATCCTGTTTAACACCATGACCTTTTTCATACGAAAAGCCAAGCATAGTACAACCCAAGCCACTATCACTATCACAATATTTTTTAAATGAATCAATACCCCAAGTATTAAAACTAAAAACCAACATCAAACCAATAATTATTTTTTTCATAATATCATTTCCATAATATATTTTTTAAAAATTAATATAGTCCAACTTATTAGGCAATTTTAATTATCTCTAGTTTTTTTGCTTTAATTCAATATAAGCATCACAGCCTAATTGTTCTTTTAATTCACAGGCTTTTTTGTAATATTTCAGTGCTTTACTATTACTTTGCCTAACACTGTTGCCTATTTTATAAGCAGTAGCAAGATTATAACAACCAATACCACTACTTAACCCACAGGCTTTTTTGTAATATTCAACTCTTTTAAAATTATTTTGTTTAATTCCTGTGCCTTTTTTATACGAAACAGCAAGATTATAACAACCTTTGCCGTCATCTAATTCACAGGCTTTTTTATAATATACCAGTCGTAATAAGCTAGGCAATATAAAAAATAACCCTTATATTATTTGCTTATTTACTTTGAAATTTTAATTATCTTTAATTGTTATTTTTTAACCTAGCATAATTTTCACAGCCTAATTGACTATTTAAATCACAGGCTTTGCCGTAGTGTTCTAGGGCTTTTTTATTGCTTTGCCTAATACCTTTGCCTTTTTCATACGAAAAGCCAAGATTATTACAACCTAATCCAATATTTAACCCACAGGCTTTTTTGTAATATTCAATGGCTTGAAAATAATTTTGTTTAACACCTTTGTTATCGTCATGCATAACAGCAAGATTAAAACAACCAAGACCACTATCTAACCCACAAGATTTTTTGTAGTGTTCAATGGCTTTAAAATTATCTTGTTTAACACCTTTGCTATTTTCATACATAATCCCAAGACTAAAACAACCATTGCCATAACCTAACTCACAAGACTTTTTGTAGTATTCAACTGCTTTAAAATAATCTTGTTTAATGCCACTGCTATTTTCATACATAATCCCAAGACTAAAACAACCCCCGCCACTATGTAATTCACAGGCCTTTTTATAGTGTTCAATTGCTTTAAAATTATCTTGCTTAACACCTTTGCCTTTACCATACGAAAAGCCAAGATTATTACAACTTAGTACATTGCCATTATCACAAGAATTTTTTAACGCATTAACATCAATATTTTTTAATGTGTTAACATTAGCACCCCAAGTGTTAAAACTAAAAACCAATGCCAAACATATAATTATTTTTTTCATAGTATCCTTTGTTAAAACCTAATTACGAAAAGCCAAGATTATTACAACCTAAGCCACCATTATTATCACAAGCATTTTTTAACACATTAACATCAATACTCCAAGTATTAAAACTAAAAACCAATGCCAAACTTATAATTATTTTTTTATAGTATCCTTTATTAAAATATAATTACACCAATGCAATTTTTACCACAATATATTATTTACTTATTAGGCAAAATTTTAATTATCCTTAACTTTTTGCTTTAATTCAGTATAAGCATCACAGCCTAATTGCTCTTTTAATTCACAGGATTTTTTATAATATTCACAGGCTTTATTATTATTTTGTTTAACATCTTTGCTATTTTTATATGCAAGGTCAATATTATTATAACCATTACTATTACCTAATACACAGGAATTTTTATAATATTCTATTGCTTTAACATAATCTTATTTAACACCTTTGCCATCTTCATACGAAACCCCAAGATTAAAACAATCACTATTATCATCTAACTCACAAGCCTTTTTTAATGTATCAATATCAGCACTCCAAGTACTAAAACTAAAAACCAACATTAAACCAATAATTATTTTTTTATAGTATCCTTTATTAAAACCTAATTACATCAATGCAATTTTTACCACAATATATTATTTACTTATTAGGCAAAATTTTAATTATCCTTAACTTTTTGCTTTAATTCAGTATAAGCATCACAGCCTAATTGCTCTTTTAATTCACAGGCTTTTTTGTAATATTTCAGTGCTTTACTATTACTTTGCCTAACACTGTTGCCTATTTTATAAGCAGTAGCAAGATTATAACAAGCAATGTTATTATTTAATCCACAAGCTCTTTTAAAATATATAACTGCTTTAAAATTATCTTGTCTAACACCTGTGCCTTTTTCATACGAAACAGCAAGACTATAACAACCTTTGCCATCATCTAATATACAAGCCTTTTTGTAATATTCTACTGCTTTTTTATTACTTTGCTTAATACTTTTGCCTGTTTTATAGGAGGCAGCAAGATTATAACAACCACCACCACTACCTAATTTACAGGCATTTTTGTAATATGCTATTGCTTTTAAATTATCCTGTTTAACACCTTTGCCACTATCATACAAAATGCCAATATTATTACAACCCTTGCCAATATTTAATTTACAGGCTTTTTTGTAATATTCAGCGGATTTGAAATAATTCTGTTTAATTCCTGTGCCTTTTTCATACGAGAGGGCAAGTCTATGACAACCTAAGCCAATATCTAATTCACAAGCCTTTTTTAAGGTATCAACATCAATACCCCAAGTGCTAAAGCTTAAAACCAACATCAAACCAATAATTATTTTTTTCATAATATCCTTTATTAAAGTCTAACTATATCAAGTAAATTGCAGTTAAATTATCATTATAAATAGGGTGTTTTTTGCTATTATCCATAATATAATTTGTAAAAATTAGTCTAGCACAATTGTTAGGCAAGTTTAATTGTCTTTAATTTTTTGATTTAATTCGGTATAAGCAAAGGTCTCAATATAGCATAAGCATCACAACCTGCTTGAAGTTTTAAATCACAAGCTTTAATGAAATATTCCAGTGCTTTGCTGTTATTTTGCTTAATGCCCGTGCCATAGTCATACAAAACCCCAAGATTATAACAACCCTTACTAATATATAACCCACAGGATTTTTTATAATATTCAATCGCTTTATAATAATTCTGCTTAACACCTATGCCATTACCATACGAAATGCCGAGATTATAACAACCACTACCGTAATCTAACTCACAAGCCTTTTTGTAATACCTGACTACTTTAAAATAATCTTGTTTAACTCCTGTGCCTTTTTCATACAAAAAACCAATATTATGACAACCACCTCCATAACCTAACCTACAGGCTTTTTTATAATATTCAATCGCTTTATAATAATTTTGCTTAACTCCTGTGCCTTTTTCATACAAAAAACCAAGATTATTACAACCATTACCATACAAAAAACCAAGATTATTACAACCATTACCATCATTTAACTCACAGGCATTTTTATAATATGCTACTGCTTTTAAGTAATTTTGTTTAACACCTCTACCCTCATAATACGAAATACCAAGACCAATACAATAAATACCACCATGTAACTTACAGGCTTTTTTGTAATATTCAACTGCTTTAAAATCGTTTTGCTTAACACCTTCGCCTTTGCGGTATATATTACCAAGAATAGCACAATTCAAACCACTGCCATTATCACATTTTTGCTGTAAATTATCAATTTTATTAGCAAAAACTACGGTACTTAGTCCAAGTGTCAGTATTAACAAAATTATTTTTTGCATAAGATTCTTTTAAAATACAATAACAACAACTTAATTAGTTTTAATCAACTATTTAATTTTTATTTTTTGGTTATAGTTTAGGTTTAAAGCAGTTTTATTTTGTTTGGCTAGTTTTGGTATTAAGTCTTTTATTTTTATAAATTTATCAAAAGGCAAAACAACAAACTTCCCCCTGTTTTTAAAATATTAAGGTGTAATATCAGTGTATTATTTTTAAATAAAGACACAAAACAAAATAGACAAAAAACTTAATAAAAGGCAAATATTACTAATTCTTACTTAGTTTAGCATAATTTTCACAGCCTAATTTATTTTTCAAATCACAAGCCTTACTAAAATATTCTAAGGCTTTTTTATCACTTTTTCTAATACCTTTATAATACATAAAGGCAAGATTATTACAACCTAATCCATCACCTAATTCACAAGCCTTTTTGTAATATTCAACCGCTTTAAAATTACTTTGTTTAATACCTACACCATTTCTATACATAAAACCAATATTATAACAACCCTTGTTATGATTCAACTTACAGGCTTTTTTAAAGTACTCAGCTGCATTAAAATTATCTTGCTTAACTACTATACCTTTATAATACAAAGCCGCAAGATTATAACAACCATCACTATTATCTAACTTACAAGCCTTTTTCCAGTACTTAAGTACTTTAAAATTATCTTGTTTAACACCTTTGTTATTTATATACAAAGCTCCAAGGTTATAACAACCACTACCATAATCTAACTCACAAGCCTTTTTATAGTGTTTAATTGCTTTTAAGTAATTTTGTTTAACACCTTTGCCACTTATATACAAAGCCGCAATATTATAACAACCACTAGCACTATTTAATTTACAAGCCTTTTTATAGTACTCATTTGCTTTAAAATAATTTTGTTTAATGCCTTTGCCTTTTGCATACGAAACTCCAAGAAAAACACAGCCACCGTCATTATATAACTCACAAGATTTTTTATAATACTCATTTGCTTTAAAATAATTTTGTTTAACACCTTCGCCTTTTTCATACGAGACACCAAGATTAAAACAACCCAAACTATCACCTAATTCACAAGATTTTTTATAATACTTAATTTTCTTAAAATTATCTTGTTCAACACCTATACCCTCATAATACGAAATACCAAGAATAAGGCAATTCAAACCACTGCCATTATCACATTTTTGTTTTAAATCATCAATTCTATTAGCAAAAACTACGGTACTTAGTCCAAGTGCCAATATTAACAAAATTATTTTTTTCATAATATCCTTTATTAAAATCTAATAACACCAATTACCTTATCTTAACCTATTATAATGTTAACCAAGTTTTTTATCTAACAAAATCAAGTCGTTTGTACTATATTACTTTGTATTTAAGCATAACATTGTAAATGTATCTCTAACTTTATTTTTTTATAATGAATTACAAAACACTACACAGTATTGCAAAAGAATATTTATCAAAAAACTATTTGCAATTACAAGATAATTTATATTTAGATGAAGTAAAAATTATTAAAGAGGTATTTATATTAACGCCAATTGAAACTATTGAAAAAGAATTTATAAATAGAGACCTTTGCATAAATATAAATAATCATCAAAAAGCCCCTTATTTTTTAAATATAAAATCTAGTTATGATATGGAGATTCAAAAAGGTACTAATGAAAAATATTCTTTAAGGCTTTTTAAAGTGCCAAAATACATCTCAATATCCTATGGCTTTAATGAAAATAATCAAATTATACCTATATACAAAACAAGTGAGTTAACACAAAAATACTACAATTCTGACTTTATGTTTGTGCAAAAATTACATTAAGTATTTTATAATTTTTTTGACTATAAATAACTAATTTTATTATGTTTATTTGTTAGCTAAATACCATTAAAAATACCAGCGTAAGCTAGTGCTAATAGAATTTGTGTTAAATTCACTGCTAAATGATAAACCAGAAGAGCTACCCATATAATTAGGCTCTTTTGCTTTTAAGTAGTTGTATTCAATACCAAATAACATTTGTTTATTTAACGGATAATTAGCTCCGAAACGCACATTATAGATAAAAACACTATCACTATCATCAACTAAACTCTCTCCTTGTGAATTATTAACGCGTAAATCTAGCGTTGCATATCCTAGACCTGCTCCTAAATAACTCTGCCAATTTGTAAAATTATAACTAAAGTCATAATTGCCATATAATAGAAAGCCTTTACTGCCAAACTCAGCACCGCTAATTGGAATAGTGAGACCATCTAAAACCCCTAATGGCAATGAGGCTAATGTTGGTAATACCCCACCTTTAATAACATAAAGTCCATTACCTAAGGCATATAATGACTGAAAAAACTCTATGCCAATATTAGTTTTGTTGGTAGGATGATAACCAACAGCAATATGGTAAATATTATGATTACCGTCCTTTTTAGTAACCACATCTAACTCAGGCTCTTCAGCACTTATAGCAGCACGGGTATGATGGCTGTCTTTTAAACTACTATTTCCTACTTTAAATTGAATATAGTAATCTTTTTTATCAATACCACTAGCAAATAGTAAACTAGGAAAAAAGAGTAATAGTATAAGATATTTTTTCATATTATTTATATTTATGCAAAGCCCTCTTATAAATCAATAACTACAAAAATGTAGCAAACTAACAAAACCTAACTTTATTATATAACAAAATCAAGTTATTTTTGCTATATTAAATATTGTCAAATATTAAACTCATAAAACCTTAGCTTTGGTATTTGTGCTACTTTACTCATTTGGAGTACCATTAAATAAATTCATATATTTACCCATCATAAACAAGCGGTTTCTACTTTGCCCTGTTATTTCTTGTACAATATTCAGCCTAACTAAATCCTTAATCAAGCGATTAGTAGCAGGATATTGCAAGTTTAATGATTGTTGTAATTGTTTAATATTTGTTATGGGGTTGGTGTATAAAATATTTAATGCTTGTTTGGCATGTTTGGCTTTTTTGCCTAAGGTAGTAATACGGCTTTCATAATCTGTTTTTAGCTTGAGTATATTTTTTAAAGTATTTTTTGATTGTTGTGCTGTGGCAATAATGCCTTCTAAAAAAAATAGTAGCCATTGGTTTATATTATTGCTGTTTCTAACTTTATCTAAGGCTTGATAATAGGCACTTCTATTTTGTTCAAAAAAAGTGGATAAATACAAAATAGGACTAGTTAAAAAATTAGTTTCTATTAATTGTAAGATGATAAATAAACGCCCAATACGCCCATTACCATCTAAAAAAGGGTGGATGGTTTCAAATTGATAATGACACAAGGCAACTTTAATTAATATCGGTATTTGATGATTATTGTGCCAAAACTTTTCCCAGTCTGATAATAAGTCAGGCAAATATTGATGATGTGGTGGCACAAAATGTGCAGAATTAATAGAAGTACCACCAATCCAATTTTGCGAGTTTCTAATCTCACCGGGCATTTTGTTTTTGCCTCTAGCACCTTGAAGTAATTGTTTGTGTGTGTGTTTTAAAAGGCGTATTGATATAGGTGTATCTTTTAAATTATCAATAGATTGATTCATTGCATCAATGTAATTGTGTACTTCATGCCAATCATCTTTTTCTTCTGGTTTAATCTCATTTTCAGGCAATAAAGCATCTTGCATATTAGTTTGCGTACCCTCTATTTTAGAAGAGGCAACAGATTCAGAAAAGATATGCATTTTTATAAAAAAATCAATATCAGGGATAAGTTCACCGTAACTATTTAATTCCCCTAGAATTTTGGTAGCTTGTTCTAAGGTAGTTAGTAATTTTGGTGTATTAAGTGAGTAATTACGGTTAATATACTCGGGTAAAAAGTAATGATATTCAGTATTTTTTTTATGATTATGTGTTTTAATACTACCTGCTGTAAAGTTATTCATAAGTTTCTTAAAATATAATATAGCATTTTATATTATTACTTAACCAATTAAAAGATAATATAGCATTTTATATTGTCACTTCTAAAATAGCAGTATGTTATCCAAGTACATAGGTATTTATTATACTTATAAAGCATTGTTTTAAGTGGTGGTTATGGGTGGACTTAAACAACCAACCAAGATTTATGAGTAGCAAATAGCAAAGAGATGTTACTATTGGCTATAATTATTAGTGATATAAAGAGATTAATACAACCAATTAATAGTATTATTAACTTTAAGTACAATGCTAAATTATCCACCTAAAAAAAATACAAATATTTATGTGTGACTTTACTGGTTTTAGAGTGCCTGAAATGATTAAAAAACGCCCTGTAATTATCCTAACTGCTAATATAAAAAGCGGTAATAGAAAATTAGCAACAGTAGTACCACTTAGTAGTAAACAACCATACCAGTAAGATAATGGCATTATAAACTTGATAATAAGTATCTACCAAAGCATAAATTTTTTAAAACTGATAATTGGGTAAAAGCAGATATGATTTATAACATTAGCACAAACAGACTAGAATTAATACAATTAAAACGAAAAGATGGCAAACGCCAGTATTGGATTAATAGAATATCAAAAGAGGTTTTTAATGAAATTACGAAGTGCATATTAAATGCTTTAGAAGTGAAGTTATGATATGGGGGAGTTTGTAATCACTTATCCCCCACAACAGCCATAAGTAAATTATGGTCTTAAGAGCCTTTATGTACAATACCCATTAGGAAACAAAATTATTGTATCATAATATAGAAATTGTCAAGTAATTAGTTTTGTTAGTGGATGGAAAATATAAATTTATACATCAACAAATAAACAAGCATAAGGATTAAAAATAATGGTGTTGATTTAAGCAAAGTTAAAGATATAGCTAATACTATAAAAAACTTAGAAAACTACACAATACTTAGTTATTGGCTTTTATAAATATTATAAATACCATAAGCAATAAGTTTTAATTGGGTTTCAAAACTATAAAATTTAACCTGATATTCTCCTACCTTCCAACTAGTATTTGGAGTCCAACTTACCCAATTTTTATTAGTTATTGAATTAATGTCTTTTTTGGTAAATAACAACACCTTACCAGTGGTTAAATTCATCCACTTAATAAATATTTGGGCATTATTGTTTAGGTTTGTGTTTAATTCTAAATGTGCATAAATAGAAAATGTATTGCTACTGGTATTATCTGTTATTACAAAATCTGTTATCGGCTTTGTGGTAAAACTATCTGTTAAAGAAAAATGAACTTGTGAATAGCCATCTGTTTGAATATTATATTTAGAATTTTCGTCTAAAAACTCATTAGTAAGATTTTTAGCAAACTGTTTTTTATCAATAATGGTATTAAAATCATCTTTATTAGCAAAGAATTTATTAAAATAATTATCCAACTCATAGGGTTGCAGTTTATCTATTATAAGACTTATTTTATTAGCAGGCAGTAAATTAGTTGTTAAGTATTGCTCTGTCGTTATATTTTTAATTAACTTTTTTGGGCGGTATTCAACTGTTTTATTAAGTAATTGTTTTTTTGTATTTATATTATCTGGTTTAGCTATATTTTTTACTATAACTTCTTTATTAGCTTGTGATGTGGATTGTTTTTTGTTGGTTTGTTGAATATCGTATTTTGCAATATAATAACCAACAAAGCCAACAACAAATAATAAAAATAAATATAAAACTCTATTTTTACTCAATTATTTTTTAATTTGCACCGCTGAAAGTGAAACTTCCACTGCCACTAGTGCCATCATCACAAGTTTCACTAATAGTACCAGACAATTCTGAGGTAAATTCTAGAACATCTGTACAAGTAATTGCATTTACTATATGTAATGATGTTGCAGTATTAGCACCAGTATTTGTATAGATATAAGGAACTATAATAATTATGCCACCACCAGTTTGACTAAAACTTTTATTAGAAACTATTGTTGATACAACCCCAGTATTTGTTGTTATAGTTTGATTTATAAATTTAGCTTCAAAGGCATTGGCATTTGCTGGTGCAAAACCAGAGGATGAACTACTACTACCCCCACTACCCCCACTACCCCCACTACCGCAAGCAACAAATAAAATAGTAGTTAAAGACATTAACAATATTTTAATACTAACACCTAATTTAATTTTCCCTTTCATAATTTTCCTTTTTTGTTATAAGAACCCAGTTATTTTTTAAAAAAATAGGTGAGCAATCAAATTATATCCTAATATATGATATTTTGTTATGTTGCTGTTAAACTAAACATACTAACTAAAAAATGCTATGGATAATTAGATAATAGTTATATAGCAATTTTATCTAATTTTTAGTATATCTATAAACTACTGTTTTAAGTGGTGGTTATGGGTGGACTTGAACCACCGACCCCAGCATTATGAATGCTGTGCTCTAACCGACTGAGCTACATAACCAATATTAAGGTAAAATATGACTAAAATAGATTATGTGTACCTTTAAAAACTATTTTAGGTCGTATATTATCAAGGTATTTAGTTAAAATGTCAATAGCAAAAATAGCATTAACAGGCGGTATAGCCTGTGGTAAAACCATAGTTAGTGATATATTTGCTAAATTAAAATTTAGTATTATTGACTTAGATTTAATAGCAAAACAAGTAATAACAGGCGATAAGTGCTTAAAATTATTAACTAGCTATTTTGGTAATGGAATATTAAACAAAGATGCTAGCCTAAACCGTGCTAAATTAAAAACACTATTATTTGATAATAAAAATAATCAACAAATTATAAATAATATTACTCATCCTATAATAATTAAGCAAATGAGGCAAAAAATCACTAAGTTAGAGACGCAAAATATCGCTATGGTTATGGTGGTAGTACCATTATTATTTGAGGTAAAAATGCAGGGATTATTTGATAAAATTATAGTAATAGTATGTGATAGTAAAACTCAAAAACAACGATTAATAACAAGAGATAATATAGATATTGTACTTGCCGATAAAATGATTAATAGTCAAATATCAAACACTAAACGCAAGCAATTAGCAAAAAAAAATAATGCCTATATAATTAATAATAACAGTGATATTGTACAATTAGAGGCACAAATTGTTAAGTTAATTGAGACCTTTGCATTAAGTTATTAACTTGTAGAGACCTTTATATAAATAGGGGTGATTAGCAAAAATTCAATTTTTGCCGAATTAGTGATTTTATTAAACTTTGTCCTAGCAGGGCTAAGGTTGGGTTTAAAAAATTGCTAAGTTGGTGAAAAGCGGGCTTTTGATGATTATTCATGTTTGTGCAAAGGTCTCTTATAGTAAAAAAACTACTTAAAAATTACAAGTCTCATCCATAATTAAATTGCAAATTTCATCTGATGCCCCTAGATAGTTAGTTATGGTAATAGCTATTTTTGGGTATTGTTTTTTGGCTATTGCTACCTCATTAGGAATATCAATAGTTACATGTCTGCCCTTTGATAAAAAATAAGGCAATACAATTATTTTAGTAGCACCATTTTTAATTTGAGTGATAATAGCATCTGGTATATTAGGCTCGGCTAACTCTAAAAAAGCATAATTTATATAATCAAAATTAAAGTTCTGTTTAGTTTTTGCTAAGGTTTTTATCTTTTGAATTAACTCTTTAATTTCATTGTTAGACTCAACTCTTTTTGAGCCGTGGGCTACTATAATTAATGCTTTCATTTTATCCTCTCAAGTATTAAATTAGCTAAAAAATCTATATGTTTTGTATTAGTATTTAAGCAAGGTATATATTGATATTTACTGCCTCCTGCTGCTAAAAATATATTTTTATTATAAATAGCTATTTCTGCTAATGTTTCTAAACAATCAGCACTAAATCCCGGGCAAATAACTTGCACAGAGCTAATACCTTGTTTGCCAAAACCTGCTAAAACTTTGTCTGTATATGGTTTAATCCACTGCGCTTTACCTAACCTAGATTGAAATGATACTTGATAGTCATTGTTAGTTAAATTTAATTTATCCGCTATTAGTTTGGCTGTTGCTTGACATTGAGATAAATAAGGGTCACCAGCATTTATACTTGCCTCTGGTAGTCCGTGAAATGATATTAGTAATTTATCAGCCGTGCCGTGCTTGTCTCTAAATTTTAAAATACTATTTGCTAAGGCAGCAATATAACGATTATCATTATAATAACAGTTTATAAATTTATATTCTGGTATATAACTATATTTGCATAAGATTTGGGCTATTTTTTCATAAGTACTAGCACTAGTAGAATTAGAATATTGTGGATATAATGGTAATACTAATAAAGAGTCAATATTTTGTTTATATAGTTTGTCAATAACGCTTTCTAAACTAGGATTGCCATAACGCATGGCTAATTCTACTACTATATTTTTAGCAATATTTTTGCTAAAAAAATCATCAATGGCATCTCTTTGTTGTTTAGATATAACAAGAAGTGGCGAGCCTTTATCAGTCCATACACTTTTATATTCCTTAATGGATTTTCGTGGCCTAAATGGCAAGATTACAAAATTTAATAATGCTTGTTGAAGGATTTTTGGTAAATTAATTACCCTATTATCTGATAAAAATTCTCTTAAATATCGTCTAATAGAGCTAATATTTGGCAAGTCTGGTGTGCCTAAATTAACTAATAATACCCCTGTTTTAGTTTTATTAGCATTAACTGTATCTCTCATAGCGTATTTTTAATTTTTGCCAAATAATCAGTCTCTGTCATTATTTTGACATTGTGTTTTTTTGCATTTGTTAATTTACTTTGTCCAACATTCTCACCTATTATTAAATAATCACATTTACTAGTAACAGCATTTAATACTTTAATGCTAAGTGATTTTGCTGTCTTAGTCATATTAGCCCTAGATTGTTGCATTTTGCCACTAAAAACTATACTTGTCTTACTAAAAAAATGCTTGATATTGTTATTTTGTGCTGTTTTAGTTAGCTCTAAATTAAATCCTACAGGGCAAATATTAGTTTTTGGTAATGAAAGTAGTTTTTCAAATTCTTGCCTAACATTTAATATTCCTGTTATTACTACATCTGCTGTTAGCTTTGCAAAACCCTCAATACTAGTAATATCTGCCGTGCTTAGATTAAAAATATCCGTGATTTTATAGTTTTTAAGCAGTCGTTCGCAATTCCCTAATCCTAAACGATTAATACCAAATGATGCTAAAAAACGCCAGTCTTCAATAGCTACTATACGAGATTTTTGTAATTCGTTAAATAAATTTACCCTAGTTTTATCGCCAAAACCAATAGCAGATAAGTTATTAATATTCAGTGTATAAATATCAATAATACTATCTATGCCATAGTCATAAATTTTTTCAATAGTAGCACGGCCAAAGCCATCATTATTACCAAGTGTAGCAAAAAAGAATAACAAACTAAGTATTTTTTGCTCCCTACAATTAGTATAATTCATACAGCATAAAAAATCAGCATTCCAGACTAATTTTTCACCACAACTAGGGCAAAAAATTGGAATTACTGCTTTAGTAGCCTTTAAAATTTTATTTATTTTAGGAATTACCATACCACTTCTTGTTAATTCAACTATACTTTTTTTGCCTAGGTTATTATCTCTAATATAGCCATAATGATAAGCACTAGCTCTTGATAAAGTAGCACCACTTAGTAGTGTAGGTTCTAATTCTGCTACTGGGGTTATCTTCCCTGTTCTACCTACCTGAGCGGTAATATCTAATACTTGTACTTGGGCTTTGTCTTTGTTTTCTTTGAATGCTATTTGATAGCGGTGGAATTTGCGGTTTGAACCCATAGATTGCTTTATTTTGTCATTCACAACAGAAAGCACCACACCATCAACATCAAAGTCTATGGAATTTAAAATATCATTTGTTATATTTATAAAATTTGCCGATAATTCTGCAATAACTCCACTCCATCTTGGTAATACAATAAATGGTACAAATAATGCGGCTTTATCTTTAATTGCTTTTGCAGCTAGTTTGTCTAAGGATTTTTCTTTGATTATACTTGCCTGAAAGTTACGCGGGTATTCAAAATTATCTGCTAAATTTTGCTTAAAATATGATTTTTTAACTACAATTTCTCCAGCACCTAAACCGCGTTTATTATCTTTAAAAATACCTAAACCTCGAGCAAAAACATAGCTAATGTCACTGCCTTTTTTACCATCTCCTCGAGTATAAAATTTATTACCATCGTCAAAAGCAGCAAATCCGTCTAATTTAGCAGTTATTTCAATTATTATGTATTTTATGGGGTATTTTATTTCTGTTGCTGATTTTTCTATTCTAGTAAACCATTTTTTTATATCGGAAAAAGAATAAGCCTTATCAGTTGATAACATAGGCTCTGGTAGGAGTAGTTTATTACTAGAAAAGGTATAATTATCACTTTCTACCCTGACTAATAAACTATGTTTTGGATTGCGTTTTGCTAGCTCTGTTAAATAAATAAAATCATAATCACTATCAATAATTATTGGGTTACCAGAACGATATTTTTTATTGGCTAATATACAAAACTCTGCTAATTCATCGTCTGTTAGTTCGGATACTAAAATCTTTTTAGTTATTATTTTTGCTATTTGGGTATCATTTAGCACTATTTAATCCAATTTGCTGTAAGTAATAAGTGTCTTTGAAAAAAAATGCCTTGCAAATAAAAAGTCTATTTTTATAGCCCATTGCCATATTTAAGTTGGACTATTTGTTAAATGTATTTGCTAATTTACTTAA
This sequence comes from Gammaproteobacteria bacterium, assembly GCA_965207335.1. Lineage (GTDB taxonomy): Bacteria > Pseudomonadota > Gammaproteobacteria > PS1 > Pseudothioglobaceae. The sequence goes on from OZ242267.1 coordinate 1,839,666, forward strand.
AAATTGTTTGCGTAAATTATTATCTATTTTATCATTTGATAAACTATTTAATGAAACCTCGGTATGTTCATAGTCTAATTGCCTAACTAATAATTGATATATCTTATCGTTATCACTATCAAAAAATTTATTAAGTATGCCTTTGGATACATCTGTATATTTGCCTGATATATTTATATAGTATGCACCTTCTTTTAAATCTTTGTCTTCAATATTAATATTATTATTATCTAAGACCCAGCCTATATAACGCCAAACTTGCTCTTTAGTTTTTTTAAATTTTAAAACAGTATTATTTGCTTTTAATGTAACTATTTCAACATCTATTTTACCGTTATCTAAGGTATTAATAATATCATCTTTAGATTTAATAGCATTACCACCTAAAAATAACATTAATTTATATAGCATAGCTATCTCTTGTTCTTTATTACGGTCTTTTAGTCTCCATACGGTATTCTCACTTTCAGTAGAATCTGGATTTATGTTAATTTCTTCTAAGGAATTAAGGCTTAAATATAGCTCAGTATTGTTGTTGTTTCTTTCAATTCTAACTATGTATTTATCAACCACAGGTAAAACATAACTAGTACCTAATGCTGCTTGTAAACTGGCACGAATTATGTTTAATTCTTGTTCTGGTACTTTAATATTGCGTTTCAAATAATTAGTTTTTAGTATGCCTATATTTGGCTTATATTCTGCTATGCTGAATTTTTGTTGTTTAAAAAAAGTTTCTACAGCAGGCCATATTTTCTCAGGCTTTTGATTAATTAATAAATAACGATAACTGCCATTTCTTTTAATAGTAATATCATTAGTCTTAACCAATAAATTATCCTTTGTTGCAATTATTAATTCATTAATATTATCTTGATTAATGATATTAGGTACAGTTAAATCAGGCGGGACTACTAAAGAATTAACACTGCTATTTTCGTTGTAATAAAATTCTATTTTTTCTTTTTTAACATCTTCTTGAGTAGAAGAACATGATGTTAATACAAATATTGTTAATACAAATATTGTTAATATAAGTACTGTATTTTTAATATAACTCATAATAATGCTAATTTTGTTAGATCTTTGTTAATAATATCTTTATATTTCATAGATAATTCCGTAAGCGGTAATCTAATATCAGCCTCACATTTACCCATTAAATGTAGTGCCCATTTTACAGGTATAGGATTAGGTTCAATAAATAAATCATCGTGTAGACAACTAATTTCATCGTCTATTATTTTTGCACCTGTTAAGTCTTTATTAATTGCTAATTCATAAGCCTTAGCTACTTTGTCAGGTACTACATTGGCAGAAACAGATATACCACCATTACCTCCTAATGCTATAAAATCAATAGCTGTTTTATCATCACCGCTATAAAATAAAAAATCCTTAGGACATTTCTCAATAAGTTTTCTAGCTACATTTAAATCACCTGTTGCATCTTTAATAGCAATAATATTGTCTATTTTTGCTAATCTTGCTACTGTTTCTACTTCTAAATCAACAGCGGTCCTACTTGGAACATTATATAAAATTTGTGCTATACTGCTAGCATTAGCCACAGCTTTATAATGTTGATACAAACCTTCTTGGGTTGGTCTATTGTAATATGGAGTTACTAATAAGGCATAATCAGCACCAGCGCTTTGTGCTGATTTAGTTAGCATTATAGCCTCTGTTGTAGAATTAGCACCTGTGCCAGCAATAATTGGTATTCTAGATTTTGCAAATTCAATGGTTTTTTTAATTACTGTTAAATGTTCACTATTATCTAAGGTGGCAGATTCTCCTGTTGTACCAACAGAAACAATTGCACTAGTGCCATTTTCTATATGGAATTCAACCAAAGATTTTAATGCCTTATAATCAACTTGATTATTATTAGACATAGGTGTTATTAAGGCAACAATAGAGCCTGTCAAAGTATAATTATTTTGCATAGCATTAATTTTACCTAAATTAATTTACAATACGGAATTTATTAGCAAGCATTAATGATAAGTTTATTTAAAAATTATTCTAATGTTCTCTCTAAATATAAATAAACAGCATAAGCATTTTTACGATTTGCCTCATTAAATGTTGGCATATTAGCAAATTTACCCCAGTTTATACTCTTGTATGTCGTATCAAAATCTAGCATATCATTAACTGCTGGGGTTAATTTAGTTAATAAAAACTCCAAGTAATTTTTAGTATCACTAATAATATTTTTTGCACTATTAGCCATTTTTCCATGTCCTGGTACTAAATACTCAACCTTAGTATTTTCCAGGCTGGTTAATATTTTTAGCCACTTGTTAATATCAGCATCGCCAACAAATGGTATTCTACCTACAAATATAATATCTCCTGAAAATAAAACTTGGTCGTTTTTGACAAGTAATGACATATCGCCGCTGGAATGAATACTGCCAAAATAATTTATAATAAAATCAACTTCGCCTAAGGAAAACTCAATATCTTTGGTTATAATTCTGTCTGGTTTTATTAGTTTAGTGTCATCATCAAGCCAAGGGAATAATAAATCCTTTCTCGCTATTAATAATTGTTCGGCATTGTTAGAATAATAGTATTCTAATGAGCCTTTTGGTGCCCATACTTTTGCACCTAATCTTTTGTATGATGCCAAACCATAGATATGGTCAGCATGATAATGGCTTGTTATTACTAGTTTAATTGGTTTATTAGTAATTTTCTTAATACTAGTTATCATAGCATCTGCTAGTGCTTCTGTACCTAGGGCATCAAATACTACTACACCATCTTTGGTTATTACAAACCCAGCATTAGCTATAAATCCTTCGTATTGTGTAGCAGAGCCTAATTTACCCTCTACATAATAGCTATTACCTGTAATATGAATAGGTTTAATGTCAAAGCTGGTTTTATCGTAAGCTAAACAAAATAAAGGCAAAAATAATAATAATAATAAAATTCTCATATTGCTGTTTACTCTGAGACCTTTGCATAAATAGGGATGATTAACAGAATTATGATTTTTGCTTAATTGATGATATTCTATCAAGTCTGCCCTAGTTGTTCTAAAGCTTGTTTGATAAAGATTATCAAGTGAGTGAAAAGCGGGGTTCTGATGATTATTCATGTTTATACAAAGGTTTCATTCTAAAACAACTGCTTTTATAGCATTAGTTATACTTAGCAATTCTTGTTTTGTGATAATAAAGGCTGGCATTGTATAAAGTAGTTTCCCAAAAGGTCTTAGCCAAACTCCGCGACTTATTAATTTAGCCTGTATTGTTATTATATCAATATTATTTATCATTTCAATTACTGCAATAGCACCTAAAATACGCACATCAGCAACATTATTTGCTTGTTTTAATGGCAATAATTCTTGCTGTAATATTGTTTGAATAGTGATAACTTTACTTTTCCAGTTGGAATTTAATAATAAATCAATACTAGCACAAGCACAAGCACAAGCAAGTGGATTTGCCATAAATGTAGGTCCGTGCATTAAAACATTTATATTACTACTAATATCCTTAGTAGTAATAGTAGCAGCTAAGGATAAATAACCCCCAGTTAATGCCTTTCCTAAGCATAAAATATCTGCACTAATATCAGCGTATTCACTAGCAAATAATTTGCCTGTGCGTCCAAAGCCTGTGGCAATTTCATCAATAATTAATAATACCCCATACTTAGTGCATAATTTTCTAACTTCTTTTAAATAACTACCATCATAAATATACATACCTCCCGCACCTTGAACTATTGGCTCAATAATCATAGCCGCTATATTGCTATTATTTTTTGCTAATAATTGTTGTAAATCTGCTAATGCACCTTTTTCGTTTGGCTGTTTAGCAAAAAAATTTTGTGTTAATACCCCATTAAATATTTTTTGTACTCCTTGTTTTGGCTCACAAACAGACATAGTGGCAAAAGTATCACCATGATAACCACCATAAACTGTTAATAATCTATTTTTATTATTAAATCCTAGTGCTTGTTGATATTGCAATGCCATTTTTATTGCAACTTCCACAGCAACCGAGCCTGAATCTGAGAAAAATACTTGTGTTAGTTGTTTAGGTGTTATATTGATTAACTTTTGTGCTAATTCTATAGCTGGCTTGTGCGTAAGTCCACCAAACATTACATGTGCCATACTATTTAATTGCTTGCTAATAGCTGTATTTAGGGTGTTATTATTATAACCGTGAATTACCGACCACCACGAACCCATACCATCAATTATTTCCTTGTTATTATCAAGTTTTAAATACACACCATCAGCAGATACTATTAAATAATTAGCATCTAAATTAGGGCTACTGGAATAAGGATGCCATACATGTTGTTTATCAAACTCTAATAAATTATTCATTTAATTTTATGAGACCTTTGCATAAATAGGGGTGATTAGCAAAAGTTCAATTTTTGCAAAGGTCTCTTTATATATTACCGTAATTATGGGTGTTATTTTTATATATCGTCATTGTAAGCACTGCTTTTTGTATCAGGCAACATAATAGTACTCAATTACTCCCATCGTCATTGCGAACACTGCTTTTTAGTGTGTGGCAATCTCAGGCAAAATACTGGTACTAATTACACCGCTTTTGTAGCACAAGATTGCCACGCCTTTATCAAGGCTCGCAATGACGGTGGGTATAATTTCAATTCTCAATTCTTAGTGCTTTTTTATACATCGTCATTGTAAGCACTGTTTTTTGTATCAGGCAACATAACGGCACTCAATTACTCCCATCGTCATTGCGAACACTGTTTTTTGTGTGTGGCAATCTCAGGCAAAATACTGGTACTAATCACATCGCTTTTGTAGCACGAAATTGCCACGCCTTTATTAAGTCTCGCAATGATGGTGGGTGTAATTCTAATTCGTTATTGTGGGTACTTTTTTTAAATCACATCGCGAATATCTCACGACAAAAATATACCTTACAAGCACAATGTATATATGGGGAGTTTGAGGGGCGGTTGTACGGTAACTGTAATACGGAAACTAGTTCTGCCCCTAATGGAGACCTTTGCACAAACATGAATAATCATCAGAACCCCGCTTTTCACTCACTTGATAATTTTTATCAAACCAGCTTTAGAACAACTAGGGCAGGCTTGATAGAATATCATCAAAAATCAAAGGAAAATCAAAGGGGTCAGTATCCTTTGATTTTACCATGCTGTTTATACTCTTTTGATTTTCTATCACCGCCCCTTGTCTTTGGTTTAATTCTGCGTTTAAGATGTGCTTCAATTTGAGAGATAAATTTATCATTGCCTAATACAAAGCTTTTAGGAAATCAAAGGGGTCAGTATCCTTTGATTTTACCATGCTGTTTATACTCTTTTGATTTTCTATCACCGCCCCTTGTCTTTGGTTTAATTCTGCGTTTAAGATGTGCTTCAATTTGAGAGATAAATTTATCATTGCCTAATACAAAGCTTTTATTAGTTAAATCTCTTATCATTTTAATGGTTTTCTCTGGTATTGTTTGTGTAAATATACTTTGGTAGTTTATACACCTTTCTTTATCATTACTGCCTAATAATAAATAAATATCGTGTGGCTGTATTAAATCATCATTACTTGCTTTTGTATTATAGTGATAACTAGACCATGGATATTGATTAATATCTTTAACCATACCTGCTCTTAATGGGTTTTGTTCAATATAACAATAACAAGTTAATAAATAATGTTCACTATCAATTACTGCTGACTTATAACGACCTTCCCACAATGTGCCTGTTCTTTGGTATAAATCATTAAAGTATCTTACATAAGTTCTACCAACATATTGCATAACAGCACCAATACTATAATTATCTTTAGGAGTCATTAACAAATGAACATGGTTTGTCATTAAAACATAAGCATGTAGTTTGCAATTATGTTTGATGCAAGCGTCTTTTAATACTTTAAGATAAAAATGATAATCTTTATTTGTTATAAAAATAACTTGTTTATTGTTGCCTCTTTGGATAATGTGATGAGGTTGGTCTTTTATTATTATTCTTGGTTGTCTTGGCATTTTGATTGGGTTTTGTATGATACTGGTTTTGTATTATACATAAAATCAAAGGATACTGACCCCTTTGATTTTTCCTTTGATTTTTTGATTTCCCCCATTGTTAAAAGAAAAACTGTTGAAGTGTGATGTTATATTTATAGAACTTACTTCGGCAGAAATCCATGAGCTATTAAAAGAAACGATTGAGGATAATACATTTACTAAATTATTCACAACATTTTTGCAACACTACAAATCAAATATGCATGAACTTGACGAAATAAAGCAAAAAGCTATTGAAACAAAAAGTCAAAGAACAAAATTGTTTATTAAACTATTTGAATTTATATTTACCGAATATGAAAAATTTCAAGATAGAAATGATTGTATTGATTTTGACGATATGATTGTAAAAGCTGTAAATTTAATAGAGTCTTAAAATCAAAGGGGTCAGTATCCTTTAAAATCAAAGTAAAATCAAAGGGGTCAGTATCCTTTGATTTTACCATGCTGTTTATACTCTTTTGATTTTCTATCACCGCCCCTTGTCTTTGGTTTAATTCTGCGTTTAAGATGTGCTTCAATTTGAGAGATAAATTTATCATTGCCTAATACAAAGCTTTTATTAGTTAAATCTCTTATCATTTTAATGGTTTTCTCTGGTATTGTTTGTGTAAATATACTTTGGTAGTTTATACACCTTTCTTTATCATTACTGCCTAATAATAAATAAATATCGTGTGGCTGTATTAAATCATCATTACTTGCTTTTGTATTATAGTGATAACTAGACCATGGATATTGATTAATATCTTTAACCATACCTGCTCTTAATGGGTTTTGTTCAATATAACAATAACAAGTTAATAAATAATGTTCACTATCAATTACTGCTGACTTATAACGACCTTCCCACAATGTGCCTGTTCTTTGGTATAAATCATTAAAGTATCTTACATAAGTTCTACCAACATATTGCATAACAGCACCAATACTATAATTATCTTTAGGAGTCATTAACAAATGAACATGGTTTGTCATTAAAACATAAGCATGTAGTTTGCAATTATGTTTGATGCAAGCGTCTTTTAATACTTTAAGATAAAAATGATAATCTTTATTTGTTATAAAAATAACTTGTTTATTGTTGCCTCTTTGGATAATGTGATGAGGTTGGTCTTTTATTATTATTCTTGGTTGTCTTGGCATTTTGATTGGGTTTTGTATGATACTGGTTTTGTATTATACATAAAATCAAAGGATACTGACCCCTTTGATTTTTTTTAACAAATGAACATGGTTTGTCATTAAAACATAAGCATGTAGTTTGCAATTATGTTTGATGCAAGCGTCTTTTAATACTTTAAGATAAAAATGATAATCTTTATTTGTTATAAAAATAACTTGTTTATTGTTGCCTCTTTGGATAATGTGATGAGGTTGGTCTTTTATTATTATTCTTGGTTGTCTTGGCATTTTGATTGGGTTTTGTATGATACTGGTTTTGTATTATACATAAAATCAAAGGATACTGACCCCTTTGATTTTGTAAAATCAAAGGATACTGACCCCTTTGATTTTGCCTTTGATTTTGTTTGATTTTCCCTTTGATTTTCCTTTGATTTTTGATATTGATACCATTAAGAAGCGGTCAAAATTAAGAATAGATTTTATTTATAAAATAAAAAATGCTTTAGAAGGAGATGGTATTAATAGTTTAAGTGGATTGCTGAGGGTTAAAGGCATTGGGGCTGTATCTCTTGAAAAATCATTTAATTTTATTAAAAATGATAAAAATGCCTAACAAATCATTCCAGCCGACCGCTTACGCGGCGGTTGAATTCAGGCATTATAAGTGATTATGAACTCAAAATTATTTGCAAAGGAAATAAATGAGGTCAGTATTAATGTCATTAACTTAAAACACAACCATTAATACTATAATAAAACACCTTACATAAGAGTTTTAGGAACACAATACTTAATATAATATTAAAATTAAGTGTCGCGTCTCCTTATTTTTGTTAAGTAATTTTTATTGCACCGTAAATCAATACCGCTGCAAACAATAAAATAACAGTAGATAACGCTATAGCTTCTATCATAATTTTCTAATCTCCTCAATGTTGCTGTTGATATGTTTAAAAACAAGTAAACATCCAAATATACACATCAACACAAATACAATACCAATCCAAAATATTATTGTTGTCTTGCCCTGTAGAAATAAAGCAATCAACCCTGAGACTGAAATAACAATAACACCGACCATAACAAAAAATAATTTTGTTAAAAAAGCAACGCTTTCTTTTCTTGCATCTAATTCAGCTATGGCTTTATTTTAGCATGTATTTTAAACACCTAAATATATATTAAAAGTTTATTATACCTCAACAAACTACATTTATAATAAATTACTGTAAACCAAAACAGCTAAACACTGCTTTTTTTAGTATGTGAGATTGCCACGCCTTTATCAAGTCTCGCAATGACGGTTAGTATAATTCTAATTCTCAATTCTTAGTGCTTTTTTAAATCACACCGCAAATATCTCACGACAAAAATATACCTTACAAGCACAATGTCTATATGGGGAGTTTGAGGGGCTGTTGTACAATAGTTATAATGAAGGAATTGGTTCTGCCCCTAATGGAGACCTTTGCACAAACATGAATAATCATCAAAACCCCGCTTTTCACTCACTTGATAATTTTTATCAAACCAGCTTTAGAACAACTAGGGCAGGCTTGATAGAATATCATCAATTAAGCAAAAATCAGAATTCTGCTAATAATCTCTATTTATGCAAAGATCTCTAATTAAAAAACAATAAAAACAACTTAACACAAACTAAACAACCTGTAATTGCTGTTAGGGGTTTGGGGATATTCCCCAAAGTAAGCTTTGCTTACTATTATGGGTACTTTTTTTAATCAAACTTATCAGCATAACCTATATAAGTTTTTGGGGTTAATTTTAGTAATTCTTGCTTGGCGTTATCTGGGATAGATAAGTTAGTAATAAAATTTCTTACGGTATTTTTAGTTATTTTTTGTCCTCTGGTTAATGATTTTAGTTGTTCGTATGGGTTTTTTACCCCATAACGACGCATAACTGTTTGAATTGGCTCTGCTAAAACCTCCCAAGAATTATCTAAGTCATAGTCGAGTTTTTTTTGATTTATAGCTAATTTATCAATGCCTTTTAGTAAAGATTTGTATGCAATTAAACTATAAGCACAACAAATACCTAAGTTTCTTAAAACAGTTGAATCTGTTAGGTCTCTTTGTAGTCTTGATATTGGCAATTTAGTTGCAAAATGTCCTGCTATTGCATTAGTTAAACCTAGATTACCCTCAGCATTTTCAAAGTCAATAGGATTAACTTTATGAGGCATAGTAGATGAGCCAATCTCGTCTGCTATGGTTTTTTGGTTAAAATAACCAATAGCTATATAACTCCAAATATCCCTGCTAAAGTCTAATAAAATAGTATTAAACCTTGACAATGTTTGAAAATATTCCGCTATATAATCGTGTGGCTCTATTTGTGTGGTTAGCTCGGCATAGGTTAGCCCTAAATTATTAATAAAGTTTTTAGAAAATTTATGCCATTTTACCGTTGGATATGCTGATAAATGAGCATTAAAATTACCAACAGCACCATTTAATTTACCAATAATTTCAACAGTGCTAAATTGTCTTAATTGTCGTTGCAACCTATAAGATACATTTGCCATTTCTTTACCCATAGTACTAGGTGATGCACTTTGCCCATGAGTTTTACACAGCATAGCATTATGGCGATATTTATTAGCTAAGTTATCAATATTACTTATAACTTTTGTCATATAATTTAATAAAATATTTCTAGCATCTGTTAGCATTAAGCCATAACTTAAATTATTAATATCCTCAGAGGTGCAGGCAAAATGAATAAACTCACTGCTTTTATTGATATTTTCGCTACTAGCAATTCTTTTTTTAATAAAATATTCTACTGCTTTAACATCGTGATTTATTGTCCTTTCAATTTCTTTTACTTTGATGGCATCATCTATTGAAAAATCATTGATAATGGCATCTAAAAAATCATTATCTTCTGTACTAAATAGTGTTATTTCTGCTATTTCACTGTTATCTGCTAATGCTTGTAAATAACGAATTTCTACTAATACACGGTATTTTATTAAACCAAATTCACTAAATACCTGTGATAATTCTTGAGTTTTATCCCCATAACGACCATCAACTGGCGATATTGCCATTAATTTATTTTTGATATTTATTGTTTTTTCATGCATTAAAAAGTGTTAAAATTTTGAGATAAGTTAATCATTATAACTAATTAATCAACAAATGCTAGAAAATTACTTAAAACAAGAACAAGAAAGACAAGAACAAGGACTACCAGCATTGCCATTAAATGCCAAACAAACAAAGGTAGTAGTGGATATATTAACTAATAAGAATGATAAGTTTTGTTTATCTTTATTAACAAATAGAGTACCTCCTGGTGTAGATGAAGCATCTTATGTTAAAGCATCATTTTTAAATGGCGTAGCTAATGGCAAAATAACAAGTAAGGCTATAAGTACTAAACAAGCTACATTTTTATTAGGTACAATGTTAGGGGGTTATAATGTAGCACCTCTTATTGATTTACTTGATAATAAAGAAGTAGCACAAATAGCATGTGATGCTCTATCTGGCACACTATTAATTTATGAATCCTATCAATTAGTATTAACAAAAGCAAAGACTAATAATTATGCTAAAAAAGTCCTTGACAATTGGGCGAATGCTACTTGGTTTTTAAATAAAAAGCCATTAGCTAAAATATTAAAATTAACAGTTTTTAAAGTTGATGGCGAAATAAATACTGATGATTTATCTCCTGCTGTTCATGCATGGTCTCGCCCTGATATTCCACTACATGCAAAATCAATGTTAATTAACAAAATACCTGATGCCTTAGAGATTATTACAAAATTAAAAACAAAAAATTTACCATTGGCATTTGTAGGCGATGTAGTAGGCACAGGATCATCAAGAAAATCAGCTATTAATTCTTTATTGTGGCACTTAGGAAATGATATAGATTATATTCCTAATAAACGCACAGGTGTGGTAATTTTAGGTGGGAAGATTGCACCAATATTTTTTAACACTGCAGAGGACTCTGGGGCATTTCCTATTGAATGTGATGTTAGCAAATTAAAAACTGGCGAAGAAATTCATATTTATCCATACCAAAATAAAATTACTAACTCTAATGGAGATACTATTAGCACATTTAAATTAACCCCTGATACCATAAGTGATGAGGTAAGGGCAGGGGGTAGAATACCGCTAATAATAGGCAGAGGAATTACTGATAAAACTAGAAATGACTTAGGACTTGATGTTAGCAATGTATTTTTAAGACCAACAATAGATACAACTAAATATGGTTTTACCTTAGCACAAAAAATAGTAGGCAAGGCATGTGGTGTTAAAGGTGTGCATCCAAATACTTATTGTGAGCCATTTGCTACTACTGTGGGTTCACAAGATACTACAGGGGCTATGACAAGAGACGAACTCAAAGAGCTTGCTTGTTTAGGATTTTCAGCTGATTTAGTAATGCAAAGTTTTTGTCATACTGCGGCTTATCCAAAACCAGTTGATTTAGAGTTGCAACACGATTTACCTGATTTTATGCACTCTCGTGGTGGAATATCTTTAAGACCAGGTGATGGTATTATTCATTCGTGGCTTAATAGAATGTTATTACCAGATACCGTTGGTACAGGCGGTGATTCTCATACTAGATTTCCTATTGGTATTAGTTTTCCTGCTGGCTCGGGCTTGGTGGCATTTGCGGCATCATTAGGAGTATTGCCACTTGATATGCCAGAATCGGTATTGGTGCGTTTTAGTGGTGAGTTGCAATACGGAATAACCCTAAGAGATGTAGTAAATTCTATACCTTATATGGCTATTAAAAAAGGGCTATTAACAGTAGATAACAAAAATAAAAAAAATATATTCTCTGGAAAAATTTTAGAAATAGAAGGTCTGCCTGATTTAAAAATAGAGCAAGCATTTGAACTAGCAGATGCATCTGCTGAACGCTCTGCTAATGGTTGTACTATAAAATTAAACGATGCAAGCATAATTGAGTATTTAAACTCTAATATTGCTTTATTAGCGAATATGATAGAAGCAGGATATGAGGACAAAAATACCATTAAAAAACGCATTGTAGCTATGAAAAAATGGTTAGAAAATCCAGAATTATTATCAGCAGATAGTGATTGTGAATATCATACTATTATTGATATTGATTTAAATGAAATTAAAGAACCATTATTAGCTTGCCCTAATAATCCTGATGATATTAAACCACTATCAGAGGTAGCAGGGGATAAAATTGATGAGGTATTTGTAGGCTCATGTATGTTGAATATCGGGCATTTTCGTGCATTGGCAAATATTCTAAAAGATAGTGATAATATTGTTAGTAAACTTTGGATAGTACCACCTACTAAAATGGATGAGGCACAACTAAAAGCTGAGGGTTATTATGAAATATTTAAAAAATTAACTAATAATATTGAAATACCAGGATGTTCTGTGTGTATGGGTAATCAGGCACGCGTTAAAGACAATGCTACAGTTGTTTCTACTTCAACTCGTAATTATCCTAATAGACTAGGCGATGGTGCTAATGTTTATTTATCATCAGCAGAATTAGCTGGTGTTGTTGCTAAATTAGGCTATATACCTAGTATTGATGAGTACCTAGATAATATAAAAAATATAAAACCTATCTCTAGCGATATTTACCAATACCTTAATTTTGATAAATTGCCAGAATACCAAAATAGCGTTATTGCATTAGAAAATATGTAATATAGACCTTTGCACAAACATGAATAATCATCAGAACCCCGCTTTTCACTCACTTGATAATTTTTATCAAACCAGCCTTAGAACAACTAGGACAGGCTTAATAAAAAATCATCAATTAAGTAAAAATCAGAGCTCTGCTAATCACACCTCTTTATGCAAAGGTCTCAAGTTATAATATTACCCCATGTTGAAAACAAAGTTATGCAATGTAGAATTGAATAGCCCTATAATTTTATTATCGGGCTGTGTTGGTTTTGGAGAAGAATATACCAGAGTTGCTGGATATTCTAATTATGATGTTGGGGCTGTATGCTTAAAAGGAACTACCTTAGAGCCTAGACTAGGTAATAAACCACATCGTTTAGCAGAAACTCCTAGTGGTTTAATTAACTCTATAGGTTTACAAAATCCAGGTACTGATATAGTAATTAATGATATTTTACCGACATTACCAAAAAACGAGACTAAATTTATCATTAATATATCAGGTTCTACAGTACAAGAATATGGTGAAATAGCTAAGCGTTTTGATGATACTGATATTGATGCTATTGAGATAAATATATCTTGCCCTAATATTAAAGAAGGTGGAGTTGCCTTTGGTAATGACCCTGATATGTCTGCCAGAGTGGTAGAAATATGTCGTAAAAATACCAATAAGCCACTAATAACTAAACTATCGCCAAATCAAACAGATATTGCTAATTCTGCGAGACGGTGTATTGAAGCAGGAACAGATTCGTTAGCTGTCATTAATACTATTATGGCTATGGCTATTGACATCAAAAAACGCCGTCCTATTATTGCTAATAATCAAGGTGGTTTATCTGGCCCTGCTATTAAACCTATTGCCTTATTAAAAGTACATGAGGTTTATCAAGAAGCAAAAAAACACAATGTATCTATTATAGGACAAGGCGGTATTACTACTGTAAATGATGCTTTAGAATTTATAATAGCAGGTGCTGATTTTGTGGGTATTGGCACGGCTTTATTTTATGACCCATTGTTATGCAAAAAAATAAATACTGGCATTAGCTATTATCTAAAACAACACAATATAAAAAATATCAAAGACTTAGTGGGTACTCTAATATTAAATGACTAATTATAATCCAAAACAAATAGAGCTAGAAGCACAACAATATTGGCAAAAAAATAAATCTTTTGAAGTAATAGAAGACACTAATAAAGAAAAATTTTATTGTCTATCTATGTTTCCATACCCTAGTGGACAACTTCATATGGGGCATGTGCGTAATTATAGCATTGGCGATGTTATAGCTAGATACCAAAAAATGCAAGGAAAAAATGTTCTCCAGCCTATTGGTTGGGATGCTTTTGGTTTGCCAGCTGAAAATGCTGCTATTACTAATAAAACTGCACCCGATAATTGGACTAAGAATAATATATCCTATATGAAAAAACAACTGCAAGAGCTAGGTTTTGGCTATGATTGGAGTAGAGAGATTGCTACTTGTGATGTTAGTTATTATCGTTGGGAACAATTATTATTTGTTAAACTATTTGCAAAAGGCTTGGTTTATAAAAAAAAATCTGTGGTTAATTGGGACCCAGTAGATAATACAGTTTTGGCAAATGAGCAAGTAATAGAAGGTAGAGGTTGGCGTTCTGGGGCATTGGTTGAGAAAAAAGAAATTAAGCAATGGTTTATGAAAATAACCGATTATGCACCACAATTATTAGAGCAATTAAACAATTTAACCAACTGGCCTAATACTGTTAAAACCATGCAAGCTAATTGGATTGGAAAATCTAAGGGAGTAAAGGTAATTTTTGATTGTGAATATTTGCCAATAGAGGTTTTTACAACTAGAATTGATACTTTAATGGGTGTTAGTTACATTGCTATTGCTAGCGAACATGAAATAGCTAAAATATCAGCAAAAAACAATCCAAAAATAGCAGAATTTATAAAACAATGCCGTAATATAATAAATAACGAAGCTACAATAGCGACTATGGATAAAAAAGGCATAGATACTGGAAAGTTTTGTATCCACCCTATCACTTATGAGGAGATTCCAATATGGATTGCAAATTTTGTGCTAATAGAATATGGCACAGGTGCAGTAATGAGTGTACCAGCACACGATGTGCGTGATTATGAATTTGCTAAAAAGTATAATTTACCGATAAAACCAGTTGTGAAACCAAAAAATAGCGAACTGGATTTAACAAGTAATGCCTGGTGCGAAAAAGGTGTATTATTTAACTCTGTTAAATACGATAACTTAGATTTTGAACAAGCATTTAGTGCAATAAGCAGTGACTTAATTACAAAAAATAAAGGCAAAATTGTTACCAATTACCGTTTAAGAGATTGGGGTATATCAAGACAAAGATACTGGGGATGTCCAATTCCAATAATTAAATGTAAGGATTGTGGCGATGTTGCTGTTAACGAAAAAGATTTGCCAGTCAAACTTCCAGAAGCAGTTAAATTACTAAATACTCAATCACCGCTTATTGATAATAAAGAATTTATCAACACCAAATGCCCTAAATGTGGCAAACATGCCAAGCGAGAAACAGATACATTTGATACTTTTTTTGAATCATCTTGGTATTTTGCTAGATATGCCTGTCATGATAATGATAAGCAAATGCTAGATGATAGAGCCAAATACTGGCTACCTGTTGACCAATATATAGGCGGTATTGAGCATGCTATATTACACTTATTATATGCAAGATTTTTTAATAAATTATTAAAAGATGAGGGTTTAATAGATAATGATGAGCCTTTTGATAAATTATTAACTCAAGGTATGGTGCTAAAAGATGGTGCTAAAATGTCTAAATCTAAGGGTAATACTGTAGATCCTAAGCAAATAATTGATAAATATGGAGCTGATACTGTGCGTTTATTTATTTTATTTGCATCTCCTCCTACTCAAGATTTAGAATGGTCTGAGACAGGATTAGAAGGTTGCCATCGTTTTATTAATCGTTTTTATAAATTAAGTATAGATATAATATCTTTGCTAAATGGAGATAAAAATAGTAGTAATTTAGCGAAACTAAAACTAAATAGCGAACAAAAAAATATTCGTAGAGAAGCACATATGACACTACAAAAAGTATCAGATGACTTGGGTAGAAGAAACTTATTTAATACTGCTATTGCTACAATTATGGCATTTAGTAATATCTTGACTAAATTTAATAAAACTTCGTCAACAGACTTAGTAATTCGTAAAGAGGCATTAGAAATTATGTTAATATGCTTATCACCTATGGCACCGCATATTTGTCATTATCTATGGTTTAAGCTAGGCAATAAACAAGCAATAGTAAATACTAATTGGTATAAACTTGACAAGTCTGCACTTGTAGTTGATACAGTAGAAATTGTTATACAGGTAAACGGTAAATTACGAGCTAAATTAAATATTGATAATAATACCGATGATAAAGAGTTAAGAAAACTTGCACTTAACAATCAAAATGTTAAGAAATTCACAGATAATAAAACTATTAGTAAAATTATTGTAATAACTAATAAACTAGTAAACATAGTAGCAAAATAAAACTAACACTAATAGAGATTGTTGCAAAGTAGCAGAAAATATATAAAAATCTGCTAAAAAGACTACCGTAGTGGCTGTATATAAAATACTGTCTTTTATACTTTTTCTTTACTAGTGCTAATGCAATATTAACAGTATGTTATTTCCAAGTATCTGTCTCTCCTGTTAACTCTTCAATAGAAACATAGCCATCTCTATCTGAGTCCATTTTCATTAACTTGTATCGCATACTACTTGGAATTTCTCTCATAGAAAGTCTGCCATCACTATTTAAGTCAAATTTAGACATAAAGTGACTGTAATCCTCTTGGGCTAATAATTCATCTCTACTAAGGACATGGTCTTTATTTTTATCCATAGACATCATTTTCATCATACCCATAGTAATTTCTTCCATACTTATTACACCATCTGAGTTTTGGTCAAATATAGAGAATAAATCTCTTTCCCCAGTTATATCATCATGTCCAGGGACATGGTCAGCATTGACATAAGAAAAAGACATGGCCAAAGTCAAAGCCATTCCAATTTTTACTAAATTATTCATACAATCTCCGTGTTATAAAAAAATAAGGTTAATACCTGATAGTATTTTAACAACTAATAGTAAATAATGCAAACTAATTATTGTAATACAGTTATAATAATTAATCATCGTTAAATATAAAATACAATATGAAAAATTATAGCGTAGTAATTGTTGGTGCTGGAGTTACTGGAACCTCATTGGCATACCTACTAAGTAAATATAGCAAATTAACTAATGTAATTATATTAGATAAATATGAAGATGTTGCTTGTGTTAATTCTAATTCTAAATTAAATTCACAAACATTACATTGTGGCGATATAGAAACTAATTACACATTAGAGAAAGCCCAGCAAGTATTAAAATCAGCAAACTTAGTTAAAACCTATGCTTTACAACAAAAAAATAGCAAAGACATAATTTATAAATCTAGCAAATTACTATTAGGTGTTGGCGATGATGAGGTTAGTAAAATTGAATCTCGTTATGAGTTATTTAAAGACAGCTTTGATTACATGAAATTAATGCATACAGAAGATATTGCTAAAATAGAACCAAATGTCACTAAAGATAGAACAGAAAAAATAATTGCTATGGGTGTTTCTAGTGATTATTGTGGTGTTGATTTTGGTAATTTAAGTAAA
Source organism: Gammaproteobacteria bacterium (assembly GCA_965207335.1). Lineage (GTDB taxonomy): Bacteria > Pseudomonadota > Gammaproteobacteria > PS1 > Pseudothioglobaceae. The sequence continues at coordinate 1,857,303 of OZ242267.1, forward strand.
TCATTTATTAACAATGCTATTGAAAACAATAACAACATTACCCTACAACTAAAAACCAAATTAACGAAAATTGTCCGTCAAGATAATGATTATAAATTAACTCTTAAAGCTAATAATAGTGAAGAGTTCATTACTGCTAAGTTTGTAGTTTTTGCAACTGGTGCTTACAGCCTAACCTATGCCAAAGCAATGGGGTATGGACTAAATTATGGTTTATTATCGGTAGCAGGTAGCTTTTATTTTAGTAAAGAGGCTTTAAACGGCAAGGTTTATACCATTCAAAATGACAAACTTCCTTTTGCTGCAGCTCATGGAGACCCTGATGTTAATGTTGCCTCACAGACTAGATTTGGTCCTACTGCTTTAATATTACCTCAATTAGAGAGGTATAAGCACAATACTTATTGGGATTATTTAAAAGTTACAGGCATTAATAAAGATGTTATAGTAGCACTATTTAAGTTAATAAAAGACAAGGATATTCGTAATTATATTTTGATTAATTTTGCTTATGAAATTCCAAATATTGGTAAAAAATTATTTTTAAAACAAGTACAAAAAATTACCCCTTCACTACAAAATAAAGATTTACGATATGCTAAAGGTTTTGGCGGTTTGAGACCACAAATAATTGATAAAGACAAGCAACAACTTATATTAGGCGAGGCACACATTGATACTGATGAGGGGTTAATTTTTAATATTACTCCATCTCCAGGGGCATCTACTTGTTTGCAAAACTCTCTAAGAGATGGTCAAAAAGTATGCCAATACCTTGATACTAAATTTGCCATAGACGAGTTTAATAAAGATTTTGGTATTTAGTTTTTATTTAATTAAGCAGTCTTAAATATTTTGCAATTAGCACTGTCACACCATGCATTTAAATTTTTAAATAACTTTGTTTGTTCAAAATAATTAATTTTATAAGCCTCTATTAATTTATCTTCAACCTTTTTTTGATTAGTATTATTAGGAAAAATAATAGCTATTAATTTAGTCAAATCGTGACCATTACAAATTTGTAAAAAATCTTTAGAATCATCTTTTAATAATTTTAGTTCGTTTTTTAATTTTTCAATTGGTATTGTGCTATTAGAATGATATAATAATGTTTTTAAAAAGTTATCATAATTAAATACGATATTACAATCCTTAGATTCAGTAAATTTTTCAAAATTTAATTTCCTAAACTTAAGACCTTTACTGTTTCTATTTTTTTCTTTCTCATTAAACCATCTTGCATAACCTATATTAATAGCAATATCATAAATAATATTTTTTATATTTGATTGTAATATTTCACGGCATTCAGCAGAAGAAAAATCATCAACAACAGTGGTTATAGCATCTGATTCAATCATTTGTACTTCTATGTCATGATAATCAGTAATAAACAGGTTTTTAGGATAATTAGTACATTCTAAATTATCAAAATCCGCATCTTTAATACCAATTATTTTATATATTTTAAACAAACTTTTTTCTTTAATTGTTTTTAAGGCTTTAATAACATGGTATCTACCATGAACATCCATTTTTTTAACATGGCTGCTAGAAAATATTTTTTTAAATAATTTAATATCGTTCTTGCCTTCTAATAAAATAAGTACTTTATTTTTATTAACAGAGAGTTTTATTTCACTTAGTAGTTCATTTAATTTAAATTCTTGTAATGCACTATTCGTCATAATTTATTGTCAAATCCCAATATTTGTTGATAATTTGCGGGGAATGAGTTGCAATAACAATATCAATTTTTCGTAGTTTGATAATTTCCTTGATGTCATCTAAAAATTCTCTTTGCCAATCTACATGTAATGATATTTCAGGTTCATCAATTAAAACTAATGAATTTTCTTTAGCGTTAAAAAGTAGTTCAAATAATAATACTACCTCGTGTTGTTCTCCAGAAGATAACTCTGTTGGCTCTAGTGCTTCACCTTTTTGTGTCTTAAATACAAATCCTTTTTCCTTGTCTATCTTAATGTTTTTAAAACTAAATCGTCTTTCGTTTAATATTTTAGTAAACAACTCAATTCCATCTACTAATGAGTCAAAAACTGATAATTTCTTTTCACTATCTGATATATAAAGAGACAATACTTTTTTATCCTCATTCTTAATTTCTTTTTTTTGTAAGAATGCATCTTCTTCTAATGTTAATAATCCAAACTCAGAAATTCTTTTTTGCTTATATTCTAACTCAGATAATCTTTTATCTAATTCTTCTTCTTGTATGTTTATATTATTTTCAAATAATCTTTTTGGAAAACTGCTATCTAACGATTGTGTGTTTTCGGCATATTCATTTGTTGTATCTATAATTAGATGTTTTAATCCCTCTGAGTGTTTTTTAATAGCATCAACAAAATTACTTTGTTTAATTCTTCGTCTTTCCTGTGGTTGTCTTATTACTAGTCTTTGTTCTTGAATTAAATATACCTCAATAGAATCTATAATAGAATCAATTTCCTTTGGTATACTATAATTTACAGATTTAATTCTTATAGGAAAATGATTACCAAAGCGTTCTATAATATCTTCAGTTAATAATAATTCATCTTCTCGTTCATTTATCCATGTATCTTGACCTATTCTACTTATATAGTGTGGTAAATATCTATCTAAACGCTCAATATCATTTTTATTTAGCTTATTTAGTTTAAACTCACTAATCTTTTTATTTCCCTCTTTTAGATTAAACTTAATAGCATTATTTAATTTACTTATTTCAAGTTTTTTGTTATCATCAAAAAAGAATACAATCTTTTTAAAAGATAGCTTATTAAAAAAATTAAATTTTCGATTAAATAAATTATATATAATCTTTAAGGTAATGGTTTTTCCATAGCCATTTGGTGCGGTTAGAATAGTAATTCGTTCATCCTGATTAAATTCTACAGCATGATTAAATCTACCGAATAAATCTGATAATTCTAGTTTTAATAACTTCATGTTATTCAATAATACCTTATATTATTATCAATTATTTAATTAAGTCTTTGTAATTCAGCTAATAAAACTTTTGGTTTTATAAATCCTGAAATTTTCCTGCCATTTGGTAAAAAAACAGTAGGAGTTCCTCTAACACCTAAACTTTCAGCTATTTTTAGTTGTTCTCTCACTGAATTATTTTTGCAACTTTTTGCTACAATTCTGCCTGTTTTTTTATAAACATCTATAGCTGTTTTTCTATCCTTGGCACACCAAATAGACTCCATTCTTGCTAATGCTTTAGGATGAAGTGATGCTAAGGGCGATGCTAAGTATTTAATGGTAATACCTAGTTTATTGTATTCTTTCATATTAGCATGTAGTTTTTTACAAAATGGGCAATCAACATCAGTAAAAACATTTACAGCATATTTTTCTTTTTGGGCTTTAAAAATAATTTTTTCATTATCATCAACAGTATTTAAAATACTTTTTACCAACATAGCTTTTCTTAAATTTGTTAAATTAGCTTGACTTTTTAAGTCAATAATTTCTCCGCTAATTAAATATTTACCATCTTTTGACACATATACAATATCGCCACCAATAGTTACCTCATATAAATTTTTAACTGGTGCTTTATTAATATCTTTCTCACTAATATTTTTAAAATATTTGGATAAACTACTAATTACCTCTGCTTTGCCAGCAAAAACATTAGTAGTAGTTATAATTAATAATAGACTAATAAATAATTTCATAATAAAAGCGCTAATTTTCTATATAATATAGTGCAAATTATACACAACTAAAAAATAAATATGATAAATAGTAATAATGCTCTTGAACTTAGTATAATAAATACTGATTATAAAACTTGTAAAGCTGATTGTGTTTTACTTTTTAGTAGTGAAGATAATAAATTAGATTTATTGAAAGATTATAAAAGTATAATTAATTTTGATAATAAACTAAGCTCAACTTTATTTTTGCCGTTTCCAAATAACATATTAGCAAAATCAGCCATTATAGTTGGACTAGGAAGTAATAAAACACCTAGTATTAAAAATTATTTAAAAGCACTAACTAGTGCTATTTTATTAGTAAAAAGCCATAATATTAAGACCTTAGTTATTCCTTATGTTAAAACCAGTGATAACGATATTAACCAAAGTTTGCAAAATAGCGTTCATACTATTGCTAGTAGTTTATATAAAATTAATAAACCTTATGTACAAGATAGTGCTAATAAATTAAAACTAAAACACATAATATTCAGCATAAAGACAACAAAAGATGTAAATAAAAATAGCCTAACAAACGGTTTAGCAATTGCCAATGGAGAAACACTAAGCAAGGATTTAGCAAACCTACCAAGTAATATTTGCACACCTAGTTATTTAGCTAAAACAGCAGAAGATATAGCTAAAAAATATAATATAAAATGCAAAATATTAAATACAAAAGACATGCAAAAATTAGGTATGAATAGCCTATTATCAGTAGCTAAAGGCTCATGTGAAAAACCAAAATTAATAACCATGCACTATAATAACAATAACAATGCAAAACCAGTAGTATTAATAGGCAAGGGGGTAACATTTGACAGCGGAGGTATATCTATAAAGCCAAGTGCTAATATGGATGAAATGAAATATGATATGTGCGGAGCATCAAGTGTTTTAGGGGTTATGTTGGCTGTTTTAGAAATGCAACTTAAAATTAATTTAATAGTAATAGTACCTAGTGTGGAAAACATGCCCTCTTCTAGGGCATCAAAGCCAGGCGATATAGTTAAAAGTATGTCAGGACAAACGATAGAAATTTTAAATACCGATGCCGAGGGCAGACTTATATTGTGTGATGCTATTAGTTATGCTAAGCAATTTAAACCGCAAGTAGTAATAGATGTTGCAACTTTAACAGGGGCAATAATTATCGCATTAGGTAATAAACACACAGGTTTTATGACTAACAATCAACAACTTGCAGATAAGTTAACACAAGCAGGCAAGTTAGTAAACGATACTATATGGCAAATGCCACTAGATGAAGAATACGACGAGCTATTAGCTAGTAATTTTGCTGATATGGCAAATATAGGTGGCAGAGAAGCAGGAAGTATAACCGCTGGTTGTTTTTTAGCAAGGTTTGCCAAAGATATAAATTGGGGACATTTAGATATTGCTGGTACTGCTTGGAATACTGGTAAAAATAAAGGGGCAACGGGCAGACCTGTGGCATTATTAAGTCAATATTTAAAAACTATTGCTAAAGAGACCTTTGCATAAACATGAATAATCATCAGAACACAGCTTTCCACTCACTGACATTAAGCAAAAATCAGAGCTCTGTTAATCATCCCTATTCATGCAAAGGCCTCAAGTAATATCATTTAGCAATAAAATTTACTTTTAAAAATCTCCTTCTGCACCACCGTCCATAATACTGTATATTGTATCTTTAACTAACAAGGCTTTTTTGTGTAATTTTTCAGGTAGTGGTTTACCACCATAAATCATTAAATCCATGTCTAGCGTGTATAACCAGCGCTTACCGTTTTTATCCTCTACTAATGCAATACGACAAGGAAGATAGGCACTAAATGCATCAGAATAATCTATCATTTCCATTGCTGTTCTTGGTGAGCAATATTGGAATATTTTTAGGTATCTTTGTTTATAATTAGGGTCTCCTGCTTCTTTTAGTTGAATTTCAACTTGCTCGGATAATGGTAAAATACCTACTTCTCTAATGCCTCTCTCAATAGCAATACTAGACATTGCTTCTTCTACATCTTCGGTTGTTATATCATCAGCTATAGGAATCCTGCGAATACTAGCCATAGCAATATCGCCTGTTTGTAGTAATTTTTTTGTCATATCAAGATAAGTGGGTATGGCTTTTTTATGTAAACTAGGGGCACTAATAATATCTGTTAGTAAGCTATAATTAACTTGTAAATTAATCAATAATACAACAACAGATACCCCAATTAATAGTAATAACCATTTAATAATTTTTATAACAAATAACATATAATCTCCATTTTAGGGCTTATACAACAAACCTATTTATAAAATAGCACACAAAATTATATCATAATACTTGTAACATAATCGTAAATTATTAATTAAAAACCACTGCTATTTTAATATTAATTATTAACATTTTTTTGTTATTTTTTGGCATAGAGTGCATGTTGTTTGATACAATAACACTATATGAATAAGTTAATAGATCCTTTTGCTAGAAAAATTACTTATTTGCGTGTATCGGTAACAGACCATTGTAATTATCGTTGTCATTATTGTCGCGATGAGGAGCATGTTACTAAAACTAAACGCAATGAGGTTTTAAGTTACGATGAAATTGCTAGAATTGTGCGTATCTTTGGCGAGTTAGGGGTAAAAAAAGTGCGTTTAACAGGTGGCGAGCCTTTGTTGCGTAAGGATATTTTATCTTTAGTTGCTATGCTAGGCAAGATAAAAAATATTAAGGATATTCCTCTATCAACCAATGCACATTTACTAGCAAAATATGCTAAGGAATTACAACATTTAGGGATTAATAGAGTTAATATTTCTCTTGATTCTTTGCAAGAAGAACGCTTTACTAATATTACTCGTGGCGGTAATTTATTTAAAGTTTTACAAGGTATTGATGCTGCTATAGCATCTGGTATGCATCCGGTTAAACTTAATATGGTAGTTATGCAAAATATAAATTCTGATGAAATTGAGGCTATGCTTGATTTTGCAATAAGTAAAAATATTGATATTCGCTTTATAGAAACCATGCCAATTGGCACAAGTGGTATTGGAGCATTAGCACATCATTTTAGTGAGAATGATATTTTACAACGCGTACAAAAACACCTAACTAATCGCCTCCAAAAAGTTAAATCTAGTGCTACAGACGGACCAGCTCATAACTATAAAATTCTTGGGACTAACTCTTCATTTGGTATAATTTCAGCAGTATCAAATCATTTTTGTGCTACTTGTAATCGTGTGCGTTTAACAGCTAAAGGACGGCTAGTTTTATGTTTAGGACAAGAAAACTCTGTATCTTTACGCGATGCATTACGCCTGAATAAAACCGATGAACAAATTAAACAGTTGATTATTAATGCTATAACCAAAAAGCCAGAAAAACATGAATTTAGCAGTAATATTAATAATATTGCTTCAAGGCAAATGGTGGAGATAGGGGGATGAATATTTTGTATTTTGCCGCACTTAAAGAAGCACTGAAATTAAGCGGTGAAGAAATAAAACTAAACAAAAAAATTAGTGTTCGCACTTTACGACAATTATTGATTGACAAACATGGGGTAATTTTTTTCCCTGATAATATTTTGTGTGCCATTAACCATGAGCTAGCACGAGATACACAACTAATTAGTGATGATGATGAAGTAGCTTTTTATCCCCCTGTTACAGGAGGGTAGTACAAAAAGCAAGTATATTATCACTGCATAAGTGCAAAAACAGTCCTTATACATTGACTTAACAAGTTTTTTATAGACTGTAAAAAAACCTATACAAGTAGTAAAAACTGCTCAAATACATCTGCTTTTTGTTAAAAAATTTACCCTTAGAGGTTACTAGGGTGCATATTAGTGCAAAAAATAATATTCTTAAAAAGCAGGGCTAAGACCATAAATACCTAAATTATATAAATTTTTTTCTAACTAGTCCAAACTCTCACTGCTTTTTAGATGTCTGCTTTTAGTTTAAGATTAGGTAATTACTTTACTACTAATTTAGATTTTATCCTACCTTAAAAGTACAATCTAATTGCTTAATGTAGTAGTATTCTTTTTTAATTTTTTAATTATTTTGTCATTAATATTATCAAAATTACCATTAGACATAACAAGTATATTAGTATTTGATACTTTTAAACACTCATTAATGATATTATTTACACTAGCTAAGATTTTAATTTTTGGACTATTAATTAGTAATTGTTCTAATTCTGGATTAATATTTTTTGGCTTTAAAATATAGCTAATGTTTGCTTTTTGTAATGATTTTACTAAACTTTGCTTGTAAAAACCTGCTTTCATAGTATTAGTCCTTAATTCTAATATAGCAGTTATATGCTTATTACTTAGTTGTTTTCTAAGTGCCGATAGTGTACTAGAAATAGCACTAGGGTGATGGGCAAAATCATCGTATAAAGTAATATTTTTATCTTGATATTTAAGCTCTAAACGCCTACTAACACCGCTAAATTTAGTTAAGGCTTTTATACTAATCAAATGCGGTACTCCTACTTGTTTTGCAGCTGTAATAGCACCTAGGGCATTTTCCATATTATGTTCCCCTATAAACTGCCAATCTAGCCTAAGATTATCATTAATATCAAAATAACTACCATTATTGTTATAATGCAATTTGTGTCTAGGAATTACCTTAGTAGGTGTAAATAAACCTTTTGCTAAAACCTCTTGTATGTTAGGGCTATTTTCATGGTAGATAATTAAACCATTGTTAGCCATAGTTCGTATTAAATGATGAAATTGCTTTTGAATATCCGCTAAACTATCAAAAATATCGCTATGGTCAAATTCTAAATTATTAATAATTAAAATATTAGGGTGGTAATGGATAAATTTTGAGCGTTTATCAAAAAAAGCACTATCGTATTCGTCAGCTTCAATTACAAAAAATTTAGAATTGTTAAATCTAGCAGAATTAGCAAAATTTTTAATCCTACCTGCTATTAGAAAACTAGGCTCAAGTCCAGCATATTCTAAAATCCAAGCAAGCATAGCACTAGTTGTAGTTTTACCGTGTGTTCCTGATACTGCTAATACAAATTTACCTAGCAAAACTTGTGATAACCACTCAGCACCAGATGTGTATTTATATTGCTTATTTAATATTTCTTCTACACATTCGTTACCTCTTATTAGGGCATTACCAATAATAAATAAATCAGCATTTTTTGGCATATTATTAGTGCTGTACCCCTCATTAAAGTCAATATTATTTTTTTTTAACTCTAAACTCATGGGGGGGTATATTTTTGCATCTGTGCCAGTTATTTTATGTCCTAAGGATTTAGCAATTAATGCTATACCAGCCATAAATGTTCCAGCTATACCTAAAATATGAATATGCATAAAGATTATAAAAAAATATTTAGTGTAATACCGTGTAACAGTCTCGGTGTATTATTTTACATAAGAAAACTATGTATAAGTTTAGAAACATACTACATTTTTTTATTAACAATAAGAATAGCATAATTGATAATGTGTAAACACATTAACAGTATAAAATAAATTATATATTAACTACTTTATAAAAATAAATATGATATAAAATATAAGTACTATAGTTTTTATTAAAAAATATAATAATGATTGTAAAAGTATTAGTATTATTTGTTGTGGTTTTATTAAGTGCTTGTGGCGGTGGAGGTTGGGATAGGGATGATACTTCTCAAACTATAGAAACATTATCAGCACCAACAGCACTAACTGCTACTGTACAAAGTGCTAGCCAAATCAATCTTGCATGGCCAGCAGTTTCAGGGGCAAGTTATTATCGTCTTTATAACAATAGTAATGAGATTTATGGCGATAGCAATTTAACTTATAATAATACAGGGCTAAGTGCAAATACTTCATATTCTTATACTCTAAGTGCTTGTGTTAGTAATGATATTAATAGTTGTTCTGCTGTTTCACTAGCAGTAAATGCAACAACACAGTTCAATATCCCACCAGTACCATCAGCACCAACTGCTACTGTACAAAGTGCTAGCCAAATCAATCTTGCATGGCCAGCAGTTTCAGGGGCAAGTTATTATCGCCTTTATAACAATAGTAGTGAGATTTATGGCGATAGCAATTTAACTTATAATAATACAGGGCTAAGTGCAAATACTTCATATTCTTATACTCTAAGGGCTTGTGTTAGTAATGCTGTTTTACAAGCAGTAAGTGCAATAACACTGTTAAATGCCCCATCAGCACCAACTGCTACTGTACAAAGTACTAGCCAAATCAATCTTGCATGGCCAGCAGTTTCAGGGGCAAGTTATTATCGCCTTTATAACAATAGTAATGAGATTTATGGCGATAGCAATTTAACTTATAATAATACAGGGCTAAGTGCAAATACTTCATATTCTTATACTCTAAGGGCTTGTGTTAGTAATGATATTAATAGTTGTTCTGCTGTTTCACAAGCAGTAAATGCAACAACACAGTTAAATCCCACCAGTACCATCAGCACCAACTGCTACTGTACAAAGTGCTAGCCAAATCAATCTTGCATGGTCAGCAGTTTCAGGGGCAAGTTATTATCGCCTTTATAACAATAGTAGTGAGATTTATGGCGATAGCAATTTAACTTATAATAATACAGGGCTAAGTGCAAATACTTCATATTCTTATACTCTAAGTGCTTGTGTTAGTAATGATATTAATAGTTGTTCTGCTGTTTCACAAGCAGTAAGTGCAACAACACTGTTAAATGCCCCATCAGCACCAACTGCTACTGTACAAAGTGCTAGCCAAATAAATCTTGCATGGTCAGCAGTTTCAGGGGCAAGTTATTATCGCCTTTATAACAATAGTAGTGAGATTTATGGCGATAGCAATTTAACTTATAATAATACAGGGCTAAGTGCAAATACTTCATATTCTTATACTCTAAGGGCTTGTGTTAGTAATGATATTAATAGTTGTTCTGCTGTTTCACTAGCAGTAAGTGCAACAACACAGTTCAATATCCCACCAGTACCATCAGCACCAACTGCTACTGTACAAAGTGCTAGCCAAATCAATCTTGCATGGTCAGCAGTTTCAGGGGCAAATTATTATCGCCTTTATAACAATAGTAATGAGATTTATGGCGATAGCAATTTAACTTATAATAATACAGGGCTAAGTGCAAATACTTCATATTCTTATACTCTAAGGGCTTGTGTTAGTAATGATATTAATAGTTGTTCTGCTGTTTCACTAGCAGTAAATGCAACAACACTGTTAAATGCCCCATCAGCACCAACTGCTACTGTACAAAGTGCTAGCCAAATAAATCTTTCATGGTCAGCAGTTTCAGGTGCGAGTGATTATGAGGTCTATCGTGCAACCAATAATATTAGTGCTTCAAGCACAAAAATTACCAATCCAAATCCAACTACTGAAAGTTATACGGATACTGGACTAATTGCAAATACTCTATATTATTACTGGCTCAAAGCTTGTAGTAGTAGTTGTTCTGATTATTCAATGCCGTCAGTGCAACAACACAGTTCAATATCCCACCAGTACCATCAGCACCAACTGCTACTGTACAAAGTGCTAGCCAAATAAATCTTGCATGGTCAGCAGTTTCAGGGGCAAGTTATTATCGCCTTTATAACAATAGTAGTGAGATTTATGGCGATAGCAATTTAACTTATAATAATACAGGGCTAAGTGCAAATACTTCATATTCTTATACTCTAAGGGCTTGTGTTAGTAATGATATTAATAGTTGTTCTGCTGTTTCACTAGCAGTAAGTGCAACAACACTGTTAAATGCCCCATCAGCACTAACTGCTACTGTACAAAGTGCTAGCCAAATAAATCTTTCATGGTCAGCAGTTTCAGGGGCAAATTATTATCGCCTTTATAACAATAGTAATTATATTTATAGCGGTGGCCTTTTACCTTATCCCATATTTAATACAGGGCTAAGTGCAAATACTTCATATTCTTATACTCTAAGGGCTTGTGTTAGTAATGATATTAATAGTTGCTCTGCTGTTTCACAAGCAGTAAGTGCAATAACACTGTTAAATACCCCATCAGCACCAACTGCTACTGTACAAAGACTAGCCAAATAAATCTTTCATGGCCAGCAGTTTTAGGTGCGAGTGATTATGAAGTCTATCGTGCAACCAATAATATTAGTGCTTCAAGCACAAAAATTACCAATCCAAATCCAACTACTGAAAGTTATACGGATACTGGACTAATTGCAAATACTCTATATTATTACTGGCTCAAAGCTTGTAGTAGTAGTTGTTCTGATTATTCTAATGCCGTCAGTGCAACAACACAGTTAAATATTCCATCAGCACCAACTACTACTTCTAGTACTGATACTATCAACCTAACTTGGTCAGCAATTTCAGGTGCAAGTTATTACGAAATATATAGATATAGCAGTAATGATGTTAATGGTGCTAGTTTAACTAATAGTACAACAAACCCAACTATTTTAAGCTATACGGATATTGGTCTAAGTCAAAACACTTTATATTATTATTGGCTAAAAGCATGTAATGGTGCTGGCTGTTCTGACTATTCTAATTATTCTGGTGCTAAAACTCAATCTATAGGAGAATCACTTAATGATACTGGTATTACTTTTGGCGGCGGTTATTCTAGTGGTAATAATAGCACTTGTACCAGTAATATATCATCAGCGCAAGACTGTAATGATGGTAGGGATGCTTCACTCACCTTAGCAGTTGGCAGCATTACATATAATGGTGCTACTGAAGTTTTAAAAGTAGGGGCAGGTTCTGCTGGTTTTGACTGGATAAAATTAGGTGCATCTGGTACTATTCTTAGTATTCAGGACGGAATTTGGTCTGTTACTGGTAGTGAATCTGCTGGTACTATATGGTCTTGTGTTCGCGATAATCAAACAGGGTTAGTTTGGGAGGTTAAAACTACTGATAGAAGTGATATTCACTATGATTTTAAGGGATACCGATGGGGCGGTTTAACTGCTATAGGTAGAAATCATCCCGATAAAGAAGGTACATACTCCGATATTTGGAATAGCTTAGTTAATGGTAGTAATAATGAAGGTTTGTGTGGGTTTAATAATTGGCGAGTACCAAGTATTGATGAGTTAACATCTATTGTTCATTACGGTGTTGCCAGTACTTATATTGATGATAATTATTTTCCTAATACGGAGGCTAACACCCCTTACTGGTCGTCATCGCCTATTGCAAACGATCTTAGCAAGGCTTGGGCTTTCTTTAATGGTGGTAGCATCGAGCGTAATCGTACAACAGATAATACATTAGTTAGGTTAGTGCGTTCTGGAGAGTAATTTTATTTTTTACTAAACAAGTATGAATAATTATCAAAACAAATTTAACAAAAAGTACATAACTAAAAAGCAGTATTATGTGCATAGAGATATTTATAGTGATACTAAGAAATTAAGGAATGATTATTATGTTTAAAAAAGCAGTATTTTTTTTATTGATGTTTGTGATAGCTTTATTAGCAAATGCTACCTGTAAGAACTATATTGATGATAAACACCATGATAGTCGTTATAGTGTGGATAGCAATGACAACGGTACAGTAACTGATAATCAAACAGAGCTAATGTGGAAGATTTGTAGTCAAGGGCAAACATGGGATAGTAATAACACTTGCACAGATACGGCAAGTACATATAATTGGCAAGGAGCCTTAACACAAGGTGATAGTGAAACTTTTGCTAGTTATTCCAACTGGCGCTTACCTAATATTAAAGAATTAATAAGTATAGCTGCTTATAATTGCTATAGTCCTAGTATTAATGAGATTATTTTTCCAGATACTCCTTCTGGCAACTTCTGGTCTTCTTCGCCTAGTATAGAAACTGGTAACAATAATAATTTGTCGTGGAAGGTAGATTTTAGCACAGGAAAGCCTGACGACAATGCTCGTTCAATTAATTATAGAGTTAGATTGGTTCGCTCTATAAATTAATACAAAAGTACACTACAAAAATATTACAAAGTTATTATATAGCAATAATTTGAATTAAGATTTGCATTTAAAATTAAGTGAACCAGAATTAATGCAGTATCTCTGTCCGCTAGGCTTAGGTCCATCTGCAAAAACATGTCCTAAATGGGCGCTACATTTAGCACACTGAACCTCTGTCCTACCCATACCATGACTATTATCAGTTATGTTTTTTACATTATCACTATTAGCAATATCATAAAAACTAGGCCACCCTGTGCCAGAGTCAAATTTAGTATCGGAGTTAAATAATAAAGCATCACAGCAAATACAATGATAATCGCCCGTTTCTTTATTGTTTAAATATTTGCCAGTAAATGCTCTTTCTGTCCCACTTTTTTGAGTAATATTGTATTGTTCTTTTGTTAGTTTTTCTTTTAAGTCCATAGCTATTAAAATTAAGGTATTATTGTTAATTTTTACCTTATTTTTTATTATTGTGCAATGTTAGTTTATTTAGTAGGTGGTGCTATTAGAGACAAATTATTAGGACTTGAGGTTAAAGACAAAGATTTTGTGGTAGTAGGTGCCACAGAAAATGAAATGTTGGCTCAAGGCTTTATTCGTGTTGGTGCAGATTTTCCAGTATTTTTACACCCTAAAACTAAACAAGAATATGCTCTAGCCAGAGCAGAAAAAAAGGTTAGTAAAGGCTATAAAGGTTTTGTAGTTGCTACTAAAAATATTAGTTTAGCAGAGGATTTATTGCGTAGAGATTTAACAATTAATGCCATAGCACAAGATAAAAAAGGCAATATTATTGACCCATATAATGGCGTTAATGATTTGAATAATGGCATACTAAGGCATATATCGCCAGCATTTATTGAAGACCCTGTTAGAATTTTACGCATTGCTAGATTTGCAGCTCGATTTAAAACTTATGGCTTTAAACTAGCACAAGAAACTCATAAATTAATAAAGTTAATGGTTAAAAATGGCGATATTGATAGTCTAGTACCAGAGCGAGTTTGGGCAGAGATTGTCAAGGTTTTAAGCTATAAAACTCCATCGGAATTTTTTAGGGTATTAAAATCTTGCGCAGCATTAGATATTATTTTACCAAAACTTACAACAAGTAAAATAAACCTAGCTCATAATAATAAAAAAGATGAGTTTTTAATAATTGACAATCTAAATACCAATGATATAGCTATTAAATGGGCAATACTTTGTAGCAATCTTGCTGTTGATAATGTAAAAAATTTAGTCTCACACCTTAAATGCCCAAAAAAAGTAGCAAAATTAGCGATATTAAGTGCTAGCTATGTAGATTTTATTAAAAATAGTAGTTATGACAATAAACAATTATTAGATTTTTATTTAAAAACAGATGCTTTTCGTAATAAAGAGCGTTTTTTAAATTTAATTAAGGTATTTGAATTATTAGCTATTAATACTAGATTAATATTAGATATATGGCATAAATTATTGACTATTAAAATAACTAGCACCAATAATAAAGATATTGTTACAGAGTTAACTAATAAACGGCAAGATATTATTAAAACTATGAATAAAACACCTGATGTTTAAATAAACCTAACTTTAATATGTAAAAATTGCCATAATTTTTTTATTACTAAGTTAAATAAAGCTATTGGCAGAAGTTTAGTGTTTAAAAAGATCGGTGTACCTAAAAAAGATAGTATATCTATTATTATTAAACATAACTATTACCACTATAAAATATATTTAACTAATATAATATCTTCAAGCACTCAATTTTTAACCATAATTTGTAATAGTGCAAGATGAACTATATACAATATCAAGCATTTTAGTTACTTTGTGAAAAAATCAAATGTATTGACAATTCACTTCGCTAATTCTGTTTCAAGTCTGTTTTTATACAAAAACCTAAATTCAGTACATCAGAATGATAGTAGTTCTTAGTATTTTTTTCGGGCAAATTAGTAATATGTATGGCTTTTAGCGAAAGATTTCATTCTATGATTTTTTTTATCCTTGCTTGTTCCTTTTTTCTATCTTTTGAGGGTTCAATAATAAATTCAACTTTTGTTCCTATTTCAACTTTTGGTGTTAAATGAAAGTTTGATGATAAGGAAAAATAAAAGTCTTTATTGTTACTTTTCAAAAACCCATCCTTTCCTCTTTCATTGTCATTCATTAGTCTTACAATTTCGCCTTTTTGAGTTCCCTTTGGTTTAGAAAATGATTTCTTTTTCTCTGGTGAAAAACCATTCCAATATTTTTTAAGTTCTGATTTCAACTTGCCTATTTCATTAATATTAATTTCGGCATTTTCGAAGTTTCGTAATTCGTCAAATACTTTTTGCGGTATTTTCCATTCTTCACTTTGTCGTATTAGTTTGGATAAAGTAAAATGTTTAAACGCTAAATCTTTTTCATTTTTCTTGTTTAAAATTGCACCTAATAGAAATAATAAATCAACTTTAAATTCTAATGGACCAAAATTTATAATTGCTTGTGTTGCATATTTAAAAGCACTTTCTAAATTATTATCTTCAAAATAAAGTTCTGCTAATTCCTTTTGTATAAACCACTCTTTCTTTTTTCGTAAAATATTTTCTAATTCGGAAATTGTGTCTTTCGAATTACCTAAATTCTTTTTAGATAAAGCAATTCTTCTTGCGAACCAAATATCATTTGAATAATGAAAACTTTCTAAAACGTCAAGAGCATTTTTTGATGTGTCAAAACACTCATGCCATTCACCTAACTTTAATAATGCTTTTGTTTTATAAGCAAACCAGTTTTCTTTATCAGAAGCCAACTCCATATCTTTTTTTCTTCCTTTCCTTTCAACTTCTATTGTAACACATTCTGTGCTTAGGTTATCTGGATTAAACTCATTACAAAAGTCATTTATTAACTTCCAGTTTGGCGTTGGTTTTTTCTTTTCACTTTTTAACACTATGGAAAACAAGAATGAAATTAGATTTTTTGAAAAGTCTGTGTTCTTCTCGTATAATAAAGGAATTAGTTCTTCTATTTTGAGGATTAGTTCAGTTTTATTATAATGAAAATTTGTTACTGGTTCATCTGTTTCGTCATCTTCAAAGTGATTAATTTCAGTTTCAACATGGTCATTTGTATTGGTGTTTTCCGATTTATATTTTGACCATAAAAGCCAACCGTAAGAAGTTAATACTCTTTCTTTTGTTTCATTATTAATTTCAATACCATATATGTTTAAAAATTGAAAGCCAGCATCAAAATAATTTGTGTTACGCAAACACTTTAAGATATCAGACACCAAATATTCATTGTTGCCAATTTGCTCATTAGAGAAATCTGTCTTATTATCTTTGAAAAACTTCAAAGCATCATTATACTTTTTTTCTTTTGCGAGTTGTGAGATATGTCTGCTAAAATCAAATAATGAGGACATATTTGCTCTTTTAATTACTTAATATTTCTTTAAAACTATTCCAAATCTCATCATCACTATAATAAGTTGCTATTATACTTGAATAAAATCCATCACCATCATAATACATATCAACGATTAATTCAGCATTATCACTGATAATTTTTATTGTGTCTTTGAAAGGTACTTGGATTATATAATTGAAATATTTATCGTGCTTATTCAACTGTTGATTTATACTGGTGTATATTTTTTCTCGCCACTTATCTTTTATAAATTCAAAGTCACTAAGATTATTTTTACCAACAATTATATTAATGACTTCATCACCAAATTCTTTTGGTTCTGATTTCATTAATGTAGGAATTTTTATTTGCCCTTTATTATTATAATAAAATGAAACGGTCGCAACTTCTCCATTACTTCCGTTTAACTCATATAATTCTTGATAATTTGGGTGATTAATTGCACTGATATTTATTTTATTAGGCTCTAATTTTGAATTCAATAATTGAAACAGTTGAAGTAATTGAGGTTTATCCTCTGGGAAATTGAACTTCTTAATTAAAGACATTTCTACCTCAGACATTTTAATATCAGGATTTGCAATGAAATATATATTTTTATCAGGCTTATTACCAGTGTTTGTATCTCTTAATTCCATTTTTAAAAATGGATTAATGTCTTTGTAATTTATAATACTAACTTTCTCTTTTGCTCTGGTCAAGCCTGTATAAATCCATTTAAAATAATCCTCATTCGTTTTGCCTCTATTCTTACCATGGTCAACATTAAACAAAACTTCATTCCATTTATAAGACATTGATTTGTGTACTGTTAATGCCCAACCATATCTAAGTTGTGCTGCATTCTTGTATTTATAGTATTTAGATGATGTATCTTTATTGAGTTTGTTTTCAAATAGTTTTCGGTGTTTTCGTTTTGCTAAATTTAAAATTTTTCTTTGCGTCCTTTCAGTCTCTTCCAATTTCGTTTTTACTTTTTCACCATTGTTTAGTCTTTCTTGTAACGATTTGATTTCTTGCGCTAACTCTTTATATTCTGTTGATTGTTGTAATTCATTAAATACGTCTGATTTCTCAAAAGGGTTCTTATTTAATTCAATCTTTATTTCTCTATTTAAAATAATTTTAAGTGCAATTATTTCATCTTCCGAAAGTTCCCCTTTTTCACTTAATCGGTAGTTTTCTAAACTTAAAACAGTAGCATAATGTCCTGTGTCTTTTAAAATCAGGCTAATTTCTCTGTATTTAAGAGTAATTGGCTGTTTGCCTTTTGGGGTAATAATTTCAGGGATTACTTCGCTATTAATTTTTGTTACAGTCCCAAATTGTCCGTTAAACACTTTCTTTGGCTCTGCGAAAGGATCGTTTGCGTCTTCAACTCTAAAATTATTGTTGAATATTATTAAGTCATTTTGTGCTATATCATCACCATTTTTGATAATTGCTCTTTTTATCCAAAGGTTAACTTTTTGTGCATCAGCATTTGAATAACTTAACAGATGAAAGTCAGAGTTGTTTCCAATTCTGTTTTTTATAATTGGGAGAATTTCTTCTTTATCTAAGGTTTTCAAATTCTCTGAAAATTCGAATGATAATTGATTAAAAGATTGATTTCTTATACCATTTACTGCTATAAGTGCCTGTTTGACGATTAATGACTTATCTTCTTTATCAATTAATTGGAAAGCCTTATTTTCTAATTCGTATTTTTCTTTTAAATATTCTGGGTTTAAGGTGCTTTCTTCCTTTTTTCCAATTGTTAACTGAAAACTATCTCCAATAAAAATAATTTTCCTGTTTGAATTTTTAAAATCAGAAAAATTGATAAAATCTTCGAGTAATTTACCTGACCCAAATCTTAAATCTATGGATTGATGATAATTATCGGAGATTAGTTGTGCTTCATCAACTATGAATATTGCTTTATCCTCATTATCACTTTTCTTCAAAGGAACAATTTCAAGTTTTATTTTATCAGTATTTTCTTCAGCTTCTTTATTTACACTTGATTCATCATCGTTTTGAGTTTCTTGTAAACCACCTCCATAGATATAAGAATACAAACTATTGAATTTCAAATTACTTTCAGATAGCAAATTTGTCGCAACTCTACTTGAAGAGGCAAATAATTCAATTTGTGCAATTTCATTATTGTATGCAATATCTTCAATAAAAGGAATCAAGTGGGATTTTCCACTTAATGAAGTTCCTTGAAGAACAAATACTTTTTCACTATCAGATTTAATAAATTCAGTAATTTCTTGAAGTGCAGATTTTTGGTCAGGATATAAATTCTCGTAATTCAGTTCTGTTGAATAGCTATCAAATGTTATTTTTTCGCTATAAGTTTCTTTAATGTCAAACTTATCGGCTCTAAATATTTCTTTAAATAAGTCAAATGAATTTTGTGCTAATTTCACTTCTTTATCGGCAATGTCAATTACATCTTTTATTTTTTCAAGATAATTGTTTTGGTCAATAATAAAAAAATTCAATTCATCGTGCGCTGGAATAGAACCTACTAATTCTATTGGCTTTTGAAAACAAACCATTCTTACCGTATGAAATGGATTGAATTTTTCACCGATTTGAAAATCTGGAATTATCTTGTTTTTACAAACATTAATAAATCGTTCTTTTTGATTTTTAAGTTGAATAAAAGGGTTTATTGAATTTCCTCCTTTTATTATTTCTCCGCTATCATTTGTCCATTTTCCAAATTCAAATTCACTTTTGGCATTTCTTGGTAATTTTATTTTTCCGCCAAAGTTTTTAAAGTCAATGATACAAACAACATTTTTTGTAATGAGCAAAGCATCAATCTGCAATCTTTTTTCTGCTTCACATTCAGAGTTTGCAATTAATAAACCATAAATGGAATATTTGTCAAATAATATTTCTAAATTCTCAGCAAACTCTCTGAAAAAAGTATTTTCGTAATTTCTTGCTGCTGTACCTTTTCTTATTTCAAACATTTTAATTCTCTATTTTATCAGGCATTGGCTAAAAAATAGCTTTTTTGTTTTCAACATTGGCTAGATAAGTCAAAAGAGTCAGGAAATTAAAAATCAAAGTGGTAAGTACCACAATAAACTTGCAGTTTTCACTGTTTTACTGGATGCCTTTTTTATAACAATAATGCTATATTTTATAATCCTTTTATTTAGTATAAAAAACTATACCAGTAATTTACTTTCTACAACTAGTATTTAGTAATGCTAATCATTAGCCAAACTTAACCAAGTATCAACAACAGTATCAGGGTTTAAAGATATACTACTAATACCAAGTTTTAACAACCATTTAGCAAAATCTTTATTATCAGACGGTCCTTGACCGCAAATACCTATGTATTTATTTTCTTTATGGCAAGCTTTAATCGCCATTTCTAGTATTGATAATACTGCTGGATCTTGTTCGTCAAATGATTCTGCTAGTAGTTCTGAGTCGCGGTCTATTCCAAGTGTAAGTTGAGTCATATCATTTGAGCCAATAGAAAAACCATCAAAATACTGCAAGAATTCACTAGCCATTACAGCATTAGATGGTATTTCGCACATCATAATTAATCGTAAACCATTTTTACCGCGTTGTAGGTTGTTTTGCTTAAGAATTTCAATAACATCTTTTGCCTCATCAATAGTTCGAACAAAAGGAATCATTAACTCCACATTAGTAAAGCCCATGTTATTACGGACATAATGCATTGCCTTACACTCCATATCAAAGCACTCACGAAAATCATCAGATGTATAACGAGCAGCACCACGAAAGCCAATCATAGGGTTTTCTTCTATTGGCTCGAATTGTTTGCCACCTAATAAATTAGCGTATTCATTAGATTTAAAATCAGACATACGAACGATAACAGGCTTAGGGTAAAAAGCCGCTGCTAGACTAGAAACTCCTTCTTGAAGACGCTTAATATAAAAATCAATAGCAGTGTCATAGGCTAAGGTTTTTTGCTTAATTTGTCGTTTAATATCATCAGGCATAGTATCAGCATGTAGTATTGCTTTAGGGTGTATGCCTATCATATTGTTAATAATAAATTCTAATCTAGCCAGTCCAACACCATCATTAGGCAGTGTGGCAAAGTCAAATGCTCTACTAGGATTGCCTATATTCATCATAATTTTTACTGGAATTTTTGGCATATTTTCTAGCGATTGTTGGCTATATTCAAATTCTAATATACCTTGATACACAAAGCCATCATTACCCTTAGCACAGGAAACAGTAGCATCGGAGTTATGAGCAATAGTTTTAGTAGCATTACCACAACCAACTACCGCAGGAATACCAAGTTCACGGGCAATAATTGCCGCATGGCAGGTTCGTCCACCACGATTAGTAATAATAGCAGAAGCTCTTTTCATAATAGGCTCCCAATCAGGGTCAGTCATATCAGTTAGTATAATGTCACCACTGTTAAATTTACCTATATCACTAATACCGTTTAATAAATTTACTCGTCCTGCACCAATACGATTACCAACTGCACGCCCTTTTGCTAATATCTTACCAGAGCCTTTTAATCTATACCTTTCAATAATATTTTTTTTATTACTTTGTACTGTTTCAGGTCTAGCTTGAACAATATATATCTCACCATCAATACCATCTTTTGCCCATTCAATATCCATTGGAGATTTATAATGTTGTTCAATATTTATAGCAATTTTAGCAAGTTGCTCAATTTCTTTATCGTTGAGACAAAAAATATTTCTGTCTTTTTGTACTACTGGCACAATTTTAACAAACTTACCCGCATTTTTTGCAAATAGCATTTTTTTTTCTTTACTACCTAAGTTTCTTTGCAATATTGCCGGATTACCAGCATTTAACATGTCTTTGTGTACATAAAATTCATCTGGGTTTACTCCGCCTTGTACTAATATCTCACCTAGTCCATAGCTAGCTGTTATAAAAACTACATCACGAAAACCACTCTCAGTATCAAGGCTAAACATAACTCCGCTACAAGCAATATCAGAGCGAATCATTTTTTGTATGCCTACTGATAAAGAGAAATTTTCATGTTGATATCCTTGATTAGTCCTATATGCAATGGCACGGTCGTTAAATAATGAAGCAAATACCTTGCGAATAGCTAGCTTTATATTGTCAATACCAGATACATTTAGATATGTTTCTTGTTGCCCAGCAAAAGATGCATCTGGCATATCTTCTGTTGTTGCAGAAGAGCGGACTGCCCAAGTAGTTTTATTGCCAAACTGTTGTTCTAATTCTTGATAATGTTTATCAATAGCCTGTTCTACATTTGCAGGAAATTTTGTAGCCATAATCCAATCACGAATTTGCTTGCCTGTTTTTTGTAAGGCAACAACATTTTCTACATCAAGAGAATTTAATTTATTATTAATTTGAACTATCAGATTATTTTGGGCAACAAATTCATCAAATGCCATAGTTGTAGTAGCAAAACCACTGGGTACTTTTATGTCTAATTTACTAAGATTTTGTAACATTTCTCCTGTTGAGGCATTTTTACCGCCAACAATATTAATATCATTGATATTTATTTTTTCTAAACTTATAGTATATTTTTGCATTTGTTTATAAAGAGACCTTTGCGGTCTCATAAAGTTAAATTATTTTTGTAGCTGTTAGAGTTTTAATAATATTTCCAGCCACTTCTTCAATAGAAGTATTAGTGGTATTAAATACTTTTATTTTAGCATATTTGAATATTTGCTCAACAAATTTAACCTCCTTTTTGCATACAGTCAAGTTTGCATAATTATCATTAGGGCGTCGTTTTTGGCGAATTTCTTGTAATATATTAGGGTTAATTGTCAAGCCTATTAGTTTTTTCTTATATTTTAGTAAATGTTTAGGCAGGTTTTCAGCATAAATCTCATCATCTGTTAGCGGATAATTGCATGCTTTTAAAGAAAAATTCATAGCTAAATATAATGAAATAGGGGTTTTACCACAGCGAGAAACACCAACTAATATAACATCAGCCTTATTATATTGCTCTGGTCTAACACCATCATCGTGTGTCATGTTGAACTCAATTGCATCAAGATGTTTTTGATAATCACTGTTATTAAGCACATCTTGCGATATGCCTAAGCTATGTACTGATTTTTTAACAAGAGCAAGCTCTAATGGCTTAATAAATGTACTAAAAAGATCAACCACACAGGCATTTGATGATTTAATAATATTTTGACTATCTATATCATAAAGAGTAGAAAAAACAATAACATTATAATTTTGCTTTGTTTTTAACTCAGTAATCTTATTAGCAAGTTCTTGAGCCTTTTTTTTATTATCAATAAAAGAGTATTTTTTAATTTTATACTCAAGTTCTGGAAATTGGGCAAGTAAACTTTTCGCCATAATTTCTGCCGTTAGTCCAGTTCTATCAGAAACAAATAAAATTATATACTTTTTCATTACTTAAAAAAATACTGTTAATAAATATTGATGCTTTATTATAGTTTAAGATTGTTATGCAGTAGTATAAAATAATAAAATAACTAAAAAAAATATTGCACTTTTATTTGACTAACAAAAGATATAAATATTTTAATTATTATTCATATTTATACAAAGGTCTCATTAAATAATATGCTATAATTTATGTTATCAATTTTATTTAAAAGGAGCTTAATATGTCATTAAAAAATAGTAAAACAGAACAAAATTTAAAAGATGCTTTTGCTGGTGAATCTCAGGCAAATAGGCGTTATTTATATTTTGCTACTAAAGCAGATATTGAAGGATATAATGATATATCTGTTGTGTTTCGTTCTACTGCTGAGGGTGAAACAGGACATGCACACGGACATTTAGAATATTTAGAAGAAGTAGGAGACCCTGCTACTGGGCTACCTATTGGCGAAACCTCTAATAATTTAAAAGCGGCTATAGCTGGCGAAACACACGAATACACTGATATGTATCCCGGTATGGCAAAAACTGCACGAGATGAAGGTTTTGATGAAATTGCTGATTGGTTTGAAACACTTGCTAAGGCTGAACGCTCGCATGCTAACCGTTTTCAAAAAGCCTTAGATAGCATGCATTAGATAGCATACAATAACACAATTATAACTGTAAAAATTAAAAAATACTAAAAAATAGCGAATAAAGTATAATAAATTTATGGATAAAAATTCGCTGGAGCTAGCAAAAAGACCAATTATTGATTGGCAAAGCGATGATTTTTATGATGAAAAACTACTTACTAATGAATTAGAGAGAGTTTTTGATATTTGTCATACTTGTCGTCGTTGTGTTAGTTTGTGTAAATCTTTTCCTACACTATTTGACTTGATAGATAACTCAAAAACTATGGAGTTAGATGGTGTTGCAAAGTCAGATTATAATAAAGTTGTTGCTGAGTGCTATCTCTGTGACTTATGTTATATGACAAAATGTCCGTATGTGCCACCGCACGAGTGGAATGTTGATTTTCCGCACTTAATGTTACGGGCTAAGGCAGTAGAATTTAAAAATAAAAAAATAAGTTATAAAGATAAAATATTATCAAATACTGATATGGTTGGTAAATTAACCAGCATACCAGTTATAAACACAATAGCTAATAGCAGTATAAAAAACCCTGTTACGCGTAAAATACTAAATAAAATATTATCTTTACACCCAGAAGCACAAATACCGCATTATCACGGTAAAACTCGTCTTAGTCGTCAATTTAAACCAATAACAAATAATAATAAAGACTTTAAAGTAGCAATTTTTGCTACTTGTTATGGTGAGCATAACGAGCCACAAAGTGTGCTTGATTTAATTAGCGTATTAGATTATAACGAAGTTGAAGTAGCCTTAATATCTGCTGTTAAATGTTGTGCTATGCCTAAATTTGAAATAGGAGATATTGAAAAAGTTATAAGTTTTGCTAAACATAACAAACCATTGCTTAAAGAATATTTAGACAAAGGTTTTAAGTTGCTTGCACCTGTGCCTTCTTGTGTACTTATGTTTAAAAACGAACTTCCTTGCCTATTGCCAAATGACAAAGATATTACTGATATTGCTAATGCGTTTTTTGACCCGTTTGAATATTTAGCATATTTAGACAAAAATAATAAACTAAATAAAAATTTTACAACACTTAATAAAAATATACTTTATCACGCTGCTTGTCATCAAAGAGTACAAAATATAGGTTCTAAAACCAAGCAAATTTTACAACTTATACCAGGAGTTAAAATAAGTGTATCTAATCGTTGTTCAGGACATGACGGAGTTTATGGTGTGCGTAAAAATAGTTATAAAAATTCTACCGAGATTGCAAAACCTATTGTTGATAAAATTGACAGCACCATAGATTATGTTGCTAGCGATTGTCTTTTAGCAGGTAAGCATATTAGCCATTTAAGTGATAAAAAAGTAATAGCATTACACCCTATAACCATAGTAAAACAAGCTTATCAAATCTAATGAAAATAATCAATCTAGATGAGTTAATGAGTCTTGAGAAATATGCTAAGTCTCGTTTTGATTTTCGTAGTAGTATTATTGCACTAAAAGCAAAACGCGAGGTAAAGATTGGCGATAATATTCGTTTGCTTTTTGAAAATCGTAGCACTATTTTATATCAAGTTCAAGAAATGTTAAGAATTGAGAGAATATTTGAACAAGATGGCATTTTAGAAGAATTGTCTGTTTATAATCCTTTGATACCAAATGGCAGTAATTTAAAAGCTACGATGATGATTGAATATACTGATGTTGAAAAAAGAAAAAAGCAATTAAAATTATTGCTAGGAGTAGAAAAACTTTTGTATTTACAAATTGCAGGTAATAAAAAAATAACACCAATTGCAAATGAAGATTTAGTCCGTGATACTGATGAAAAAACATCATCTGTGCATTTTTTGCGTTTTGAATTAAATAAACATGAAATTAGTGCATTTAGCAGAGGTGATAGTGTTATTTTTGGTTGCGGTCACAAACATTATCAAGCACAAAATACAATAAATAATACTACCCAACAAGCCTTGGCACTTGATTTTAAATAAATGAGGCCTTTGCATAAACATGAATAATCATCAGAACACCGCTTTCCACTCACTTGATAATTTTTATCAAACCAGCTTTAGAACAACTAGGGCAGGCTTGATAGAATATCATTAATTAAGCAAAAATCAGAGCTCTGTTAATCATCCTATTTATGCAAAGGTCTCAAATTAAAGACTAAATTAAGTTGGAAGTTATAGTTATACACATATAAATATCCTTATGCAGTAATCTAAAAATATGGAATTAGATAGTATTATTTTTCTGGCATTATTAATCTTTATAGCAGCTGTTTTATATTCATCAGTAGGGCATGCTGGGGCATCTGGATACCTAGCAGCTATGGCATTATTTGGCATGTCTCCAATTATAATGAAACCTACAGCACTAACTTTAAATATTATAGTTGCAACAATAGCAGTTATAAAATACTTAAAAGTTGGGCGTTTTTCTTTGCAAATATTCTTACCGTTTGCCCTCTCATCAATACCTCTTGCCTATATAGGAGGACTAATTTTGTTGCCTGATATATATTACAAACCAATTATTGGTGTTGTACTTATTTATTGTGCTTTTATGTTTGTAAAAGAAGCTACTAAATCTAATTATGAAATTAAGCCACCGTCTTTGTTTATTATTATAATTTTTGGTGCTATAATTGGTTTTATATCAGGCTTAGTTGGTGTTGGTGGAGGCATATTTTTAAGTCCACTACTAATAATGTTGCACTGGGAAGAGGTAAAAAAAGTATCAGGCATTGCCTCTGCATTTATTTTAGTAAACTCAATAGCAGGTTTATTAGGTTTTATAAGCTCAAATACCCCAGAATTACCTAATGGGATAGAAATATGGGTTGTTGTTGCGATTATTGGCGGTTATATTGGTGCAGAATACGGTAGTAAACGCTTAACAAATACCACTATTAAACGCTTGCTTGCACTTGTTTTATTAATAGCAGGTGTAAAAATGCTTGTAACTAGTTTTATGTGATTTTTATTTAATTTAGCTATCACAAGTAATTAATTCTTAATAATTTTAACTAAATAAAGATTACTGTATTTATTGATTACATTGATGTTAAAGCTTGTCAACTAGGAGAAAATATGTATAAAGGAGAATGTTTGTGTGGTGCGGTTAAATTTAAAATAACTGGTAAAATAGAGGATATTGTTTGCTGTCATTGCTCAGAATGTCGCAAAGTTCAAGGCTCTGCTTTTGCAACTAATGGAAATGTAGAAAGTAAACATTTTCATTTTTTAACAGGTAAGGATAAACTTAAAGAATATCAGAGTTCTACTTATAAGAGTAGGTTTTTCTGTATTGAATGTGGCTCGCCTGTAATAGCAAAATTTTCTAAGCAACCTGACAAAACTCGTATTCGCCTTGGTTTAATAATAGGTGATATTGCAGAAAAAATTAGCGGGCATATTTTTGTTGCTTCAAAAGCAAATTGGGAAACTATTCCAAACGATGCACCTCATTACAAAGAGTGGAAAACATAAAACTTATGTTAAATAATATTTAAGCTAAAATTAGCAACAACATTGTGCATAAGGATAAAAAAATAGCACTTATTTTGTTTTTTCAATAATCATTATTAACAAAGGGCTGTTGGTATTAGTGACATTTCTTAGATTTGGTGTTTGTATAACTTTGGCATTAAATGGTGTTCTAATTGTATATTTCTCTAACTCTAATTTTGCTAATGATAGTAAATTATTTTGTGCCTGATATGCGTATTTGGCATTTTTGTATGCTATTTTAGCAAGCTCTAACTCTCTTTTTGATTGAACTAGGCTATCAAATAAAGTTTTTATATTTTTGAGGTCTAATTCTTTATCTACTAATTGTTGCTGTTTTATTTTTAAAATATTTAGCTCTTTGTTTAGTTTTTCTTGGGCAATTCTTGAGTCTAATGATACTAATATCTCGCCTTTATTTACATAGGATTCTTCTTTAGCTATAAAAATAATTTTGCCACTAACTTCTGGGTATATTTCTAGTTTATTATTATTTGCATATGTTGTGCTATTTACAATAAAAAATATGGCAATTAGCGAAGTTTTTAAGAGCATATTATAAGATTATTCCTGCCGTTAATAAATTCATTTTTTCCAAACTAATAGCAATAGCAAAATCAATTTTTGCCATATCTAGCTCATTTTTAGTCCATAAAACCATAGCATTACCTATATTTCTAGTTATACGCATTTCATATTCTAAGCTTGATTTTTCTAGGTAAAAATCTAGGTATTCTTGTTTAATTGCTAAGGTTTTTTTCTTGTGTTTTAATTGTTTTAATGCTAAGTACAATGCTAAAATATTATTATTTAATTCATCTCTATACTCTTCTAGTTTTAGTTGTTCCTGTGTTATTTTAATATTTATTGCCATTATATCTTTATCTTTTTTATCATCAAATATTGGAATATTAGCAGTAATAGCAAAATTATAATTACCATTTTTAGCACTATTATAGCTTTGTCCTCCTAAGTTTAGGCTACTACTTATAGATAGTTGATTATTGTCAATATAACTCTTTTTCTCTGTTATTAAATTAGCTATAGAACTGTTTAAAATTTTTAGTATTGGATTATTTTTAAATACTATTTTGTGCCAGTAGTTTACATCTTCTAACTCATAATTAAAATATTTATTTAGGTTTGGCTGTACTAATTCATCTGGTCTATTTGGATATTTAAGGTGTAGTAAATTAGCTAATTTATTGCGGCTTAGTATTTGTTTATTTTCTATTATTAGTCTTTTATTAAAATCTTCTTGGGTTTTATATTTTGCTTCTAGGACTTCTACTTCTGATACATATCCTATGTCAAAATCTTGTATTGCATGATTTTGTGTAACTGCTGATAGGGCTAATTTTTCTGTTAAATATTGATACTCTAAATCAGCAATTATAGTCATAAAAAAAGCCCTCATCATTAGTATTTTTTGTCCTAGCACTATGTTATTTAGACGCATATTTTCAATATCTATATTATTTTTTTGTGCTAAGGTTTTTATGTTATTAGTCTTGTCAAATAATTTTTTACTAAATTGTAAATAAAATTTGCTATCATCTAAGGTTTTATTGTATTCTTCTCTAATGCCTAACTGCGATGCTATATTAATTTGCAACTTATAAATATCTAAATAATCATAAATTAATTTATTATTAATTATGTTTAATTGCTGTTTTTTGGCGTCAAAGTCAAATTTTTTTGCTTGCTCTAATGCATATTCTAAGGTTAATTTGTCAGTGGTGCTAGCAATAATATTAATATTTATCATCATCATAATAAGTATTAATACTTTCATATTAGGTTTTTTCGTCTGTTTTTTATCTTATAACGCATAAAACTTTCTTTTTGGTATTGTTTGGCAACAACAAAGTTTGCAAGTAATAAAAAGTCTTTTTTATTAACAAATCCAGTTCTTTGAAAAACTAATTTACCATTTAAGTCAAAAAATACTAATACTGGGGTTGCAAATACATTATATTGTTTACTAGCAAATTCTCTTTGTGTAGTATCATTACCTTTAAAATCAACTATTTCTAATGAGCCATTAGCATCTACTGCATAGTTTAAAAATTGTTTTTTATAAAGTTTTAAAACTTCTGGCTCATTAAGAACATTCTTTCGCATTTTTTCGCAAAACGGACAGTCATCTAAATGAAAGAAAACAAATATTCCAGATTTATTATTATCTTTTGCCTCAACTAGGTTTTCTTGAAAGTCATTAAAATGGCTATCAAAAATAGCTAGTTCATTAGCAAATATGCTACTGCTAGTGATAAATATTAGTGTTGCAAAAAAGATATTCATTTATAGTTATATTTTAAATACTGTATATTTTAGCTAATACATTTATGATATGCCATATTTCAGTTTACCATAAATTATAATTTTATAAATAAAATATATGTAGTGTATTTCTATTTTAGAAGTTGATGTTTTTAGGAAACATAATACTGCTACATTAAGTAATAATATTACTTTAAGAGAGAAAATAAATATTAGTTAATGATAAAATAATTACTTAATACTAGGTAATAAGCATGCACATAAAAGGCAGTGTTATATACAAATTTTTTTATACGGTAGTTCTGGAATTATTAACACTGTTCCCAAGGCATGTTATCGTGTCGCCAACCATTAAGATTGCCCCGTTGATCATTTTCGTCTAAGTCACCCTCAAAACCACTTATTACATGAGATACATTAGTAAACCCATGTTCAATCAAGCATTTACCTGCATCATGAGAGCGATAGCCACTACGACAAATTAGAATAATTTCAGTAGCTAAGGTTTTATCATTTTTGTTAGTATATTTTTTAACTGCATTAATAAAACCTTGTGGGTCTGGCTCCCAATCAGGCTCATCTAGCCACGGCAGTAAAATACTGCTTAATGCTCGTCCTACAAATTTATTTTCTGCATAAGAACGCACATCTAAAAATAAAACATTTTTATCATTTTGTAATTTTTCATGTGTCTGCTTGGGAGTTAAGGTAATTATTTTTTTCATATCTGTTTATAATTATAAAATAAAAATAAATTATACTATTATTTAATGACTAAAAATAATCATTAATTAAAATAAAATTAAATGAACATTCTATTTAGAGTTGATAGCTCATCAAAAATTGGTTTAGGACATTTAATGCCTTGCTTAGTATTAGCAGAGCAATATAAAAAAGATAATGTTATTTTTGCAAAGGTTTCAATAAAAAATAATTATCAGCTAATTATGATAATAGTTATACAGTTGTAACTGAAATATTAAATGAAATTTATGTACAACAAGATAAATTAGCTAAAATTTTAAGTGCTATTAAAGATTTGCTTTAAGTGTGGATTTGATAATTGACAGACAAAATAAAGACAGCATTCAAATATTATTGTCTTTGTTATAAGCATTTTATTGCATTGATGCTTTACTTTTATTATATTAAATGGTATAATACCAAAAAGTATAATATAAAAATATATAATGAAAAATTTAGATAGCCAAAATCCTTTTTATTTTGGCAATGAAGTGATAGATATTGATTTTTGTAATAAAGTAGCAGAATTAGAAGAATTACAAAAAGATATTGTCAGTAGTATTAATGTTTTGCTTTATGCACCCAGAAGATTTGGTAAAACTTCTATTTTAAAAAAGATACAAAAAACAATAGATAAAAACGATAACTACAAAGTTATATATTTTGACTTTTTTACGGTATCTACTATTGATGAGTTTATCCAAAAATATTTTAATGTTATAGTATCAACTTTAGAAAATAAACCACAAAAAATATTAAAACTTTTCAAAGATACCCTAAACATTCGCCCTAATGTAACGATGACGATAACTCAAAATGGCGATATATCTTATGCTTTATCTTTAACTAAAAAAGAACAAAATGCCACCTTAGAAGAAATTTTAAATCTACCCTTTAAGTATGCTAAAAAATTCAATAAAAAAGTACTCATTATTTTTGATGAATTTCAAGAAATAGAACAATTTAATATTGAAAAAAAATTAAGTAGTGCTATTCAAACTCATAGTCGCTATGTTTCATATATTTTTAGCGGTAGTAAAAAATCAATACTAACACAAATATTTAGCGATAAAAATAGAGCTTTTTATAAATCTGTTAAACATTTACATATAGGTGAAATTTTATTAAAAGACTGGCTAATATTTATTCAAAATAAATTTAAAAAAACCAATAAACAAATTCAAAAAAAATACATTGAAAAAGCATTTTATATAACAAATGGATTTCCTTATTATATGCAACAATTAATGTATTTTATCTGGGACAAAACCGATAAAGAAGTTAATGATACTATTTTTATAAATGCTATAAGTTTAATGCTAGAAAGAGAAAATGATATATACAGCATAATATGGACTAACTTAACCTTAAATCAAAAAAGAACACTAAAATATATTATTAAAAATGATGGTAAGGCTCTATATAGCAATGATAATTTAACTGAATTTGGCATAAATGCCACCACTTTAAAAAGCACAATTACAGCCCTGATAAAAAAAGATATTTGTGATAGAAAAGATAATATTTACTTTTTTATTGACCCATTTATGAAATACTGGCTTGAAAATAATCAATGAACATTCTATTTAGAGTTGATAGCTCATCAAAAATTGGTTTAGGACATTTGATGCGTTGCTTAGTATTAGCAGAGCAATATAAAAAAGATAATGTTATTTTTGCAAGCCAAGATTTAGCAGGTAATACTAATAATAAAATTATAAAAAATAATTATCAGCTAATTATATTAAATAGTAACACACAAAAAGAATTACTCCAAACTATTAAAAAATACGCTATAAATATGGTGGTTTTTGACCATTATGGTATTGACTATAAGTTTGAAAAAAGTATTAAAGAAAAAACTACTATAAAAATTCTAAGTTTTGATGATATGTATCAACCTCATCATTGTGATATACTGCTTAACCATAATATTTATGCAAAAACAGAGCAGTATAAAAACTTAGTGCCAAAAAATTGCGATATTAGATGTGGCAAACAATACACCTTAATTCGTGATGAAT
Source organism: Gammaproteobacteria bacterium (assembly GCA_965207335.1). Taxonomy (GTDB): domain Bacteria; phylum Pseudomonadota; class Gammaproteobacteria; order PS1; family Pseudothioglobaceae. Next base: position 1,889,987 of record OZ242267.1, read on the forward strand.
TTAGGCAAATAAAACCTAAACAACATCAAATAAATAAACAAAACCCAGTAGTTTTTGTTGCAATGGGCGGGGCAGATACAAGTAATATTAGTTTGTCAATATTAAAAATATTGCTTGAATTTGATAATATAATTATCAATTTAGCTACCACAAGTGCCAATAAAAATTTAGCCCAACTACAAAATTTTAGCAAAACACATTATAATATAAATATTTATATTGATAGCGAAAATATTGCTAATATAATGGATAATAGTAATTTTGCTATTGTTACTCCTAGTGTTATTGTTTATGAGGTAATGTATTTAGGTTTGCCGTTTATTGCTATTAAAACAACTGATAATCAAAAATACATTTATCAATATTTAAAAAGTAACAGTTATTTAGTCATAAATGATTTTAATGTAGTATTATTACAAGACAAGGTTAATAATATTTTAAAAAACTAATATGGAAGAACTAGAAAAAATAGATAATATAAAAGAAAATGAAGAACTAATAGAAAAAACTGATGATGATATTGGCGATAGTATTATTACCAATCCATTTTCACCAAAGGATATAAAAATAACAAATGCTATAGTGTTATTACCTTCACTAATAAGAAGATTAGATAATAAAGAAATAACTATTCCTCCTTTTCAAAGACATGCTGATTTATGGACTCTAACTCAAATGAGTAGATTAATTGAATCAATATTATTAAAACTACCCTTGCCAATATTTTATTTTGATGTTAGCAATCCTGATAAATGGCTTATTGTTGATGGACTACAAAGACTTTCAACCATTAGAAAATTTTTTATAGAACAAAGTTTTACATTAAAAAATTTAGAGTTTCTGACTAATTTTAATGGTAAAAAATATGAGAATTTAAGTAGAGAAATGATAAGAACTATTGAAGATACCCAATTTATTACTTATCAAATAGAAGCACAAACTCCTAAAAAAGTTAGATACTCAATATTCAATCGTATAAATACAGGCGGATTATCATTAAAAGCACAAGAAATAAGACAAGCACTCAATCAAGATGGAGGTGGGGTTAAATTTTTAGAAGATGTTGTAGAAGATGAGACTTTTAAAAGTGTTGTTGGAATTTCTAATAAAAGAATGGCCGGACAAGAATTAGTATTAAGGTTTATGGCATTTCAATTATTAGGTGAGGATAATTTTACAACAATGCCTAAGTTTTTAGATAAAGCAATGGAAGAGTTAGATTCAATTAAAGATGACAATGAATTTGCAAATCTTAAAAAAAGATTAATTGATACACTTATTTTTTCTGAGCAAATTTTAGGTACAGGACATAGATTTAGCCGCTCTATTGCTAATCCTAAGTTAAACAAACTAGTAAATTTATCTCTGTTTGATGTACTCACAGTTTGCTTTAACAAGATAGAGAATAAAGAAAAATTTATAAGCAAAAAAAGTATATTTGTTGAAGGATTAAAAAAATTATTGTTAGACGATACTCCATTTATTGATTCAATAACAAAAAGTACAAGTAGTAAGCGAGCACAAGAAACTAGATTTGAGATAATAAGAAGTTCAATAGCTGAGATATTGCTACTTTTATTGACAATAACAAAAAGTACAAGTAGTAAGTAAATACAAAAAACTATATTTAGGATAATAAGACAACTAATAGCTGAGGTATTAAATGAAACTTAGTAACATAAAAGTTAACAATTTTAAAAGTTTAAAAGAAGTTAGTATAAATTTAAGTAATTTGACATTAATAACTGGTGTTAATAGTAGTGGAAAATCTAGCTTAATACAAGTTTTATTATTGATTAAAGAAAACGCCAACAGCATTAACAGATTTATTGGCTATCAGTCTTTTATAAAGGGAGTTAAATATAACAGTAAGAATATGGCTCCAGAAGTTGAAGAATTAGGAAAAGATATAAAAATTGAAATTCCCTCATTTGTAGGTTTTGGTGATTATGTTAATTTAGGCAATAAAAAAGATTTACTACATCAAGAATGCTCAAGGGATGAAAAAATTGCTATTGAGTTATATAATGATGCAGATAATTATATGAAAGTTATTCTAGATAACGATTTTAATGTAGATTTTCATACTAATGAGAGCGAAAAATTGAGTAATGGCATATTTAGTGTTTTTTACGATGATATTTTTGTTTATCTACATACAGATAGAGCACCACCTGCAATAACTTTTCCATTTTCTGAGAAATATGTTACTAAAAATTCTATAGGCTCAAAAGGAGAGTACACTGCCCATTATTTATCAGAGAATTCTCGTAAAATTTTAGCAATAAAGGCGCTAAAACACCCTAAAAGTGAAACAACACAATTATTAGAAAATGTATCTAAATGGTTAGGAGAGATAAGTAATGGTGTATCAGTACTAGCTAGTGCAAACCCGTCAACACAAAGTGTAAAATTAGTTTATCAATACAAGGATAAAAATAATATATCTACTAATTATTCGTCGCTTAATGTTGGTTTTGGTTTGACTTATGTGTTACCTGTTATAGTTTTAATTCTTAAATCAAAGCCGGGGGATTTTTTAATTATTGAAAACCCAGAATCGCATTTACACCCAGCAGGACAGTCAAAAATAGCCGAACTTTGTGCAATTGCTGCTAGTAATGGCGTACAAATTATTATAGAAACACATAGCGATCATTTCTTAAATGGCTTACGGGTAGCAACTAAAAATAATATTATTAAAGCCAGCCAAAGTCAAATATATTACTTCCACAAAAAAGAAAATAATTTAGATACTATTGCACAACCATTAAATATTGATAAAAAAGGCAAGATAGATAATTGGCCTGTAGGGTTTTTTGATGAATGGGATAATCAGTTAGATAAATTATTATGGTAAATTTTTCTGTTTTTAATGAACTATCACTACCACTTAAACAATATCAAGCAAAAGATAGTTTTGGTGTATTGTTTGAATTGTTAAAAAAATTAAAATATTATGGCATAACAACTATAAGAATGTCTGATAATTTTAAAAATTATTCTATATTAGAAAATATTACTTTTTATCAATTTTTTAAACAACAATCAGATAAGGATTTTAAAACTAGATTAAGTAGTTTTATAAGTAATACCGTGTTTAAGATTGATTCGCCAATTATAAAAGAAACAGATACAGAACAACTAGAAACAATTAAAAGTAGTGAATATTTTTATAAAGGTACTAAAATTGAAGGTGGCTTAGCTTGTTGTGATATTTGGAATACTCTAGCTGTTAGTTTTAATTCTAATAATGAATGGAATACTCACAGTATAACTATACAAAAAGATACAATGCTAAGTAATGCTGATATTAAAACTGATAATGTATGTATAAAACATGCTTCACAAATAAAGCACTTAGAGTCACATTCAAATTTTTTTGATTGTTTTAAAAAAAAGATTAAACTTAATATTACCAGAGAAAATTTTTGGCAAAAAAGAACAGAAACATTTCCTAATATTATTATTTTTTGTCAAGAAGTTGAAAAGCAAATACAAAAATTAGACAAAGATGTATTTAATATAGCTATTAGTTTGTTAATAGATGTTGAAGCTAAAAAAAAAATTACAGATTCTAGTTATAGTAGTGAAAGCCAGACGGTTACTAATAATCCAAAATTTAGAAAAAAAAGAATGTTTACAATAAATAATGAGAAGGTATTGTTTGAAAACCATATAAAAAGCCTTACAAGTGGACATAGGATTTATTTTTTAGAGAAAGATAATTATGTATATATTGGCTATATAGGAAAGCACTTATCAACTGCAAAATATTAATAACTTATATTAGTTATTAATCTTAGCTAGTTAAGGATTAAAATTAATTACAAAAAATAGTAAAATTTTAAAATAAAATGAGACTATCAGCAAAATATATCAGTGTTATTAAAAAGAATTTTTATCATTTTTTTAAAAATGGTAATATTTATTTATTCGGTAGTCGTGTTGATGATGATAAAAAAGGTGGCGATATAGACTTATATTTAATAGTGCAAGATACTCAAAATTTATTTACTAAAAAAATTAAATTCCTAGCAAGAATAAAAAGAGAATTAGGCGAGCAAAAAATTGATGTTGTATTTAATAAAGACTCTAACAGACCAATAGAAAAAGAAGCATTAAAAAATGGGATAAAACTTTGATTTATAAAGAAAAATTTTCAGCAAATTTAACAGTATGTTATCGGCATTTGCAACGATTAAACGATGCTTTTACAGAGTTAGAAAAAACTTTTAATTTCCCAATAAGTACCAATAATATTGCAGATATTGTCAATAATAGACAAAATTTAGCTTATAGCGACCAAATTATTTATCGTTTTGCTAAACTACAAGATTATATAGGCTCAACACTTTTTAAGTCATTATTAACTTATCAAGGTGAAAATACTGATAAACCTTTTTTAGATATTCTCAACGGATTAGAAAAAATAAACATTGTTAATGTTGATGATTGGTTTGAACTTAGAGAATTAAGAAACAGCATTAGTCATGATTACGATAATAGTTATACAGTTGTAACTGAAATATTAAATGAAATTTATGTACAACAAGATAAATTAGCTAAAATTTTAAGTGCTATTAAAGGTTTGCTTTGAATGTTGTTTATTATTATTAAAACTGCTGATATAAAAAAATTATTTAACTTTTGCAAAATTTAATACAAAATAATTTAAAAAAGTACTAATATGAAAATAGCTGTATTAACTTCTAAAAATCAATGGTTTATACCTTATGCAGAGGTATTGGTAAAAAAAATTAAAGATGCAAAATTATTCTATGACAATAAAGATATTGATAATAGTTACGATATTGTTTTTATATTAAGCTACCATAAAATCATTAAAAAAGAATATTTAAAATTGCATAAACACAATATAATTATACATGCCAGTGATTTACCTAAAGGTAAAGGCTGGTCACCATTATTTTGGCAAATTTTAAAAGACAAAAAAAATATTTCTTTTACGATGTTTGAAGCCTCGATAAATGCAGATAGTGGCGATATATATATGCAAGAAACACTTAATTTAACTGGTTATGAATTAAATAAAGAACTGCGAGAAGAACAGGCTAACAAGATAGTTGAAATGTGTTTAAAATTTTTAAATAATTATCCACGGTATAAAATACCAAAAAAACAAATTGGTGTAGAAAGTTTTTATCCTAAAAGAACTAAAAAAGATAGTGAATTAAATATTAACAAAAATATTAAAGAGCAATTTAATTTATTAAGAACTGTAGATAATCAAAATTATCCAGCATTTTTTAAAATAGATGGCAATAAATATAAATTAACAATTGAAAAAATGAAGTTATAAAAATAAAAAATAATCAAGTTATTATAAAAACAGCATATGGTTAAACCAATACGAGTACTTATATTATAATTACAAACAAAGACTGGCATATTGAACAATACAAGAAATGCGAGTATATCCTCATGCTAGAAGCTATAAGGCAATAAAATCTCTGGCTGTATTTAGAGGTACTACTATTGGTGTTAAATATGCAGAGGCTTTTTGTGTTGAAAGAGTAATAAAATAATGGTCTTAACTAGTTAAGAACCTAAAAAATTATAAATACCATTTATAAAGGTATTTATAGCAAATAGTATTACCAAAGTTGCAAGTGGTATTGGTGTTGTCAAGCACTATAAAGACGGTAGTACTAATTGGGATGCTATTGACGAATTTATTAAACAGTATGACCCACAGTTATTTATAGTTGGCTTGGTATTGCATAACGGCAAGATGCAAAAAATATCTGCTGACAAAGCTCAACAATATTTTATTTTCTGCCATAATAACATAGATTATAGCGCTGTTAGCTTTACTGATATAAATATTGATAATTGTATTTTTTGGTTTTATTTTAAGAATTTAGATTCTTGCAGTATTAGATTTAATAGCTAGGGTAATAGGTAGTAATGCAAACAGAAAAACAGCAGTAGAGATTAAAACATATTTAGAACAATTCTTTGCTAAATGAGTTTATATATTATACTCAAAAGACTATAAATAAATTTTTTAAACTAATTAATATTTATACCTTATTATTGGTTAAATATATGTATAATGTGTTTTATACTATATAAAGTAAAAATATGTTTGTAAAATTAAAGAATTAGTTACAAAATTAGCAGTTGTATAAAACAGTAAAAAATCAAAAACTACACAAAAATAAACCTACTTATATTTTATTTTACTTTTAGGTTTAATACAGTAAAATTAAAAATTAAGAATGAATGATAAAATTATAACTATAGATGGACCAAGCGGGGTAGGTAAAGGCTCTGTTGCTCGTATGGTTGCCCAAAAATTAAACTGGAATTTATTAGATAGTGGAGCTATTTATCGTTCTTTAGCACTATCTGCTACAAATAAACACATAAAATTAGATGATGAGCAGAGCTTAGCTGATTTAGCATTAAAATTAGACTTGTATTTTAAAATAGAGGCAAACAAGGAATTGTTAAGTGTGTATTTAGACGGTAAAGAAGTATCAAACAGTTTACGCACTCAAGATTGTGGCGAAAAAGCCTCATATGTAGCTAAATTAGGCAAGGTTCGCAAGGCATTTTTAACTAGACAACGAGCATTTGCTACTGATAAAGGGTTGGTAGCAGACGGGCGAGATATGGGCGGTGTAGTTTTTATAGATGCTAAAACAAAGATATTTTTAACAGCCAGTGCTAAAGAAAGAGCAAAAAGACGATTATTGCAGTTGCATAATGCCAATAATAAAGGTAAAATTAGCACTGCACTAGGCAGTTTGGAATTAGATAAAGTAGAAGCAGATATTAAACTAAGGGATGATAGAGACATGAACAGAAAAAACTCACCCTTAAAACCTGCACTAGATGCCACTATTGTTGACACTACCAATTTAACTATAGATGAGGTAGTGCTGGAGGTTTTAACATTATACAAAAAATAATAAAAATTATTAATGAAGTTTTAATTATATGTATAATCCCTTTTTGTAATTTTAATTTATAATAACACACTATATGTCAGAATCATTTGCTGAATTATTTGAAAGTAGCACTCAAGAAAGAATTAAACAAGGTAGTATTATTATGGGCACTGTTATTGATGTTGCTCGTGACAGAGTTATAATTGGTGCTGGTTTAAAATCAGAGGGATTTGTTCCTATTGAACAATTTAAAGATCTTAATGGTGATTTAGAAGTAGCAAAAGGCGATATTGTAGAAGTAGTTTTATATACCGAAGATGATGGTTTAGGCAATACTATATTATCCAGAGAAAAAGCAAAGCAAATTAAAATTTGGAAAGATTTAACTACTGCTATGGAGAATAAAGAAGTTATTAAAGGTATTGCAAATAACAGAGTTAAGGGAGGTTTAATTGTAGATATAGGCATTGTTAAGGCTTTTCTACCCGGCTCATTGGTTGATGTTTATCCTGTAAAAGATTTTAGCTATTTAGAAGGCAAAGAAGTTGAAGTAATGGTTATTAAAATGGATAAGGAACGCAATAATATTGTAGTATCTTGCCGTGCAGTTTTAGAACAAGCCAACAATTTAGATAGAGAAGCATTGGTTGATTCATTAGAGGTTGGTGCTGTAATTGAAGGCATAGTAAAAAATATTGCTCATTACGGGGCATTTATTGACTTAGGTGGTGTTGATGGCTTATTACATATTACTGATATTTCATGGCAAAGAGTTAATCATCCATCAGAAAAATTAGAAATAGGCAGTAAAATTGAAGTTAAAATATTAGCAGTTGAAAAAGAAACCACTAGAATATCGTTAGGTTTAAAACAATTACAAGAAAGCCCTTGGGATAATTTATCAGAAAAACTAGCAATTGGCAAAAAAATATCTGGAGTTGTATCTAACCTAACTGATTATGGTGCTTTTATAACAATAGAAGGCGGTATTGAAGGATTGGTTCATATGAGCGAGTTGGACTGGATTAATCGTAATGCCAAACCTTCTAAGTTTGTTGAAATAGGGCAAGAAGTTGATGTTGTAGTATTAGATGTTGACCAGAAAAAATACCGTATATCTTTAAGTATTAAACAGGCGAAAGAAAACCCTTGGGAATCTTTTGAAGCATCTTATAATAAAGGCGATAAACTAAAAGGTATAATTAAATCAATTACTGATTTTGGTTTATTTATTGGTCTTCCTGGCGGTATAGATGGTTTAATCCATATGGCAGATATATCATGGGATATTAAAGGCGAAGAGGTTATCTCTAATTACAAAAAAGGTCAAGAAGTAGAAGTAGTTATATTAAGCATTGACTCTGAAAAAGAAAGAATCTCACTAGGAATTAAACAATTAGTAGAAGATTCATTTTATACTTATATAAATGAAAATAAAAAAGGCTCTATAGTAGATGGTAAAGTTACTAAGATTGAAGAAAAAGGTGTTGTTGTTGAGCTAGCAGAAGGTATTAATGGTTATTTAAAAATTTCTGAAATATCACAAGAAAGAATTGATTCTATAAGTAGTATTTTTAATATTGATGATATTGTGGAAGCAGTTATTACTAAAATAGATAAAAAGACTCATAATATTGCAATAAGCATTAAACAAAAAGATAGATATGAGAATGAAGCTAATTTAATGGATTACAATACTAGATCTAAAAATGAAGCAGATAGTACATCTGCTACCTTAGGTGATTTATTAAAAGGCGTAAAAGATTAATATGAATAAAAAATTATTAATAGATAAAATTATTAATAAACACAATATATCCCATAAAGATGCAAAATTAATTGTTAATATTATTATTGATAGTATAACAGAAGCAATAGCAACTGGTGAAGGTGTTGAGATTAGAGGTTTTGGTAGTTTTAGCAGAAAAGAAAGATCTTCTTATATTGGCACTAACCCTAAGACATTAAAAAAGATAATGGTAGCTAAAAAATATATTCCTTTTTTTAAAGCAGGCAAAGATTTAAGAAGTAGTGTTAAAAATATAAAATAAATATTAGCCATGTAATTTTTTTTTTAATATAACCATTATTTTTTTTGGGTCGTTAGCTCAGTTGGTAGAGCACCGGACTTTTAATCCGATGGTCGAGCGTTCAAATCGCTCACGACCCACCACCCATATACTACAAGTTATTTATTTAACTATAAAACTAAACATGAATAATAAAATAATAGCAATAAGCGATGATACATTTGATGACTGTGTATTAAATGAAAGTAAATTAGTTTTATTAGATTTTTGGGCTAGTTGGTGTGGTCCTTGTAAGGCAATGGCTCCTGTGTTAGATGTTGTTGCAAATGAGTATGATGGTAAAATAGTAGTTGCAAAAATAGATATTGATGATAATGTTAAAACACCAGCTAAATTTGGTGTTCGAGGTGTGCCAACAATATTATTATTTAAAGATGGTAATGTAGAAGATACAAAAGTAGGTGCTTTGTCAAAAGCAGAGCTAATTAATTTTATTGAACAACATATATAATACATTATCTTAATTTTTAACTTCCTACTAGCTTAAATAACCAAGTTAGTATAACAACAATAAGCCTTATTAACTATGAATTTATTCGATTTAAAGAAAAATAAATATGAAGAATTATTAGAAATTGCTACAAAACTAGATATGGAAAACATTTCTAGAATGAAAAGAAATGAACTAATTTTTGCAATATTAAAAACCAAATCTCAAAAAAACGAAGAAATATTTAGCGATGGCGTTTTAGATATTATGCAAGAAGGCTACGGTTTTTTAAGGTCATCTGATGATTCTTATACATCTGGTGCTGATGATATTTATGTATCTCCTAATCAGATTCGTAAGTTTGAATTATATTCTGGCGATGTAGTATATGGTAAGATTAGAGAGCCCAAAAAACCTGAAAAATACTTTGCATTATCGCATCTTATTACTGTTAATAACATGTCTGTTTTTGCACTTAAAAATCGCGTTCCATTTCAAAGTTTAACACCTATACACCCAAATGATAGATTAAAGTTAGAAATAGGTAATGGAGGCAGTGAAGATATTACCGCCAGGATTATAGATTTAATAACACCTTTTGGTAAAGGGCAAAGAGGTTTATTAGTAGCACCACCTAAGGCTGGTAAAACTATGATTATGCAACATATAGCAAGCTCGTTGGTAATTAATAATCCAGAATGTGAGCTTATGGTATTATTAATTGATGAGCGTCCAGAGGAAGTAACAGAGATGAGAAGAACTGTTCGCGGTGAAGTAATATCTTCTACATTTGATGAATCCGCTAAACGACACATTCAAGTTGCGGAAATGGTAATTGAGAAAGCCAAAAGAATGGCAGAACAAAAAAAGGATATAGTCATTTTATTAGACTCTATAACTAGGTTAGCAAGAGCTTATAATACTGTGGCTCCTGCATCAGGTAGAGTATTAACAGGCGGTGTTGATGCCTCTGCACTTCAAAGACCAAAAAGATTTTTTGGTGCAGCTAGAAATTTAGAAGAGGGTGGTAGTATTACAATTATTGCAACGGCATTAATAGATACTGGTTCTAAAATGGACGAGGTAATTTATCAAGAGTTTAAAGGAACTGGCAATATGGAACTACATTTAGATAAAAAACTATCAGAAAAACGCATATTTCCTGCAATTAATATTAATGCCTCAGGTACAAGAAGAGAAGAGTTAATAATCAAGCCAGAAGAATTGAAAAAAGTATGGATTTTACGCAAATTTTTACACTCTATGGATACTGTTGAAGCTGGTGAGTTTTTACTAGAAAAACTTAAACTAACAAAGACTAACGAAGAATTTTTTAATTTTATGAAGCAAAAATAATCTTGTTGCTGAATAAATAATTAAAAGATTGCTGTGAGCAGGGTAGATTTTGTATTAGGTTACAGTCAAAAACTTAATTATAAGCGAAAAGTACACATATAAAAAAGCAGTATTTCAAACATAATCACATATAAAAACTTGTTAAGTTATTACACATATATTGTTTATTTATGTAAAAAAATAGCATAACTAAAAAGCATTGTTACACGTATAAATATTGTTATACAGTGGCTTCCTTAGTTTTTTTTCTTGTATTACGGCGTGTTTTTTGAGGAGCATTGCGTTTAAAATTAGTCTTATTTTTATTCTTAGTCTTTTGATTTTGACTTAATTTTGATATATCTAATCTTTTATTGCAAACCAAAGCATTACTTAATTTAGTTATGGTGCTACTAGATATGCTTTTTGGCAAATCAACAAAGCTAAAATTATCCTCAATAGATAGATTTTTAATTTGCTTACTATTTAAGTCTGCTTCATTAGCAATACAGCCAATAATATTAGCTATCTTTGCACCATCTTTTTTACCAACTGCTAAACGAAAACGCACCATATCTTTATTAGATTTTGTGCTTTTATTGTCTTTGTTTGGTTTTGTGTCCTTAATAGGCTTGTTTTGTAAAAATAACGGATTATTGCCTTGTAATAATTTAGCTAAACCAGCGGCTAGCTCAATAGCAGGAATATTGCTTTCTGCTTCAATATTTTCAATAATTTTTTGAAAAACAGTTAAGTCATTATTTTGGGAAGCATTAATAATTTTGTCTTTAAAACGAATAGTTCGTTTATCGTTAATTTCTTGTACACTAGGCAAAGACATTTTAGTAATGGTATTATTAGTTGCTTTCTCAATGGCACGAAGTAGGCGTGTTTCTCTGGGAGAGACAAACAAAATAGCATGTCCAGAACGCCCAGCACGACCTGTTCGTCCAATACGATGCACATAGGATTCTATGTCGTGCGGAATATCATAATTAATTATATGACTAATTCTTGACACATCTAAGCCACGAGAGGCAACATCTGTTGCTACTAAAATATCTATTTTTTCTGCTTTTAATTGTTTAATAATCCTTTCTCTATGGTTTTGGGCAATATCACCATTAAGTGCTGCAACAGAATAACCTCTGGCACTTAGTTTTTCTGCTAGCTCAACAGTACCAGTTTTGGTACGATTAAATATAATCATTGCATCAAAAGTTTCTGCTTCTAAAATACGAGTTAATGCATCAAGCTTATGCAAACCACTAACTAACCAATATTTCTGTGTTATATTAGTCGCTGTTGCAGCCTTTTGTTTAATAAAAATTTCTTTTGGATTATTTAAATAAGTTTTAGCAATGCGATGAATTTCTTTTGGCATAGTTGCCGAAAACAGAGATATTTGATGCTTACTAGGTGTATGCTTAAGTATCCATTCCACATCATCAATAAAACCCATCTGCAACATTTCATCTGCTTCATCTAGTACTAGGTTGGTGAGTTTATTTAATCTTAGCGTACCTTTTTTTATATGGTCCATAACACGCCCAGGAGTGCCAACTACCACATGAACGCCTCGCTTTAGACTTTTAATTTGCACAACATAATCAGAGCCGCCATAAATTGGTATAACATATAAACCTTTAATATTACGCGAAAAAGTAACAAATGCTTCTGCTACTTGAATAGCAAGCTCGCGAGTTGGAGTTAGTACTAATATTTGTGGGTCTTTTTGTGCTAAGTTGATATTGGATAAAATAGGTAATGCAAAAGCAGCTGTTTTACCAGTGCCAGTTTGGGCAACACCTAGAATATCATAATTAGCTAAAATGCTAGGTATTGCTTGTATTTGAATTGGAGTCGGAATCTCATAACCAATATCTAATAGGGCTTGTAAAATATATTTATTCAGCCCTAATTCCGTAAAATTTGTTGTTGCCATGGATAATAAAATGATATTTTAACAATAAGACTTATTGTTAAAAATTAAACCGCACATTATACCAGTATTTACTACAAGTATTATTCAAATACAAATACAGATTGTTAATGAATCCTAATATTAATAAGATTATTAAAGTAGGAAAGATATATATTATTTCTGTTTAAAATTATACTTATAAATGTGGTTCAACATCAACACTACCAGCAGAACCAGCAGTGCCAGCACTACCTACTGAAAAAACACTGCTAAATGTTCCGCCTATGGTTAATATACTTCCAACAGAACCAAGTGTTCCTGCACTACTACCTGTTGAGATTGATCCAGCAGCATTTAATTCTTCTAATCGTTTATTATTAAAATCAGAATTATAATACGGTATTACAAGATTTATAACTCCTTTTTTTGATTTTACTACTTTATACTCTAGTGCTTCATTGTTGGTATTAAGTATATCATTAGTCATTAATTCATGAACAACTTTGTTTGGATTATTAATTAACTTAGTACGAAATTCTTTGTCAAATAATTTATCATTGTAGTTATTTATCATAATTTCACCCTTATTTTTTATTAACATCAACACTACCAGCAGTACCAACACTACCAGCACTACTAACACAGCCTAAAGTGCTCCAACCAGCAATTGAAAATACTGATGATAACGAACCAGCAGTACCAACAGTACCACCACTTCCTACTGTATTACCAGCATTTATCGCTTCTAGCATATTAGTATTGTTATAATTTTCATAATGAGGCATAACAAAATAAGTAATTAATTTTGTTGAGCTAACTACTTTATACTCAATATCATTATTTTTAACATGGCTTTCTAATAGTTGTTGTATAGTACTATTTGGATTATCAATTAATTGTTTACGAAAATCTTTGTCAAGCAATTTATCATCATATTTCATTTACTACCTCTGTTTAATTTAATTTAATGTAATTATAACAAGTTATTATTATATTATAAAAGTTTTATCTATACTTTTATACACTATTATATGTTACATTCTTAAAATAACAAAAATCTATTTTTAAGGATTTCTTAATAATTCAAGTATTAAACTTGGTTTTTCTTGGTTAATAATAAAATTAAAACGAGATAGCCAGTCTGTGCCTAATAAGCCGTCAATACCAGAGGGAAGTTTATCGTTGGCTATTACTGCTACTGTAAATTGTTTATCGTTTATAGTTGCTATGGAAAAATTTTCAATTTGTATTTTATATGCTTCACTAATGCCATTTGCTGTATGTATTTTTATTATATTATGTTCTTGGTTTTTAATGTCGTTGTTAGATATAATATTATCACTAATAGCTGTGGTATTAGCCCCTGTATCTAATAGTAATTGTATATTTGTTTGATTATTAATTTGTGCTTTTAATAACCAGCCAGCAGATATGTGTGTTAGCGGTATTTCAATAGCCCCATTTGCAAATTGCCTAGCTCTTAATATAGCTGTTTTTAATATTTTAGATTCTTTTTTCCAATTATTATTTAACTCAAGATAACTTAACTGGTAATCAGCACCATTATAATCATCGTTATCTACTAATAACATACCAAGTTGATAGTGGAAATTAGCCTCTTCTGGCAGTAAAGATGTTAATTTTTGTAAAAATATTTGCCTATCTTTGGAATTGTGTTTTGTTAAGTTTTTTGTTAAGTAAAGCTCTGATAAATGTATAATTTTTGCTTTAATATTTTGTTTTGTGTATAAGTTTTGTACTTGATTATATAGTATCTCTAATGCCTTAAATGCTGATATATAATTGCCTAATTTGGTATGCATATTTGCTGTTAGCATAAGTGTTTTAGTGTTATAAGGATCTTTTTTTATCAATAACATTAATAATTTATTGGCTTTGTTTAGCTCGTTGTTGTTTAGTGAGTCATTAATTTGCTCGTTTAAATTTATATTAGTTTTTATTTGTGTGCTAGGTGTTTTTATATCTACCTTGCTTAAAACATATGGCAATATGAGTTTATTTTGTGTGGTATTTGTTTGGTATTGTATTGGATTAAACCACTTGTTAGCAAACCAGCCTAGCAATGTGCCAATTAACAACAAAAGCAATGTAGTAGTAAATGATTTTATACTCATTTAAAATAGAATTTTACCAGTTTATCAATTATAGAATACTAATATTTGTTGTTAGAGATAAATGCATGAAGGTATTATTGCTTTTTAATGTATGCTTGTTACTTAGGATTAAGTTATTGTTTTACTCTTGACTTAGATTTATTATATCTAAACTTCCAACCTAATCACTTAATACAGTAGTTTTACTATATGCATAGTGCAATATTACAGGAATATTATTTTTATTAAATGAGTTTTTTATTTTAAAGCATAGAGTATTTAGACAATTAGTTTTCTAATATAATGCTCTAAGTGTGTGTATTAAACCATAATTAAAAACGATATTCAAGACCGAATTGGATGTTAGATGAATTTTTTAATTGTCCAAATTGACTACTTTCACCGCCATAATAATGATTTGACTCAAAATTAGCAATAGTATTATCGTTGAAAGCATATTCTACTTGGAATTTATTCCACTTACCTGCTTTTCTATCTGCTAAGTGCTGAATTTCATCATAAATAAAAGTGTTACTCCATCTATGTTGTTTATTAACACCAAATGGCTTGCTTAAAAATAGCGAATAAAAGCGTTTATTTTTATCAGCTTGTCTAAAACCATTAGTTAAGTGCATACTGGCAAAGTCTGCGGTATATCTATTGCCATCACTAACATAATCTAAGTTAGTATCTAAGATATATTGTGTTCCTATTAACATATTAAAGATATTAAAATCAACACCAAAAATGTATTTAACTCTATTACCAGCTGTCATCTCAAAGGCATCTGCTAAATCACCTATGGCTAGTTTATTAAGGTCAACAATAGGTTGATAAACATTAGCTTGATGCAGTATTTCTGTTTTCAAGATAAAGGTATTAAGATTTTTAATATCTAGGGCATAATCTAAGGCAATACCAATATTACGCGCTCGTTTTAAAGTTTGCTCAAAGATTAGTATTGGCGATGAATTATAGGTATCTGTTGCATACGAGCCACCATAGTTTCTACCCTGACTATCACTAAGGCTAATATACGAGCCTGTGCTTGTTATAGTAGCTGGGTTTACAGCAGTTATAGGTAAAGATTCATTAAAATCAGGGTTTCTAATAATTAATGTAGGATATACGGTATTTTTAGTAAGTGTTTCACCTGCATCATTACGCCATGATAGGTTAATTACTGGATTTGGGTCATAATTATGAGAAAAAATTATTGAGCTATTTATACCATTATCAAAAGATTTATTTGCTTTAAATGCTAGATTAACATTAAAATTATCAGGCATACTTAATACATACTGTGAGCGAGCATTAACAAAAGTGTCAAGAGTTCTAAATGAAGTGTCTGTCATATATTCAAATGCTGAATCTCTTTTGCCATCGCCAAAAGATGATAAATTGCTATTATAACTAGCGCCAAAGTCGTTGAATACACCAGCACCTGTAAAAGTATTACTAACTTGATTAAAAACTGCTGTAACATTATTCTGAATAGTTAAATCGTTACACCCTGTATAGTTAGTATCTGCACATGCTTGCTCTGCAATACTAAGTCCAAAATAAGTATTGGCAAAGCCTGAAACAGTTGCACCATTATCAACTTGTTTTTGTCGAAAATCTTCGTCTAACTGAGCTAGAGTAAGTCCGCTAGTAAAAATACCTACTGTAAAGTTACTTAATATTTTATTATATGGATTATTATTTATATCATTGTCAATTAAATTATTTAAGCCACTTAAAGACCGTACAGCAGTTAAATTAACAAATCCAGTACCAAAGCCAGCTGCAACCGAGCCAAAATCAGGAGTAATATTTAAAAAGCCATTTTTTGTACCAGTAATAGTATCAATACCTTTTAAGATAAAAACATTATCTTGGTTATGTCCTATGCCAGCAATGTCTGGAATTGCCCCAGTTTGTTGATTAAATGCTCCATTTGTTCTAACAGAAGTATCAATTTTTCTATTAAGTCCTGCAAAAAAATTCTCTCTTGGTTGAGATACAACAAATTGTAAATCAGAACCAGCTTTTTTAGTTTTAATATTTAATGCCCATATTGGTATTCTTGCCTCATCAGGAGCATTTTGTAGCATTTCTGAAAAGTCTGTGGGGTTTATTAAATCTAATAATTTTATGCCATTAGCAACCAAAACCACTTGTTGCTTGCCAACTCTAAATTTATAGTCTTTATATTTGCTATCAAAATAAAATTCTCTTATAAAATCTCTTTGGGTGTATTTTTCATTGCTTTTAAATTGATTATCTGTAGCATAAGGATTATAGTAGATATTAAATTCGGTGTGATAATCAAAATTATTGTCAATACCACCATCAAAATATAATTTAAATTTAGTTTCTGATTTGAATACATAATCATTTTTACGAACTAAGTCTGAACCTATAGTTTTATAATTATTATCAGCAAACACTGCTGTTTCATTGCTAAGATTGCCAGTTACTTTTATGTCAGCACTAATATATTGGCTATTAAAAATTAAGGTTAATACTGTAATACCTGCTCTAAAATTCATATTATCTCCATTTTTATCAATACTATTATTTAATTTTATTTACTTTTTTACTTCACTAAAGTTTTTATATTTATCATTAATCTAAACATAATTTTGTACTGGCTTAGTAAAATGAAGAATTTCTAGGTACTTAATAAGGTAACTCAAAATAAATTTTCACATATTATACCATAAAATATTTTATGATAATACCATAATTAAGAATATTGCATAAGGAAATTTATGTAATATGACACTGTTTATTAACTATGCTGTTATTGTATAAAAAAAACAATCCTTGTGTAATGACTTAATAAAACTTTTATGTGAAAGATAACTAAGTGATTATTTTATAATGAGTTAATATTTATTTACTTTTTAAAAAACATAGTTTTGTGGAATTATTTATTTTATAGTGTTAAAATTAAAAGACCATGTTAGAAGAAAAAATAAACAAGTCGCAAATAATAATAAAAGTAACAATAATAGGTGCTGTTGTAGATTTTTTATTATCAGTATTTAAAATTACCCTAGGTTATTTAAGTAACTCCCAATCTTTTATTGCTGATGGCTTGCATTCTCTTTCTGATTTATTATCGGATGCTTTGGTCTTATTTGTATCCAAACATGCATATGTTGCTCCAGATGAAGAGCATCCGTATGGGCATGAAAAAATTGAAACTCTAGCTACATTAGCACTAAGTTCTATTTTATTATTAGTGGGGGTTTATGTAGTTATTGATGGCTTTATAGAATTATTCTCCAATACTAAAGAAGTAATAGTAACACCTATTTTGTTTGTAGTAATTGCCATATCTATAGTCTCCAAAGAGATTTTATATTGGATGACAATAATAAAAGCTAAAAAAATAAACTCCTCAATGCTAGTAGCAAATGCTTGGCACCATAGAACAGATTCTATATCTTCTGCTGTAGTTCTTATTGGTATTATTGGTTCTGCATTTGATTTTCATTATGTCGATTCTATTGCCGCAATAATTGTAGGTATTATGATTTCTTATATTGCTTGGAAGTTAAGCATACCAAGTATTAAAGAGTTATTAGATAGTGCTATTGAAAAAGAAATTATCCAAGAATTGAGAACAAATATTCTAACAGTAGATGAGGTTAAAAAAATTCACTCTTTTCGTACTAGAAGAAGCGGAAATTCTATTATAGCTGATATTCATATTCAGGTAACTCCATTTTTGACTGTTAGTGAAGGGCATATTATAACTCTAAGAGCAGTAGATGTTATCAATGAAAAAATAAGTGGTGCTACGGACATTGTAATTCATATTAATCCAGAAGATTATGCAAATAAATACTTATATCAAAATATGCCATTGCGTAGAGATATTCTTAATATAATACACAAATACTTAGATGATAATGATTGCTTAACAATATTACATACAATTAAACTACACTATATAAATGGTACTATTATTGTTGATGTTTACTTCCCTATTAGCTCTATTACTGATAAAAAGTATGATTCTTTAGCAGAAATAGTCTCAAATATTACTAAGCTAATGGATGTTTTTGCTAATTCTAGATTGTATTTTTCTACAAGCAATGATAAGCATGACAAATAGCACTAGCTAGTGCATCTGAGGCATCAATTTGTGGATTTTTTTGTAATTTGAGTAATTTTTTTACCATAAATAATACTTGTTTTTTATTGGCATGTCCCTTGCCTACTATGGTTTTTTTTATTTGATTAGCACTGTACTCAGCAATAGCAATATCATTATAAGTAATTGCACTAATAATAGCACCTCTTGCATGTCCTAGTTTGATACTTGCATCTGGATTAGGTCTATCAGGACGCATAAAAATTCTCTCCACAACAGCAATATCTGGCTTATGGTTTTTAGATATTTCTAAAATACCAGTAAAAATTGTGTGAATCTTCGTAACAATATTACCGTTAGTTCTTATACAACCACTATTTTTATAAGTAAAATTTAATTTATCGACTTCAATAACACCAAATCCTGTGGTGTTAAGTCCTGGGTCTATGCCTAGTATTATCATAACAATAAGTTATTTTAATTAGTTTATTGTATAATATAAACTTTTTAGGAATAAAAAATGGCCGTTATAGAACTTAATAAAGATAATTTTGACAAAACTATCACAGAAAACAACTTAGTAATAGTTGATTTTTGGGCAACTTGGTGTGGTCCTTGTAAGGGTTTTGCACCAGTTTATGATGAGGTGTCTAATGATTTTAATGATGTAGTATTTGCTAAAGTTAATACCGAGGATGAACAAGAATTAGCTACTAATTTTCAAGTTCGCTCCATTCCTACTTTAATGATTTTTAAAGAAAAAATAGCTATTTTTTCACAAGCTGGTGCTTTGGCAAAATCAGATTTAGAAGATATTCTTAATAAAGCTAAAAAAGTAGATATGGACATGGTTCGTAGTGAAATTGCACAAGAACAAGATAAAGTCAACTAAGTATATGGGAATTATATACTTTAATCTGCAAATTTTACTTTTTTTCTAGTCGCCACCTGATATTTTGTTGTGTTTTGCTTGTTTTTTAATTGAGGGGCAGAACCAATTCCTTCATTACAACTATTGTACAACAGCCCCTCAAACTCCCCATATAGAGATTTTGCTTGTAAGGTATATTTTTGTCGTGAGATATTAGCGGTGTAATTTAAAAAAGCACTAACAATAACAAATTGGAATTATGCCAACCGTCATTACGAGACTTTGTAAAAGGCGTGGCAATCTCATCTTGCAAAAGCGGTGTAATTTAAAAAAAGTATCCATAATAGTAAGCAAAGCTTACTTTGGGGAATATCCCCAAACCCCTAACAGCAATTACAGGTTGTTTAGTTTGTATTAAGTTGTTTTACTTGTTTTTTAATTAGAGATCTTTGCATAAATAAGGATGATTAACAGAGCTCTGATTTTTGCTTAATGTAAGTGAGTAAAAAGCGGGGTTCTGATGATTATTCATGTTTGTGCAAAGGTCTCTCACTGTACAACAGCCCCTCAAACTCCCCATATAGACATTTTGCTTGTAATTTATATTTTTATCGTGAGATATTCGCGATGTGATTTAAAAAAGCACTAACAATAACAAATTAGAATTATACCCACCGTCATTGCGAGCCTTGTAAAAGGCGTGGCAATCTCATCTTACAAACGCAGTATAATTTAATAATTAAGTATTGTGTACCTAGAACTTAGATATTTTTGCAGATTAAAGTATATAATTCCCAAGTATATTGTGTAAATATAAACTACTTCATAAAAATAGGCTTATGTATTTTTTTTCTAAGCCAATTAAGAGAATTGAATAAAATATTATTTTTTATTAGTTTCAATTCTAATTTTCTTTTATACGGAAAACGCATAATAAACACAGCAAATAAAATAGTAACTAAGCCTTGCCCTGGGATAAACAACATAACAAGCCCTAATAACAAAAGTATAAAGCCGATAATATTTAATAGACTTATATATAAAATATTATGTTTTTTGATAATATAATGTTTTGTGAAATAATTACTTGGAATTAAACCAATTAAGTACGGTGTTAGTACTATTGTTATTACTAGCATTAACATGGATATTATGCTTATATATATAAAGTAATTTTGGTATTGTGATAAAAAATTAAGCACTATAATTTAGATATATCAGCTATTGATGTTAATAACTTATAAACCATGATTAACAAGTATATTCTAGCATTTTTTAAGGCTTTATCATCGCTATTAACCATTATCTGTGCAAAAAAATTATCAATTAAAAGCTCTAAGTCACAAAGGCTAAGCATTTTATCTTGGTAGCTCTTATGTTGTTTAGTTTTTATATATTTTATTTTTTCTAGTAAAAGTAATTCTTCTTGTTTAGTTAGTAGATTTGTATCAGTATTAATAATGATATTATCAATATCAGTATTAGGATAATTATCTCTTAGAATATTAAATATGCGTTTATTAAGAGTAATTAAATTGCTAGCTTGTTGTTTGGTGCTAAATTTTGCTACCGCATGTATGCGTTTATCAAAGTCATATATAGAGCAATTATCATCCAAAATAACAGCATTATAAATATTAACATTAATGCCTAATTCTAGGTAGTAAACTTTTAAGCGTTCAAAAATAAAATTAATAATATCATCTATCACAACTGGTGTTTTTTTAATCAAATCATTGTATAGACTTAAAATAAAGTTTACTAATTTAGAAAAATTTAACTCTAATTTATAAGTAATAATTATTCTAGCAACACCTATGGCTAGTCTTCTTAATGCATATGGATCTTTGCTTCCTGTTGGTATATTACCTGTTGCATATATGCCTACTATGGTGTCTAATTTATCGGCTATGGCAAGTAATGATGCTAATTTAGTGTTTGGCAAACTATCACCTGAAAATCTTGGTTTATAATGCTCGCTAATAATATCTGCTACTAATTTATTTTCATTGTCGTGTAATGCATAATAACCACCCATTACACCTTGTAATTTTGGTAATTCAATTACCATATTTGATGCTAAATCTGACTTAGATAATAATGATGCTCTTAGTAAATTTGTTGTATCATTAGTATTTATTGCTAATTTATCAGCAATATATTCTGTTATTTTTACCAATCTTTTACTCTTATCATACAAACTTCCTAAGGATTGCATAAATAACACTGACTTTAAAGATTGCAATCTATTCTCCAAACTGGTATTTTTATCCTGTTGCAAAAAAAACTTAGCATCTGCAAGTCTAGGTTTAATTACTCTTTGATTGCCTGTTACAATAATATCAATATTATTATTTGAGGTATTAGCAACTCCAATAAATAATGCTTGTAATTTATGCTGTTTATTAAATACTGGGAAGTATTTTTGATGCGATTCTATGGTTAAAATCAATACTTCTTCTGGAAGTTCTAAAAATTCTGTTGCAAAATTACCTAAAAAAGCACAAGGACATTCTACTAAGGCACAAACTTCATTTAATAAGTTGTCTTTTATATCAACTAATATATTATTTTTATTTGCTAAGGATAATATTTGTTTTTTTATTAATTGTTTTCTAGTATTAAAATTTGCCTCAATATTTAAACTTTTAATTGCCTTTTGGTAATCATTGGCTTTATTTATAGCTATTTTATTATTTTTGGTAAATCTTAATCCATAAGTATATCTATCACTGTTTAAACCAAAAATATTAATAGCAACAACATCACTATTTAGTAAAGCAACCAACCATCTAATAGGGCGACTAAAACTATAATCATTATCGCCCCAACGCATAGCTTTATCTACTTTAATAGCTGTTATTGAGTTTGCTACTATAACTGGCAATAAATCAAAAATATTTTTTTGCTCTTGTTTTTTGGTATGGGTGTAATATTTGCTGTTATTAATACTTTCAATTACTAAATCATTAATATCAACATTACAAGACTTGGCAAAACCAGCTATTGCTCTTTTATCGGAGTCTAGTTTTGGACCTTTTTTAGTTATTTTGTTAAGTTTTTGTATTGTTTGCAGTTTATTGACTAAGACTGCTAGTCTTCTTGAGGTACAAAATATATCAATATTGTCATAGCTTAGGTGGTTTTTGGTTATTTGTTTAGCGATATTATTTTTTAATTGCAATACTAAATCAACTAGTAAGTTAGGCGGTAATTCTTCACAACCTATTTCTAGTAAAAAATCCTTGTTAGATTCTGTTGTTAATTTTGCCACGATTGTGTACAATCTAAAAAATGCCAAATTCTTTTAATGCCAACATCGCCGCTTAACATTAACTGTAATGGGGTTTTTTTATCAAATTTTTTCATAGGCCTTTTTAGCCATATTGAACCGTAACTTTTATTAGCTGGATATGTAGTCCCTAGTGAATCATATATTCCCATTAATATTTCAGCACGATTTAATATATTTTGGTTGTAAGCAAACGACCTGTTACCATTTGTAAATGAATGTAAGTTTCTAGCTTTAAAATCATTTGGTAATCCTAATAGCACAACTTTGTCTTTATCGCTAATTTTCCAGCTATCTAATATCAACATTAAAGATGTTGTTAGAGTTTGTTTTTCTTGCTCATTTATTACATTAATGTCAAACATATTATTTTGAATTTATTATAAAAAATTATTGCTGATTAAAATCAAACTCTATTATTTCATCAAATATATCATCTACTACTGCCTTAGGTAATGGGCTTGATTTATTTATTGCTGCTTTAATTGAGATTTTAAAAGCATTACTTTTATTATTACAAGATATAATATTAATAGATTTTACCTCTCCTTGTGTGTTTTGCCTAGCAAGTACTTTACAACTCCATTTTTTTTCAAATATTGGAGATTTAGTCCAATTTTTTCTAACATGCACTTGAATTAAACTTATATAATCGCCTTTTAATTTTTTTAATTGGTCTTCAATTAGTACTAAGTTTTCTTTTCTCTCTTCGTCTGCTATTTCTCTTGATAAACTATATTTAATCTTGTCTGTTTTAAATTTTTCAGCTGATTCTTTGTAAGATTTTTCTAATGCTTTTTTTTCTAATAAAATCTTTCGTTTTTCTGTAGCTGCATCTTTTACTGCCTGCTCTGCTTGTTTTTTTCTCTTTTCGGCTTTTTTAACATCTTGTTCTGCTAATTTTTTCTTTGCTTCGGCTTTCTTTCTGGCTTTATCTGCTTGTTTTTTTCTCTTTTCAGCTTTCTTTCTGGCCTGCTCTGCTTTCTTTTTCTTTGCCTCTACCTTTTTAACAGCCTGCTCTACTTTCTTTTTCTTTGCCTCTACCTTTTTAACAGCCTGCTCTACTTGTTTTTTCTTTACTTCGGCTTTCTTTCTTGCCTGCTCTGCTTGTTTTTTTCTCTTTTCAGCTTTCTTTCTTGCCTGCTCTGCTTTCTTTTTCTTTGCCTCTACCTTTTTAACAGCCTGCTCTACTTGTTTTTTCTTTGTCTGGGCTTTTTTAGTGTCTTTTTCAATTTTAAGTTTTTCAGATTTTAAGTTAGCTAGTTGTTTTTGCTCTTTTTTTAGTGCTAGTTGTTTTTGTTTTTTGATATTTACTAAGCGCTCTCTTTCTTGTTTAATTAACTCAAAATCAACTGTAACTGCTTTACTAATTTTTGTGTCTATTTGCTTAGTTTGGTAGTTGAGTTTTTTTGCTATTGGCTTCCATTCTGCACTAGTAGTATAAAAAATAATCAACGATAAAACAATAATATGTATGACAAGTGCAAAACTAAATGCAATAGGATATTTTTTTGCTATAAGTGGTATTTTAAAAAATTTCATAGTTATAACTAATTATTATTGTCATCTTTAGATTCAGTTATAAAACCTACTTTTTCTATGCCTATACTTGATAATTCTGTTACCAGTCCTATTACTTTGCCATAGGCAACATTTTTATCGCCTCGTATCATTACTTGTAAATTAGGGTCTTCTTCTTTATAAACTCTAACCCTAGTTTTAATTCTATTTCTGGATAATCTTTCTTTATCTTCTCCATGATAATAAAAACCTTTTTTATCAATAGTAATAACAAATAGTTTTTTATCATCATCGGTATTTATAACTTGTGAATTATTAACATTAGGAATTTCAACTTCTACTCCTTGTTCTAAAATTGGGGTAGTAATCATAAAAATTACCAGCAATACCAACATTACATCTATATAGGGTACTACATTTATCTCAGCGCTTGGTCTTGATTGTTTTCTATTAGGGATTGATATCATTTTTTATTCTAACGCTGAAATTTAATAAATAATTCTTCAATTAGATGAGTGTGTTTTTGCGATATTAAATCAAGCTCTGTTACCATTCTATTGTAAAAAATACTAGCTGGAATAGCAGCAAATAAACCAAAAGCAGTAGCAATTAATGCCTCAGCAATACCCGGTGCTACTATTGCTATAGTGGCTTGTTTAACACTAGCTAAACCTATAAATGCTTGCATAATACCCCAAACAGTGCCAAACAAACCTATATATGGAGAGCTATTAGCAACCATCGCCAGAATAGATAAATCTTTATTAAGATTATCAATGTTTTTATTGGCAATAGTACTCATAGCTCTATAAGCTCTCTCGGATGCTAATTGTTTTATTTCAATGCTTGAGTGGATATCATTATTGTGGTGCAGTTCTTGATAGCCTGTTGCAAAAATATTCTCGCTAGTAGTTCTATTATGTTTTAATTGTGGTAATGAGCTATAAAAAACATCTAAGTCATTATTACCATTGCTATTTAATTTAGTTTCAAAATATGATATTTCTTTGTTTGATTGCATGAATATTGTTTTCTTAGAAAGGACAATAGTCCATGAATAAACAGACATAATAACCAAAATTAGCATTACAATTTGCACTAGCCAACTAGCATTAATTATTAATGATAATATATCGCTCATTTAAAATCTCCTTAAATTACAAATAATAATAGATAGAGACCTTTGCATAAATAGTAGTGATTAGCAAAAAATTCATATTTATGCAAAGGTCTCAGATAAATGATACCTTAATTTATACTAAAAACTGCGTTGTTTTAAATGAATAATAAAATTCTGTAAGTCATTATTGTTGGTATTTAGATTATCTAAAATAGCAAGTGCTTTGTCATAATTTTCTAAAAAAATGTTTTTTGCCTTATCCAAACCTAATAAGCTTGGATAGGTAGTTTTATTATTATTAATATCAGAATATTGCTTCTTTCCTAGATTTTTATCAATAGTTGTAATATCTAAAACATCGTCTTGTATTTGATATGCTAGCCCTAAATTAATAGCAAAATTGTCTAAATTTTTTAATAAATTATCATCATAATTATTGCTACTAATAACACCCATGGCAACGGCACATCTAATCAAAGATGCGGTTTTATGTTTATACATTATCTCTAAATAATTTATATCTATATTCTCATCATTATAATGTAAGTCTAAGTCTTGTCCTGCTACCATACCATTACAGCCTGAATGCTCACTTAACTTAGCTAATATTGCTAGTTTTTTTTTATAATCTAAATTATCGTCTTTGATAACAATATCAAAAGCCATAGTTTGCAGAGCATCACCTGCTAATATTGCCATAGACTCGCCATAAGCAATATGACAAGATGGCTTATTATGTCTAGTATCATCATTATCCATAGCTGGTAGGTCGTCGTGTATTAGAGAATAGGTATGAATAAATTCAATAGCACAAGCACAACTATCTACCTTGTTAAGAGTGGTATTAAATAGCTTTGCAACTAGATATACTAGTATTGCCCTAAATCTTTTGCCACCTGCTAAGGTGCTATAAGATATAGCTTTGATTAATTTTGCTGATTTTACATAGTTAATATTATTCAAATAATCAGCTAAATTATTATTTACTCTATTTTGATAACTTTTAATATCCGTAAAAACTAAGTTTGTCATTTTAGTTTAACACAATTAAAAGTTTTGTTCAGAATTGTAATTATCGTCTTTGGTTAATTTGGCTATTTTTTGTTCAGCAGAGTTTAAAGCTTTTTGGCATTTTCTTATCAATGATATGCCATCCTCATAGTTTTTTAAAGCAGAATCTAAACTTAAATCTCCATCTTCCATTGAGTTTATAATTTTTTCTAATTCTGTAATGCCTTTATTAAAATCAAATTTTTTATCGCTCATTTATTGTTGCCTTAACTAGTTTTAATTAATAAAATACCCAAGATTATTGCATAAAGATAAAAAACAGCCCTTATGCAGTGGTTTAAAATTTTATCATATTCCAAATCAGTAACCTAATCGTTTGCTATGGTAGTTTTATTTTGTGCTTTAGTCCAAAATTCTGCTACTTGCTTAAGCTCTAAATTAGTGCTATTTGCCCTTAATAATAAAAAATCATAGCTAGCCCGAAACCTTTTATTAAGTAATATCCTTTTGATATATTTAAGATTATTTTCTTTGGCCTGAGATTCTAGTTGTGCTTGTAATAACCAAATATCTACAATTTGATTGCTGATATATTTAGCAAATGATGTCTTTTGTTGCTGTTTTTTAATAATATTTTTGGCAATATCTATTAATAATTCTGGTGATTTTTGAATCTTTTTTATTTGTTTTTTGCATTCTTTATTAAAAACATTCCATAAAAATATAGCCAGAAAAAAAGATAAGCTAATACTAAGCTCCTTGTTAATTCTAGCTGAAGTACTATCTAAACCTTGTAATATAAAATCATCTAATTTAGTGTTAATAAATAAATATTTAAGTAGTCCATAAAATTCAAATTTTATAATGGTTTGCTTGACTTTGGTATTGTGCAGTAGTTTTAGCACTTCGTTATACAGCCTAGAACTTGATATATTTGTTAATAGGCAGCTATTTTTGTTAATTATATCGCTGTGTTTTTTAGCGATTTTTAGGTTAAATTTGCTAGCAAACCTAATTGCCCTTAACATTCTAACAGGGTCTTCTATATAACGCTCTTTTGTGTTACCGATAGTTTTTAATTCGGTATTTTGTATATCTTGAAACCCATCTACAAAGTCTAAAATTTGGTGTTTTTGAATATCGTAATATAAGGCATTAATAGTAAAGTCACGACGATAAACATCTTGCTCAATAGTTCCATATAATTTATTGCCAATCTTAGTATCTTTTTCTGATGCTAGGATTAATCCAGACCTAAATGTAGATACTTCTACAAAATATCTGTGACCATATAACACATGGACTAATTTAAATCTACGCCCGATAATTATTGCTCGTTTAAATATAGATTTAATTTGCTCAGGTCTAGCATTAGTTACAATATCAAAATCCTTAGGAGTAACACCTAGTAATAAGTCTCTAACACAACCACCAACTAAATATGCCTGATAATTATTTTTTAGTAGTTTTTTAACAATTTGTATAGCATTTGTATCAAGTAATTTTGTAGCAAATGGGGCTGGAATTTTTTTTAGTGTCATTATTTTTTATACTCTACCTTAACTGTGGTATAAATACCACCTCTAACATTAAAAACAGCTTTAACTTCCAGGTATCTAGGAGACATACACGATACTAAATCATCAAGTATTTTGTTGGTAACAGCCTCGTGAAACTCTCCCTTATCACGATATGACCAAATATACATTTTCAAAGATTTTAATTCTATGCAAACCTTATCTGCTATATATTTTATATGAATAGTAGCAAAATCAGGTTGCCCTGTTTTTGGGCATAAACAGGTAAATTCTGGCGATTCTATTTCAATTAAATAATCTCTATTTAATTTAGGGTTAGGAAATACTTCTATAACTTTACTTGCTAAGCTAGGCATAATATAGTCTATATTTGTAATTATTTTAAAATCTACGGCGAAATTTATAGCTTATAAATATAAAAATCATCATAATACCATGAATACCAAAAAAACCTAAATATTTATTAATAGTGCCATCAAATAGTAATGGCTCAATTGTCGCTAATATATTATAGTAAATAGCATATGCGATAATACCTAGTATTATTTGATAATACTGATGATTGCTTTTTATTGTTGTTTTTGCTAAGATTGTTGCCAATAAAGAAAAAATCACCATAGCTATTATATAAGAAAATCTATTAATAATTTCAATAGTGTATTTTTCACCGTTTTTATTTAATAGTTGGATAATATTTAATGATTCCAAAGTATCTATAACAGGCTTGTTATTTTTGTTATTTTTATAAATATTTACCCTGTAATTATTAAATTCTACTATAGTTTTTTTATCATTTTGTAAAAATCCATTGTAAATATTACCATTATATAGCTTTAAAAATTTATTTTTTTGTTTATCGGTATAAATATTACCACTATCTGCAATAATTAAAGTGTCATAATCATTAAAAAATAAAAACATGTCTTGCATTTTATTGTCTTTTTTATCTTTAAAATATAAGGCAATGCTATTGTTTAAAAAATATTGAAAAGTTTTTTCTTGAATAAAATTAATTTTATTTATTTCGTTATAGTTTTGTTTTCTTTCTGCTTTTTTAACCTCAGATAAAGGTGCTATATAAAACAATATAATAGCCATTAATAATACCGCTAAAGCAACTATTGGCTGGATAAATATCATAATATGTTTAGTACTAATACCTATGCTATTAATAACAATCATCTCGCCATTTCTATACAATCTACCTAAGGATATAATAATTGCTAAAAATAATGAAAATGATAATAATATTGGGATAAAAGAAACAGAGTCAAAAAATATTACTGGTAATATGTCATTTACATCTGCACCAATATTGTAATTTTTGGCTATAGATATAATCATTCTATTGCTTAGAACGATAAAACTGATAATAAAAAACATTGCTAAATATAATAAAAAAATATTTTTTACTATATATTTTGCGATAATTTTATGTCTTATTTGAAATGCATTAAACATAAATAGGGAGTTTTATATTTTGTGTTAGTAATTATATACTGAGATTGTTACATAGTGGTAGGAAATAGCTAAAAATCTAATTACACTGTAATTGCGAACACAGTTTTTTTTGTAATTAATCACAAGTCGGACTTGTGATATATTTATTCAGGTACGCTACTCTTTTACACCCACCGTCATTGCGAGACTTGATAAAGGCGTGGCAATCTCGTGCTACAAAAGCAATGTAATTTAAAAAAAGTACCCATAATAGTAAGCAAAGCTTACTTTGGGGAATATCCCCAAACCCCTAACAGCAATTACAGGTTGTTTAGTTTGTGTTAAGTTGTTTTGGTTGTTTTTTTATTAGAGATCTTTGCATAAATAAGGATGATTAACAGAATTCTGATTTTTGCTTAATTGATGATTTTCTATTAAGCCTGTCCTAGTTGTTCTAAGGCTGGTTTGATAAAAATTATCAAGTGAGTGAAAAGCGGGGTTCTGATGATTATTCATGTTTGTGTAAAGGTCTCAATTAAGGGGCAGAACTAGTTTTCGTATTACAGTTACCGTACAACAGCCCCTCAAACTCCCCATATAGAGATTTTGCTTGTAAGGTATATTTTTGTTGTGAGACATTCGCGGTGTAATTTTAAAAAAGCACTAACAATAACGAATTAGAATTATGCCACCGTCATTGCGAGCACAGCTTTTTTGTGTGTGGCAATCTCGTCTTACATTCTATTATTCTTTATAATAATGGAAATTATTTTTTTATGATATAATGCTAGTATGAATACACTAACAATAGCAAAAACTCTGCAAAATGCAGGCTTGGAGCAAAAACCTGCTGAGGCTATTGCTGAGGTTATTTGTGAAAGAGAGCAAGAATTAGCCACTAAAAAAGATATTAAAGACCTGCGTTGGCTCACTGTTGCAGGGTTTACCATTATGGGTGCTGGTTTTGGGTATGTATTTTCATTGCTAAATACTTTAGTTGCTAAAATTTAAGTAATTTTAGGGCACAATGCGATTTTCCTATTATAATACCTCAAGTATTCTACTCTTTTATACCCACCGTCATTGCGAGCCTTGATAAAGGCGTGGCAATCTCATCCTACAAAAGCGATGTAATTAGTACCAGTATTTTGCCTGAGATTGCCACACACTAAAAAGCAGTGTTCGCAATGACGGGTTGGAATAATTAGTACCAGTATGTTGCCTGAGATTGCCACACACTAAAAAGCAGTGTTCGCAATGACGAGGGAGAATTATACCCACCGTCATTGCAAATAAATAAAGAGAATACTACCCTTTTTTAATAGTGAGCAAAGCTTACTTTGGGGAATATCCCCAAACCCCTAACAGCAATTACAGGGTGTTTAGTTTGTGTTAAGTTGTTTTACTTGTTTTTTAATTGAGGGGCAGAACTAGTTTTCGTATTATAATTCACTGTACAACAGCCCCTCAAACTCCCCATATAGAGATTGTGCTTGTAATTTATATTTTTGTTGTGAGATATTTGCGGTGTGATTTTAAAAAAGCACTAACAATAACAAATTGGAATTATACCCACCGTCATTGCGAGCTTTTGTAAAAAAGCGTGGCAATCTTGTCTTACAAAAGTGGTGTAATTAGTACCAGTATTTTGCCTGAGATTGCCACACACTAAAAAAGCAGTGCTTACAATGACGATATAAAAAAAAAGTACCCACAATAACAAGTTAAAATTGCACCCACCGTCATTGCGAGCCTTGATAAAGGCGTGGCAATCTTATCCTACAAAAGCGATGTAATTTAAAAAAATTACCTAAAATAGTAAGCAAAGCTTACTTTTACTTGTTTTTTTAATTGAGGGGTAGAACAAGTTTTTGTATTATAATTCACGGTACAACTGCCCCTCAAACTCCCCATATAGACATTGTGCCTGTAAGGTATATTTTTGTCGTGAGATATTCGCGATGTGATTTTAAAAAAACACTAACAATAACGAATTAGAATTATGTCCACCGTCATTACGAGCCTTAATAAAGGCATGGCAATCTCGTGCTACAAACGCAATATAGTTAGTACTAAAATCTATCAAAAAAGTGTACCTTACTTTATCTTATTTCTAATAATCTTATAAAATATTTGTTAAAATAAGGCTTAACTTTTAAGACAGTATCTATTTCTTTTAATTTCTGTTATGAGCAGTCTAACCTAAATAGTATAATAAACATATGATGAACTTTAAATTTTTACATGCCGCTGATATTCACTTAGATAGCCCATTGCGTGGTTTGATTAAGTACGAAGGAATGCCTGTTGATAAAATTAGGCTAGCGACACGAGTGGCATTAGAAAATATGGTGCAATTTGCCATTGAGCAAAAAGTTGATTTTGTCCTGCTTGCTGGCGATATTTATGATGGTGATTGGAAGGATTATAATACAGGGCGTTTTTTTGCATTACAAATGGGTAAATTGCAAAATAATAATATTAAGGTTTTTATTATTAATGGTAATCATGATGCAACAAGCAAAATATCTAAAAAGATTCCATTAAAAGATAATGTAACAATATTCAAAGACAATAAGGCACACACAATAACGCTTGATGATTTACAAATAGCCATTCATGGTCAAAGTTTTTCAAAACCAGCTATTACTGATAATTTAGCTAAGAATTACCCTGAAAAAATAGCGAATTATTTTAATATTGGTATGTTGCACACCGCACTTACTGGTGCAGAGGGACACGAAAGATATGCCCCTTGTAATATTAGCGACTTACACAATAAAGAATATGATTATTGGGCATTAGGGCATGTGCATAAACGCCAGGTAATGAGTGAGCAACCTTCTTATGTTGTATTCCCCGGATGTTTGCAAGGCAGGCACATAAAAGAACAAGCACAAGAGGGTAAAGGTGCGACTTTGGTTAATGTGGTAGATGGTAATATAGAAACAGTTAAACATCAAGCATTAGATGTAGTGCGTTGGCAAGAGATTAATATATCTGCTCATAATATGGGCGATATTGATACATTATATAAAGCCATTCGCCAACAAATAGAATCAGCCATATCGTCTATAGGTGAAATATTGTTAGTAGTGCGAATTATTATTACAGGTGCTAGCGAGTTAGATACAGAACTCAGGCAAAAATACGATGAGTTTTATCAAGAGGTGTTGTATATTTTAGATGATTCTGATAATGAAAGAGTCTGTTTAGAAAAATTAAAAATCAAAACTACGCAAATAGCATTCAACGATGCAATAACCAATGATTTATCTATACTTATTGATAATGTTTTAAACGATGATAATACTTGGCTAGATGAATTAAAAACTAATATAGAAAAATTCAAGTTATCAGTGCAAAAAAACCAAGCAGACCCTGATTCTTTTTTGTGTAAAATACACAATAAACAAGATATAAATAATGAGTTAAAACAAGAATTAATAGCATTGTTAAAAGGTGTATCTTAATGCGTTTTAATCAAATAAATTTGCAAAATTATGGACACTTTCAAGACCATAAGATAAGTTTTGCTAAAAAGGAGTTAGACTTTCATTTTATCTACGGCAACAACGAGGCTGGTAAAACAACAACACTCTCTGCTTTATTGGATTTTATGTTTGGTGTCCCAGGGCGTTCGCTTTATAAGTTTAATAGCAACGAAGATCTGCGTATTACGGCTGATATAGAAGATAACGACGGCAAATCAATAACATTTATCCGCCGTGCTGGGCGTAAAAATACATTATTGGACTCCAATGGTAACAGTGTCTATGAAAATCAATTATCTACCCAATTAGATAATATTTCTCGCGGGACTTATGAGCGACTTTATGGGCTTGACCATAAGCGCTTGCAATTAGGTGGTCAGGAATTATTAAACAGTCAAGGTAGCCTTGGGGATATATTATTTGTAGCACAAACGGGGCTGGAAGGTCTGTCTAGAAAACGCAAGGATTTAGACAAGGAGGCCGATGAACTTTGGAAGCAAGGAAGTCGTAGTCAAAAGTATCATGAATTTGAAAAAAAATTCAAAGACAATGAAAAAAAAGTAAGAGAAAATAGCGTTAGTGCTAATAAATGGAAAACAATAAATAATGACTTAAGAAGTGCTAATGAGAGCTTAAAGGAATGTCAAGAAAAATTAAAGACTAAAAGAGCAGAACAATCAAAATTAGAACAAATTTGCAATATTCGTCCCCTTTTACGACAAAAAAATGACCTAGAATTAAAATTAAAAGAATTAAAAGATGTCAAAAACTTTGCTGAAAATAGCGAAGACATAGCCCGTAAGGCAGAGCAAAAAATCAATAAAGCACACGCTAATATTCAACGACTTGAAGGTGAAATATTAACAGATGAGGGTATCGTTAAAAATACTAAAATTAACAAAAATGCACTGGCTAAAAAGCAAGAAATTAATACATTAGTTGAGGGTAAAAAATCGTATCAAGATGCGATTAGGGATAGTGAGAAATTAGCAGGAGATGTTGAACAATTAGAAGGAGAATTAGCACAACTAGCTCAAGAAACAAACCTAGTAACAGCAGAAAACTTACCCAGTAAACCCAAACTTACAGCACTGAAAAGATTAGCCAGAGACATTAATGATAATGAAAAATCAGTCAGTAATTCTCAAGACATAATAAATTCAAAAGAGAATTTTAATAAAACTTCAGATGAAAAAATATGGGAGAAATTAGGAATTTATCTTGACAATGCCCGTGATTATAAAACAAAAGAACAGCAAGAAAAGCAACAAGAAAGTGAAAAATTACATATTAAAATTACAGAAAATACGCAATCATTAACCCTTTGGCAGGGAGATATTAAGGCATTATCACAATTAAAATTACCACTTAAAGAAACTATTTTATCGTTTAAAGCAAAACTGGAAAAATGGCATAAAAATAATGATAAATTATCCGATGATATTAGAGACACACAAGATAGTATAAGTAATAAAGACAGCAAATTACAAAAACTAAAAATTAATACCGATGTTATTAGCACAGGTGAAATTGTAACGGCAAGAAAAGATAGAGATGATTTATGGGCTGAAATTTGTGTGCAAAAATCTATTATTAACGATGGACAAAAATCTACCTACGAAAACTCCATTAAAAAGACGGATACCTTAAGCGATAAACGCTTTGATAACGCTGATAAGGTAGTAAAAGCAGATAATTATCAAGACGATATTGTTGATTTAAAACAAACATTAAGTCAATACGAAGAGCAACAAACTACACTAACAACAAAAAAAAATGCGTTTGACAAACAATGGTGTGAGCAATGGCAAGCAGTAGGTATAACTCCTAAAACACCAGTAGAAATGGAGGAATGGCTTGATAAGTCTCAGGCAATACTAGCAGATTGTCAACAAAAACAAGCACTAGATATGGATATAGAGGCAATGACTAGCAATATAGATAATGCCAAGTCAAAGTTGTGTGAGCCATTAGTAAAACTAGGTTTGGAAAATTTAGCATTAGAATCACTTGAATATATTATTGACTTTACTGATAAAAAAATCAAACAGCAGATGACAGATGAGGGCGAACAAACAGCATTAGCGAAAAAAATAGAGAATGCACAAAGCGATTTACAAAGTGCACAAACTCAAAGAGAGAAACTTAATGATAAATGGTGCGATACATTAAGAGAAATGGGTTTGTCTGACACATCACAAACTGATGATATAGATTGTATTTGCGATAGTATTGAGAAAATGATGCAAATAGAAGAAAAATGCTCAGGATTTAACGATAGAATAAAAGATATGGGGGATGAGGTAGAGAATTTTACTAATCAAGCAGAAAAACTACACTTAGCATTATCCTTAGAAGGTAAATTTACTGCCCCTGATGAAGTAGTATCACAATTAGCCAATGTGTTGAAAGAAAATGAAGCCAATAATCAAACAGTAGCAAAAGCAAATAATGATATTAGCTCTAACAAAAAATTATGTGGTCAATATGAAACCACCAAGCAAACTAACCAAGAAACATTAAAGCCTTTGAAAAAACTTGCTGGGTCTGAGGATGATGATGCTTTATATGAAGCTATTCGTAATAGTGATGAAAAGCAAAATTTAGAAAAGCAATTAGTTGGTAACAAAAATCAAATTACTCAGATTGCAGGTAATGATTTAGAAAAATTACAAGAAAATGAATCAGCAGCAGCGGATAACAGTCAATTAAAAGCTGATATTGAACAACTTGAAGGAGAAATCACTGACTTAAATGAAGGTTTGCAACGACTAGCAGGCGATAAACGAGAAGCAAAACTAGCACTTGATGCCGTCTCTGGCAGTGCAGATGCAGCAAAATATGAGTTTGACAAACAAGAAGCATTAACAGGTATGACAGACACAGCGGAGAAATTTGTACGCTTAAAAGCAATGTCATTATTGTTAAAACGCGTTATAGATAAAAGCCATGAAAAAAACAAAACGCCTATTTTAGAAGAAAGTAGCAAAATTTTTAGCACCCTAACCGAGGGTAGTTTTATAAATTTATCAATAGATTACGATAAAAATGATAAGCAACAACTATTAGCCAAGCGAGCAAATGGCACTAAAATATCATCGGTTAATGAGAGTATGAGCGATGGCACACGCGACCAACTATATTTAGCCCTTAGAATTGCTTATATAAAACAACGCATACTAGACGGCAGTACGCCTATGCCTATTATTGCCGATGACTTGTTGATTACCTCTGATGATAATCGTGCAGATAAAATTTTTGCCGTGTTAGGTGAGCTTGCAAAAACAACCCAAATCATTTTTTTCTCACATAATAAACACTTATTAGAATTAGCAAAGAATACCTTAGGCAATGGTAAGTTTAATGAGCATATGTTTGAAAATAACTTTTAGAGACCATTGTATTAAAAATAAGATACTGTTTTAAAAGGCATAGTTACTGGATATTTTCAAGGTTTATTTTGTCACCTTTGGTTGTTATGATATGAATGGACACCTCTTTGGTAGATTTTAATACTAATTATATTGTGTTTGTAGGATAAGATTGCAACACACTAAAAAACAGTGCTCGCAATGACGGTGAATATAGAGTATTAGCGACTAATAAATAGTTAGGTATAAATGATAAAAGGAGTGTTTGCTTATGATGGAAAATATGTTTGACGGTTTTGGTGTTGTAATAATGTTATTTTTAGTTGTTTTGGTAATTCTTTGGTTTTTATTGCCATTTGCTATTTTTGGTACAAAAGATAAATTGGATACCTTAATTAGTGAAACAAAGGAAACAAATCAAGAGTTAAAAAAAATAAGAGAAAAATTAAGTTCAAAATAATTTATTTATAGTGGTGCAAAACCCTAACAAATAACTCTAGTTAATCGCTAGTGCATAAGATTACCTGTGTATAATAATGGCAAAATTAACAAATATTATGCTTAATAAAACACTACAAAATAGTATGCTATCAAATACAGTAAGTAAGGTTAATGAGGGTAATATAAATCAACAACACCTTAATTATAATAAGCGTATTAATTTAGGCTCATACTATACTCAAAATCAATTTGTAGATATGGTTTGGCAAGTGATTAAGCCTTATTTAACAAAGAAAAGTGTTATTTTAGATAGCTCTTGTGGGTATGGTAATTTTTTAAAAAATGATGCACCATATAAGCAAATAGGTAGTGATATTGATGAGATGGCTATTAAAGTAGCTATGAAAAAAAGCAATATAATTTTTCATACAAACAATGCACTTAGTAATACTAATAGACACAAATATAATATTAAACAAGATACACACCTTTGTATTATTGGCAACCCGCCTTATAATGACAGAACTTCTATTATTCGTAGTGGTATTAAATGTAGTAGTATGCCAATTGATAAAGATATTTTAACGCGTGATTTAGGCATGTCATTTTTATTGTCATATCAAAAATTATCAGCGGATATTGTCTGTGTTTTGCATCCATTATCTTATTTAATTAAACGCTCAAATTTTAATTTAATTAAAAAATTTACCAATGAATATCAACTAATAAATGGCAAAATTATTAGTAGTGGTGTATTTAAAGATTCTTCTAAAAGTATGCAATTTCCTATTGTAATTGCACTGTATAAAAAATCAAATTTAGGCACTAGCTATCAAGATATTATAAATTTTAATTTTGAGGTCTCAAATAACAAAACTTTTTCACTATCCCAATTTGATAGTATTGGCAAATATGTTAAAAAATACCCAAGTAAATATCAAAAACCCAATAAAAATGATATTTTATTTTGGACATTAAGAGATATTAATGCCCTAAAACGCAATCAAACATTTATTAAAAAACATAGTGCTAATACCATTATTATCAATCAAAAACAACTAGATTATTACATTTACATTGATGTATTTAAACACTTTAGCAAACATATTCCTTATTATTTTGGTAATTGTGATGTGTTAATTGATAATGATTTATTCTTAAAATACAAAAAATATTTTATTTTAGAGTGTTTAAGCCGTTATAAAGATTTAAGGCAATATTTTGCTACTTTTGACAAGGAAAATGCTAAAACAACTGCATTTGCTAGGCAAAAAATTGATGAGTATTTTAGGTTACTACTAAAAGAACATTATGTATATTAAAAAAATTGATGAAAATAATAAAAGTCTTGAAATTGCTATTCCTCTTACTAGCACCTCTGGCAAAACACGAGTTAAACAACGCGATTCTATCTTTGGCTATGGATTACCATTTGCAAGTAGACAAAAACCTTTTAATCAGAAAAATTATATTGAGTGGCAAATAGGATACGATGCAATTATTCCAAGCAATGTTAATAATTTTGCAATAAAAAACTTTAAAAATTTCAAATATACCACCATTAAAAATATTGTTTTTACAGGGTTTAATGACAAAAATAAAACATTATATGAGTTGTCAGAATATATTTATTATTTTGCAAAATGGGGAATATTTGAACGACAAACTTTATTAGATTTAATATATTTTTTACAAGATTTAACAAGTAATAACTTGTTAGATAAACATCAACATTGTCAAATAAAACGAACTCATCCAAGTACGGAAAAAATAAATGAGCTAGAGTTTAATGTGCTAAAAGTTGAATATCCTCAATTAATTCATAGATTTGGTGATTATGAAATTATTGCTGAAATTACTATTAAAGAAAAGCAACGAGCAGTGGGTACACAGCCAATGCTTTATTTTTGCTTTCCAATAACTGAGTTAAAATCAGAAGTTCCGCTAATAGGCAGGTGTGCCAATATAAAAGAGTTTGCACAATTTACTATAAATGAGGATAACAATGATATTTTGTTAGAAATGATAAAAATTTTTGGTATGTTAAGCGAATCACATAATTTTGATACAATAGCTATTTTAGATGCAATTATTACAAGAATAACTTAAAAAACATATAATATCTATATCAAAAACAGGTAAAGCCAATAATTAATGACTATTTATACAAAGAATAGCATAAAAAAAGCAGTGCCATATAAATAAATTTTCTTATATAACAGTTTTATATTTTATTGTTTTTAGGCTTTTTTTATAGGTTTTTATAATATTTTTAAAGAAAAATCAATAGCCTTGATATTTTTGGTAATACTGCCAATAGATATATAATCAACACCTGTTTTAGCGTATTGTAATATATTATTTTCGTCTATATTGCCAGATGCTTCTAAGGGGATTTTGCTGTTTGTAATTTGTACTGCTTGTTGTAATAATTCTGGACTAAAATTATCGCATAATATCCTAGTAATATTATATTTAAGGGCAATTTTTAGTTGAGTTATGTTTTCTACCTCTACTATTATTTTAGTGTTTGGGTGTTTATTTTTAGATATTGTTATTGCTTTTTCTAAGCTTTTATAAGTTTTTATATGATTTTCTTTTAACATAATCATATCGTATAGCCCCATGCGATGATTCATACCACCGCCTGCAATTACAGCTTGTTTTTGTGCATATCTTAGGTTTGGTATAGTCTTTCTAGTATCTAATATTTTTGTTTTCGTATGGCTTATTTTATCTACTAAATATCTAGTTTGTGTCGCAGTTGCTGATAGTGTTTGTAAAAAATTAAGTGCTACTCTTTCTGCACTTATGATAGTTTTTGCATTGCCATATATGGTGCATAATTTAGTTTTTTTCTCTATTTTAGCACCATCTTTTATATGCCAGACTATCTTAATACTATTATCTAGTTGATAAAAAGTGCTTTGAAAATACTCAGTGCCATAAATAACCGCATCATCATTACTAATAACTATTGCTTGTGCTTTTTTATCTAGTGTGCTAGATATATCACCTAAGCCTATATCTTCTTCTAGGGCTTGTTTAACTACATTTGTTATATAGTTATCTAGCATAATAATGTTGATATAGTTTTGCCTATAATAGTTTTGCTATCTTGGTTTAATTGATGGTAGATTTTATTAAATTCTGCTATTAATAGGCTATTATCACTAGCTAAAAGCTGTAATGATTGTTTGGCTATATTTTCTTTGTTGGCATTTTTTTGAATAAGCTCTGGCACCAAAGGTTTATTGCTTAAAATATTAGGTAGCGATACATACGGAATATTGATTAATATTTTAGCAATTAAATAGCTGGTAGTTGATAATTTATAAACTACCACCATAGGTACCCCTATAATTAATGCCTCAAGTGTTGCCGTGCCTGATGCTATAATTACTAAGTCTGATTTTTGTAGTTGATTATGACTATCATTAAAGGTAATATCAATATTTAAGTTAGCTATTCTAGGTTTTATCCACGGTAATAATTTATCATTTACTAGGGCCATACTAAATTTTAAGTTGGCATTATTTTTTTTCATAACACTAATAGCATCAAGCATAGTTGGTAGAATAGCTTTAATTTCACTAGTCCTTGAGCCGGGCATTATTAAAACATTATTAGTTTTTGTATAATTAATTCTAGGGGATAAAATTTTAGTAATAGGGTGACCAACAAATACTGCGTTAATTTTATGTTTACGATAAAAATCTACTTCAAATGGGAATAAACATAATATTATATCGGTATATTTTTTAATTTTTCGCACTCTATAAGAACGCCAAGCCCATACAGAGGGACTAATAAAATGAATGGTTTTAATACCGTTTTGTTTTAGTTTTTTTTCAATTTTAAAGTTAAAATCAGGGCTATCTACACCAATAAATAATTGTGGTTTTTGGGTTATAATTTCTTTTATTATTTGTTTTCTAAGAGCTATTAATTGCGGTAATTTTTTTAAAACCTCAGTAAAACCCATAACTGATACTAAGTTTATATCCCATATTTTATAACAGCCAGCCTCTTGCATTTTATTGCCTGCTAAGCCAAAAAAACTTAATTTATCATTATCTTCACTTAAAGATTTTATTAGCCAAGAAGCCAGTAAATCTCCAGAATGTTCGGCGGCACTTATGGCTATTTTTATCATAATAATTTAATAAATACATAAAATAAAGTAAATAATATTGGTTGATGTATTAAATAAATAGTTAGTGAATTATTAGAGATTTTTTTTAATGTGTAATTATTGCCAAATTGTATTCTTAATTTATTTTCTAATTGATTAAAAAACTTAGCATACGGTAGCGTCATTCCTATTAAAACTACCCCAAACCACTTAGTAAAAGTTACTAAGTCTTCACTTCTAGTAGGTAAATTAAAAACTTCTTGCCATGATAAAAACCATTTATGCGTAGGAATTAAGCCTAAAAAATTGACTATAATTAGTGATAAACCAGTAAGTAATGCTAGTTTAGGACGATTAATAAACAATAAACACACAATACTAGCTAGAAAAATAAAATGCAAAATACCAAAATAAATCCAGTTATTAGGAAACAACCATAATGATGATAAAGTTACTAAAATAGCCCCAAGTATTATAGCTAATAAACGGCGAAAAAACACTAGCCATTGTATTTTATTTTTATGTGCTAGTTGCATACCTGCCCCTACACATAGTAAAAATAGTGCGACTATAACATTACGAGCCTGATACCAATATTCTCCATTTGGTACTTGCCAATTAACAAAGTCAAAGTATTTTAAATCATAACAAAAATGAAAAATTACCATCATAATAATTGCTAAAACACGCATTAAATCAATAATTAATAATCTTTTTATTGTTGAATATTTAGGCATTTTAAAATGTAATTAATATTTTGGTAGTATTATTTTTTGATTTTTAGTAAATGGTTTATAAATAATTAATACACCGCCTATTGCTTGTACTAATTGTGCTTTTGTTAATTCTAATATTTTTGTTATTATTGTTTGTTTTTCATCTTTTGTATTAGCGTTTATTTTAATTTTTAGTAGTTCATGGCGTACAATAGTGCTATTTAATTCTTCAATTACGCCATTATTCAAGCCATTTTGTCCTATTACAATAATTGGTTTTAGGCTATGAGATAGTCTTTTTAAAAATGTTTTTTGGGTATTATTCATATTTGTGTAAAGGTTTTAGGGTATTAATTGCTCTTGTTTGATAATATCTGTAATGGACTCTCTTTTACTGATTAAATAGTGTTTATTATCAACTACCATAACCTCAGCTACCTTAGGGCGAGAGTTATAATTTGACGACATGACAAAACCGTATGCCCCTGCTGATGTTATTGCTAAATAATCATCTGCTAATAAGTTTAATTGTCTATTTTTAGCTAAAAAATCTCCTGTTTCGCATACAGGACCTACAATATCCCAATTATTTTGTACGCCATTATTTCTAGGCGATACTGGTATTATGTCATGATAAGAATTGTATAGTGTTGGACGCAATAAATCATTCATAGCACCATCAACAATAGCAAAATTTTTGTTTTTAGTTTGTTTTAAAAATTCTACTTTGGTAATAAAAATACCAGCATCACCAGTAATTGCACGACCTGGTTCTAGGATGATTTGATAATCTTTAATCTTTGCTAAAATTTTAATTATATAGTTATTTATATCAATTTGTTTATCATCTTTATTGTATTTAATACCTATACCACCGCCTAAATCAATATGGCTAAGTTTGATATTATTTTTTGTCAATTGTTTAACTATATTTAACATTTTATCTAAGGCATCTAAAAATGGCTGTATTTCTGTTATTTGTGAGCCAATATGACAGTCAATACCAAGAATATTTATATGACTTAATTTATGTGCATTATTATACAATGGCAATACACTATCAATATCTATACCAAATTTATTGTCTTTTAGTCCAGTAGCAATATACGGGTGAGTTTTAGCATCTATATTAGGATTAACACGAATTGATATATTGGCTATTTTATTTATTTTTTTAGCTATATTTTGCACTCTTAATAATTCTGGCTCTGATTCAATGTTAAAACATAAAATCCCTAATTCTAAAGCTTTTTGTATCTCGTAATTAGATTTTCCAACCCCAGAAAATACACATTTAGCCATATCGCCACCTGCTACTTTTACTCTTTCTAACTCACCTATAGATACCACATCAAAGCCCGAGCCTAATTTAGATAAAGTATTAATAATATTAATATTAGAACTTGCTTTTACTGCATAGCAAATTAGATGCTTAGAGTTTTTAAATGGCTTACTAAATTTATGGTAATTATTTATAATAGTGGCTTTGGAATACACATAAAATGGCGATTGATAGCAATTAATTAATTCATTAATAGCTACATTTTCACAATATAAAGTATTATTTTTGTATTGAAATTCTGACATTTAATATTTATTCTATAATTTGCTTACTAACAGTTTTGCTATCTTTTATAGGTGGTGTTAAATCTCCTATTTTCCCGCATGATATTAAAAATATTGCTAGTATTATAGTTATAATATAATTCATAAAAAGCACTTTATGGCATGAGAAAATTAGTAAATTTAACTAAGGTTATTTTCAACTTACTGGCAATACCTTAGAGAAGTTTTTAATAGCATCAAAACCAGAAAAATCTACTAATGGTAGTTTTATGCTAGGCTGACTAATACCAATAGTTTTAACACCGTATTCTTTGGCTATTTTTAATACATCGAGACGGTCGTCAAAAAATACTGTTTTATTTTTATTAAATGTTATATTATTTTCTAAACTGTGCCAAAATTTTTGCTCGTATTTTTGGCTATTATAATCACAAGCAGAGATAATTTTA
The DNA here is from genome assembly GCA_965207335.1 of Gammaproteobacteria bacterium. Classification (GTDB taxonomy): domain Bacteria; phylum Pseudomonadota; class Gammaproteobacteria; order PS1; family Pseudothioglobaceae. The sequence goes on from OZ242267.1 coordinate 1,933,855, forward strand.
TCAAAATATCTAGCTAATTTACTAAGACGCATTTTTAATTCTACAGCTTCTTTTGGTGCATCTGATATTAAAATAATATTTTTCTTTTGCATTTGAGCTTCTTGTAAAAATTGCTCAACAAATGGATGGATTATTATTAAATCCGCTACTTGCTCTATTAAGCCTGCTATATCAATATCAAGTATTTCACTCCAATATTGTATTGATTGGCAATTAGAGCTTTTAGTTATAAATGCTTGATATATTTTATACCCTGCTTTTTGTGTGTTTATGTTATGTTTTTTGGCGTATTGTTTGACAAGATAATCTTGCCAAAAATAAATATCAAAACTCATATCTAATAGTGTACCATCCATATCTAACAGAATAGTTTCTATTTGTTGCCAATTAATTATTTTAGACATATTAAAGATAAATAAAGATTAAGTTATTATTTTACCATTAACTTGTATTTCATCCTAAGCTAAAAACACCCATATAAAAAGCAGTGTTTTATACACAGTATTCAATTTAATGCAGTATTCTTTTTTAGATATTCCCTAACTAAATACAGTGCCGCTATACTTCTTCCCTCTGATATATCGTCATCATATACCCACTCATCTAACTTAGATAATTTTCTTTTAACAACTTCCAGTGGTTCAGGCTCATCGCCTAATAGTTGCTCACTGTATAAATTTCTAGCTAATAATATATGGGTAAAATTTGATTGATAGCCCGGGGCTAGAGTCATAGTTTTTAATAGTTTTATATTTTTAGCACCGTAGGATATTTCCTCTTTTAATTCTCTATTTGCACATTCAATAATAGATTCACCGCTATCTATTTTGCCCTTAGGACATACTAATTCGTATTTATCTGTACCACCTGAGTATTCGTAAATCATTAATACAGTATCATCGTCAAGCATAGGCACAACTAATACTGCTCCCTCATTACTGCCTTTTAGTCGCTCATAGGTTCTGTTGCAGCCGTTGCTAAACTTAAGCTTCATTTGCTGGATATTAAAATGCCTAGTGCTAGCTATATTTTTTATACTTAATATTTTGGGTTTTTTATTCATATCCTATGTTAAAATTACTATTTTTTAACTTATTTTATTATGAAAAAGCTTATATTTGTAGTAATATTTATCATAATATTATTATTAATCAAATTATACATTCCAAAAGATGAGGCAGGTAGTTCTAGTAATAAGACATTAGAATCTCAGGCGTGGGTATTAAACGGCAAAGAATATAAGTTTGTAAATACCGTAGGCGATGTATTTGTAATGCACGGTCCTAAGGGCAATCCTAGTAAAATAAATGAAGGTTTTATGAATAATCCAGCATTTATAATAGCTAATAATGGATTAATTGTTATTGACCCCGGCTCTAGTTATTTAGTAGGTAAAAAAGTAATCAAGCAAATAGAGCAAATTAGCACTAAACCTATTTTAGCAGTATTTAATACTCATATACACGGCGATCATTGGCTAGGAAATCAAGCCATAATTGAAAAATATCCTGATGCAAAAATATACGCCCATCCAAAAATGATAGTTGATGCTAAAAATGGTGAAGGTGATGAGTGGGTTGAATTAATGAACACATTAACAGAAGGTTTATCAAAAGGCACAGTTGCAACTTATCCAACAAATGCAGCCGAAAACCAGCAAGTAATAACCATTGATAATAAACAATTTAAGGTACATAGCCCTTATGCAAGGTCGCATACCGATACCGATATTATGATAGAAAATATAGATGATAAAGTGTTATTTTTAGGAGATAATGGTCTTAATAACCGTATGGGTAGATTTACTGATATTTCTAGTATGTTAAATAATATAAAAACCTTAGAATATGCAATTGCTCTAAATTTACCCCATTATACCCCAGGACATGGATTATCAGGTAATGCAAATACTGCGGTTAAACCATTTTTAGACTATTTAAAAATTCTTAAAACTAATGTTAAAAAAGGCTATGATGATGATTTAGCTGATTTTGAGATTAAGCCATTAGTATTAGAAAAGGTTAAAGATTATCAAAATTGGAGTGAATTTGATGAGCAATTTGGTAGAAATATTAATAAAATGTATTTAGAGATAGAAGAGTTAGATTAAAAAATCTTTTTTATTAACAATCTTATTATCAATAATTGTCAAACCTTCTTGTTGTAATAATTTTATTTTTGCTTTTATCCCCCTAGCAAAACCACCAATAGAGCCATCGCTACTTATTACCCTATGACAGGGAACAATGGGGGCAAAAGGGTTTTTATTCATAGCATTACCTACGGCACGAGCTGCTTTAGGGTTATTTATTTTTTCTGCTAGCTTCTTGTAAGTTGTTATTTTACCCTTAGGAATTTTTAATAATGCTAGGTAGCATTGTTTTTGAAAATTCGTTATTTTTTTAAATTTTTTTACTTGATTTACTAGAGACCTTTGCATAAATAGGGATGATTAACAGAATTCTGATTTTTGCTTAATTGATGATATTCTATCAAGCCTGCCCTAGTTGTTCTAAAGCTGGTTTGATAAAAATTATTAAGTGAGTGGAAAGCGGGGTTCTGATGATTATTCATGTTTATGTAAAGGTCTCATATATTCATTAGAATAATTTTGATACTTTAAAAGCATATCACAAACCTCTCGTACTGCACCATTACCACCATTTTTTTTGGTAATATAATGAGCATAAGTTTTAACACTATCCACAGCATTATTAACCGCAACAGCCCAGCCAATTTTAGTCATAATACTTAAATCTATTATATCGTCACCAATATATGCTATTTCAGCTAAGTTTAGTTTAAGTTTTTTCATTAATTTATCAAGAGCAATAGTTTTATCACTTTGTCCTTGATAATAATATTTAATGCCTAAATTATCCATTCTACTATTAACAGCAGGGGAGTTTCTAGCACTAATAACAGCAACTTCAATGCCGTTTTTGATAATTGCTTGCAAACCATATCCATCTTGAGAATGAAATCTTTTTAACTCGTTACCATCTTTATCAAAATACAATCCGCCGTCTGTTAGCACTCCATCTACATCACATATTAATAATTTTATTTTTTTTGCTTTTAAATAATTTATATCTAACATTTTATTTTTTGCCAATCAAAAGCATCTCCAGGGTCTGTTTTTCGCTCTGGTGCTATATAGCTATGAGATACTATATCTATTATGGGGTAATTTTCTTTTAATTGTTGTATTATATAGTTTAATTGTTGGTATTGTTTATTTTCATACCCAATATCATCGCTACCCTCTAACTCAATACCTATGGAAAAATCATTACAATTTTCAATACCATTATAATTAGATTCTCCAGCATGCCATGCTCTTTTATCAAATGGCACAAATTGGACTATATCACCATCTCTTTTGATAAATATATGAGACGATACTTTGATATTTTTAAGGTTTTTAAAATAACTATGGCTATTATAATCTAGCTTATTTAAAAAAAAATCCTCAACAAAACTACCACCATATTGTTTTGGTGGCAGGCTAATATTATGAATTACTATTAAACTAATATTGCTATTATTAGGGCGGTTATTATAATTTGGTGAGGGCAAAAACCTTGCATTTGCTAATTTATGTTTGCTAATCATTTGTTTTTTCTTCGCCATATACTTGGCTTTTCTGGTGGTGATTGAAAAGACCAAAATCCCTTATTATTTTTTATGGCTTGTTGTTCAATATCTTTGTAATTATAGTAAGAAAAAGCCATACCATCTGCTACCATTTTTTCAGCAATATTTGTTGCACCTTTATTAATTTTTACAAGCAACCTATTATATTTATCAATACCTAAAACCTTTATTTTTAGCTCGCCTTTGGTGTTATTTAGTATTTTGCGTAGGTGATTTTTGGCTAATAAACCACAGTCAATAACATAATTAGGGTATTTAGTGCATTTTTGCTTCATCTCTGGGGTGTCTATGCCTTGTATTCTGGTTTTTATACTAACACTGTCACCGTCTATAATATATAATGATTTATATGATGCTAATATTATGTCACTTTGATTATTTATCATAGCAAAATTTGGATAGTTAAGCACTAGTAAAATAGTCGTTATGATAATTTTTGACATAGTAAAATTATATCTTAATTAAGTATTAACTTAGCAGTAAAAATAACTTGGTTAAAAATGGTAAAAAATACACATAAAATTTTAGCAAAAATAAAATTTAATAAAACAGGGTTAATTCCAGTTATAGCCCAAGATTATAACAACAACGATATTTTAATGTTTGCATGGATGAATGAAGAAGCTTTAAAATTAACCATAGAGAGAAAAATGGCATTTTATTATTCTCGTTCTAGGCAAAAACTATGGCAAAAGGGTGAGAAATCTGGCTATACTCAAGAAGTAAAAGAAATTTTTACTGACTGCGATAATGATGTTATTTTATTAAAAATAGTGCAAAATGGTGGTATTAGTTGTCACACTGGTAGAAAAAGCTGTTTTTTTAGTAAATTAATGGCTAATAAATGGCAAACTATAAGCGATATTATTAAAAATCCAGAGGATATTTATAAGTAAACTTATGGCAGATAATGATATACTATTTGAATTAGAGAAGATTTTAATAGCTAGAAAATCAGCAGATGCTGACTCATCTTATGTAGCTAGCCTTTATAAAAAAGGAGATAATGCCATACTAAAAAAGATTACAGAAGAAGCCACAGAGTTAGTAATGGCAGTAAAAGATAGTGATAAAAAGCATACCATTTATGAAACAGCTGATTTATTGTTTCATATTTTAGTGTTATTAGCTAAAAAAAATATTAAAGTTGATGAGGTTTTAGATGAATTAAGTAAAAGATTTGGTACATCTGGTTTACTTGAAAAAAGCAGTAGGAATAAATAAGAATACTACTGTATTAAGCGATTAGGTTATAGGATAGGATGAATTTTAATCCTAAGTGAGAGATATGCATTTAAAAAGCAGTGTTTCTTTCATAAAAATAAGCCACTGTAATATAAGTGGCATCATAAGGAGAATAATATGCCGGGAATATGGGAATTAGTGATTGTTTTGGCCATAGTGTTATTAATATTTGGCGGTAAAAGATTAAAAAATCTAGGTGGTGATTTAGGCTCTGCCATTAAAGGTTTTAAAAAATCTGTGAATGATGAAAATACAAAAAAACCTGATGCCAAAGATGATATTATTGAAGCTAATGTTGTAAAAGAAGAACAAGAAGTTAAGTAGTGAGACCCTTGCATAAACATGAATAATCATCAGAACCCCGCTTTCCACTCACTTACATTAAGCAAAAATCAGAATTCTGTTAATCATCTCTATTTATATAAAGGTCTTTTGTATGTTTGATATTGGTTTTTGGGAATTATTTTTAGTTTCTCTTATAGTCCTATTAGTAGTAGGTCCTAAGAGACTGCCAGAATTAGCTAAACAAGCAGGTAAATACTTTGTTAAGTTAAGAAATTTTTTAACAGATACCAAAGAGAAAGTTTTTAGTGAAATAGATAGTGAAGGTATTAAAGAACATTTACGATTACAAGATGAAAGTAATTCTATTTTGGATATTGTTAAAGATGTTAAAGAGCAAGTAGAAGATATTAATCCAAGTACAACAAAAGATAATGGCAAAGGATAGTACAAGCGATAAAGCCGTATCTATGATAACTCATTTAATAGAGTTAAGAAATGTATTATTGTACTGTGTTGTAGTTGTTTTACTAATATTTTTATTGTTGCTACCGTTTGCTAATAATATTTATGCAATAATAGCTCATCCTATAATAGCTGTTTTACCAAAAGGCTCTAATCTTATTGCTATTGGAGTAATATCACCATTTTTAACACCGCTGAAAATGAGTTTAATTTTAGCGGTTTATATAGCAGTACCTTATTTGTTATATAAAATTTGGTCTTTTGTAGCACCAGCTTTATACAAAAATGAAAAAAAACTTATTTTACCTTTGGTAATATCAAGCACAATATTATTTTATAGTGGATTATTGTTTTCTTATTTTGTAGTTTTCCCTGTGGTGTTTAATTTTTTGGCGAATGTAGGTCCTAGTGTTGTTGCTGTTACTCCTGATATTCAATATTATTTAGATTTTGTCCTTAAATTATCATTTGCATTTGGAGTTGCTTTTGAGGTTCCTGTTGCTACTATTTTATTATTATCAACAGGTGCTGTAAGTGTTGAAAAACTTAGGAAAAATCGTCCATACTTTATAGTTCTTGCTTTTGTAATTGGAATGATTTTAACTCCGCCTGATATAATATCGCAAACTTTAATCGCAATTCCTATGTGGTTATTATTTGAGTGTGGATTATTGTATTATGTAATTTTTCTAAGCAAAGCAAAAACAAAAACAACGGACAAAGAAGAGCCTAATGTAGAAGAATATGATATGGATGAAGAAATGGAAAAAATTGAAACTGAATTTAAGAACTTAGATTAAATAATGCCATTACACAAGGATTGTTGTTTATTATTATATAGCGACCTTACAAGACAAAATTTATTTTGCTTCAACTATTATTTTAATGTCAATACTGACATTAGGATGCAGACTAATTACAACATTATATTCACCAGTGTTACCAATAATACCATCAGGCATGTTAATATCTTTTTTCTGAATATCGTATTTTAACTTAGCTAATTCTTTTACTATATCATAAGGAGATATTGAGCCAAATAACTTACCATCATCACTAGCATTTTGCTTTATAGTTAATACAGTATCAGTCATTTCTTGAGCTTTATCTTTGGCATCTGCTAATAATTTATTAGCTTTTTGTATTAATTTGTCTTTTTGTTCTTCAAATAAGGCTATATTTTCTTTAGTTGCAAATTTAGCTTTATTTTTTACAATAAGATAATTTCGTGCATACCCTGATTTAACATTAACAATAGACCCTAACTTGCCTAAATTTTTATTATCTTCTAGTAAAATAACTTGCATAATAATATTATTTTTTGTGTTTATCGGTATATGGAATTAGGGCTAGAAATCTGGCTCTTTTAATTGCTGTGGTTAATTTTCTTTGAAAATAAACTTTAGTTCCTGTTATTCTGCTAGGTGTTATTTTGCCACCTTCATCAATATTGCTTAATAAAATATCAATATCTTTATAATCAACATCAGTAGCACCTGCTACCGTAAAGCGACAAAATTCATTAATAAATTGTTGTGGTCTGCGTTTTTTATTTTTTATTTTTTTTGCCATAATTTATTTTTTAGTTTCACCTTTTTTTTCTTGCTCTTTTTTTAACATAATTATTGAAGGCTTAGTTATTTTTTCTTCACAAGAAGTAACAAGACTTCTAATTATATTATCATTAAATCGGAAGTTATAATTTAATTTATCAAGAACTTTTTTTGAACATTCTATATTAAATAAGGCATAATGTCCTTTGTATAATTTATTAATAGGATATGCAAGTCGTCTTCTGCCCCAGTCTTCCATGCGGTGAATAATACTACCTTCACTAGTTATTAAGTTTTGATATTTTTTTAGAATATCTTGCATGTTTGCACTTTGAGTTATGTGTACAATTATTACAATTTCGTAGTGTCGCATTTTCTCCTAATGGTTGTAATATTACAGTTTGCTACCTATGTAGTCAAACTAGGATAAAAAAAAGCACTATTTTAAACTATTTATTTTTATTATGCAATGCTAAAAAAGGGGATTATATACTTTAATCTGCAAATTTTACTTTTTTTCTAGTCGCCACCTGATATTTTGTTGTGTTTTGCTTAGTTTTTTATTTTGCTATTTTGCTTTGGTAGGTGTTGGGGTTAGAAGTATTTGTTTTAGTGCTTGCTCTGGTTTCTTAATTTTTAACTATTTTAAATTATACCCATCGTCATTGCGAGACTTGTAAATTACACCGTCATTGCGAGCTTTGTAAAAAGGCGTGGCAATCTCATCTTGCAAAAGAGATGTAATTTAAAAAAGTACCCATAATAGTAAGCAAAGCTTACTTTGGGGAATATCCCCAAACCCCTAACAGCAATTACAGGTTGTTTAGTTTGTGTTAAGTTGTTTTGATTGTTTTTTTATTAGAGATCTTTGCATAAATAAGGATGATTAACAGAATTCTGATTTTTGCTTAATTGATGATATTCTATCAAGCCTGTCCTAGTTGTTCTAAGGCTGGTTTGATAAAAATTATCAAGTGAGTGAAAAGCGGGGTTTTGATGATTATTCATGTTTGTGCAAAGGTCTCAATTAAGGGGCAGAACTAGTTTTCGTATTACAATTATGGTACAACTGCCCCTCAAACACCCCATATAGACATTGTGCTTACAAGGTATATTTTTGTTGTGAGATATTTATTTTATGGGTGTTGGTTGTAATGCGGTGTAATTAAAAAAAGTACCCAGAATAATGAATTAGAATTATACTAACTGTCATTGCGAGCTTTGTAAAAAGGCGTGGCAATCTCATCTTGCAAAAGAGATGTAATTTAAAAAAGTACCCATAATAGTAAGCAAAGCTTACTTTGGGGAATATCCCCAAACCCCTAACAGCAATTACAGGTTGTTTAGTTTGTGTTAAGTTGTTTTGATTGTTTTTTAATTGAGGGGCAGAACCAATTCCTTCATTACAACTATTGTACAACAGCCCCTCAAACACCCCATATAGAGATTGTGCCTGTAAGTTATATTTTTGTTGTGAGATATTTATTTTATGGGTGTTGGTTGTAATGCGGTGTAATTAAAAAAAGTACCCAGAATAATGAATTAGAATTATACCCACCGTCATTGCGAGCCTTTGTAAATTACATCGTCATTGCGAGCCTTTGTAAAAGGTGTGGCAATCTCATCCTACAAACGCGGTATAATTTAATAATTAAGTATTGTGTTCCTAGAACTTAGATATTTTTGCAGATTAAAGTATATAATTCCCCTAAAAAAGTATAAAGTAAAATATAATTTATATAAAATTACTGCATTAAGAAATTATATTGAGATTTTAGAGCAGAATAATTATTCTAAAAACTAAAATTTATTAAGAGGTTTATTTATGTTGTTATTAATTGTGTTTAGTCTTATTATTGCCATAGCTTTTGTATTATATTTTTTTTATAAACCAGTTATAAATAATAAAATAGACGAAAAAACCAGTAACATTATTTTAGGCAAGCAAAAAATAAAAGATTTAAGCCAAGATATAAAAGACAATATTTTATCCAGCGAGCAACTAGAACAAGCAGAATTAGACATAAAACAAACTCTAAGCTATGAATTAACACAAAACACTGATAAATTAACCGTTAAAAACTTTAATAAACCCATTTATGCAATACTAATTATTGTATTTATGGTTTTTGCTAGTTTAGGTATGTATTATAAATTAGGTACTACTGATATAAATACTAAATTAAATAGTCTAGAATCGGTTGCCAGTTTAACAGAATTAGAGGCATTTGTTAGCCGTAATCCTGATAATTTATTAGCAGTTAAAAGTTTAGCATATAGTTATTTTTCATCCAATCAATTAATAAAATCTAAAGAATTATACCAAAGGGCATACAATTTAAATAATAGGGATATAGATGTGCTAATAGAATACGCTAGCACTTTAGCGGCCTTGCAAAATAATAGTTTAGAGGGTAAACCAGCATCATTATTAAAACAAGCCTTAGAAATAGACGGCAATAATATTAGTGCCTTGTATTTAGCTGGCTTAGCGGCTTATCAGAGCGGACAATTAAAATTAGTTAAAAAAGCCTGGACTAGAGCATTAAATAATTTAGATAAATCATCCAAAGATTATCAGACAATATTAACCCAACTTAATGCCTTAGATAGTCAAATTAATATAGTACAAAATACACCACAAGAATTAAGTATAAGCCCTAGTATTCAAGTGAATATATCTTTATCTGCTAGTATAAAAGATAAAGTTAGTCCTGATGATTTTGTACTAATTTATGCTAAAAATACCACAGGCAGACCAGTCCCTCTTGCTATTGTTAAAAAACAAGTAAAAGATTTGCCTATAACTATTATTCTAAGTGATAAACATGCTATGCTTGATGATTTTAATTTGTCCAGTGCTAACAATATAATAGTTATTGCTCGTATTAGTAAAACAGGCAAGGCATTAAAACAAAGGGGCGATATAGAACAAAAAAGCCAAATTATTAGTCTTATAAAAAACCCAAAAGTCAAACTAAATTTAATTATTACAAAATAATTCAAGCCTTTTAAGCAATACTATTTATATTAATTGTTTACTAACAAGTAAAGCTGGAAGTTGAAAAAACAGCGATTTCTACAGAGTTAAACCTTTGCTAGTTAGTTATTTTGATATAAATAGAAATAAGCAATAAGAAAACTTGGTTTTGTAGTTCCATGAAAGTTGGACTTTATTTTTTTTAGAGAAGTAGGGCTATTGTCATCTATAACAATGTTTTTTAGCAGTGTTACTTTCTAAATTTTAATTGTATATTCTTGTTTTTTATTGTATTGATGTTTTCTAAGTTACATATCTATTTATGATAAAATAAGAACAGGTTTTTGTGAGCTACTTTTTTATTATTTTAAATGGTAAATTTTTATACAAAAATATTATTTATAAAATTCTGTTTAATTACCAAGAATATCTTAGCGGTAGCGGTAATTAGTCTAAACAATATCCAATTATTAAAACAAGATACTTGTTTTGCTAGCGGTTGTAATATTTTATAGTTATGATAGTCAGGGTATTTAGGTTGCTATAAAATTTACTTTTAGTTGTATTTTTAGCAAGGTTGATAATATTGTTGATAACTAAATTGTGCAAGCAAGTATCTTTTTGTAATAAAGCAGTATATTTTATTTGTACTGTTTTTTTCTTAGGTATTACTGCTACTGGTGTTTATGGTACGCCAGGTGGCTATAGCACCGTTACACTACAATTATGGGTTAATCCAGTAGCAAGCAATACACTACTATAAAGTGATGATACACCAATTGATAATTTATCTGATAATATAACTACTATAGTAGATTCATCTGGTAAAGGCAATAATTTAGTAGTAAATTCCACCTTTGTACCAACAGTAACACTTAATGCTGATAATCAACTTGATTTTAGTAGTAATAACGGGTTTTTTGAAAATAAAGATGCTATTTTTCAAAGACCAACACTAACCTATTTAATTGTTACTCAATCTAATAATAATTCTGGTGACCATCAAACAGCTATTTCTGGACGAGATGTAGAAATAGGGTGGAATTTATATTCAGTCTTAGGAATATTTCAGTCCTGGCATAAGAGGGAAGCAGGTGAAGTTGGCTGGTATGTAACAGACCTGGGTGCTAATGGCACTTCCTCTAGGATAATATCTGCTAGTTTTGATGCAAATCAATCAATAGCTACTACTTATTACCAAGGGGATATTATTACAGCAAATGCTAGTAACCCACCATGGAATAATGGACCTCCAGTTGGTGTCTTAGTTGGTGCAATAGGTACAGGTAATTTCACATATAAAGGCACAATATCTGAGATTTTATATTATTCAAATTATTTGTTATCTGCTGAGAATATCGCTATTCAAAATTATTTAGCAGCAAAATGGAATATTACCTTAGATGAAAATGATTTTTATAGTGAAATTGGCGACTATATCAATGATGTGCAAGGTATTTTACGCATAACAAATGACGATGAATTCACTAATACTGAGTTTTCAGGTGGGTTAGCAATTAGTGATATTTCTGCCATAAATGGCAATAATAATGCATTTTTTGTAGGTCATGATAACGGAGCTTCTTCACTAACAAATAATTATGCAAATAGAATTTGGTATGCAGATGTTACAGGAATAACCACAGGAGATGTTACATTAACATTTAGAGTTGCTGAGCTAGGTTTAATCGATGGAGTTGATTATAATTTAGTGATTAGTAGTGATAATTCAACAGTTAATTTAGCTGCTAGCAGTTATACAATAGCGGCAAGTAGTGGTGAAGTTTCCTTTAATGTAGCAGTAAATGATATTAACGGTAGAGTTTTTACTATTATTAGTGATATTACAATAAGTGAAAGTAATGTAGAATTAGTTAAAAACGCCAGCAATACCATCAACTACCAAGTAATCATTAATAATATTACTGGTAATAGCATAGCGAGCTTTAGTGTTGCAAGTAGCGGTGATAATATATTTACCACCAACCCCGCACCTGTTGTATCTTTTACAACTAATGCTATTGTTACGACAATGGCATTAAGTAGCACTCCAACTACTGCTACTCTTTACTTTACTATAATCCCAGATGCCACAGGCACAGGACTTATTAATATTAGTTTAACAAACTCATTTAATATTACTACAACAAAATCAGTAACAGTAACTGTAATTGAAACAAATAGTAGCCCTGTAATTACTAATGCCTTTGATAATCGTCTTTTTAATGTATCTGTTTTTGGTGGTAGTATTTATGCAAATACTATATCAGGCACTATTAACAATGGTAGTGCTGCTAGCACATTTCAAGGTGTTATTAATGATTTAGGTGGTCATTTTCTAATATTAAATAGTTCTCAGGAAAGGACATTTATTGATGGTAGTATTGGGTTTATTAATAGTTGGTATGGCATAGTTACTGATAAAGCTATTAGTTCAAATGATAGTACTACTTATCCCTTTAATTTATTACAAGTAACAGACTCAGCAACACAAATTTATGCCCAAGTAACAGCCGATACAGTTTATAGCCTTTATCCAGGATTTTATGACAGAGAGTGGAGCAGTACTCAACCATCCAACGAGTTTGCAAATGGCACTATTGCTCGACTAATGTCACAATTTGTTCTAAAACAGAATAATTTTGGCTTTGGTGGCAGAAAAGCAAATTATGAATTTCCTAATGGGTTTGTTGCCATTGCTAACACTCTAACAGCCAGTCTAACACAAAGCTCATCTACTACAATAGCCACCCTATCAGGTTTTGATTTAGACGGTGATAATTTAATTTGGTCAGCTACAGACAGTAATAGCAATGGCACTATTACTTTTAGTAGTACAACAAACACCCTAGCACCAACTAGCACTATTGGTGTTTTTTATCAAACAAATTCTAATTTTATTGGTAATACTACAGTTACTATTGTATTAAGTGATAATAATGCTAGCACAACAATAGATATTGCTGTGGAGGTACAAGGTATTGATTTTACCTTAGCTACTAATACTATCAATTTAATAGAAAATACCTCTAATACTATTCGTTATCAATTAGCTATTAGCAATATTACAGGTGCAGATAATATTGGCACATCTAGTATATCAACAACAGGCGATACTATATTTACTACAAACCCCGCACCTGTTGTATCTTTTGCTACTATTAGCATTGCTACTACACAAACATTAAGTAGCGCCCCAACTACTGCTAATCTTTACTTTACCATAATCCCAGATGCCACAGGCACCGGGGTTATTAATATTAGTTTACAAGACACATCAGGTAATACTACAACAAAATCAGTAACAGTAACAGTAATTGAAACAAATAGTAGCCCTGTCATTACTGATGCCTTTGATAGTCGTCTCTTAAATGTCAGAGCATTTGGTGGTAGCATTTATGCAAATTCTGCTGTTGGTGGCAATGTATCACCTCCTCATACTGCAGGAGATAATGCCAGTCATGTTGCTGATTTTATAGATGTGCTTTCTATTGCGTCAAATACTCATTTTGCTATTGCTAATAGCACAGAAGAGAATACTAATATTAACACAGGTCTTACCACGAATAACTGGCAAGGCTTAGTCTCTGACAAAGTATTTACTGGAAGTAATAGTAACGCTGATTATCCATTTAATTTACTAATAGAAAATGGCTTTGGCTCACAAACCTATGCCCAAGTTACAGCTGACGGTGTTTATGCAATATATCCTGGATTCTATGATCTCCCTACTTGGATACAAGCAGGTGGTGGTGAAGACCAGCCTGGTAATCGTTTTTCAGGGAATGGCAGAAAATTAAGATTATTAGGCCGATTTTTATTTGATGAAGAGGGTTTTGGTAATAGACAAGCCTCTTATGAATTCCCTAATGGGTTTGTTGCCATTGCTAACACTCTAACAGCCAGTCTAACACAAAGCTCATCTACTACAATAGCCACCTTATCAGGTTTTGATTTAGATGGTGATAATTTAATTTGGTCAGCCATAGATAGTAATGGCAATGGCACTATTACTTTTAGTAGTACAACAAACACTCTAGCATCAACTAGCACTATTGGTATTTTTTATCAAATAAATTCTAGCTTTTTTGGTAATACCACAGTTACTATTATATTAAGTGATAATAACAATGCTAGTACAACAATAGATATTGCTGTGGAGGTACAAGGTATTGATTTTACCTTAGCTACTAATACTATCAATCTAATAGAAAATGCCTCTAATACTATTCGTTATCAGTTAGCTATTAGCAATATTATAAGTACAGATAATATTATTGGCACATTTAGTGTATCAACAACAGGTAATGATATATTTACTAGTAATCCAACGCCTGTTGTATCTTTTGCTACTACTAGCATTGCCACTACACAAACATTAAGTAGCATACCAGCTACTGCTAATCTTTACTTTACCATAATCCCAGATGCCACACACACAGGGGTTATTAATATTAGTTTACAAAACCAATCAGGCAATACTACAACAAAATCAGTAACAGTAACAGTCATTGAAACAAATAGTAGCCCTGTAATTACTGATGCCTTTGATAGCCGTATTAAAAATGTATCAGTATTTGGCGGTAAATTATATGCTAATTCTGTGGTTGCTAATACAAATGGTATTAGTCAGTTCTACCCAATCATTAATGATTTAGGTGGACATTTTGCTGTTATTGATAGTATTAATGAACAATCTTTTATGATAAATATACCTCAATATGATCAAGGTTGGTTAGGAATGTATTCTGCTAATGTTTCTACACCATTTAACATAGAATTATTAACTGATACAACAACAGAAACTTGGGCAGAAGTTACTAATCTAAGTAATCAGACTCGCACAGTTTATCCTGGGCGTTTTAATGTCAACTTTATTGGTTCTGACCAAACACGAAGCGATGGTAACTATATGATTTTTAATAATGGTGATTATTATTTAGTTGGCAATAATAATAATAGTGTTACCCGCCCTGCAATATTTGAATTTCCATCGGGTTTACCTGTTTTAACTACTGCTAGTTTTACCTTAACCCAAAATTCTGCAATTACTCAAGTAGCTACTTTAACAGGTTTTGACTTAGATGGTGATAATTTAACTTGGTCAGCCACAGATATAAGTGGTAATAGCACTATTACTTTTAGCACAACCAATACTCTAGCATCTACTAGCACTGTTGGTGTTTTTTATCAAGCAAATTCTGAATTTTATGGTAACACTACACTAACTATTACTGCCTCAGATGGTACAAATTCCAGCACTGCTTTTATTGATATATATAAATCCTATTCCTAAAATAAGCACAGTAACATTTGATTATAGTAATAATGTATTTACTGTAGAGGCAAGCAATTTAATAGTTAGTGCAGCAATAAGCACAACCTTAATTACAATTTTTGGTAATGCTAATGGTAGTCATACACTAGCAAATAGCGCAAGTTATAGTATTATTTCTAACACACAATTTATTATTACTTTAGATAGTAATGATATTATAAATATTAGAAATTTATTAAATAATAATGGCAATGTTGCTAATGATGGTAGTAGTTATAACTTTGTTGTTGCTAATGGCTGGAATGGTAACAATTCTGTTATTAACAATGCTAGTATTACGGTTTCTAACATTGTAGCACACAGTTTTACACTAGCAACTAATACTATTAATTTAATACAAAATGCCTCTAATACTATTTATTATCAGTTAAACATTGTTGATATTCTTGGTGTTGATGCTATAACTGCTACTTTTAGTGTTACTACTACTGGTGCAAATATATTTACTGATAATCCAGAAACTGTAGTTTCACTTGCTACCAATAGTATTGTTACCTCACTAGTATTGTCTGATACTACGCCAGATATTGCTATACTTTATTTTACTATTGTCCCTGATGCCACTGGCACCAGTTTAGTTAAAATTGCTTTAACTAACATTTTAGGTGTTATCAGTAATAAAACAGTAACAGTAACAGTTAGCAAAGCGGTAAATAGTGCTCCTATTATCTCACAATATATTACTAGTTTTATTAATGATGCTATAACAAATACTAACACTAATAAGGATTATATATATAGTAATGACGGGACAATATTTGCTGGTAAGTTCTATTTTACTATTACCGAAGAAGTAGACGATATATATGGAATTGATTTTATAGATTTGATAGCCTTGCAATCTGCTTTTAGCAATACAGGGCAAACAGTAAATAATCGTCAAGGTGCTCACATAGCAATTGTTGATAGTGAGAAAGAGCGATTATTCTTGAATACTTTATCAGGTAGTGACTTTGATGCGTTTTTAGGGATAGCATCAGGCAATAACTCAGGTTTTGGCACATCAGGTGAGGATGCAATTTGGACTAGTGTATTAGGAGATTTTATTACATTTGATACCCAGCCTAATAGTAATATAGGTGAAGTAATTGCACCTGGTCGTTATGACTTTACTACTGGCATTTTTGCTAGTGGTAATGGATGTTTGGCATACATTAAGTTTTTAGATATTTCAGTTTTTAGTGACAAAATATGTAATGGTACTAACATTACAGAGGATAGTTTTTTTGAGTTGCCATCGGGTTTACCTGAGTTAGAATCAGGTAATTTGGTCAGTATTGTAATAAATAATATTACTCAAATTGCTACCTTAACAGGTTTTGATTTAGATGGCAATAACACTACTTTATCATGGTCAGGTGAGACTTATGGTAATGGTACTGTTACATTTAGTCAGATTGATACTTCAGATTCAATAAGCCACACTAAGGTTTTTTATAAGTCTAATGTAACTTTTACATCTACAACCACAGTTACTATTTCATTAATTGATAACAATAGTGCCTCTGATACTTTAGATATTATTGTTTTTCCACCAATTGATTTTATGCTAGCTACTAATACTGTTAATTTAGTGGCAAATGCTTCTAATACTATTCGCTATAAATTAGATATTACTGATATTAGTGGTCTACCTAATGATGAAGTTTCGTTCGCTGTTACTTATAATGGCGATATATTTACCGCAAACCCAGCTCCTATTGTATCATTTTCTGACTCTATAGTTGATACAAATGAAATTTTAAAGAGTACCTCTAGCACTGCCACGCTTTACTTTACTGTTGTCCCAAATACTGCTGTCGGTATTGGTACTATTACTATAACCCTAACTGATAACTCAGGCAATAATTTTATTAAAACAGTAATAGTTACTATTAGTGAAGCAGTAAATACTATACCAATCATCTCACAAGATATTACCACCTTTGTTAATAATGCTATTGCTAATACTGTTACCAATACTTATGCTTATGCTGATGATGTTGCAATATTTGGCAGTAGTCTATATTTTAGTGTTAGTGCATCACCAACTAACGCAGGTGCTAATTTCTCAGACTTTATTGCCTTACAATCAGCATTTAGTAATAGCGGTCAAACAGTAAATAATCGCTTAGGTGCTCATTTAGCTATTATTGATAGTCAAGAAGAACGCAATTTACTTGCAACACTATCAGGCGGTGCTTTTGATACCTTCTTAGGAATGGCAGCAGCTGATATTACAGGTTTTGGTGTATCAGGTGAGAATGCAACTTGGACTACTGTACTAGGTGATTTTATTGCCTTTGACCCTGCACCTAATAGTGCTAATAATGAGATAATTGCCCCAGGTAGATATGATTTTATCGGTGCAGGTAGTTTTGCTGATGGTCCTGCTGGTACTTGTTTGCGCTATAGTATTGGTGTAGGTATAACAGTATTTAATGATAGACCATGTGTTGACAGAGGTAGTTTTGTTGATGACGGATTTTTTGAATTACCATCAGGTTTACCTGCCTTAGCAACTGCTAATTTTGCTTTAAACCAACAAGACCCAGTTACTGTAGTAGCAACATTAACAGGTTTTGATTTGGATGGCGATAACATAACTTGGTCTGTCATTGATAATAATAATGGCACTATTACTTTTAGTAATGCTAATCCACAATCCTCAACTAGCACTCTTTCTGTATTTTATCAACCATATCCAAGTTTTTATGGTACCACCACACTTAATATTACTCTAAGCGATGGCATTAATAGCAGTAGTGCTACTATTTTTATAATTGTTAATCCTATACCTATAATAAATAAAGTTGTATTTGATTATACAACTGGGGTATTTAGTATAACTGCAACCAATCTGATAGCTTTATCAGCAATAAGAGACATAGACACTAGTTTAATTACTATAACAGGTGAGGGCACAGCTACAAGTAATGCTCTAAGCTTTGGACTAATAGCTAGTTATACTATCAATATAACATCAGCAACTAGTTTAGTTATAACCTTACAACAACAAGACTTAGAAACAATAAGAAACTTACTTAACAAACAAGGCACTAGCTCAAACGATGATATAGTCTACAACTTAGCAGTAGCAGATAATTACAATGGCATAGCATCAATAGCAGATAATGCTAGTATTACCGTTATTAACATCCCAACAGCTAGTATTATCCTAGCTACTTATACTTATGATAACAACAATATAGCCAGCACCCTAACTATTAGTGCTAGTAATTTAATTAAGCTAGCAGGTAGTGATATTGATACTAGTAAACTAATAATAACCGGAGAGAATAATACTGCCATTACCCTAGCAACATACCTTATTGAAATTGCCTCAGCTACAAGATTTAGTATTGTATTAAATACTACTGATACCATTAATATCAACGCCATACTAAATGCTAATGGCAATAAATCTATTTTAGGCATAACTTTTAACCTAGCAGCAGACTCATCTTATAATGGTGACAACTCAATAGCAGACACTACTAATACTATTACAGTTACATCGGTAGTCGCCCCAAGTATTACTACAAGTACATTTAACTATACTACCAACCAATTAGTATTATTTGGCAATAACTTTGTCAGCTCGAGTGCTGTTAGTCTTAGCCTAATTAGTATAGTAGGTGAGGGTTCAAACACACTAAACAGCACTAATACTTATAGTCTAACTAATGCCTCAAGTTATAGTATAGCCACAGAGCAAATAACAATAACCCTAATAGGTGCTGATATAACAAATACTAGAAACTTACTCAATAGAGCAGGTTTAAGTTCCAATAATAACACTACTTATAGTTTAAATACTGCTAACTTCTGGCATACTAGTAGAGCAGTAGCTGATATTAATAATACCATATTCGTAACCAATATCCCAACTGCTAGTCTAGTAAGTGCTAGTTATGATAATAACACTAATATATTAACAATAAATGCTAGCAACCTAATCAAACTAGCAGGTAATGATATAGACACTAGCAAGCTAGTACTATTAGGTGATAATAGTGCTAGTTTTAGTTTAACTAGTTATAGTATTGAACTAGCATCAAGTACCCAGTTTAGTATTAGTATCAGCAATCAAGCAGACTTAGATAATTTTAATACCATAATAGATAGTAATGGCAATAGAGCAGGTGATGGCACAACTTATACTATTACCACTCTAGCGGCATACAATGGCAAGGATAGTATAGCAGGTATAACTAGCACTCTTATAGTCAGCAATATCCCCACAGCTAGTATTGAACAAGTTGTATTTGATTATACAAATAAATTACTAACTTTTACAGGTACAAACCTTATTCAGTTAAGCATTCTAACTGATATTAACTCAAATTTATTCACAATATTTGGTGAGGGAAGTAATACAATTATATTATCTACTTATGATATTAGTGTTAATAATGGTGTTAGTTGGACTATTGATTTAACAGAAGAAGATATTGATAATCTCAGAACTGTATTAAATAAAAATGGCACACAATCACAAAATAACACTAGTTATCAACTAATAGCTAGTCCAACTTGGAATGGTATTGCTTCTATATTGGCAACAAGTACTATTAGTGTTTCTGGTATAACAGTCCCAAGTTTTACCTTAGCAACCAATACTGTTAGTTTAACAAAAAATGCTAGTAATACTATTTATCATACTATTAACATAACTAATATCATTGACATTGATAATGATATAGCAACTTTTACAATAAATGCCTTAGGTAATGATATATTTACTAGTAATCCAACACCTGTTGTATCATTTTCTAGTACTACTATTGTTACAACAATGACATTAAGTAGCGCCCCAACTACTGCTAATCTTTACTTTACCATAATCCCAGATGCCACAGGCACAGGGGTTATTAATATTAGTTTACAAGACATATTTGGTAATACTACAACACAATCAGTAACAGTTACTGTATCGCCATTTAATAAAGCACCTATTATCTCACAAGATATTACTACTTTTGTTAATGATGTTATTGCTAACACTGTTAGTAATAGTTATGTCTATGCTAATGACATAGCAGTATTTGCTGGTAGTTTATATTTTAGTGTTACTGCATCTCCTACTAATGCAGGGGCTAATTTCTCAGACTTTATAGCCTTACAACCTGCATTTAGTAATACAGGACAAACAGTCAATAATCGTTTAGGTGCCCATCTAGCAATTATTGATAGTCAAGAAGAACGCAATTTACTTGCAACACTATCAGATGGTACTTTTGATTCCTTCTTAGGAATGGCAGCGGCTGATATTACAGGTTTTGGTGTATCAGGTGAGAATGCGACTTGGACTACTGTGCTAGGTGATTTTATTGCCTTTGACCCTGCACCTAATAGTGCTAATAATGAGATAATTGCTCCAGGTAGATATGATTTTATCGGTGCAGGTAATTTTGCCGATGGTCCTGCTGGTAGTTGTTTTCGCTATCAAAATAGTGGAGATTTTAATGATAGACCTTGCAATGATAGAGGTAGTAATGGAGTTGATGATGGATTATTTGAATTGCCATCAGGACTACCATTCTTAACTTTAATTAATTTTACTCTTGACCAAGCAGCACCAATAACTCAAATAGCTACTCTAACAGGGGTTGATTTAGACGGCGATAATTTAACTTGGTCAGCCACAGATATAAGTGGTAATAGCACTATTACTTTTAGTAGTACAACAAACACTCTAGCATCAACTAGCACTATTGGTGTTTTTTATCAAACAAACTCTGAATTTTATGGAAATAGTACTATAACTATCGTACTGCAAGATGATAATAATGCCAGCACAACACTAGACATTGCTATTACTATTAATTCTATTCCTATTATAGAAATAGTTAGTTTTGATTATGATAATAATTTATTAATAGTAGCAGGAACAAACTTAATTAGCATTGTAGATGATAATGATATTTATACTGCAAGCATAACCATAACAGGTGAAGGTAATGCAAGTTATACTTTAATTAGTAATTATAATATTGAAACATCAAATATAGAATTTAATATTAACCTTATAGGCAATGATATTCAAGAAGTTAAATATTTATTAAATGCTAATGGCAGTTTATCAGCTTCTAGCGATACATATATATTTAGTATTGATGATTTTTGGAACGGTCCTACCTCTAAAGCAACAATTACTAATATTACTGTTACTAATGTTCCAGAGCAGATAATTCATAATGTTACCTATGATGCTAGTACTTCTCTATTAACAGTATCTGCATCGCATCTAATAGAATTAGCAGGAAATGATATTGATACTAGTAAAATTTTAATAACAGGCGATAACGGAAGTACTTATTCTATTAGAGACTACAATATAAATATTGATTCTAGTAATACTTTTACAGTAATTATAGATGTTACAGATACAATATTTATTAATAATTTGTTAAATAAAAATGGTTTATATTCTGATGATGGAACACCTTATAATATAACATTTGAGCAAGGATATAATGGCAGAAATTCTGTTGGTATAAATGCCTCTATTACTGTTTCTGGAGTAATAGAATTAATATTAAATAGCTCTAATCCTGCTGATAACCAAACAGGTGTTTTAGTAGATAGTAATATAATTTTAGTCTTTAATCAAAATGTTGTTATAGAAGTTGGCAGTATTTCTTTATATACTGGTGATATTTTAGTAGAAGATTTTGATACTGCTAGTTCATCAATAGTGTCAGTCAATGGACCTACTGTAACTATTAATCCAAGCAATGATTTTAGCTCTGAAACTAATTATTATATTTTAATATCACCTACTACATTTGATTCATCTATTGGTAATTCTTATGAAGGTATTGCTAGTTCTACCACACTAAACTTTGAGTCCCTAGATATAACACCACCTTCTTTAATAGCAATAATTCCAACAAATAATGCTACTGGAGTTTTGAGAAATTCTAATATGTTATTATTATTTGATGAGGAAATTTTTATTAATTCTATAAACTCAATTAATTTATATATAAAATTAAATAATTCTAGTTATACTATTATTGACACTACTATAACAACTAATGGAATTACTCTAACAATTAATCCTAGTAACACTCTTGATTCTGAGGGTGTTTATTATGTTCTTGCATCTTCTATGTCAATTATGGACAGCGTTGGCTTATTTTATAGCGGTATTCAAAGCGATGCTTCATTAACATTTACCGTAGAAGATTATTTACCGCCTATTTTAATAAGTAGCACACCTACTGATGATCAAATAGGATTTAGAATAGATAATGATGTTACTTTATTGTTCAATGAAGGACTTGTACTAAGAAATGATTTTAGTTTTGAACTATATCAAGATAATTCATTAATTGCTGTATATAATAACTTATCAAGCAATATTGACAATAGTGTTAGTACGACAATAGTTATTGATATAGCAACGCTATCTTATAGTGTTGATTATTATATTTTAGCAAAAAATATTAGAGATAATTCTGGTAATATATTTATAGGGTTACAGGATTCAACCAACCTAAACTTTACCACAACATACGATCCATTACAAAGAATTATTGATTATATAAATGATCCTACAAATACAAACAACATCGCTCCAATATCAGATAATTTTAGTGATTTAGACATAGACGGCGTTACTTTTGATAATATATTTGCTGTTAACTCAATACTTATTTTTAATAAAGACACCATTAATACATTGTATAACTCTGGTCTTGCTACTGCCAGAGAAGATACTATTGATGAAATTAGACGACTGGTAGCCGAGGTTTTAATTTCATTCCAACCAGCTATTGATAAAATTCGTGCCTATGCTGCTAGCCCAACAACAGAGCCTACTCCTAATATTAGCGATTATCATGATGCATTTTTACCAGAGGCCAGTACTGTTAATATTGAGTTTTTAAATTCTGCTCTTGCACTAACAGGTGGTTATGAAGCGGTTGATGAATTTGTTGAACTACAAAATCTTGTTATAAGTGGTGCTAAATCATTGCTAATATTTTTTAAATATCCAGCAGTATTGGGCAATCAAATACCAAGTGTTAGTGATTATAAAAATATTGGCATCCATAGTGTTAGTATAAATAGTTTAAATATTTCTAATGATTATGTATTTAATGCCTATACAATAACAGCAAGTAATACTGGTAATGGTATAGATGCAATAGATACTCCTATTGAAGTGCAAGCTATAATAAACTCAACATTACATATTGCTACTGCTTCATTAGCACATATTCAAAATTATGCATCAAGGGCAACTACAACAGCACCTAGTACAATTACTTATTATAATGCTGGTATTGTAGGCGTTGACGAGGTAAATATTAATAAAGTTAATGCTGATATTAGAGCAACAGGTGGCGGTAATAATACCAATACTATTTATAAGATACAAAGGATAGTATCATTAATTAATATAGCAAAAGACAACTCGTTAATACTTATTCAAAACTATGTTACAACACCAGTATCGAGTCCAAGTCCAAGCATTAACGATTATATTAATATCTTTATAAGTACTGTTGACAGTGAGTTAGTAAATGGCATTAATAGGTATTTAACAACCACAAAGGATAGTACTGTAACTGATTCTATTGAAAATATAGGCTTTTTTGTAGCATCAGTTACAGGCTCTGTTAGTTCATCTTTATTAGCTATTAGGGATTATGCTAATAATCCTAATATTGCTAGTTTACCTACACTAGAAACCTATATAAAATCTGGACTAATAAATGTTACAACAACTACAATAAGGGCCGTAAACTATGATATGTCTCTAACTAGAAATAACAATCAAGTAGATACATTCTCAGAATTACAAGATATTGTTAATATAGTTATATTAAATCAGCAATCCTCATTAATTAAAATAATTGCATATGCAGAATCGCCAAGCACACAGCCAACACCTACTGTGGTAGATTATATTTATGCTAGTATTAATAATGTTGATAGCAATACCATATTTAGCACAAACTATATGCTAACAACCCCAACAATAGCTACCAATACTAGTAGAATACAAACTGTGGCAAATAGTGCATCAGCGTCTGTTTATACGGTATTAAGAAAAATAAGAAATTATGTTCAAGATATTAATCAACCATCTCCTGTTGTAAGTGATTATGCTACATTTACTATTTTTGATGTTTTACCGGGACAACTAAATATTCTTAATGTAGCATTAATATCAGCTGGTATTAATGGTGTTGATACTACACAAGAAATTATGGAAATAGTTAATGTTAGTAGTAACTTATTTAATACCTCGCTTGTTATAATTCAAAATTATGCAGCAAACCCAACAGATACCATCACAAACCCTACACCAACAACTACCAATTATGGGCATATAACTCAAGGAGTAACTAGTAATAATTTAGATTTAGTTAATGATGCTATTGTATTTGCGGCAAGTTCTAAAACTACACTATTAACTGTTGAAGAAATTAGAGCTATTGTTAATTCCGTAATAAATCAAGAACAGGATTCTTTAAATATAATTATTAACTATGCTAATAATCAAAATAATCCCACTCCAAGTGTTGCTAATTATAACGACTTGTCAATACTAGGAGTATCAGAAGATAGTTTGGATATTGCTAATGCTGGTGTTGTAAGTACTAAAGGCGGTAGTAATATTGATTCTATTGATAAAATACAAGATGCAGTAAATATAGCAAATACATCAGTAGCTACTATTAGAGCTTTTAGTATATCAAGCACAACTACCATACCTAGTATTGACAATTATCAGAGTATAAATGTTAATGCTAGTAGCAATACGCTTAATGCTATTAATTATGATATTAGTCAAGTACTTAATGCAACTGAATTAGATAGTTATATTAAAATCCTTAATATAGCTAACAATGCAATTACTACATCCCAACAAGCATTATACTTAATTCAAAACTATGCTACTAGCACAGGAAGCACCACCGTACCATCTACAATTAATTATTTATATGCTAGTATTGAGGGAGTAATTAATAATGAAGATTTAATCCTAGCAAATGCATCGTTAGCAAATAATGCCAAAGATCAGTCTAGTGTTGATAGTTTTAGTAAGATACAAAATATAATTGATACAGCAGAAATTAAAATTACTCAAATACGCACTTATGCAGCAACCATTACTAGCACAACTCCAACATTTGATGATTATCAAGATATAGGTTTAGGAATTGTTGATATTGATAATATTATTACCATAAATAATGCAATAAAAGCAAGTAATGGCGGAGTTAATATTGATACATACAATGAAATTAGTACTATTATTGACCTTGCCAATACACTAGCAGATACTAATCAAGATTTAATTAGAGCATATGCTAGTTCTAGTATTAATCCTATACCTAGTTTAGCTAACTATTTTGATGCTGGTATTACAGGGGTTAATACTACTAATAGCCAATCAGTTAATACAGTTATTGGTCTTGCAAGTGCAGATGATTTAAGCACTAGGCTAAAAATACAAGACTTAGTTAATAATGCAGCATCTTTTACTATTAATGCTTTGGCTAAAATTAGATTTTATGCTACAACACCAACATTAGAAGGTGAGCCAGAAGTGATTGATTATATCTATGCAGGTATTACAGGTGTTGATAATGATAATTTTGTTACTACTAATAATTCTATCATTCAATCAGGCGGTAATGAAGCACTAGATAATAATTCTAAAATTCAAACAATTGCATCTAATGCTAATATAGTTGCAGATACTAATCAAGATGATATTCGTGCTTATAATACTAGTCCTAACCCAAGTTTAGCAACTATTACTTATCATAATGCTGGCATAAAAGGTGCTACTAACAATTATATTGCTAATATAAGAGGTGTTGATGATATCAATATTTTTGCAGTTAATAGAGACATAGCATCTGCTGTTAGTTTAACCTTAACAAACAGAGCTAGTATGCAAATAATTGTTAGTAACAGTACTATGCTAGCAGATGAAGCTTTTATTAATATAACTTCTTATGCTTCGTTGTCTTTTAGCACTACACCTACTATTAGTAATTATTATAATTTAGCAATAATAGGGGTTAGCACATTTAATATTAATTTAGTAAATAGCATTATTGCAGCTACTAATACTAATGCTGTTGATAGTTATCAAAAAATACAAACTATAATTGAAAATGCCTTAATTCAAGCAAATATAGCACTTAATATAATACAAGAATATGCTGCTAGTCCTAGTATTAGTGCTAGTCCTAGTTTAATAACATATGGTAATGCTGGAATAATAGGAGTTGATATTGATAATATTATTACTACTAATATATTAGTAGTGGAGTCTATGGGTTATAGTAGCACAGATAATAGAGAAAAAATACAAGAAATAGCCTTTAATGCTAATATCATAGCAGATAGTAATCAAGCTAAAATTAGAGCATATAGTGTAGATAATGCACAGCCAGTGCCAAAAGTGGTTGATTATTATTATGCTGGTACATATAAAGTAGGCAATAATAATATAAATATTATAAATAATGCTGTATATACTAGTACTAGTACCTTAGATAATTTAGCAGAGATACAGCAAGTAATTGACAATACTTTAATAAATTCTAGTCTATCATCATTATTAGAAATTCTTGAAGATTCTATATCACCAAATGGTGCTACTAATAGTAATGGTATTTTTGTAAGTTTAGAACAACTACAAAGCATAGATAATATAGAAAATGTGAAAGATTATTTATTAAATTTCTATAGGCAACAAATATTAATAGAAACTGGTTTTAGTAATCCGCCAACAATAGCACAAGTTCAAGATATTATAGATAGAGTTAATAATGACAGTAAGAATATAGCATTGCTTGAAGTTTTAGAGGACTCTAACTCACTAGGCGGTGCTAGAAATATCAATGGCGTATCAGTAACATTTGAGCAGTTAGATATTGTAGGTATAGCTAGCTTAAGTATTTATTTAATAATTGATTATCAAATAGCTATTGCAACTTATACTGCATTTTCTAATCCACCAACAATAGCACAAATTCAAGAACTTATAAATACTATAAATAATAATACTTTAATAGCATCACTAGTAGAAGCCTTAGAAGATTCTATGTCTCCAGCTGGTGAATCTAATGCTAATGGTGTGTCAATATCAGCATTACAAATTAAAGTAATTATCAGTGATTATGTCATATTCTATGATAGCTTGTTGTCGTCTTATCAAGCTGGTATTGCAAGTTATACTGCATTTTCTAACCCAGCAACAAGAGAGCAGGTAATTGAAATTATAAATGCTATTAACAACAATACTATTGGCATTGTATTAACAGAAGTATTGGAGGATTCTAACTCACCAGAAGGTGCTGATAATACCAACGGTATTAGTGTGACTTTTTTACAACTTCAACAACTAGAACTTGATTATTTAGATGAACTACTTATAAAACAGTATCAAATAAATATTAATGGCTATACCAGTTTCTCAAGCCCAACACTAAAAGATGAAGTACAAGACATAATAAATATTACTAATAGTAATTACATTAATGCCTTAAAAGAAGTATTAGAGGATTCTAACTCACTAGGAGGTGCTGATAACGCTAACAGTGCTACTATAAGTTTTACCCAACTAGAAGAAATTGGTTTACAAAATTTACTAGCTAGCTTAACTATTTTATATCAACAAGAAATAGCCAGTAATACTTTATTTTCTAATCCAGTATTAAGAGAAGAAGTGCAAAGGCTAATTAATATAGTAAATATCAACAGTGGCGAATTAACAATAGTATCGCCAATCCTAACATCTGGAGTAGTATCGTTAGATGATGATGCCAGCAAATTATTACTCCAATATAATACAGAGCTTAGCTTTATAACAGCTATGGTTAATCAGCAAACCAATTTATTTGAGAGAATTACTGATGGCAATATACAAGATAATGTCCAAATATTTTCAAATGCTAATTTACAACCTGATGCTAATGGCTTGTTGCAAGTTGATGATAATTTATTAACAAGAGAGGTATATATATCGGTTGATGGTGATAACACTCCTGAATTATTATGGAATCCTAATAAAAATACTATTGAATCGGTAAATATATTTGTTGATAGTATTGAAAATAGCAGTTCAGTGATTGATAGTTTAGGTTTACCACTACAAAATAATAATGCTATAAATACATCTAATAAACCTACTATTAGAGGTAGAACAAGAATTGCAGGGCATAGACTTAGTTTATGGTCGTATTCTAATGGTAAATTTACCCGTATAACTAATGACATAATATCTGGGATAGATTACACTTGGCAAATAAATTTTAATGATTATATTAGACCTCTTTCAGTAGGACGAAATAACTTATTATTTATGGGCTCTATATCCCTACCATTAGCTACAAATGTTGCAGGAAGTGTTGAAGTTTTAAAAACTGTTAATAAAAAACAAGCTAGAATTGGCGATATAATTCATTACACAATAACAATTAATAATAAATCAACAGCAATATTAAACAATGTTAGGATATTAGATGTTCCACCACTTGGGTTTAAATATTTAGATAATGTGTTAGTAAATGGTAAGCAAGCAAGTTCAAGCATTAATTACAACACTAATATATATATAGATAGTATTTATGCAACACAAACTAAAATAACTTATAGTATGGTAGTAGGTAGCGGTGTTAATTATGGCGATTATAAAAATAGTGCCACTGCTTATAATACTGATAGCACTGATAATACAAACGATGACATAGTTATATCAAATACCGCACAAGTTAGCGTTAAAATAGTGCCAGATTCTTTATTTGAGTTATCTAATATAATTGGCAAGGTGTTTAATGATATTAATGGTAATAGTGTACAAGATAAAGGCGAGTTAGGTGTTGCAAATGTAAAACTATATACCTCTTCTGGTAAATTAATTACCGTAGATAAAGATGGTAAGTATCACTTAGAAAATATCCCAGAAGGTAGATTAGCAATACGAATAGACGAAAAAACACTGCCAGTTGGCTCTAAGTTTATATCAAGAGCGGTACAAATTGTTGATATTCGTAAGGCTATACCAGCACAAGTGGATTTTGCAGTGCAATTACCTACTACCTTTAAGCAAAGTGCTAATAAGATTTTATTAGAAGTTATAGATAAAGAGTTACAACCTAAATTAAATGTTGAACACTATTTACACTTTAAACAAAATATTACCACACCATCTATTGAGTTTGCATTATGGACTAATTACCCTTTATTTGTTGATAAATGGCAGTTAGTTATTACAGAAGACTACACCAATAAAATAATAAAAACATTCTCTGGTGGTATAGAGAGTTTATTTGAGATTATTTATTATCCTAGTGAATTATTAGAAATTGGAAAAGTTTATAAATATCAATTATTATTAACTGACAATAATAATAGAGAAAGTGCTAGCCAAATAAAATCATTCACAGTGTTAGCTAATGTAGATGGTAGTCATGAGCAATACTCAGATAAGTTAGCAAATGAAGAATTTAATAATTATTACAACTGGTTGTCTAAGGTTGATAGCAAAGATTCTACAGCATATAATTACATCAATCCAAGAGGTAAGAATATTCGCATTAATACAAGACAATTAGCACTTATTAATATAAATTATAACAATAAGATAATCCCTATTTATATTTATAAAGATTATATTGAAGGTTTTAATAATAAAGATGAGAAAGATGGCATAGCAATAGATATGATTATGCCAGCTGAAAAACTATCAATAACAGGCTTAGGATTAAGTGATAAAGATTTAAAAGATGAAGATGCCTATAACTTACTACTAAATAAATATAAATTAACTTCTAATGTAGAATGGTATCAATCATTAAAAGAAGACAATAATCAAGAAATAATTATTAGTGATGCAGAATTAATAGATTTTATAAATTCTAGCAACGAAAATGCTAGTCATAATGAATATAAAGTCACTGGAAATGGTTTGTATTATCTAAAACATAATAACATAAATGAAGAATCACTAAGTGTACAATTAGTAGTAAAAACAAAGGGCGATGGCTATATAATTGCTAACGAGACATTGTATTTAAAACAAAATTTTAACCTAGATTCTCAAATAGGAGAGCTGCAATTCATTGAACCAGTATTATCTTACTTAGATACCAACATAGACAATAATTTATATACTTATACCTTAGTATTAGATTATTTATACTTGGATATGGAGTTAAATAACGGTTATAATAGTAATTATTCCTCAGATGGCGGTGTTACTTGGATTGCAAATAAAAGCAGTGTAATAAAATTAAAATCTTTAAGTAACTTGTTAAAAGATAACGACATTAATAATAATTTTGATAATCTATTTGATGAATTTATTGAAAATGAGAAAAAATTACAAATTAATAGATAGTAGCATATTATTAGTATTATTAATTTTTTTAAATACTATAATCAGTAATAGTTACGCTAGTAATGGCATTCAACAATATGATAAAAATATTGTTTTATCGTCCCATAATAGCTTTCTTGCAACAGAAGGAAGTCAATATTTTTTACGCCACACAACTATATCTCAATACGGTATTAGTTTAATTATTAGAGTACAAGACAGTAATAGCAATGTATTATTTAGCAGTAAATTAATAAAAGATAAAGATTTTAGTATTAATTACCAAACAGGAGAATTATTTTTTACTAATCCTGTTTACAGTTTTTTAGACGATTATTGGCTAAAAAATATTACCCATAACCTATTATTTATTAATATTGATTATAATTATTTTGCTAAGGACCACGAAATTTATAACGAATTATATTATTATTCATTAGATGGTGGTATTAATTGGCTAACCCAATTAGATGGTAATTTTCAACGAGTTGATTATGATTACAGTATAAAAGACAGTTATCAAATAGTCGAAACATTAGATGTTAATTTAGATAATATTAATGTTGTAACCAAAGTTAGCGACACCTTGATAAACGGTTTTTTAGTAGGTATAGCAGACATAGAAGTAATAGATAGAAAAATAACAGGTAATCGTGCTTTTGCTAATTCTGGCAGTGTTGACTATCCAAAACGCATACTAACTAAAGGCAAGATTCAGTTATATTATCGTGGTTTAATAAAAGGCGAGTATTTAATTAATGTCAGTATAGACACCAAGCGAGAAGATAATGATATTTTATCACACTTAGACCCAGATACTAATTATGCAGTTTATGGTGATGATTCTATTGTTACTGATTTATCAAGTCAAGCTAGAGGTATATTATATCTATTAATAGAAAAAGACAAATCATGGCTTAAATGGGGTAAATTAAAAACCCAATTCCCAGTACAAGAATTAAGCAATCTAAATCGTAATATTAGTGGCTTTGGACTACATTACGAGTCTAAAGAAACCACAAAATACGGCATACCAGATACCATAATAGACTCATACCATGCTAATTTAGAAGAAAAAAGAACACGCAACGAATTTTTATCAACTGGCGGTATTTTGTATTATTTGCGTTATAGTAGCATAGTTGAAGATACTTTACAAATATCCTTAGAAGTTAGAGATAGTGTTAATAATAATGTATTAATGACTAAGAATCTAATAGTAGGAGAAGACTTTGAAATTGATGCTAATTCAGGTAGATTATTATTTTGGAGGCCAATAAAACAATATTTACAATCAGGTTTAATTGTTTTTAACGATGATTATGAGCAAAATAATATTTACATCATTGCCAATTATAATTATTCTGTATCTAGCGACTTAAGCAAGGCAAATATTGCAAATAGAATTCAACAAGCAGTTAATGATGATATTGTCGTAGGTTTGCAATATCAAAGTGAAGAGTTAAACGGTAGAGAATACAAAAGTCAAGGTATTGATGCTAATATACACCTTAATAAAAACCATGTTTTAGATATTGAATTAGCAAAAAGTAATGCTAGCTCAGATGCACCATTTATATCTAGTGATGGCGGAATAAATTGGACTCAAAAAGAGGTTTATAATAATCAAGACAGCAAGAAAAAAGGTTTATCAATAAAGGGTAATATTAAAACCTTAGGCAATGATAATGATTTTGATTATTATTATAAAAGAGCGGATGCAAATTTTTCAGAAAATACTAGCAGCGTTGCAGCAGGTAGAGTAACAGCAGGTTTTGACAAAAAATACCGTAGTAGTGAAAAATTAAAGCTTAGGATTAAGTATGATTTAAGTGATGATATAAATAAAACTAGAACAAAAGACTGGCAAAAAAGTAATAATTTAATACTTCAATCTAATTATCAAGCATCAAATAATTTAATAATAACCTCGGCATTTAGCCATAATATAACTAATAATTACAGTGCTGTTGACAATAAAGATACAGACAAAAGGACCTCAAACATTGCATCTCAGGCAGAATATGCTTATAGTCAAAATACTAAATTTAATTTACGCCACCAAATAGCAGTAGCAGATAATTTAATACAACAAATCACAATAGGTGCAAAACATAAGGTAAATGACAATATAGAAGTATCGGCTAATACTACCTTTATAACTGATAAAAATAACGCCAACAATATTGATGCTACTTATAGAGCAAATAATGGTATTTCTTTATCAGCAGGGGCTAGTCAAAATAGTGAAGGTATTAATAGTAGTCGTATTGGCGGTGGTTATAGTAATAGTAGTTTTTCTTATGGTGTTGGAGTTGAAAATAGTAATGGCAGTAATAAAGCTAATGTTTCAGGTGCTTATTCCAAAGATGGTGTATCTTTTGGTTCTGGACTGACAAAAGAAGATGATGGTAGTCTGACTTCTGATAGTCACGGGGCATATGTTTATAATACGCAAGATAAAAAACAATACAAAATAGCCGCTACTAACAGAGTAGATGCTAATAATAATAGTGTGCAATCGTTAGCGTTAGGAGCAGATATTCCAATTAGTGACAAAACTAATATAGGGGCGGAAACCACACTTAGTGCTAGTAAAAATAATACAAAAAGTGTAGTATCAACCAAATTAAGTCATAAAATTAACAAAGAACAAAACATAAATACCAAAATTAGCAGATATGTAGAAGAAACAGATAGCACATCAGGCGATGGTTACGATATAGAATTATATGGCAGTGTTAATAAAGACTGGTCTTTAATTATCAATGCTGGGCAAGGATATGTTCAAAATGAAGACAATGGCAGAGATAAAAGAACAAATTTTGGAGTAGGAACCGCTTATGTTAGAACTAATGATAAAGGCGATGCAGTGCTAAAATCATCATTAAATATTAGCAGAAGAGATGATACTGGTGTTAATAATCGTACTCAATATGTGTTTAGCTCTAAGATAAAAGGAAAATACAACAAAGATTTATCAATAATAAACACTATAGAATGGAGTAGAACTAACAATAAAGATACTAATACCATAGATGCTAGTAATAATCGTTTTGATTTAAACTTTGCCTATCGTCCCATAGATAGTAATAAATTTAACAATCTTTTTAAATACACTTGGGTTGAAAATAATTATCCCGTAAACCAAGTACAAGAAAACACTATAGAGGCAGACAAAGGGCATGTATTCTCTACAGATATTCTTTATAAAACTAGCAAAGAGTGGCAATTAGGTACTAAATTTGCAGTGCGTTTTTCCAAAGAAAAATTTGGCGGTATTTGGTATGATAATAGAATAAATTTAGCAGCATTATTAACACAATATGAAATATTAGCAGAAACATTTGTTAGTTTAGAGTTAAGAAACTTAAATAATAAACGCGCTAAGGATAATAAACAAGGTTTTGTATTAGAGGTTAAACGGAGATTTAA